>NZ_JBHUIO010000002.1:803424-1376953 GCF_042682745.1 Tumebacillus lipolyticus | reverse complement strand
AATCGGTCGAGGGCTTATCCTAAGTTCTTTTTCTTCGACTCACATTCGCATCCGGTTTTCAGGGAACACTTTATTAAATATTGCGGTCGTGGCGGAATGGCAGACGCGCACGCTTGAGGGGCGTGTGGGGTTACCCGTGGAAGTTCGAGTCTTCTCGACCGCACCAAGAAAAACCCGATCTGGAGACATCCAGATCGGGTTTTATTTTTTTGCGTGAGTGAATGGCTACGAGAGTGGATGGCTATGAGTGAGTGAATGGCTACGAGTGAGTGAATGGCTACGAGTGAGTGAACTGCGATGAGAATGAATTGCTACCAATGGTCAAATTCTCACAAGTGATCAGCTTTTGTCGTATGATAAGTGGAAAACATGCAACTCGATCCTGGTGATCGAGTTGCATGTTTTCTTTTAGCAGGATCTAATCTGTAGAGGTATAGAAACGTGAGTATTATGCTAAGATAAGCAGTATCGAGTTGATTTGCCCGCCCAATACGCCGTCATGGATCGTTTTGATTCAGTTTGTAGGTGAAGCCAAGTTGAGATGTGTGGACGACCATGATAAGATAAGACCTGTCGCTTGCAGAGCGGCGCAACAGTGAATCGAAAATTGTACTTGTGGAGAGATACCAAAGTGGCCAAATGGGGCGGACTGTAAATCCGTTGCGAAAGCTTCGAAGGTTCGAATCCTTCTCTCTCCACCATCATGGCGGCCGTGGCGAAGTGGTTAACGCACCAGATTGTGGCTCTGGCACTCGTGGGTTCGATTCCCATCGGTCGCCCCAAGATTGGGGAGTCGCCAAGCGGTAAGGCAACGGACTTTGACTCCGTCATGCGAAGGTTCGATCCCTTCCTCCCCAGCCAGTTTTCATGAGCCATTAGCTCAGTTGGTAGAGCAACTGACTTTTAATCAGTGGGTCGAAGGTTCGAGTCCTTCATGGCTCACCACTTTAATTCAATACGTGCCCTTAGCTCAGCTGGATAGAGCGTTTGACTACGAATCAAAAGGCCGGGAGTTCGAATCTCTCAGGGCACGCCATTCACGCGGAGGTTTAGCTCAGCTGGGAGAGCATCTGCCTTACAAGCAGAGGGTCGGCGGTTCGATCCCGTCAACCTCCACCATTTTCAATGTTTTATCTGTGAGGCCTGATTGAGCGAAGCGAGTAGTTTCGCAATGCGGGAACTCCAACATATTGTCGTCGCGGGGTGGAGCAGTTGGCAGCTCGTCGGGCTCATAACCCGAAGGTCGCAGGTTCGAGTCCTGTCCCCGCAACCATTTAATTATGTGTCGCAACGTTGGACGCGGTGTATTGCAAAAAGGTAGTCCAACTAAGGGCGCGACGTCCTGTCGCAACGTTGGACGCATACATCCTGTATGCGGAAGTGGCTCAGGGGTAGAGCATCGCCTTGCCAAGGCGAGGGTCGCGGGTTCGAATCCCGTCTTCCGCTCCAATCGTCTTTTTGAACTCGATTCCTAGAATCGAGTTTTTTTATTTTCTACGGCTCATCCACTAGGACGCCACCGAGCGAGGCGAGATTGCTATCATTACCAACGTAGTTTGATCTCCGTGATCACATACTAGTTACGACTCTTTGTCAAAAGGGAGGAGATCAAATGGACGTTGTGATGAAGCCAGAACTGCGCACAATCGGTGGCGAGACAACGAGCATCTATTTCAACGGTGAGTGGGCAGGAGACCTGTATCTCATCTACAGGGAAGGTGACAGCATGACTGGCACGATTCAGATCGACACCCGCCGTGTGGATGAGGAGCAGCTGGAGCACGTCACCGACGAAGTGCGCACCTACATCCATCATCTCGGCTCCGCACTGAATGTCCAAGATAGCTCAGTCGTGATGATGTATGGGGATATTTCATCGATCGTGGAGATGGAGCCGATCGACATCGCAGATGAGGAAAATGCAGATCTGTTGTTAGACGAGGAAGACATTTACGAAGCGGAAGGCTTCGAAGAAGACTTCCAGATCACAGCAGCCGAAGAAGCTGACTTGCTCTACGATGATGATCAGGGATACATCATCGATGGTGCGCTTGCTGATGAGGAGCCTTTTCACCTGTCTGTCGTCTTTCAAGATGGCGAGCACACAAAATATCAGCTGCACGATGAAGAGCATCGCACGTATGGACTCGTCTCAGTTGACGAGATCGGCAGCAATGTGTCGGGGAGAGTCGACCTGTGGAGCGATATGGATGAGGATGAGACGACAGATGTTGCGCGATGCTTGGCGCGAGAGTTTTCGGAGACAGATGCGGAATGCATCTCCTTTACGATGAACTATCAAGATGAGCATGTCGGCGACTTTCAGCTGGAACGCCGTGATCTGATGTAGCCTTGTAGCTTTCCCGATATCGATCAAACCCTTTAACCTCTGCTCGTCGAGCAGAGGTTTTTCTGAGCAAAGGCAGCGGAAATGAAAAACGGCAAAGGCAAAGAAAAACCTCGTCCGCAGACGAGGTTCATCACTCTGATCATGCTTGCTAGCGCGTCACGTTGGTGACACCAGGTGCGGTGCCGCCTGTCGTTGGACCAGGAGTGCCCGGAGTGCCAGCGGTGCCGACTCCAGTTCCTCCGGTGGTGGGGAACATACGACGCAACATATCGCCAAGATCGCCAAGTCCACGGATCGGATGACCTGAGACTGTATCGCGAACAAACGCGTCCATCCGGTTATACAGCCCTGGGTTTGCCGACACGTAGACGGTCGTGATCGACGGGTTCGCCTGCTTGACAGCGGCGACGACACGCTGTTTCACATCGTTGGAAACATCAGACTGAGCCGGTGCGGTGTACGTGCCTGCCCGATTCAGATTCCGCGTCCCATCAGTCGCTCCCATGATGTTTGTCCCATAGTTGCTCGGAGTGGTAGGCGTTTGGGGCGTCAAGCCGCTCAATCCGATGTTGCGCCCATCGCCGTACGGTGTCACAGTGCCGCCGCGGATGTTGCGGTTCACGTCGTGCATCGTTTGATCGCGAGCTGCCATCGGCGGCATGTCACGGGTGAGCGTGCCGGCGCGGTTGCCGTCACCGCGCAAAGCGGTGCCTTGGTTGATACCGACATAGGCAACGTTGCCCGCAACCAGCACGTGAGCAGTGCGGATGCCAGGGATCGATTCCACCCGCGCTTTCAACGACTGGTCGGTGCGCATATTGCGGAAGGCAGCATCCTGTCGAGTGCGAGCATCATTGGTCAACACGTTCGGGCCTCGATCCGGCCCGATGTTGTCTCTGACCCCCAGGCGGTCTTGGTCATATGGGGTGTTGCGAACGCCGATTCTGTTGTTGTCCATAATACGGCCACCACGGTCCGTACTATAGCTGCCGACTCGATCTTTCACGTTCGGAGCAGCATTTGGCGTACAAGCAGCGAGCAGGGATGACGAGAGCAAAAGTACACCTGCGAGGGCAGTAAACTTTTTCAATGTGTCAGCCTCCTCAGCACGTCAGATTGGCGGAGATGTGATCAACCCGCGATTCTATTGTCACCGATCGATCTCCGCTCTACACGAAGCAAAGATTGGTGCAGGCAAAGGAAACTACCAAATGTGCAATACTTTTTCTCATAGGGTTGTTGACACCAGAAGAAACAACGTGCTATACTCCAATTCATAGTCCAGCACTAAACCAAGAATCCCGATCTGATAACTTAATACTTTCGTGCTTTCATCAAGAGAGGTGGAGGGTCTGGCCCTGTGAAACCCGGCAACCGTCAGTTCGTGTGGCAACGAGCTGAAATGGTGCCAATTCCTGCGAAACGTTGTTTCGGCAGATGAAAGATGCAAGAGTTGATCGCCTTGTGTCCTTCGTTTGCGGAAGGGCATTTTTTTATGACGTTTTTTATGACGTTTTTTATGAAAATGGTAAGAATTCTACGAAGACAGGAGGAGAGCGAGACCATGATCAAGTTGCAAAATCTTCGCAAGGACTACGTTGTAAACAAGAAAGCGGTCACCGCTCTCAAACGAATCGATATCACGATCGAACAGGGTGAAATATTTGGAGTGATCGGCCACAGCGGTGCGGGCAAATCCACTTTGATCCGCTGTATCAACCTGCTTGAACGCCCCACGCAAGGCTCTGTGATCATCGACGGAGTCGATCTGACCACGCTGAGCAAACGCGAGCTGCAAAAGGCGCGCCAAGACATCGGCATGATCTTCCAACATTTTAATCTGATCTCTTCGAGCACGATCTTTGAAAACGTAGCGTTTCCCCTTCGACTCGCCAAAAAGTCAAAAGCGGAAGTGGACAGCAGAGTGAATGAACTGCTGAAACTGGTCGGACTTTCCGAACATGCGAAAAAGTATCCGAGCCAGCTTTCAGGCGGGCAGAAGCAGCGCGTCGGGATTGCCAGAGCGCTGGCGAACGATCCAAAAGTTTTGCTCTGCGATGAAGCGACATCAGCGCTCGATCCGATGACGACGCAGTCGATCTTGCGCCTGCTGGCAGACATCAACCGGAAGACGGGCATCACCATCATCTTGATCACACACGAAATGCAGGTCATCCAGGAGATCTGTGATCGGGTGGCTGTCATCGACAATGGGGAGATCGTCGAAGCGGGCAAGGTGGCAGAAGTGTTTCTGCGGCCGCAACAGGAAATTACCCAAGAGTTTGTCGCGCAGGTCAGCCGCTTTGAATGGTCGGATGGGCTGCTCCGCCAAAATTTCTCTTCGCAAGCGACCGGAAAGGAGACGCGATGTATCGTGCGGGTGACGTTTCTGGGCGAAGTGACCTTCCAGCCGATCATGTTTGAGGTGTTACAGCGAGAGTCGGTCGCATTTAACATCCTGCATGGCACGATCTCGCGAATGAAAGATACCCCGTACGGACAGCTGGAGCTGGAGCTGAGCGGCATCAGGGCGGATGTTGACCGAGCTGTAGCGACGATGCAGGCGCGAGGGCTCGACGTGGAGGTGATCGGGTGATGGAGGCGCTATTGATCGAGCTGTTCCCCAATGTGGTATGGCCGGAGATCTGGAAAACGCTGCTCGAAACGCTGTACATGGTCGGGATCGCCACGCTGTTTACCGCGCTGATCGGTCTCCCGCTCGGAGTCTTGGTCTACCTGACCGCCCCAGGCCAGCTCCTGCACAATCGATTTGCCTATCAAGTGCTGTCTACGGTGATCAACGTTTTTCGTTCGATACCCTTTATCATCTTGCTGATCTTGATCATTCCGTTTACCAAACTGCTGGTCGGCACATCGATCGGCGTGTCAGCTGCGATTCCGCCGCTGGTGATCGGCACCGCCCCCTTTTTCGCGCGGCTTGTCGAAACTTCTCTGCGTGAAGTGGATCGGGGTGTGATCGAGATGGCCCAGTCGATGGGCGCTTCGACCTTGCAGATCATCACCCGGGTGTTGATCCCGGAAGCTCGACCGGGCATTCTCGCAGGCCTGACGATCACCTTGGTCACGCTGGTCGGCTACTCGGCGATGTCAGGCGCGATCGGCGGTGGAGGTCTCGGCGACCTCGCGCTTCGCTACGGCTATCAGCGCTTCCAAAACGATGTGACGATCGTCGCCACGATCATCATGATCCTGTTAGTTCAAGTGTTTCAGCTGTTCGGTGACAAGCTTGTCGCCTACTTCAGACGAAAATAAAACCCAATCCAGAAAGGATGATTCAATCATGAAAAAATTGTTGCTCGGCGCGATGACCCTCCTGCTCACCGCCTCTCTGATCGGATGCGGCACAGACAACGCGAAAGAAGATGGCACATCTGGTGCGAAAGATGGTTCGAAAGTGGTCACCTTAAAAGTGGGCGCGTCACCTGTGCCGCACGAAGAAATTCTCAAGCAAGTTGCACCGAAGCTGGAACAGGAAGGCGTCAAGCTGGAGATCGTTCCGTTCACCGACTATGTGCAGCCCAACCTGCAGCTTGGCGAAGGCCAGCTGGATGCGAACTTTTTCCAGCACATCCCCTACCTAGAGGATTTCGCGAAAAAGCACAATCTGGATCTGACTCATATTGCCAGCGTGCACATCGAGCCGATGGGCGCCTACTCGCAGAAATATAAAAAAGTGGAAGAGCTTCCGAAAGGCGCACAGATCGCCATCCCGAACGATGTGACGCAAGTTGGCCGCGTCTTGGCATTGCTTGAGAAAAACGGTTTGATCAAGCTGAAAGAGGGCGTCGGCATCGCTGGCACGATCAAAGATATCGTGGAAAACAAGCAAGAGTACCAATTTAAAGAGTTGGAAGCTGCGATGCTGCCGCGCGTGCTGCCAGAGGTTGACCTTGCGGTGATCAACACCAACTATGCGCTGGAGGCGAAGCTGGTACCGACGAAAGACGCGCTGTTCCTCGAAGACAAAGACTCTCCGTATGCGAACGTACTCGCCGTTCGCACCGCAGATAAGGACAAAGAGGCGCTGCAAAAATTGGTCAAGGCGCTCAACTCTGACGATCTGAAAAAGTTTATCGAGCAAAACTATAAAGGCGCTATCGTTCCCGCATTCTAAGCGGACAGAAAACTTCTGCAGGTGGATGAAGACTCGGTCTATAGACCGAGTCTTTTTGTTACGAGATTATGGTACGATCTAGTCAACAAGCCACAGATGAGGGGGATTTTACCAATGTTTAGTTTCCTGCTCGGCTCCAGAGCAAAATTTGAAGGTTCGCAAGAGGTCACCCGTTCACTCGAAGGGGATGCGCACAAGGCGCGCGTAAAAGTCCACAACGGGCGCATTCGGATCAAGCAAGCGGAACAGGAGACGGTACGAGCTCTCGTCCGCGTGGTCGTCAAAGGAGAACTGGCAGAGGATATTCGCGACATGTCAGATGTGGAACGCTTCTGGACATTGGAGCAGCGAGGCGATACGATACTCTTTGAACAGCTTGAATGCACACAGCTGTTTTCCGGATCGTCGATCAGCGTGAGCGTTGATCTGATCTTGCCGAGAAGCGTCTGCAAGGTTGAGCTGATCAGCCATAACGGTTCGATCGAGGCGCAGGATATTGTCGGTGCGCTCGATGCCCATACGCATAACGGGTCGGTCGATATCTCGCATGTGAAAAGCGAGAACGGGTCGGTCAAAGTGCGCTCGCATCATGGTTCCTTGCAGCTGAAGGGGATCAAAGCGGATCGTTTGACGGCGGAGACGGCAAACGGAAGCATTGAGCTGGAGACGGTGGTCGCACATGTAGAATTGGACACTCGCCATGGAAGCGTGGATGCTAGACATGTGGATGGGCGGTTGCACCTGCTCTCCCGCAACGGCTCCTTGCGGGTGGAAAATGTGACGGGCAACCTGAAGGCGGAGACGCACAATGGCAAGATCGTGGTTGAAAATTGTCAGCAGAACGCCATCCTGCATACGCACAACGGCTCCGTTCGCGTGAAAAATAAGTGTGACGTCGCTGGCGACTGGCGTGTGATGACGCATAACGGAAGCATCGAACTGTTGCTGCCTCAGAACGTCGATGCGACATTTCGATTGAAGACATCGGCAGGGAAGGTGACCGGCGATCTGCTGCAGATTCAATCGAGAGGAATCGTCAACAACTTTTCGATAAAAAATGGCGAGGGTAAGCATCTGATCGATGTGGAAACGCATCGCGGCAGCATCGAAGTGAGCGGAATGAAGTAGCAGCGCTTCCCGCTGTCGGTCGCAAGGTGCTTGTCGATGGTGACAGGAGATGGCCTTTTCTTGAATAGATCGATTGCAAAAAAACTGATCGCGCTCTGCGGATATTTGCTGCTGATCCTGTTGCTCGTATGGAAGCAAGATATCCTGCTGGATGCGATGGACAAAGGGGCGGACATGCCTTGGCTGGTCTTCGGACTGGCCATTCTGTTCGCTTTGGTACCTGTGTTTCCATATGGGCTGATCGGCGCTGTCACCGGAGCGATCTATGGGCCTGTCGTCGGCGGGCTGATCGTTTGGAGCGCCTCGACGACAGCCGCACTGATCATGTTTTTCTTCGCGCGAAGGCTGTTTGCAGAGCAGATGAGCGGCTATCTACAACGCCATCAACAAATCGAACGGCTGACCAAGCTGTTTGAGCGCAACTCCTTTTTGGCGATTCTGTTCGCTCGGTTGATTCCGATCATTCCGGCTGCGGTGGTCAACATCTATTCGGGGCTGGTGCGAACCCCGCTTTGGATCTTTCTGACGGCGACGGCGCTGGGGAAATTGCCGACGATGATCGTTTTTGCGACGGTGGGTGATCAGGCGTTAACCTCTTGGCGCAACCTGTTGGTCGTCGTCGCCATCTATGCGATCTTTCTTGCTTTAGTCTATCTGATCTACCGCAACGCACAAAAAAAGTTGAGTCGATAGCGACTCAACTTTTTTGTATGATCAGCTCGTCTGTGCGGCAGTCTGCACCGAGGGCTTTTTCCCAAGCGCTCGACCGAGCAGAAAGTAATGGGCGAACGCTGCGATGATCAGCAGCACGCCGACGACGGAGAACCAGACGCCACCGCCGTACGCTTGAAAGGTGAGCGCACCGATAATCGGTGCCACGGTCCCGGTCACCCCCCAATGAGCGCCGAAGATCGCAAAATAGCGTCCGCGAAGCTCCGGTGGTGCGATGATCGAAACCGCCTTTTGGATCTGTGGCCCGTTTAACATCTCGCCGATCGTAAAGGAGATCTCTGCTAAGATCAGCACCCAAAACGCCGTGCCCCACCCGTATCCGAAAGCGGTCGCGGCGAGAAAGAGAAAGGCGACAAAGATCACGTTGCGGATCGGGAACCGATCTGCGAACTTTGCGATCAAGATCTGGGTGGCGACGACCATCGTCCCGTTGATCGCGAGCAATGTGGCAAATGCGTCCAAATAATCGTCAAAATTGACTTTCAAATGTTGAGGCAATATCGATTCTACTTGCGAATAAAGGAGCGAACAGGGCACCATCGCGATCGTGATCCAGATCAGCATGCTCGCGTGGCGAAGCTTCAGCTTCGGCAAGCCGCCTTTTTCACCCTTGCTGGCTTTGCGAGCTCGCTCGCGCAGCTCTTTCGGCAGCGTTTCTGGAACTTTCCAGATCAGCAGGATCATATAGATCAGCTCGGCGATCGCACAGAGACCAAAGGCGATGCCCGGGTTGACCTTGTAGATCATCACCCCGATCAGCGGGCCGAGCGCCGCGCCGACGTTCAAGGCGGTATGCATCACAGCGAACACTTCGGAGCGCTTCTCCTCCGGCACCAGGTCGGTGATCTGCGCGGATGCAGCTGGCCAGAACAGCGACTGACCCAACCCGTTGATAATCGTCAGCACAGAAAACTCAAGCAGCGACTCGGCGAAAATATAACCGAACATCGTGACCGACTGAATGACCAGCGAAGCGACCATCATCGGCTTGCGACCGTAACGGTCGGCCAAACTGCCGGAGAAGATGCCGGCGATCATGCTGGTCAGCGGCTGCAAGCCGACGATCACCGCGGTGAGCAGCAAGTTCCCCTCTAGTTTGTCAAACAGGTAGAGCGCAAGAAAAGGACGAATCATAAAACCTGCAAACGTAGTCAAAATAGTTCCGATGACGCGAATCCAGATCGCCGTATCATAGCGGCCGATCAACTTCTGCACAACATTCATCCCGTCACCTCCAAGTCTGTATTCCGACAGTATACAAGAAGAAGTGACAGAATGGATAGAGGATTTTATAAAGATTAAATATTCTGTTTAATGAAAGAGAACCCACCAGCGGTGGGTTCTCTAAGCAATATTTAAGCGGAAAGCGAAGATTGTCGCGGCAGGTAGATCGAGCGATAGACGAGCTGATGCAGGAAGATGGCAGCAGCTACCAAGAGCAGGGAGATGATCGAAAACCAGTGCTGGCCTCCGAAATAGGAGAAGCCGAACGCGCCGAGGAATGGCCCGAACGTGCGCGTCAAGTTCCAACTCAGCCCGTAGACAGCAAAGTAGCGAGCGCGCAACTCGATCGGCGCGAGGATCGAGACCGCCTTTTGCGCCTGTGGCATCAGCAGCATCTCACCGATCGTAAAGATAAACTCGGTCAGCAAGAGCAGCGCGAGCATGTACGACCAGCCATAACCGAACGAGGTGACAGCACAGAGCAACAGACCGACAGACATCACGCGGTGCATCGGAAATTTTTCAGCGATGCGAGCGGTGAGAATCTGGAAGCACATCACCAGAATGCCGTTAAATGTCATCAGCAAAGCGAACGTCTCCACATAGTTGGAGAAGTTGGACTTTAAATGCTGTGGCAAGATGATCTCCACCTGCGAATAGAGCAAGGTGAAAGGCAGGATGCCGATCGTCACCCACCAAAGCAGCTTATGCTCTTTAAATCGCATCCTCGGCAGCGCTTGTTTGTTGGTGCCTTTCGCATGGCGCATCTTCTCCCGAACTTCTTCCGGCAGGGTTTCAGGAATTTTCGTCAAAATCAAAAGGGCATAGAGCGTCATCACAGCTGCTGAGAAGAGGAAGACGTAGCCCGGATTGAGCTTGTACATCAAGACGCCGACCAGCGGACCGATCGCAACGCCTACATTAAACGAGGTGTGCATCAGCGCGAACACTTCGGCGCGCCGCTCCTCCGGCACCACGTCGGCGATCTGCGCGTTGGCGGCTGGGGCGAACAGGGAAGAGCCGATCCCGTTGATGATCGAGAGGATCGCAAAAGCGATCAGCGATTCGGCGAAGGCGAAGCCGGCCATCGTCAGCACGGAGATCAGCAGCGAGATCACCATCACCGGTTTGCGTCCATAGCGATCGGAGAAACCTCCCGCATAAAGGGACGCGATGATCGAGGTCCCAGGCTGCAGCGCGACGATCAGGGTGGTGACAAAGAGGTCGCCATCCAGCTTATCATAGAGATACAAGGCCAGAAAAGGACGGAGCATAAAGGTAGCGATGGTGGTCAATACTCCGCCAAGTGCTCGAATCCAAATCGTCTGGTCGTAGCGCTGATAGATTTTTTGAAGCCAGTTCATGAGAGGTCACCTCGATTCTACAGCAGAATTTATCTTTTAAGTATACTCGAAGTATTCGAAGGAAGAATAGCCCTATTTTTCAGAACGTGTGGAGGTCAAAAGATGTGGAAAGAGTTGCGCGGCATCAGTTTGTTTCGCGATCTGTCAGACGAGTTTTTGCAGCTGATCTATAGCATCGCGCAGCTGAAGCGGGTCAAGCGTGGGGAGATCCTCTTTTTTGAGGGCGATCCATATGTGGCGATGTATGTGGTGCGCACAGGAAAGGTGAGGCTGACCAAAACGACGCCAGAAGGGCGAGAGATCATCCTGTATATCCGCCAAGGCGGTGAGCCGATCGGGGCTGCGATGCTGTTTTTGGATCAGCCCTATCCGGCGACAGCGCAGGCGATCGAAGCGGCTGAGATCTGGATGATCCCGCACGGGGAGCTGGAAGCGCTCGTTCGGGAAAATCCGGACCTGTCGATCGCGATCATCCGCCTGCTGGGAGAGCGTCTGCTGCAGACGCAAGCGCAGATGCGCGATCTGGCCCTGCAGGATAAATGGGGCGCGTTGATCTCCACGCTGCTCAGGCTCTATGAGGAGTATGGAAGGCAGACGCCGCATGGAGTTGTGCTCGATCTCGCGCTGTCGCATCAGGAGTTGGCCAAGATGATCGGATCGACGAGAGAAGGGGTCAACCGGATGATGAGCCAGCTGAAAAAAGCGGGGATTCTCGACGTCTCGCGGGGACAGATCACGATCTATCTGGTCGAAGAGTTGAAGTCGTTTCTCAAAGATTCTTGAGCGGTCCGTCCGATGGCGGACGCTCTTTTTTTCTGCGCTGACAGACCAGCCCAATTTTCTCGGAACAAGGACACATGGCGGGCAGGCGCATATACTGCCAGTGACATACGACTAAGGAGGTCGACCGGATTGAAGGTTTACACCGTCCAAAAGGGAGACTCCCTATGGAAAATTTCAAAAAAGTTTGGAGTTACTCTCGATGAGTTGATCGCTGCGAACAAGCAGATTGCCAACCCCGATCAGATCGATGTCGGCACGCTGGTCACGATCCCCGATCATGCGATGGGGTCGGGCGGAGCGGTTTCTGGCAACGCGATGACAGGGAATGAGGAAGCGAGCACGAGCATCGCGATCCAACCGCCTAGCCCGTCTGTTCAAACTCATGGTACTCCAGCATCCGTAGGTGACACGCCGCTTCCTGCCGCACCATCCCAACCGAGCGTTTCCGCACCTGCCTATCCCTCTGTTCCGAAATGGGGAGGGCTGTGGAAATATGTGGTTAAACATGGCGATAGCATGTTCAAAATCGCCAAGCAAGTGGGGGTAACTCTTGACCAGTTAAAAGCTGCGAATCCACAAGTTTCCAATCCTGATGCGATCTACTCCGGTCAAGTTCTCAATATCCCGTCCGCGGGACTAAAGCCCAAGCACAGCAACCCCGGACATTCTGCTCCGATGAGCAAAGAACAGCTCACCGCTCCGATGAGCAAGGAGCAGTTCACCGCTCCGATGAGCAAGGAGCAGCTCACCGCTCCGTTCGCAGGTCAGCCGATGATGCCGAAGGAAATTTTGACTCTACCTAAGGAGATGACGCCTGTGGAAAAACCGATGATCACCGCCCCGGTGGTAGTTCCACCGCAACCGGCTCCGATCTCTCCGATCGAGATGAACATTCAGTACGCTCCGCATATGAACTATGCGCCGCATGAAGAGAATGTGCAGGTGCAACAGGTGCAGATGCCACAGCCGGCTCATCACTATCCGATGATGATGTACATCCCGGTCTCGTACAAGAAGAAAAAGCATAAGTGCAAAAAGCATCACAAGTGCTGCCGTCCGAAAAAGCATTGCAAATGCGGTCACATGCACATGCACCATGTGCACCCGATGTACCACCCGCATCATGAATTGGTGCTGCAACAGCACATGAATGTGATGCATGGCGGTGGGATGGGGATGATGCCGAAGACGTTCTATCGCGAGGAAGATTGATGTCAGGAGATGGGGGGCCCGTCCGGCTTCCCTTTTTTCTTGCGATGGGAGGGAATGCCTTGGGACGCTGCTGACAGAAGGATTGCTGCCAGAACTGGAACGGGCATACGGCCTTTCATTTTCACACGGAGTCAAACTTCGGACCGTGACGGGGATTCATACGAGCGGTGGGGCGATGATTCTCAAGCGCTATCAAGGCGAAGGGATGAAACGACGGCTCGATGCGCTCGGCCAAGCGCTCGATGCGGTCATCTGCGCGGGTGTCGAGATCGCCCCCTTTTTAAAGACGAGAGCGAACAGCACCTATTTCGAACATCGAGGCTCGCTGTGGACGCTGCAGCCGTGGCTTCGCGGCAGACATGTGTCGCTGCAGGGCGGCAAGGAGCGCTTGGCGGCCGCCGAAGCGCTGGCCGAGCTGCACCGCGTGTCGATCACGAAACAGGTGGAACGGCCGTCTTTGCTGCGCGTGCCTTCGCTTTCCGATAAGTATCGCCACCGCTTGGAGCGGGCGCGGGCAGCCTCGTTGCGCGCGACCTCGTTGCGCGATCTGTGGCGCCCTTTTGAAGAGCGGGCGCTGCAGGCGGTCAGCGACTTGGCAGAACCGAGTCTGCAGGCGTTGGAGCGAGATCGAAGGCGAGGCGTGCTCTGTCATCGCGATCCGGCCCCGCACAATTTTATCTGGCAGGGCGGATCGGCTGCCATCATCGACTTTGATCTCGCGGGGACAGACGTTCGGGTGCACGACCTCTATCAGATGATCAATCATGCGCTCTATGTGAACGGATATGAGCCGGGATTGATCGAAGAGATCGTCGAGCGGTATGACCGCAGGATGCCGCTTTGTCAAGACAATCGACGCGTGTTGGATGTCCTGATGAACTATCCTTCGCTCGTGGTTCGCGAATGGTACGAGTTTGGCAAGAGCGGCGACAAAAAGGCGCTGTTCACTCGCCTGCGCTGGGCGGCCGCTCAGGAGGAGAGACGGCTTGCCAAGCTTCGATAGACAGATCGTGCCTCGACGGCAGACCCAAGCGATCGCGCAGAAGATCGCTTGGGTCTGTTTATTTTTTGCTAAAGCGACCTTGTCGATTTCAGGTCGATTCTCGCAAAGGCGCAAAGCTGCTAAAGTTTGATATGAAAAAATTGCCGTGCTGCTGTTTTGTTAATTGAACAGCTGGATTCACCGATAAATTCACCGAATCCCCTAAATGCTTTATCAAGATGATCAATGGATCTCTGCTGTAGCTCTATCTCTTCTTGCTGATCTGTGGTTTGACAGGAAAAAGTCACCGTGTTACTGTATTAGATGTCTAATACAGTAACACGGTTTTTCAACATGGAGGACGCGATGGAATTTAATCAAAAGGAACCGATCTATACCCAAATTATTGCAGACATCAAATTGAAGTTCATCAATGGCACCTATAAATTAGGCCAAGAGATCCCTTCACGACGCGAGCTTGCCAAACAGCTGGGGGTCAATCCAAATACCATTCAACGGGCGTATCGGGAGATGGAGGAGATGAGGTTGATCGTCACTGCGAGAGGGCAGGGGAGCTTTATGACGAGCGATGTGGAACTGCTCGAATCCTTGCGGGAAGAAGCGTTGCATCATGCTGTTAGCCAAAGTATCGAAACGCTGCGATCGTTCGGCAAATCGGATCGCGAAATCTTAGCGGCGATGAAAAAGTATCTGGAAAGGGGAGCGTCAAGATGATCAAAGTCGAGCAAGCTGCAAAAATGTTCGGAAGCAAGATCGCCTTAGATGATCTA
This sequence comes from Tumebacillus lipolyticus, assembly GCF_042682745.1. Lineage (NCBI taxonomy): Bacteria > Bacillati > Bacillota > Bacilli > Caryophanales > Alicyclobacillaceae > Tumebacillus > Tumebacillus lipolyticus. The sequence continues at coordinate 1,362,252 of NZ_JBHUIO010000002.1, read as the reverse complement.
TCATTTTCTGTCGAGGCCGGACAGATCGTCGGGCTGGTAGGAGCGAACGGCGCTGGGAAATCGACGATGCTGAAAGCGATGGCTGGACTTTTGCATTTGGATCGTGGAAAGATCACCATCGACGGGAAATCACCCTGTCGTTCGACGAGAGAGCGGCTCGCTTTTCTCCCCGATCTCGATGCTTGGTACCCTTGGATGAAACTATCTGACATCATGCGCTATATGCAAGATCTTTATCCAGATTGGGATGGGAAAAAGGCGGATCATCTGCTCGATTATTTACACTTGAAGCGAGATTCGTTGATCAAAGTGGCTTCGAAAGGCACGAGGGCCAAGATCAAATTACTTTTGGTTTTGAGCAGACAAGCGAAATATTTGCTTTTAGATGAGCCGTTTTCCGGAATTGATCCTTTTGCGAGAGAGCAGATCGCCCATGCGATCATGGAAGATTTTTTAGAAGAAGAGCAAACGATCCTGATCGCGACGCATGAAGTGTCAGAAGTGGAAGCCCTGCTCGATGAAATTTTGTTTTTAGACGATGGAAAGCTCTTGCTCAAAGGAAATGTGGAGACTTTAAAACTGGCGGAAAGCAAGTCATTGCTCGAAATCTTGAAAGAGGTGTATCATCATGCTCGCCTTTAGACGTTTAGTAAAAACAGACTTGCGAAATCGCAGAAATACGATCTTCGTCACGCTGGGAACGATCGTGCTCCTAAACGCAGTGCTTGCTCTTCTGCCTGCTCTCTTCAACATTCCGCAAGATGGGCTCCAGTTTGTGCTGTCTCTGAATATCGCCGTTTTTGTTGCTGTGCTGCTCATTCCTTTGCTGAACTGCTTCTCAGTGTGGCGGGAAGAATGGAAACATCGCACGATCTATCATCTGTTGTCGCTCCCCGTATCGCGAGCCCAACTGCTGCTCGCCAAATACATCTCGATCTTCGTGGAGGCGCTGCTGATCGCTGCGATCATGCTGATCGGTTTGAGCATTCAAAACTGGTTGAGTGAAGGGCTGCTGTTTCGTGCCGAACCGCTGATCGCTTTCAATTGGTCGAACATTCTGTTTGTCGGAGGGTTGCTTCTCTTCACCACCTGTCTGATCTTTTTATGTTTCTTCAGTTCATTGCTCGGGAAATGCTTCAAACGGTACTCGCTCTTGATGACATTTTTTATCTTTCTTGTCGGGTTGACCGCATCGATCTTGGCGTTGTCCAATCTGCTGATCTCTCTGCTCTTGATCTTGGTGTGCCTGCTGCTATTTTGGGGAAGCTTGGGCTCATTTCTCGGGAAATACTTCCGCAAGCATTCTCTGTTGATGACATTTTTCATCTTCCTTGTCGGGTTGTTCGCATCGATCTTAGCTCTTTCTAGCAATCTGACATCTCTTGTCATCCTGCTGCTGTGCCTCCTGTTCTTCGGGGGGAGCTTGTATCTATTGGAAAGAAGAGTAGGGGTGGAGTGAGTCTGGATCGATCATCTCAAGAAACAAAAAACGCCAGAGAATCTAGGGCATGTCCCCGAAGATTCCCTGGCGTTTTCTTTCATTTGATGCTGTCGCGCAACACTTTCACGCTGGAAAACCTGCGCGGTCATCCTGTCTATCACACGTTGGTGACCTGGTCTGAGTCGTCGCTGATATTCTCCTCTTCGATCGATGCGATCATCGTCAACCCAAAACCGAGAGCCCCTACTAACAGAACTAAAGCGATCACCTCAGCAACCAAGACACCATCGCCCCTTTCAAAAGTCGCTTCACTTATATAGACGGATGAAGCGGATCAAAAGTTTCAACTTCATTAGAAAATATTTGAAAAAAAGGAGATCCAAATCTTGGTGCAAAATGAGAGGATCGAGAGAAAGAAAATAGATGCAAAAACATTATGTCTACCTGATACTGCCATAGCTTTCTGCATGGTTCTATGTTAAAAAGGAAATGTATGTTCGGCATCGAATACATTCCTACCGAACTTAGAAGGAGGAATTGCCAGCATGCGGATACTTGGAATCGACCCCGGATACGGGAGAACCGGGTTCGGAGTGGTCGATCTGATCGGCAACCGATTAAAACCTGTGGAGTACGGATGTGTGGAGACGAAACCGAACACGCCGATTCCCGATCGGCTGGTCGAAATATATGGCGCGATTCGCGAGATCATCAGCAGGCATCAGCCGGATCAGCTGGCGATCGAACAGATTTTTTTCGCCAAGAGTGTGACAACTGCGCTCGATGTGGCACAAGCGCGCGGGGTGGTGTTGCTCGCCGCTCGCGAAGCAGGGCTTGCAGTCGCCGAATATACCCCGATGCAAGTCAAACAATCTGTCGTCGGATACGGCAAGGCGGAGAAGAAGCAGATTCAAGAGATGGTCCGCATGTTGCTCGGGCTCGCCAAACCTCCCAAGCCTGATGATGCGGCAGATGCGTTGGCGGTGGCGATCACCCATGCGCACACAGCTCCGCTGAAAAGCATTGTGGAAAGGAAGATGGGGCATTGATCGCATTTGTGGAAGGAACGATCGCGATTGCGGAACTCGATCATCTCGTCGTCGATGTGAACGGAGTCGGCTATCGGGTGTTTGTGACAGGAACGACAGCGTTTCAGTTGAAAGAAGGGGAGAAACATCGCCTGTTCACCTACCATCATGTTCGGGAAGACGCTCACCTTTTATACGGGTTTCGCACGAGAGAAGAGCGCGAACTGTTCACAAGGCTCAACCAGGTGAACGGGATTGGGCCGAAAGTAGCACTGGCGATTCTCGGCGCGGGCACTCCCGACCAGCTGATCTTTGCCATTCGCGCAGAGGATGTCAACTACCTGACCAAGCTGCCAGGGATCGGCAAGAAGACGGCACAGCGATTGATCCTAGATCTCAAGGAGAAACTGGACGATCTAGCAGGACTTTTGCAAGTTGCGCCGCTTGCCGATCATCAGGCGCTCGCCAAGGCGACTGCTCCAAAAGGCCTGGGCGTCGAGTTGCATGAAGCGTTGAGAAGTCTTGGCTATACTGAAAAAGAAGCGCATGAGGCTGTCCGCAGCCTTGCGGATGAGATTACTGAAGGTGCTCCTCTCGAAAGCCTGATTAAGCTCGCTCTGAAGCAAATGATGCGCCAATAAGGAGAGAGATTTCGTGGAAGATCGGTTCGTGACCTCGCAGCCACTGCACGAAGATGGCGATCAGGAAACACTGCGCCCGCGTTATTTGCACGAGATGATCGGGCAACGCAAAGTGCGTGACAACATGAAAGTATATATTGAAGCGGCGAAGATGCGCAGGGAAGCGCTCGATCATGTGCTGTTGTATGGCCCCCCCGGCCTCGGCAAGACGACGCTATCCAACATCATCGCCAACGAGATGGGCGTCCATGTCCGCGTGACCTCTGGACCTGCGATCGAACGACCGGGCGACTTGGCTGCGCTTTTGACCAATCTCCAGGAAGGCGATGTGCTCTTTATCGATGAGATTCATCGCTTGAACAGAAGCGTCGAGGAAGTGCTCTACCCGGCGATGGAGGATTTCGCCCTTGATATCATCATCGGCAAAGGGCCGGCAGCGCGCTCTGTGCGCCTCGATCTGCCGCCATTTACTCTCGTCGGAGCCACCACCCGCGCGGGGATGCTCTCGCTTCCACTGCGCGATCGGTTTGGCGTCGTCTGCCACCTCGAATATTATGATGAATCTGACTTGCAAAAAATCATCTCGCGCACAGCGGAGATTCTGGGCGTGCCGATCGTGCCGGATGGTGCGGCGGAGCTGGCGAAGCGATCGCGAGGAACTCCGCGGATCGCCAACAGACTGCTCAAGCGAGTGCGCGACTTTGCGATGGTGCGAGGCGACGGAGTGATCACAGCAGAGTTGGCCGATCATGCGCTCCGGCTCATTCAGGTGGACAGCAAAGGGCTTGATGAGGTCGATCACAAGCTGTTGCTGACGATCATCGAGAAGTTTGGCGGCGGACCGGTCGGGCTGGACACGATCTCCGCTACGATCGGCGAGGAATCGGATACGATCGAAGATCTATATGAGCCATACCTGCTGCAGATCGGGTTTATTCAACGTACACCTAGAGGCAGAATCGTCTCGCCACACGGGTATCACCATTTTGGACTGAGCTATCCGGAGTGACGATTCCACAACAGATTTGTTGAAGTTTCTTTCGATGCCCTCAAAAGCAACAAGGTGTACGAATCCTATAACAAGCGAGGTGGAATGGGTGGGGATTTTACCGTTCCGACGCAAAAAATCGGAGGAGACATCAGATCTCAATCAGTTGTTGATGAAGGCACGCGACGGGAATGAAGAGGCAAGGAACCAATTGCTGCGGGAGTACATTCCTTTTGTAGCAAAAAGCGCCTCCCAAGCGACGGGACGGTATATTCGCCGTGGACAGGATGATGAGTTCAGCATTGCGCTTGCCGCATTTAATGAGGCGATCGAACGTTTCGACTTGGATCGTGGCACCAGTTTTCTCAGCTTTGCTGACACGGTGATCAAACGGCGTTTGATCGACTATTTTCGCTCGAAGCAGGCCAAGCATCGCGATGTGCCGTTTTCCGACTTTGAAGTGCAGGATGAAGAGGAGAACGTGATCAACTATGTCGAGGTGCAAAAGTCTGTCGAAGAACACCAAAGATCGATCGAGAGCGAGGCCAGACGAGACGAAATCCTCAAGTTTGCCCAACTGTTGATGGAGTTTGATATCTCGATGGAAGAGCTGGTCGATCTGTCGCCCAAGCATCAGGACGCTCGTGAGAACGCGATGGAGGTCGCCAAGGTGATCGCCTCGCAACAGGAGTTTTGCGACTACCTGATGACGAAGAAATCGCTGCCGCTCAAATCATTGATGAAACATGTCAGAGTCAGCCGCAAGACGATCGAGCGACAGCGAAAGTATATCATCGCCGTCTCGATCATTCTGATCGGCGAATTTGATATGTTGCAAGACTACATCGTGTAGATGTAGTTCGTACGGTTTTACGTAAGGGGGGCCGTTGATGCAGAGGAAAGGGATTGTCATGCAAGTGGCAGGCGATCTGGTCATCGTGATGACGAAGGATCGCCAGTTTTTAAAAATTCCGTGGGCGGACGGGATGGTCGTGGGGCAGGAGATCGATGTTCCGGAAGCGGTGGTGAACCGAAGTGCGAGCGCTCGCAACCTGACGCCGCTCCCCTGGTACAAGCGAACTTGGAACACGGCTTGGAAGCGTACGGGCGTGATCGCCGCAACCGTATTGCTCGCTGCGAGCGTTTGGACGAGCACCGCGCTCTTTTCGGAGCCAACCGCATATGCGTATGTGACGGTTGACATCAATCCGAGCATTGAACTTTCGATTGACAATCACAGACGGGTGGTCGCAGCAGTTCCGTTGAACGATGAGGCGAAGGAGATTCTCGAAGGGCAGACGCTCAAGAGCATGGCGGTTGAAGATGCGGTTGGGAAGCTGGCCGAAATCGCTCGCTCGCGAGGATACCTCAAGGAGAAGACGGAAGTGATCATCACTGCATCTCCGGCGGTGGCAGATGATTTGCTGACTGAAGATCTCAACTTGAACAAGGTGGAGAGCGAGCTGGTCGCACATGTGGAATCGATCATGAAGAGCGCTGGCGACCAGGTGGAGGTAGGCGGCATCGTCGTCTCCAAAGATGTGCGCGAATCCGCACAGAGCGCAGGCCTGTCTGCAGGCAAATATGCGCTCTACTTGGCAGCGATGCAAAGCGGGATTCAGGTCGATCTTGAAGAGATGAAAAACAAGTCGATCAGCAAGTTGGTCGATCAGCGCGGTCAAAAGCTTGGCGAGGTGTTGCGCGACCTCAAGGGCGGCAAGCAACTGGACGACTGGAACCGCCAAGTGAAAGACAAGGCGAAAGGGACGTCACAGGGAGTGCCGAACGTCGTTCCGAGCAATGTGAACAACCGCCAGCAGGAGCAAAAAAGTTCGAAGCAGAACGGCAAGCAAGAGTGGCAGGTTGGCAAACAGCAGGAGTGGAAGAACAGCAACAAGAACAATCTGGAAAAAGGCGATCAGAAGCAACAGCGTGAAAAGGATTGGAAGACACAGTCCCCTCAGCCGAAGAAGTGGGATGGCAGAGCGGGCGAGTGGAAGCAAGGAACGTCACGCAATCAGGGTGGGAACGACAAGAAGAGCAAGGTTGACCCGCCCAATAATCAAGATCGCAAGAACAACGACCAAAAAGAGCAGAGGCGTTAGTTTTTGCTTGTGGTCAAGACAAACCCCGAAGCGTTCGCTTCGGGGTTTTGTCTCGTCATTCGTTATAGCTGACGATCATCATCGTGAGCTCTTTGGTCAGGTCGATATCGTAGGGGCTGTCCAAGCGACGGCCATATTCGTCGCTGAGCAGACGAACGACCGGGCGCTGCGGGTATTCGGGGTTGAGGCTGACCACGACGGCCGTCTCATCTGTGTTGAGCTTGACCGTCATGCCGATCGGGTAGACGGCGACGTTTTTCGCAAACAGGCGCACCAATGACAGGTCGAACAGCCCGGTGCCGCCGCCCAAGATAAATTCCAGCGCTTCATGCGGCAAGAAAGCATCTCGATGAAAGCGCTTGGAGGTCAGCGCTTCATATACGTCGCACATGCCGACGATCCGCGAATACTCGTGAATCTCCTCGCCCTGCAATCCGCGGGGGTATCCAGAGCCGTCGAGGCGCTCATGGTGCTGATAGGCGATGTGCGCAGACAGCAGTGAGATGCCATCCTGTTCGCGCAACATCTCAAATCCCCACTCGGAGTGCTTCTTCATCATCTCATATTCGAGATCGGAGTAGCGGCCAGGCTTGTTGAGGATTTCCTGTGGAACTTTTGTACAGCCGATATCATGCAGCAGAGCGCCGATGCCGATCTCGGTGATCTCCTTTTGCCCATAGCCTTTGGCCAGGCCGACAGCGGTGGAGAGGATGGCGACATTGACCGAGTGATGATAGAGGTAGCCGTCCACCGTAAAGATGCTCGCCAGGTTGATCAGGCCGGTCGAGTTCGCTTTCAAATCGGCGAGGATGTCTTGGAACACTTTCGATACTTCGCGTCCGATCTGCGGGCGGGAAGCGCGACGAGCGCCTCGCTCCGAATCGATCATCTGCAACATCGAGTTGTAAACGGTGTTGACCGCATGTCTGCGGGTTTCATCAGACACCGCATCGACGATCACGATGTCGTCTGTACGCTTATCTTCAATATAAAGGCTGGAGACTCCAAGCTGTTTCAAACGCGTGATCATGCGTTCGGAGAGCTTGACCCCAGCACCGACGAGGATCATACCTTTTTCATCGAGCACTGGCTTGGCGAGAACCGCATCTGCCAGACTCAGTGATACGGGGGCTAATCGCATGCAGCACCGTCTCCCTGAAAATTTAGATTTTACATTAGTATTATAGACTTATTGACAGCTCAGTGTCTATCATCTTCTCAAACAATTTAATTCTTCCAAACTGCCGCTTTCGAGCGGGACGAATCTGGCAAGCTTTTGGACAGAGGGCAGGAAAAGCGCACCAAATGTCGAACGATAGTACCTTAACGTGCAATGCAAGAACCAGATTTCTATTGTGAGGAGACGATCATGAGCACCTCGAAAATCTATGCTGCTTGGAAAAAGGTTTCCGTCTGTCTGGTCGCTGTCACGATGGCAGGCGGCTTGATTCAGACGCCGATGATGCAATCCGCAGAAGCGGTGAGCGGTTCGACCCCGATTCGTGTGGGGCTGATGATGAAGAACAGTACGTTTAACACGACGACCGACACTGTGACCTTGCAGGGCCGAGGCGGCTTGCAGGTGGGCTTTTATACGGGTGGTAAGTTCACAGCCCGCTATACGGCGCAAGGCGTGGTGAAGGACTCTTTGGATAACTATTTTGTGCAGGTCGGCGAGTATGGCACCTTGGGGGAAGCTCAAGGCGTGGCAGATCGCATCGATGGGCTTGGACTCTCATATGACATCTTTGTCGAGACTCGTTCCGGACAGAAGCGCTATCAGGTGATCAGCGGCTACTATGAATATCGGACGCAGGCGGACGCTGCCAAGGCGAGGCTTGCCAGCATCGGCTCCCCTCAAGTTCGCGGTTACAATCGCCTGACGACCGGCAAGCTGGCCGGTCAGAGCGCGGCGGAGGCGAAGGCGAGCGAACTGCGCGGCAAAGGGTTTGACGCCTACCCGCTCGTGCGCAAAGACGGTTCGTGGGAAGTGTGGATCGGCAATGAGGGATCAGCTGCGGAGCTGGACAGCTTAAACGCTCGGTTGGGCGGGGGATATGGCAAGGCGGATTATGCGCCTGCCGACTACCTGATGATCAAGCGGAGCGCCTATTCCGGGATGGAGATCCCCCATTTTATTCAGAATTCATCCGTCGCGGAGACGGCGTTTGTCCCGACAGGCACCCCTGCGGTGATGAAGGTGATGGAAAAGGCGCGCGAATATCGAGGCGCGATCTTGATTCAGGGCTACAATGAGAAGCCGCACGTGATCAACTATGTGCCGCTCGATGAGTACCTGTACGGCGTCTTGCCGCAAGAGATGGCATCAGGCTGGCCGCTCGAAGCGCTCAAGGCGCAGGCGGTGGCTGCGCGCACCTATGCGGTGCGCAAGATCGGCGGCAACCGCTGGGGAGTCGCCGACATCTCGGACGATGTATGGGATCAGGCGTACCGCGGCTATGGTCGCGAGGCGCAGGACACCAACCGGGCGGTCGAGGAGACGATGGGTCAGGTGCTGATGAAAAATGGCGCCTTGATCGAAGCGCTCTATTCGTCCAACCACGGTGGCTATTCGGGAGATGTGGCGGAGATCTGGGGAAGCCAGGGCATCGATTATCTCAAGGCGGTCGAGAGTCCGTGGGATCAGGAAGCGGCGCGTCGGGAGCCGCTCTGCTACCGCGTGCAGTTGCCAAACGGCATGATCGGCTGGATGCGAGCGAGCGGCGTGACCAAAGGCGGGAACAACGCGGCCGGATTTGCCACCGGAGTGGTCAATGCGGACGCGCAGGCGGTCCGTCCGGTGCCGAACTACTATGCGAGCATCCTGATGAATGCGAGCAAAGGAACTCGCGTGGTCATCTTGGACGAGGAGATCGAGTACAACACGTACAATTGGCAGAAAGGCCCTTTCTCTCCGAACGAGATGATGAACATGATCAATCAAAATCAGCGCGGCGGATATCCGACCGTCTCTGGTCCCGTCTACGATTTGCGCGTTTCCAAATACGGGCAGGGCCAGCATATGCTTGAGGTCAGCGCAAACGGCAAGGCGATCACCGTGCCGAACGCAGACTATTATCGCTATCTGTTTAACGACCTGTGGAGCACGCGGGCGACGATCGAACAGCAGGGCACATATTCGGTGCAAGGCGCTGGCGGTACGGTCAGCGAGTATCCGAACGCCAAGCTACAGGGCAAGGAGCTGCACGTGGTCTCCGCATCCGGCGCCGCGACGAAGGCGATCAACGGTTCCAATGAGCAGTTCGTTTTGCTCGGCGCAGGTGGGCAGAGCCGCGTCGTGACGAAGAACCAGTCGTACATCTTCCACGGTGGAGGTTGGGGTCACGCGCTCGGAATGTCGCAGTGGGGCGCGAACGGCGCCGCGGTGAACGGGTATACGTACGACAAGATTTTGAAACACTATTATCCAGGAGTTTCCTTGACCGACAAACAATGACGGGCAACGAGAAATAGACTTGAAAGGTGAACCAGAGCATGCGTGTTGATCAATTTGATTTTGAACTGCCAGAAGAGCTGATCGCTCAGCACCCGCTTGAGGAGCGCACATCCTCGCGGCTGATGACGCTGAACAAGCGCACAGGCGAGATCGGGCATCATCGCTTCCAAGACCTGCTCGACTATCTGCAACCGGGGGATGCGCTGATCTTGAACGACACGCGCGTGTTGCCAGCGCGTCTATTCGGGGTCAAATCTGATACGGGTGCCAAGATCGAATTCCTGCTGTTAAAAGAGCTTGAACCGAGCGTTTGGGAAGTGCTGGTGCGCCCGGGCAAGAAGCTGCGCCCAGGTGCGGAGGTCACATTTGGCGATGGGTTGCTGACCGCTGAAGTGCTCGATACGACGGAGGAGGGCGGACGGATCGTCCGCTTTTCCTATGAAGGCCTTTTCTACGAGATTCTCGATCAGCTCGGTCAAATGCCGCTGCCTCCCTACATCACCGCACAGCTCGATGACAAGGAGCGCTATCAGACGGTCTTCAGCAAGCATCGAGGGTCGGCAGCAGCACCGACGGCAGGCCTGCACTTTACGGAGGAGTTTCTCCAGCAGATCGCAGACAAGGGGGTGCGCATCGGCTTTGTCACGCTGCACGTAGGGCTGGGCACATTCCGCCCGGTGGCGGCAGAGACGATCGATGAGCACAAGATGCACGCCGAATGGTATGATCTACCTCAGGAGACGGCCGATCTGATCTCCGAAGTGAAAGCGCAGGGGCATCGTGTGATCGCCGTCGGCACCACCGCCTGCCGGACGCTGGAGACGGTCGGACGCGGCGAATGGAAGGCGGCGAGCGGCTGGACGGACATCTTTATCTATCCGGGCGTCACGTTCCGTGTGGTCGACGCGCTGATCACCAATTTTCACTTGCCGAAATCGTCGCTTGTGATGCTCGTCTCGGCGCTGGCCGGACGAGAGCAGGTGTTGCACGCCTATGAAGAGGCTGTTCGCGCAGGCTACCGCTTCTTCTCGTTTGGAGACGCGATGTTTATTTATTGAGGGGGATGTACAGCAACATGTCAGCAATTCGCTATGAGCTATTGAAAACGGAAAAACATACGGGTGCCCGCCGCGGGCGTCTGCACACACCGCACGGTGTGATCGAAACCCCGATCTTCATGCCGGTCGGAACGCTGGCGACCGTCAAGACGATGAGCCCGGAAGAGCTGAAAGAGGTCGGGGCGCAGATCATCTTGAGCAATACATATCATCTGTGGTTGCGGCCTGGCCATGAGATCGTCAAAGAGGCGGGCGGCCTGCACAAGTTTATGAACTGGGATCGCCCGATTCTCACCGACAGCGGCGGCTTTCAGGTCTTCTCGCTCTCCGATCTGCGCAAGATCACCGAGGAAGGCGTGCACTTCCGCAACCATCTGAACGGTGAGAAGCTGTTCCTTTCGCCGGAAAAGGCGATCGAGATCGAAAACGCGCTCGGCGCTGACATCATCATGGCGTTCGATGAATGCCCTCCCTATCCAGCAGATCGCCAGTACCTGAAAGACTCGCTGGAGCGCACCACGCGCTGGGCGAAGCGCTGCAAGGCGGCGCATGCGCGTCCAGATGAGCAGGCGCTCTTCGGCATCATTCAGGGCGGGATGGACAAAGAGCTGCGCAGACAGAGCGCAGAAGAGCTGCTGGAGCTCGACTTCCCGGGCTATGCGGTCGGCGGCCTGTCGGTCGGCGAGCCCAAGGAGATCATGAACGAAGTGCTCGAATACACGACCCCGCTGATGCCGAAGGACAAACCGCGCTATCTGATGGGCGTCGGTTCGCCCGACGACCTGTTCGAAGGTGTGATTCGCGGCATCGACATGTTCGACTGCGTGCTGCCGACGCGGATCGCTCGCAACGGAACCTGCATGACGTCTGTCGGCAAGGTGGTCGTTCGCAACGCGACCTATGCGAAAGAGTTCGGTCCGATCGATCCGAACTGCGATTGCTATACCTGCAAAAACTACAGCCGCGCCTATATCCGCCATCTGATCAAATGCGATGAGGTGTTCGGCATCCGGCTGACTTCCATCCATAATGTGCATTTCCTGGTAAAAATGATGGAAAATATTAGACAGGCGATCGACGAAGACAGACTTTTGGAGTATAAGCATGCATTTTATGAGTCTTACGGCTATAATATGTAATGATAGAAAGATTGGAGGGATAAAAGAGAATGGAACTATTGGCCCAATTAGCTCCCATTTTGCTGATCTTCGTGGTGTTCTGGCTGTTCATCATTCGCCCGCAGCAGAAGCGCCAGCGCGAGCGTGTGGCGATGTTAGATGCTGTCAAGCGCGAGGATCGCGTGATCACCATCGGCGGCGTGCACGGCACTGTCGAAGCGATCGACGATAAGACGGTCACCCTGCGCCTCAACGAGAACAACAAGGTCGTATTTGAACGTTCGGCGATCAACCAGATCGTCAAGGCAGACTAGTTCTGCTAGAATTCTGCCAGGTACATAAAAAGCCTCCTCAGTCGAGGGGGCTTTTCTACATTCTCCGGTATGTGCGCTATTTTCGCAGGTTGACCCCGATCATGCCGCCGAATCCACCGACCAAGGCCATCAGGATGTCCTGCACGATCGTGTTGAAGGAGAAAGCGGGACCGCTGACGACGATCAGCCCGAGCAGCGTGATCAGAATCGCATAGCAGAGACCGGTCAGCCCTCCGTAGTACCAACCTCGATTGCCAGCCTGCTTCGCCGCCATCATCGAGCCGACGAGCACAGAGATCATGTTCAGCACATAGGTGATCGACGAAAGATTGGCCTCGGCTACCGACGTCCAGCCCATGACGAACGTGGTGAGCAGAATGGAAATAAACGCGGTGATAAACGAAGCGACCAGACCGTAAAGCACAGGCATTCCGCCAAAGTTTGGCGCATAATCGGCAAGTGGTTTGCTTTTCATAGATGGAGCACCTCCTGATCCAAAATATTCGTTCTATGTATATTCGCTCGTACGACAGGACATGATGGAAAGTGACCGAAGTTGTAGGAAGCGACTTGCAGGCTTCGCGTTCTATCCGCAGCAATCAACGTGGCAACGATCGCAGTCCTTGGCACAGCCCCCGCTCGCTGCAGGGGGCTGTTTTGTTATGAATCTGCAAACACTCTCGACTGGCGAAGAAGGAATCTTCGATCGCATCGTGAACTAGTTTTTACTCAGATGAATTTGTGAGGTAGGAGAGGAGTAGTTGGATGTGAGATTGTCGAGGGTCAAACTGTATCAATATGCGGTGGTGCTTTTGGCCGCCCTGTTGATCCTGACCTCAGCGCTGAATCATTATGAATCGTTCCTCCAACCTCGACTGATACCACTTCTGCTGCTTTTCCTTTTGGTGGAATCGATTCAGATTCCGCTTGGACGCGGATATGGGTCGCTGACATATGGTGTGACGCTCGGTACGATGATCCTGTTCGGACCTCATGTGGCAGCACCGTTCGTTGCGCTCGCTGTGATGGTCACACCGTTGATCAAGCGCAGCAAGCGAGGGACTTTGCTGCATGTCTTTAATGGGGCGCAGCACGCGATCGCTGTGTTTGTGGCCGAATCGGCCTTGCGCTGGTATGTGGGAGAATGGTCTTTTTTTCAGGATGGGCTGCAAACGTTCGATTTTCTGATGCTCCTCCCGATCACGCTGATCTACATGGTGATGAACCACCTGTTTGTGCAGGCGCTGTTCATCTTGCGCAGAGACGAAGTCACGTGGCAGGAAGCGATGAAGCTGTTTGTCAACGATTCGCTCAACTACTTGATCGCCTTGCCGTTCGCGGTGCTGATGCTGGTGTTTCACGGGTTTTCGTCCATCTTTTTGCTCACCTTCATCCCGCTGGTCCTGTTTGGACAGGTGCTGAAGCTCTATCGAAAGATCAAGATGATTCACAAGGCGCACGAAGTGGTCAATCGCTTGCAGAGCGAGTTTGATCTGAAGCTGATCTCTCGTCAGATCACCGAGTTTGTCAGACAGCTCACTCCCACCGTGTCGGCAGCCGTCTGGATGATTGAAGGCGAGCGGGTGATGCCGATCTGGATCGAAGGGATGCAACATCCGATCGTGATGCCAAAGGACGGGTTCTATCTGGTGAAGGCGAAAGTCATCTCGCAAGCGGTGCAGACCAAGCAGACCCAGTCGGTGCCCGACATGTTGAAAGACAAGCGCGTCCACGACCAGTATGAAGGGTTTCGCTCCTTTCTCGCCGTGCCGCTGCTTGCCCGCGACAAGGTGGTCGGCGTGCTCACCTGCTTTGGGTCGCGCCCGTATGCCTACACGGTGGAGCAGGTTGAGCTGATCGCCGTCTTGGCCGCTCAGGTTGGCGTGTTGATCGACAACGCCAACCTGTACCGAGAGCTACAGGAGGCGACTTTGCGCGATCCTGGCACAGGGCTCTACAACTATCGCTTCTTTTATCAGGAGCTTTCGCGAAAGTTTGCACTGGCAAAAGCGGATGCGTTGCCGATGTCGATCGCCATCCTCGATATCGATCATTTCAAAAAATATAACGATACGTACGGGCATGTGGTCGGCGATGAGGTGCTGCGTCAAACGGCGCAGGTGATCCAGAAGGAAGTGGGGAGCCGTGGGGTGGTGGCGCGCTATGGCGGTGAGGAATTTGCTCTCCTGCTCGACGCACCGCTTGACGAAGCGCGGTCGATCGTCGAGGAGATCCGCAAAGCGATCTCCTTTGCGCGACTCGAATATCAAGGCTATGTGGTGCAAGGGGTGACCGTCTCGGCTGGCGTCGCCGCCTATCCAGACCATGATCAGAACGAGCAGGAGCTGCTGGAGAAAGCGGATCAAGCGATGTATTGGGGAGCCAAGCAGCGCGGGCGGGACAAGGTGGCCGTCTATACGCCAGAATTTGACGCCCATCTGTTTGTCGATAAGCTGACCGGTCTCTACACCTACCATTACTTGCGGATCAAGTTGGTCGAGGAACATTTGCAGCAGAGCAAGGAAAGCGATCAGCCGTTCGCCTTGCTCTTTATCAACATCGTCGAATTTGATAAGATCAACCGCACCTTTGGCTTTGAAGTCGGGAACAAAGTATTGCGTGAGATCGCCTTGTTGATCAAGGAGAATGTCCGCAACGAGGAGATCGCGGCTCGCTATGGCGGCGATGAATTTTTGCTGCTGGTGCCGCGCGTCGATCAAGAGGATGCCCAGCGGATTCAACATCGTCTGCAAGCGGCGATCTCCAGTCATAAGTTTCGCGTGGGGGACAACGTGCTGGTCAAGGTCATGTCCCGCTCTGAGGTGATCGTCTACCCTGACGATGTGCCAGATGGTCAGCAGTTGGTGTCGAAGATCGCCGAAACGTTTTTGCACTTGTCGACCAACTGGATCGAACACGAGCAGACACAAGCTTGAACGAAAGCTTGAACAGAAGCACCTCTCCGGGTATGGAGGGGTGCTTCTGTTCATACTAACGAGAAATGAGGCGAGTGCGAAAGGTGTGAGGTAGCGGTGGAATATTTCGGCGGGCTGATCTTGCGGATCATCCTGTTCTATTTTGTCACCCTCGCTTCGATGCGGCTGATGGGGAAGCGAGAGATCGGCAAGCTGTCGATCTTCGACCTGGTGATCTCGATCATGATCGCCGAAGTTTCGGCGATGTCGTTAGCCGATACGGACATGACGATCTCCACCGGGCTGTTTATCATCGTCACGCTGGTGCTCTTGCAGGTGCTGATGTCCTATCTGACCTTAAAGTCGATCTCCCTGCGCAGTCTGCTCGAAGGAAGGCCGACCTTGCTGATCGCCAACGGGAAGATTCGTGAAGATGAGATGCGCCGCACTCGCTATTCGATGAGCGATCTGATGACACAGCTGAGGGAAAAGGATGTGGCGACCGTCTCCGATGTTGAGTTTGCCATTCTGGAGACGTCAGGGAAGCTGAGCGTCTTTGCGAAAGCGAGCAAGCGGCCGGTCACGCCGGAAGACCTCGGGATCATCGTGCCGAAAACGGGGTTGCCGCTGCCTTTGGTCGTCGACGGCACGGTGATGGACACCAACCTGGAACGGCTGGGCAAGGATCGTGATTGGCTGAAACGGGAGCTGCGAAAGCAAGGGTATCAACAGTTCCAGCAGGTGTTTTATTGCGCGATCGACAATCAGGGGAGCCTGTTTGTCGATCCGTTCGAATGATCAGCTGCATTTGATCGGCTTGATCGGCTTGATCGGCTTGATCGGCTTGATCGGTAGCAGAGCGGACGCCCCTAGCGCAAAAACGGAACGGCGCGCAAGATCCCCGCGAGCGTCGGCCCGACGCGAGGCAGCTTGGCGATCGTGTGCAAGGTGAGGGCTCCCATCAGATTGAGCAACAGAAAATAGATGACAAAGCCGGACAGCGAGCCGAGCAGGACGAGCGAGCTGTCAGATAGCGTGGGAAACCAACGGCGAAATTCGAGCAGCCAGACGCAGAGCAGCGAGGATGCGATGATCAGCTTGAACGTGTCCACCAGATTGACATAAAATCCGAGCAAGCGCGTCACCGATAGAAAGTGCAGGATGGTGACGACGGTGACTGAGATGACCACCGACCAGGCGACACCTGAGATGCCAAACCGCGGATCGGAGACGAGGTAGTAGATGATCACAAGCTTGACGATCGATCCGATGATCGAATTGCGCATCGCCTCCCCCGCGCGGTTTAACCCTTGCAGGATGCCGGAGAGCGGGCCCTGCAGATAGAGGAGGAAACCGACAGGCGCCATGATCGCCAAGATCGGGCCGACCGCCCGGTCGTGGAAGATGGCGTTTGACAGTTCGTTCGCATACAGGGAGAGCAGGGCGGAGGTGGGAAAGCCGATCATCGCGGTCAGGCGAAATGTCTGGTACAGGCGGCGCTGAACGATCGAATGAGCGCCGGCTGCCACCGCTTCGGAGATCGCCGGGACGAGCGTCGTCTGCAACGAGTAGGTGAAGACGGTCGGCAGGTACAACAGCGAGATCGCCATCCCTGAGTATTGGCCGTACTGAGTGGTCGCCACCGCAGCCGTCAGACCGATCATCACCAGACAGCGGGTGACGAGGATCGGCTCCAAAGTGTAGGCGATCGACCCGACGATGCGGGACATGGTGATCGGCAGGGCGATCTCCAGCACTGAGGAGAGCATCTTCCGAAAGGGCTCCAGCGGCTTGTTCGGCGAGCCGTCATGCATCTTTTTGAGCGAAAACGCTGTGTAGTATTTGAACACGAGGTAGAGCAGGCCGACCAACTCCCCGATCACCATGCCGATCATCGCGCCGGCGGCCGCATACTCAAGGCCGTAGGGCAACAGATAGGTGGCGAAAAACAAAACGGTGGCGATGCGGGCCAACTGCTCGACGATCGAAGCGATCGCGTTGGGCGTCATGTTTTGCAACCCTTGAAAATAGCCGCGCAAAATCGACGAGATGGCGATGATCAGGATGATCGGAGACATCGCGAGCAGCGTGTAGTAAGCGCGCGTGTCGGTCAGAATGTGATCGGTGATCACTGGCGCCAAGAAGAGCAGGAGGGTGGTGAAGATCAGCGAGAGCGTGACCACCGCCTTCATCGAGACGCTGACGATGCGCTTGACGCGCTTCGTATCCTCTTCGACCAACGCTTCGGCGACCAGTTTGGAGATCGCGACAGGCAGACCTGCTGTCGTCAGGGTGATCAGGAACATCAAAATGGGAAAGACAGTATAGAACAGGCCGATTCCTTCAGCCCCGATCAGACGAGAGAGAAAGATCTTGTAGACGAAGCCGAGGACGCGGGTGATCAGGCTTGCGGCGACGAGGATGACAGCCCCTTTTAAAAAGGATTGTTTGCTCAATGGTCTCGCTCCTTCTCCGGACAGGTTGTCTTTTCTAACTTCTATGCCTGACGGGCAGGGAGTAGTCCAACAAGCAGGATTTCGGACAGAGCTTCGCGAAATTGTGCAAAACGAATAGACACACAAGCTCTTTAAGAATATCGGGGGAGGAGGGCGCAAGATGAGCGAGGAACGAGAAGCGCCTGACAGGGAAGAGGATCATTTGGAAGAGGTCGTGCGAAACATGTGCATCAGCAAAGCGGAAGAGCTGAACCTGCTCGGCTATGAACAGGTGACTGGCGAGGACGTGTGGGCCTGCGTGTCCAGCAAGTACAAGCAAGACAGCTTTCCTCCCCTGCACAAGCTCGTCAATGACATTCTTACTTTGAAAGCGCACATCTTTATGAACTGGTTGATGATGCGCTCGTTAAAAGAGTGACAAGTTTCGGAATCTTCCTCTCCCTCGATCTGGAGAGGTCTTTTTTCGCACAGGTATGATTGAATGGACAGTTCGGTCGTTGAAATGATGATCGAGCGATCACAGAGCGGCTGTAGGGCTGGAGGATGTGGAGAGAAGGCGGTCGCGTTTAAAAGTTAATAGCCCTATTTCGCTTTCGCAACCGTTTTGCTCCTCCCCATTCTTCATTGACCATTTAATAGGAGAAGGGCTATACTAAGAGAGCTATTCCAACGAATAATGGGAGGATTGTCATGATCAAGTGGAGTCGTTTCGTTGGCTTCCTGTTGATCGTGGTCCTGTTTTTTGCCCTCGCGATTCCTACCTACAAAGGAATCTGGGGCGGCATCACGCTCGGACTCGATCTGAAGGGCGGCTTTGACGTACTGTACGAAGTACAAGATACACCAGATGAAAAGGTCACGCCGGAAGGGATCAGCGCGACAATCAAAGCCATTGAAAAAAGAATTGACTCGGCCGGAATTGCGGAGCCGGTGTTGCAAAAGGAAGGCACCAACCGGATTCGTGTTCAACTTGCCGGCGTATTCAACCAGGATGACGCCAAAAAGTTGCTCGTCCAATCGGCTCAGTTGGAGTTTGTTGGCCCTGACCAAAAGACTGTCCTCGCAACGGGGAAAGATTTGAAGGCCAATGCGAAGTATGAAACAAACTCGCAGACAGGTCGCCCACAAGTTGCAATCGAATTTAAGGAAGCACAGAAATTTAAAGAAATAACCGAGAAGTACTATAAGCAGAACATGGCGATCGTTTTGGACGGTCAAATGTTGCAAAACCCAGTAATTGACGATGTCATTTACAACGGGAAGGCGGTCATCGGACAATCTGATGCGAAGGAAGCCATGCAGATGGCGAACTACCTGAACGCAGGTTCGCTGCCGTTTCCGATGAAAGAGATCTCCTCGTTCTCCGTCTCGCCGTCTTTAGGTGAATCGGCGCTGACCAAAACGCTGTGGGCCGGCTTGATCGCCTATGCGCTGATCTTCGTGTTCATGGTCGTCGTCTATCGCTTGCCAGGTCTGATCGCGATGATCGCGCTGGTGATGTACACCTACCTGCTGTTTGCGATCGTGGATTTCTTGGGCGTCACCTTGACGCTGCCAGGACTTGCCGCCCTGGTGCTCGGGATCGGGATGGCGGTCGACGTGAACATCATCGCGATCGAGCGGATGAAAGACGAGTTCCGCCACGGCAAGTCGATGCTCTCCGCTGTGATCATGGGCAAGAAGCGCTCGATGCCGACGATCATCGATGCGAACATCACCTCGATCATCGCCGGCATCCTGATGTACTGGTTCGGTACTGGTGCGATCAAGAGCTTTGCGGTCGCGCATATCATCTCCGTCCTCGTGACGTTCATCACCGCAGTCCTGATCTCTCGTCTGATGTTGCAGCTGCTCGTGCGTTCCAACATCATCAAAAATCCTTGGTGGCTGGCTGCTCCGAGTAAGCGAGGGGGGACTTCGAAGTGAGATTTGACATCGTAAAAAACCGCAAATGGTATTACGCGTTCTCCCTCCTGATCTCGGTGGTGGGGATCGTGATCATGCTCGTGATGGGGCTGAACTTAGGCACGGACTTCCAAGCGGGATCGAGGGTGCAATTTACGGTCGGTCAATCGTTTGATGAGGATGTGCTCGCCCGCGAGCTGCAAGACAACGTCAAGACGGTCGAAGTCTCATCTGTACAACAGATCCAGGAAGGGGAAGGCGCGGTCATCCGCATCGCGGAGAAGATCACGCCCGAAGAGGAGAAGCAGATTTCTGATTATCTGCTGAGCAAGTATCCGAACGCAGATCCGCAGATCTCCTCGATCGACCCGGTCGTCGCGCGCGAGCTGGCAGAGAAGGCGATCTGGGCGATCTTGTACGCTTCGATCGGGATCATCCTCTACATGGCGTTCCGCTTCGAGTATCGCTTTGCGATCTCTGGCGTTCTGTCCGTCCTGCAGGTGGTGCTCGTCGTCGTCTCGCTGTTCGCCCTGTTGCGACTGGAGATCGACATCACCTTCATCGCGGCGATTCTGACGATCGTCGGGTACTCGATTCACGATACGATCGTCATCTTCGACCGCATTCGCGAGAACTTGAAGCACTACAAGGTCAAGACGGTTGCTGATCTGGAGAAACTGGTCAACGACTCGATCTGGCAGACGATGGCGCGCTCGATCAACACCGTCCTGACGGTCGTGTTCTCGGCCGGTATGCTCTTTTTGATGGGGGGAGAAGCGATCAAGCACTTCTCGCTGGCACTCCTGATCGGTCTGGTCACCGGCGCATACTCGTCCATCTTCATCGCCTCTCAGCTGTGGGTGACGTGGAAGAGTCGCGAGCTGAAAAAAGCATAGTTGTGTACAACTTTCAAAAGCCGCGGGGAGAACCCTGCGGCTTTCTTGCTAGCTTTTGAGCGGAGAAGTATAATGAAAGTTACATGTATCTGTCATGAGAGAAAGGATTTTTTACTATGCAACTGAGGAAACGCTGGGTGATGTCGGATGCGGCAGAGACGGACGTGCAGGAGTTTGCTGAGGCGATGGGCGTCTCGACGATTCTCGCTCGGTTGTTGTGGCGCCGAGGCGTTCGATCCAGAGAGGAAGCGCAGCGTTTTTTGAAACCGTCTCTTCAAAACTTCTACGACCCACACTTGATGAAAGATATGGACAAGACGGTGGAACGGATTCGGCGGGCGATCGAGCAGCAGGAGCAGGTGATGGTCTATGGCGACTATGATGCGGACGGAGCGACTGCGACCTCCGTGCTGTACCTGGCCTTGCGCGAGCTTGGCGCCCGAGTTGATTACTATATTCCTGACCGCTTTTCGGAAGGGTATGGGCTGAACGGGCCGGCGATCGAACAGGCGAGCGCTGACGGCTATCGCTTGGTGATCACCGTCGACAACGGGATCTCGGCAGTCGAGCAGGTGGCGCTCGCCAATCGCCTCGGCCTTGACCTGATCATCACCGATCACCATACGCCGCCAGAGGTTCTGCCAGATGCATATGCGATCCTCAACCCGAAGCAGCCCGGATGTCAGTATCCCGATCGGATGCTGGCAGGCGTTGGCGTCGTGTTCAAGCTGGTGCAGGCGCTGTATGGACGCTTGCCGCACGAGTTTTTCGATCTCGCCGCGCTGGGCACTGTGGCCGACTTAGCCCCGCTGCAGGATGAGAACCGCCTGATCACGGCGTTCGGCTTGCAAGCGATGAACGAATCCCCGCGGCTTGGCATCAAGGCGCTGATCGAAGCGGCAGGTCTGGAGGATAAAAAGATCACAGCTGGACATATCGGCTTTTCGTTTGGCCCGCGGATCAATGCGAGCGGACGACTCGACTCGGCGACCTATGCGGTAGAGTTGCTGACCTGCGAGGATCCGCTTCAGGCAGAAAAGTTGGCACAATTTTTAGAGGAGCGCAACCGCGAACGCCAAGAGCTGTGCGAGATGATCTTTGCGGAAGCGATCGAACTGGTCGATGCGAACCCGTCGTGGCTTGACGGCCGCGTGCTCGTCGTGGCGAACCGCGGTTGGAACGAAGGCGTGATCGGCATCGTGGCATCGCGCCTAGTCGAACGCTATCATCGACCCACGCTGGTCTTTTCGATCGGTGAAACGTCGTGCAAAGCGTCTGCTCGCAGCATCGCCGGATTTGACTTATATCAGGCGCTCACCCGCTGTGCCGATCTGCTCGGCCATTATGGCGGGCACAAGATGGCGGCAGGGCTGTCGCTTGCGGAGGAGAACCTCGATCGCCTGCGGGAGCGGCTCAACGAGATTGCGGAGGAAGTGCTGACCGCAGAGGATCTGATCCCAGCGCTTGAGATCGACATGGAAGTCGACCTGCTGGAGGTCGATCTATCGCTCGTCGAGCAGATGCAGGCGCTCGCACCGTTCGGCTTCGGCAATCCTTCGCCGCGCTTCGCGCTGCGCGGTCTGGCGCTGGAGAGCACGCGTGCGGTCGGCAAGGATGCGGCTCATCTGCAGGTGCGGGTGCGCAAGTCGGGGCGGCAACTCGATTGCATCGCCTTTCGCCGCAGCGAGGATCAGCGCTTGCTCGACGGGTTGGCGACTGTCGATATCGCCGGCGAGCTTGCGATCAACGAGTGGCGCGGGCGACAGAGTCTGCAGCTGGTGCTCGGCGATTGGCAGCCATGCCCGCTGCAGTCGTTCGACGCGCGGGGCTGTCGCGATAAGTTCGCCTGGCTTGAGGTGCACAAGGAAGCGCTGACGGTGCTCTGCTTTCAAAAAAGCAACGTGGAAGAGATCGAAAAACGGCTGTTTGGATATCCTTGGAATGAAGGCAAGTATCGGTTGTATCATGTGCAGCCTTCTGGCGAATGGTTGCATGTGGCGGGGGAGGATGAGCCGACCGCTTGCATCGTCTACTATGATCTGCCGCTGCAGGTGGAAACGTTTGAGCGCTCGCTGGACGGGCTGATTCCAACCCAAAGCCTCTATTTCATCCAAGGGCAGTCGGATGAGATCTGGCTCAAACAATCGCTGTTCGACCAACTGCCTGAGCGTGAAGCGTTCGCGTACGCCTACCGGATTTTGCGCCAGGTTGGGCGAGGCACGGTGACAGAACTGCTCGCACAGATGCAAAGCCCGCTCAACCACAACAGCTTGACGCACATCTTGCAAGTTTTTGCTGATTTAGGGTTTGCGATTTGCGAGGATGAGACGTATGATGTGATACGTGACGCTCCCAAGCGGCCTTTATCCGATTCGGTCTATTATCAGGAGCTGAGGAGGCGGGAGCTCGCCCTGCGCCAAGTGGGGGATCTGATGCTCACCGCTTCTGCTGAAACTATGAGAGAATGGCTCGCGCAACGAATACAAGCGCGAAAGTAGGAGGACAAACTGATGAACTTTAAAGACACGATCCGAGTAATCCCCGATTTTCCCTCTCCGGGAATCCGGTTTAAAGATATCACCACCCTGCTCAAGGATGGAGAAGCGTTCCGTGCGGCGATCGAGCAGTTTAAAGATTTTGCTGCACAGCGCGATGCTGATGTCATCGCAGGCCCAGAATCTCGCGGGTTTTTGCTGGCAGCGCCGATGGCCTATGGGCTGTCCAAAGGCTTTGTCCCGATCCGAAAGCCGGGCAAGCTGCCACATGAAACGCTGTCGGTCGACTACGCGCTCGAATATGGCAAGGATTCGCTTGAGATTCATAAAGATGCGGTGCAACCCGGTCAGCGCGTGATCTTGGCGGACGACCTGCTGGCGACCGGCGGAACGATCAAAGCGGCGATCAAGCTGATCGAACAGCTCGGCGCAGAAGTGGTCGGCATCTGTTTCTTGGTCGAACTGACCTATCTAAACGGACGGGAGAAACTGGAAGGGTATGACGTCTTCTCGCTCGTCCAGTACTAGCACCGACAAATCTTTGGGAGGGGGCGATCTCGTGGGCATAGGGCGGTTGATCGAGAAGATCAGCAACTATCTTTCGGAAGCGGATGTGGCGATGGTTCGTCGCGCCTATGAGATGTCCGAGCGAGCGCACAAAGGCCAGACGCGCTCTTCGGGCGAGCCGTACATCATGCATCCGGTCGCTGTCGCCGAGATTCTCGCCGGCCTCGAACTGGATGCGGTCACCCTCTCGGCAGCTCTTCTGCACGACGTCGTCGAAGATACGAACGTCACAGAAGAGGAGCTTCTCGCGCAGTTCGGTTCGGAAGTTGCGGCGCTGGTGGACGGCGTCACTAAGCTTGAGCGCATCAAGTTCAACTCCAAAGAGGAAGCTCAGGCGGAAAATCTGCGCAAGATGTTCATGGCGATGGCTAAGGACATTCGCGTCATCCTGATCAAGCTGGCCGATCGCTTGCACAACATGCGCACGCTGAAGCATCAGCCGGTCGAAAAGCAGGTGAAGACGGCGACGGAGACGTTGGAGATCTACGCACCGCTCGCCCACCGCCTGGGCATCTCGACGATCAAGTGGGAGCTGGAAGACATCGCGCTTCGCTACATGAACCCACAGCAATACTACCGCATCGTCAACCTGATGGCGAAGAAGCGTCAGGAGCGCGAAGAGTATGTGCAGGAGGTCATCGCCGGACTGCGGGTCAAGTTTAATGAGCTCGATCTGAAGGCGGAGATCTCCGGGCGCGCCAAGCACCTGTATTCGATCTATCGGAAGATGGTCAACTTCAACAAGCAGTTCAACGAGATCTACGACCTGCTTGCCGTTCGCATCATCGTCGACTCGATCAAAGACTGCTATGCGATTTTGGGCATCGTGCACACGATGTGGAAGCCGATGCCAGGCCGCTTCAAAGATTTTATCGCCATGCCGAAAGCGAACATGTATCAGTCTCTGCACACGACTGTGATCGGACCGCGCGGAGAGCCGCTGGAGATCCAGATCCGCACTTGGGAGATGCACCGCACTGCCGAGTATGGCATCGCGGCCCATTGGCTGTACAAGGAGCAGGCGAACGCGCAGGGCGCGACGTCGAAAGAGTCGGGCGCACCTGCAGGCGGCGCGCAGGCGAAAGACGCATCGTTCCAGCAAAAGCTGGCTTGGTTCCGCGAAATCCTCGAATGGCAGCAGGATTTCAAAGATGCGCAAGAGTTTATGGAAACGCTAAAATTTGACCTGTTTGCTGATGAAGTGTTCGTCTTCACCCCAAAAGGCGATGTCTTTCAGTTGCCAGCAGGCTCTGTCCCGATCGACTTTGCCTATCGCATCCACACAGATGTTGGCAACCGGACGATCGGAGCGAAGATCAACGGCAAGATCGTCCCGCTCGATTACAAGTTGAAGACGGGCGATATCGTCGAGGTGATGACGAGCAAGCATTCGTATGGGCCAAGCTTCGACTGGATCAAAGTGGTCAAGTCGTCACAAGCCAAGTCGAAAATCCGCCAGTGGTTCAAGAAGGAAAAGCGCGATGAAAACGTGGCCAAAGGCCGTGAGAACATCGAGAAGGAAGCGCGCAAACACAACTTGAACCTTGAGTGGTTAACAGACAAAAACATCGAAGAAGTGGCCAACAAGTTCAATTTCCAAAAGATCGATGATCTGCTGGCTGCTGTCGGTTATGGCGGGTTTTCGGCGCATCAGGTGATCACCCGCTTGGTGGAAAAGATCAAGCGCGAGATGCCGCCTGCGGAGATCGAGAAGATTCCCGAGGTGAAGCAGGAGCCGAAAAAGCTGAAGAAGAGCAACCTCGGCGTGCGGGTCAAAGGCATCGACAACATGCTGATTCGCTTTTCTCGCTGTTGCAATCCTGTGCCTGGCGATGAAATTCAGGGCTTCGTGACCAAAGGTCGCGGGGTGTCGGTCCACCGCAAAAACTGTCCGAACTTACATGTGGTCGAACAGGATGATGAGAACCGACTGATCGAGGTGGAGTGGGAGAGCGCATCGACCGTCTCCTACAGCGTGGAGATCGAGGTCACCGGCCTGGATCGTCGCGGCCTGATCAACGAGGTGATGATGGCTGTTGCGGAGACGAAGACAGACATCACCGCCGTCTCTGGACGGGCGGACAAGCGCAAGATCGCGACGATTTCGCTGACGATCAACATTCATAATGTCGATCATCTTCATCTGGTCGTGGAGCGCATCAAACGGGTCAAGGACATCTACACCGTGCGCCGGATCATGCAGTAGGGGGAAAGAGAGATGAGGATCGTCGTACAGCGGGTTTCCTCCGGCAAAGTCACCGTCGAAGGGCGTACGACCGGGGAGATTGGCCGCGGTTTCGTTCTGCTCGTCGGTGTCACTCATGATGACACGATGCAGGATGTGGAGTATCTGGTGGACAAGGTGATCAACCTGCGCGTCTTCGAAGATGAAGCTGGCAAGATGAATCGATCGGTCAAGGACATCGGTGGAGCGCTGCTGTCCGTATCACAGTTTACACTTTATGGCGATTGTCGCAAAGGTCGACGTCCCAACTTTATGGACGCTGCCAAGCCGGATGTCGCCAATCAACTATATGAAGCTTTTAATGATCGAGCGCGCAACTGCGGTGTGCAGGTGGAGACGGGCGAGTTCGGCGCGATGATGGATGTCGAGCTGGTCAATGACGGCCCGGTCACGCTGCTGCTGGAGAGCAAGCGCACCTTTTAATCAATTCCTATTTGCATCAAGATCGGACTGCCGAAATCGGCGGTCTTTTTTATTGTCGCTCGGTGTACGTATGGTAGAAAGGAGACAGGATGACGAAGGAGGAGGAAGGGTGGCAGATCGGACGGGCAAGACGAAGATCAATGAGTTGAAGGTGGAGCTGTATCTGGACGATGCGTTGCGACTGGGGTTACAAGAGCTGCTGGATGGTCGCAAAGACTCGGTGGAGGTTGATTTTGTCTATTTTCGCCACCTGCATGTCGAGGAGTTGAAACATGAAGGCATTCGCGTTTCGCAAGTGAAAATTCCGGTTGGGCGCATCAGCAAGCTGAAGATCAAAGCTGCCCGCAATTGATGAAAAAGCCGGGCTTCCAAACGGGAGGCCCGGCTGTACAGCTGATCAGTCCAAAGGTTTTCGGCCGATAAATCCTTCATAGACACCGTGCCAGTAGAGAATCTCCGGTTCGCCAAGCCGCCAGCAAAGCAGAACTTCTTCTCCGTTTTGAATCGAATAAAAATCACAGAGCCCCGTATCGATGTCCTTGATCTCCACGCCGGTGCTTTGAATTTGCCGCAACAGCGAGTTGGCGCTGAAGACGAGGAACTCAAGTTCCGCCTCTTCCGTAAAAAACAGATCGTCAGGAACGATTGCTGCCCCGACCACCGCCAATTTGGCTTCTTGAAGCTTTTGATATTTGCGCTGGATCTCGCACTTCATCGCTTGCAGGTCGCGCAACAGCGGCTCTAACTCCGAAACCAGTGCGTTTGCTTCTGCAAGAGTAAAATATCGCTTTTCGTTCATGAATACCCTACTCTCCTTTCTCTCGTATCACAGAGGCGAGAATCAGTTTACAGTTTACGATCTATATTGGGATTATACCGAATAGAGGGCGAATCGATCAAACGAAGTGTGGCGATTGATCATCAGATCTCCTTGCTGGCTGTGGAGGGTGTGTCTATAATGAAAATCACCGTTGAACAGGCGCTAAACCGATCGACAGGATGCTGCGCTTGCGGCGGAAACAGCGAGTGAAGAGAAGGAAGGGATGCGCGATGTCAGAGCTGTCGAAAATTTCGCTGGAAACAAAGTGGGACAAAGAGGCGGCGCGTGAAGTGATCCGCAATCTGGTCGCCTATAACAACCAGCATGTTGCAGAAGCGGATCAAAACGGGGCGGAAGAAAACTTTTCTTTGGTGCTTCGCGATGAATCGAACCAGATCGTAGGTGGGATTGTCGCCCATCTGTTCTGGCATCGCTTGAAGATTGAGATCTTCTGGGTGGACGAGCAGATGCGCGGACGAGGATGGGGAAGCCGCTTGCTCCAAGAGATGGAAGCGATCGCCAAAGAGAAGGGCGCGCGCCTGATCGAGCTCGATACGTTTTCCTTTCAAGCGCCCGAATTTTACCAAAAGCAGGGTTATCAGAAGTTTGGTCAGGTTGACAACTTTCCCACCGGGCATACGCACTACCATTTTATCAAGCGGCTGTAAAGCACGCCAAGATCAAGATGAAATCGAGAGTTTTTGTGTTGTCCGGTTACCAAGGTGTGATCGCAGTACAGGAAACGGTTCGATCATCGAAAAGACCTCGTTTTAGCAGATCGCTACTACGAGGTCTTTTTAATTTCTTGGCAAAAAGGGTGAACGATCTGCCTGAAGCGAGGGAAGAGAAATTATTTATTGAAAATTCTTGTTTATCCAAGTGGTAATTAAATATAAATTTCAAGATTTGACAGTCCTATTCTAATGTGATAACTATTTTAGTATGACTAATCAATATTAAAGCAGATGAGCTTCGATGGAGGGGAAGGAATGACGCGAGAAACTGTTGAGAAAAGCAGGTTGGACGAGAGCTTTTCTCCGTTGCAATTGCCGGTCGATCGAGCTCGTCAGACAGGGCGAGGTCAGACGCACATCCTACGGCGTGAGATTCTGACGTCTGTGCTGTGCGATCGATTGGATCGTCTGTGCAGGACTTTACAAGTGGATCGGATCAGCCTGTTGCTGACCGCGTTCCAGACGCTGTTGGCTCGATATGCAGGCCAAGAGGAATTTGTGATCGGAGCTTTGCATGGCGGAGAGAGGTTGGCACTCCCAGTAGCGTATGCCGGGGAGCTGACATTTGTCGAGTCGGTCACCCGCACGACAGCGGCGCTACTAAACGCAAAGCGTGCGCATGATATATTTTCTAACGGTGTGGAAGTAGAAATGCTTCCCGTCTGGTGGAAGACAGATCAAACTGCAGATGTTCCAGAAAGCTTTGAGCTGCTCGTGACGATTGCTGACGAGTCGGTTGGTATGACCGTGTCGTTCGAATATCAGGCTGAACTGTTCGAATCGTCGACGATCGAGCGGATGATCGGTCACTTTAACCAGCTGCTCGCAGCTGCCGCTTCCGATGCGAACGCGGAAGTTTCGCGCTTGCCGATGCTTTCTGAGCAAGAGCGCAGCCAACTGCTGGTGGAGTGGAACCGAACGGCGAGCGCATATCCGCAGAACAGCACGCTCAAAACGCTTTTCGAAGAGCAGGCAAAACTTCAGCCGGATGGTGTGGCGGTGCGCTTTTTGGATCAGGTGGTCAGCTATGCAGAACTGAACGCTCGTGCTAACCGCTTGGCCCATCATCTGCGCAAGCTTGGCGTCGGCCCGAACGTGCTGGTTGGAATCTGTGTGGAGCGCTCGGTGGAGCTGGTGGTCGGCCTGCTGGGCATCGTCAAGGCGGGCGGGGCGTATGTGCCGCTCGATGCAGAATATCCGACTGAGCGCTTAGCTTTCATGATGCAAGATACGGAGCTCGACATTCTGGTGGCACAAGATCACCTTTTGGACAAGCTTCCGGAGCAGGCGACGCATGTGGTGCGCCTCGATGCGGATCGCGAGCTGCTTGCCCAAGAGCGGACAGACGATCTGCAGACGGAGACGACAGCAGACGATCTGGTCTATGTGATCTACACATCTGGCACGACCGGCAGACCGAAGGGGATCTGCATCAAGCATCGCGGCGTTGTGCGCTTGGTGAAGGAGACCAACTTTTTTACCGCATCGAGCGAAGATCTTTTCTTGCAGATCGCGCCGATCTCTTTTGACGCGGCGACCTTCGAGATCTGGGGCAGCCTGCTAAACGGGGCGGCACTGCTCGTCTATCCGCCGAGCAAGATCGATTTGGTCGAGTTGAGCCAACTGGTGGAATCGACGCGCCTGACCGTCTTGCATCTGACGGCCGGTCTGTTCAACCAGATGGTGGACGAACATCTGGATCGGTTGGTGCATGTCCGTCAGCTGTTGACCGGCGGTGATGCGCTGTCCGTTCCTCATGCGCGACGGGCGCTGCGCGCCTTGCCGAACTGCGCGATCTCCAACTGCTACGGGCCGACCGAGGTGACGATGCTTGCAAGCGTCTATCGCATGCCGAGTGCGGACGAGCTGGCGGAGACGGCTCGCATCGGACGCCCGATCGCCAACACGGAGCTCTACGTGCTCGATCAGCAGCTCCAGCCGGTGCCGATCGGTGTGGCCGGCGAGCTGTATGTGGGCGGACCTGGCTTGGCTGCCGGCTATCTACATCTGCCGGAGATGACGGCAGATCGTTTTGTGATGCATCCGTTTTCGCAGGTGCCAGGCGAGCGCCTGTACCGCACCGGAGATCGCGTGCG
Source organism: Tumebacillus lipolyticus (assembly GCF_042682745.1). NCBI lineage: Bacteria > Bacillati > Bacillota > Bacilli > Caryophanales > Alicyclobacillaceae > Tumebacillus > Tumebacillus lipolyticus. The sequence continues at coordinate 1,332,550 of NZ_JBHUIO010000002.1, read as the reverse complement.
CTATCTGCCGGACGGCAACATAGAATTTTTCGGACGGATCGATCAGCAGGTAAAAGTGCGCGGCTACCGCATCGAACTCGCTGAGATCGAAGAGGTGCTAAAAGCGCATGCGGCGGTGCAAGACGCGGTGGTCATCGTTCGCGAATATGCGGCGGGAGACAAGCGCTTGCTCGCCTATCTCGTGCCGAGCGACAGCGGCGTCCCAACTCCGCTCCCCGAGCTGCGCGCGTATGTGCGCGATCGGTTGCCCGAATATATGGTGCCAGCTGCGCTCATCCGGATCGAGTCGATCCCGCTGACGCCAAACGGGAAGATCGACCGCAAATCGTTGCCGGAGCCACAGCAACCTTCGAGCGAAGAGGCGGAGCGGTCGCGCACGCCGATCGAAGAGCTGGTGGGCGAGCTGTTTGCCGGCGTGCTCGGCTATCAGCGAGTCGGGCTGGCGGATGACTTCTTCGGACTGGGTGGCCATTCGCTGCTGGCGACACAAGCGATCTCGCGGCTCCGCGCTGCGTTCAGGATCGATCTGTCGTTGCGCGACCTGTTCGAAGCACCGTCAGTAACGTTGATGGCGGAGCGAATCGCAAGCATGCAAGCGAGCGGAACGAGCCTCGCGATCCATCAGGTGACAGCAACGGAGCGAAGCGCTGTGGCGCCGCTGTCCTTCTCGCAGCAGCGGATGTGGTTTTTAAATCAGTATCAGCCGGGCAACCCGTCGTACAACCTGTCCTTCGCCCTGCACCTCACAGGTGATCTCTACCCGGATGCGCTCGAATGGTCGTTGAACGAACTGGTCACGCGCCACGAAGCGCTTCGAACTTCGTTCCTCAACGTGGACGGTGTGCCGATGCAGAAGATCGAACCGCTCTGGTCGTTGCCGTTCGATGTGATCGATCTGCAAGAGTGGCCGGCAGAAGAGCGCATCGACCGTGCGATCGAGCTTGCGGAAGCGGAAGCGAAGCGCCCCTTTCAACTGGATGAAGATTCACTGATCCGCGCCGCTCTGCTCCTGATCGATCGAGACGAATATGTGCTTTTGCTCAACCTGCATCACATCGTCCTGGACGGCTGGTCGATGGAGGTGTTCGCTGGCGAACTGTCGGCGATCTACAGTGCCTTTTTAGAAGGCAGTCTATCGCCGCTTGAGGACATGTCGATCCAATATGCTGACTTCGCACGCTGGCAACGCCAACATCTGACCGCCGACCTGATCGACCGACAGCTCCGCTATTGGAAAGAGCGATTGGCCGGGATGCAAGCGCTGCAATTGCCGACCGATCGCCCTCGGCCGGCAGTGCCGAGCTTGGCGGGCGCCGTGCATGCGTTTGAGCTGTCAGATCGCCTGACAGAAGCGCTGCGCACCTTCTCGCGCCGAGAGGGCGTCACGCTGAACATGACGTTGCTCGCCGCCTTTAAAACATTGCTGTATCGCTTGTCGGGCGCGGACGACATCGCCGTCGGATCGCCAGTCGCAGGCCGGCCGCGACCTGAGCTAGAAAGCTTGATCGGTTGCTTCGTCAACACGGTGGTGCTGCGCAGCGATCTGTCGGGCGAGCTCTCCTTCCGCGAGCTGGTCAAACGAGTGCGAGAAACGGCGCTCGATGCGTACGCGCATCAGGATGTGCCGTTTGAAAAGGTGGTCGCAGAACTCCAACCAGGGCGTGACCAGAGCTTCTCACCGCTCGTTCAGGCGATGTTCCAAATCGAGCCGCCCGCACCGTTTGCGCTCGAAGATGTGACGATCGAGCAGTGGGATGTGCACAACGGCACTGCGAAATTTGATCTCTATCTGCCGATTCGCGATCATGGGGACAAGCTGGTCGGGCGTTTCGAATACAACACCGACATCTTCGATGCAGCAACGATTTCCCGCATGGCCCTTCATTTCATCACCTTGCTGGAAGGAATCGTCGCCCAGCCGGACGCCTTGCTCTGGCAGTTGCCGTTGCTCACCGCTGCGGAGCGGGACAGCGTTCTGCAGCTTGGTGACAGGACGGAGACCGACTATCCGAAACATCTGACGATCCCGCAGCTGTTCGCAGCGCAAGTGCAGGCAACTCCAGATGCGATCGCTGTGAGCTATGGCGATCAGAGTCTGACCTACCGCGAGCTGAACAGCCAGGCAAACCGCGTGGCGCACCTGCTGATCAGACGAGGTGTGGGTGCCGACTCTTTCGTCGGGCTGTGCATGGAGCGCTCCGTGGAGTTGATCGTCGCGGTGCTCGGGATCGTCAAGGCGGGGGGAGCTTATGTGCCGTTTGACGCCTCCTATCCAGAAGAGCGGCTGTCCTTCCTGATCAAAGACAGCGCGGTGAGCATCTTGCTGACCCAAGAGGCGATGCTGTCCGCACTGCCAGCGCACTCGCTTTCGGTGATCTGCTTCGATCGCGACCAGATGCTGATCGCACAGGAAAGCGACGAAAACCCAATTCTCGCGATCACGCCAGATCATCTCGCCTATCTCAACTACACGTCCGGCTCGACCGGCATGCCAAAGGGCGTGATGATCAACCATCGCGGTGTGGTTCGGCTGGTCAAAGGAACCGACTATCTCCGCTTTGCGGAAGATGAAGTGTTTTTGCATGTTGCGCCGATCTCGTTCGATGCGGCGACGTTTGAAATCTGGGGCGCTCTGCTGAACGGTGCGAAGCTGGTCGTTTTCCCTGCTGGGGCGCTGACGCTCGATCGCTTGGGCGAGGTGTTGCAAAACCAGGGGGTGTCCACGCTCTTTTTGACGGCCGGCCTGTTCCATCAGATGGTCGAGCACCGACTGAACGACCTGTCCTGCCTGCGCCACCTGCTCACCGGTGGTGAAGTGATCTCGCCTTCGCATGTGAACAAAGTGTTGCGTCAGCTGCCAGATGTCACGCTGTTCAATGTATATGGACCGACAGAAAGCACGACGTTTACGACCGCCTATTCGATGCAAGGCGTCGAGCAGATCGTAGGTGCGGTGCCGATCGGCGGTCCGATCGGCAACACGACCGTCTATGTGTTGGACGATCACCTGCAACCGGTTCCGGTCGGTGTTCCTGGCGAGCTGCACATCGGAGGCGACGGCTTGGCTCGCGGCTATCTGAACCGTCCTGAGCTGACCGAGGAGAAATTTATCGCCGATCCGTTCTCCGCAGATGCGGCTGCGCGGCTGTACAAGACGGGAGATCTCGTGCGCTGGATGGCAGATGGCAACCTCGATTTTGTCGGTCGCATCGACGATCAGGTGAAGATTCGCGGCTTCCGCATCGAGCTTGGGGAGATCGAAGGCATCCTGACACAGCATGAGGCGGTCGAAGCGGCTGCCGTCCTCGCGCGCGAGGATCGAGTAGGTGACAAGCGCTTGGTCGCTTATGTGGCGCTGGCGAAAGATAGTGCGCACACAGCTGGCGAGCTGCGCGACTACCTGAGCGAAAAGCTGCCCACTTACATGATACCGTCCGCGTTGCTCCTGCTGGACGAACTGCCGCTCACCACAAATGGCAAGGTTGATCGCAAGCGTTTGCCCGCACCAGAATCGTTCGACTCCGATATGGAATATGTCGCGCCGCGCACCGCTCTTGAAGAGCAGATGGCAGACATCTGGGCGGAACTGCTCGGCACGTCACAAGTGGGGATGACCGACAATTTCTTCGAGCGGGGCGGACATTCGCTGCTGGCGATGCAGGTGCTCAACCGCGTACACAAGCAGTTCGGCGTGAAAGCGGAAGTGCAAGACCTGTTCGGCGCCTCGACGCTTGAGCGGTTCACCGCCCGCGTCGCCGAGCTTGGCGCCAACCTGTTGGACGAGGTGGGGGCGGAGATCCCGCAAGCGGCGATTCAGGAGCACTACGCGCTGTCGCATGCGCAAAAACGCCTGTGGGTGCTGTACAAGCTCGATCCGAGCACCAACGTGTATCATGTGCCGCTGAGCTTGATTTTGAACGAGCAGGTGGAACTGCCCGCATTTGAAGCAGCGGTGACCAAGCTGATCGAGCGACATGCGATCTTGCGCACCCGCTTTGTCGAGGTGGAGGGAGTCCCGCGCCAAGTCGTTCAGCCGAGCAGCTCGATCGGGGTGCGGTACGAAGATCTGACCGCGCTGAACAAAGCGGAGCAGCAAGCGCATATCGAGCGCGCCGAGCATGCCTGCAACGACGAGCCGTTCGACCTGACAGCAGGGCCGCTGATGCGCGTCATGCTGTTCAAGCTGGGAGTCGAACAGGCTCACGTGCATCTCAACCTCCATCACATCATCACCGACGGCTGGAGCACGAATATCCTGTTCAAAGAGCTGCTGACGCTCTACCGCGCCGAATTGGCTGGGCAAACGGCGGAGCTCGCTGCTCAGACGCTGCGTTATGTGGACTATGCGGAGTGGACCGAGCGGGAGGCGGAGCGCGGCGCTTGGTCGAGCGCGGAGGAGCACTGGCTGAAGACGCTCGCCAAACCGTTGCCGCTGCTCGAACTGCCGCTCGATCATGAGCGCCCGAAACAGCAGACGTTCGCAGGCTCGACAAGGCTGACCGCGCTGCCGGAAACGCTGCACCAGCGCTTGCAGCAGGTGGCGAAAGCGGAGCAAGTGTCGATGAACATGCTGCTGTTCGCCGCCTACTTTGGGCTGATGCGCCACCTGTCCAAAGAGGAGGACATCATCATCGGCATGCCGATCGCCGGTCGCACGATGGAAGCGCTTGAACCGCTGGTCGGATTTTTGGCAAACACGCTGGCGATCCGCGTTCGCTTTGGCGACGAGGTGACCACCGTTCGCCAGCTGTTGGAAGAGGTAAAACGCCAGTCGCTCACCGCGTACCAACATCAGTCCTACCCGTTCGATCTGCTGGTGGAAAAAATCAATCCGGAGCGCGACATGAGCCGCCCGCCGATCTTCTCGACCGTGTTTGGCTATCACGAGGGGCTGTTGGAACTGGACGAGCGCGCCACCTGGCTGTTCGGTGTCGATTTTCAGACGCGGACGAGCAAGTTCGACCTGTCGCTGTATGCTGGCGAGAAGGACGGCCAGCTGCTGCTGAACTTCGAGTACAACACCGACCTGTTCAAGGCGGAGACGATCGGTCGCTTTGGCGAGATGATGGTGCAGATGTTGGAAGCGTTCGGCGGGGATCTTGACGTTCAGCTCGACGAGCTGCAGATCCTGACCGATTGGGATCTGGCCGTCTATGCGCAGATGAACGACACAGATGTCGATTGGGATCTAAACCAGCTGTTGCACGAAGAGTTTTGCCGCTATGCGGACGAACATCCGGATCGCATCGCCTTGATCTATGAAGGCGAGACGATGACATATGGCGAACTGCACGCGCGATCCAACTCGCTTGCGCACTTCCTGCGCGCACAGGGCGTTTCCCGCAATCAGCTGATCGGGATTCAGATGGAGCGTTCGTTTGAGCTGATGATTGCGCTCTACGGCGTCTTGAAGGCGGGCGCCGCCTATGTGCCGATCGACCCCGACTATCCGACTTCGCGCGTGCAGTACATGCTGACCGACTCGTCGTCCCCCGTGCTGATCACCAAGCTTGCCTATGCGGAGCAGATCGGCGAGATCGCCCAAGGCGAAGAGCTGCCGCTGACCACCGTCCTGTACATGGATGCGCATGAAGCGGTGCAGGAATCGCTCGGCGAGGGAGTCGGCTCCTATTCGTGGCGCGATGTGCTGGAATATCCTTCGACGACGCCTGAGGCGATCAACGAGAACAGCGATGTGGCCTATCTGATCTACACCTCCGGGTCGACCGGAAAACCGAAAGGCGTGGTCATCCGCCACGAAGCGATCGTCAACCGCATCCTCTGGCACCAATCTGCCTTTCAGACGACGCCAGAAGACTGCGTGATTCAGCGGACGACGCACTGCTTCGACGATTCGATCATCGAATTTTTCTGGCCGCTGCGCTATGGAGCGCGCCTGTTGATCCTGCCAAACGCGGTCTACACCGACCCGGAGCGGCTGGTCGAGCAGATGGTGAGTCACGATGTGACCTACATGCAGTTTGTGCCGTCGCTGCTCTCGATCCTGGTCGCCTATCTGCTCGGACTGCCGGAGGCGGAGCGTCCAGCGCTCAAGCTGCGCGACTTTATCGTCTCCGGGGAACCGCTCCCGAGCAAGCTGGTCAACCAGTGGTATGAGATGTACCCGAACGGTGCGCGGATCGGGAATCTGTACGGTGCGACAGAGGCAGCGGTCGACTCGACAGCGTTTTTCATCACCGGGCCGCTGCAGTTCGTCCATGTTGGCGTACCGATCGCCAACTCGCAGGTGTACGTGTTCAACCGCCGTGGCAAGCTCTGTCCGATCGGCGTCAAAGGGGAGATCATCCTCGGCGGGCTGCAGCTGGCAGAAGGCTACCACAACAAGCCGGAGAAGACGGCAGAGCAGTTCATTCCCAACCACCTGCCCGGACAGCCGGGCGGAGCGCGCCTGTACAAGACGGGCGACTTGGGGCGGATCTTGCCAGATGGCACCATCGAATGCTCGGGGCGCGTCGACAATCAGGTAAAAGTGCGCGGGTACCGCATCGAGCTCGGCGAGATCGAAGAGGTGTTCTCCCAGCACCCAGACACGGAGATGGTCGCCGTGATCGTCAAAAAGGGGCGAGATGGCAACAACATGCTGGTCGGGTTCTACTCGGCGACATCTGCTGATCTGGAACAGGCGGAGCTGAAAGAGTTTATCGGTGTGCAGTTGCCCAACTACATGGTGCCGGCCAAGCTGATCCAGCTGGACGAGATGCCGCTGACGCCGAACGGCAAAGTGGATCGCAAGCTGTTGGAACAGATGGCGCAGTCGGAGCAGTGGGAGGAGGAGCAGGAGTTTGTCGCTCCCTCCACACCGACCGAAGAGTCGCTCTGTCAGATCTGGGGCGCCGTCCTGCAGCGAGAAGCGGTCTCCGCAAGCGATCACTTCTTCGATCTGGGCGGACATTCGCTGCTGGCGATCCAAGTGCTCAACCGCATCGACAAGCAGTTCGGTGTGACCCTCCCGCTCAAAGATGTGTTTCAGTTCGCGATGTTGCAAGACATGGCGGCGCACCTCGATCGGTTGCTCGCAGCGGGGAAAGCGGGTGAGGCGGTGGAGATCGCCCGCGTGGCCGACCGCTCCGACTATGAGCTGTCCCATGCGCAAAAGCGGATGTACATCCTGTACAAATTTCACCAGAGCAGCAAGCTGTACAATGTGCAGATCGTCAAGACGATGCGCGGGATGCTGGACGAGCAACTGCTCCGGCGGGCGTTCGAACTGTTGGTACGGCGCCATGATGCGCTGCGAACCGTGTTCTTTGAGGTCGATGATCTACCTCGCCAAGCGATCAGCGAGCAGATGGAGATCCCGCTCGACATGCATGATCTAGCTTCGCTCACAGGATCAGAGCAGCAAGACGCGATTCGCCAGATTGTCGAGGCGAAAGAGGAGGTGCCGTTCGACCTGGAGCGGGGGCCGCTGGTGCGGGCGCTCCTGTTCAAGCGAGCGCAAGAGGAGCATTCGCTCTACTTGAACATCCATCACATCATCATCGACGGCTGGAGCTTCGACGTGCTGTTCCGCGACCTGTCCAATTTGTATGAAGCACTGCTTCGGGGAGAGGTGCCACCGGCGAAAGCGGATGGGATGCGCTATGTGGACTATGCAGCATGGCAGCATGCGGAGCTGGAAGCTGGCAGTTGGCAGGAGCATGAATCGTACTGGCTCAACCAACTGGCCAAGCCTCATCCGGTGCTGCATCTGCCGACCGACTATGAGCGTCCAGCAGAGATGACAGCCAATGGGGCGCTGATCGAAAGCGCATTGCCAGCAGAGCTTGTGGAGCGGTTGCGCACCCTGTGCAAACGCGAAGATGTCTCGATGTACATGGCGCTGATGGCAGGTTTCTTCCTGCTCTTGCACCAGCTGACCGGCGATGAAGATCTGATCGTCGGCACTCCCGTCTCCGGGCGCAACCAGAAGGCGCTGGAGGAGATCGTCGGCTTCTTCCTCAACACGCTGGCGATTCGCGTCAGATGGGAAGGCGTACAGACGCCGCAAGACCTCTTGCAGCAGGTGAAGCGCGAATTTCTGGCGGCGCATGAGCACCAGTCCTACCCGTTCGACCTGTTGATCGAAAAGCTGAACCCGGAGCGCGACACGTCCCGCACGCCGCTGTTCTCGACGATGTTCGCCCTGCTGACAGAAGGGGAAGTGGAGACGGCGGGCAACGCGCTAAAATTCCAGGCGGAAGACGGGCTGCTGAAGTTCGATGTCGCGCGCTTTGACCTGATCCTGCTGGCGGTCGATACGGCCGATGCGATCAAACTGCGCCTCGAATACAACACCGACCTTTTTGCCCGCGAGTCGGTGGAGCGCTTCCATGCGATCTTCTTGCAAGCGCTGAAGGGAATGGCGACACAGTATCAGGCTGACATCGGTGAGCTCGACCTGCTGTCCGCTGAAGATCGGTTGGCGTATGAGCGCCTAAATGATACAGCTCTACCCTACCCGGAGCTGACGATTCATCAAGCGTTTGCGCTGCAAGCGGCGGCGACGCCGGAGCGACCCGCGCTGTCCGATGAGGAGCACGATGCGATCAGCTATGAGCAACTGCAGGCGCAGTCGAACCGAGTGGCACATTTCTTGCGCGAGCGAGGCGTCGGCGTCGGCAGCGCGGTGCTGATCATGATGGAGCGCAGCCGAGATGTGGTCATCGCCATGCTCGGTGTGATGAAAGCGGGAGCCGCCTATGTGCCGATCGACCCGAACTATCCGCAGGAGCGAATCGAGTATGTGCTAAACGACAGCGCGGCGCAACTGGTGTTGACCGAATCGCATCTGCGCGATCGATTGCAATCGCTGCAGATCGACAGCTTTGAGCTGAAAGAGATCCCGATCAGCACGAGCGCCGAACCGATAGAGGTGCAGATGTCGCCCGACGATCTGGCGTACATGATCTACACGTCCGGTTCGACCGGTCTGCCCAAAGGCACGATGATCAGCCATCGCGGTGTGGTCAGCCTGGCGCAGTGGACCAAAGAGCAGTATGCGGAGGAAGATCGCAAGACGTTCTTAAACTATGCGACGCACAGCTTTGACGGCTCCGTCTGGGAGATCTATGCTGCGCTGTTGCACGGCTCCCACCTGTACGTGCTCTCGGAGCGCGAGCGCCAATCGGCAGAGCTGTTCGCCGAGGCGGTGAAGCGCACAGATGCGAAGCTGGTCTTCTTGCCGACTGCGATCTTCCGCGAGTTTGCGATGGCGCTCCCAGACGATTTTGCGGAGACGAAGTTTAGGTCGATCTTCTTTGGGGGCGAGGCGATCCAAGCGGAAAGCGTGCGCCTGTGGCAAGAGCGTTTCGGAACGGAGATCGAGTTGGCACACATGTACGGCCCGACCGAAGCGACCGTCTTCACGACGATCTATCGCATCTGTGAGCAGCTCGATCCAGAAGGATCGTCTGTGCCGATCGGGCGCCCGCTGGCCAACATGCAAGTCTCGGTGCGAAACAAACACTTCCAGCTCTGCCCGATCAATGTGCCTGGCGAGCTGTACATCGAAGGGGTGGGCTTGGCAAAAGGGTATTTGAATCAACCGGAGCGAACGGAAGAGGCGTTCCTCCGCCATCCGCATCATGCGGAACAGCGGATGTACAAGACGGGCGACATCGTGCGCCTGCTGCGGAGCGGCGAGATTCAGTTTATCGGTCGCCGCGACTCGCAGGTGAAAGTGCGCGGCTACCGCGTCGAATTGGGCGAGATTGAAGAAGCGCTGTTGCAACAGCCGGCCGTCCGCTCGGCGATGGTGGTGGTGCGACCCGACGAGTCAGGTCGCAACGACTTGGTCGCTTTCTACGTGCCGAGCGAGCTGGGCACTTCTGCGCGCGACTTGCGCAGCAGCCTGGAAGAAAAATTGCCCGCCTATATGATTCCGTCACAGCTGGTGGAGCTTGCGGAGCTGCCGATGCTTGCAAACGGCAAGGTGGATCGCAAAGCGCTGATGGAGCTCGCCTTGACCTGTGAGGAAGCGCCAGCGCAAGCATATGTTGCGCCGGAGACGGAGTGGGAGCAGAAGGTGGCTGCCATCTGGTCGGGCATCTTCCACCGCGAGCAAATCTCCAGACATGACCATTTCTTCGAGCTGGGCGGGCATTCGCTGTTGGCGATCCAGTTTTTGAACCGTGTGAAGCGAGGGCTTGGGCTGCCGATCGAAATGAAAGATGTCTTCCTGTACGGATCGCTGCGTGAGATGGCCGCCCACCTCGCCTCGCTGTCAGGCGAGGAGCAGGCGGGGCTGCAAAAAGCGATTCAGCGCTTGCCTGAACAGGAGGATTATCAGCTCTCGCATGCGCAAAAGCGCCTTTGGTTTATCTACCAGATCGACCCGCACAACCGCGTCTATGATGTGCCGACGATGGTCGCCCACTATGGTTCGTTAGAAGTGGCGACGTTTGCAGCCGCTTGGCAGCTCGTGGTGCAACGGCATGAATCGCTTCGCACGATCGTGTTCGAACGGGAGGGCGAGCCGCGCCAGAAAGTGATCGATCGGGAGATTCCGCTCGCCTATCGCGACCTGAGCGCGCTCGATCGACCGATGCAGGATGAGTTTTTGCGGTTGAAGGTGGAAGAGATCAACGCCGATCCGTTCGATCTCACCAGCGGCCCGTTGGTGCGCGCGATCCTGTTCAAGCGCGGGGAAGAAGAATACCAGCTCTACTTGAACATTCACCACATCGTCTATGACGGATGGAGCTATGAGGTGCTGTTCTCCGACCTGGCTGAAGCGTATCAGGCGCTCTTGGGCGGAGACACGCCAGAATGGACGCCGCTTGACGTGCGCTATGTGGAGTATGCAGCATGGCAGAACCGCGAGCTTGCGGCGGGCAGCTGGCGAGCGCACGAGCTATTTTGGCTGGAGGAGCTGAACAAGCCGCTGCCGGTGCTAGAACTGCCGACCGACTTCCCGCGCCCAGAGGTGATGACGTTTCACGGAGCCCTGCAGAAGATCGCCTTGCCGCGCGAGTTGGAAGTGAAGTTGCGCGAGGTGGCAAAACGGGAAGAGACCTCGATGTTTATGCTGATGTTCGCCGCCTACGTCACGCTGTTGAACCGGCTGACTCATGCGGATGACATCATCGTCGGCACGCCGGTCGCCGGGCGCATCGATGAAAGCATCGAACCTTTGGTCGGCTTCTTCGTCAACATGTTGGCGATCCGCACGCGCACGGAGAGCGTTTCAACACTGCAAGATGTGCTGGCCGAAGTGAAAGAGCGGTTTCTTCGCGCCTATGAGCACCAGGCGTACTCGTTCGACCTGCTGGTGGAAAAAGTGAACCCGGATCGCGATGCGAGCCGCTCGCCGATCTTCTCGACCATGTTCACGTTGCATGCGGGGGATGAAGAGGCGGTTGGGAATGAGCAGTTGCGATTTGTCAACTTATCGGCAGAGATGGAACACAAGAGTGCGAAGGTGGATCTCTCGCTGTTTGCGATCGAGCAGGCGGCAGGCATGGAGATCGCGTTCGAATATAACACCGACCTGTTTGCAGCGGAGACGGTCGAACAGTTTGCCGCTCTGTATCAGCAAGTGCTGGCAGCCTATGCGGATCGATTGACAGCGCCGCTCGGCGAGCTCGAATTGCTGACGGCGAAAGATGTTGAACTGTACGCGCGACTGAACGATACGAACAGAGCGTATGATCTCGACCGAACGCTGCCGGAGATGTTCTACCGCTCGGCTCATCTGCACGGATCGAAGATCGCCCTCTCCTCGGAGCATGGCGAACTCACCTATCGGGAGCTGAACGAGCGCTCCAATCAGGTGGCCCATCTGTTGCGCGAGCGGGGGCTTGTGCGCGGGCAGTTCGTCAGCATCGTCATGGAGCGGAGCATCGAGACGGTCATCGCGCTGCTCGGCGTGCTGAAAGCGGGCGGCGTCTACGTGCCGATCGATCCAGACTATCCGGAAGCGCGCATCCGCTATATGCTCGGCGATTGTCGGGCGCCCTATCTGCTGACCGATCTTGCGCATGCAGATCAGTTGCAGACATTGCTGGAAACGGAGCCTGAGCTGCGCGTGCAGATCTTGCAGATCGAGGAGGCGAGCGCCCTCGCTGATACGAGCGATCTGCCGCCACAGAGCGAAGCGGACGATCTGGCCTATCTGATCTACACCTCCGGGTCGACCGGACAGCCGAAAGGGGCGCAGATGGCCCACCGCGGTGTGATCAACCTCGTCCTGTGGGCGCAGGAGCACTACCGCTTCGGAGCGGATGATGTGATGCTCGAATTTTCTTCGTTCAGCTTCGATGCATCCGTCTGGGACACGTTTGTCGGGCTGCTGCTCGGCGGGCGCGTCCATCTGCTGTCAAAAGAAGGGCGGCTCTCGGCAGCGAAGTTTGCCGAAGAAGTGCAACACAGCAAAGCGACCTGCGTGATGCTGATGGTCACGTTCTTCAAACACTTGGCCGATCATCTGAGCGCAGAAGACGTTTCCAAGCTCAAAACGCTGCGGATGATGCATGTCGGGGGCGAACTGCTGACCGGGGATGTGTTGCGCAAGTGGCAGCGGAAGTTCGGGACGGAGGTGCAGGTGATCAACGTCTGCGGGCCGACCGAGACCACCGTCTACTGCGCGACACACGAGATCGTAAGCAAGATCCCCGATGAAATGCTCCGCGTACCGATCGGGAAGCCGCTGGCCAACTACAAGCTCTTCGTGGTCGGCCCGCACGGAACGCTCTGTCCGGTCAACGTGCCAGGCGAGATCATCATCGAGTCGGTCGCGATGTCAAAAGGCTATCTGAACCAGCCGGAAACGTCGGCCAGATCGTTTGTCGACCATCCGTTCCGCGACCGATTTGGCCCGGCTGTAAACAGCAAAGTCTACCGGTCGGGAGATCGCGGTCGCCTGTTGCCAGACGGTACGCTGGAGGTGGTCGGACGGATTGACGACCAGGTGAAGGTGCGCGGGTACCGCATCGAGATCGGTGAAATCGAAGCGGCGATCTTGCGCCATCCTGCTGTTGAGCTGGCAGGCGTGATCGTGGAACAAGCGCCAGATGGCAGCAACGCGCTCCACGGGTTTTACACGAGCGCCGGGGGAGCGGGGGAGCTCGACTTGCGAAGCTTCCTCGGCCAAGCGCTGCCGAGTTGGATGGTGCCTGCTCGCCTGACCCAGCTCGCCAGCATGCCGCTCTCACCGACCGGCAAAGTGGATCGTCGATCGCTCAGCGCACGCTCGCATGCTGTGCCAACAGGATCGCCGATCGGGCGATCTGTTGACACTGGGCAGGCGCAGGTCAGCACCTCGAAGCTCCAAGAGCAGATCGCGGCGATCTGGGCGGACGTATTGGAGTGCGACCGCAGCGAGATCGGCTCGGATGACAACTTTTTTGACATCGGTGGGCATTCTCTGCTGCTGACGAAAGTGCAGAAAGCGTTGCAGCAGCAGCTGGACATCAAGCTGCCGATCCTCGAACTGTTCCAGCACACCACGGTGCGCGAGCTCGCGGTGGCGCTTGGCGACGATGCATCGGTCGAGCCAGAAGATCGCTCGCCCACGCTGCCAACTCCGGCGCGCGCTGAGGAAGACGCGGTGGCGATCATCGGCATCGGCTTGCGCTTCCCTGGGGCGAAGAACCCGTATGAATATTGGCAGAACTTGCGCGAGGGGAAAGAGCTGATCCGCGATGTTCCGCTGGAAAGCCTGCCCGACTCTTTTGCCGAGCTGGACGAAGCGGAGCGAAGCCGCTATGTCCTGCGCGAAGGATGGCTGGAGGAGATCGACCAGTTCGATCCGGCGCTTTTCCAGATGACCGATCGGGAAGCGAGCCAGACAGACCCGCAACAGCGCCTGTTCATGCTCTGCTCCTGGGAGGCGATCGAAAACGCGGGCTATCGACTGCCGGAGATCAACGCGACCACATCTGTCTTTGCCGGGGTGTCTGACACCCGATATGGAAGGGGAGCGGCAGGTGCGGGCGTGCCGGATGAATTCAGCTCCGACATCCTGACCAATCGCAAGTTTACGGCGACGCGCCTGTCGTACAAATTGGATCTGCGCGGAGAGAGCGTCGTCGTCGACTCTGCCTGCTCCTCCTCGCTGACAGCTGTCCATCTCGCCTGCCAAAGCTTGCTTTCCGGGCAGTCAGACTATGCGCTGGCGGGCGGAATCTCGGTGCAGACGCCGCAAAAGGTGGGCTATCTGTACGAGCCGGGCTTTATCCTCTCGCCGGATGGGCATTGCCGAGCGTTCGATCAGTCTGCTGAGGGCACCGTGCCGGGCAACGGCGTGGGGGTCGTTCTGCTCAAACGCCTCGCTGACGCCAAGCGCGACGGCGACCCGATCTATGCGGTGATCAAAGGGTCGGCGCTCAACAATGACGGGCATGCCAAGATCGGCTATACCGCACCGAGCCAGCAGGGCCAAGCGGAAGTGATCGCCAGAGCGCAGCGCATCGCAGGCGTCGATCCGTCGACGATCACCTATATCGAAGCGCACGGCACGGGCACCAACCTTGGCGATCCGATCGAGCTGGCGGCGCTGAAGCATGCGTTCGGTCACCAGCAAGAGGCGCACTACTGCGCGATCGGGTCGGTCAAGAGCAACATCGGGCATACGGATGCTGCGGCAGGCTTAGCAGGTCTGATCAAAGTGGCGCTGTGCATGAAGTATGGCGAGTTGGTGCCGAGCCTGCACTTTAACAGCCCCAATCCAGCCTGCGGTTTTGAACACAGCCCGTTCTACGTCAACACCGAGCACAAGCGGTGGTTGCGGAAAAACGGACCGCTTCGGGCGGGGGTCAGCGCGTTTGGCATCGGCGGAACGAACGCTCATGTGATCATGGAAGAAGCGCCGCTCAAATAAGGATCAGACATACAGGAGGTGTTCGCGTGAACACGATTGGAAGGGAACGAACGCATCATCTGTTCACCCTCTCTGGGCACAGTCGGCAGGCGGCGCGAAACGCTGTCGAGAAGCTCTTGCACCATCTCGATTACGAACCGGATCAGCAGCTGGGCGACCTCGCGCATACGCTGCACGTCGGACGGGTTGCCTTTGACCATCGGGTGACGTTGGTCGCGCAAGACAGGGAGGAACTGAAGGCGCTCTGCCAGCAACAGCTGGCAGAGCAGCTCTCGGGCAGGACGCGAGAGCAGGAGCGCAAGATCGTCTTTCTATTCAGCGGGCAGGGCTCGCAATACACAGGGATGGGACAAACCCTGTATCAAACGTCGTCCGTTTTCAAAACGGCGTGTGAGGAATGCTTTGCGATCGCCAACCCGCTTTTTCCACGGACGATGCAGGAGTACATGTTCGACCCTGCCTACCGAGCGGAACTCGATCAATTTCATGTGACCTCTGTCGCGCTGTTTATCGTCGAGTATGCGCTGGCGCAGCTTTGGATGTCGTGGGGCGTTCGTCCAGACTATGTGTTTGGCCACAGTCTAGGCGAGTATGTCGCCGCCTGCATCGCGGGAGGTCTGACGCTGCGGGATGCGCTGCGACTGGTAGCCAAGCGAGGACAGCTGATCTATGAGGGGATCAAAGACACCGCGATGCTCTCGATCAGCAGCACGCGTGAGCAGGTGGAGCAGTATGTCGCGCTCTATCCGAACGATGTGGCGATCGCGACGATCAACTCGCCGCAGCAGTTTGTGATCGGCGGTCGAAGGGAGCAGATCGATCTGCTGGCCGCCCGCTTGGAGCAGGATGATGTGATGCATCGCCGTGTGAAGATGTCCACTGCGACACACACGATGCTGTCTGAGCCGATCGTCGAGCCGTTCCGACAGTTTGTGGAACGGGAGATCGAACTTCACCCGCTGCAGATTCCGCTCGTCAGCAATCTGGATGGCGAGATGGTGCAAGGCAGGGCGCTGCAAGCAGACTATTGGTGCCGCCATCTGGCGGAGACGGTGCAGTTTGCCGCATCGGCGGAAGCGCTTTTTGCGGATGGAGCGAACGTCTTTATCGAGATGGGGCCCCATCCGGTGCTCACCGCGCTGATCGGAACGATGGCGACAGATGACAGCCTGATCGCCGTGCCTTCGCTGAACCGCAAAGAGCCGCAGTGGAAAACGATTCAGGACAGCCTCGGGCGCATCTGGTGCGATGGGGCGAACATCGATTGGCAAGCGGTCGACAAAGAATACTCGTACCGACGCGTGCACGGCCCGACTTACGGCTTCGATCTCAAATCCTGCTGGATCGAGCAGCAGGCGGAATACAGCAAGCAAAGGCGCGGGGCGGAAGCGGATGTGCGCGAGCCGATGTCGACCGATTCGACAACGGATGAGGCGATGGTGACGCGATCGCCAGAAGAGTGGGTGCGCATCATCTGGCGCGAAGTGCTAGGCGTTCGAGAGATTGCGGGCGATGACAACTTTTTAACGCTCGGTGGCGAATCGCTGAACATGATTCAGGTACAGTCGCGCTTGAACAAAGCGTTTCAACTCCGCCTCCAGTTGAGCGACCTCTATCGCCATGCGCAGTTTGACGATCTTGTCCGCTTCATCGAGCAAAAGGCAACGGAGGCGGGTCGCGAGTTGCCTGTCAAAAAAGAGCGCGCGGTCGAGGGCGAAGTGCAGCTGTCGCACATTCAGCGGTGGGTTTTCGACTCGGTGCTCGACCCGGAGTTCTACTTCCTTCCGATCAGCCTTGAGGCGACGCACATCCGCGGGGATGTGGTGCAACGTGCGCTCGATGCGCTGCATGAGCGCCATGATATGCTGCGCGCCACCTATCATCGAGAGGGGAAGCAGATCAGACAGGTGATCTTGCCGATGCAAGATGTGCAGATCGAACTGCTGCGCTACGACCTCTCTTCATTTGCGGACGGAGAGGCACAAGATGCTGAATATTTGCGATTGGAGCTGGAGCTTGCCAAAAGCATCACCTTCGATCAGGGGCTGATGAATCGCGCGGCGCTCTTCGATCTTGGGGCGGATCGATACCGTCTGCTGTGGGTCGTCTCGCATCTGTACAGCGATCGAGTGTCCGGTGCGATCCTGATTGAAGATTTTATTGAAGCGTATGAATCGTTGGATCGGGGCGAGCAAGCGACCTCTGCGGATAGCAGCTCCTCCTATCAGGAGTGGGTCGACGCTTGCCAAGCGTATATCGACTCTGAACAGAGTGCCGAGTTGGATCGCTTCTGGGAGCCGGTGTTGGAAGAGATCGAGTCTGCCAGCAGGCGGTTGGTCGATCCACAGCAGGAGCTGAGCACCCAAGCGGACATGCGCGTCCGTGAGTTCCGATTGGACGGACCGAGCACCGCGAAGCTTCGTTCCACCGTCCCGGCCGATCTCGATGTCCAGCTCAAAGACGTGCTGACCGGAATTGTCGCTCGCGTGCTCTCGATCTGGAGTGACGAGGAGCTGATCAGTTTTGCGATCAACGGTCATGGTCGCGATGAGCTGGGCGGTGAGGCGATGCTCGATCTCAGCCGCACGGTGGGGTATTTTGTCAATACGCATCCATTCGCTCTGTCGGTGGCGGCTGGCGAATCGATCGAGCAGACGATCCGCAAGGCGGGCGATCGCTTACAAGCGATGCCGCATGGCGGTGCCACGTTCAACATGTTGCGCTACCTGAGCGAAAACGGTTCGCTCGGCGAGCGGATGAGCAGGTATCGCGAACCGCAGATTCTGTTCAACCACCAAGGGGAGATTCACGCGGCTGGCAGCTCCGATGCAAGGTGGAGCGCTGGATTTCATGGCAATGTCGAACAGCCGATGGAACGGCCAACCCCCTATTCGCTGATTCTGGTCAGCAGCATCCAACAAGGGGAGTGGGTCGTGCAGGCGAACTATTCGGCACGACAGTTCGACAAGGTCGCTCTCGATCGATTGGAGCGGTTGTTTGCAACCGAGGTCGAAAGCTTGCTCGCCCTCACCGTTTCACAATAAGCAAAGGAAGCCCCATCGAGCTTAGGTTCTCGATGGGGCTTCGTCGTGGGAAAGAAACCCATCGCGGGAGGAGCGACCGAAACAGCTTGACTATGATCGATGTTCTGCTACTTTAGAACTAACGGACTTCGAAATATCGGTGCAGCACGTGCTAGTTACCTTTTGATCGGGAGAAGTCATTTCTAGGAAAAGGGGTTTTGATCATCGATGAACGAACGTAAGACCACTTCCAAGGCGCCAGCGCGAACGGGCCGTTTTTGGATGGCGGTCATCTTGGGAGCTCTGTCCGCTTTCGGACCCTTGTCACTCGATATGTATTTACCCGCTCTGCCAATTCTCGCGGACGACATGCACACGACCGCCTCGATGGCGCAGCTCAGCTTGACCGCCTGCCTGCTCGGGCTTGCGCTCGGGCAGCTGTTCGTGGGCCCGCTCAGCGATGTCCGCGGTCGTCGCAAGCCGCTGGTGATCGGGTTGATCGCCTATGCAGCAGCTTCGTTGCTCTGCGCGCTGGCTCCTTCGATCTGGGGGTTGGTGATCTTGCGCTTCATTCAAGGGTTGGCAGGGGCGGCGGGCATCGTCATCTCCCGCGCGATCGTACGCGATCTCTATTCGGGGTCGGAGCTGACCAAGTTTGTCACGCTGTTGATGCTGATCAACGGTGCCGCTCCGATCTTAGCGCCGATCTTCGGCGGACAGCTGATGCGGTTCACCACTTGGGAAGGCGTGTTTATCGTGCTCGCGCTGATCGGGGCGCTGATGTTGGTGCTCGTATCGATTCGCCTGCCGGAGACGCTTCCGCCCGAAAAGCGTACACCGGGCGGTCTTGCCAACACGTGGATCATCTTCCGCGGGCTGCTCAAAGACCGTAAATTTATGGGGTATGCGCTGTCATCCGGTCTGGTGACAGGGGCGATGTTCGCCTATATCTCCGGCTCTCCGTTCGTTCTGCAAGGCATCTACGAGGTGTCTGCGCAGACCTACTCGATGATCTTCGCGATGAACGGCGTAGGCATCATCATCGCAGGCCAGGTGACCGGACGGCTTTCTGGGAAGGTGAGCGACACCGCGCTGCTGATCAGCGGACTTATTATCGCCGCACTGGGGGGCGTCACGCTGCTGATCGCTCTGCTGCTCGAAGCGAGCCTGCTCGCCGTGCTGATCCCGTTGTTCTTCGTCGTCTCAAGCGTTGGGATCGTCGGTGCGACCAGCTTTTCGCTGGCGATGCAAAGTCAAGGCCAATCGGCGGGCACCGCATCCGGTTTGCTCGGCGTGCTCACCTTTATCATCGGTGGGATCGTCGCTCCGCTCGTCGGAATCGCAGGATCTGACAGCGCTCTGCCGATGGGAATTTTGATCGCTTTGTTAGAGCTGTGCGCCATCTTGTGCTACTGGCGAATGGTGCGGGTTGAAAAATAAGCCTGTTCCTTAGGCGGCGCTGCAAAAGTCATACATTTTTTGTAAAAACCGATTTTCAAAGGTGCTTGGATGTACCCCTTCATGTGAAAAAAGCGCTATGAGCCTTCCTTGGGCCAAGCGCTTTTTTCATTTTGGTGCGGCTCAAGATGCTGCTGCGGTTTTACCGTTTTTTTAGTTGGGATGCGCGTGGAGCGTACAAGCGGGAGGGTAAAATGTTACTTTTTCTATGTTATAAAAATAAAATGATATAAATTGACAGAAATAATGTGTTGATATAATGTTGGTATTGTCACGTTTACCTGTGGAAATTAGTCCCTTTTTTACACGGAAATTGGTTTTCAAAACGAGTCATGATGATCGAGAAGATCGAGCTTACCTGAGGAGGGAACTTGAAACATGAACAAACTTGACTTGTCACAGGCGGATACGCTGCCCGTTCTCCAAATGCCGACAGATCACCCGCGCCATGCTGCTACGAACGAGCGGCGCGCTGTCTATCAGTTCGGTGTTGCAAGGGAGTTGAGCGCACAGCTTGAAGCGATCATCCAGGATGCTGACAAAACGATCGAAACGTCACTGATGGCTGGATTCTGCCTCTTGCTTCACCGATATACGGGGCAGAAAGACATCCTGATCGGTTCCTCCCGATCGGGCGCTCAGGATGAAAGACGCCCTTGCTTGGTGCGAGTTGACCTGTCGGATATTCATTCGGTAGGGGAGCTGATCCGTCTTGTTCAGCGAGCAGAAGTTCGTTCTGACGAATGGAAAGTATCAAGCTGGTCCGATTTTGATAAAGCGATGACCGATCCTGACGACGTGAGAAAGGTGCGCGTTCAGGCGGCGTTTGAGATGAATGCCGCCTCTTTTGGCATCGCAACGAAAGATGATTGTGAACTGCATCTGATGATCGAGGAGGGTCCCTCCGGCCTGATCGGACAGTTTACCTATCAGGCTGCTCTGTGGAAGGCGGAGTCGATCGAGCGGATGGCCGGTCATTACCTGACCTTGTTGCGGGGCATCGCCGAGCAGCCGACAAGCGGTCTCTCAGAACTGCCGCTGCTAACAGACGATGAAAAAAACAGACTGCTCGTGGAGTGGAATCGGACAGAGACTCACTATCCGGAACGGAGCATGAAACAACTGTTTGAGGAGCAGGCACAACAGGTGCCCGATGAGATCGCTGTCGTTTTCGAAAGCCAATCTCTGACCTACGGCGAGCTGAACGGTCAAGCTAACCGTCTGGCCCAACGGTTAAAACAGCTTGGCGTCGGGCGGGATGTGTTGGTCGGCATCTGTGCGGAACGGTCGGTCGAGATGGTGATCGGGCTGCTTGCGATCGTCAAGGCGGGTGGCGCATATGTGCCGTTTGACGCCAACTATCCGGAAGAGCGATTGCAATATCTGTTCGAAGATTCTCAAGTGTCGGTGCTCCTGACGCAGCGTGCGCTGTTGGACAAGCTCCCGATCGGGGACGTGCAGATCGTTCTGCTGGAGGAGACGCTGGCGGAGCATGCGGATGCGAGCGAGGAAAATCTCCCCTCTGTGGCGAGGACCGACGATCTGGCCTATGTCATCTACACGTCTGGATCGACTGGCAAACCGAAAGGCGTCTGCGTGCCGCAGCGCGGGGTGGTTCGGCTGGTCAAAGAGACCGACTATGTGAGCTTGAGCGCTGATGAAGTATTTCTTCAGTACGCGCCGATCTCGTTTGATGCGGCAACTTTTGAAATATGGGGTGCGCTGTTAAACGGGGCACGCTTGGTCGTCTGCCCCGCCGACAAGCTGTCGTTAGAAGAGCTGGGCGACGTGATCAGCAAGTATCAAATCTCGACGATGTTTTTGACCACCGCCCTGTTCCACAAGATGGCAGATCACCATTGGGAAACTTTGGGGAGCGTGCGTCAACTGTTGGTCGGCGGCGAGCAGATGTCCATTCGACATGTGCGTGACCTGTTTCAAAGATTGACCGATTGGCGATTTTTCCACGTCTACGGCCCGACAGAAAGCACCACCTTTACGACCTGCTGCCCGATGGACGGTGCCAGCTTGTTGGAGCAGTCTGTGCCGATCGGCAAGCCGATCGCCAACACGACCGTCTATGTGTTGGATCAAAAGCTGCAACCTGTCCCGATCGGGGTGCCAGGTGAGCTGTACATCGGCGGGGATGGATTGGCGACCGCGTATCTGAACCGTCCAGAGTTGACGGCGGAGCGCTTTGTGCCCAATCCGTTCGCCAAGACGGGTGCGAAGATGTACAGGACGGGCGACTTGGTGCGGATTCTGGCTGACGGCAGGCTGGACTTTTTGGGCAGGATCGACAATCAGGTGAAGATTCGGGGATTTCGCATCGAGCTTGGGGAGATCGAAGCGGTGCTTGGTGAGCTTCCTGCGGTGAAGGAATGTTCGGTCATCGCCCATGAGGATGAAACGGGCGATAGACGTCTGGTCGCCTATGTGGTGCCCGATGAGCAAGGGCAGAAGACGGAGCAGTGGGAGACGCTGTTTGACGACTTTTATGAAGAGGAAACCGCGGAGTACGACCCGACGTTTCATCTGGTCGGCTGGCATTGCAGCCTGCGGAAAAAGCAGATCCCTACCGAAGAGATGCGCGAGTGGCTCGACCACACGATCGGGCGAATTTTAGATAACGACTCAGGTCGAGTGCTTGAGATCGGTTCAGGATCAGGCATGATTCTCTATCGTGTGGCACCGCTTAGCGAATCTTATCTCGGCACCGACATCTCCCAGTCGGGGGTGCAAAAGTTGCAGCGCGATCTCAAGCGGTTCGACCTGCCGCATGTGCAGTTGCTCCACAGCCGGGCGGACGAGCTCCCCGACTTTGCCGATCAGTTTGACATGGTGATCATGAATTCGGTCATTCAATATTTTCCGACCGTCGAGTATTTTGTGGGCGTCCTTGAGCGCGCAGTCAGCGCGGTTGGAGATCGAGGAACGGTCTTCGTCGGAGATGTGCGCAGCCATGCACTGCTGGGGGCGTTTCATCTGGCGGTCGAACTGTTTCAGGAGGAGGATGCTGCGCCCCTTGCTGACGTGGTTCGCCGCGCGAGGCTCGCGATGAAAAATGAGCGTGAACTGCTGATCGATCCGCAGTTTTTTCTGGCGTTGCAGAAGCATTTGCCGCAGATCTGCCAGGTGGAGGTTCGTCCCAAGCGGGGGAATGCGATCAACGAGATGACGATGTTTCGCTATGATGTGACGCTTCACATCGGCGAGCGAGCGGAAGAGCGGGTGGACATGCTCTGGCTCGACTGGCGAGCGGACGGCTTGACGCTTGCGGAGGTGCGCAGGATGCTCGTCGCGGTGGAGCCGGACAGGATCGGTATCAAACAGGTTCCGAATGGGCGCATCGCAAAGGAAGCTCGCATGCTTTCCCTGATCGATCAAGGCGTGATGCCGAGCACGGTAGGGGAGTTGCGAGCGCTTGCTGACGAGCATGTCGGGGTGTTCCCCGAGGAATTGTGGGCGCTCTGTGATGGCCTGCCCTATGAGCCTGATGTCAGCTGGCTTACGACAGATGCTGCGGGCAGTTTTGATGTGGTGTTTACACGGCATGGCGTCACAGATGTGCAGTTGACTGCCATCTCGAAGAGCAAGGCTTCGAATGGACAGCCAAAAGATTGGCATCAGTATGCGAACATCCCGCGCCAGACTGTGTTTCGAGATGCGCTGATGCAGGAGATTCGGCACAGTTTGCGAGCCAAGCTGCCCGAGCATATGATCCCGTCCGTATTTTTATCGCTGCCCGCCTTGCCGCTGACCGCAAACGGCAAGGTGGATACGCATGCCCTGCCCGCCCCCGATTTTTCACAACATGCGTTCGATCTGACGCATGTGCCGCCGCGCAACGAGAGTGAGAAGCTGTTGGTCAGCCTGTACGAGCAGGTGCTTCGGGTCGAGCCGGTGAGCATCGAGGCGAGCTTTTTCGATCTCGGCGGCCATTCGCTGTTGGCGATGCAACTGCTGACACGAGTGCAAGATCGGTTTGGCGTCGAGATCAAACTTCGCTCGCTCTTCGAAGCGCCGAGTGTAGCAGAGCTTGCTCTGCGGATCGAACAGGCGCGGAGAGGCGCGCAGGGGCAGGCAGCCTTGCCAATCCTCCCTGTGGAGCGAGAGGGACGTATGCCCGCATCGTTCGCCCAGCAGCGGCTCTGGTTTTTCGATCGGCTGACCGAGGGGGACTATGTTTATAACATGCCGTTTGCTCTGCGCATCGACGGGATGCTGAACGAACGAGCGCTTGAGCGGAGCTTGCAGGAGATCGTGCGCCGCCATCAGGCGCTTCGGACGCGCTTTGTCGAAGTGGACGGAATGCCGATGCAGCGCCTTGCAGGTTGGGAGGAGGAGCCGCTTCACCTGTTCGATTTCTCATCTGCCTCGGCGGAGTCTCGCGAACTGCTGGTGCGCAACTGGTTACAAGAAGAAGCGCGTCGTCCGTTCGAACTGGCACAGGATTTGCCGATTCGCTTTGCCCTGCTGCGCTTGGGTGAGCAGGAGCACATCCTGTTTCTGAACATTCATCATATCGTCGGCGATGGTTGGTCGATGGGCGTGTTCGCAGAAGAGTTGGCGCCGCTCTATCGGGCATTTGTGCGGGGACGACCGTCACCGCTCGCCGAACTTGACATCCAATATGCAGACTTTGCCCATTGGCAACAGCAGTGGATAAAAAGCGACGCGATGCAGATGCAGTTTGAGTACTGGCACAAGCGGTTGTCCGGTCATCTGCCGGTGATGCAGCTGCCGACAGACCGCCCTCGTCCGCGGGTCAATCGGCACCGCGGTGCCATCTATCTGCTGCATGTGCCGGAGAGTCTCACCGAGCGCTTGCGTCTGCTGAGCAGGGCGGAGAACACCACCTTGTTCATGACGCTGCTCGCAGCCTTTAACACGTGGCTACAGCGTTTGACCGGGCAGGACGATCTGCTGGTCGGCACCCCGAGCAGCAACCGCAACCGGAAGGAGATTGAGCGGCTGATCGGCTTTTTTGTCAACATGCTGGTGCTGCGAACCGATCTGTCGGGCGATCTGACGTTTCGTCAATTGCTCGATCGCGTGCGCACGACGGTGATCGATGCGAACATCAACCAGGAGTATCCGTTTGAAAAGCTGGTGGAGACGCTGCAGCCGGACCGCAACTTGAGCTACATGCCACTCTTTCAAGTCTCGTTTCAGCTGACCCCGACTTGGGAGTTTCAACTGGACGACCTGCTCGTGCAGCCGGTGGAGATCGACAATGGATCGGCGAAGTTTGATCTGGCGCTGTCGATGACAGAGATGGACGGCAGGCTGGTCGGGCGCTTGGAGTACAACACCGACCTGTTCGATGATTCGACGATCGAGCGATTGGCTGGTAACTTCTCCGCGTTGCTGGCAGGGATCGTGGACAACCCGAACGCTCGCCTTTGGGAACTACCGCTGTTGTCTGCTGAAGAGACGGAGCAGCTAAAAAGAGAGTGGGACTGCACAGCTGGCGATGATCCAGCGATATGCATACAACATCTGTTTGAAGAGCAGGTGATGAAGACGCCGCATGCGGTCGCCTTGATCGATGGCGATCGCCAGATGACCTATGAGGAGCTGAACGGCCGGGCAAACCGATTGGCGAGCCATCTGCAGAAGCTGGGCGTAGGTCCTGAAGCGTTGGTCGGCCTCTGCTTGGAGCGCACGTTCGACTTGCCGATCGCGATCCTAGGCGTTCTGAAAGCGGGCGGCGCGTTCGTCCCGCTCGATCCCACCCATCCGCAAGAGCGGTTGTCGCTGATTTTGGAAGATGCGAACTTGCCGTTTTTGGTGACGACAAGCGCTCTGTCATTCATCTTGCCGTCGCATCAGGCACAGGTCGTGCTTCTCGATGCGGATCATGATCAGATTGCAAAGCGACCCGATCAAAATGTGCGATCGCAGGTACGACCCGACAATCTGTCCTATCTGATCTATACGTCAGGCTCGACCGGCCGTCCGAAGGCGGTCATGGTCGAACATCGCAACCTGATCGCGACTCTGCTGTCGAGCCAAGCGCATTTTGCGTTTTCGCAGGAGGATGTGTTGCCGTGGATCGCGTCGTTCACGTTTGACATCGCATACTTTGAGCTTTTAAATCCGCTGATCGCAGGCGGAACTTCCGCCTTGATGACGAAGGAGCGTTTGCTCGATCTGTCTGCGCTCGTCTCCGATCTGGAAGGATATACGATGTTTCATGCGGTGCCGAGCTTGATGCGCCAGATCGTCGATCACATCGAAAGCGGAGCTATCGACAGGTCGCGATTCGATCGGCTGCGCACGATCTTTATCGGGGGTGACACAGTAGCGCCCGATCTGCTCGACGCGATGTATGCCGTTTTCAGACGGACAGAGATTCATGTGCTGTACGGGCCGACAGAAGGCACGATCATCTGCACGCACTACCTGGTGCCTCGCGACGAAAGGTCGGATCGCTCGCTGATCGGGGGGAGGATGAATCATGCATCGCTGCGCATCTCTGATTCGAAGCAACAGCTCGTCCCGCGCGGAGTGCCAGGCGAACTTTATGTAGGCGGGCCAGGTGTGACGCGCGGCTACTATCGTCAGGAAGAGCTGACCGCCGAGCGCTACGTTGTGATCGACGGTCAGCGCTGGTATAAGACGGGCGACTTGGTGCGGCTGTCGGCAGCCGGGATGATCGAGTTCATGGGGCGAATCGACCATCAGGTAAAAATTCGCGGCTTCCGAATTGAGCTCGGGGAGATCGAGACGGCGCTGGTCGCACACGAAGCGGTGGAGGAGGCGGTCGTGATCGCCTTTGAGGCGAGCGCAGGGGATAAGCGCCTGGCCGCCTATGTGGTGACAGGGCGTGGTGAGGAGCGAGAGGTCGAACAGCTGCGCGCCTTCCTACAGCAAAAACTCCCCGACTACATGGTGCCGTCGGCGATCGTCTTCCTCGACGAGATGCCGCTCAACCAGAACGGCAAAGTGGATCGCAAGCAGTTGCCCGCACCTGAGATCCGTTTTGAGGAGGCGCCGGAGGAGTATGTCGCGCCGAGCGGCGAGACGGAAGAGCAGGTGGCCAACATCTGGGCAGAGCTGCTCGGGGTGCCGCGCGTCGGATTGTACGATAACTTTTTTATGCTCGGGGGTCACTCGCTGCTCGCCATGCAGGTGCTCAATCGAGTGCAGCAACAGTTTGGCGTGAAGGTGGAGGTCAAAGACCTGTTTGTTGCGGCCAACTTGGAGCAGTTTGCCAAACGGGTAGCCGGGTTGCTCGATCTGGGAGCGACCGCTGAAGAGATGGTGATTCAGCGCGCGCTGCCGAAAGATCACTATGCGCTGTCCCATGCGCAAAAGCGTCTCTGGTTTCTGTACAAGTTCGATCCGACCAGCACCGTGTATCATGTGCCGCTCAGCCTGATCGTGAAGGAGCGAGTTGAGCGGAGCGCCTTTGAACTGGCGCTGTCGGCGCTGATCGAACGCCACTCCGTGTTGCGCACCACCTTTGTCGATCTGGAGGGTGTGCCGCGCCAAGTGGTGCAGGAGAAGAGCGATGTACAAGCGCAGTATGTCGATCTGAGCGGATGGGAAGCGGAGCGTCAGCAAGAGCGAATCGATCGGGAGGTCGAGGCGGCGAACCGTTCTCCCTTCGATCTGACCAGCGGGCCGCTCCTGCGCGTGTTGCTGTTCAAATTGGCAGAAGAGCGCGCCTACCTGCATGTGAACATGCATCATATCATCACCGATGGATGGAGCAGCAGCCTGCTGTTTCAAGAGTGGATGACCCTGTACCGCGCTTTCCTCAATGGGCAAGAGGGTGCGTTGCCACCGAACGATTTGCAATATGTGGACTATGCGGAGTGGACCGAACAGCAGGTGGCGACAGGCGTGTGGAGGGAAGCGGAGTCCTACTGGCTGCGGACGCTTTCCAAACCGCTCCCTCTGCTGGAGTTGCCGACCGATTTTGAGCGACCGAAACGGCAGACATTTCATGGGAGCAACCTGTTGACCGCTTTGCAAACGGAACAGTATGAACGCTTGCAACGAGTGGCGAAGCGAGAAGAAGTGTCGATGAACATGCTGGTGCTCGCCGCCTACTTCGCTTTGATGCGCCATCTGTCACAAGAAGAGGACATCATCATCGGCCTGCCGATCGCCGGGCGCACGATGAAGGCGCTGGAGCCGTTGATCGGCTTTGTGGCCAACACGCTGGCGATTCGCGTGCAATTCTCCGAAGCGATCACAACGCCGCTTGAGCTGGTGCGCGAAGTGAAGCGTCAATCGCTGCTCGCCTTTGAGCATCAGTCGTATCCGTTCGATCTGCTGGTGGAGAAATTGAACCCCGATCGCGACATGAGCCGTCCGCCGATCTTTTCCACCGTGTTCGGCTGGCACGAAAACAGGCAGCAGGTGGATGAACGCACAGAGTGGCTGGTCGGTGTCGATTTTGAAACGAAGACCAGCAAGTTCGATCTCTCGTTGTATGCAGGGGAGAAAGGCGGACAGCTGCTGCTCAATTTGGAGTACAACACCGATCTGTTCGGCGAAGAGACGGTGAATCGCTTTGCCGAAAGGATGGTGATGATGCTGACCGCGTTTGGCGATGATCTTGAGATGCCGCTCGATCGGATGGAGATCATGACCGAGTGGGACCGAGCCGTCTATGCCAGCATGAACGACACCGCAGTCGATTTTGATCTCGATCAGCTGTTGCACGAAGAGTTTGGCCGATATGCAAAGGCGCATCCGAATCGGATTGCGCTGCTCTGCGAAGGGAAGGAGATGACTTATGGCGAGCTGGAGGCGCGCGCCAACCGCCTCGCTCACTTTTTGCGAGCGCAGGGGGTACAGCGCAACCAGCTGATCGGTGTGCAGATGGAGCGCTCGTTCGAGCTGATGGTGGCGCTCTACGGGGTATTGAAAGCGGGGGCAGCCTATGTGCCGATCGACCCAGACTACCCGATCAACCGCATTCAGTACATGCTGACCGACTCCTCATCTCCCGTGCTGTTGACCAAGCGGGCCTATGCGGAGCAGATTCGGGAGATCGCAAGCGGGGAAGGATTGCCGCTTGCGACCGTGCTCTATCTGGATGCGCGCGGCGCGGTGGAAGAAACCATCGGTGCGGGTGTCAAATCTTACTCGTGGAGCGATGTGGAGCGCTCGCCCTCGCGCAGTCCAGAGCGGGTCAACGAGCCGAGCGACGTGGCCTACCTGATCTACACGTCCGGCTCGACAGGGAAGCCGAAGGGCGTGGTCATCCGCCACGAGGCGATCGTCAACCGCATCCTCTGGCACCAGTCTGTCTTTCAAGCGACGGCGGAAGACTGTGTGATCCAGCGCACGACGCACTGCTTTGACGATTCGATCATCGAGTTTTTCTGGCCGCTGCGCTACGGGGCGAAGCTGCTGATTCTGCCCAATTCGGTCTACACCGATCCGGAGCGTCTGGTCGAACAGATGGTGCGCTACGATGTCACCTACATGCAGTTTGTCCCCTCCTTGCTCAGCATTTTGGTCGCACATCTGCTCAGCCTGCCAGAGGCGGAGCGCCCACCGCTCAAACTGCGCGATTTTATCGTGTCAGGGGAGCCGCTGCCGAGCAAGCTGGTCAACCAATGGTATGAGATGTATCCGACGGGCGTTCGCATCGGCAACCTTTATGGCGCGACAGAAGCGGCGGTCGACTCGACAGCGTTCCTGATCGAAGGGCCGCTCGATTTTGTGCATGTCGGCACACCGATCGCCAACTCCCAAGTCTATGTGTTCAACCGCGCAGGAAAGATCTGCCCGGTCGGCGTGAAGGGGGAGATCATCCTCGGAGGTCTGCAGCTTGCAGACGGGTATCACAACAAGCCGGAGAAGACGGCGGAGCAGTTTATTCCCAACAGCCTTCCTGGTCAACCGGGAGGAGATCGCCTGTACCGGACGGGCGACTTGGGCCGCATTTTGGCGGACGGCACGATCGAGTGTCTCGGACGAGTGGACAACCAAGTGAAAGTGCGCGGCTATCGCATCGAGCTGGGCGAGATCGAAGAGGTGTTTTCTCAGCACCCGGACACGGAGATGGTCGCTGTCATCGTCAAGAAGGGCCGAGATGGCAACAACATGCTGTTCGGCTTCTACACCGCTTGGCGAGAGGATGTGGAGCAGGAAGAGCTCAAGGAGTTTATCGGTGTGCAGCTTCCGAACTATATGGTGCCCGCCCGTCTGGTCAGGCTGAGCGAGATGCCGCTGACGCCGAACGGGAAGGTGGATCGCAAACTGCTCGAACAGATGGCGCAGTCTGATGAATTGGAAGAAGCGCGCGAGTTTGTCGCCCCATCGACCGAGACGGAAGCGTTGTTGGCAGGGATCTGGGAGCGGGTGTTGCAGCGGGAAGCGGTGTCGGTCAACGACCACTTTTTCGATCTGGGCGGACACTCGCTGTTGGCGATTCAGGTGCTCAACCGCATCGGCAAGGAAATGGGCATGACGATCGACTTGAAAGACGTGTTCCAACATGCCACGCTGCGCGACTTGGCGAGCTATCTGGACAAACAGGTCGCTGAGGAACGCAGGAGCAGGCGGGCGGAGATCATGCGCTTGCCAGAGCAGGAACACTATGAGCTCTCCCCTGCGCAGACGCGGATGTACATCCTCGACAAGTTCCATGCGGAGAGCCGCGTGTACGATGTTCCGCTCGTCAAGCGAATCGAGGCAGAAGTCGATGTCGCGCAGTTCGAGCGAGCGCTGCAACTGCTGATCGAGCGCCATGATGTCCTGCGGACGGTGTTTCGCGAAGTGGATGATCTCCCCCGCCAAAAGGTGCTGGAGCAGGTCGCGTTCCAGCTGGAGTTCCACGACCTGAGCTCGCTTGCGACCGATGAGCAAACAGCAATGATTCGCGCCTTGGTCGAGGCGATGGAAGAACGGCCGTTCGACCTTGCGGATGGCCCTTTGCTGAGGACGATCCTGTTCAAGCGGGGAACAGATGATCACATCTTCTACTTGAACATCCACCATATCGTGGTCGACGGCTGGAGCTTAGAGACATTGTTCCGCGATCTGGCAGACCTGTACGAAGAGCTGCCAAGGGGAGCGAGCGCACAGCGCGATGTGGGACAGATCCGCTATGTGGAGTATGCCGCCTGGCAGAACGAACAGCTGCGAGCAGGTGCTTGGCAAGAGCAGGAGCAGTATTGGTTGGACGTTTTTTCGAAGCCGCTTCCGGTGCTCGATCTGCCGACCGATTTTCAGCGCCCCGAGGTGATGATGTTCCATGGCGACCTCTTGGAGAGCGCGTTGTCCGAAAGGTTGACCGCGAGCTTGCGCGCGCTGTGCAAGCAAGAGGGTGTCTCGCTGTACATGGCGCTGTTTGCCGCTTACTTCCTGCTCTTGCACCAGCTGACTGGCGATGAGGACATCATCGTCGGCACACCGGTCGACGGACATGACCACGCAGAGCTGGAAAGCGTGGTCGGCATCTTCTTGAACACGCTCTCTCTGCGCCTGCGCTGGGAGGGGATTCACTCGCCCAAGCAGCTGTTGCAGAAGGTGAAGGCACAGTTTTTAAGCGCGCATGAACATCGGGACTACCCGTTCGACCTGCTGATCGAAAAATTGAACCCAGAGCGCGATACGAGCCGTTCTCCGCTGTTCTCCACGATGTTCACCCTGCTCACAGAGGAGAGCGGAGAATCGGCGGAGCGCCGCTTACAGTTCCGCGCGGAGGAGGGGCTGCTGCCGTACAAAGTGGCCAAGTTTGATCTGTCGCTCTTGGCGGTCGATGCTGGTGAGCGCATCCGGTTGCGCTTTGAGTACAACAGCGACCTGTTCAAGCGCGAGACGGCTGCGCGATTCCAAGCGCTCTTCCTGCTGGCGGTGGAAGCGATCGCCGCCAAAACGAGCGAGTCGTTCGCCCGAATCGACCTGTCGCTTCCCGAAGACCGAGCTTTGTATGAGCGGATCAACGACACCGGCGCCATCGCGCTGCCAACCTCGACGATTCAAGAGGCGTTCGCACGTCAAGCTTCCGCCACCCCGGATAGCCCCGCGCTCTCCGATGGAAAAAGCGGTGTGCTGACCTATGCGGACTTGCACGAGCGGACGAGCCGGATGGCGCGCCTTCTGCAGGACAAAGGGGTCAAAAAGGGCCGAGTGGTCGGCATCCTGATGGAGCGCAGTCGCGATGTGGTCATCGCGATGCTCTCCGTGCTGAAAGCGGGCGGCGCCTATGTGCCGATCGATCCGACCTACCCGCCTGCGCGCATTCGCTACATGCTCGAAGATAGCGGCGCGGTGATCGTGCTGGCAGACGAGCATTTGCGCACGAGCGTGCCCAGCGGATCGCTCTTGACGCTGTGCCTGTCAGAAGCGCCAGCCGCGTGGAGCGGAGAAGAGCAGCAGGAGACGAGCGGGCCTGACGACCCCGCCTATCTGATCTACACGTCAGGCTCGACCGGCCTGCCAAAGGGGACGGTGGTTCCACACCGCGGGGTGGTGAATCTGGCGGCGTGGACGAGGGAGCGATACCCGTTTGCGGAGCGGGAGACCTGGGTCCAATTTTCGGCGCACAGCTTCGATGTGTCCGTCTGGGAGATCTACAGCGCCCTGCTTAACGGGTCGCACCTGCACATCCTCTCCGATCTGGAGCGCCAGTCGGTAGAGGCGTTTGGAGAAGCGGTACAGCGCGTTTCGGCGACGATCTGCTTCCTGCCACCTGCGATCTTCCATCAGTTCGCCTGCCATCTGCCAGAGGACATCCGCCCTTTCCGTACGCTCAAATGCATCGTGCTCGCTGGGGAGGCGCTTCATGCGGAGAGCGTGCGCCAATTCCAAGCGCGGTTTGGGACGCAGGTCGAGATCGTCAACGCATACGGGCCGACCGAGGTGACCGTCTTTGCGACCTCCTACCACCTGCGGGAGCTTGTCGATCCGAACTGGACGACCGTGCCGATCGGCCGCCCGATCGCCAATACGGCCGTTCACATCTTGAATCAGCATCTGCAACCTTGCCCAGTCAACGTGCCAGGCGAGCTGTACATCGAAGGGGTCGGATTGGCGCGCGGCTATCTCAACCAGCCGGAGAGGACGGCTGAGGCGTTCCTGCAACATCCAGCAAGGCCTGAGGTGCGCATTTACAAAACGGGCGATACGGTGCGCCTGTTGCCGAGTGGGGAGATCGAGTTTATCGGGCGCCGCGATGGGCAGGTGAAGGTGCGTGGACACCGGATCGAGATCGGCGAGATCGAAGCGTGCCTGCTCCAACACCGGTCGGTGAGGGCGACCGCCGTCGTCGTCAGCGAGGATGTGGCGGGGCAGACCGAGCTGAGGGCGTTTTGCACCGCTGGAGGCGGTGCGGTAACAGCAGAAGATGTGCGCGCTCATCTGCAACAGCAGCTCCCCGCCTACTTGATCCCATCTCAGATCATCCTGCTGGAAGCGATGCCGCTGTTGCCAAGCGGGAAGATCGATCGGAAAGCGTTGCGCGAACTGGTTTTGCAGCGAGGTGACGAGCGGCGGGAGATGGTCGCACCGACAACTCCGATCGAGCGCCAGATCGCCTCGATCTGGGCGGGCATCTTCCACCGCGAGCAGATTTCTGTCGACGATCATTTCTTCGATCTCGGCGGACACTCCTTGCTCGCCATCCAGTTCCTCAATCGGGTGAAAAAGGAGCTCGGGCTTACGCTGCTGATGAAAGACGTCTTCCTGAACCCGACGCTTAAAGCGATGGCCGATCACTTGGAAAGCCTGTCCGCTTCTCGATCGATCGGTCGATCCGCATCGATTCCGCGCTTGCCGGAGCGAGCGCACTACCCGCTGTCTCACGCGCAGAAGCGGCTCTGGTTTTTATATCGGATCGATCCGAGCAGCCGCGTCTACGAGGTGCCGACGATGGTCGCCCATCAGGGGGCGCTCGATGTGACGATTTTCAAAACGGCCTTGCAATGCTTGATGGATCGACACGAATCACTGCGCACCATCTTTTTCGAAGTGGACGGCGAGCCGTGTCAGCGCGTGCTGTCAGATGTGGTCTTCCCGTTTGAATTCCGCGATCTCAGCGGTCTTGATGCGCAGGAGCAAGCCGAATATCTCGACATGAAGCTGGAGCGGATCAACGCCCGTCCGTTCGATTTGACGACGGGGCCTCTGGTGAAGTCGATTCTGTTCAAGCTGGGAGCAGGCGAGTTCAGGTTCTACCTGAACATCCATCACATCGTCTATGACGGCTGGAGTCACGACCTGCTGTTCGGCGAGTTGGTCGACGTGTACACCTCCTTGCAAAACGGGCATCTGCCAGCTTTGCCGGAGCAGACGGTGCGCTATGTCGACTATGCGGCCTGGCAGGACGGGGAGATGGAAGCTCATGAATCGTTCTGGATCGAGGAACTCGCCAAGCCGCTTCCCGTGTTAAACTTGCCGACCGATTTCCCGCGCCCCGATGTGATGACCTTTAACGGCGCGATGCATCAGGCGAGCTTGTCTTGTGAGCTGGCAGAAAAGCTGCGCGAAGTTGCGAAGCGCGAAGACGTTTCGATGTACCAGCTGATGTTCGCCGCCTTTGTGATGCTCTTGCAACAGCTGACCGATGAGGAGGATCTGATCGTCGGCACGCCGGTCGCAGGCCGCACCGACCAAGCGCTGGAAAGCGTGATCGGCTTTTTCGTCAACATGTTGGCGGTGCGCACGCGCACAAGGGGCATCGCGACGCTGCAAGAGCTGCTTCACCGCGTCAAAGATCAGTTTCTGAGAGCGTACGAGCACCAAGCGTACTCGTTCGATCGGCTGGTGTTGAAAATCAATCCGGAGCGAGATGCGAGCCGCTCGCCGATCTATTCGACGATGTTCACCTACAAGGCAGAATCCAACTCAGAATCGTCATCAGAAAAAGCGGGCGCGCTTCACTTCGAAAGCGTCGAACGGGACTTGCCGCATACGACCGCCAAAGTGGATCTCTCCCTGTTCGCGATGGACGGCGTTGACAGTCTCTGGCTGGCCTTCGAATACAACACCGACCTGTTCCTGCCGGAGAGCATCGCTCGTTTTTCCGCCCTGTATCAGGAGATCTTGCACGCCTTTGTCAAACGGTTGACCACGCCGCTTGCGCACGTCGAGCTGTTGACAGCCGAAGACCGCTCGATCTATGCGCAGTTTAACGATACGGTGCGGGACTACGATCTTGACCGCACCATCGTCGAGCGGTTTTACGAAGCGGCTGCTGCTGATCGATCTAAAATTGCGCTCAGCTCGGAGCATGGCGCTCTGACCTATGCCGAGCTGAACGAGCGATCCAACCAAGTCGCTCATCTGCTGGTCAGCCGGGGCATTCGAAGCGGCGACTTTGTCAGCATCATCCTCGATCGAAGCATCGAGACGGTGGTGGCGATGCTCGGCGTTCTGAAAGCGGGCGGTGTCTATGTGCCGATCGATGCAGAGTACCCGGAAGAGCGCATCCGCTATATGATCGCTGACAGCCAAAGCCCTTACCTGCTGACCGATCGAGCGAACGCGAACCGACTGGTTGATCTGCTGGTCAGAGAGGCGGGGAGCGAGCGGCAGACAGAAATCCTGTTGCTCGAAGCGGCGATTGAAGTTCCCGAGACGCACGACCTGCCTGTCCTGAGCACAGCGGACGATCTGGCGTACGTCATCTATACGTCCGGTTCGACAGGTCAGCCAAAAGGCGTGCAGATCGCACAGCGCGGCGTCCTCAACCTCGTCGAGTGGGGACGAGATCGATACGGCTTCGGGCCGGACGATGTGATGCTCGAATTTTCCTCCTATAGCTTCGACGTGTCTGTCTGGGACACGTATGTAGGGCTTCTGCTCGGAGGGCGCGTCCACCTCTTGTCCAAAGCGGGAAGGCTGTCTGCCGAAGAGTTTGCCCGCGAAGTTGAACGGTGCAAAGCGACCTGTGTGATCCTGACGGTCACCTTCTTCACTCATCTGACGACCTATCTGTCGGAAGCGGACCGCGCTAAGCTGTCCTCCTTGCGGATGATCCAGATCGCGGGCGAAATCTTGCCGAGCGATGCGATTCGAAAATGGCAGCGCAAGTTTGGCTGCGATCTGCAGCTTGTAAACGCCTGTGGCCCGACCGAAACGACCGTCTACTGTTCAGCATACGAGATCCCAAGCGAGCTTGCTGCAGGCGCGATGAATGTGCCGGTCGGAACGCCGCTCGCCAACTACAGGATGTACGTGGTCAACAGCCGCAATACGCTCAGCCCGATCAACGTGATCGGCGAAGTCTGCATCGAGACGCTGGCGATGTCGACAGGTTATCTGAACCAGCCTGCAAAAACGGCAGACGCATTCGTGCCCAATCCGTTCCAGAAGCGATTTGGCCGATTCGTTCATGAGCAGATCTACAGGACGGGCGACCGCGGACGTCTGCTGCCAGACGGAACGCTTGAGATCGTGGGCCGCGTGGACAACCAGGTGAAAGTGCGCGGGTTCCGCATCGAGCTTGGCGAGGTCGAAGCGGCAATGATCGCCTCCCCCGCTGTTCAGCACGCCGTCGTGGTCGTCGAACGAGGCCCAGACGGCAGCCAAGCACTGCATGGCTTCTATACGACCCAGACGAATGAAGGCCAACCTGATCTGCGCGGCTGGCTGGCAGCGAAACTGCCCGCGTTCATGGTGCCCGCTCGCCTGACCCGACTTGCGGAGATGCCGCTGTCCCCCGCCGGGAAAGTGGATCGCCAAGCGCTGTCTCGACTGAACGCTGCGCAAGGTGCAGAGAGCAGACTTGCGTCGGCGGCCGACTCGACTGGAGCCAACCAAACATCTCGACAAGAGGAGATCGCGGCGATCTGGGCGGACGTTTTAGACTGTGCAAGAGAAGCGATCCGCTTGGACGACAACTTTTTTGACATCGGCGGACACTCGTTGCTTCTGATGAACGTGCAGAATCAACTTGAGCAAAAGCTGGACGTCAAACTGCCGATCCTCGACCTGTTGATGCACACGACGGTGCGCAAGCTGGCAGCCGCTTTGGATCGGACAGAAGCGAGCGCGGTGACGAGCTATGCTTCGGCGGAGCGAGAAGCGTCACACCCCGCGCAGGATGATGCGGTCGCGATCATCGGGATCGGACTTCGCTTTCCCGGCGCCGTCACCCCTTATGAATATTGGCATAATCTCCGCAGAGGAAAAGAGCTGATCCGCGACGTGGCGCTTGAAGACTTGCCGTTTGCGTGGGAAGAGTTGGAGGAGGACATCCGCGAGCGCTATGTGCTGCGCGACGGGTATCTGGACGACATCGACCTGTTCGATCCTGACTTCTTCCAGATGACGCACCAAGAGGCGAGCCATACAGATCCTCAGCAACGGCTGTTCATGCTCACCGCGTGGGAGGCGATCGAAAATGCGGGCTACCGTGTGAGCGAGATCAACAGCGCCACCTCTGTCTATGTCGGCGTTTCCGATACGCAGTATGGTTTGCAAGAGGTGGGTGAGGGAGCGGCAGATGATTTCCAATCGGAACTTCTGACCAACGGCAAATTTATTGCGACGCGGCTGTCGTACAAGCTCAACCTGAAAGGGGAGAGCGTCGTCGTCGATTCGGCGTGCTCAACATCGCTGACCGCTGTGCACCTGGCCTGTCAAAGCCTGTTGACCGGGCAGACCGACTATGCGCTGGCTGGCGGCGTATCGGTGCAGACGCCACAAAAGGTCGGCTATGTATACGAGCCCGGCTTCATCACCTCTCCAGATGGGCACTGCCGAGCGTTTGACCAAGCGGCGGGTGGTACCGTGTTTGGAAACGGTGTCGGCGTCGTGTTGCTCAAGCGCCTCAGCGATGCAAAGCGGGATGGTGACCCGATCTATGCGGTGATCAAAGGATCGGCGCTGAACAATGATGGAAATCAGAAGATCGGCTATACGGCGCCAAGCCAGCAGGGGCAGGCGGATGTGATCGCCAAAGCGCAGCATAGCGCCGGAGTCGACCCGCGATCGATCACCTACATCGAAGCGCACGGCACAGGCACGCATCTGGGCGACCCGATCGAGATCGCGGCGCTCAAAGCGGCGTTCGGCCCGCAGGAGGACAAGCGATTCTGCGCCATCGGCTCGGTGAAGAGCAACATCGGGCACACCGATGCTGCGGCAGGATTGGCCGGGCTGATCAAAGTGGCGCTCTGCATGAAGCATGGCGAGCTGGTTCCGAGCCTGCATTACACCAAGCCGAATCCAGCCTGTGGTTTGGAGGACAGCCCTTTCTATGTCAACACGGAGCACAAGCGGTGGTCGCGAGATCGAGGACCGCTTCGCGCCGGAGTCAGCGCGTTTGGCATCGGCGGCACGAACGCCCATGTGATCTTAGAAGAAGCTCCGCGCCAAACATGATCATCGAATCAGCAGGAGGTGTTTTCGCATGAACGATCGAAAAGAGCGGTCGCATCATCTGTTCACCCTCTCGGCGCGAAGTCGGCAAGCGGTCCGCCAAGCAGCTGGGAAACTTTTGACCCACCTCAAGGTGGAGCCTGACCAATCGCTCGGCGATCTTGCCTATACGTTACACGTCGGTCGCGAACCGTTCGACCATCGGCTGGCGCTGATCGCAGAGAGTCGTGCAGAGTTAAAAGAACTGTGCCGTCAAGCGATGGCAGCGGGGGATGTGGAAACGGTGAGGGAAGGACGACAGAAGATCGTCTTTCTCTTCAGCGGTCAAGGCTCGCAGTTTGTCGGCATGGGTCAGACATTCTATGAAACGTCAGCAGTCTTTCGTCAGGCTTGTGAAGACTGTTTTGCGATCGTTGATCGGCTGTACCCGTTGCCATTTCGCGAGTATCTGTTTAACCCAGCTCATCGCGCTGCCTTAGACGAGGTGCAGATCAGCCCGGTGGCGATGTTTATCATCGAATACGCGCTGTCACAACTCTGGATGTCGTGGGGGATTCGGCCGGACTGCGTGTTCGGCCACTCGCTCGGCGAATATGTGGCAGCCTGCATCGCGGGAGGCTTGTCGCTTCAGGATGCGCTGTTGATCGTCAGCAAGCGCGGAGCTTTGATCCAAGAGGGCGTCGAAAGCGCGGGGATGATCGCGATCAGTGCGAGTCCTGAACGGGTGCAGTTCTATCTCGACCAGTTTCCAACAGATCTATCGCTTGCGATCGTCAACAGTCCCCAGCAGGTTGTGCTCGGCGGGCGCAGAGAAGCGATCGAATCGTTGGATGCTCGCTTGACGCAAGACGGTGTTGTTCATCGCCTGTTGCCGATCTCGACCGCCTATCACACGGTGTTGACCGAATCGATCTTGGAGCCGTTTACGCGCTTCATGCAGGAGACGATCACCTTTTTTCCACTGCGGCTTCCCCTCCTCTCCAACCTGAGCGGGGAACTCATGCAAGAGGTGACCTTGGATGCAGACTATTGGTGTCGTCATCTTCGGGAGACGGTGCAGTTTGGAAAAGGCGTGGAGAGGATCCTGCAGGAGGGAAATGCTATTTTTCTTGAAATCGGGCCTCATCCGGTGCTGACCGCGCTGATCGAGTCGCAGGCGCAAGATGAGAAAGTGTTGGCCGTGCCGTCGCTAAGTCGCAAAGAGCACGCATGGAAAACGATCCAAGCGAGTATTGGGAGATTGTGGGAACGTGGTGTCGAAATCGATTGGCACGCGTTCGACCGCGAGTGGCAGCGTCGCCGCGTCCACGGGCCGACCTATGCGTTTGATCTCAGCTCCTGCTGGGTCGAGCAGAATGAGCCAGTCAAGCAGGTAAAACGGGAGCTGCCTACCTCGATGTTGCCAGTT
Source organism: Tumebacillus lipolyticus (assembly GCF_042682745.1). Lineage (NCBI taxonomy): Bacteria > Bacillati > Bacillota > Bacilli > Caryophanales > Alicyclobacillaceae > Tumebacillus > Tumebacillus lipolyticus. The sequence goes on along the minus strand of NZ_JBHUIO010000002.1, from coordinate 1,293,540 downwards.
CAACCTGCAACCGTCCAAGCAGAAGCGATGACGCAGACACAAACGACTGAGGAACGCATGCGGGCGATCTGGCGCGAAGTCTTGGGGATTGGCGAATTTGCGGCGGACGACAATTTCCTGACCCTTGGCGGGGAATCGCTCAACATGATTCAAGTGCAGTCGCGTCTGAACAGAGCGTTTCGCCTGCGCCTTCAGCTGAGCGATCTGTACGCTCATGCTGTGTTTGGCGCTCAGGTGGCATTTGTGGAAGAGCGAATGCGGGAAGCGACCGAATCGATCAGCTCGGGTAAAAAAGTGCGGCAGATTGCAGGCGAAGTCCCGCTGTCCCACATCCAGAGATGGCTGTTCGATTCGAAGATGAACCCCGAGTTTTATTTCCTGCCGATCGTGATCGAAAAGCAGAACATTAAGGCGGAACTGCTGCTGCAAGCGTTGCAACTGCTGCATGAACACCATGAGATGTTGCGCGCGACCTATCACAGTGAGGCGGGGCAGATCAAGCAAATTCTCTTGCCTGCGGAAAAAGCGAAAGTCGAGTTGCACCGCTTTGACCTCTCCGACATGCGGGAGACGAGCGCCCAGGAGGCTGAGTATGATCGCGTAGAGTTGGAACTTGCGAAAGGGATCAAGTTCGGCGAGGAGCTGATGAACCGCGCGGCGCTGTTCGACCTTGGAGCAGGACGACACCGCGTGCTGTGGATCGTCTCCCACCTGTACAGCGACAGCGTGAGCGGTGCGATTCTGATGCAAGATTTGATCGAGACGTATGAGCGCTTGGCGGAGGGAGAGCGCGCAATTTTTGACGAAAGCGGCTCTTCCTATCGAGAGTGGGTCGCATCCTGTCACCACTTGATCAACTCGGAGCAGGGGGAAGGCGTCGCTCGCTTTTGGGAGCCGTTCTTGGAGAAGATCGAGGCAGGGCGAGTTGAGTTTGAAACTGCCGATGGTCAGCGCAGCACAAACGCCGACATGTCCATTCGCCTGATCAAGGTGCAGGCGGCCGACACAGACAGGCTGCGCACAAACGTACCAGCGGAGCTCGGCGTCACCATCAAAGAGGTGCTGACAGGAGTGGTTGCGCGCGTTCTTTCCAGCTGGCTTTCACGGGAACAGGTCTGCTTTGCGATCAACGGACACGGACGCGATGAGTTGGGTCAAGATCGGCCGCTCGATCTGAGCCGAACGGTCGGATATTTTATCAACACGTACCCGTTCTGCTTGCAGGTGGTGGCGAGGGAGCCGATCGAGCGAACAATTCTCAATGCCCGCAGACTGCTGCAATCGTTGCCGCATGGCGGGGCATCTTTCAACATGTTGCGTTACCTGAGCGATGATCGGAGCGTTCGGGAACAGATGGGGAGCTACCGCGATCCGCAGATTCTGTTCAACTACCAAGGCGAACTGCGGGACGCAACAGACATCGATACCGCTTGGCGTGCTGGACGGGCGGGCCATTTGGAGCAGCCGATGGAACAGGAAGCGCAGTACAAGCTGAACTTGGTCGGTGCCGTGCAGGGTGGAGAGTTGACCCTGCAAGTGCATTACTGCACTCGTCAGTTTGAACAAGCACAGATCGATCGCTTGGAAGAGATCTTCGCAGAAGAGGTGCAAAACGTGCTCGCTACTAGTCAGCAAGCGCTAAAATGATGCGAGCACTTCGAACAAATTGATCGACTCCCCCTTTTGGTGGACAGTTGAAAGCGGGCAAGCTTCGAGACTGGTTGCTAAGAGGGGGAGATTATTATCAGGGGGGAGGAGTTCGGCGCAGATAGGTTGCGCGATGATCGAAGGGGAGGTCGACAGGGGGCAGGGAAAGTTGCTTTATGAAGAGTGGATTTTTGGAAGGCGAGCTAAAAAGTTTGAACATCTGACGCGCTCTACAAGTCGGGCGTTTGAACTCCTGAGAAAATAGGGTATAATGAGGTTCATACTTTTTCGGGGGTGGATGGGGTACTGGTGTCCTTCCTAGTCTTCAAAACTATGTGCGGCCGGTGGACCCGGCTGGGTGGGTTCGATTCCCACGCACTCCCGCCAACTTAGATACAGCAAGGGCTCGTGGCATGTTGAGGTCGATTCTCGACCATGCGCCACGAGCCCTTTTTTGTGCATGCTGCTACCCGTTTGATACCTTTTCGATGAAAGATCATATCGAAGTTCATCTCGATTCTTCATGTTTCACTCTTCTTGCTGTTGAACATAGCCCCTCAACGTTACGCGAGGGCTGAAGAGTCGTACCGATGCAAAGCCTCGCTAGAATGGCGGGACTTTTTATGTTCTCACCAGAGATTGCTCAGCAGAGCTCCGTAGAGGAATGATCGAATCTCCACAATGATGCAGTGATTTAAGAAAAATTTTATCATTCACCCCACTTCTTCTTTAGAAGTTTTCCTTATCCTGAAGTTCGATGAACCGATAGGAGGAAACGAACGATGAAGAAGCGGCTTTTTTGGCTTGCGATCCTTTTGCTGATTGGATATGGAATTGCTCAAGACAAACTGGAAGACGTCAAACAACCGAAAGTAGATGTTCAAGTCCAGACGGAAGTTTCCCAGAAGGACGAGCCTACGATAAAAGTTACGAAAGACCAGATTTACAAAGGTGATCTACTGCTTGTCAACAAAGATCATCCTGTACCTGCGGGGGGTGAAGAGTCGGAAGCGATCAATCTGTCTCAACACCAGGAGCTTGTGCAGGGATTCGGTATGCTGGACAATACGATTCAGCTGTCGCCCAGCTTGTTGGAGAAATTTTCAACCATGATCAGAGCTGCGGAACAAAAAGGGGTCAACCATTTTTTAATCAGCAGCGGTTATCGGGACGATCAAGAACAAGATCAACTGTATCAGCAGATGGGAGCCGAATATGCGATGCCGGCAGGTTATAGCGAACATAATCTCGGCCTGTCGATCGATATCGGATCAACGCAAGGCGATATGAATCGTGCGCCGGAAGGAAAGTGGCTGATCCAAAATGCATGGAGATACGGCTTCGTTTTACGCTATCCGCAGAACAAAGAGGCGATCACCGGCATTCGATATGAGCCGTGGCATTTTCGCTATGTTGGGCTGCCGCACAGTGCGATCATGCAGAAAAAGGGCTTCGTTTTAGAGGAGTATTTGAAATTCTTGAAAGAACAGAAGACCGTCACGGCTACAGTAGATCATCATGCTTATGAAGTCTTTTACTACCCTGTTTCCACAGATACAACGATCCATGTCCCAGCGAATGGCCGCTATGAAATTTCAGGCAATAATATAGATGGTGTCATCGTGACCGTGTACGATCAACCGAATTTGAAATAAATCAGATATAATAGCAGGATACTGACGTTTTACAGGGGGAACGAATGAAGCCGATCACCATTTTGATAGCTGACGATGAGACAGAAATCGCCGATTTGGTCGAACTGCATTTGCAAAAAGAAGGCTACCGCTGCATAAAAGTGGCTGACGGGCAGGAAGCTGTAGCTGCGATGATGACACATCCTATCGATTTGGCAATTTTGGATATTATGATGCCCAAGCTGGACGGCTACGAGGTGACGCGACGAATTCGGGAGCAGCATCATCTGCCGATCATCTTTTTAAGCGCCAAAACGACCGACCTCGATAAAATTGCAGGGCTGGTACAGGGAGCGGATGATTATGTGACCAAACCGTTCAACCCGATGGAATTGGTCGCTCGCGTGAATGCGCAGCTGCGGCGTTCGATGCAATTCAATCAATTGGCGCCGGCGAACAGCTCGGTTTTGGAGCGGGGCGGCTTGGTCATCTATCCGGAACAACGAACCGTATTTCTATATGGCAACCCGATTAAGCTGACTCCGAAAGAATTTGATATTTTGTGCCTGCTGGCCAGTCATCCGAAGAAGGTCTACAGCTCTGAGAATATTTTCGAACACGTGTGGGGCGAGACTTACTACGAAGGAGGCAATACGGTGATGGTGCACATTCGCACATTGCGGAAAAAGCTCGGCGAAGATATGAATAAAAACAAATTGATCAAGACCGTCTGGGGAGTAGGGTATTCGTTCAATGGCTAAAAAAATCCGAGGCTTTCGGTTTAACATGATTCTGCTGTTCGGCTTGAGTATGCTCTGTTCCGGCCTGATTACCTTTGCGCTCTATACGGTTCTCCGGCTCTATTATCATACGACGAAGTTCGAGGATCCGTTGACTAAATTTCGCTACTTTATCAAAGATATCGGGGATATCAACTTCTTTCTGCTTATCTTTATCCCGCTCTCGATCTTGTTTTTCTTGCTCTTCACCAAGCAGTATGTAGCTTATTTCGATGAGATTTCGCGCGGAATTCATCGCCTGGCGAACGGCGACTTCAATGGTCGTTTGCTCATTCGATCTAACGACGAGTTTGGACTCATTGCGAGAGACATCAATCTGGCGAGTGAAAAATTGCAGCAAGCGATGGAAAGAGGCGATTTTGCAGAAAACAGCAAGGAGCAGTTGGTCTTGAATTTGGCCCATGATCTGCGCACCCCGCTCACTTCTGTATTAGGTTATCTGGATTTCATTCTTCAGGGCGACGAGCTGACGAAGGAACAAATCAAACACTATACGAGCATTGCATTCACCAAGTCACAACGCCTGGAGAAGCTGATTGACGAACTGTTCGAAATCACCCGAATGAACTACGGCAAACTTACGCTTGAGATCCAACCGATCGATCTACACGAGCTCCTCATCCAATTAAACGAGGAGTTGTACCCTTTGCTTGAGAAAAATAACTTGACCACCCGATTGGACATCACTCCTCATTTGACGATTCGGGGGGATGGGGAGCTGCTGGCACGCGTATTTGAAAATCTTCTGACGAACGCCATTCGCTATGGCCAAGACGGTCAGTATATCGATATTCATTGTCATCTTGAAGACGAAGATGCGGTGATTCAAATCATCAATTACGGAAATTGCATTCCACAGGAGGAACTGCCTCATATTTTCGATATGTTTTTCACTGGCGACAAGGCACGAACTCATCGTGAAGAGGGCACCGGCCTCGGCTTGTTCATCGCCAAAAATATTGTAGCGCAGCATCAAGGCACGATTTCGGCCGAAAGCAGTGTCATTCGCACGCTGTTTGAAGTGCGTTTGCCGCAAGGGCGGGAGCAGTAGTTCGCTTACCAATACAACTCGGCTGATCATACTAGCACCTGATACATGAACGTTACGCTAACGAATTACGATCGCAGAATAAAAGCAGTGGCAAGTCTAGGACTTTCTGGTTCCTAGACTGCCACTGCTTTTTAATGAGTTCAGTAATGAACGGATTTATGACCCTCTCTTGTCAAATGATACGTTCGTTATAGCGACCCCACATGGGCTGGGACTGAAGAGTTGAATCGACGCATCGCCCCGCTGAATGGCGGGGCTTTTTTGTATATCGGCAACTTCGGTCTGCGCAAATATTGATCGCCTAGGAAGGGTTGGATTCTCCGCCATCTTTTGATTTTGTGTTCTTTCTGCTTCGAAGCTTGCTGATCAGGAACCAGCCAACGGCAAGTATGATGAAGATCCCTAAAAAGATGAGGGTAAAATATTTATCGATCACCTTGTCCGCAAATGTGCCGTAGCAATAGAACAATGCCCCGACGGTGTAAAATTTGGCAGCACGTCCGATCGCTGCGTACCCGATCAATTTCCAGAGCGAGTAATTGGCGCTCCCGGAAAGGATGGTGAAGATCTTGAAGGGAATGGGTGTGAATGCCCCTAGTAATATCGCTGCTGCCCCATGACGGTTAAACATCTCCGTGGCAGAATCGACCCAGCTTTTTTTGAGTATTTTTTTCAGAAATGACCTTCCTGCCACTTTGCCGATCCAATATCCGATCGGGGTACCTAATAAACAGCCGAAAAACCCGACCGTTGCCAGCCAAAGAGCGTTGGAAGGATTGATCATGCTCAGGGACACCTGAGTGAAAAAGGCGGGAACAGGGAAAATGATCGCATCGATAAAAGAATGGAAAAACAATCCCCAAGCGCCAAAGTCTTTTAGAAAGTTTAAAGTCGCATCTATCATTCCGTTAGCTCTCTCCTCACGTGGTTAATTCCGTAACCCGAATTGGTCTCGATTTATTTCTCTTTGCGGAGTAACGGACCATCGTATTGTTATCATCGTATACCAACTCGATCGGAGTCGGAGTGGCAGAAAGTCATCCGGCGGTACGAGAGCTGAAGGACGATCCTATAAAGGTATACTATTCCTCTTGTGTGCCTCGACTACAAATTGCGAACAAAATAGGCAGTTTTTTACGATACAGCCATATTCATCTATAATGCCAAAAAATCAGCTAAAATTATAGTGATAGTTTTGTTACATTGAAAAAAATGACTCAGCTTACTTTCTCCAATGGTCGCTGCGTCATAACGAACCGCAGCGATGCGAATCATGTAGTGGGGGAAATGGCAGCATGTTCCTTTGTACCCTGCTGGAGAATGTCTTTGGCGAATGGATGCTTGTGCCTTTTTGCGGCCAATAGCTCGAAATAGGGGGTCAAGCACAGCTTTATGATTCCCCTCTCAAGTATGACCGTCTTCTGGTGATCAGTCACTATGATATGAAGGATTTTTTAAAGTGCTATAATTATGAATTTTCTAATGTATAAGAAATGGGTGGAGATACTTCGTTATTTTCCTGTTATCAAAGAGTCGAAGGTATTAAGAAGAGGTGTTGGTCGCAAGGCTGTTCGCAAGAGCAAAGAAAAAGGATCGGTGTTTACCTCAACTTTTGCTCACAGTTCGATCTCCAGAGAGAACAAGCGTCCAACAGACTCCTACAACGTAGGATGATCGGGGCGGGAGCTGTAAAGCACATAAGAAGTATCGAGCTATCGCATACGCATGCAGTCTTGAAAACGATGTGCGGTCGGTAGATGCGGTGGGGGGATTCGACTCCCAAGCACTCCCGTCAGCCTAAATATAACAAGGGCTCGACGCGCTTTGAGGTCAACCTCGAAAATGCGCGACGAGCCCTTTTTCTTGCTTTCTGCTCACATTCTTCTACTCTTTTCTCCAGGAGATTATTGCGAAGTTCATCACAAATTGAACGGCCTCAACGCCTAGCATTGAACGGGGGCGGAAAAGTCGTCGATCGGGGGCTGAAGAGTCGTCATGACGCGTGACACCGCTGAATGGTGCGGCTCATGCTGTCAACACACCTTCAACTTACAGGAGATCAGGCTATAAGTCGTTGATCTGATCCAACGAGACGGCAGTGCCGCTTTGCTGTTGCTCCGAACTGATCTGCGAAGAGCGCACGTGCTCGCCGCCCGGTGTCATCGGCAATTCTGGCTCCCGATCCCAGCTAGACCACGCAGAGTGGAGATCGGCGCTTCGTGGGGAAAGATCAAACGTTGTACCACCAGGTGAAGCAACATAACCATAGTCTGCGCGGTCTTGGATTCCGCGGTTCTCAGAGGCATCGCCAGGCGATACATTCTTGGTCGCGCTGTTCAGTAACCCGAGCAAAAAGTTCGCTTCCAATCTGATATTGGAAGGCGTAGCTCCCGCCTTAATAGATTCGATCAGCGTGTCACGCGCACTGTTCATGTTTTCGTATTCCTCGTCGCCACCATCATACATCGCATCGGTCAGCTCGGTAAATTCCCTTTCTGTCGCATCGCCGTTACAGAAATCACAGAGCAAATGCTCGATGGCAGAAAAAGGAATTCGATGGGCGCGGTCGTATCCCAATTTGGCAAAATTGCTGGAGGCAGAGACTTTCAGTTCATCCGCTGTGCTCTTTTTCAAAAAGCTTCGCCATCCGGGTCTCTTTCCATCGGTGGTAAAGGAGGTGCCATCATGCCCGATCTTGAGCTGCACAGCTTGCTTTGAGCGCATCTGCGCACTCAACAGATGCACAACAGCTCGGTTGCCGAGCGCTTTTTGCAATTGCAAGATGTGTCCAGCCGAATAAGGGGCTACTGCCTGGCTTGTTTTTTGTGAATGCTTCGATGTGTCTTTCGTATTTTGCTCGACGAGAGAAACATTTTGTAGAGAGGGAGAAACTTCCACAATCGCGTCCTCCTTTGATGAGGCCAATTTGAAATGTTTATAAATTCAAATTCTTGATGTGAAAGAAAAATCCTTTGTTGAAAAATTGACTTCTGCGATCTTGTGGTGAAGAGCGACTCGTGACCCATGCACGTTGCACCATAGTTCAACTGCCATAAATCCCCTTTGCATATCTGCCGCGTGGCGGAGTATACTAACAAAAACAGAACGTATGTTCGAGGTGTGAGTATGCGAGCAACCGCTCTCCTGCGAAAAATGATCCTGCTGCAAATGCTTGAGGAGCAGGTGGAAAATGAAAAGGTAAAACTGTTGAATGAGCTTCGCGAGCACAATTTGCTGATCGAGGCAAAGGAAGTAAAGGGGTCTGGCGTCGTGGTGGTGTTTCGGGAAAATGGTCAGCAGCGCCGCGTGACGATCATGTACCCGAAGCTCAGCCCAAGCGCTCAGGAGCTGTTCTCTTCCAGCCTGAGCCAAGAGCGGACTGACCGCTGAGGGACAGTGGACGGTTCACTTACCATTTTTGAAGTGATCCGCCAAGTCTTGAGCTGGAACTGGAAGGTTATGAAATCGGAGCGACTGGAAGCGAAGAAGCGCAAGATGCATCGGTCAGATGAGGATGTCAACTAAACAATTGGAAAAGGCCATCCTTGGCGGAATGGCCTTTTGGTAAGAAGTAAGCTCCGATGACTGAGCAGCAAGTTGCTCAGCAAGTCTTCTCCCCGCTCGTCACGATGCAATCGGACACAACGTTAAAGGCATTGAGGAGTTATCATGCAACACATCAACCATTTTTGATCGCTGAGATCAAGAGAAAGATGGGACGACGAGTTTCATCGCGCATTTCGGGATATTTTGCAAGCACCTCTTGAGTAGGTTGAGGTTCGGAAAGCTTCGTAATCCTGAAGCCAGAATCGAGTAGCGCATTGATATGGGTGGCGACTGTGCGGTGATATTTGACAACATCATTGTCCAGAAATCTTGCCAGCCTTGGGCCTTCATTCTGGTAGTTGTCGACAGGCCAATGCAATCGCTCACCCTGTGGGCCATAATGCCAGTCTTGCGCAGCGATCGCAGTGAAGACCGGGTGTTCGAAGGAGAGCACAAACGTACCACCCGGTGCAAGGCAGCGATAAATTTTCTGGCAGACGATGTCGAAGCGCTCGACATAATGAAGCGCAAGTGAGCTGATTACCACGTCGAAATCATTTTCGGGAAAGTCGATGTCTTCAATCGCCAGCCGACGATATTCGATCGCGAAGTCGTCGGTCATCTCTCGGGCGCGCTCTAACATTTTTTCCGAAAGATCAACACCCACGACAGACCTTGCTTGTTGTTCACGCGCATACCGGCAGTGCCAGCCGAACCCACAACCAAGATCGAGAACTCGTTTATCACGCAGATCGGGAAGCAACTCGCGGAGAGCGTGCCATTCGCCAGCAGCTTTCAGTCCATCGGTTGAACGAGGCATCCGACTGTATTTCTCGAAAAAATCGAGATCATCATATTTGTTCTGTTTCATATGAGCAATCCTCCAAGCGCGATTTTCCATTGCTTAAAAGGCAGGGGCTACTTAACTAGCGCATCTGATCGGTCTCACTCAGCGCCATGTAACTTCCTTCTACGGCATACGATGGGAATCCCAAGAGGCTTGCTGCTTGTTGCTCCCCGACCAATGTGTCGGGCGCGCGAAAGCCGGCGGTAACTTCGTAGCAGCATCGCCTTTCGCCGCGTTGAGTTGAGACTGTGTGAGAAAGATGCTTCCGGTGAGGTCGGCACCACGGAGATCAGCATCTCGGAAATCGGCCCCGATGAGGTCGGCCATTCTCAGATCGGCATCTCGGAGGTCAGCAGCGATCAGGTACGCTCCTCTCAAGTTGGCGCCCCGAAGGTCGGCGCCGCGAAGCTTGGCCCCGATGAGGTCAGCCCCTCGGCCGTATGTTTTCTGACGCCCTCGCGCGCCTGACTGCTGGCGCTTGGCTTCTGCTCGCACAAGTTCGCTTGTCCGCAGCAGCAGAGCATTGATGTCCGCTCGGTGTGCCGTCACGTCCAGTTGCAGAAGTGCGTCGGGACGGAGGTGTGTGAGGCGTTCTGTCTCGTCAAGCGCAACCTTCAGCTCGTCGTGGATCGAACGGGCTGGCTGCAGCGTCAGCGCTTCGGTCAGATACCAGAGGAGCTCATGGAGTTGTCGCATGATGGGGAACACCTCGAACATCTGCTGCGCAGACTCGGGGACTTGTCTCCAATCTTGCCCATCAAAGGTGACGCGGGCAACCTTTTGCCCTGCGCCGAAGCACTCATAGACTGTACAACCTCGAAAGCCACGCTTTCTGAGGGTGGTGTGAACGCCGCAGCGGAAGTCGGCTTGCAGGTTGCGGCAGGGCTGACCGGCATTTTTGTCGATCGCGAAGTCGCTCGAAGCTGCGAAGGGCAGGGCGACACAGCACAGGCCAAAGCAGTTTTCACATTCGTCTCGCAGATTGAGACGATGTCTGTCGGGAAAAAGTCCCGTATTATTGTGATTCTCAGACATTTGGATCCTCCTACTAGGACGTTTGGTGGGAATCCAGCTCTGGATTCAGTGTGATCGAGTGTACGATTGACTCATCAAGTTTTACAAACCTGTCCGACCAGTCGAATAGGTGGTAGTTTTGAGGGAGGAAAGACGATTGTAAAGCTGATCGGATCGATTGCAATTTCCTTTTTATGAGAAGGGTATATCTATAGTAACATAGTTGTAAAGTGAGGAAGTGGATTCTGTACACATCATTTGCGAAAGAAGGAAAGCTCACGCAAGATTCGAATACGAAGCTAACTTCCATTTGTGTGATATAATATAGCAAAAACCAAGGAGCAAGCTCACTCCTTGGTTTTTACGTTGAGGTGATAGTTATGGCCCATGCAGAGCTCTGTCCAAAGTTTGAAAAAGGGATGCAACTACTTAGCAAACGTTGGAACGGTTTTATCATCTACCAACTCCTTTCCGGCCCTCAACGGTTTGGTGAGATACAGAATGCGCTTCCGATCAGTGGGCGGTTATTGTCTGAGCGGCTCAAAGATCTGGAGGAGGAGGGCATTGTCACCCGCGAGATGTTTCCGGAAGTTCCGGTGCGAGTTGAATACGCGTTGACAGATAAAGGCCGCGCCTTAGAATCGATCATTCGCGATCTTGAAAAGTGGTCCGAAGCTTGGGTCGGCATGAAGAAAGAAAATTGAATCACATCGTTGGTCAGCCAATTCCGTAACAGGAATTGGCTTTTTTGTTTTTGTTGACATCTTGGGTTACCTATCGTAATATACTTACATAAAGTAACTAACGAACAAAAAATAACTGAGGGGAAGGTACTTTATCATGAATCTTGGACTTTTGATCATTCGTCTCGTTGTAGGATTGCTCTTCATGGGGCACGGTGCGCAAAAACTGTTTGGCTGGTTTGGTGGCTATGGGCTGAAAGGCACAGGTGGCTGGCTGGAATCGATCGGTGTGAAACCGGGCGTGCTGGCAGCTCTGGTGGCTGGCCTTGCCGAACTGATCGGCGGAGCGCTGTTCGCTGCAGGCGTCTTTACGCCGGTCGGCGCCGCGTTGATCATCATCACCATGTTGGTCGCGATCATCACCGTCCACGGCAAAAACGGTCTGTGGGTGACTGCGAACGGTATTGAATACAACTTGGTGCTGATTGCAATCGCGGTTGGTGTCGCTCTGATCGGTCCTGGCGCTTACGTATTGTTCTAAGCCTGATGGAAATGCTTTAGAAAAAGGAGGGGATTTCGATGATCGAGATCTACCCAGCAGCATCCCGTTTTACCGCCGATCACGGCTGGTTGAAAAGCAACTTCAGCTTTTCCTTTGCAGAGTATTATGATCCAGACAATAAATTATTCGGCCCGCTTCGCGTGTTCAACGATGATGTCGTGCAACCTGGCAACGGATTTGGCGAACACCCACACCATGAGATGGAGATCGTCTCGATCGTCCTCCAAGGCGAGTTGCAACACCAAGACAGCATGGGGAATACCGAAATTCTCCGCCCTGGTGAGGTGCAACGGATGACTGCCGGCACTGGGATCGTTCATTCTGAAGTTAACCCGTCAGCGACGGAGGAGCTCAGCTTCTTGCAACTGTGGTTTCTGCCGAGCACACGAGGGTTGGAGCCTTCCTATGAACAGCTCGCCTATGATGTGGAAGCGATGAACGATCGGCTGTTGCCCGTCGTTTCCAACCGGCCGTCCTCTGAGCAAGTCGCCCTGATTCATCAGGACTTGACGATCTATCTCTCCAAGCTGGGAGAGAAGCGGTCGCTCACGTTTGAACAAGCGCCTGGCCGTTTGATCTACCTGTTTGTGATCGAAGGCGAATTGACGCTGAACGGCGAATCGATGGGCAAGCGAGACGCAGCGCGGATCAGCGATGTGACCAAGCTCGATCTCGCAGCTGAAAGCGGTGCTCACTTCATGCTGATCGATTTGCCAGCTCAACCATAGCGAATCGCTTTGACTCTAAAACCTGCTGCAGAACGAAATTAGAACTATCGTTTTTCAGCGAAGAAAAAGGAATGGACCGCTTGTAGATCTTTTCGATCTAAGCAAGCGGTTTTTTTAATTGAAATAGGTGAGAACACCGGGGAAAGGTACCGTTTCGCGAAGGTGATACCATGTGGAGCTATATTACAACATTTAATTAATATAGATGAATATGTACTTTTTATTTATTTTTTCATTGAATTGTTAACGATCCTGTGATATTGTGTATATACAGAAGGAGGTGATAGAATGATCGCTAAACTTTTTTCGAAAATGATCGGTGTTGTTGAACCGGAAGGCTATTACATGTGTGATGCCAACACAAGGTCATGCGCAGATTGGAATTACTTTGCAGAATACTACTGTCGCGACAACGGTTTCTGCGAGTTTACTCACTGTGGATGCGTATAGTCCTTATACGGAATGGTTTCTTGTTCGCCCCAAACGGAAAATAGCAACGACCCCATTCGTGTGAATGGGGTCGTTTTCGATCATCGCGCAGGGCGGCAACCGATCAGAATAGCGGCGATCGGGAAGTGGGCATTTGTACACGAAGCGAACCACAGCCTTTAGCGCCGAGGGTTCGCAAGCGTGCGCAAAATCAGCCATATCGTGATGCCGCCGAGCAGATACATGAGCAGATCGATCGGATCGCTCGTACCGTTGGCGAAAAAGAGCGGAATCAGATATTCCCAGACGATTCCGGTAAGCAAGGTCAACAAGGTGCAGGCAAGCAGGGATTTGATCTGAAATCTGCGGAAAAACGGTAAGCAGGAGAGCAGCACGTTGAGAAACGGAATATATACCCAAATGATCAGGATATCGTTTAGGTGTCCGTGGACGAAATTGTTGGTCGTGTACGTTTTGATCAGGTACTCATTTGTGAGAAAGATCGCGATTGCAAGCGCGAGCAACACGAGGTTCAGCAGGAAAAACGAACTGCGAATGCCCGGACGATCATTCGGTTGAAGTTGTGTTCGGTTCAAGTCAGCCCCTCCTTTTGCTGGATGACCTTTATCGTACCATAGGAGCTTCAACGAGACTATGAGGAGTTGTGCAGGTTACTTTCCGTTTGGACTTGCATAAGATGCATGAAGAACGGTGAGCGAGCTAAAATTGGACAGCCAATCGATCACAGAACATACAAGCTCCCGCATGCTGAAGCACCTAGGTAGAGGAGGTGAGAAATGTGCCAGTGAACGCGCGTGCACTCCTCGGAAAAATGGTAGACTGCCATACACCCTATGGCGTCCAAACTGGAATCTTGCAAGAAGTGCGACCTGATGGGATCGTGCTCGCCGTGCCTCAATCAACAGGTGTGGTGAGTGGGAACAACGATTTGGAAGCGGAGCATGCAGATAAGCTGACGATTCAGAACAGTGAAACTGTGTTTTTTCGACCGTTTTTTCCAAGATCCCTTTTCTTCATCCCATTTGCTCTATTGCTTGCATTGACGCTGAGCAGAAGACGGTTTATCTAGTCGTTCAGACGATCGATTCGATCCCGCCCCCATTCTCACTCCGCGTTCGCCGGAGTGGGTTTTTTCGTATGTTTTCGAGCGGTCAGGTGCGGTTTTCGGCGTTTTTCGTCTCTGTGGTTGAGAATGAAGTCGGGACAGATGGTGCAGATTGGCAAGCCGACTTTACGATCATGATTCCACTCGGTATAATTTTGATAAACTTCATTCGATTGAATCGTTTCAAGCTGACAGATTGCTAGAGGATTCTTACTGATGAAGCTCATCACAAATGTGGCGAGCTTCTTTGACTACAGCGGAGGAGGGAGACAGAATGGAAAAGCGACTACTCGTTTGTAGTGATATCCACGGGCAGTACGATCAGTTTATCGAACTGCTGGACAAGGCAAGCTATGACCCAGCGCAAGATCAGCTCATCCTCTTGGGAGATTATATCGATCGCGGGCCGAAATCGCGACAGGTGATCGAAAAGGTGATCGAACTGGTCGAGCGAGATGGCGCGCTGGCACTGAAGGGCAATCATGATCAGATGATGATCGACAGCCTCGGACAGATGGCGGAGGAGAAGCGCCAGAAGTGGGAGCAGATCAACGGAGGAGCAGCTACTCTCCAATCATACGCCGATGAAGAGGAGCTGTATGTTGAGCATGCCTGCTGGATGCGCGACAATCTGAAACTCTATCACGAAACGGCTCAGTATATCTTCGTTCACGCAGGAGTGCGTCCCGGCATTCCGATGGAAGAACAGCTCGAATATGATCTCATCTGGATTCGGCATCGCGAAGAATGTGGGCTAGGGAAATTGATCGTCCACGGGCACACGTCGGTCGATGAAGTGGAGCAAGTGTTTGATCAGCTGTTTATCGACACGGGAAGCGTCTATGGGAACAAGTTGACGATGATCGAGCTGCCGAGCAGGGCGATCTATGAGGTGGCGGAGCCGATCGAGGTGACCGCTTAGTGCGGTCGTGAGCGCTTGGAGAAGTCGCATCGAAGCGAGAGGTGACAGATGGAAAACATCCTGCTGTTTGTGATCGGTGCTGTGGGCATTATTTTTACATTTTATGGACTGTGGAAACGGAAATATGGGAAAAGCGATGCGATCATGATGCTCGTGCAGATCGTTTTCCTCCTGATCGCCTATCTGTATCGTGGGGAGATCGTCGGGAAGGTCGCCATCAGCATCGTCGTGCTGGCGATGTTAGTGGAGTTGATCATCATGTTGCGAAGGCGCAAAGAACAGAAAGGATAGCACCCGGATCGGGTGCTTTTTTTCTGTCAAAAGACTGTCACTAGCGGGTGATCTTCAGGAAAGAGCAGGGATGCACAGCTGCGACCCGCTTCTTTCCTGAAGTGATGATCCGCTCGCGATCGCGGTCTGAGAGTGCCCGACTGCGATCGCGCAGTTTCTGTATTACGGGGTCAGACGATTGCGGTCCCGAGGAAATGCGGTCGCTTCTCGCACGTTGTTGTGCCCTAACAGGCGAGCGGTCAAGCGCTCCAAGCCGATCGCAAATCCTCCATGTGGCGGCATCCCATAGCGAAACAGATTGAGATAATCTGCAAACGCCTCCAGGTTCAAGCTGCGACTCCGCATCGATTCTTCCAACATTTCCAGCCGATGAATCCGCTGCCCTCCCGTCGTGATCTCCAACCCGTTAAACAGCAAGTCGAAAGAGGCGGTCAACGCCGGATGATCGGGTGCAGGCATCGCGTACATCGGGCGAACTTCACGCGGATAGTGCGTTAGAAAAACAAGTGCTGGCTTGCCTTGATCAGCATAGTATTGGCAGATCAAGCGCTCGCCTTCAGGGTCGAGGTCGCCCTCCGGGGAAGTTTTGCTGTACTGTTCGAGCAGGATTTGTTGCGCCTGCTGGACGGTCAGTCGGGGAATCTGCTCAATCACTGGAACTTCTGCGCCAAGCAGGGCGAGCTCCTCGGGACAAGTCTCAGCCACTCGGTGAAACAGATACTGCAACAGTTCTGTCTCCAAGTCCATCAGCTCTTCGAACGACCGGATGAATCCCATTTCAACGTCGAGCGACGTGTATTCGTTCAGATGGCGCGACGTGTTGTGCTCTTCTGCACGATACACGGGCGCGATCTCAAACACGCGCTCATAGCCGGCCCCGACCATCATCTGTTTGTAAAACTGTGGAGATTGGGCGAGGTAGGCCTGTTTCTCAAAATATTGGATGGCGAACAGGTTGGAACCGCCCTCTGTGCCAGACGCTACGATCTTCGGTGTAAAGATCTGTGTGAACCCGCGCGCGGAGAAAAAATCACGAAATGCTCCAGCGAGCACCGACTGAATGGTGAAGGTCGCGTGGACTTTCGGATTGCGCAGTGCGAGCGCGCGGTGGTTGAGGATCGTGTCCAAGCTGGCTGGGATCTCTTTTTTGTTCACTTCGATCGGCAAGGGAGCCTGTGCGGGCGATAGCACCTCAACCTGTGTGCCGTGCAGTTCTGCGCCATATTTGGACTGGACGACCTGCCCGTGCACGGTGATCACCGACTCTGGGGTGAGCGCAAGCGTTGCCAGCTCACCTTCCAAGACGATCTGGACGATGCCGCTGCGGTCGCGCAGATGGACGAACGCAAGGTGGCCAAGCTGGCGAATGCTGTGTACCCAGCCGGAGATCATGATCTGATTGCCTACGTGTTGCGGAAGTTCGGTTGATAAAATTCTCATCGGAGCTCCTCCTCATCATGTTGAAATCGTCATCATCATCGCCGTCGTCCATCTTGACCACCTCCTCTCAATACGATAATTGCCAACAAAAAAACCTCATCCCTTCGGAAAAAGGGACGAGGTTCTACTCGCGGTGCCACCCTCATTGTCGCCCTACTGCTCGCATGGCGACCACTCATGAGTCCCGATAACGGTGGGAGGACCGGCCGCACTTTTCATGCGGCGCTCACTGGGTGTCTCTCATCGGCAGATCATCACCGTCCTCACAGCCAAGGGACAGCTCTCTGTGGATGTCGCATGCGGATGACTCTTCCAGCTCTTCGCGTTAGAGACAATCATATATGCGCGGAGGAGGTGTTGTCAATTCCTCTCTGCGAGAAAATGGTCGGGTCTGTTTTGCTCTCAGATCGAACGGAGTGAGCGCGATTTCGAGATGCCTGGGAGAGAAGAAGGGATGACATGAACGGAAAGCGCGGAATCGATGTGATCAAGCTGACGGATGGGGGACAGCCTTTCGATCAGTAGGCAGATTACGGTCAAATTCGGATAGTGATGGACTTCATTAGGGATGGCGATGAGCGATCTTTGTTATCGACAAGAACAAATTCTGGGAGATATGATATCTTTATTTTAAAATAATAAAAGGTGGTTATTTTATGAAGGTATCTAGTTTCCTCTTTCCAATCGCCCTATTGGCTTCACTTGCGGTAGGTGCTCAAGGAGCTTTGGCGGCGAGTGAAAGTGAGCAAACTGCGATCGGACATGTGTTGATCGAGCCAGAATATCCAGTCATCGTGAAAGGGGTAACGGCAAATGTGCCTTACTACCTGCCCTATCAAAATGGATATTCGTATGATGTGATCAAACAAAGCGGTGATTGGACGTTTCATCCGCGAACTGGATGGGTGACCTGCCTGATCCCCGGCGGAACGGCAAACGCGTATGTGTACGACCAGTGGAACTACATCATCTACCAGTTTGAACTGCATTGTAACTAAGCGATCCACAGATGAAGACCGATAGATCCCGCTTTCGACAGGCGGGGTCTTTTGCGTTCAACAGCTGAGCTGACAAGCGGGCGATGCATGGCGAATGGCGAATGGCGAATGGCGAATGGCGAATGGCGAATGGCGAATGGCGAATGGCGAATGGCGAATGGCGAATGGCGAATGGCGAATGGCGAATGGAATGATGATAAGTGGTTTGTTTAGTTAGGATGATTTACTCATATAGTTACTTAATATAATAAATTTGTAGATCAACAAACGGAACAATCTGTTTACTTCATTATAAAATTTTTATATAATTAGATACGTGAGGACGCAGAGCGTCACCACCCTAATTCAGATCCTAACAAGGGGAGGGGAATTACGATGGAACTATCACAATTGTTGGAAGCGGTCGAGACGATCACAGCTGAGCAGCATCGTGAGATTTTTGACACGAACAACAACAACAACAACCAAAACTAGCAATCGTAAAGAGGATGCCTTTTCGTTCATTTCACGAGAAGGCATTCCTTTCCATCCCCCACAAAAGGAGGCTTCACTGATGAAAGCGTTACTCGTTTATCCGCCGATCACCGACCCGACTTCTGGTTATCACAGCCTCTGCTACCTTGAGACGTATGCGAGGAAACATGGGTTTGAGCAGATCGATATCATCGACGTAAACATCGAATCGCTGCTGTACACGATGCGCCCCGATCAGTTTGCGAAGATTAAATCTCATTGTGCCAAGAGGCGTGCGCAACTGCTTGCTCAGCCGGAGCTGAACGGACTGGAACAGCTTGAGCTGAATCTCCTGTGGCGATCGGAAGGAATCGAAGAAATGCATGTACATAATGCGATCCACATCATGCGCGATCAGGATCGCTTCTTCGATTATCGCCAATATCGATATGCGGGCGAGGTATTGCACCGCTGGTTGAACATCTTGTCGCTGCTCGCCTATCCAGGGCAGTTCCCCGGATTCACCCTACCTGTGCGGCACATGTTCAATCTGCTGAGCACAAGCGATATGGCAGATCACGAAGTGTGCGATCGCATCGCGGCACCATTTCTCGACTATGTGCAGAATGAACTGATCGCTCAAATTGTAAAGGAAGGATATCGGGTGTTGGGGGTTAATATTACATATTGCGCCCAACTGCCTTTCGCCTTGTCGATCGCTCGAATCGTGCGAAAGCACTGCCCGGAGATCAAGATCTTATTCGGCGGCACCGAAGTGGCAGACGTCTGGAAATATTTGAATCAGAAAAGCGATTTCTTTGACATTTTCGATGTTGCGGACGCTTGTGTGGTAGGCGAGGGCGAACAAGCATTTCTGACGCTTTTGCGCGGGGTCGAAACAGGTTTTGCGTTCGATGCACCGATTCCGAATGTTCTTTTCCACCCGAAATACGGATTCGGGGTGGGCGAACCGGAGATCCAGTATTTTCCGATCGTCGATCTGCCAACCCCCGATTATCAAAAGCTGTCTTGGGAAAAGTACCTCGCGCCGTACTCGTATGTGTACTACTCGCCATCGCGCGGGTGTTACTGGAACAAATGCACATTCTGTGATTACGGGTTAAATTTCGAATCCCCGACATCACCGTGGCGTCAAAATCCGGTCGACAAGATCTACGAGGACTTGCAAGCGATCGCTGCACAAGGGCATAAATATATATATTTCTCAGTCGATGTTCTCGCGCCGAGCCTGCTCTTAAAACTGTCGGAGAAGATCGTCTCGATTCCTGAAGCGGAGCGCCTCGACATTCGCTGGGGAGCCGAAATTCGCTTGGAGACCTACTGGTCACCTGAGCGCTGTCAAACTTTGAAACAGGCGGGTTGCACCGATATTTCTGTCGGCTACGAATCGGGCAATCAACGCATCCTCGATCTGATCAACAAAGGAACGAAGGTGGAACAGATCAAGGAGACGATGCAAAACTTTGCTGATGCTGGCATCGGGGTGCAGATGATGGGCTTTACCGGCTTCCCCACGGAGACGTTCGAAGATGCGATGCAGTCGGTAGATTTTTT
This sequence comes from Tumebacillus lipolyticus, assembly GCF_042682745.1. Classification (NCBI taxonomy): domain Bacteria; kingdom Bacillati; phylum Bacillota; class Bacilli; order Caryophanales; family Alicyclobacillaceae; genus Tumebacillus; species Tumebacillus lipolyticus. Next base: position 1,273,794 of record NZ_JBHUIO010000002.1, on the reverse strand, counting down.
GAAAAATTCACGCAGTAACTGGACGTTTGGCGGGCTGGGCGAATTTACGCTCACGCCAGGTGCGATCGTCGCCAAAGAGCCGGAGCGCTTTCAGGTGGAAGATGTCAGCGCGAACCAAAATGAAACGATCGTGCGGAGCCTGTCCTTCACCGTCGCGGGGAACTCGCTCTCAGCTGATGAGACCACCAAGCTTGAAAATGCCAAGCGAGGGCTGTCAGCCTCCGATTTCAATCGGCCTTTCGTCGGCGGAGTCGATACGGGCCATACGATGTTTTATCATGACCGATACGGCACGAACATTCTCCGCGCTCTGCGGCCTTATGAAAATGGGCTAGCGGATGAGAGCGACGCAGTGTGGGTGCTCAACGGTCGGATCGCCGAGGACTTTGGCGAATATCCGGTCGATTCGTTGTTGTCAGAAAAACAGCTGTCAGAATGGCACCGAGAGGCGCTCTCCGAAAAGAACGGTCTCACCGCTTCGATTTTGCAGGAGCGCATGCAGAAGTTCACACGAGAAGCGAGCCAACATGCAGGTGCGAGGCGGCAATACTTTATTCGGACAGATGGGATGGCCTATCCGTTTCCACAGGAGATGCTCGACTTTCTCGCATCGTTTGCAGAGGGACGGACCGTACAAGCTTGTTTGGCGGGCAGGCAGGAGTCTGATCATGATTCAATTCGAAAGTTGATCGCTCACAGCATTCGCCATCACTTTTTGCGCGAAGCGTTTGTTGACGGGAGATCTGCTCATCATTCGTCTGCCATGAATGGCGTTGTAGAAGGGGTTTTGTATCATGCGTGATCTGCTGTTGCGCAACGCACCGTTGCGCAACCTTTGGTTAGGACAGACCATCTCCTATATGGGCGATTCGATCTACAACATCGCGCTGATGTGGTTTGTCTTTGTGGAGACTGGCTCTTCCGTCCTCGTCGGACTGATCTTTGTCGCCGGATTTCTTCCGGAGGTATTGTTTGGCATGCTGCTCGGTGCGATTGTGGATCGTTTCAACCGCAAGCTGTTGATGCAGCTTTCCGACCTGTTTCGAGCTCTGCTGCTGGGAGCGCTCGCGCTTTTGTTCGCGTTCGATTGGTTCGCGATCTGGCAATTATATGTGATCACCATCGGCCTCTCGCTGTCGAATCTGCTGTTCGGGATGGCGCGAGGTGCGATGCTTCCCGATCTTGTCGGATCGGATCACCTGATCCAAGCGAACTCGCTGTTCAGCTCCTCGCGGCAAGTGACTCGTCTGCTCGGGTCGGCTGTCGGCGGTGTGCTTGTCGCCTGGATGGGAGCGACCGGCTCGATCACGATCAATGCGGTGACGTTTTTGATCTCTTTAGTCTTTATTCAACTGATTCCGAATCTAAAGCTGTTCGATGCACCGGCGGAAGCGAGTGCCAGAAAATCTATTTTTGCCGATGTCGGAGAAGGATTCCGCTGGATCTTGAACTTTCGGGTTCTGCTGCTCTTGATCGTCATCGGTACGCTGTCCAACATCGCGCTCGGCCCGACCAACGTTTTGCCCGCCATGTATATCAAAGAGGATTTGCAGCAGAATGCGGAAGCTTTGGGAATCTTTGATGCGGCGATCGCGATCGGATTGCTGGCAGGCGGGCTCTTCGTAGGCGCAGTCGCTCCGAAGCGGATCGGGCTCTGGTTTACGGCGGGGCTGGCGACAGAAGGCGTGGGCATGTTGCTCGTCTCGATCGCACCGAACCTGCTTGTCGCCTGCATCGGAAATGTCGTGTTGGGGCTCGGGGTGATGGTTTCGAGCATTCCGCTGGGAACGATGATCCAGACGATGACGCCTTCCGGAATGCGAGGGCGTGTCAACAGCTTGTCATCGCTCGGCTTCAGTATGGCGATCCCGATCACCTATGGTGGTGTCGGGTGGCTGGCAGAAGTGATCGGTGCGAAGGCGAGCTATGCGGCAGGCGGGGGGCTGCTGTTCCTCTGCGTGCTGCTCGGCATCGTCGCGATGCGAGGGAAGCATGTGGATTTGAACCATCTCTCGACCAAGCAGGTCGCACAATAACGTGGAAAAGGGGTTGGCCGGTACAGTACCGGCCAATCCCTTTTGCTGTGCACGCACAGTTTTACAAAGCCAGTCCTTTTGCAATCGCTGGGAGCGAATAGGCTGCTGTCGTCGTGCGGATGTATTCGTCCAACTGATCGGCGGGCTGAAAGACGGGGCCGCCATGACACACTTCGACGCGCTGCGGGCTGATCTGACGAAGGATCTGCGAACTGCGCACCGCTTCTGCCAGATCGGCGGTGAACATCGGCATCGGCCGGTGCAGCTTCCCGCGCTTGGAAGTCCACAGATCGCCGGAGAGCAGAACGCGATCCTCTGCATGGTAGTAGACCACATGGCCGGGCGAATGACCGGGAGTGAAATAGGGTTGCAGACTGCCGACCGGCTGCAGCGTGCCGTCCTCCTGTTCAGCGAGCGGCTGGGTCAATCCTTTGCGGATGTTTTGCTCCAATTTTTTGCGGCGAGGATAGAGCGCATCCCCTTGCAGGTACGGAATCTCTTTCGCATGGGCGAACACAGGTGCAGCTGTGCGCTCGACGATCCGTTTGACAGAGCCGACATGATCAGAATGGCCGTGCGTGAGCAGGATTCGTTTCAGCGGTGCCCGATGCATGCGCTCAATGTGTTTAAGAATTCCATTTGCCATCGACGGGATGCCAGCATCGACCAGCGTGACACCATCTTCCTCAAGGACTGCCCAGACGCGCACCGGAATCAACAGCCAAGTTTGAATGCTCCAGATGTGTTCGGAAATTTGTTCGATTTTCATTTTTCCTCAACTCCTTGTTCAACCGTTTGTTTGATTCCTGTCAGCACCACTTCGACCGCAAGCTCGAATGTCGGTGCCAATCGAGCGATCAGCATGTCATATGGTTCATCAGAGTGTAGATAGGTGCTGATGATTCCGTGCAGCATATAGAAGAGGATGCGCGTGTAGGCTAGCGCTTGGTCAGCGTTCTGCGCGGGTGGCAAGGTTGCCTGCACCGATCGCTGCAGCAAGGCGAACAGCTGATTGCGCAATTTTTGCACCTCAAGCTCCGGCTCTTCCAGATCGACGCGCGTCGCTTTGGTCAGGAAGAGGATCTTGTACAGGTTGCGGTTGGTGAAGCAAAAGGTGAGGAACAGATGGGCGATGCGCTGCAACCGCCGATCGGGGGAGGTCGTTTCGTCGATCAGCTCAGACTCGATCTGCTGCTGCAGAGTTTGCAGCGGGCTCATCGCCAGTTGGTGCAGCAACGCCTCTTTGTCTTTGAAATAAATATAAATCGTCGTATGTGAACATCCGGCCGCTTTGGCGATCTCGCGCATCGTGACCGCATCGAATCCGCGCTCGGTAAAAAGTTGTCTGGAAGCGGATAGTATCGCCCGTTTCGTTTCTTCGGCACGCAGTTCTTTTCGATTGCTCGGCATGGGGGAAACACTCCTTCCGCAGGTTTCGTGATTCATAACCATTGGTTACTAACCGTTGGTTATATAATATTCTTCCTTTCTTCTTCCTGTCAAGGATCAATCTTTCCACATCGATTGGGCATACTACCGATGGCGATGGAGGGAGGGTATGACGATAAGAGGCGTAGTTGGAAGATTTCTCTTGTTCAGTTGCTGTTTGATCATCTTGTTCATCTCGGGCATGAACTTCGTTCATGCTGAAGACAAGGGGCGTTTTTACTATGAAAAACGCGGCGATGTGGTGTGGGAAGTGGCGACAGAACAAAAAGTGATCGCCTTGACTTTCGACGATGGGCCCGACCCTGTGTACACGCCGCAGATCTTAGATTTGCTCAAGCAGCATCGGGCGAAGGCAACTTTTTTTGTGCTCGGATCGCGGGTCGAGCAATATCCGGACGTTGCGAAGCGAGAGGTGTTGGAAGGGCATGAGCTAGCCAATCATACATACGGACACCCGGGGATGCGCCAGATCTCTGAGCAAAACCTGCTGGGGGAGATCGAGAAGGCGCACAAGATCATCAAGGCGGTGTCTGGCAAAAAGCTCAACATCTTTCGTCCGCCTGGCGGTGTTTATAACGAAAAGGTTGTGAATACGGCGAAAGCGGCAGGCTATATTGTCGTCATGTGGTCCTGGAATCAGGACACGCGCGATTGGAGCAACCCGGGCGTTCGCCGGATTGTCGATCGGGTGGTCAAAAATGCGCACAATGGAGGAATCGTGCTGTTTCATGATACGGGAGGCAACCGCTCGCAGACTGTCGCAGCTTTAGAACAGATTTTGATCAAACTGGAGCAGGAGGGGTACCGATTTGTCACCGTATCGGAACTGCTCCAAATGCAGACGAGGCCGGCACTTCCGCACTGAGTTGCAATCTGATCTGAACAGCGAAAGAACCCCTTTTCTACAGATCGTGTTCGATCGACGGAAGGGGGTTCTTTCGCTGTGAGCAAGCAGACTTTCATCCAAACGTGGAGAGCGGATCGATCAAATTTTTTGAGTAGTGGAATTGTTGCGGATATTTCGTTTACCTGTTGACAGAAAGATTCTTTTTCAATATGATCACTTCAACGCTTTTATGCATATGTGCTTTTAAGCGCTAAAGCGAACGGTGAGATTGAGGAATGGAGGTTAGGGACGTGTGGAAGAAGTTGTTGCTGATGACGGGGAGTTTGCTGATGCTGACCGCCTGCTCTGCTCCGGGAAGCGGAGGGGGAGTCGTCAAGGTGGGAATCACACAGCTGATCGAACACCCATCGCTCGATGCGACGCGAGCTGGATTTGTCGAGGCGCTGCAGGAAGCGGGCTACCGCGAAGGGGTCAATTTGGAACTCGATGTGCAAAACGCACAGGGGGACCTTTCCAACAACGCGATGATCGCCCAGAAGTTCGCGATGGAGGGGGAAGATCTCGTCTTTGCGATCTCGACGCCGAGCACACAAGCTGCGGCGATGGCGATCAAAGACATTCCGGTGCTGTTTACGGCGGTCACCGATCCTCTCGGGGCGAAGCTGGTCAAAAGCTTGGACAATCCAAGCCGCAATGTGACCGGCACTTCGGATACGCATCCAGAAGCGGCAAAGCGGATGGTGCAGTCGATGCGCGAATTTTTCCCGCAGGCAAAAGCGGTGGGCATCGTCTACAATTCGGGGGAACAAAACTCGGTGGTCTCCGTGCAGGAGGTCAGGCAAGCGCTTGCGGCGTCAGGGCTGCGCGCGGTGGAAGTCAGCGTTTCGAACAGCTCGGAAGTCAAGCAGGCGGTCGATTCGCTGGTCGGGAGATGCGACCTGCTCTTCGTGCCGAAAGACAACACGGTGGTAACGGCGTTAGAATCGATGATCAAGGTGGCCGATGAGCAAAAGCTCCCCCTGTTCGTCAGCGAGTCAGATTCGCTGCAGCGCGGAGGGTTTGCCGGATATGTGGTCGATTATCATCAGCTCGGCAAGCAGACCGGACGGATGGCGGTGGAGATTTTGAAAAATGGCAAACAGCCAAAAGATCTTCCGGTCGGCATCCCCGGCGAGTTGACGCTGGCGATCAATGAGCGGACGGCGGCGGCGCAAGGGATTGCGATCACCGAACAGATGAAGCAAGCTGCCAAGCTGCTTGGCGGTTCGAATCCAGAAGAGAAATGAGGTCTCGAAGATGATTTGGGCAATGCTCGGCTCTGTAGAATCTGGTCTTATCTTTGCACTTTTGGCGCTCGGCGTATACCTGACGTTTCGAGTGCTCAACTTTCCAGACTTGACGGTGGATGGCAGCTTTACGGCTGGCGGTGCGACTGCAGCCACGCTGATCGCTTCTGGCAATCATCCGCTGGTGGCGACAGGAGCTGCCTTCGTGGTCGGCTGTTTGGCCGGCAGCATCACCGGGCTGTTGCACACGAAGGGCAAGATCAACGCGTTGCTGGCGGGGATCTTGACGATGATCGCCCTGTACTCGGTCAACCTGCGCATCATGGGGCGCGCCAATGTGCCCTTGCTCAGCGAGGAGACGCTGGTGACGCAGGTGAACACAGCGCTTGAGCCGTGGCTTGGCGACCTGGCGCTGATGGCCGTCTTGGCGGTGTTGGTCATCTGTTTCAAGCTGGGGATGGATTGGTTTTTGCGCACCGAGACGGGGCTGTCGCTGCGCGCGACAGGCGATAATGAGCAGATGATCGGCAGCTTTGGTGCCAATACAGATCTGGCGAAGGTGATCGGCCTTGCGCTCTCCAACGGTCTCGTCGCGCTGGCCGGCGCGTGGATGGCGCAGTACCAAGGGTTTGCCGACGTATCGATGGGCATCGGGATGATCGTGATCGGGCTCGCCTCGGTGATCATCGGGGAAGCGGTCTTCGGCCGCTCGACGGTCGCTCGTGCGACCGCTGCGGTGATCGGTGGGGCGATCCTGTACAAGCTGATCGTCGCCTTTGCGCTGCGGATCGGGGTCAATCCTTCCGACCTGAAGCTGATCACCGCGCTGATCGTCATCGCGGCGCTGGTCTCGCCGAAAACTTTGCAATCGTGGAAGCGAAGCATCGGGAAACAAAAGCGGTCGGGAGGGAATCGACATGTTAAAGCTTGAGGGCATTCGCAAACTGTTCAATCCAGGTTCGCCCGATCAGAAGGTCGCGCTGGACAGCATCGACCTCACCTTGCGCGCCGGCGATTTTGTCACGATCATCGGCAGCAACGGCGCGGGAAAATCGACGCTGATGAACATCATCTCGGGCGCGATCGCGCCAGATCAGGGGACGATCGAGATCGAGGGCAAGAGCTTCACGTCGCTTCCAGCGCACAAGCGCGCCCAGAAGATCGGTCGCGTCTTTCAAGACCCGATGGCGGGCACCGCACCAACGCTGACGATCGAAGAAAACATGGCGATCGCCTATTCGCGCAGCAGACGACGCACGCTGCGAATCGGCGTGAGCAAGCAGCGCAAGCAGCTGTTTTACGAACGGTTGGCTGAGCTCAACCTCGGTCTCGAACATCGGCTGACGGCGAAGGTCGGCCTGCTCTCCGGCGGTGAGCGCCAAGCGCTGAGCCTGCTGATGGCCTCGTTTACCGATCCGGCTGTGCTGCTGCTCGATGAGCATACGGCGGCGCTCGACCCGGCGCGCGCGCAATCGATCACCGATCTGACCAAACGGATCGTCGAGCAGAAAAAGCTGACCGCGCTGATGGTCACGCACAACATGCAGCAGGCGATCGACCTGGGCAACCGGCTGCTGATGATGGATCAGGGGCGCATCATTCTCGATCTGCCCGATCTGCAAAAACAAAAGCTGTCCGTGCCCGACCTGCTCGCCGAGTTTGAACGAATCCGCGGTGTGAAGCTGTCGAGCGATCGGGTGTTGCTCGGATAAAAAGGCTCTCCCATCTCTGGGAGAGCCTTTTTATCCGATCAGTTTTGAAATGTGTTCTGGTCGTGGACGAGCAGCCAGTCCTCGCCCTGTTTCTGAAAGACGAGCGTGAGGTAGTAACGCTTCTCGTAAGGTTGACCCTGCGGGTCGAGATCGTTGTACAGCACGTTCAGCAATGCCAGTCCCATCTCAGCTGTGACGACCGTCTTGACCACTTCATAGTGCATCGACCAATCGGGATCGGAAAACCAGCCCTGATGAAACGATTCGAACTCTTGGCGGTTGTTCAGATAGGATCCTGTCGGCAGGATCAGCGAGAGGTTCTCCTCATGCACGGTGGGCAAAAAGTTTGTCAGATCTTTCTCGGTCAGCGCTTTCAAATGGGTTTGCAATGCTTCATGAAATGTCATTCATGAAACCTCCTCCAACGTAGATGTGTTTGATGCAAAATTGACCCTTTCTCAGCCGGACGTTCCTTTCGCATCGGTCATCCCTCCTCTTCAGATTCGCTTTCTCCAGTATAAGGGCATGATCTGGGTTTTTCTAGCAAAATCTTTAAAATGTTGCGAAAAAAATGAAGCGATCTTGAAGGTGGCTTTGTCCAAGCGGCCAATTGGCTCTTTTGAATCGCTCGCCCACTCCGTATGATGAGAGCATGATCATAGAGAGATGGGGGATCAAGATGAAGACGATCGGATTGCTTGGCGGCATGAGCTGGGAATCGACCGCCGTATATTACCAGTTGCTCAACCAGCTGGTGCGTGAGAAGCTGGGTGGCTTGCACTCGGCAAAAGTGATCATGCACAGCTTTAACTTTGATGAGATCGTAGCCTGTCAGAAGGCGGGCGAATGGGACAAGGCGACCGCCATCCTGCTCGATGCGGCTCGGAAAATGGAAGCTAGCGGCGCCGAGCTGCTGTTGATCTGCACCAACACGATGCACACGCTCGCACCGGAGATCGAGGCGGGGATCAACATTCCGCTCGTGCACATCGCCGATGTGACAGCAGAGGCGATGCAGGAAAAAGGTGTGCGAAAAGCGGCGCTGCTCGGCACGCTCTACACGATGGAGCAGGACTTTTATCGCGAGCGCCTGAACAAACACGGTGTGGACGTGATCGTGCCGAGCGTGGAAGAGCGGCAGTGCGTGCACAACATCATCTTTGACGAGCTGTGCCAAGGGGTGTTCACCGAAGGGTCTCGCGATCGCTACCGCCAGATCATGTCGCAGTTGGCCGAGCAGCAGGGGGCGGAAGGCATCATCTTGGGCTGCACCGAGATTCCGCTGCTGGTGCGGGCGGAAGATGCATCCGTACCGCTGTTCGATACCACCTACTTGCATGCAAAAAAAGCGGTCGAGATGGCACTGATCTCCTGATCGCAGAAAAGGACCGATGCTCAGCGGAGCATCGGTCCTTCTTGGTTAGAGCAGGGAGGAGAGGATCTGCATCCCCTTTTCAATTCCCGACTCGGTCTCATGGCTGTAGCAGAGCCTGATGTACGGCTGTTCGGTCTGACGGGAGAGAAACATGTCGCCCGTCGCGAAGACGACGTTTTGCATGATCGCGCGACCGAGCAGCTCTTGGGGGCTGACCTGCTCCGGCAGGGAGACCCAAAAGTAGAAGCCGCCGGTGGGCATCGCGTAGGAGATGCCTTTAGGCAGCAAGTTGCGCAGGTGCTTTTCCATCACGGTCGCTTGGCGTTGGTATACCTTGCGCGCCCGATCGAGATGCGCTTCGAACGATCCTTTTTGCAGATAGGACCACAGGGCGTGCTGCACGAACGTGTTGGTGGAGATCGACAGCTCCTTGTAGCGCATCAGCCGCTCCATAAACGGGCGGTTGGCCGCCACAAAACCGAGGCGGAGGCCGGGGAACAGCACTTTGGAGAACGTGTTGATGTAGATGACATTTCCCCCGCGATCAAGCGCCTTCAGCGGTGGCGGCGGCTCCTGATCGAAGTGCAGGTGGCGATACGCATCATCTTCGACGATCGGAATGCCGTGCTTGTCGCTGAGCGCGAGCAGCTGACTGCGGCGCGCTTCAGAGAGCGTGGTGCCAGTCGGGTTGTGAAAGGTGGGCACCGTGTAGATAAAGCGCGGACGGGAGCGGGAGAGGATGCCTTCCAGCACGTCGACGCGCATCCCCTCCTGATCGACCGGGATCGGGATCAGGTGCAGGCCGAGCGATTGAAACAGATGCAACGCGCCGAAGTAGGTCGGCATCTCGACGGCGATCGAGTCGCCCGGCTGGGCGAGGATCGCCGTGGTCATCTGCAGAGCTTCCTGCGATCCGCTGGTGATCATCACCTGCGAGGGCGAGGTGATCTGTTGACAGCCCATCCATTCGGTGATCCACTGGCGCAGCTCAAGATGACCTTGCACGGGGAACAGGTAGTCCGCTTCTGAAGTTTCGAGAATTTTTTGCGGATCGATCCCTTTGGCGAACTCGCTCTTCAGACAGGTGTGATTGCCGCCCTCGCCAAATGCGAAGTTGATCGCCGATCGAGCGCCGACCAGAGAGTGCAACTCTGTCATCAAGCAGGGCAAGGTGAGGTTGGCTCCCCCGTGCAGCTGGTCTTTCCAATCGAGCGGCTGCAGGGCGGACGGCGGCGGCAAAGGCTGTACATAGCGACCGCTGCCAACTTTGGAAAAGATCAACCCTTCGGCCTCCAAGTCGGCATAGGCGTGGACGATCGTGTTGCGCGAGACGCCCCACTCCTCCGCCAATCTGCGCTCGGGAGGCAGCTTGCTGCCGATCGGCCACTCTCCGCTCAAGATCTGGTAGCGCAGCTGTTGCGTGACGGTGTGATACAGTGTTTTGCGCCGCATAGTCATCCCGTTCCTCCGTTCTACAAACTCTTCTCCTCTCTTTATAATCAATCGACAGAAAGTTGAAAAGAGCCAATTGGCACCAAAAGTGAAGCCGCCTCTGTGCGACGGTGAGCACCGCTGCGATCCGCAAGCGCAAAAGAAGAGAGCACCGACGCGCATGCGTTTGGCACTCTCTTTTATTTTTGCGGCCTATTTTTTGGCGACCTGTTGAATCAGGCTGACGATCTGCTCGACCGCGTGACCGCTCGTGCTCTGCTCCATCGCGGCGATGTAGCGCTCTCTGTTGTCGTGAGTTTCGCGCACCGCCGCCAGCAGCGATGCGGACGTGAGATCCTCTTCGAAGAGCACGTGGCTGTACCCCTGCTTTTCGAAAGAGCGGGCGTTCAAAATCTGATCGCCGCGGCTCTGCGCTCTGGTGAGCGGGATGAGCAAGTTGGGCTTCTTCAGCGCCAGAAACTCGAAGATCGCGTTCGATCCAGCGCGGGAGATGAACAGGTCGGTCATCGCAAACAGGTCGGGCAGCTCATGGCTGACATACTCGAACTGCCGGTAGCCGGACAAGCCTTCCAATCGCGGGTCGAGGTTGTCTTTGCCGCAGAGATGGACGATCTGAAACTGTTGCAGCAGGGCGTCCAAGTTTTGGCGCAGCGCGTTGTTGATCGCGACCGATCCGAGCGAGCCGCCCATCGCGAGGATGATCGGCTTGTCGGTGGTGAAGCCGCAAAATGCGCGGCCTGCCTCCGCTGAGCCCCGCAAGATCTCGCTGCGAATCGGCGAGCCTGTGTGGTTCGCCTTTTGCCGGTCGAGATGTTGCACCGTCTCCGGGAAGGTGACGCACACTTTGTTCGCAAACGGAACGGAGAGCTTGTTTGCCAAGCCAGGGGTCAAGTCAGACTCGTGGATGACCACCGGAATCCGATTGATCCAGGCGGCGATCACCACGGGGACGGCGACGAAGCCCCCTTTGGAAAAAACGGCCTTGGGCTTGATTTTGCGCAGCAGACGAAACGCTTGAAAAGTGCCTTGCAGGACGCGAAACGGGTCTTTGAAGTTTTTCAGATCGAAGTAGCGGCGCAGTTTGCCGACGGCGATGCTGTGATAGGGCAGGCCGGTCTCGGCGATGATCGTGCTTTCGATGCCATCTTTTGATCCGATGTATTCGATTTCCCAACCGGCTTGCTTCAAGGTCGACAGCAGCGCAAGGTTCCCCGTGACGTGCCCGGCCGATCCTCCGCCAGTCAAGACGAGCTTTTTCATGACTCTTTCACCTCAAACTAGATGTATGTATGAGCCATTATAGCGCAGAACTTTCGCCGTGACACGAATTTCGGATGATTGTGGCAGCGCGGTCGCCCTAAAGCTTCCACAGCACGTTGAGCGTGCAGCTGTCGACGACACGGGAATTGGCGTACAGCTTGCCATAGGAGATCGCCGCGTCCGTCTCGTACCACGGGTATGTTTTGATCAATCGGCTCCCCTGATAGACGTGGAGCGGCCAGTTGTTCCAGATCACCTTGCCGGTGGAGACGTCCACCACCTTTGCGTGATCCCATCCTTTCGCATAGCCGATCGCGCCCGTCTGAGAGGCAAAGTCGTTCAAATAGGTGCTGTATTGGAAAACGCGGGTCGGATAGTTATCCCATTTCGTATCCCCCGTGCTTTTTTCGACCACTTTTGAATGATCCCACTTTTTTGCATAGGCGACGCCCTGTTCATAGGTGGGGAACTCTTGCAGCGCCCGGCTATATTGATAGACGGTAAATTTGGGCTGTGGCTGATGCGCGATGGTCAGCGCATGTCGTCCCATCGTCTCCCAGATGTAGCGGAAGCGATCGCGCGCGTAGGTGCGAACGGTGCCGTTGGCCGGGTCGTTGACGATGATCTCCTTGTCGTTGTATCCGACGATCGTCATCACATGCTCAGGCGAGCGCCAGGTGATCGATCGGCCATAGCGGGTGCGCCAATTGGCGTTGATCGTCGGCTCGGTCAGATAGTTGGTCACCCAAGCGGCCACCGGTTGGTTGCTGTCGACGACGCGCAACAGCTCATCGAACGTCTTGCCGCTCAGATCGACGCCGCGGCCGGGCAGGTAGCGGTCGACAACCTGAACCATCGGTTCGGCGAAAACGCCAAAGCTTCCCTCCTTGACGAACGGATCGCCGACAAACCCGACATGCGGATCGCCCCCGTAGAGCCAGCTATCGGTGCGCCACATCATCGGTTGGCGCGGGATGGCGGCCGCGACGGTCGACTTGGAGACGTTAGAACCCGCCCAATTCATGATCATCGCAACAGCTGTTGCTTCGCATCCTGCAGGAAGCTCTGGGTATTGCCCATAGACGGGAACTCCCCAGATCCGCTTGGATGCCGCCTCGGCTGCCGTGCTGGGCAGACAGGTGAAGACTGCTGCCAAGGCAAGGGTCAGATAGGCATATCGCTTGTGCCGCATCGTTATCTCTCCTTTTCTGCTTTCACATTTCCATATATTAGATGGATAAAGGCGGTATTCCTCTAATCAGTCATATAGTAAGTGAATACAAATGAAATTGTAATAGGTAGAATGTCCTTATCATCAATGAATATATGTTTATTTAGTAAAAATAAGTCGCGGTCTAGCCTGAGCGTTACAATTCCGGCTTAAAAGTGAGAAGTTGTTGTTCGAGCAAAGTAAGTTGTTTTTTTATGCTCTCTTTACAAGGGTTATCAGGCCTAAGAACGAATATAATTAACAGATAAATTCGTAACTCTTAATGATACCAATATTGAAAGGGCGATTTAGGATGAGTGTATATGCATTTCCCGCGTCGTATGCTCAGCGCAGGCTTTGGTTCTTAGATCAACTTACGCCGGGGAATGCGGCATATCATATGCCGTTTGCGCTGCGAATGTCGGGAGAATTGGATGCGAATGCATTAGATCGTGCATTGCTGGAGATCGTTCGCAGGCATGAAACTTTGCGGACGACATTTCGGGAGGTGGACGGTCGGCCGATGCAGATCGTCCGCGAGCAGGTGGACTGGTCGCTTTCGAGAGTTGATTTGCAACAGCAGCCGCAAACGGAGCGCGAGCAACAGGTCGCGGAGCTGATTCGTGCGGAGTGTGAGCGACCCTTTCGTTTGGAGCAGGAGCTGTCGTTTCGAGCCACTTTGTTTCAGCTTCAACCAAACGAGCATGTGCTGTTGTTCGTCTTGCATCACATCGTGTCGGACGGCTGGTCGAACGGGTTGATCGCTCGTGAGCTGTCTGCGCTTTATGGGCAGTATGCCAGCGGGGAGGAGTCGGCGCTGCCACCGCTGGAGTTGCAGTATGTGGAGTTTGCCACCTATCAGCAGGAGTGGATGGAAGGGGAGGAATGTCAGGAGCAACTCGCCTTTTGGCAGCAGGCGCTCGATGGACATAAGTTCTATCTGCCGTTGCCGACCGATCATCAGCGTCCGGCTCACCCGAGCGGGCGCGGCGGCGCCGTTTCGTTTGCACTGCCGGTCGACCTGACAGCAGCGCTGCGCCAGGTGGCTCAGCGAGAAGGCGCGACGATGTTCATGATGCTGCTCACCGCCTTTAACGTGTTGCTCGCGCGCTATTCGGGGGAGCGGGACGTGCTGGTCGGAACGCCGGTCGCTGGGCGGACGCTGGAAGAGGTGGAGTCGATCGTCGGACTTTTTGTCAATTCGGTCGTGATCCGCACCCAGCTGCCTGACGAGCTGAGCTTCGCGGCGCTCTTGCAGGATGTAAGACGGACGGCGCTCACCGTCTATGCGAATCAGGAGCTTCCTTTTGAACGGTTGGTCGAGGAGCTGCAACCGACGCGCGACCTGAGCGTTTCACCCGTCTTTCAGGTGATGTTCTCGCTGCAGAGCGACGCAGGTCAACAGCTGGTACTGCCGGGCCTCGTCACGGAGGAAGTGGAGCTTGCGCGCCATCGGGCGAAATTTGACCTGCTGCTCGATGTGACCGAAAAGGGCGGGCAACTCCACTGCCTGTTGGAGTACAGCGCAGACCTCTATGAGCAGGAGACGGTGGAGCGGATGGCCGGACACTTCACGACATTGCTCTACGGCATCGCAGAAGCGCCAGACACCGGCTGGCAACAGCTGCCGGGAGAAGAGGTGCCCGTCGGGCTGGTGCGGCATGAACTGCGCCAAGCGCGGGCAGAAGCTCGCGAATATGCGGCGCCACAAACGCCTGTGCAGGAGCGGATCGCCGCGATCTTTGCCGAGCTGCTGCGCGTCGAGCGAGTCGGAATCCACGACGACTTTTTCGAGCGCGGAGGCCACTCGTTGCTCGGCGCGCAGGCGATGTCGAGAATCCGGTCCTCCTTCGGCGTTCAACTGCCGCTCGACGTGCTGTTCGAATCGCCGCGGGTCGCCGACCTGGCACTGCAGGTGGAAAACTTGATGCACACCTCTTCCGCATCGCAGGCACAGCCGATCGTCACCGTGCCGCGCGATGAAGATCTGGCGCTCTCGTTTGCGCAACAGCGGCTGTATGTGATGGATCAGATCATGAGCGACAAGACGGCGTACAACATGCCGTATGCGGTGCGCCTGACCGGATTGCTCGACGTGGACGCCCTTGAGCGAAGCATCGAGCAGATCGTCAGCAGGCATGAGGCGCTGCGAACCACGTTTCTGGAGCGCGACGGGCAGCCGATGCAATCGATTGCGCCTGCCGCGTGGAAGCGGTTGACTCTGATCGACCTGAGCGGCCTGCCAGAGGCGGAAAAAGGGGGCGAGCTGAAGCGGCTCGTGCAGGAAGAGGCGGAGCGTCCGTTCGATCTGCAGAAGGGGCCGCTGATGCGAGCTTTGCTGGTCAAGCGAAGCGCAGTCGAGCATGTGCTGATGCTCAGCTTTCATCACATCGTGTTTGACGGCTGGTCGGCAGGCGTGTTCATTCGCGAGCTGACGGCGCTCTATGCGGGCGGCGAGCTGCCGAGCTTGCCGGTGCAGTATGCAGATTATGCGGCGTGGCAGCGGGAATGGCTGACCGGCGCGGTCTTGCAGGAGCAGCTCGACTATTGGAAGGGGCAGCTCGGCGGCGAACTGCCGCTCTTAGAACTTCCGACCGATCGACCGCGCCCGCCGGTGCAGACCTATCGGGGAGCGCTGGCTCATTTCGAAATGGATCAAGCGCTGACAGCCGATCTGAAAGCGTTCAGCCATCAGCAGCACGCCTCGCTGTTCATGACGCTGATCAGCGGATTTGCCGCCTTGCTGCACCGCTATTCTGGGCAGGAAGACCTCTGTGTGGGCACTCCGATCGCCGGGCGCAACCGCGAAGAGCTCGAAGCGATGATCGGCTTTTTTGTCAATACGCTCGTGTTGCGATGTGATCTGTCTGGCGATGTGAACTTTACCGAATTGGTGGCGCAGATGCGCCAGACTTCCCTGCGCGCCTACGCGCATCAAGATGTGCCGTTTGAGATGCTGGTCAAGGAGCTGCAGCCGGAGCGAAATGTGAGCGCTTCTCCGCTGTTCCAAGCGATGTTCGTTTTGCAGAATGCGCACTTGGAGACGGTGAAGTTGCCCGAGATCGTGCTGGAACCGCTGGAGCAGGAGAGCACCACCTCCAAATTTGACCTGTTGTTGTCGATGGCAGAGGCGGAGGATCGGCTGGTCGGAACGTGGGAGTACAACACCGATCTGTTCGATGAATCGACGGTGCGCCAGATGATCGGACATTTTCAAACGCTGTTGCGAGCTGCGATGGATGAGCCGAGCTTGCCGATCGGAGCGATCGACCTGCTCTCCACGGCGGAGCGGGCGGAGGCGGTGATCGGCTCGATCGGCGAGGAGCAGGAGATTCGGCTGGTGCAGGTGATGGTGGAAGAACAGGTGGCGAAGACGCCGGAGCGGATCGCTCTGATGTTCGATCAGCGATCGCTCACCTATCGCGAAGTCAACGAAGAGGCGAACCGGTTGGCGAGATATCTGCAGACGATCGGGGCGGGGCCAGATGTGCCGATCGGGATCTCGATGGAGCGCTCGCCGGAGATGATCATCGTGCTGCTGGCGATCTTAAAGGCGGGGAGCTGCTATGTGCCGCTCGACCCGCAGTATCCACGAGAGCGCCTGGAGCGCATCGTGCAGGAGTCGGGCCTTTCGATTCTGGTGACCAACATGAGCGGCAGGGAGTGGGAGGCGTCTGTCGCGACGGTGGTCGACGTCGAGCGCGATCATCGCCTCTGGGATACGGTCGCTGCTGACAACCTGCCGCTGACGGTGACTGCCGACCATCTGGCCTATGTGCTGTACACGTCCGGCTCGACCGGCGTGCCGAAAGGGGTGGCGATGCGCGGTGGAGCGGTCGTGCACCTGATTGGTTGGCAGAAGGGCGATTCGCGTGCACCGGAAGGGCGCACTCTGCAGTTTACCTCGCTCAATTTTGATGTCTCATTCCAAGAGATCTTTTCGACGCTGAGCGCAGGTGGGACGCTGGTGTTGCTCTCCGATGCGGAGCGCAAAAACCTGTCGCTGTTGCCGAGCATCGTGCGCGATATGCGGGTGGAGCGGATGTTCATGCCGTTTGTGGTGCTCCAGCACGTGCTGGAAGTCGCGGTGGAAAAAGGCATGCATCTGCCGGAGCTCCAAGAGGTGATGACAGCGGGCGAACAGCTGCAGATCACCCCGAAAGTCCGCGCCTTTTTCGATCGTCACCCGCATTGTGTGCTCTACAACCAGTACGGTCCGACCGAGACGCACGTGGTGACCAGCCTGCGTTTGGAAGGAAATACGGAACGCTGGCCGCAGCTGCCTTCGCTCGGCTATCCGATCCCCGGCGTGATCCTGCTGATCCTCGATGCGCAGATGCGGCCGGTGCCGCTCGGGGTCAAAGGGGAGCTCTTCATCGGGGGCAGAACGCTTGCGGTCGGGTATTTGCAGCGCGATGATCTGACGGCCCAGCGCTTTGTGGACAGCGAGTACGGACGCTTGTACAAGACGGGCGACCTCGCTCGACAACTGCCCGACGGGACGGTCGAGTTTTTAGGCCGCTTGGACGATCAGGTGAAGATCAGAGGCTTTCGGATCGAGCTCGGCGAGGTCGAATCGGCGCTCTCCTCGCATCCGGACGTCCGCGAGGCGGTCGTCACGCCGCGCGATGACATGCCGGGCGGCAGGCGCTTGGCCGCCTATGTCGTTCCCCAGGAGGGGGCGACCAGCGGGGCCGCCCAGTGGCGGAGCTTCCTGCGCGACAAGCTGCCCGACTACATGGTGCCATCGGCGTTTATGGCGCTTGCGAGCTTGCCGCTGATGCCAAACGGCAAGGTCGATCGCAAATCGCTTCCCTCGCCGGTCACGACGCTGGAAAGCGATGAGGGGTATCAAGCGCCACAAAATGAGATCGAGCGGCAATTGGTCGGGGTGTGGTCCGATCTCCTCCGCATCGAGCAGGTCGGCATTCATGATAACTTTTTCGATTTGGGCGGCGACTCGATGTTGATCTTGCAGCTGCACAAACGGCTTAGCGAACAGTTTCCCGACCAAGAGGTGACGGTGGTCGAACTGTTCAGGCACCCGACGATTCACACGCTGGCGACCTTTTTGGCCCAGACGACGACCGAACAGCCGTCGTTTGAGCAGGTCGAGACTCGCGTAGAGAAGCAAAAAGAGATGTTGGAGCGACGCAAACAGATGATGAAGGGCAGGAGATCATAAGCGATGAGCGATGCGTTGATGGAAGGGATTGCGATTATCGGCATGGCGGGGCGTTTTCCCGGTGCTGACGATGTGGATTCATTTTGGGAGAACTTGAAAAATGGCGTGGAGTCGATCTCCACATTTACGGATGAGGAGTTGAAGGCAGCGCTGGTCGACGAGAAGCTGCTCGCCCATCCAAACTATGTCAAGCGCGGTGGGGTGCTCGAAGGGGCAGACCGCTTCGATGCTGATTTCTTCGGCTATACACCGCGCGAGGCGGAGATCACCGATCCGCAGCAACGCCTCTTTTTGGAGACAGCATGGGCGGCGCTTGAGCATGCGGGATATGATGCGGAGCGCTATGCGGGCGCGGTCGGCGTCTTTGGCGGGGCGGCGAGCAACCGCCACGAGACGATGTATCTGGCAGCCAATCAGGACGTGGTGGCGGCGATGGGGCCGCTGCAAGCGCTGATGGGCGTGTCGCGCGACTTTTTGGCGACGCGCGTGTCGTACAAGCTCAACCTGACCGGGCCGGCCACGACGGTGCTCACCGCCTGCTCGACCGGGTTGGTCGCCGTGCATCAAGCGTGCACCAGCCTGCTGATGTACGAGTGCGATATGGCGCTGGCAGGCGGTGTGGCGGTATCGTTGCCGCAGCGACAGGGCTATCTCTATCAGGATGGCGGCATCATGTCTCCAGACGGTCACTGCCGCACGTTCGATGCGCAGGCGAAAGGGACGGTGCCGGGCGAAGGGGTTGGCGTCGTCATCCTGAAGCGGCTGGAAGATGCGCTGGCCGATGGCGATACGATCCATGCGGTGATCAAAGGGACGGCGATCAACAACGACGGTGCGCTCAAAGTGGGCTACACGGCGCCGAGCACCGACGGGCAAGCCAAGGCGATCGCCCAAGCGCAGCTGATGGCAGGCGTCGAGCCTGACAGCATCGGCTATGTGGAAGCGCACGGGACGGCGACCGTCCTCGGCGATCCGATCGAAGTGGCCGCGCTGACGCAAGTGTTTCGCAACAAGACCGATCGGGAGGGTTTCTGTGCGCTCGGCTCGGTAAAATCGAACATCGGCCACGCCGACGCTGCCGCTGGGGTGGCCGGTCTGATCAAGACGGTGATGGCGCTCAAGCACAGGCAGCTGCCGCCTTCGCTTCATTTTGAAAAGGGCAATCCGGGCATTCCGTTCGAAACGTCTCCCTTCTATGTGAATCACACGTTGCAGGAGTGGAAGGCGCAAGGCCCACGCCGCGCGGGCGTCTCCTCGTTTGGCATCGGTGGCACCAACGCGCACGTCGTGCTGGAAGAAGCGCCGGCAGTCGCGTCGGCTGGGCAGTCTGCAGATCATCATCTGCTCGTGCTGTCGGCGAAGACGGAGGGCGCGCTGGAGCGTGCGAGCGCCAACCTGCAAGCACATCTGTCTGCACACCCGGAACAGGCGCTGGCCGATGTGGCCTATACGCTGCAAAACGGGCGCAAAGAGTTCTCCCATCGCCGTTTTGTCGTCGCTCGCGACCATCAGGAGGCGATTCAGGCCCTTGCCGCGGAGAAAGCGGCGCTGGCGGGGACAGGCGTTCTGGCAGCGGGTGCTGAGGAGATCGAGCCATCTGTCGTCTTCCTTTTCCCCGGACAGGGTGCGCAAGATGTGAACATGGGTCGCGATCTTTACCAGGAGGAAGCGGTGTTCCGCCAGCATGTCGATCGCGGGGCGGAGCTGCTGCAACCTGCGCTCGGGCTCGATCTGCGCGGTGTGCTCTATCCGCCGCACGGGGAGGAGGCGAGCGCGCGCGAACTGCTCAAGCAGACGCGCTTGACTCAGCCCGCGCTGTTTGTGATCGAATATGCGCTGGCTCAGCTCTGGCTGTCGAAGGGAATCTCGCCTGCGGCGATGATCGGTCATTCGATCGGCGAATATGTGGCCGCCTGTCTGGCCGGAGTGTTTTCGTTCGAAGACGCGCTGCAGCTGGTAGCCGCACGCGGAGCGCTGATGCAGGATCTGCCAGCAGGATCGATGCTCGCGGTGATCGCCGCGGAAGCGGCGATCCGCGAACTCTTGCCGTCCGACCTATCGCTTGCGGCGGTCAACGGTCCGAACTCCTGCGTGGTGTCTGGCAGCAAGGAAGCGGTGGCCAAGTTTGAGCAGCTGTTGGAAGGTCATCAGATCTCCTCGCGCCAGCTGGAAACTTCGCATGCGTTCCACTCAGCGATGATGGATGAGATCTTGGAGCGATTCTTCGAGCGGGTGAGCGCGGTGACGTTGGGCGCACCGGAGCTCCCCTATCTCTCCAACGTGAGCGGTGGCTGGATCACGGCGGAGCTCGCCTGCGACCCGAACTATTGGGTCACCCATCTGCGCGAGGCGGTTCGCTTTGCAGACGGGGTCAAAGAGCTGCTGCAGTCAGAGTCGCGCCTCTATCTGGAAGTGGGGCCGGGACATGCGCTCGGCAAGATGGTCAAACAGGTGGCGACAGCGCTTCAGACCAAGGCGGAGACGATCGTCACGCTGCCCCCTCGCAGCGAGGAACTGCACGACCGCGCGACATGGTTGCGGGCGCTCGGTCAGCTTTGGGCGTCAGGTGTTGCCATCGACTGGAACGGGCTGTACGGCGAAGGCGAAGCGCGCCTGCGCGTTCCCCTGCCAACCTACCCGTTTGAGCGCAAACCATACCTGTTGAAGCCGAGTCTGCCAGGGGTGACCAAGCGGTCGCTGGCAAAAAATCGGGATGTGGCAGACTGGTACTACGCCCCGGTCTGGAAGCAGGGATTCCTGTCTGGCGAAGCGATCGAAGAGCCGAAGCGCTGGCTGGTCTTTCAGGATGATGCAAGCTTTGCCAAAAAGGTGGTCGAGCGCCTGACCGCAGCTGGGCACGAGGTCGTATCGGTCGTGGCGGATGATCATCTCTCGCGCCTTGAGGAGAACCTCTATGGCATCGACCTGAGAAACAGAGCTGAGTATGGCGAGCTGTTCAAGGAGTTGGCGCAAGCGGGCAAGTCGCCGGAGCGGATCGTTCACTTTGGCAGCCTGACCGATCAGGATGAGAGCGATACGGCGCTCGAACGATTGGAAGCGGCGCAGGAGCACGGTCTGCACGGTCTGCTCTATCTCGCGCAGGCGATCACCGATCAAGGGCTGGCCGCGCCGATCGACCTGACTGTCATCACCAACAACCTCCAAGAGGTGGTCGGCGGTGAACTGTTCGCGCCGGAGCGCGCCACCTTGCTCGGCGCGTGCAAAGTGATCCCGCAGGAGTATCCGGCGATCTCGGTCAGGACGGTCGACCTGCACTTGCCTGATCGGAGCGCGCCGCTTGCGGAAGGCTGTGCCGATCTGGTGGCGGAAGAGCTGCTGTGTGCATCGGGGGCTGACAACATCGCCTACCGCGGGCAATCACGCTTTGTGCAGACGTTCGAACAGCTCAGCCTGTCCAAGTCTGTCACTCGCGGACGGCGACTGCGCGAAGGTGCTGTCTACCTGATCACCGGTGCGGACGCGGACACCGGCTTGTATCTGGCCGACCATCTGCAACAGCAGGTGGGGGCGAAGCTCGTGCTGATCGGTTCGGCAGCTGGGCAGGAGTTGCTCCAAGCCCGGTTTGGCGACCGTTCAGACATTCTCTATCTGGTTGCAGACCTCACCGACCTCGCGGAGATGCAGGCGGCGGTCGCGCAGGCACACGCTCATTTCGGCGCGATCGACGGTGCATTCCACGCGGTGGAGAACAGAGGGATGGGCATGATGCAATTTAAGACCCCTGAGGTGATTCACCAAGCGATCGACCAGAAGGTGCGAGGAGCGCTCGTCCTCGATGCTGCGCTTCAGGAGTTCGAGCTCGAACTGTTCGTCCTGTTCTCCTCCACCTTTGGGCAGACAGGTGGCTTGGGCGCTCTGGAAAACGCGGCTGCCAGCCTCTTCCTCGACACGCTTGCCCGCACGAAGACGGCGAGCGGCAGACGGGCGTTTTCGCTCGACTTCAGCATTTGGAAGTGGGAGACCTGGCAGGAAGAGCAGATGGTGGGCAATCCGAACGTGTTCGCGCACATGAAGCAGATGCGCGAAGAGAACGGGATGACGCAGAGCGAGGGCATGGCGGCGCTGACAGCTGTGCTGAACAGCAGCCTGTCGCAGGTGATCATCTCGACGCAAGACCTGCAAGCGGTCTTGGAGAACCAGCAGGCGTACACGATGGGGGCGCTTGCGCAAGGCGGTGCGGACGCATCGCTTCGCAAAGAGGGAGATGCGGACTACGTTGCACCTCGCAACGAGACAGAAGAGAAGATTGCAGGCATCCTCGGCGAGCTGTTCGGTGTCGGTCAAGTGTCGGTGCTCGACAATTTCTTTGAGCTGGGTGGCAACTCGCTGCTCGCCATTCAACTGGTGGCGAGGATTCGTCAGGAGTTTATGGTCGAGCTGCCGATGGATGAGTTCTTCCAAGCGCCGACCATCGCCGGTCTTGCGGAGCGCGTCTCGCAGACCGGATTGGCGCAGGAGGAGCTCGATGAGCTAGAGCGCCTGCTCGGAGAGATCGAAGACCTCGATCTGGAAGAGGTCGCCGCTCGATTAAACGGAGATCAGTAGGCTGCGAGGAGGATTCGAGATGGATGATATTGCAAAGCGTTTGGCAGCTCTTCCGCCTGAGAAGCGCAAGTTGCTTGAGCTCGCCTTAAAGCAAAAGGGCATTGCGGTGCCGCCGATTGCAGACGCACAAAAAGACAGCATCCCCAAGCGCGGCCATGACGGCCCGAGCCCGCTGTCGATCGACCAGATGCGCTTGTGGGACAGCTACCAACAGACGCCTGAGGACCCGCGTCACAACAATTACAACGCTCAGCACATCAAGGGGCCGCTCGATCCTGATGCGCTGGAGAACGCCTACCGGGAGATCGTGCGCCGCCATGAAGCGTGGCGCACCGCCTTTCGGGCGATCGAGGGCAAGCCGATGCAGGTCGTCCTGCCCGAGCTTGACGTGACGATGGAGCGGATCGATCTGCGCCACCTGCCCCAGGAGGAGCGCCGCAAGGAGGCAGATCGCCTGATGTGGGAGCGGACGCGCATCCCGTTCGATCTTGCGGAGCCGCCGCTGTTTCGCATCTTGCTCCTGCAGATCGATGATGAGGAGCACATCAAGCTCTGGGTGACGCATCACCTGATCACCGACCGAATCACCTACATGGTCACCGACAAGGAGCTTTTGCAGCTCTATATGAGCATCGTCACCGAGCAGCCGATCCACCTTCCGCTGCCAGATGTCCAGTATGCAGACTGGGCGGAGTGGCAGGTGAACCATCTGCAAGGGGAGGTGCTCGCCGAGCTGACCTCCTTTTGGAAAGGTCAGCTCGCAGGGGCATCGCTCAAGCTCGACCTGCCGACCGACCACCCGCGCCCCGCGCAGATGAGCTTTGTGGGCAAGCGAAAACATTTTCGCCTGCGGAGCGACCTGTTCCGCGGCATCAATGAGCTGGCGAAGCGAGAAGGCGTGACGCCGTTTATGGTGTTGCTCGCCGCCTATGATGCGCTGTTGCACCTCTTCTCAAAGCAGGAGGACATCGTGGTCGGCACGCCGTATCTCAATCGCTCTCGCCTGGAGATCAAAAGCACGGTCGGCTATTTCCTGACCCCGATCGTCTTCCGCCTCGATGTAACCGGCGAGATGACCTTTACCGACCTGCTCCACAAAGTGAAGGAGGTCAATGTGGCGGTGCACAAACATGCGGACATCCCCTTCGGCCTGCTCGTCGATCTGATGGAGTTGCCGCCCGATGAGAGCCGCCACCCGATCTTCCAAGCGATGTTTGTCCATGTGGATGTTCCGACTGTGCAGGTGCTCGAAGGCATGCCGCTGTCGATCGTCGATCTGGATATCGACGGCTCGACATCGAAATATGATATCGTCTTTGCGGTGCTCGATGCGAACGAGGAGCCGAAAGGTTTTTGGGAGTTCAACGGGGATCTGTTCGAACAGGAGACGATCGATCAGATCGTGCAGAGCATGGAACGGCTGTTGGAGTCTGTATTGAGCAAACCGGAGCAGAAGCTGTCCGATCTGTTGCTCCAGGTCGAGGAGGCGCAGTTGTGATGAAAAGCTTGAGCGATCGATTAGCCGCGCTTTCGCCAGAGCAGCGCGCGCTATTAGAAAAGAAACTGCAAGAGAAAAATATCGACAGCACGAAGCTCGCCAAAGTCGAACCGGTGATCGTGCCCCGGGAGGAAGAGGGCCCTGCCCAGCTGTCTGTCGATCAGGAGCGCATCTGGGTGTTCCAACAGATGGAGCCTGACGACCCGGCTTACAACATGTACAGCTTGGTCAAGATCAAAGGGGAGCTCGATCTCCCGCGCTTGGAGCGAAGCGTAAACGAGATCGTGCGGCGGCACGAATCGCTGCGCACCTCGTTTGAGCAGTTTGCAGGAGAGCCGCGAGCGGTCATCAGCGCAGAAGCGACGGTCCCGCTCCAACTGAACGATCGACGGGGGCGTTCGGAAGAAGAGACGCTGCAAGAGGTGCTGGCGAGCGTCAAAGTTCCCTTCGATCTGCGCCAAGGGCCGTTGCTTCGCGTTGCCTGCTGGCAGACGGGCGACCAAGAGCATCTGTTTTTGCTGATCGTCCACCATATCGCAAGCGATCATGTGTCGCTCGGGATCTTTTTTAACGAGCTGTTGATGCACTATCAGGGTGTGGCTCTGCCACCTCTGACGCTTCAATACTCCGACTTTGCGGAGTGGCAGCGGGAGCGCTTGCAAGGAGCGGTCTTGGAGAATCTGGTCTCCTATTGGCAGAACCGACTGGCGGGCAGCGAGTTTGTGCTCAACCTGCCGACAGACGAGCCGCGTCCTGCTGTGCAGACCTATCGCGGGGGGAGGATCACAAGACAGGTGTCCGCCAAGCTGATGGCGGAGGTGAAGGCGCTCGGAGGCAAATCGGGCCTTTCTCCCTTCATGGTCACGCTCGCCGCCTACCAAGCGCTGCTTCATCGCTACACCGGTCAGGAAGACGTGCTGGTCGGAACGCCGGTCACGCTCCGCAAGCAAGAGCAGACGCAGATGGTGTTCGGCTACTTCTTGAACACGCTGGTGATTCGAACTCAAGTGGCGGGGGAGATGAGCGGCACGGAACTGCTTGAGCGGACAAAAGAGGCGAGCTCCGGTGCCTTTTCCCACGGGGAGATGCCATTCGGCCTGCTGCTGGAGGAGATCAAGCCGAAGCGCGACCTGAGCAGAAGCCCGATCTTTCAGGCGATGTTCACCTATGTCGAAGGGGCGGGAGGTCTGCAAGAAGCGGAAGGGCTGATCTTGGAGCCGGTCGAATTTGACGGTCAGACGGCCAAGTGCGACCTTTCGATCACCCTGTCCGAATCGGAGGCTGGTTCTGAACTGCTCTTCGAATATGCGACCGACCTCTTTCATGGCGAGACGATCGAGCGGATGGCCGAACACTATCTGCTGCTGCTCGCCGGTCTGGTGGCGAATCCGGAGCGGAAGGTGGCCGATCTGCCCCTGTTGACCGAAGGCGAGCGCCAGCAGGTGCTGGCCGGCTGGAAGGCGACGAGCGCAGTTCTGCCCGCTGAGCAAAACCTCTGTGTGCAGGAGCTGTTTGCGCGACAGGTAGCGCGCACTCCCGATCGGGTGGCGGTCGTCTTCCAAGAGCAGGAGCTGACCTATCGCGAGCTGAACAGGCGCGCCAATCGGGTGGCCCATCTGTTGCGAGCCGAGCATGGAATCGGCCCTTCGCAGCGGGTGGGGATCTTTGTCGAGCGATCGCTTGAGATGATCGTCGGGCTGATCGGCATCTTAAAGTCGGGTGCCGCCTATGTTCCGCTCGATCCTGCTTATCCGGACGAGCGGGTGTTCAGCGTGCTGCACGACGCGCAGGTGGCGGCGGTGGTGACGCTTAAAAAGCTGCAGATGCGCTTGCCTGCGCTCGACGATCTGGCGGTCATCGCGCTCGATGCGAACGATCTGCTCGCAGCGGGGGATGACGAGTCCGATCTGCAGGTGGAGGCGAGCCTGAGCGATCTCGCCTACCTGATCTACACCTCAGGCTCGACCGGCAAGCCCAAAGGGGTGATGGTCGAACACGGAAACCTTGCCAACTTCTTCTGCGGCATTGATGAGCGCATCGGTCATCAGCCGGAAGATGTGCTGTTGACTTCGAACAGCTATGCGTTCGATATCTCCGTGCTGGAGCTGTTCTGGACGCTGACCCGAGGCATCAAGACGGTGATCGTCGAAAGCCCGGCCGATCTGCTCCAGCAGGCGAAAAAGCACGGGGCGACGCTGTTGCAAGGGACGCCCTCGCTGATGAAGATGGCGCTTGAACAGGAGGCGGCAGCAGGTGCGCTGCAAAGCTTGCGCCTGCTGATGCTCGGCGGTGAAGCGCTGAGCCGATCGTTGGTGGAGCGCTTGCAGGAAAAGCTGTCCTGTCGCCTGTTCAACATGTACGGGCCGACAGAGACGACCGTCTGGTCGTCCATCTATGAGGTGGTCAAGGGCGAAAAGGGAGCGGTACCGATCGGCAGCCCGATCCTCAACACGGAATTCTATGTGCTCGACGCTCACGGTCAACCGGTTCCTGACGGCGTGTTCGGCGAGCTGTACATCGGGGGAGCAGGTGTGGCGCGAGGCTATTGGCAACGCCCTGAGCTCACGGCGGAGCGCTTTTTGGCGAATCGCTTCCGCGGCGAGGGCAGCATGTATCGGACGGGAGATCAGGTGCGCAGAAGGCGCGATGGTCAGATCGAATATGAAGGCAGGCTGGACCAGCAGGTGAAAGTGCGCGGTTTCCGCATCGAGCTTGGCGAGGTGGAGGCGGTGCTCACCTCCCATCCGCAGTTGAAGGAAGCGACGGCGGCGGCAGTGCCCGACCCGCAAGGCGATCTTCGATTGGTCGGATATGTGGTGCCCAGAGCGGGAGAATTGCCGACCAGCGGCGATCTGCGCGCCTTTGTGGGCGAGCGCCTGCCCAATTTTATGGTTCCGACCGCGTTTGTGATGCTTGAGCAACTGCCGCTGACACCGAACGGCAAGCTCGATCGCAAAGCGCTGCCGATGCCTGATGGACAGATGAATGAAGCGGAGGACTTCGCGCCGCAAAATGCGGTCCAGGAGGTGCTCGCACGCTTTTATTGCGAGCTGCTCGGCTTGGAGCGAGTATCGCTGAACGCCAATTTCTTTGAGATCGGCGGGCATTCGCTGCGGGCGACACAGCTGGCGACTCAAATCAACGGCGTCTTCGCCCAGGAGATCCCGATGTATCGGCTGTTCGATCTGGCGACGATCTTGCAGCTCGAAGCAGAATTGACGCGCCTCGCCAGCGACGCGGGCGATCTGGAAGCGCGAGCGAAACAGTTTCTGGAGAGCGGTCAGGTGCAGTTGACCGAGATCAAGCCCCTTTCGCGCACCACGCGCAAAAGGAAGTCATAACGGAGACGAGCTAGTGCAAACTACATGTTGAGTCACTCGCAAAGGAGGGATCGACATGACGAACCAACTAGCCCATCTGACTCAGGAACAGCATCAGGCGATCAACCGATTGGAGTCGCAGCTCGGCCTCGTGCTGGTCGCGTATGACGAATACCGGCAAGAGGATGGTGCAGGCGAGCCAGGTCAGCAGATCTAGCTTGTGCTCGACAAAAGGTGAAGGCAAACTGCCTTCACCTTTTGTCTGCCCGTTTTTGCTGAGGCGGGACGGGTGTCCGTGTCTTGACCCCGCGCTGTTCCGTATCTTAGTAGAGCAGAGAGGGGGTATCTTTGATGGATGGTGCGTTCGGTGCATACACCCGATGGGCGGTTGTGTTTCTGATCATCTTCGTATTGTTTATCCTCGTCGTCCCGTTTGGGTACGGCGCTGGCGGTGCTGCTGGCGGCTGCGGCTGTTAGGACGGCGAGTCGCTTTGCACGTGACGACAAGCGGATGTCTGGAATGTTCAGACATCCGCTTGTTTTTTTTTGCTGAAGCTTGGAGATAAATGGATGTATAGAAAGGGGAGGAGCGAGATGAAGCGAAAAAGGCGAGTCTGGATCTGGCTGTCCTTTTTGATGGTGATGCTGTTCGTCCTGCTGCCGTGCGCAAGCGTCGGATATATCGGCTGGAGCTATTTGCATCCGGAAAAGAAACGGGTCGAGGGGTCGCCGAAAGCGTTTTATCTCGACTACCAAGATGTTTCTTTTTCCAGCCAAGAGCAGGACATCACGTTAAAAGGCTGGTTGATTCCGGCAGCGGAGCAGCAGGAGCGCATCGTGATTTTTGCGCACGGCTATTCGGAAAACAGGGCGAGCGCCAATGTGGCCTTGCATATGGCGAACGTCTTGCACCGGCGCGATATCGCGTCGCTGATGTTCGATTTTCGCGGGGCGGGCGAGTCGGACGGCACGATGACTTCGCTCGGCTATTATGAAAAACAGGATCTGATCGGTGCGATCGAATATGTAAAATCGCTCGGCTATCAGCAGATCGGACTGGTCGGGTTTTCGATGGGGGCTGCTACCGCCTTAGATGTGGCGCCAGAAGTGCCGGAGGTGAAAGCGGTCATCGCCGACTCCGCCTTCACCGATCTGAGCGAATATTTAGCGGGCAACCTGCCGAAATTGCACCCGATCGCCGACATCGGGTTTATGCCGCAGTTGGCGCTTTGGGAGACCAGCCTGTTGACCGGGATCGAGCCCCAAACGGTACAGCCGATCGAATCGATCCAAAATGTTCGCGATCGGGGTGTGTTTTTGATTCACGCGGCAGGGGATGACATCATCCCAGCAGAGGAGAGCAGGCAGCTGGCAGAAGCGTCCGGTTCGCGGAACACGGTGCTTTGGATCTCACCCGCCGAGCAGCATGTCGGCACTTATTTGAAAGAGACGAATGAATATCTGGTGCGCACGACCGCTTTTCTCTCCTATTACCTGGGTGTAGATCGTGCCGACCTGCAGAGCGCGCAGGAAGAGCAGATCGACGAGGTGGTCACACGGGCGACGCTGGCGAGCCGCCTGCAACAGGGCGCTGGCGAGCTGTGAGGAACAGCGGGCGCGATGTTTCCTCAGCTTAATGCAACGGAGACGATCGATCGTCCTCTTGGGCAAAATGGGCAGACCGACCGATCGAAGTGATCTGCGCGGTGATCGTGTAGGTGCCAGGTGTGACGGGAGTTCCTTGATTGTCCTGCCCGTTCCACCGCTCCGTGTATTCGACCGATTGACCGGGGCTCAGGGTCAAACTGCCGGTCACCTGTGCGAAGGAGCGGTCGTTTGACCAACGCCAGACTTCGCGCCCTGCTTGGCTCACCACGATATCATATCGCTGTGCAGTGTTAAAATAGCAAACGACTTGCTGATCGCTCCGATTGGAGAGCGTCAGCGTGATTTGAACAGGCTCGCCGAGCCGATAGTGCGTCTTGTCGGTCGTCACAGTCAGCACGTCTCATCCCCTCCCTTTCGCTGTGCAGTCGAGGCTCCTATCTGGATATTCATCTCGACACCAAATGTTTACCGACCGGGCAACGAGGCTTGTCCGAGCGGGAGGGACAGGGTAGAATGAAGGGAAAAGAGGGAATCGGGTGGATCGAGATGTCCTATTCGACAGACACGCATTTGCAATTTGTGATGAATATCGGGCAGCAAAAGCCGGAGAGCATCATCAATCGAGAGACGGCCTGCCCGTTCTGTGCGCGAGAGTCATTGACCGATATCTTAGCAGAGGATGGCCCGCTTCTGTTGCTGAAAAACAAGTATCCTGTCCTCCAGGATACGCTGCAGACTGTGTTGATCGAAACGGACGAGTGTTTGGCTGAGTTTTCTACATATCGCAAAGATCATCTGCATCGCCTGATGCGCTTTGCCCTGCGCGAGTGGGACCAGATGGAGCGCAGCGGCGAGTTTCGCTCTGTTGTGATGTTCAAAAGCCACGGGCCGCAATCTGGCGGAACGATCCGCCATCCGCACATGCAGATCGTGGGACTCAAGCAGATCGATTATCTGGCTGACGTGCAGGAGGAGCAGTTTCAAGGGCTGTTGATCGCAGGAGAGCCAGGGGTTGAACTGAACATCTCGACGGCGCCGCGCGTCGGATTTTACGAGCTGAACGCCATCTTGAAAGACGGGGAAAAGGTCGACGTGATGGCCGACTATGTTCAGATCGCCGCCCATTATCTGATGCACAATTTTCATCGAGCGTGCAATTCGTACAACCTGTTCTTCTACCGCTTTCATGAGCAGATCTGTGTGAAGATCATGCCGAGGTTTATCGCCTCTCCGATCTATATCGGCTTTTCGATCCCGCAGGTGGCCGATCGGATCGGGGAAGTGGCAGATCAGATTCGGCAGCTGTACTTTGAGGCATAAAAAGGCCCGACCTCTTCGCTTGTCGCGAGAGGTCGGGCTTTTTCGATTCGGATTGCCGATGTGTTTTCAACGTTTGGATCGAAACGATCAACTGTTGAAAATAATAAGAAGAATAAATTGAAAGTGAGACCTATTTTATTCATTTCATGTTATAATCAAATGCAAAGGACTTATCAGTTTTTCTTCCTAATGGTGTTAAAAGGAGCTTATTCGGCAGCTGTTGAGGTCGCTTTGCTCGCCGGAAGCCGCATGCTTTGCAGCTTGCCATAGGTGAGCGTTCGCCAGATCCATTCGACAGGGCCGTAGCGGAAATGCCTGAGCCAGAGGATCGAAAACACGACCAGCAGCGGATAGATCAGCAAGCTGATCAACAGCCCGGTGCCTGGCCCCACCTTGTTGAACAGGCCGAATCCAAAGGAGTAGAACAGCGTGGTGCAGATCAGCGAAGAGGCGAGGTAGTTGGACAGTGCCATCCGCCCGACCGTCGCGATCGGCAGGCTGGCAGCTCGCAAGGCGGGCAGTCGCAGCAGCTGAATGATCGAGGTCACATAGAAGAAGCAGATCGCCGGATTGCGCAGCGAGAGAAACCATTGGCTGTAGACGTATTTGAACGAGATCGTGTTGACCGCTGTCAGATCCGATTTGAAGAACGTGGTGAGCAACGCCACGATCAAGGAGCCGAGCCAGACGAGGCGAATCAGCTTGATGTTGCCTTCCACATCGTGAAAGATGCGTTTCTTCGCCGCATAGACGCCAAAGAGGAACATGGCGAACACGACGGGGAAGAGCGCCCAGAACGTGCCGTATTGATAGACAAAATCGACGAGCCGTTGCCCGACCTGATCTCCGTATGTGCCATACTGATACGCTGCGTTGGCCCGATCGAGCAGCCCGTTAACGTCACAAAGTTGGTTGCCGAGCCCCGATGCGCTGTAAAGCGGCACGGTGATCTTCTGATAGGCGCCGAAGTAGGTCAAGACCGGGCGAAGCAGGAGAAAGAAAAAGGCGGAAGCGAGCACGAGCCGAGGCTTTGCTCGGGCGAACAGGATGAGGAAAAAGGAGAGCACCGCATACTCGACCAGAATGTCCCCGTACCAGATCAGCAGCGCATGAACGAGACCGATCAAGAGCAAGATGGTGACCCGGCGCAAAAAGAGCGGTACCGCCCTGATTCCTTTCGCGCGGGCGCGATCGAGAAAGATGATCATGCCGATGCCGAAAAGAAAGGAAAACATCGTGTAGAAATTGCCGGATGCGAAGCTGTCGATCAACAGCTTGGCCAGCTTGTCCCCCTCTTCGGTCCACATGTTGGCTCGCACGCGACTCAGATATTGAAATGCTGTGGAGAAAAATTGCATGTTGACGATCAGAATGCCGAAGATGGCAAATCCGCGAAGCACATCCAGTTCCAACATCCGTTCATTCGGTTGAATCGGATTGGCGTTGTTGGGTTGTGACATGAACGATCCCCCTTTCTAGTATTATAGTCGAAAATGCGCGCGAAACGTTTCAGAATTCTAAAAATGTTGAAATGATTCACTAAAAATGTTCCAATATTAGCTTTACAAGTATAAAGTTAGTGTAATATATATATGAGAGAAACTATTTTTCAATTACTCAATAATAAAATACATATCGAGATCACTCGATCGTATGGAATAGATTAACAGTGGAGCAGGATCGTGTAGCGGAAGACCAAGTCTGCGGTGGAGGTAGAGTATGCGGGATGCGCGGTTTGTGGATTTGGCAAGTGCGGGGCAAAAAACTTATACAAAGGCGGGCTATGGGCTAGCGATCTGCCATCACGGGGAGATCTTGCAAGGGATGTTCTATCGGTCGGATGGCTCTTTGCGGCGCGGATTGGTCACGCTGCCCTGTGATCGCTATCAGGCGGGAGCGCATTTTATCCCCGATCGAAGCGGGCGGTTGGTCGTCGAACCGGAGTTTAAGAAAAAGGCGTTGCGGGCGGTTGAGGTGACGCTTTCCAACCTGCGAGCACAGCAGGTCGGCGGGCGGCTGATCGTGGAGAGCGACATCCCGGAAGGCTGGGGGCTCGGGTCATCGACGGGCGACGTGGTGGCTGCGATCATGGCGGTGGCAGATGCGCTGGAGATCGAGCTGCCAGAGGAGCAGATCGGGGCGCTGGCGGTCGAATCGGAGACTGCTGCCGATTCGATCATGTTTATCGACCAAGCGGTTCTGTTCGCCCAGCGCGACGGTGTTGTGATCGAAGATTTTGGCGGGCCCTTCCCATCGTTTGAAGTGCTCGGTTTTAACACGGAGCCCCATTCGAACGGGGTGGATACGCTCGCGTTCGAACCTGCCAACTACAACCTCGAAGAGATCGACCGGTTTGTCAAGCTGCGCGATATCATGCGCCGCGCCGTGCAGCTTCAGGATGCGAGCCTGGTCGGGCAGGTCGCGACGGAGAGCTCGGAGATCAACCAGCACTACCTGCCCAAACTGCGCTTTGCAGACCTGCAAAAATTGACGATGCAGATCGGTTCCCTCGGCCTGCAGGTGGCGCACAGCGGAACGGTCGGAGGCTTTCTGTTCAAGCCGGGGCAGGATGCGCTCGACGAGCGGATCGCCGAAGCGGAAGCCAAGTTGAAAGAGTGGGGATTTTCGATCACCTGTCGCTTTTTGGTGGGCGATCCGCATCCGAAATAATGAAAAGAGCGAGCAGGAGCAGCTATTGAGCTGTTCCTGCTTTTCATTTAGTCTGATTTTATCTTTTCAAATGATAACGAAATGTTAATTGATAAGCTTCGTCGTATGTGCTACAATTCTGTTATTTAATAAATAAGTGAAGTATGCTAAAGATAGCGCAATCTTCGTGGATCAGATTCACTGAAAAAGTATTGATGATTCTATCAAACTGCAAGCAATCAAACTGCTGGCAGTTGATTATTTCGATTGAAAGAGGGTCGAGCTTAGAATGTTTACTCCTGTTGAACTCTCTCAATTGTCCTTCTCTCACTCATCTCTCACACCTCGCTTGATCCTTCCTGTGACGATGTTGCTCAAGGGCTTTCTCCACCTCGATTGTTTTCAGACAAATCTGCATAAGGCTGCCTTGGAGTGCCAGCTGTTGCCAGATGAAAGAATGGTGCTGACCACACTGGACCTGCGTGAACTGTCAGCTGATGAACAAAATAAAAAGCGTGAACAGATCGTCGCAAGCGGGCGGATGGCTGACCGTCTGCAAGCGTGCTTGTTCCGAGTGGGCGAGGCGGAATATCGACTCGATCTGGCGTTGCCGCTGCAGGCGCATGATCGACTGCGCGATCTGTTGCTGATGACAGCAGCTGGCTATGAGTCGGAGCTCTCTGCGGGCAAGTCGAGCCTGATGAGCGCCAGATGGAAAGAGAGCTTGTCTGCGCTGTGGCTTTCGGAGCAGGAGCGCGAACAGCTGGTGGTGACCTGGAACCTGACCGCGAGCGACTACCCGCGGGAAATGTCGATTCCGGAGCTGTTTGAAGAGCAGGTGGTGCTGTTTCCCGATCGCGTTGCGGTGGTCGATGCAGATCTGCAGCTGACCTATCAGGAGCTCAATCTGCGCGCCAACCGGCTGGCGAGGCGCTTGCGGAGCAGCGGGGTCGGTCCGGACGTGCTCGTCGGCATCTGTGTGGAGCGGTCGGTCGATCTCGTGGTGGGGTTGCTCGGCATCCTCAAGGCGGGCGGGGCGTATGTGCCGTTCGATCTCAGCTATCCGCAGGAGCGCTTGGCGTTCATGCTCGCCGATACGGAGGTGCGCGCGCTGGTCACCCGATCGCAGCTGCAAGACGCTCTGCCGGCGCATGACGCGCAGGTGGTGTGCCTCGATGAGCTGCCTGAGGGGGAAGCGTCCAACCTGGCGTGCGTCACCACCGCTGATAATCTGGCCTATGTGATGTACACGTCCGGCTCGACCGGCTTGCCCAAAGGGGTGATGATCCCCCAGCGCGGCGTCATCCGGCTGGTGCGCGATGCGAACTATCTGCCCTTTGGGCCGGAGCAAGTGTTTTTGCAGGCGGCCGCCGTGTCTTTCGATGCGGCGACGCTGGAGATCTGGGGGGCGCTGCTGAACGGTGCGCGCGTAGTCCTGCTGCCGCACGGCGCTTCCTCGCTGGAGGAGATCGGACGCGCGATCAAGGCGCACGGCGTGAGCGTGCTCTGGCTGACGGCAGGTCTTTTTCATCAGATGGTCGAGCATCGCTTGGACGATCTGCGCGGTGTGCGCTACCTGCTGGCGGGCGGCGATGTATTGTCTCCTGCTCATGTGCAAAAGGCGCTTCGCGAGCTGGAGGGCGTCTGCCTGATCAACGGATATGGCCCGACGGAGAACACGACTTTCACCTGCTGTTACGCGATGCGATCGGTCGAGGATGTCGGGTCGTCTGTGCTGATCGGCCGCCCGATCAGCAACACGAAAGCGTATGTGCTGGATGCGGGGATGCAACCCGTTCCGATCGGAGTGCCCGGCGAGCTATACGCGGGTGGTGACGGGCTGGCGAGAGGTTATTGGAAGCGAGATGAGCTGACAGCAGCAGCTTTCCTGCCGAGCCCGTTCGTGCCGGGCGAACGGCTGTACAGAACGGGCGATCTGGTTCGCTACCTGCCAGACGGCAATCTGCAGTTTTTAGGTCGGATCGACAGCCAGGTCAAAATTCGCGGCTACCGCATCGAGGTCGGGGAGATCGAAGCTGCCCTGAGCCAGCATCAGGCGGTGCAGGAATGCGTGGTCGCAGTTCGGGAGGATCGCCCAGGGGACAAGCAGCTTGTCGCCTATCTGGTTCTGGCAGAGGAGCGCTTCCAGGTTGCCGAGTGGCGTGCCTTTTTGGCGGAACGGCTGCCAGCCTATATGATTCCGGCCGCGTTTGTCCGCTTGGATGCGCTTCCGCTCACGCCAAACGGCAAAGTGGACAAGCGGCGATTGCCCGCCCCCGATCCAAGTCGATCTTCGCTCTCCGAAGCTTATGTCGCCCCGCAAGGCAGGGTGGAGGAGGCGATCGCAACGATCTGGGCGCAAGTGTTCCGGCTGGAGCGAGTCGGCGTGCACGATGACTTTTATGAGCTGGGCGGACACTCGCTTTTGGCGACGCAGATCCTTTCGCGGATTCGGAGCGAGCTCGGCGTGGAGGTGACGCTCCGCGATGTGCTGGAAGCGCGATCGGTGCGCAGCTTGGCGCACGCTGTCTCCGCCGCTCCTGCGAGCGATGCAAACGATTTTGCTGCGGAGAAAAAGCGAGACGCAACAAAGGATGGCCTCCCGCTGAGCGGGCTTCCGCCTGCCGATCGAACCGAGCCGGTGCCCGCATCGTTCGCCCAGCGGCGGCTGTGGTTTTTAGATCGGCTGGAGGCGGGAAGCTCGCTGTACAACCTGCCGCTTGCGATGCGTTTGAAGGGGAAGCTTGACCACGATGCGGTGACAGATGCGCTGACCGAAGTGGTCAGGCGTCATCAGGCGCTCAGGACGGTGTTTGCGGAAGTGGATGGTCATGCTGTGCAGGTGGTGCGAGAAGCAGAGCCTGTGCGCTTGACCCGATGCGAGACTTGGCAGCAGTTGCAGGAAGCGGCTGGCGAGCCGTTCGATCTGACAGCCGGGCCGCTGTTTCGGGCGACGCTCCTGCAGGAGCGGGCGGAGGAGCATGTGCTGTTGCTCAACATGCACCACATCGTCTCGGACGGCTGGTCGCTCGAAGTGTTGCGCCGCGAGTTTGCCACCCTCTATGCGTCGTTTGTCGAGCGGAAGCCCGCTCCGTTGGACGAGCTGCCCGTTCAATATGGCGATTATACGAGCTGGCAGCAAAGCTGGCTGTCCGATGGCGTGCTGGAAGCGCAGATCGCCTATTGGAAAGAGCAGCTCAGCGGAGAACTGCCTGTGCTGCAGCTGCCGTCAGATCGGCCCCGGCCGGCGGTGAACTCGTTTCGCGGCGGCAGCAAGCGGATGATGTTGCCGAGCCAGCTGGTCGAAGCGCTGAAGGAGCTGAGCCGGCAAGAGGGCGCCACGCTGTACATGACGATGCTTTCGGCGTTCAAGGCGCTGCTGCACCGCTATGCGGAGTTGCGAGATGTGATCGTCGGCACCCCGATCTCAGGGCGCAACCGAGCGGAAGTGGAAGGGCTGATCGGCTTTTTCGTCAACACGCTGGTGCTGCGGACGCAGGTGGCGGGGGAGATGCCGTTTCGGGAGCTGCTCGCACGAGTGCGGGAGACTGCGCTCGGCGCGTTCGCTCATCAGGATGTGCCGTTCGACACGCTCGTCGCCGAGCTTCAGCCTGAGCGCGATGGCTCGCATTCGCCGTTTTTCCAAACGATGTTCGTGTTCGAAAGCACGCCGAAGCAGGCGATCACGCTGCCTGGGCTCGTGCAGGAGCTGGTCGAGCTGGACAACGGGACGGCCAAGTTTGACCTCTCCCTGCTGCTGATGCAGGAGACGGACGGTCTGGCCGCCGTGTTCGAATACAGCAGCGACCTGTTTGACGAGCGGACGATCGAGCGGCTGATGGGCCACTACCTTACCCTGC
The DNA here is from genome assembly GCF_042682745.1 of Tumebacillus lipolyticus. Classification (NCBI taxonomy): domain Bacteria; kingdom Bacillati; phylum Bacillota; class Bacilli; order Caryophanales; family Alicyclobacillaceae; genus Tumebacillus; species Tumebacillus lipolyticus. The sequence continues at coordinate 1,237,161 of NZ_JBHUIO010000002.1, read as the reverse complement.
TCGCTGGGATCGTCGAAGCGCCAGAGCGGTCGGTCGCGCAGCTGCCACTGCTCGGCGAAGAGGAGCGCGAGCAGCTGTTGGCAGAGCGGCAGCAGACCGGACGCGAGTATGGTGAGCGATCGCGATCGCTCTTCCGGCTGTTCGAGTCACAAGCTGCGCGCACACCTGACGCGATCGCTCTGGTCGCCGGAGAACAGCGATTGACCTATCGCCAGTTGAGCGAGCGTGCCGATCTGATGGCGCGCGAGCTGAGACGGCGAGGCGTCAGCGTCGGTTCGGTCGTCGGCGTCTGTTTGGAGCGGTCGGTCGCGATGGTCGTAAGCCTGCTCGCAGTGCTAAAGGCGGGGGCGGCCTACCTGCCGCTCGACCCTGAGTATCCGCAGGAGCGCCTGCTCTTCATGCTGGAAGATTCGCAGGCGAGCGTGTTGCTCACCGGAGCGGAGTTGCGCCACCTGTTTGCAGCAGCGAGCGCGCAGTTGGTCGAGCTCGATGCGGTTGCGTCGATCAGCGCAAGCGATGATCGCTCCGACTGCGAAGTCGAGGTGGCAGCTACCGATCCGGCCTACGTGATCTACACCTCCGGTTCGACAGGTCAGCCGAAAGGGGTGGTCGTGCCGCACGGTGCGATCTGCAACCACATGCTGTGGATGCAGGATGAGTTTCCGCTGGGCTGCGAGGATGCGGTTTTGCAGAAGACGTCCTTCTCGTTCGATGCATCCGTCTGGGAGTTTTACGCGCCGCTGCTCGCCGGCGGGCGCTTGGTGTTGGCCGAACCGCTCGGCCACCTCGACGGGCGGTACCTGGCGCAGGTGATTCAAGAGGAAAAAGTGACTGTCTTGCAGGTCGTGCCGACGATGCTCTCGATGTTGCTGTCCGAATCGAGCTTCACCGACTGCCACAGCCTCAAGCGAGTGTTTTGCGGCGGCGAGGCGCTGTCGCCAGAGCTGGTCGCTCGCTTCTATTCGCTGATGGAAGCGGAGCTGGTCAACCTCTACGGGCCGACCGAAGCGTGCATCGATGCCACTTTTTATCGCTGTCCACGCGCGGAGGCGGTCGCGGTGCCGATCGGGCGTCCGATCGCCAACGTTCACACCTACGTGCTGGATGAACATCAGGAGCTCGTGCCGTACGGCGTGCCCGGTGAGCTGCACATCGGGGGAGCTGGCCTTGCGCTCGGCTACCTGCATCGCCCCGAGCTCACGGCGGAGCGATTTGTGGAGACCCAGTTTGGCCGACTGTACAAGACGGGCGACCTCGTGCGCAAGTCGGCAGATGGTCTGCTGCATTATGCGGGGCGGATCGACAGCCAAGTGAAGCTGCGCGGCTTCCGGATCGAGCTCGGCGAGATCGAGGGGGCGCTGACTGCGCACCCGGCGATCGGCGAAGCGGTCGTCACCGTGCACGACAGCCGCGTCATCGGCTATCTGGTGGAGCGAGCGAGCGTGGCGGATGAAGAGCTGCGGGCGTTTGTGAAGAACCGTCTGCCCGACTATATGGTGCCCGCCCAGTTTGTGCGGCTGGATGCGCTGCCGCAGACTGCAAACGGCAAGGTCGACCGAAAGGCGTTGCCGCAGCCGGTGATCACCGAAGGGGAAGACGAGTTCGTCCAACCGCGAACTGCGGTGGAGACGGTGCTGGCGGTGATCTTTGCTGAAGCGCTCGAACTTGAGCAAGTCGGCGTGACGAGCAACTTTTTTGCGCTCGGCGGTCATTCGTTGCTCGGGATGCAGATCATCTCGCAGATTCGCGAGGTGCTAGAGGTGGATGTGGCGATCAAAGCGCTGTTTGACGCGCCGACCGTGGCAGGTCTGGCAAGCGCGATGCAAGGCGATCAGGAAGCAAGTCAGCGCCTTGAGAAAACGGCGGAGCTTCTGCTCCAATTGTCGGAGATGTCAGAAGAAGAAGCGCAAATGATGATGGAGGCAAAGAGATGAGCCGTTTTTCAAAATTTTCGATGTCGAAAGAGAAGCGCGCCTTGCTGGAAAAGATGCTGCAGGAGGAAGGGATGGTCGCCGTCAGCCTCGCTCGCATTGAAAAGCGAGCGGAGCAAGGGCCAGCCAACCTGTCATCGAGCCAGCAGCGGCTGTGGTTTCTCGATCGGATGGAATCGGGCAGCACGACGTACAACATGCCCTACAAGATCGATCTGCGCGGAGACCTGCAGCTGACGGCGCTGGAAGCTGCGCTGAATGAGATCGTCGAGCGCCACGAGATCTTGCGCACCGTGTTTCGCAGACAGGACGGCGAGGTGCAACAGATCGTGCAAGCGCGGCAGGCGGTGCAGATCGAGCGCCTGATGCTGTCGAAGGAAGAGCTGGATCGGCTGGCGCTGCAAGAAGCGCAGCGGCCGTTCGATCTGAGCGCAGGCCCCCTGATGCGAGCGACGCTGGTGCAGACGGGGGAGCGCGAGCACACGCTGTTGCTCACCCTGCACCACATCGTGTTCGACGGCTGGTCGATGGGCGTGCTGTTCCAAGAGCTGACCACGCTGTATGAGGCGTTTGTTGAGCACAGACCGTCGCCGCTCGCAGAACTTCCTCTGCAGTACAGCGACTATGCGCACTGGCAACAGGAGTGGCTGCAGGGCGAGGAGTTTCAAAAACAGCTCAGCTACTGGCAAACGTCGCTCGCCGGAGCGCCGGTCGTGCTCGACCTGCCGACCGACCAACCCCGTCCGCTCTTGCCATCCTATCGGGGCGGCAACCGCTCGTTTTCGCTGCCGAGCGTACTTGCGACGGAGCTGAAAAGCTGGAGTCAGGGCGTGGGTGCCACGCTGTTCATGACGATGTTTGGCGCTTTCGCCGCGCTGCTCTACCGCTATACGGGGCAGTCCGATCTGCTGATCGGAGCGCCGGTGGCAGGTCGCAATCTGCGCGAGACGGAAGGGCTGATCGGCTTTTTCGTCAACACGTTGGTGCTGCGCGCTGACCTGACGGAAGATCCGACGTTTGCTGAGCTGTTGCATCGCGTCAAGGGGATGACGACAGAAGCTCTGTCGCATCAGGAGCTGCCGTTTGACAAGCTGGTCGAGCACCTGCAGCCGGTGCGCGATCCGAGCAGGAGCCCGCTGTTTCAGGTGATGTTCAACTTTCTTGAATCCCCGCACGAGGAGCGAAAGTTTAGCGGCCTGTCGCTTACGCACGGCGAGGTGTTGAACGGGACAGCCAAATTTGACCTGACCCTGTATGTGGAGGATGGGCCGGACGGGATCAAAGGCAACTTTGAGTACAATCGCGATCTGTTCGCCGAGGCGACGGTGGCGCGGATGGCCGACCATTTGCAAACGCTGTTGGAAAGCGTCCTGACGCATCCACACCTCCCGCTGTCCCACCTGCCGCTGATCACAGATGCGGAACGAGACCAGGCGCTCTTCGCTTGGAACGAGACGAGAACGGAGTACCCGCGCGACCTCTGCATTCATCAGCTGGTCGAACGGCAGGCAGCAGTCCGGCCGGATGCGGTGGCGACCCTGTTTGACGGGACGGAGCTGACCTATGCGGAACTGAACGGTCGAGCGAACCGTCTGGCGCACCTGTTGCGCAAACAGGGCGTGGCACCAGATGTGCTGGTCGGGCTGTGTGTGGAGCGGTCGCACGAGATGGTGGTCGGCATGCTCGGCATTTTAAAAGCGGGCGGTGCCTATGTGCCGCTCGATCCTGCCTATCCGGCGGAGCGGCTCGCCTTCATGGCGGACGATGCAGACCTGCAGGTGATCGTCACGCAATCGCATCTGACGGCGGGGCTGCCGCAGCGCGCGAGGAGGCTGATCTGCCTCGACAGCGATCTTGCGGAGATCGAGCGGGAGAGCGATCAGAATCTGATCAGCTTGACCGAAGCGACTCACCTCGCCTACGTGGTGTACACGTCAGGCTCGACCGGAACCCCCAAAGGGGTACTTGTGCCACACCGAGCGGTCAACCGATTGGTGTGCAACACCGACTACGTGCAGTTAGACGAGACGGACGTGGTGGGGCAGGTGTCCAACTCCTCGTTCGATGCGGCCACATTCGAAGTCTGGGGCGCGCTGATCAACGGCGGCAAGCTGGTCGGCGTGACGAAAGAGATGGCGCTGACGCCAAAAGCGTTTGCCGGAGCGATCAAGGAGCACGGGGTCACCGCGATGTTCGTGACGGCCGCGCTGTTCAACCAGATCGTGGCAGCGGTGCCTGACGCTTTCTCAGAGCTGCGCCATCTGCTGGTCGGCGGCGAAGCGCTCGATCCGCGCTGGGTTCGGGCAGCGATCCGCGGAGGTCGCCCCAAGCGCTTGTTAAACGGCTACGGCCCGACGGAGAGCACGACGTTCGCCACCTACCATCTCATCGAGGAGATTGAGGAGGATACGACCAACATCCCGATCGGCAGGCCGATCGCCAACACGACAGCCTATGTGCTGGACGGGCAGCTGCAGCTGTTGCCGATCGGCGTGCCAGGCGAGCTGTATCTCGGCGGAGACGGTGTGGCGAGAGGGTATTTAAACCGGCCAGAGCTTACGGCGGAGCGCTTTTTGCAACACCCGTTTGGCGAAGGGATGCTCTATCGGACGGGCGATCTGGTGCGCCGTCTGCCAGACGGTTCGATCGAGTATATCGGACGGCTCGACAGCCAGGTGAAAGTGCGCGGCTTTCGGATCGAGCTCGGCGAGATCGAACAGGCGATCGCGACGCGGGAAGACGTTTTGGATGCGGTCGCCATCGTGCGTGAAGAGGAGCCGGGAGACAAGCGGATCGTCGCCTATGTGGTGCCCAAACGGGCAGATTCATTCTCGGTGCAGGAGCTGCGCGGGAAGCTGAAAGAAAGCTTGCCCGAATACATGCTTCCCTCGGCGATCGTCACGCTGGAAGCGATGCCGCTGACCGTCAACGGCAAGCTGGATCGTCAGGCGTTGCCGCGGCCATCGGGCAGCGCACAGAGCGACGACGAGTATGCGGCGCCGCGCACAGAGGCGGAGGAGCATGTGCTCGCCATCTGGCAGGACGTCTTGCAGGTGGAGCGCATCGGGATTCATGATAATTTCTTCGACCTCGGCGGGCATTCATTGCTCCTGATCAAAGTGCATGAAAGATTGCAGGAAAAGCTGGACGCGCAGTTTTCGATCGTCGAGCTGTTCCGTCACACGACCGTCTACACGCTGACCAAATGGTTGACAGAGAGCAAGGGAGTGGCGAACAATTCTGCGCGAGCGGAAGAGTCGCAAACGCGAGCCAGCTCGAAAAAAGATGTGATCAACCGCCGCAAGCAACTATCAAAAGGCAGGGGGAAGTAACAGATGAGCCACGAGAAGGACAATCTGGAGCTGGAAGGGATCGCGATCGTCGGGATGTCCGGACGCTTTCCGGGCAGCAACAACATCGACCAGTTTTGGGAGCATCTGAAAAACGGCGATGAGACGCTCACTCAGTTTAGCGATGAGGAACTGAAAGCGGCAGGTGTTGATCCTGACCTCTTGCAAGATCCTCACTATGTGAAACGGGGCGGTCTGCTGCAGGATCGCGAGCTGTTCGATGCCAACTTTTTCGACTACACGGCAAAAGAGGCGGAAGTGACCGACCCGCAACACCGGCTGTTTCTCGAAGTCGCTTGGGAGGCGCTGGAAAGCGCAGGCTATGATGCGGAGCAATATCAGGGGCGCATCGGGGTGTACGGCGGTGTGGGGCACAACAGTTTTTCCTACCACCTCTATGGCAATCAGCCGCTGTTCGGACAGATCGGCGCGCTTCAGGCGACCTTGTCCACCTCGTATGACTTCCTCGCGACGCGGGTCGCCTACAAGCTGAACCTGACCGGGCCGGCGATGACGGTGCAGAGCGCTTGCTCCACCTCGCTGGTCGCCGTGCATCAGGCGTGCCAGCATCTGCTGATGCACGAGTGCGACATGGCGATGGCTGGCGGTGTGGCGATCAAGCTGCTGCAGCCGGAGGGCTATCTCTATCAGGAAGGTGGTATTCTCTCCCCAGATGGACATTGCCGAGCGTTTGATGAGCAGGCGCAAGGCACGGTTGGCGGCGACGGTGTCGGCGTCGTCATCTTGAAGCGGTTGGAGGACGCGCTGGCAGATGGCGATCAGATCTATGCGGTGATCAGAGGCTCGGCGGTCAACAACGACGGGGCGAGCAAGATCGGGTTTACCGCGCCGAGCGTCGACGGGCAGGCGCAGGTGATCTTCGATGCGCTGGCTGTCGCAGGCGTGGAGCCGGATTCGATCTCCTACATCGAGACGCACGGCACGGGGACGCAGCTCGGCGACCCGATCGAGATCATGGCCTTGACGCAGGCGTACCGAGAGAGCACCGACCGCGTGGGCTATTGTGCGCTCGGCTCGCTGAAGACGAACATCGGACACCTCGATGCGGCTGCCGGTGTCAGCGGGCTGATCAAGACGGCGCTGATGCTCAAGCACAAGCAGCTGGTGCCAAGCTTGCACTTTGATCGGGCGAACGCCAAGCTCGCGCTCGAATCCTCACCGTTCTATGTGAACACGGAGCACCGAGCGTGGAGCGCGGACGATCAACCTCTGCGTGCGGGCATCTCCTCGTTTGGCATGGGAGGTACAAACGCGCATCTGGTGCTGGAGGAAGCGCCTGTCCTCGACAGGTCTGCCTCTGCGTCCAGAGCGTGGCAACTTCTGGTGCTCTCCGCCAAGACGGCGACAGCGCTGGAGACGGCCACGCAAAACATCGCCGCCTATCTGAGCGAACGACAAGATGTGGAGCTGGCCGATGTGGCGCATACGCTGCAGACGGGGCGCCGGGCGTTCCGCCACCGTCGCATCGTGGCGGTGCAGGGCCATGCGGATGCGGTGGAGGCGCTGCGAGCGCAAGTGAGCAAGCGGGTGGTGACCGGCGAGTCGGAAACTCGCGACCGCTCTGTCGTCTTCCTCTTCCCCGGTCAGGGTGCGCAGCATGTGAACATGGGGCTTGACCTGTATCGCGAAGAGTCTGTGTTCCGCGAAACGGTCGATTTCTGCTCCGCCTACCTCGTGCCGCACCTCGGGCTCGATCTGCGAGAGGTGCTGTATCCGCCAGCAGGTGCGTCCGACGCGGCGAGCGAGCGGCTGAGCCAAACGTTTATCACGCAGCCCGCGCTGTTTGTGATCGAATATGCGCTCGCCTCGCTGTGGATGGAGCTGGGCGTGCGACCGCAGGCGATGCTCGGCCATTCGATCGGCGAGTATGTGGCAGCAGTCCTTGCGGGCGTGATGTCTGCCGAGGATGCGCTGAAGCTGGTCGCGGTGCGCGGCAAGCTGATGCAAGGGTTGCCGAGCGGCACGATGCTGGCCGTTCCGCTGCCCGAGCAAGAGGTGATGGAACTGCTGGAGGAGCGCCTATCGCTGGCAGCTGTCAACGGCCCCCGCGCCTGTGTGGTAGCTGGCGAGACTGACGCGGTGGTCGCGCTGGAAGCGAAGCTGGCAGCAAACGGTGTGGAATGCCGTCGCTTGGTCACCTCACATGCGTTCCACTCGGCGATGATGGACCCGATCTTAGCCGCGTTTGAAGAGCAGGTGCGGACGGTCGAACTGCATTCGCCGCAGCTGGACTACCTCTCCAACGTGTCTGGCACGTGGATCACCGCAGCGGAGGCGACCGACCCCCTCTACTGGGTGCGCCATCTGCGCGGCACGGTGCGCTTTGCTGACAATGTGCGGGAACTGCTCCAAGAGCCGGGTCGCGTGTTCCTCGAAGCGGGACCAGGGCGTTCGCTGATCAGCCTGACCCGCCAACAGGTGGCGACAGAAGGTGCCCAAGAGGTGCTCCTGTCCTCGATGCGCCATCGCGATGAGCAGGTGTCCGATGTTTCGTGCCTGCTGACCGCATTCGGCAAGCTCTGGATCTCCGGGTTGCCCCTCGACTGGTCGAAGCTGTACGAGGGCGAGCAGCGGATGCGGCTGTCGCTGCCGACCTATCCGTTCGAGCGCAAGCGCTACTGGATGGAGCTTCAGCAGCCGACTCAGGTCAAGGTGGAGCGCAAGCGAGCGGACATCGCCGATTGGTTCTACGCGCCGACGTGGAAGAGATCGCGCTTGCTGCCCGCTCAGGAGAAAGCGAATCAAAACTGGCTGCTGTTCATCGACGACACAGGTGTCGGAACTGCGATGGCAGCGTCGCTTGCCGAATCGGGAAGCAGCGTGGTGACAGTGTCGGCAGGCGACTCTTTTGCCAAGACGGCGGAGGAGGCCTATACGGTGCGCCCGGCGGAGCGCGAAGATTACAGCCGCCTGCTCGATGAGCTGGTCGAGGCAGGTCGAGCGCCGGAGCAAATTGCGCACCTGTTTGCTGTGACCGCAGCGGAGGAGCTGGAGTATGAGCGGGCGCAAGCGAACGGATTTTACTCCTTGCTGTGCTTGGCGCAAGCGTTGGGCGAGCAAAATCTCAGCGGATCGATCCAGCTGGGCGTCATCACCAACCGCTTGCAAGAGGTGTTGGCAGAGCGGGTGATCGCTCCCGCTCGCGCCACCGTGCTCGGCTTGAGCAAAGTCATCCCGCAGGAGATCGGCGGTGTGACCACCCTGAGCATCGACATCGACGAGCAGACGCGGTCGATCGACCTGATCGAAGAGCTGTCGGCGGAGAGCGAAGAGACGATCGTCGCCTACCGTCAGGGCTTGCGCTTCGTGCAAGTCTATGAGGAAGTGCGTCTGCCGAAGCGAGACGTATCCATTCGCAAACAGGGGGTCGTTCTGATCAGTGGCGCTGATACGCCAAACGGCAGAGCGGTCGCCGACTATCTGGCGCAGACTGCCGAGAGCAAGCTCGTCCTGATCGAAGGCGGCGCGGGACTGTCAGACGGGGAGGCGAGCAACAGCTCGGCACAACCGCAAGCGTTGCAGATCGCATCCGATCGGATGTCTTTCCGCGCGGACATCACCGACCTCGAACAGATCCAGCAGGTCGTTCAGCTGGCGACCGATCACTTCGGGGAGATCACAGCGGTGGTTCATGCGGAAGATCCGCGCGGCACCGGGATGCTGCAGCTGAAGACGAAGGAGACGATCGCCTCGGTCTTAGATCGCAAGGTAAAGGGCGCACTCGTGTTAGCCGAGGCGCTCGCCGATCGCACGCTCGACTTTTTCCTGCTGTTCAACTCGACGGTCGCCGCGACGGGCGGGTTCGGCCAGTCTGACAACTGTGCGGCCGGAACATTTCTCGACGCGTTCGCCAGCGCTCGACCGGATGCTTATTCGATCAACTGGGGGATCTGGCAGTGGGATGACTGGCAAGAGCAACAGCTGGCAGGCGTCGCTGAGCTTCACCAACAGCTGCGAGCGGCGCGCGAGACGTTCGGCATGACGGTGGAGGAAGGGATGGAGGCGCTCTCCCGCGCGCTCGCCTACCGACTGCCGCAGACGGTCGTCTCCACGCAGGATTTCCACCAAGTGCTGCTCGCCTCGAAGAGCTTCACCGCGGCAGGCTTCCTGCAAGCGTTGGAAGAGTCGCGTCAGGCGGCGCTTGCGAACGCCGATCAGGCTGCCGATTATGTGGCACCTCGAAGCGACCTCGAATCGGTGATCGCCGGCTTCTGGTCGGAGCTGTTCGGCGTCAAGCAGCCGAGCGTTCATGCAGACTTCTTCGATCTGGGCGGCAACTCGCTCGTGGCGATCCAACTGGTCACCCGGATGCGCAAACAGTTCGGCATGGAGTTTCCGATCAACACGATCTTCGAATCGCCGACGATCGAATCGCTCGCACAGATGGTCGAGGCCAACCAACTCGGGCAGGAGAAGCTCGATGCGCTCGATGAGTTGCTCAAGCAGATCGAAGGCATGTCTGGCGATGAACTGCTCGCCAAAATGTTGGAAGAAGAGACGAAGTAAGGAGTGAAGTCCAGATGAACGATCTGAATAAACGACTCGCCGCCCTGTCACCCGAACAGCGCGCCCTGCTGGAAAAGCAGTTGAAAAAGCAAGGACTCGACGCATTGGTCAAAAAAGAGGATGGCAACATGGCCGTCTCGATTAGCGGTGAGGGAGCCTCCCCCGCCTTCAAAGGTACAGGATTGGAGAAGAAAGAGCGCGATCCGAACAAGGGTATGGACTTCTCCCTGTACTTTTTCTCCGGCGATGGCAGCACGGCCAGCCGCGACAAGTACAAGCTGTTGCTCGATTGCGCCAAACATGGTGATGAGCACGACTATGCGGCCGTCTGGACGCCAGAGCGCCATTTCCAAGATTTTGGCGGGCTCTACCCGAATCCGGCGGTGCTCTCCGCAGCGCTTGCGATGATGACGAAGGAGATCGAACTGCGCGCAGGCTCGGTCGCGGTGCCGCTGCACCATCCGATCCGCGTCGCCGAAGAGTGGTCGGTCGTCGACAACCTCTCCGGCGGGCGCATCGCCATCTGCGCAGCATCCGGCTGGCATCCGAACGACTTTATTCTCGCGCCGAAGCCGACGCCCGCGTATTACAAAAACAGGCGCAATGAGATGATCGATTCGCTCGACATCATTCAGCGCCTCTGGAAAGGCGAGACGGTCACGATGGAGGGGATCGACGGCGAGCCTGTGCAGACGCGCATGCTGCCTCGCCCGATCCAACCGGAGCTCGAATTTTGGTTCGCCTCCCAGGGAGCGCCCGAAACGCTGATCAAAGCGGGCGAGATGGGCGGGCACATCCTGACCGGTCTGGTCAACCAGCCGCTTCATGAGCTGGAACAGAAGATCAAGCTCTATCGGGAGGCGCGGGAAAAGGCGGGCCACGACCCGGCGAAGGGCAAGGTGTCCGTCATGCTGCACACCTTCCTCGGCACAGACAACAGCGTGGTCAAAGAGCAGGCGCGCAAACCGCTGACCAACTACCTGCGCACCTTCCTGCGCCAACAGGACAACTTCAAGAGCGATTTCGACCTCGCCACCGAAGCGGACAAAGACGCGTTGGTCTCCTTCGCCTATGAGCGCTATTTTGAAGAGAGCACGTTGCTCGGCACGGTCGACAAGTGTGAAAACCTGATCAACAACCTGATCGAGGTCGGCGTCACCGAAGTCGCTTGCCTCGTCGATTTTGGGCTCGAACACCAGACGGTGTTAGAAGGTCTCACGCATCTGAACGAATTGAAAGATCGATATCGCGTCAAACAAACCGTCTAGGGGGTTCGGACATGAAGGACTTACAGGAACGCATCAAATCCTTGTCGCCAGAGCAGCGCAAGGTGTTTGAAGCCCAGCTCAAAAAGATGGGTATCGAACTTCCGCAAGAGCAAAAAGAGGAGGAGACGATTCCGCCGCGTGGGCACGACCGTCCGAGCCCGCTGTCCTACGACCAAGAGCGCCTGTGGTTTTTCCAGCAGATGGAACCGGACAAATCGACCTACAACGTGTACACCGCGTTGCGCTTCCACGGCATTTTGCACATCGAGGCGTTAGAGCGCGCCTTTAACACGATCGTCGCCCGCCATGAGGCGTGGCGCACCACGTTTAGGATGCAGGAGGGCCAAGTCGTACAGATCGTTCAGCCGAAGGTGGAGATCAAGCTGACGGTGATCGACCTGCGCCATCTCCCAGCGGCGGAGCGCGAAGAGGCGATGGAAGCGGAGAAGTTCCGCGAGTCCAACCGCCTGTTCGATCTGGAAAACGGCCCGCTGCTGCGCGCGATGCTGATTCGGATGTCAGATACGGACACCGTCTTCGTCTTCTCCGTCCACCATATCGTGATGGACCGCGTGACCTTCTCGATGTTCTTCCATGAGCTGAAGGTCAACTACACCGCCTATCTGAACGGGGAAGAGCCGGAGCACGCGCCGCTCCCGATCCAATATGCGGACTATGCGGAGCATCAGCGCCAGACGATTCAGGGCGCGGAGCTGGAGAAGCAGCTGAGCTACTGGCGCAAGCATCTGGAAGGGGCATCGCTCGTCCTCGATCTGCCGACCGATTATCCGCGCCAAGCGGATCAGGACTACAAGGGGGCGCGCCACAACTTTGTGATTCCCCAGGAGCTGTTCAACCGGCTGAAGGCGCTGGCTCGTCAAGAGAATGCGACGGCGAACATGATCGCGATGGCAGCGTTCAAAGTTTTGCTCTATCGCTATACGGGGCAACCGGACATCATCGTCGGCACGCCGCTCGCCAACCGCGACAAAGTGGAGACGGAGAACATCTTCGGCTATTTCTTGACGACGATTCCGCTGCGCACCGAGATCACCGGCGATCTGTCCTTCCGCGAAGTGTTGCGCCGCGTGAAAAACACATCCTTCGGCGCCTATGACTACAAGACCACGCCGTTCGGTCTGATCTTGGACGACATCAAGCCGGAGCGAGATGCGAGCCGCAACCCGATCTATCAGGCGGTGTTCGTCTATGTCGATGTGCCGGAGGAAAAGTTCACCCTGCCGGGCATCGAAGTGGATGGAGAATGGATCGACAACCAGACGGCCAAGTATGATCTGACGCTTGCGATCGTGGAAAACGATGGCGGGCTGAGCCTGTTCGAATATCGGGCCGACCTGTTTGAGCACAGCACGATCGTGCGGATGGCCGACCATTATATGAACCTGCTGCACGAGATTGTGGAACAGCCCGACTTGAAGATCTCTGAGTTGGCGATGATGAGCGCAGCCGAGCGCAAACAGCTGTTTGGCGAGTGGCAGGAGTCGGGTGCACAGGAGGTTTCCCCCGCTCTGCATCAGCTGTTCGAACAGCGCGTCAAAGCGTCTCCCGATCGCGTGGCTGTCACGTATGAAAACAGGGCGCTCACCTATGCGGAGCTGAACGCTCGCGCCAACCGCTTGGCACACCATCTGCGCCGCTCGGGCGTAGGGCCGGAGACGCTGGTCGGGCTTTGCGTGGAGCGTTCGGAGCGGATGGTGGTCAGCATCTTGGGGATTCTCAAGGCGGGCGGTGCGTACGTTCCGCTCGATCCGACCTATCCGTCAGATCGCATCGCCTTCATGCTGGAAGACTCGCAAGCTGCTGTGCTGGTGACGGAGGAAGGGCTGCTGGACAACTTGCCGCCACACAGCGCGAAAGTGGTCTGCCTCGATCGCGATGCGGCGGAGATCGCAGCGGAGAGTGCGGAAGACTTGGCGAGCGGTGCGGACGGCGACACGCTCGCCTATGTGATCTACACGTCCGGCTCGACCGGAACGCCAAAAGGGGTTCTCGTGCCGCACCGCAACGTGATTCGCCTGTTCGGGGAAACGGAACATCTGTATCGCTTTCAGGAACAGGATGTCTGGACGATGTTCCACTCCTATGCGTTCGACTTTTCCGTCTGGGAATTGTGGGGCGGGCTGCTCTACGGTGGCAAGCTGGTCGTGGTGCCCTACCTCATCTCCCGCGAGCCGGATGCGTTTTACGAGCTGCTCGTCCGCGAGGGCGTCACGGTGCTCAACCAAACGCCATCTGCGTTCCGCCAGCTGACGCACGCAGAGGAGCGAGTGGGTCAATCCCCCGACCTGCGACTGCGCTATGTGATCTTCGGCGGTGAGGCGTTAGAGATCCAAGGGCTCAGCAGCTGGTTTGATCGACATGGCGATTCGAAGCCGCAGCTGGTCAACATGTACGGCATCACCGAGACGACCGTCCATGTCACCTACCGCCCGCTGTACCGCGATGACCTGAACTCCTCCGCATCTGTGATCGGTCGACCGATCGGCGATCTGCAAGTCTTTCTGTTCGATGCGTACGGCCAGCCGGTGCCGATCGGCGTGCCTGGCGAGATCTGCGTCGGCGGTGCCGGTCTCGCTCGTGGCTACTTAAACCGTGCCGAGCTGACGAGCGAGCGCTTTGTGCAAAAGGAGATCGACGGCAAGACGGTGCGCCTCTACCGCTCCGGCGACCTGGGTCGCTACCTGTCGAGCGGGGAGCTCGAATACCTCGGGAGAATCGACCAGCAGGTGAAGATTCGCGGTTTCCGCATCGAGCTGGGCGAGATCGAAGCGGTGGTCGCCAAGCACCCGGACGTGCGCGCCGCGGTGGTGATCGACCGCGAGGACGAACCGGGGCATAAGCGACTGGTCGGCTATGTGGTTCCGAAGGCGGAAGGGTCGATCACCTCGGCAGACCTCCGCCACTTCTTGAAAGAGCGCCTACCCGAGTATATGGTGCCCGCCCTGTTTGTGCTGGTCGATCAGATCGAGCTGACCGCAAACGGCAAGGTGGATCGCAAAAAGCTGCCGGCGCCAGACCTGCAGTCGCTGACAGCGACCGATGCGATGCCGACCAACGAGGTAGAAGCGGTGCTTTCCACCATCTTCGCGGAGGTGCTCCGCTTGGAGCAGGTGGGCATTTATGACAACTTCTTCGATCTTGGCGGCGATTCGATCCTGTCGATTCAGATCATCACCCGCGCCGGACAAGCCGGATTGCGCTTGACGCCAAAAGATATGTTCAAATATCAGACGATCGCCGAGCTCGCCGCAGTCGCGGGCAAAGCGGCTGTCGTGCAAAGCGAGCAGGGCGTGGTGACAGGCTCTGCGCCGCTGACGCCGATGCAGCATTGGCTGCTCGATCAAAACCTGCCAGAACCGCACTATTGGAACATGCCGTTTTTGTTGGAAGTGCGCCAGCGGGTCGACCTCGATCTGCTGAAAGAGTCGTTGCATGAGCTGATGAAACATCATGACGCGCTGCGCATGCGCTTTGTGCGCGAGGAGGACGGTTGGACGCAATACAACGCCGACCTGAGCGATGATGTGCCGTTTGTCAGCATCGATCTGAGCCATCTGCCGCAGGAACAGCACGCATCTGCGCTGGAGGAGGCGGCGACCGAACTGCAAGCGAGCCTCAGCTTGACCGACGGTCCGCTGGTGCGCTTCGCCTACTTCGATTTCGGCCCTGCGCATACGGGACGTCTGCTGTTCGCCCTGCACCACATCGTGATCGACGGCATTTCCTGGCGACTGCTGATCGAAGATGTCCGCACCGTCTACACGCAGCTCGTCTCCGGCCAAAAGGTCTCCCTGCCGCCGAAGACCACTTCCTACCGCTATTGGGCGGAGCGTTTGCACGAGTATGCGCAGAGCGAGCGAGCGATGCAAGAGGCGCCGTACTGGCTGGATGAGCGCTGGCAGCAGGTCAAAGGGCTGCCGACCGATCTGGCGGGCGAGAATGTCGAGTCGTCTGTCAACAACGTCTATGTCACGCTCTCCAAAGCGGAGACGCAGCAACTGCTGCAGGAAGTTCCGAAGGCGTACCACACGCAGATCAACGATGTGCTGCTCACCGCGCTGGCCAAATCGTTTGCCAACTGGACGCAGGAGCGCCGACTGCTGGTCAACATCGAGGCGCATGGACGGGAAGATCTGATGGAGGATGTCGATCATTCGCGCACCGTCGGCTTCTTCACTTCGATCTATCCGGTCTTGGTCGATCTCGGGTTGGACAAGCATCCGGGCGAACAGCTGAAGCGGGTCAAAGAGCAACTGCGCGCCATCCCGAACAAAGGGATCGGCTATGGCGTGCTCCGCCGCCTGTGCAAACAGGGAGATGTGGCGCAGCGCTTGCAAGCGTTGCCGCAAGCTGACGTTTCGTTCAACTACCTCGGTCAGTTCGATCAGCAAGTCTCAGGTGACGCGCTGTTCGGCTTTGCCAAAGAGGCGATCGGATCGCCGCGCGCGCTGAGCGGCAGCCGCCCGCACAGCTTGCAGCTCTCCGCCACCGTGATCAACGGCGAGCTGGAAGTGTGCTGGGAGTTCTCCACCAGCATCCACCATCGCGAGACGGTCGAGCGGGTCGCCCAAGATTTTGTGGACGAGCTGCGCGCGCTGATTCAGCATTGCCTCGATCCGAACGCGGGGGGCTTTACACCATCCGACTTCCCAGAGGCGAACATCAATCAGCAGGATCTCGATAAATTTTTGAGCACGCTCGGCAAGCTGGGAGGCGCACAATGAAGCGCGAAAACATCGAGTCGCTATACGAGCTGACCCCATTACAGCAAGGGATGCTGTTCCATACGCTGTACGCGCCCGACTCGGGCGTGTACGCGGTACAGTTGAACATGACGTTGGAAGGCGAATTGAATCGAGCGGCGTTTGTCCGCGCGTTTCAACAGGTGATGGAGCGACATCCGATCTTGCGCACAGCCTTTTATTGGCAAGAGTTAGAAAAACCGCTGCAGGTGGTGTATCGAACGGTCGAACTTCCGCTGCAGGAACTCGATTGGCGATCGCTTTCAGCAGCGGAGCAGGAGCGCGACTTGCAAGCGTTTTTCCAGCAAGATCGGCACCTCCCCTTCCAGTTTACAGAAGCTCCGGTGATGCGGCTCTCCCTCATTCGATTGGGGGAGCGGACGCACCGCTTCGTCTGGACGTTTCATCACCTGCTGCTCGACGGCTGGTCGCTGCAGTTGGTGTTGCAAGAAGTCTGGCAGCATTATGAGGCGTATCGTGCCGGCCGTGAGCTCAACCTGCGCCCCGCCCGGCCGTTTCGAGATTATCTCGCCTGGCTGCAAGGGCAGGATATGGCGCGAGCAGAATCGTTTTGGCGCGAGGCGCTGCAAGGGTTTTCCGAGCCGACACCGCTGCCGCTCGACTACGGAGCGCGGACGCTCGCGCCGGGCGAGCAGCGCTATGCGGTCGAGGAGATCGCCTTGCCCGCCGAGGTGCAAGCAGGATTGCAGCGGTTGGCACGGCAACATCAGGTGACGCTGAACACTGTGTTTCAAGGCATTTGGGCGCTCTATCTCGGGCGGGCTTCCGGGGAGGAAGAGGTCGTTTTTGGCTGCACGGTGTCTGGCCGCCCTGCCGAGCTGCAGGGCGTCGAGTCGATGGCGGGCATGTTCATCAACACGCTGCCGGTGCGAGCGCGCGTTCCGCTCGAAGCGGAGCTTGGGCCGTGGCTGCAAGCGCTGCAGTCCGCACAGCTAGAAGCGCGACAGTTTGAGCACAGCCCGCTGTCGAAAGTGCAGGAGTGGAGCGAAGTGCCGCGCGGTCTGTCGCTGTTTGAAACGCTGTTCGTCTTCGAGAATTTCCTCGATGAGGAGGGGGCGGAGAGCGGGGAGCCGCAGAGCTTGAAGATCATCGATGGCACTTCGGAGGAGCAGACTTCCTTTCCGCTGACCTTGACCGGTATCCCTGGCCGCCAACTGATCTTGCGCCTGATGTATGAGACGACTCGCTATGAGCTGCAGACCGTTCGCCAGATGCTCGATCAGCTGTCTGTGATGTTGCAGGCGGTGGCCAGCAAGGGTGATCAGCAGCTGTGGGAGATCCCGCTGCTGCCTCGCGCTGAACAGCAGCGCGTGATCGAGGAGTGGAATCGAACCGAAGTGGAATTCCCGCTCGACAAACAGTTGCTCGACTACGTAGAAGAACAGGCGAAGGAGCGCTCCGAAGCGCTGGCGATCGCGGCGCCGCACAAGCGGTGGAGCTATGGGGAATTGAACTCGTTTGCCAATCGGCTCGCTCGCTTTCTCCAGGCGCAAGGGGTTGGGCCTGAGCGGGTGGTCGGCGTCTGCTTGGAGCGCTCGCCCGAACAGGTTGGCGCTTACCTCGCGATCTGGAAGGCGGGCGGCGCTTTCCTGATGATCGATCCAAACTACCCGCCGGAGCGGATTCGCTTTATGATCGAGGACGCCGGAGCTGACGTGGTGCTGACGGCGGAGAGCCTGCGCGACCAGGTGGGAGGAGCGGATTGCTTGACCGTCTGTGTCGATGCGGACGCGCATTTGTTCGAAAAGGAAAGCGCAGACGATCTCCTCGTTCGCAACCAGCCTGATCACCTCGCCTGCGTGCTCTACACGTCCGGTTCGACCGGCACACCGAAAGGCGTGGAGCTGCTGCACAAAAGCTTGCTCAACTTCGCGCATTGGTACAAAAACGATGCGGGCCTGACTGCGGACGACCGCACGACACACCTGACCGGGCCAGGCTTTGACGTCACCATCCTCGATCTGTTCCCCTCCTTGATCACCGGATGCGCCATCTTCCAGCCGGAGCGGGAGGTGATGCTCGCCCCAGAGCAGCTCAAGGACTGGATGGTCGAGCAGGCGGTGACGAAAAGCTTCGCGACGACGGCGCTCACCGAAGCGCTGATGCAACAGCGCTGGCCGGCGGAGACTGCGCTGCAGCAGTTGACCACAGGCGGCGAGGCGCTGAAAATCTACCCGCGGCCCGACCTGCCTTTTCGCGTGGTCAACGGCTACGGGCCGTCGGAGGCGACCGTCCTCACCACGATCTTCGAAATGCCGGCTCAAACGTCAGCAGCGCTGAGCATGCCGCCGATCGGCAGGCCGCTGGCCAACATGCGCGTCTATGTGTTAGATGAGCGGTTGCAGCCGTTGCCGATCGGGATGCCCGGTCAGCTGCACGCGGCAGGAACCGGGGTGGGGCGCGGGTATTTGCGCCGTCCTGACCTGACGAGCGAAAAGTTTATCGAGAGCCCGTTTGGCAGGCTGTACAAGACGGGTGACAAAGCCCGCTGGCTGCCCGATGGCAACCTGCAATATTTGGGCCGCTTAGATCAGCAGGTGAAAATTCGCGGCTTCCGGATCGAGCTCGGCGAGATCGAAGCTGCTCTGCTGAGCCATGCGAGCATCAAGCAGGCGGCAGCTCTGGCGAACGATGGGCAGATCATCGCCTATGTCGCCGGACAGGGTGTGCCGACACCGCATGAACTTCGCCTCTTTTTACAGGGGGAACTGCCCGCGTTCATGCTGCCCGCCTACTTTGTCTGCTTGGACGCGCTGCCGGTGACGCCGAACGGCAAGATCAACCGCCGCGGACTGCCTGCGCCAACGCGAGAACATGCGGCAGGCGCGGAAGAGATCGTCTCGGCCCGCACGCAGGTGGAAGCGGAGCTCGTCTCCATCTGGAAAAAAGTGCTCCGCCTCGAAGGGGTGGGCGTGACAGACAACTTTTTCTCGCTCGGCGGGCATTCGCTCTTGGCGACCCAGGTGACCGGAGCGATCCTCAGCGCGCTCGGGGTCGAACTGCCGCTGCGCGCGCTGTTCGAATCGCCGACGATCGAAGAGCTGGCCAAGATCATCGAAGGACTGCAGAAAACGCCAAGCGAGCAGACCACCTTGCAGCCGGTCGATCGCAACGAGCGGCTTCCCCTGTCGTTTGCCCAGGAGCGGCTGTGGTTCTTGGAACAGCTGAACACCGAGTCGGCCGCCTACAACATCCCGATGGCGCTTCGCTTGTCGGGCCAACTGGATGTCGAGGCGCTCAAGCGCAGTTTTGACCAGCTGATGGCTCGGCATGAGACGCTGCGAACCACGTTTGTCGTGGTGAACGGCCAGCCGGAGCAGGTGATCGCCGACGAGCGGGAGATGCCGTTTGAACAGATCGATCTGACCGACATGCCTTTCGAATCGGCAGAGCTTCAGGCGGCGCTTGCGGCGGTGGAAGAAGGAAACAAACCGTTCGATCTAACGCGCGATGCGCTGGTGCGCACTCAACTGCTCAAGCTGGCAGCGGAGGAGCATCTTTTGCTCCTGACGATGCATCACATCATCTCCGACGGTTGGTCGATGGGCGTTTTGATCGATGAGCTGTCCAAGCTGTACGGCGCATTTCGCAGCGGAGCGGAGTCACCGCTTCCGGAGCTCCCGCTGCAATATGCTGACTTTGCCAGCTGGCAGCGCGAGTGGTTGCAAGGCGAGGTGCTCGACAGCCAGCTATCCTATTGGAAACAAAAGCTGCAAGGCGCTCCGTCCCTGCTGCGCTTGCCGACCGATCGACCGCGCCCTGCTGTGCAGACGTTCGTCGGTTCGACGCGCGAGATCGTCCTCGATAAAGCGATCACCGAGCGGTTGAAGGCGTGCAGCCAAGCGGAGGGCACGACGCTGTTCATGTCGCTGCTCGCGGCGTTCAACGTGCTGATGGCACGCTATTCCGGTCAGGATGACATCTCGATCGGATCGCCGATCGCCGGGCGCACTCGCCCTGAGACGCATGGGCTGATCGGATTTTTTGTCAACACGCTCGTCCTGCGCACCGATCTTTCTGGCCATCCGAGCTTTTTCGAACTTCTGCACCGGGTGCGGGAGGTAACGCTTGCGGCGTACGCACACCAAGACCTGCCCTTTGAGCGCTTGGTGAAGGAGCTGCGACCGGAGCGGGATATGAGCCATCCGCCCTTGTTCCAGGTGATGTTCGCGCTGCAAAATGCGCCGATGGACGATCTGAGCCTGTCTGGGCTGACCTGGAGCGATTTCCCTCTGGAGCGAGGCACCGCCAAGTTTGATATCACCGTGTCGCTGCAGGAGGAGAACGGCGGGCTGATCGGCTTTGTCGAGTACAACACCGACCTGTTCGACGGGGAGACGATCGACCAGATGATGCGGCATTATCAGGTGCTGATCGAACGCATGGTCGAAGCGCCAGACCGTCCGGTGTTCGACCTGCCGCTGTTGCTCGCAGAGGAACAGCAGGTCTTCGCTTCGTTTCAAGGCCAGAAAGTGCCGTTCCGCGACGATCTGCCAGCCACGCGCCTGTTCGAAGCGCAGGTGGTTCGCACACCCGATCGGGTGGCGGTCGAGCACGGTTCGACTGCGCTGACCTACCGCGAGCTGAACGAGCGCGCCAACCGGCTTGCGCATCGCTTGCGAGCGCTCGGCGTCGGGCGGGACAAGCTGGTGGGGATCGCCGTCGAGCGGGGGATTGAGATGATCGTCGGCCTGCTCGGCGTGCTGAAGGCGGGCGGTGCCTATGTGCCGATCGATCCTGCCTATCCGCAGGAGCGGATCGCCTACATGTTGGAGGACGCGCAGATCGAGGTGTTGCTGACCTTGTCAGAGCTTGCACCCGACTTGCCGCAGGGGAACGCTCTGCTCATCCGCTTGGATCAAGAGCTGTTCGAAGCGGAGCGGGCGGACGATCTGCTCGAAAGCGCAAGCCCGTCCGATCTCGCCTACGTGATCTACACCTCTGGCTCGACCGGACGACCGAAAGGGGTATTGGTGCCCCATCGCGGGCTGGTCAACTTTGCCCAGTCGTTGGTCGCGGAGCTTACGATCGGCGAGGGAGTTCGCGTCTTGCAATTCGCCTCTTTCTCGTTCGACGCCTCGGTGATCGACATCTTCCCGACGCTGATCGCAGGCGGTACGGTCGTCATGGTCAATCGCGGCGACCTGATCCCTGGCCCGCAACTGCAGGCGCTGCTGCGGGAACTGCGCATCAACCAGCTGTTCGGCACGCCGTCGATGCTAGCGTTGCTACCCTGTGAAGATCTGCCCGAGCTGACGACGGTGCTCGCCGGCGGCGAGGTGCTGCCCGACGCGGTGTTCAGGCGTTGGCAACAGGCGGGCAGGCGCTTTTACAACGTGTACGGTCCGACGGAGACGACTGTCATCGTGACCAGCGAGCTCTGCACCGGTGAACGCGCGCCGACGATCGGTCGTCCCCTGCCCAATGTGGAGATTCACCTCCTCGACCCGCAGATGCAACCGGTGCCGATCGGGGTGGCGGGCGAACTGCACGTCGGCGGGGTCAGCTTGGCTCGCGGCTATCTGAATCGACCGGAGCTGACCGCCGAAAAGTTTGTGGAGAGCTCCTATGGGCGCTTGTACAAGACGGGCGACTTAGCACGCTGGCTGCCAAATGGCACGATCGAATATTTGGGACGGATCGACCAGCAGGTGAAAGTTCGCGGCTTCCGCATCGAACTGGGAGAGATCGAGGCGATTCTGCGCCAGCACCCGGCGGTGCAGGAGGCGCTGGTCATCGCTCGCCGAGAAGAGACGGGCGATCAACAGCTGGTCGGCTATCTTGTGATCGATGAGCAGAACCCGCCTTCGACCAGCGAGCTGCGCAGCTATCTGACCCAAGCGCTGCCAGAGTTTATGGTACCCGCCCTGTACGTGATGTTGGACGCGTTCCCCTTGTCCGTCAATGGAAAGGTGGATCGCGATGCGCTGCCCGCACCTGACCGCTCGCAAAGCGGCGGACAGGAGACGCTCTTGCCCCGCACGCCGATCGAAGCGGCTGTGGCGGAAGTGTGGCAAAAAGTGTTGCGCGTGCCCCAAGTTGGCGTACAGGATCAATTTTTCGAACTCGGCGGCCATTCGCTGCTGGCGACGCAGGTGATGGCACACCTGGCGACCGCGCTGTCTGTCGAACTGCCGCTGCGCACCCTGTTCGAATCGCCGACGGTAGAAGGGCTGGCAGCAGCGATCGAGAAAAAGCGGCGAGAAGAGGGCGTATCGAGCGTGTTGCCGATCTTGCCGGTGCCGCGAGACGGCGTGCTTCCGCTGTCGTTTGCCCAGGAGCGCCTGTGGTTTTTTGAACAGTATCACCGCCACACGTCCACCTATAACATGCCGTTTGCCCTGCGCCTGAACGGGCGCTTGAACGAGCCGGCGCTTCGGCAGGCGTTCGATGAGATCGTCAGCCGACATGAAGTGTTGCGCACGGCGTTCCTCTCGGTGCAAGGCGAAGCGAGACAGGAGATCGCAAGTGAAGGGAAGATGCCGTTCACCGTGGTCGATCTGTCGCTGATGCCGGAGATCGCCGAGATTCAGGCCGCGCTGGAAGCGGTGGAGGAAGGTGAGCAACCGTTCGATCTGACAGCGGGCGCACTGCTGCGGGCGAAGCTGTTGCGCCTTTCTGATGAGGATCATATCCTGCTGCTGACGATGCATCACATCATCTCAGACGGCTGGTCGATGGGCGTGTTGGTGCATGAGCTGTCCACGCTCTATGCCGCCTATGCAAACGGGGAGTCGTCACCGCTTGTGCCGTTGCCGATCCAGTATGTCGATTATGCCAACTGGCAGCGGGAGTGGTTCCAAGGCGAAGTGCTGGAAGCGCAGGTCAGCTATTGGAAAGAGCAGTTGCGCCAAGCGCCGTTCATCCTGCGCTTGCCGACCGACAAGCCGCGGCCGACCGTGCAGACGCACAACGGGGCGTTGCGCGAGGTGTTGGTGGCAAAAGGGCTGCTGCCGCGCTTGCAGGAGTTGAGCCAGCAGGCGGGGACCACGCTGTTCATGACGTTGCTTGCCGCCTTCAACGTCCTGCTCAGCCGGATGACCGGGCAGCAGGATCTGATCGTCGGTTCCCCGATCGCCGGGCGCACACGCCAGGAGACAGATGGGCTGATCGGATTTTTTGTCAACACGCTCGCGCTGCGCACCGACCTGTCTGGAGATCCGAGCTTCCACGAGCTGTTGACTCGCGTTCGCGAAACGACGCTCGGCGCCTATGCGCACCAAGATCTGCCGTTTGAACGCCTCGTGCGGGAAGTGCAGGCGGAGCGCGACCTGAGCTATGCACCGCTGTTCCAAGTGATGTTCGCCTTGCAGAACGCGCCGCGAGAGGCGCTCGAATTGCCAGGGCTCACGCTGACCGACTTCCCGGTGCAAAAAGTGACGTCGATGTTCGACCTGACCCTGTCGCTTTACGAGGTGGAGGATGGGCTGGCAGGCAATCTGACCTACAACACCGATCTGTTCGAAGAGCGGACGATGGAGCAGTTGGTCGAGCGTTTCTCCTTGCTCTTGGAAGGGCTGGTCGCAGAGCCGGATCGATCGGTGTACGCTGCGCCGATCTTGACGGCAGAAGAGAAGCAGCTTGTCCTGCATAAGTTTCAAGGGCCAAAAGTTGCACGACCAGAAGGGGTGTCTGTCCATCATCTGTTCGAAGAGCAGGCGATGCGCACGCCCGACCATCCGGCGGTGGAGTTTGCTGGGGATCACCTGACCTACCGCCAGCTGAACGAGCGGGCGAATCGCCTCGCGCATCGACTGCAGCAGATCGGCGTCGGAGCGGAGAAGCTGGTCGGCGTGGCGGTCGAGCGGGGGCTGGAGATGATCGTCGGCTTGCTCGGCGTACTGAAAGCGGGCGGCGCTTATGTGCCGATCGATCCGACCTATCCGAAAGAGCGGATCGAATTCATGCTGG
Organism: Tumebacillus lipolyticus; assembly: GCF_042682745.1. Taxonomy (NCBI): domain Bacteria; kingdom Bacillati; phylum Bacillota; class Bacilli; order Caryophanales; family Alicyclobacillaceae; genus Tumebacillus; species Tumebacillus lipolyticus. The sequence goes on along the minus strand of NZ_JBHUIO010000002.1, from coordinate 1,213,390 downwards.
AAGACAGTCAGGCTGACGTTCTGCTCACCCAATCGTGGCTGGCGGACAGACTGCCGCACACCGCGCATCAAATTTTGCTCGATCGAGACGAGCTGGCAGATGCGCCGAGCACCAACCTGACCGGCGCGATCTCCTCCGAACAGCTGGCCTACTCGATCTTCACCTCCGGTTCGACCGGGCGACCCAAAGGGGTGATGATCCGCCATCGCGGACTGCTCAACTTCGTCCAAGCGATGATCGAAAAGCTGGGGATGGACGAGAGCGATCGGGTGCTGCAGTTCCCCTCGTTCTCCTTCGACGCTTCGGTGATCGACATCTACCCGACGCTGTTGACAGGAGGAACGGTGGTGATGATCCGGCAGGATGATCTGCTGCCAGGGCCGCACCTGCAGCGCATCATGCGCGACAAACGGATCACCACCATCCATTGCACACCTTCAGTGCTCGCCATCTTGCCGAGCGATGATCTGCCGGAGCTGAAGCGGGTGATCGCAGGCGGCGAGATGCTGTCCCAAGAGGTTGTCCAGCATTGGGAGCAGGCAGGACGCCGCTTCCTCAACGTGTATGGGCCGACTGAGATCACCGTCGCGGTGACGTTTGCGGAGTGTGTCGGAAGCGAGCATCCCTCGATCGGCCAAGTGCTGCCGAACACAGAAGTGTACATTTTGGACAGCCTGATGCAACCGGTGCCGATCGGCGTGCCCGGCGAGTTGCACGTCGGCGGTGTCGGAGTGGCGCGAGGCTACCTGCAGCGCCCCGATCTGACGGCAGAAAAGTTTGTCGACAGCGAGTATGGGCGCGTGTACAAGACGGGCGATCTGGCGCGCTGGTTGCCAGACGGTTCGGTCGAGTATTTGGGACGGGTCGACAGCCAAGTGAAAATTCGCGGCTTCCGCGTGGAGCTCGGAGAGATCGAATCGGCGCTGCGCCAACATCAGCAGGTGATCGACGCGGTCGTCATCGCCCATCAGGATGAGACGGGCGACAAGCGGCTGGTCGGCTATGTGGCGACCGGCGGGGCAGAAGCGCCGCAGATCGCCGACCTGCGCCATCATCTGAAATCGACACTGCCCGAATTTATGGTGCCCGCGCTGTTCGTCATCCTCGACGAGTTTCCGCTGACGGTCAACCGCAAAGTGGATCGCAGCGCCTTGCCCGCTCCCGTCTTCAGCAGCGGGGACGCGGAGGTCGTCCTGCCGCGCACGACGCTGGAAGATGCGGTCGCCACCGTCTGGCGAAACGTGCTTCGACTGGATCAGGTCGGCGTGTACGACAATTTCTTCGAGCTGGGCGGCCACTCGCTGTTGGCGACGCAAGTGATGGCGCATCTGACTCAGCTGGTGCGCGTCGAACTGCCGCTGCGCGATCTGTTCGAGGCGCCGACGGTGGAGGGATTGGCAGCCCGCGTTGGGCAAAAGCTGCGTGAAGAGGGGGCGACCCATCTTGTGCCGATCACCACTGCCCCGCGCACCGAACGGCTCCCGCTGTCATTCGCCCAGGAGCGCTTATGGTTTTTTGAGCAGTTTCAGGGAGCGAGCTCGACCTACAATATGCCGATCGCGCTTCGGCTCACCGGGCGTTTAGATGCTGAAGCGCTCAAGCGGGCGTTCGATGAGATCGTGCATCGCCATGAAGTTCTCCGCACCGTGTTCCTGACGGTGGACGGGGAGGCGGAACAGCAGATCTTGCAGGAGGCGGAAATGCCGTTCGAAAAGATCGATCTGACCGAGCTGTCCGCCGTTGAGCGCGAGATGCAGGCGCTGCTCACCGCGATGGAAGAAGGGGACAGACCGTTCGACCTGACGCGCGAGCATCTGGTGCGGGCGACGCTTTTGAAGTTGGCGGAAGAGGAGCACATCCTGCTGCTGACGATGCATCACATCGTCTCCGATGGATGGTCGATGGGGATTTTTATCGAGGAGTGGTCGACGCTCTACTCGGCGTTTGCGAAAGCGGAGCCATCCCCGCTCCCGCCGCTTGCCATCCAGTATGCAGACTATGCGAGCTGGCAGCGGAAATGGTTGCAGGGTGAGGAGCTTGCGCGACAGCTTGACTATTGGCGCGAGCAGTTGGCAGATGCGCCGTTCGTGCTGCAGCTGCCGACAGATCGACCGCGAGCGGCGGTGCAGACATACAATGGCACGCTGCTGGAAGTGGAGCTCGGCGATGGGCTGTTGCCCGCGCTGAAAGAGCTGAGCCACAGCGAGAGCGCAACCCTGTTCATGACATTGCTGGCAGCCTTCTCCACCATGCTCGCCCGCACGTCCGGGCAGGAAGATCTGGTGATCGGAACGCCGATCGCCGGAAGGACGCGCCAGGAGACAGAGGCGATGATCGGCTTTTTCGTCAACACGTTGGCGCTGCGGACCGATCTGTCGGGCGATCCGAGCTTCCGCGAGCTGGTGGCGCGGGTGCGCGAGACGACGCTCGGTGCGTACGCGCATCAAGATTTGCCGTTTGAGCGCTTGGTTCGGGAGGTTCAGCCAGATCGCGACATGAGCTATCCGGCGCTGTTCCAAGTGATGTTCGCGCTGCAAAATGCGCCGCGGGGCGACCTCGAACTGCCGGGTCTCAGCTTGACATCGCTTCCGATCGAAAAAGGAACCTCGCTGTTCGACCTGACCTTCTCGTTCTTTGAGGCGGGCGATGGTCTGCGCGGCCATGTGCAGTACAACACCGACCTGTTCGATGAGGAGACGGTGCAGCGGCTGGTCGAACGGCTGAACGTGGTGCTGACAGAGGTGGTGAGCGATCCTGACCGCTCGCTGTCCGAACTGTCGCTGTTGACCGAACGCGAGCGGAGCCTGCTCGCCAGCTGGCGAGCGACAGATGCTCCCTACTCGGCAGACGCATGCTTGCACCAGCTGTTCGAGGCGCAGGTGGAGCGGACGCCAGATGCGATCGCAGTCGAGCATCAAGGGATGACGCTGACCTATCGCGAGCTGGATCTGCGCGCCAATCGGATCGCGAACGCCCTGCAAGCGAAAGGCGTCGGACCGGATCGGCTGGTGGCGATCGCGACAGAGCGCACGCCGGAGATGGCGATCGGAGTGCTGGCGGTGCTGAAAGCGGGCGGTGCCTATCTGCCGCTCGACCCGACCTACCCGAGCGACCGCCTGCGCTACATGCTGGACGATTCGCAGGCGAGCTGGCTGCTGACGACCGAACTGCTGCGTCCGAGTTTGCCCGTTGGCGATCAGGATGTGCTGTTGCTCGACGGGGATTGGTCTGCCGTCAGCGAAGAGCCGGTGAACGGTGGTGCGACTCCTGACAGCCTCGCCTATGTGATCTATACGTCAGGCTCGACAGGTCAACCGAAAGGCACGATGTTGATGCATCGCGGCGCGGTGAACTTCGTGGAAGATCATCAGCGTCGCTTCGGATGGAAGCAGGGGGATCGCGTGTTAAAATATATCTCCTTCTCCTTCGATGCGTCCGCCTGTGATCTGCTCGTTCCTTTGGTGACCGGCGCGACCGTCTGCTTTGCTGAACATCGATTGCCAGGGCCTGAGTTGATCGACCAATTGCGAGCGGAGCGAATCACCGCCATCTGCCTGTCACCCGCGGCGCTGGCGATGCTCCCGCCGTACGAACTGCCGCTCTTGCGCACGATCGTCGCCGGCGGCGAAGCGATCGGACAAGAGCTGATCGAACGCTTTGCCAGCGCGCACGACCTGTTTATCGAATACGGGCCGACAGAGGCGACAGTCGCCGTTACGAGCATGCAAGCAAGCGCTGGCGATCGCAGCGGCCTGCTCGGCTATCCGATCCAAAACGCGAGGTTGTACGTGCTCGACGAGCGGATGCAACAGGTGCCGATCGGCGTGCCGGGCGAACTGTATCTGGCGGGCATCAGCTTGGCGCGAGGCTATCTCAACCGGCCGGAGCTGACGAGCGAAAAATTCCTGCAGATCGGCGGCGAGCGGATGTACAAGACGGGCGACCGCGTGCGCTGGCTGCCAGACGGCAACCTCGAATTCCTCGGCAGGATCGATGATCAGGTAAAACTGCGCGGCTTCCGCATCGAGCTCGGTGAGGTGGAGGCGGTGCTGCGGAACCATCCGCTCGTTCGCGACGCGACGGTGCTCCTGCGCGAAGATCTGCCGGGCGACCCCCGTTTGGTGGGATATGTGGCAGGGGACGCGGCGCAACTCGGCGCTGAAGAGCTGCGCGAACACCTGCTGGCACAGCTTCCCGCCTTCATGGTGCCGTCCGCGATCGTCGTGCTCGACGCGCTGCCGATCACAGCAAACGGCAAGATCGACCGGCGAGCGCTTCCTGCTCCTGCGGAGCAACGCGCAGCGCTTGCGGCAGAATATGTGGCCCCGCGGGATGCGATCGAGCTTTCGGTGTCCCAGATCTTTGCCGATCTGCTCGGCCTGGCACAGGTCGGGGTGAACGACAATTTCTTTGCGCTCGGCGGCCATTCGCTGCTGGCGGTGCGCCTGACCGCGCAGATTCGCCAACAGTTCGGCCGCGAACTTGCGCTCTCCTCCCTGTTCCAACAGGCGACAGTAGCAGGCATCGCCCGTGCGTTGCGCGAAGATGGGCAGGCGAGCGATTCGCCGCTCGTCCAGTTGAAAAAAGGGGAGGGGACGCCGATCTTCTTCGTCCATGCGATCGGTGGCAGCGCCCTGTCCTATCTGGAGTTGGCCGACGCGTGGGATGGTGAGGAACCGCTCTATGCGCTACAAGCGCGTGGGCTTGAGGCGGGGGAAGCGCCGATCGCGAGCATCGATCAGATGGCAGCCGACTATGTGCAAGCGATCATCGCCGTTCAGCAAGAAGGTGCGTTCCGACTCGCCGGCTGGTCGTTCGGCGGGGCGGTCGCCTATGCGATGGCTCGCCAATTGCAGGCACGAGGGCGCGAAGTGTCCACGCTGCTGTTGATCGACAGTTTTGCTCCGACGCTGATGACAGAGGAAGGGGATGCGCTGTCCGCCTTTGCTGTCGACCTCGCCGGGCAGTTGGGCAATGTCCCGCTTCCTGAAGAGCTGGCGGAGCTCGACGCTGCGGATGAGCTGGAAGGGCTGAAGAGCTTGGATCGCCATCTCTCCTCCGGGCTCGGCTTGGAGCGATTGAATCGGCTCTACAGCGTGTTCAAGGCGAATCGAGCAGCGCTCGCCTGCTATCAACCGGACGGCGTGACAGATCTGGCGACCGCGCTGTTCCTCAGCGAGAAGAGCGCCCTGCATCCGCTCGCTCCGACGCTTGGCTGGGACGACCTGTTGCCAAACGTGGACGTGCGGCAGGTGGCGGGCGATCATTTCACGATGTTAAGACGCGGACAGGTGGAAGCGCTCGCCAAGTCGATGCAGGAAGCGTTTCAGGTCGTCTCCCGCAACGCTTGACCGCTGCGCTTTCAGCTGAGCAACCGGGGTTAAAAAGCTGTAGCAGTTGTTAAAAAACGGAAGCTGTTCTTCGGAAGCGGACAGAAACGAGAAACGCCCTTGCACCGATCGCCCGTTCAAAACGAGGCGATCGGTGACAAGGGCGTTTTTTGTATGGACGAGTGTGAGCTGATCTGCGGGAGAGGTCAGCTCGTGTAAACTGCGATCTCGATCCGTTCGATGCAGCGATGCGGCGAAGAAGCGATCTCGGCAGATCGACGATCGTCGAGGGCGGACAAGCGCCGCTCTGCACGAGCGGAGTTGTGCGCCTCGTGTGGATCGCTCACGGTGTAGGAGCATCGCCCGGCGCGGCGAGCCCTTCTTTCTCCATCAGCCTTCGCACATGTTGCTTCGGGTTCCAGCAGTTGAATTGATACTTGGGATCGGTGGCAAATCCTAAGCGGGCACATCGGCTCACCTGTTTGCCATCCGCTTTGCTCACTTCGTAATGCTGGCAGGTCGCACAGCAATGAAATCGATTCATCGAACATCACCTCACCAATTTCTAATTCTCCAACCTGTTCGCACAACCTTTTCTTTAATATTCGTAAATTTCCTCAATATTTATAAAATCGTAATAAATCATTCTCGATACAACTCTACAAAAATAAGCAGGATTGTTACTGATATTATCGAATATGGAATTACAGATTGAAACTGAATCGATTTAGTACAGTGGTTTAAAAAACAATGAACATTTCATGACTGGAGGAAGAACTCATGCTCGAAACGCCGGTAAAGTCTGCGACGCTAGTGGACCTTCTGCGCTACAGAGCGCAGGAGCAACCCGGCCAACTTTCGTACCGCTTTCTGATTGAAGAGCAAGAACTGGAGTATTCGTACGCCTTGCTCGATCAAAAAGCGCGCGCGCTAGGTGCCTATTTGCAACAGATCGGCGCAGCTGGGGAGCGCGCCCTGCTCTTGTATCCGCCCGGGCCAGACTATGCGGTCGCTTTTTTTGGCTGCCTCTATGGCGGCGTGGTCGCAGTTCCCGCCTATCCGCCCCGTCAAAATGGCAATCTGAATCGGCTTGTTGCTGTGGCCAGCGACGCAAGGGCGACGATCGCGCTGACCACCGATGAAATATTGACCAGCATCGAGCGTCGCTCCACAGAAACACCCGCCCTGCAGACGCTCCGCCTGCTGGCGACAGACAGCATCGACGCAGGTCTTGCCAGCGCGTGGCGGGCACCGCAGATCGACAGCTCGACGCTCGCCTTTCTCCAGTATACGTCAGGCTCAACTTCAGCTCCGAAAGGTGTAATGTTAAGCCACGGCAACCTGATGCACAACCTCGGGCTGATCCACAACAGCTTCGGAATCGTTCCGGGCACCAAAGGCGTGCTGTGGCTGCCACCCTTTCATGATATGGGGCTGATCGGCGGGGTGCTGCAACCGCTGTTCGGCGGCTACGAGATGACGCTGATGCCGCCAGTCGCCTTCATTCAAAAGCCGTTGCGCTGGTTGGAGACGATTTCCCGCCTCGGCGCGACGCTCGGCGGCGGTCCCAATTTCGCTTACGATCTTTGCCTGCAAAAGATCACGCCGGAACAGCGGGACGCGCTCGACCTCTCGACCTGGGAGACGGCGTTTAGCGGGGCGGAACCGATCCGCCAGGAGACGCTTGCGCGCTTTAGCGAATATTTTGCTCCTTGCGGGTTCAGACAGGAGGCGTTTTACCCCTGTTACGGTCTGGCCGAGGCGACTCTTTTTGTCACCGGCGGCCTCAAGCAGCAACTGCCGATCATCCGCTCCTTCGATGCGGAAGAGCTGAAACAAAACAAGGTGCGCGTTGTGGCAGACGGCGCAGACCACTCGAACGTGCTCGTCGGCTGCGGCAGTCCCGATCGCACCGATCAGAGCGTTCGCATCGTGCATCCGGAGACGAAAGCGGTCTGTGCGGAGGAGGAGGTCGGCGAAATCTGGGTGGGCGGTCCGAGCATCGCCCAAGGCTATTGGGAAGCGCCGGAAAAGACGGTAGAAGTTTTTGACGCGCATCTAGCTTCTGGAGAAGGACCGTTTTTGCGAACTGGCGATCTCGGGTTCCTCTTCGACGGCGAGCTGTTTGTCACCGGACGATTAAAAGATATGATCCTCATCCGCGGTCGCAACCACTACCCGCAGGACATCGAGTTCACCGTGTCCGAATCGCACCGAGCGATCCCGACAGGTGCTGGTGCCGCTTTCTCAGTCGAGGTGGAGGGCGAGGAGCGCCTCGTCATCGTGACCGAGGTGGAGCGAGCGTTCCGCAAAGGCAATCTGGAAGATGTGGTGACCAGCATTCGCAAACAGGTGTCAGAGCAGCACGGTCTCCAGGTGCACGGCGTCGTCCTGATCAAGCCGGCCAGCATCCCCAAGACGTCGAGCGGCAAGATTCAGCGCCATGCTTGCCGTCAGCGCTTCCTCGAAGGGACGCTGGAAGTGCTCGCTTCCGATGTGCGCGACCAACGGTCGGTGCGCACCGATCGCGAACAGGAAGCAGGCTCTGATCTTGGGCAGCTCGACATCGAAGCGCTCCGCAGTCTGGGGGAGAGCGAGAAGCTGATCGCCCTGGAGCGCCATCTGCAAGCAAAGGCGGCAGACGTGCTGAAAGTGAGCGCAGCAGCGATCGACTGCAGCCGATCGCTCCATGAGATGGGGCTCGACTCGCTGATGGCGATCGAGTTGAAAAACGAAGTGGAGGAGACGTTTGGCACGGAACTCTCGCTGACGCTTCTGCTCGACGGCCCGAGCATCACCGAGCTTGCGGCGGAGGTCATGCTTCAGCTGGAGACCGCGACGGAGATCGTGCCGAGCCGAGCGGTTGGTGCAACAGGAGCGGACGCTCCGCTCTCCTACGGGCAGCGCTCCTTGTGGTTCATGCAGCGCTTCGCCGCAGAGAGCGCAGCGTACAACGTGTCTCGCGCGGTGCGCGTGCCGGCCGAACTGAACCTTGCCGCCTTACAGGCAGCTTTCACCACGCTTGCCCTGCGCCATCCGCAGCTTCGCACTTCGATCGTGCGTAGCGCAGGCGATCCGCGCCAAGCGGTGCGAACAGAGCAGCAGTTTGCTTTTGCCGCTGTGGATGCGTCCGCCTGGAGTGAAGATCAGCTCAAGCAGCGTCTGGTGGCAGAGGCGAACTTGTCGTTCGATCTGGAAGCGGGGCCGCTGTGGCGGGTTTCCGTTTTCTCACGCACGCGTTTAGACCATGTGCTGGTGCTGACCATGCACCACATCATCACCGATTTCTGGTCGCTCGGCCTGCTCGTTCGCGAGCTGCGCGAGCTTTACGCAGCGCATGCTCGCGGAGAACAGGTGCCGGCGGTTGGCGAGCCTGACCGCTATGCGGAGTACGTGCAGCGGCAAGCGGAACTGCTGCAGGGGGCAAAAGGGGAGCGGCTGTGGCGCTATTGGCAAGATCGGCTGTCCGGCCAACTGCCCGTGCTCAATCTGCCGACCGACCGCCCGCGGCCGCCAGTTCAATCGTTCCGCGGAGATGTACACCCGTTCCGGTTGGGAACAGAGTTGACAGAGCAGGTCAAAGCGTACGCAAAAGCGCACAATCTCACGCTTTATACGCTCTTGCTCGCCGCTTATCAAGTGCTGCTCTTCCGCTACACCGGGCAGGAGGACATCTTGGTCGGCTCGCCAGCAGCTGGGCGAACGTCTGCCCGCGATGCTTCGACACTCGGCTATTTTGTCAATCCGATCGTCTTGCGCGGCCAGCTGCACCCCGAGCTGACGTTTGCCGACTTTGCTGCGCAGATGCGCCAGACGGTGCTCGGGGCGCTCGATCATCAGGACTATCCGTTCGCCCTGCTGGTGGAAAAGCTGCAGCCGAAGCGCGATCCGAGCATCTCGCCGCTCTTTCAAACATTTTTCGTCCTGCAAAAGTCGCATCTGCTCGATCAGGAAGGGCTGACCGCGTTTGCGATCAGCGGGCTAAAGGCGCAGCTGTCGGGAGATCTGCCGCTCGAATCGATGTCGATCGAGCAGAACAGCGTGCAGTATGACCTGATCCTGACGCTCGCCGAAGCGCATGAGGAGCTCGCAGCATCGTTCGAATACAATGCCGATCTGTTCGACTTGGCGACGGTCGAGCGGATGAGCGGTCATTACACCACCCTCCTGCGCGGGCTGATCGGCGCGCCGGAGCGGAAGCTTTGCGAAATGCAGCTGCTCTCCGAACGAGAAGCGCAGACGCTGCTGACCGAGTGGAACCACGCCAGCGCCGATTATGGCAGGCCGCTTCCCGTCCATCAGATTGTCGAACGCGTATCGGCGGACCATCCGCATCGCATTGCGCTGGAGCATGGAACTGCGACGATGACCTATGCGGAGCTCAATCGGCGAGCCAACCGGCTGGCAGGCTATTTAAAAAAGGCGGGTGTCATGCCGGAGACGCTGGTTGGGCTCTGCATCGAGCCCGGGTTGGAGATGGTGATCAGCATGCTCGCCATCTTGAAGGCGGGAGGAGCCTACCTGCCGCTCGACCCGTCCTATCCGCAGGAGCGGCTTGCCTTCATGCTGGAGGATGCGAACGTCTCGGTGGTTGTGATCGAACAGCATCTGGCCGCCAAGCTGCCCCCGCACCGAGCGCGGGCGATCTTGCTCGATCAGGAAGCGGAGCAGATCGCCAAGGAGAGCGATGACAACCTAGCCGTGGCAGTTGAACCGGCGCATCTCGCCTATGTGATCTACACGTCCGGTTCGACAGGCAGGCCGAAAGGGGTGTTGCTCGAACATGGCGGGCTGTTCAACCTGATGCATGTCCTGCATCGCGCCTACGAGATCGGCGAACAGACGCGCCTGCTGCAGTTTGCCTCCTTCTCCTTTGACGCGTCTGTCGCAGAGGTGTTCACCGTGCTGACCACAGGCGGAACGCTGATCCTCGCCAGCGCGAACGAGCGGATACCGGGGCCTGGGCTGATCGGGCTGCTGACCGAAAAGCGGGTCAACCACGTGACCTTGCCGCCCTCGGTGCTGGCGATGCTGCCGAGCGAGCGGTTGCCCGACCTGCTCACTGTCGTATCGGCCGGCGAGCCCTGCTCCAAAGAGATCGTCGATCGCTGGGCGGTGGGGGGCAGGCGCTTTGTGAACGGCTACGGGCCGACCGAAAACACAGTCTGCACCACCCACGCGGTGCTGACTCCAGAGTCGAAGGTTCACATCGGCCGCCCGAATCAAAATGTTGAGGTCTACGTGTTCGATCCGCAGGGTCAACCGGTGCCGATCGGCGTGTCGGGCGAGCTCTACATCGGTGGAGCGGGGCTTGCCCGCGGCTATCTCAACCGCCCGGAGCTGACCCGCGAGAAATTCGTCCCCCATCCGTTTGCGGCCGACCCCGATCGGCGGCTCTACCGCTCCGGCGATCTGGTGCGCTGGCGGCAGGATGGCGAGCTGGAGTATCTCGGGCGGATCGACAACCAAGTGAAAGTGCGCGGGTTCCGCATCGAGTTGGAAGAGGTGGAAGCGCGGTTGACCGGCACTATTGGCGTGGAGACCGGCGTGGTGCTCGTGCGCGAGGATCAGCCGGGACAGAAGCGCATCGTCGCCTATGTCACCGCAAAAGAAGGGCATGCCCTGCAAGCGTCAGACTTGCGGCAGACGTTAAAAGAGTCGCTGCCCGACTACATGATCCCGTCCGCCTTTGTCCTGCTGCCAGCCTTTCCGCTAACGCCAAACGGCAAGATCGACCGTCAGGCATTGCCCGCACCGGACGGGGCGCGCGACCTTGCAAACGCGTATGTGGCGCCGACTTCCGAGCTGGAGCGTCAAGTATCTGCCATCTGGCAGAGCGTGCTGGGCGTTGCGCAGGTGGGCGTGCATGACAACTTTTTTGACCTCGGCGGCCATTCGCTGCTGATGAGCAGAGTGCATGAAGAGCTGCAAGCGAAGTTGCAGCGACAGTTTTCTGTGGTCGAGATGTTCAAATATCCGACCATCGCAGCCCTGGTCAAATATTTGACGCAGGATGTAGCAGAAAAGCCTTCTATACAGGAGATCCGAGATGAAGCGAGCAAGCAGCGCGACGCTTTGAACAGGCGCAAACAGCTGCTAAAAGATAGGAGGAAGTAAGAGGATGAGCGAGTTTCAAGAGTTGCAAGGGATTGCGATCATCGGCATGTCGGGCCGCTTTCCAGGGGCGAAGAACACGCGCGAGTTTTGGCAGAACCTAAAGGATGGCGTGGAGTCGATCCGCCCTTTTGCCGATGAGGAGGTCGAGGAATCGAACCTCGACCGCGAAGATGCGAACTACGTGCAGGCGGGAGCGCCGCTTGAGGATGCAGAGCTGTTCGACGCCGCCTTTTTTGACATGATCAAACGCGAGGCGGAGACGACCGACCCGCAGCAGCGCATCTTTCTCGAATGCGCGCATGAGGCGCTCGAAGATGGCGGATATGAGGGGCGCTCCTATGCGGGCCGAGTGGCTGTCTTCGGCGGTGTCGGGCGCAATACCTATCTGCAAAATCTGCTCTCCAACCCGGAGATCATCAGCGCGGTCGGCTCCTATCAGGCGGGGATCGGCAACGATCACGACTTTTTGGCGACCCGCGTCGCCTACAAGCTGAACCTGCAAGGACCGGCGGTGACGGTGCAGACCGCCTGCTCCACATCGCTCGTGGCGGTGCACCTCGCCTGCCAGAGCTTGCTCACCTACGAGTCGGACATGGCGCTCGCAGGCGGCGTGTCGGTCAAGTTTCCGCAAAATGCGGGCTATCTGTGGCAGGAGGGCGGCATCTTTTCGCCAGATGGGCATTGTCGCGCCTTTGACGAGCAGTCGGCCGGGATGGTAGTCGGCAACGGCGGCGGCATCGTGCTGCTGAAGCGCTTGGAAGATGCGCTTGAGGATGGCGACTCGATCTATGCGGTGATCAGAGCTTCGGCGATCAACAACGATGGATCGAACAAAGTCGGCTATACCGCACCGAGCGTGGATCGCCAAGAGCATGTGATCTCACAGGCGATCGCGCTGGCAGACGTCGATCCGGAGACGATCACCTACGTCGAGGCGCACGGCACCGGGACTGCGATCGGCGATCCGATCGAGGTCACCGCCCTGACGCAGGCGTTTCGGATGAGCACCGACAAGGCGGGCTATTGCGCGATCGGCTCGGTCAAGACGAACGTCGGTCACCTCGATGCGGCTGCAGGCGTGACCGGCCTGATCAAGACGGTGCTCGCGCTTTCGAACAAACAGATTCCTCCGAGCTTGCACTACACGTCGCCCAACCCGAAGATCGACTTTCCAAGCTCGCCGTTCTTCGTCAACCAAGAGCTGCGCGACTGGAGCGTTCCGGCCGGCATGCCCCGCCGCGCAGGTGTTTCATCGTTTGGGATCGGCGGCACCAACGCGCACCTGATCCTCGAAGAGGCGCCGGCGATCGCGCCGTCTAAAGCGGCGGAGGAGCGCAACCTGCTCGTTCTCTCCGCCAAGAGCGCATCTGCGCTGGACAGAGCGACCGAAAATCTGGCAGCTCATCTGGAGCAAAACGCCGAGATCAACCTGTCCGATGTGGCCCACACCTTGCGGTCAGGCCGGGCTGCGCATGCGCATCGCCGCATCGTCGTCGCCGATCGGGCGGCAGATGCGGTGCAGGCGCTGCGCGAGCTCGATCCAAAGCGGGTGCACAGCCATTCGCTGAGCAGCAACCGGACGCCGTCTGTCGCCTTCCTCTTCTCCGGTCAAGGCTCGCAGTATGCGCGCATGGGACAGGAGCTGTACGAGACAGAACCTCTGTTCAAGCAGGAGATCGACCGCGGTGCGCAGCTGTTGAAGCCGCATCTCGGCCTCGACCTGCGCGATCTGTTCTTCCCGCCCGCAGGCAGTGAAGAGGAGGCGGGGGAACTGCTCAACCAAACTCAGTACACGCAGCCCTCGCTCTTCCTGTTCGAATACGCGCTGGCACAGCTCTGGCTGTTCCACGGTGTGCGGCCCGATGCGATGATCGGCCATTCGATCGGCGAATATGTGGCCGCTGTGCTCGCAGGCGTGATGACGCTTGAGCAGGCGCTTCCGCTCGTCGCAGCCCGCGGTCGCCTGATGCAGGCGATGGTGCCCGGCTCGATGCTCGCCATCCCGCTCCCCGAAGCGGATGTGGCCGCGATGATCGGGGAGGAGCTGTCGATCGCAGGCGTCAACGGGCCTCACTCGACAGTCGTCGCCGGCCCGACTGCGGTGATCGAACAGTTGGAAGCGCGCTTGCAGAGCGAGGAGCTTCACTTTAAGCGGCTCGACACGTCCCATGCGTTTCACTCGGCGATGATGGAGCCGATGCTCGACCAGTTTGCTGCCGAAGTTGGTCAGGTTGCCCTTTCTGCGCCCAACATGCCGTACCTTTCCAACCTGTCTGGGACTTGGATCACAGCAGAAGAGGCGACAGATCCGATGTACTATGTGCGTCACTTGCGCCAAGCGGTGCGCTTCGGCGACAACGTGGCAGAGCTGGTCAAACAGCCGGGTCGCATTCTGCTCGAAGTGGGCCCTGGGCGATCGCTCGGCACTGTCGTCAAGCAGTCTTTGCAAGGCACCGAGTCGGATGCGGTCGTGCTGTCTTCCACGCGGCATCGCGACGAGGCGCAGTCTGACGCTCTGTTCTTCACGACAGCGCTTGGACAGCTCTGGCTGCAGGGCGTCGATCTCGATCTGGACAAGCTGGATGCGCGCCCTGAGCGCCAACGCTTGCACCTGCCCACCTATCCGTTTGAAAAACAGCGCTATTTTGTTGAGCTGAACAAGCGAGCCCGCGACCGGCAGCGCCCGGTCGGGCGACTTGCCAACCTCGCCGACTGGTTCCACATCCCCGCTTGGAAGCAGACCGCACCGCGAGCTGGCAAGGCGAACGGCGCAGAAGTCTATCTGCTCTTGCAGGATGAGCTCGGCGTCGGCGCCACGCTGGCGGAGAGATTGAAACAGCGCGGGCATCAGGTGATCTCCGTCTCGCTCGGCGATCAGTTCGCGCGGCTGGAGGAAGGGGCGTACACGCTCGATCCGCAGGAGCGCAGCGCGTACAGCGAACTGCTGAACGAGCTGATCGCAGGGGAGCAAGTCCCGACGCGCATCGTGCATCTCTGGTCGCTGACCGAGGGGGCACAGGCGTATCAAACGGCGCAGGATCGGGGCTTCTATGCGCTGATCAACCTGGTTCAGGCGCTCGGCGAACAAAACCGCGCCGAATCTTTCCATCTCTCCGTCATCACCAACGCTTTGCACGAGGTGACGAGCGAGCCGATCGTTGCACCGGAGCGGGCGACCCTCCTTGGGGCGGTCAAAGTGATCCCGCAGGAGTTTGCCAACATCACCACCCGCCTGATCGACATCGAGCTGTCCAAGGCGAGCAAGCTGATCGACCGCCTGCTGGCGGAGATCGCCACCCCGATCGCCGAAGAGTCGGTGATCGCCTATCGCGGTGCTCACCGCTTCGTCCAATCGTTCGAACGAGTCAAGCTGGAAGCGGAGCAGGGCGAAGGGCTGCGCATTCGCGAGCGGGGCGTCTACCTGTTGACCGGAGCGACCGGAGAGGTGGCGATCCACCTGGCGAACCATCTCGCCAGCCGCTACGAGGCGAAGCTGGTGCTGGTCGGCCGCCCCGATTTCCCGGCGAGCGCAGACTGGCAGACATACCTTGCCGCCAATCGGTCGGAGGAGGATGTGACCGCCCAGCAGATCGAGAAGCTGCTTGCGCTCGGCAAGGTGGCAGAGCTTGCCTACCACAGCGTGGACATCACCGATGCGTGCGCACTGCGCGAGGTGCTGGAAGCGGCGCGCGAAAAGTTTGGCGCGATCCACGGTGTGTTCCATGCGGAAGAGCTGATGGGCTCCGGGTTGATTCAACTCAAGTCGAAAGAGGCGATGGAGAGCGTGTTCGCCCCGAAAGTGCAGGGCACGCTCGCTTTGGCAGAAGCGCTGACCGGCATGGAGCTCGACTTCTTGGCGCTGTTCTCGCGGATGCTGTCGGTCACGGGCGGTTTTGGCCAAGTGGACAACACGGCAGCCAACGCCTTCCTCGATGCGTTTGCCCGCGCCCACCAGGCGGACAGCGGCATCCATACGCTGGCGATCGACTGGGGCATGTGGCAATTTGACAACCTGCTGCAAGGCCAGCCGATCTTGCCGGAGATGGTGGCACAGCTGCAGCAGATGCAGAATCTCTACGGCATCTCCGCCGAGGATGGGATCGAGGCGTTTGCCCGGGCGCTGCAGAGCGGGCTGAACCACTGCATCGTTTCAACGCAAGATCTGCAGACGGTGATCGAAGAGACCAACTCGCTGAACGCCTCCTCGTATTTGGAGGGCTTGAAAGGATCGCGCACCGTCGATGCGAACCGGCCCTTTGTCGCCCCGCGAAACGATGTGGAGGTGCGGGTGACCGCGATCTGGCAAGATCTGTTCGGCGTCGATCAAGTATCGATCTATGACAACTTCTTCGACCTCGGCGGGAACTCGCTGCTCGGCGTGCAGTTGGTGACGCGCATCCGCAACGAGTTTGAGATCGACCTGCCGATGAGCGCCCTGTTCGAATCTGCCAGCGTGGCAGAGCTGGCGCAGTATATCTCCGATCATCAGCTGCAGCCGGAGGAGCTCGACGAGCTGGAAGCGCTGCTCGCCGAGATCGAAGGTCTGACCGAAGATGACATCGAAGCGGAGCTTGCGGAGGAGGGCATCGAATGAGCAGTCTGAACGATCGGTTGCGCAACCTCACACCGGAACAGCGCGCCATCTTAGAGAAGCGAATGAAAGAGAAGGGGATGAACACTGCGGTCGTCACGGCGGCCAAGGAGCAGAACGCCATCCCGGAGCAGATGATGCAATCGTTTGCTGGCGGCCAACCTGCCGCCGCCAAGAAGCAGCGCCCGCGGCTGACGGAGAAGGGGATGGAGTTCTCCATCTTCTTCTTCTCCGGCGACGGCTCGACCGAAGAGCCGGACAAGTACCGCATGCTGATCGATTCGGTTCGCTATGCGGACAGCCACGGCTTCAAAGCGGTCTGGACGCCGGAGCGCCATTTTGAAGATTTTGGCGGGCTGTATCCCAACCCGTCCGTCCTGTCTGCCGCCTTGGCGATGATCACCGAAAACATTCAGATCCGCGCAGGTTCGGTCGCCCTCCCGCTGCATCATCCGATCCGCTTTGTCGAAGAGTGGGCGGTCGTCGATAACCTCTCAGGCGGGCGCACAGCGGTGTCGTTCGCCTCAGGTTGGCATCCGTCCGACTTTTTGATCGCGCCGACGCCGACGCGGGCGTATTACGACCAGCGCAAAGAGGTGATGATCGAGAACATCAAGACGATCCGCAAGCTCTGGGCGGGCGAGACGGTCACGATGATCGGTATCGACGGAGGGGAACAACAGGTGAAGATCCTGCCGCGCCCCTTGCAGGATGAACTGGAGATCTGGGTCGCCACCAACGGCGCGATCGACACGTACATCAAAGCGGCGGAGACGGGCTGTCACATCCTGACCGGGCTGACCAATCAGACGCTCGACGAGTTTGAGGAAAAGATCAAGATCTATCGCGAGACGCTGGCGAAAAACGGCTATGACCCGGAGCAGGGCAAAATCACGGTCATGCTGCACAGCTGTGTCGGGGAGACCAACGAAGAGATCAAAGACAAAGTGCGCGATCCGCTGAAAGACTACCTGAAAACGTTCATCAAACAGCAGAAAAATGTGATGAGCAACTATGAGGAATTTTCCGAAGCGGATCAGGATGCGATCGTCTCCTATGCGTTCGATAAATATTTTGCGGAGAGCAGCCTGTTTGGAACGGTGGAAAAATGTTCAGGCCTGATCGAGGATCTGATCGACATCGGGGTTGACGAGGTCGCCTGTCTGATCGACTTTGGTATCGACATCGATTCGGTGATGAGCAGCATGAACTATCTGGGTCAATTGAAAGAAAAGTACACGCGGTAGGGTGGCGAGGAGGTCTTCTGATGAAAAACAGTCTGTCCGAACGTTTGGCGGCGCTCACTCCCGAGCAGCGTGCCATCTTTGAGAAGCGTGCAAAGGCAAAAAACCTGAGCGCGGAAAAGCTGATGAAAAAACAGGACAAGATTCCACAGCGCGGTCATAAAAATCCGAGCCCGCTGGCGATCGACCAGGAGCGCCTGTGGTTTTTCCACATGATGAACCCGGATGAGCCGACCTACAACGTCTATGGTGCGATCAACATGAAGGGGACGTTAGATCAAGCGGTGTTCGAGCAAAGCTTCAACGAGATCGTGCGCCGTCATGAAGCGTGGCGGACCACGTTTGAGATGCTGGACGGCCAGCCGATGCAGCTGGTGCACGATCAGCTGTTCGTGCCGATGGAGCTGCTTGACCTGACGCATCTGCCGCGAGCGGAGCGGGAAGAGGCGGCCAAGCAGGCGATGTCCGAATACATTCAAGTTCCGTTCGATCTGGAAGTGCCGCCGCTGGTGCGCACCAACCTGATTCGGAAGCATGAGGACGAGTGGCTGTTCGTCTTGACCGTCCACCATATCGTCACCGACCGCGTCACGTTCTCGATCTTCTTCCATGAGATGATGGCGCACTACAAAGCGTTTTTGAACGGTCAGCCGTCGCTCTTGCCCGAGCCGCAGATCTCCTACGCCGACTTTTCGGAGTGGCAGCGAAGCTACCTGACCGGAGCGGTGAAAGACAACCTAGTCGACTACTGGAAGCGGACGCTTGACGGCTCCGACTTCGTCTTGAACATCCCGACCGATTACCCCCGCCCCGCACAGCAGGATTTTAAAGGGGCGCGGGTGTTTCTCGACATCCCGATGGATGTGGCCAATCGCCTGAAGGAGATCGGGAAAAAGGAAGGCGCTTCCGCCTTCATGACCTTGCTCGCCGTCTACTATGCGCTGCTCTATCGCTATACGGGACAAGAGGATCTGCTGGTCGGCACCCCGTTTGCCAACCGCAACCGCGGGGAGATGGAAGGGGTGATCGGCTACTTCCTGACCTCTGTCGTGCTGAGAACGCAGGTGGAAGCTGACATGACCTTCACCGAGTTGCTCCGCCGCGTCAAAGATGTATCGTTGGCCGCCTATGCGAACAACGACATTCCCTTCGGCCTGTTGCTCGATGAGCTGAAGCCGCCGCGCGATGCGTCGCGCAACCCGATCTTCCAAGCGTGCTTCGTCTATGTGGACGTGATGGAAGACAAGCTGGAATTGCCGCATCTGGAGCTGAAATATGAGCTGACCGATGCGGAGACGGCGAAGTACGACCTGACGATCGGGCTGATGGAAGTGGAGGAGGGGATCACCGGCTTCTTCGAATACGCGCCGGCGATGTTCCGCAAAGAGACGATCGAGCAGATCAATCGCCACTGGCTCAACCTGATCCTCGCGGTGATTGAGAACCCGGAGCTGAAGGTGGTCGACATGCCGCTGTTCACACCGGCGGAAGAGCAGCAGATGCTGGTCGAGTGGAATGACACGGCGCACCCGCTGCCAGCGCGTCCGATCATGCACGAGCTGTTTGAAGCGCAGGCGGCGAAGACGCCAGAGGCGACTGCGGTGATCTGCGGTGAGGAGCGCATGACCTATCGCGAGTTGGACGAGCGTGCCAACCGTCTGGCTCACCATTTGCAAAAGCGCGGTGTCGCGCACGAATCGTTCGTCGGCATCCACATGGAGCGCGCGTTTGAGATGATCATCTCCATGCTCGCCGTGCTGAAGGCGGGCGGCGCGCATATCATGCTGGAGCCGAGCTATCCGGAGGAGCGGCTCGCTTCGATGATCGAAGATGCGAAGATGACCTGCGTGCTGACCCAGCAGGCGATGCTCGGCACGCTGCCCGCACACGGGGCGGAAGAGATCGCGGTGGACAGCCAGTGGGCACAGATCGCAGCAGAGCCTGCGACGAAGCCGGAGGCGCAGGTCAGCGAACACAGCTTGGCCTATGTGATGTACACATCGGGCTCGACCGGTCGACCGAAAGGGGCGATGATCGAGCATCGCTCGCTGGTCAACACGATGCTGCACCTAAACGAGAGCTTCGGCATCGAGCAGAGCGACGTGTTTTTCTTCAAGTCGCTGATCGGATTTGACGGAACTGTCCTGGAGTATTATGCACCTCTGCTGTCGGGCGCTTCCATCCTGCTCGCCGAACCGGGCGGGCATTATGACATGAACTATCTGATCCGCGAGATGAAGGAGAAAAACGTCACGCTCATCCAGATGATCCCCTCGGTGATGCATCTGCTGATCGAGACGTCTGGAATCGAGGAGGTCACCTCGCTCAAACATCTGGTGCTCGGCGGTGAGGCGGTCTCGCGCTCGCTGAAAGAGCGCATCTTCGAGCGCATGCCGCATGTGCTGCTGCACAACATCTACGGCCCGGCGGAGGCGACCGTCTATTCCACCGTCCACACCTTCACCAGCGGGGATGGCAGCCAGGTGGTCCCGATCGGGCGTCCGATCTTCAACACGCGCGTCTATGTGCTCGACAGCCACCATAATCCTGTGCCGGTGGGCGTGTACGGCGAGCTGTACATCGGGGGTACAGGTGTGACGAGAGGTTACCTCAATCGCCCTGAGCTCAACGCAGAGCGCTTTATACAAGATCGCTTCCATCAAGAGGGTGGGCGACTGTATCGGACGGGCGACATCGTCCGC
Organism: Tumebacillus lipolyticus; assembly: GCF_042682745.1. Lineage (NCBI taxonomy): Bacteria > Bacillati > Bacillota > Bacilli > Caryophanales > Alicyclobacillaceae > Tumebacillus > Tumebacillus lipolyticus. Next base: position 1,193,406 of record NZ_JBHUIO010000002.1, on the reverse strand, counting down.
TGGTTGCCAGACGGCACGCTCGAATATCAGGGTCGGATCGACAATCAGGTGAAGATCAGCGGCGTGCGGATCGAGACGGGGGAAGTGGAAGGTGCTCTGCACCTGCATCCGGCGATCCGAGAGGCGTCGGTGATCGTCCGCGAGGATGTGCCAGGTCAAAAGCGACTGGTCGCCTATCTGATCGGGGATGTGACCGCAAGCCAAGAGCTGCGCGAGTATTTGAAGCCGCTCCTGCCCGATGCGATGATTCCGACCGCCTATCTGTTCCTCGATCGCTTCCCGCTTTCGCCAAACGGCAAGCTCGATCGCCGAGCATTGCCGGTGCCAGAAGCGGATCAGGCGGTGTACGAGCGCGATTTTGTCGCGCCGCGCAATGAGCTGGAGGAGTTGCTGGCAGGCATCTGGGTGGAGGTGCTCAACTTGCCGAAGGTGGGCGTGGAGAGCAATTTCTTTGAACTGGGCGGACAGTCGTTAAACGCGATGCAGATGATCGGACGCGTTCGGGAGATGTTCCAGATCGAAGTGCCTGTCACCAAGCTGTTCTCCGTGACCACAGTCGCAGGTCTTGCCGAACTGCTGACCGAGTATGAAGCGAAGCCGGGCCAAGCGCAAGCGATCGCGCGGTTGCGGAAAAAGCTCGCCAACATGACAGAAGAAGAGAGAAGTGCGATGCTCGAAGCGAAGAAAAAGGTCAGGGGGTAGACGGAAGATGGGATTTCAAAGCGAAGCGGATGAGCTGTTGGCGCTGTTGCTGGAGGAAGAAGGGTATGGTCTGGAGGCGATCGAATCGATCAGCCCCCGCGACCCATCCGCCGAGCCTGAGCTGTCGTTTGCCCAACAGCGGCTGTGGTTCCTCTATCAGTTGGACGCGAGCGATCCGTCCTACAACATCTCAGCAGCCGTGCAATTTGCAGGTGAGTTGAACATCCAGGTGCTGGAGCGCTGCTTCGCGGCGATCATCGATCGACACGAAGCGCTGCGCACCCGCTTCTTGACGGTGAACGGGCAACCGGTGCAACAGATCGACAACGCCGGCGAGTTTGCGCTGCAGGTGGTCGATATGACCGAATTGGATGAGCAGGCACGCGAATCGGAGGTGGATCACCTGCTCACCGAAGAGTCGGTCAAGCCGTTTCAACTGGATGGCGAGCCGCTGATTCGCGCCGTGTTGATCAAGACGAGCCCGCGCGATTACACGATGTGTCTGACCATCCACCACATCGTCTCAGACGGCTGGTCGATGGGCGTGTTCACCGGCGAGGTCGCAGCGCTCTATGAGGCATTTTTGAGCGGAAAAGATGCACCGCTCCCCGCCCTGCCGATTCAGTATGCAGACTTTGCCGCTTGGCAGCGTGAGATCATGCGTGGTGAAACGTATGAGAAGCTGCGCAACTATTGGGTCGATCAGTTAGGGGGAGAGCTGCCGGTGCTTCAGCTTCCGGCAGATCGTCCGCATCCGACGGTGAAGACGATGCGCGGCAAGATGCACAAGTTTCGCATCGACAAAGGGCTGAAGCAGCAGATCCTCTCGCTCGGTCAACAGGAAGAGGCGTCGCTGTACATGACGTTGCTCGCGTCGTACAAATCGCTTTTGCATCGCTACTCCGGGCAGGAAGATCTGATCCTCGGCACGCCGATCGCCAACCGGGGCAGGCCGGAGCTGGAAGGGTTGATCGGGTTTCTCGCCAACACGCTCGTGCTGCGCACAGACCTCTCCGGTCGACCGACATTTCGCGAGCTGCTCCGCCGCGTGCGGCAGATGGCGCTCGACGCGTACGAACATCAGGATATGCCGTTTGTCAAACTGGTCGAAGAGGTGCAGCCTGACCGCGATGTGAACGTCTCCCCGCTGATCCAAGCGATGTTCGTCCTGCAAAACGCGCCGATGCCAGAAGTTTCGTTGAGCGGGATGACCGTCAAGATGATGGGCATCGAGAGCAAGACGGCCAAGTTCGATCTTTCGCTCTTTTTGACAGAAGATGAGCACGGGCTCGAAGGCGTTTTCGAGTACAACACCGACCTGTTCGATGCGCAGACGATCGAGCGGATGGGCGTGCACTACTGCAACCTGCTCGCCGCGATCGCAGCCGATCCGGATCGGCGCATCGACGAGCTGGCCTTCCTGTCCGAAGCGGAGCGCCTCGCCGTGCTGGCCGGCAGCTATCAGGCGGGCGACTATGATCGCGAGGCGACGCTGCACAGCCTGTTCGAGCGGCAGGTCGCCAAGACGCCAGACGCGACCGCTGTCGTGGATGGGGATCAGGTGCTGACCTATCGCGAGCTGAACGAGCGGGCGAACCGCTTGGGGCACCACCTGCTGACGCTCGGAGCAGGCCCTGACGTGCCGATCGGCATCTTCATGGAGCGCTCGCACGAACTGCTGGTCAGCATCTTGGCGGTGCTGAAGACGGGCAGCGCGTATGTGCCGCTCGATCCGACCTACCCGAACGAGCGCTTGCAGTTCATGCTGGAAGATGCGCAGGCGCCGGTGGTGCTCACCCAGAGCGCGCTTGCAAAGCGGCTGTCGGCAGCGGGCAGACAGGTGCTGGCGATCGACCAAGCGAACCCAGCATGGAGCGATTGTCAGGCGAGTGACATCAACGCGGGCACAGGGTCGACAGGCTTGGCCTATATCATCTACACGTCCGGTACGACCGGCAAGCCGAAGGGCGTGCTGGTTCCGCATCGCGGGGTGATCAGCCTGCTGACCGACATGCACAACCGCAAGCCCTTGCAGGTGGGCGATCGGAGCAGCGTCTGGACGAGCTTCGGGTTTGACGTCTCGGTCTATGAGATGTTTACGGCGCTGCTGTACGGGGCGGCCGTCTGCCCCGCACCCGATGCGGTGCGCTATGATAGCGAAAAGTTTATCGGGTGGCTGATCGAGCACCAGATCACCTCCGCCTACCTGCCGCCGTTCATGGTGAAAGACCTCGCTACGTGGCTGGAAAAAGAAAATCGGGCGCTTCCGCTGCACAGCTTGCTGGTCGGCGTGGAGCCGCTTTCTGAAAAACTGCTGGCGACGATCGCCAAGCGCGTTCCGGGGCTTACGATCTTCAACGGCTACGGACCGACGGAGACGACGATCTTTGCGACCTTCTATCAGGTGGATGCGGAGTATGCGCCGGAGCGGCAGACGCCGATCGGCAAGCAGGTCGCCAACACTCCGATCTACCTGCTCGATGCGAACAGGCAGCTGGTGCCAAACGGCATTGCCGGTGAGGTATACATCGGGGGGGAGATGGTGGTGCGCGGCTATCTGAACCGACCGGAGCTGACCGCCGAGCGGTTTGTCGCCGATCCGTTCGCGGAGCAGGCGGACGCTCGGATGTATCGGACGGGAGACTTGGCCCGCCGCCTGCCAGACGGCAACATCATGTTCCTCGGGCGGATGGACAGCCAGGTGAAGATTCGCGGCTTCCGCGTCGAGCTCGGCGAGATCGAAGCGCAGCTGATCGGCCACCCGTCCGTGCGGGAAGCGGTGGTCATCGTCAAGGAGATCAACCCGGACGACAAGCGGTTGGTCGCCTACCTGGTCGCCTCCGCTCCGCAGGAGGAGCTGGTGCCCGAATTGCGCAAGCAGCTCAGCGAGCACCTGCCCAGCCAGATGATGCCAGCCGCCTTCTTCCTGCTCGACGCCTTGCCGCTCACGCCAAACGGCAAGATCGACAGAAAGGCGCTGCCAGCGCCCGACTTTTCCAGCGCGAGCAAAGAAAGAGAGTATGTGGCGCCCAGCACGCCGACCGAGCAGAAGCTGGCCGAGCTGTGGTCGAAGTTCCTGCAGGTCGAGCAGATCGGCATCCACGACAACTTCTTTGAGATCGGCGGTCACTCGCTCCTGGCGATGCAGATGATCGCGCAGGTGCAGAGCGATTTTCAGATCTCGCTGGAAGTGCGCAACCTGTTTGACGACCCAACGTTGGGCGGCCTTGCGCAGATGATCGAGCAGGCGGAGCGGATCGATGGCTCTGCCAAGCCGGAGATCGTCGCACTCTCGCGATCGGCGCGCCGCAAGCGTGACTGACAGCACAAAAATAGAAGCCCCGATCGGGGCTTCTATTTGTTTTTTAAAATATTCTGTTTAATCTGATGGCTAATGTTTGCTGAGGAGATCTGTTCGCCGAAGATCGATTCGGACACATGTTCTTTGTTCTCTTCGCGAACGAACATATACGCTCCATAAACATGAAAGTTTTCCCAGAGCACTTCGAGATAATTGTCGATGAGCAAGAAGAGAACGAGCACGCCGATGATGATCAAATAGACGACCAGCAATATGATCCCTCCTTTGGAAGTTTGTGGTTTTTATTCTATGCAAGTTGATCCGTTTCCTGCTATTTCTATTTTACACTTATGTTTCACTTCAATACATTTTTCACATAGTAGTTACAGAAGTGCGAGTTGTGCTCTACTTGATCGGCAAGTGGAAGATTTCAACCATCCCTCGCGCACCATCACAATTTCCCAGCAGGTATGATTCAGATTTTGGGCCGACCTTTTTGGTGAATTTGGCTTCACATGTTTTCTCGTAAAGTTTTTGAGTCCCAAAAGCATCTTTTCTCGTATCGTATTTGAAATGAATGACCTTCCCATCATAGATCATCTCGGTGATGATCGGATCTCCTTCGATCGTATAGTTGGTCAACCGGATTTGATCTTTCTTGCCTTGATCTACGTTTGATAAAAACTGGATCACCTTTTCCGGGCGATCGTATCCCACATTGTTCACCACCTCATCTTCCGTTCGAATGGTTTGCAACCCTCCGCTACCATTCATTCTTTCAACCGTAAAAATGATTCCGACCACGAGTAGGCAGAGCATGATCGACCAGCTGATCCATCTGTTTTTCAAAATATTTCCTCCTTAGCCCCTTTTCACATTTGACGGAAATTACATTGAAAAGGTTCGAGAAAAGTTATGCTTTTCATGAAGGGTTGTGTAGTTCAATATCGAAATAGTTGAATATAGAAATAATTACTGTTGTTCCTGAATCAAGTGAATAAACAGCAAAACGCACACTGAAAGAGGAGAATTGCAGATGACGATGCGTACGACTGATAAGTGGGTGGCACGCCAGAAACAGAAGCCGAATGCCCGACTGAAGATGTTCTGTTTTCCGTACGCGGGCGGAAGCGCGGCGATCTATCGAGGTTGGCAGGAGGAACTGCCATCGACGATCGATGTCTGTCCGGTGCAACTGCCTGGGCGGGAGAGCAGACTGCTCGAACAGCCGTTCACCCACATCGATCCGATGGTCAAAGAGCTGGTCGAAGCTCTCAAGCCGCACATGGATCGTCCGTTCGTATTTTTCGGCCACTCGATGGGCGCATTGATCGCCTTTGAGCTGACCCGCGAACTGCGCAGGCAAAAGCTTGGTCTTGAGCCGGTGCACCTGTTCGTCTCCGGAAAGTCTGCGCCGCATCGCAAGATCGATCGCGATCCGGTGCATCAACTGCCGCACGACCAGTTCATCCAGCGCTTGCGCAAGCTAAACGGCACCCCGGAAGCGGTCTTGCAAAACGAGGAGCTGATGGAGCTGCTCTTGCCGATCCTCCGCGCAGACTTTGCGGTGAACGAGACGTATCAGTATCAGGAGGAAAGCCCGTTTCCAATTCCCATTCACTGCTATGGGGGCACGGGCGATGTGGACATCCCAGAAGCGAACCACGATGCATGGCGCGATCATACCACCGAAGCGTTCAAGCTGAAGATGTTCGAGGGCAACCACTTCTTTCTAAACAATCTGACGATCCGCAAAGAGCTCTTGCTCGACGTGACCGCTGAGCTCAATCGAATCGTAAACCTTTTATGAGTAGTGAGGGGGCTTTCTTTTGTTTAAGAAAATATTGATCGTCTCCCTGTCGCTCGTGCTCTTGCTCGTGCTGGCTGCCGGTGGGGGCAGCTACTATCTGGTGCAGAGCGCATTGCCGACAGTGGAAGGCGAACTTACGACGAAGGTGGAAAAGCCGGTTCGCATCGTGCGCGATCAGTACGGTGTGCCGCACATCTATGCGGAGACAGAAAATGATCTGTTCTTCGCCCAAGGTTATGTACAAGCTCAGGATCGCATGTTTCAGCTGGAGCTGTCGCGCCGAAGCATCGGTGGACGACTGGCGGAGATCATGGGCGACAGCATGGTGAAGATCGACGCGTTTAACCGCACGATCGGCTTTAGACGCGCGGCAGAAGAGGGGATGTCCAAAGTCAACCCGGAGACGATGAAAGCTCTGCAGGCGTTCGCCGACGGGGTCAACTCCTATCTGGAAGATCATGCGGACAACCTGCCTGTCGAATATACGATGCTCGGCTTTAAACCGGAGCCGTGGACGCCGCTCGATTCGCTGTCGATCGGCAAGTACATGGCGTGGGAGCTCGGCACCAACATGCGCAACGAGCTGTTCATGGGCGTGGCGCTGCCGAAGTTGGACGAAGCGAAGCTGAGGTCGCTCTTGTACGACTACCAGCCCACAGATCCGACGATCCTCAACAAGTCGGAGCAGGAGCAGGCGACCCCTGTTGAGCGCGCACAAGTTGCCATCTCCCAGGAGGCGCTGGACAACATTTTGGCGGCGCTCGATCATGGTGGCCCGCAAGTGTTGCCCGGCGAAGGCTTGGGCAGCAACAACTGGGTCGTGTCGGGCAAGAAGACCGAGTCGGGCAAACCGTTGCTCGCAAACGATATGCACCTCGGCCTCGGCGCACCGTCGACCTTCTATCAGAACCACCTCGTGTTGCCTGGCAAATACAATGTGACAGGCGCGATCTTCCCGGGCGTTCCGGGCGTGATCGTCGGGCACAATGACAAGGTGGCTTGGGGCTTCACCAACCTCGCGCCCGATGTGCAAGACCTGTTCATCGAGAAGCAAAACCCGAACAATCCGCATCAGTTCGAATATGACGGGAAATGGTATGATGCCCGCGTGATCGAAGAGGAGATCAAAGTGAAGGGCGGAGAACCGGTGAAGACGGAGGTGGTGATCACCCGTCACGGTCCGGTGATCACCAACATGCTCGATTCGTACAAGTCGGCCGACCAAGCGCCGGCGCAGACGATTCGCACGGCGGTCGAAGTGGGACAGCCGCTCGCCCTGCGCTGGACGGCGCACGATGCGACCGACGAGATCACGGCGATGCTCGGCTTCGATCGAGCGACCAACTACAAAGAGTTCGAAGCGGCGATGAAGCTGTTTCAAGCGCCTTCACAAAATGTGGTCTACGCGGACGTTGAAGGCAACATCGCCTACCATGCGATGGGCTCGATCCCGATCAGACCGAAGAGCGATGGACTGACGCCGGTGCCAGGTTGGACCAGCGAGAACGAGTGGCAAGGCTACATCCCGTGGGAAGAGCTGCCGCACACGTTCAATCCGGAAAAAGGGTATATCGCCTCGGCGAACAACAAGGTCGTCGATGATACCTATCCCTATCACATCACCTACGACTACGACCTTCCCTACCGCGCGATTCGCATCGGGCAGATGCTTGAGGAGAAGGACAAGCTGTCGCTCGAAGATATGGAGCGCATGCAGTCTGACTGGGCGAACTTGCAAGCGAAGCAGCACGCGCAGGTGTTCATCTCTGCGCTCTCCTCGGCCGAGCTGAACGAGACGGAGCAGAAGGCGTTCGACGTGCTCAAGGAATGGTTCAAAGATCCGATCGACGATCCGGAGCTCGCAGGCCCGGTGGTCTACCATTCGATGTACAACAAGATGTTCACACGCTTTTATGAACCGCACTTGACCGAAGAGTATTTCTACCATTTCAACCGCACATCTCTGCCGAGCTACGGCTTGGAGATGATCCTGCGCGATCCGAATCCGAAATGGTTCCAGGGAACTGATGACACGAAGGAAAAGGCGATCGTCGATTCCTTCAAGCAAGCGGTGGCGTGGATGAAAGATGAGCTGGGCAAGAATCCGGAAAAGTGGCAGTGGGGCAAGGTGCACACGATCACGCTCGCGCATCCGCTCGGCAGCATCAAACCGCTCAATCTGCTGTACAACAACGGCCCGTACGCATACGGCGGCAGCAATGTCACCGTCGGGGCGGCCAGCTACTCGCGAGGAAAGCCGTTTAGCATCGTGCTCGGCGCTCCGTGGCGCTTCGTCATCGATATGAATAAGATCGATGGGGCGAAAGATGTTCTGACGATGGGCGCCTCTGCGCAGCTCGGCAGCGATCATTATCAGGATCAGACCGAAATGTGGCTGGAAGGGCGTTACAAGACGATGCATTTTACCGAGCAAGACGTGAAGGAAAATGGCGAACGGACGCTCGTCTTACAGCCAAAATAATCTGTTGGGTAAACCTGGTTTCGCATCAAGCGGAATCAGGTTTTTACTATGTAAAACTAAAATCTGGAGTGAAGATGCTTAGAAAATTTATGTTTGTTAGGAAGGGGAACACTTATAGATGAAGAAATATACCTTTATGAGATTTTGCGGATTTAAATCTGGTTGAACGTTCTGAAAGTAGTACCAGATTGGGGGATACGAAAGATGGGTGTAAATAGGACAGAAGTTGCGACGTTGGTCGATTTATTGCGAGCGAGAACGCAAGAATATGCAGGCCGAGACGCATTTGCCTTTTTGACTGATGAGTTGGAAGAGCGGATCACGTTTGAAGAGCTGGATCGCAAGGCGCGCGCTGTCGGAGCTGCGCTTCAGGCGGCGGGGGCGGCAGGAGAGCGAGCGCTGTTGCTCTACCAGCCGGGGCTTCCGTACATCATCGCATTCTTCGGCTGTCTGTATGCGGACGTGCTGGCCGTTCCGGCGTATCCGCCGCGACAAAACGGGAATTTGGATCGCCTGCAGGCGGTCGTCAAAGATTCGGAAGCGAAGTTCGCCTTGACGGCGACTGCGGTGATGGCAGGCATCGAGAAGCGATTTGGCGATGCGGAAGGCTTGAGCCAACTGGAGTGGGTCAACACCGATCTGATCGGCGATGAGCTGGCAGATAGCTGGCAGATGCCTGAGATCGACAGCGATACGCTGGCATTTCTGCAGTACACGTCCGGCTCGACCTCGGCGCCGAAAGGGGTCATGCTGACACATGGCAACCTGCTGGCCAACTTGGAATTGATCCAGAGCAGCTTTGAGACGTCCGATCGAGATCGCGCGGTGATCTGGCTGCCTCCCTATCATGATATGGGCTTGATCGGCGGGGTTTTGCAGCCGATCTATGCAGGATTCTTCACCACCTTGATGGCTCCGGTCGCGTTTGTGCAGCGTCCGCTGCTCTGGTTGCAGACGATCTCGCGCACCGGCGCTTCCGTCTCCGGCGGGCCGAACTTCGCCTACGAGCTCTGCCTCGACAAGATCACGCCTGAACAGCGCGATCAGCTCGACCTCTCCGCTTGGAGCGTCGCCTTCACCGGTGCTGAGCCGGTGCGAAAAGAGACGTTGGATCGCTTTGCCGAATATTTTGCACCCTGCGGCTTTCGCAAGGAGGCGTTCTACCCGTGCTACGGTCTGGCGGAAGGGACGCTGTTCGTCACAGGAGGCAATAAGGCGGAACTGCCGATCACCCATGCGTTTGACGCCGATCTGCTGGAGCAAAACGTCGCAGTCGTCACCGCGGAAGGCGCTGATGCTCGCACGCTGGTCTCCTCCGGCAGATCGCTCGCGCAGCAGGTGGTGGTGGTCAATCAGGAGACGTTTGCCGTCTGTGCGGAAACGCAGGTCGGGGAGATCTGGGTAGCAGGCTCTTCGGTGGCACAAGGCTATTGGAAGCGCCCTGAACAGTCGCAGGAGACGTTTGGCGCCAGGCTGTCCGAAACGGGTGAGGGACCCTTTTTGCGCACGGGAGATCTCGGGTTTTTAAAAGATGGGGAACTGTACGTGACCGGGCGGATGAAAGATCTGATCATCATCCGCGGGCGCAACCATTATCCGCAGGACATCGAGTTTACGGTGCAGGAGTGCCACCCGGCGATCGCGACGGGCAACCTCGCCGCCTTCTCGGTCGAGGCGGATGAGGAGGAGCGGCTGGTGATCACAGCCGAAGTGGAGCGCGCCTACCGCAAAGCCGATCTGGACGAAGTGGTGTCTGCTGTGCGCCTTGCGGTGGCAGAAGCGCACGAACTGCAGGTGTACGGCATCGTGTTGCTCAAGCCGGCGAGCATCCCCAAGACCTCTTCGGGGAAGATTCAGCGCCATGCCTGCAAAGACCGCTTCTTGCACGGCGGCCTGCAAGCGCTGAAGACAGATGTGTTGAACAGTTCGGTGGTGGATGAATTGTCAGACGATTCGTCCGACATCCAGCTGAGCCGAGCGGAGCTGTTTGCGGCAGATGGCGAGATGCGCAAGGGCCTGCTCGAATCGTTTTTGCAGCGCCGGGCTGCCGAGTCGTTAAAAGTGTCGGTCGCACAGGTCGGCTTGGACAAGCCGCTGGGGACGCTGGGACTCGACTCGCTGACCGCAGTCGAGCTCAAGCATGAGATCGAAGAGAGCTTGGGCGTTGACCTGCCGCTGTCCGCACTGCTCGAAGGGCCGAGCGTGCAGACGCTCGCCGCCGATGTGCTGCAGCAGTTTGATGAGCAGGAGATCGGTGCGCCGGAAGAGACGACCGCGATGCTGCCGGGCGAGTATCGACTGTCACACGGGCAGCGGGCGCTGTACTTCCTGCAGCGGCTACAGCCGAGCAACACCGCCTATCACATCGCCAGCGCGGTGACCGTCGGCGCGGGGCTCGATCTGGAAAAATTGCGCGAGTCGCTCGCCACATTGGTCGAGCGTCACCCGCTGTTGCGCACCACGTTTGTCGAGCGAGACGGCGAGCCGATCCAGCTGGTGCACCCGCAGCTTTCTGTACCGCTGATGGTGGAAGATGCGACCGCCTGGAGCGAGGAGCTCGTGCAGGAGCGGATGACCGACGCGGTGGACTTGCAGTTCGATCTGGAGCGCGGTCCGCTGATCCGCGTGCATCTGTACGCGCGCCCGAGCGGAGAGCATCTGCTGTTGCTCACGCTGCACCACCTGATCGTCGACTTCTGGTCGCTCGGTCTGATCGTGAAGGAGCTGTCCGCCCTCTATGCGGGGCAGACGCTTCCGGCGCCCGGCACCGCCTACGGAGATTTTGCCGACTGGCAGGCGCAGTTGGTCACAGGCCGGACGGGAGAGGAGCTGCTGTCCTACTGGCAGGGCGAGTTGGCAGGGGAACTTCCTGTGTTGAACTTGCCGACCGACCGTCCCCGCCCGAGCGAAAAGTCGTATCTCGGCGCCACCTGTTCGCAGAAGCTGGGGAGCGCGTTGACCGCGCAGATCAAAGAGCTTTCGCAAGCGCAGGGTACGACCGTCTTCACCACTTTGCTGACCGCGTTTCAAGTGCTGCTTCATCGCTATACCGGCCAGGATGACATCTTGGTCGGCACGCCGACAGTCGGTCGCAGCAAGGCGAAATATGCAGATTCGGTCGGTTATTTTGTCAATCCGGTGGTGCTTCGCGCCGACCTGTCAGGCGACCTTCCGTTTGCGGAGCTGTTGCGAGCTTCGACGCAGAAGGTGCGCGGCGCACTCGCCCATCAGGACTATCCGTTCCCCTTGCTGGTCGAAAAGCTGGCACCCAAGCGCGACCAGAGCTACTCACCGATCTTCCAGGCGATGTTCGTCTTGCAAAAGTCGCATCTCGATCAGGATGGCCTGACCGGGTTCGCCCTCAACGATGCGGGAGCGCAGATGTTGCTCGGCGACCTGCCGCTCACCTCAAGAGCGCTGGAGCGTCGCTCCGCACAGTTTGATCTCACCCTGATGATGGCAGAGGTGAACGGCGAGTTTGTCACATCGTTCGAATATGACATCAACATGTTCGATCGGACGACGATGGAGCGGATGGCGACACATTTTGCCACGCTGCTGCAGGAGCTGGTGCGCGATCCAAAGATCGCGGTCGGCGAGGTGAACCTGCTTTCGGCAGAGGAGCAGAAGCGAGTGCTTCATGATTGGAACGAGACAGATGTCGATTTTGGCACGAAAGCTCCGCTGCATCGAATGTTTGAGGAACAGGTGGAGCGAACTCCCGATGCGATCGCCGTGCGGTTTGAAGAGGAAGTGCGCACCTATCGCCAGCTGAACGAGGCGGCAAACCGTCTGGCACACCTGCTGCAAAGGTCGGGTGTCAGGCCGGATGCGCTGGTCGGCATCTGCATGGAGCGCTCGGTGGAGATGGTGGTCGCCCTGCTGGCGACGCTGAAGGCGGGCGGGGCGTATGTGCCGCTCGATCCGAGCTATCCACAAGAGCGGCTGACCTTTATCGTCGAAGATGCGAAGCCGGAAGTGTTGCTGACACAAGCGCATCTGCAGGATCGGCTGGAGTTTTCCGCACAGAATGTGATCGCAGTCGATCGAGTCGATATTTCCGGGGAAATGGTGGAGAATCTGCGCGATTTGACCGAGATGGAACATCTCGCCTATGTGATCTTCACTTCCGGCTCGACCGGACGTCCAAAAGGTGCGATGCTCACACACCGCGCGATCTGCAATCACATGCTGTGGATGATCGCCAGCTACGGTATCGACGCAAGCGATCGGGTGTTGCAAAAAACGCCGTTCGGATTTGACGCATCCGTCTGGGAGTTCTGGGCGCCGCTTTTGTCTGGCGGACAGCTGATCCTCGCCAGACCGGGCGGGCATCAGGATGCTGCCTACTTGGTCGATGCGATGGTCAAACACGGTGTGACGATCTTGCAGCTCGTCCCTTCCTTGCTCTATGTCCTCTTGCGGGAGAAGCTGTTGGAACGGCAGTCTGCCCTTCGCTATGTGTTCTGTGGCGGCGAGGCGTTGTCAGCCCAACTGGTCGATCTGTTCCACGCACAGAAGGCGCAGGCGAAGCTGGTCAACCTGTACGGACCGACCGAAGCGTGTATCGACACGACCGCGTGGACGAGCGAGCCGAACACGGCGCTGATCCCGATCGGACGGCCGATCGCCAACGCCAAAACATACGTGCTGGATGCGAGCGGTCAGCCGACCCCGATCGGTGTGGCGGGCGAGCTGTACATCGGAGGTGCAGGGCTTGCGCGCGGCTATGTGGGTCGACCTGATCTGACAGCCGAACGGTTTGTTGACAGCCTCTACGGTCGCTTGTACAAGACGGGTGACTTGGTGCGCTGGTTGCCAGACGGCAGCCTCGGCTACCTCGGTCGTCTTGACGATCAGGTCAAACTGCGCGGCTACCGCATCGAACTTGGTGAAATCGAGTCGGTTCTCAGTCGCCACGAGCTGGTGACTGAGGTGGTCGTCGTCGCGCTGACCGCGGCGGGCGATCAACGCCTCGTCGCCTACGTGGTGGCGAAAGCGGAGCTTGCGGAGGACGACTTGCGCGCACATGCGCAGCGCATCCTGCCCGACTACATGGTGCCGTCCGCCTTCGTCCTGCTGGACAGCTTTCCGCTGCTGCCAAACGGCAAGGTGGATCGACGCGCACTGCCTCGTCCAGACGTCGTGCGAAACGTTGGCGAATATGTCGCGCCGCGCAACGAGGCGGAAGCGAAGTTGGCCGATATTTTCGCCGAGCTGTTAGGGCTTACGCAAGTGAGCGTGACAGACAATTTCTTTGACCTCGGCGGGCATTCGCTCTTGGCGATTCAGGTGGTCTCGCGCATCGGGAACGCGTTCCAGACGGAGCTCTCCCTGCGCAGCATCTTTGAAGCGCCGACGGTGGAGCGTCTCGCACAGCTGATCGAGCAGACCGCGCAGACAGACATTCCGCCGATCGCAGCTTCCGTTCGCGCTGACAAGCTCCCCTTGTCCTATGCGCAGGAGCGCCTCTGGTTCTTCGAAGAGCTGCAGAGCGGGACGGCCACGTACAACATTCCGGGCGGACTGCGCTTGACCGGACGTCTGGACATCTCCGCGCTTCAGCGGAGCTTGCAGAGCATTCTCGACCGCCATGAAGCGCTGCGAACGAGCTTCCGCACGCGTGACGGTCAGCCGGAGCAGGTGATCGAGCACGGTCTGTCGATGCCGTTTGCGGTGATCGATCTGCAAGGGGTGCCAGCAGCGGAACGGGAAGCGGAGGCGGTGCGCCTCACCGATGCGGAAGCGCGCAAGCCGTTCGATCTGAGCATCGCTCCGCTGATCAGAGCGACGCTGCTCGTGCTGGGCGAGGAAGATCATGTGCTCCTGCTCACCATGCACCATCTGGTGGCAGACGGCTGGTCGCTCGGCGTTCTGGTTCGCGAGCTGACCGCTTTTTACTCGGCGTATACGGCAGAACAGCCGGTACCGTTTGCCGAGCTGCCGATTCACTATGCGGATTACGCACAGTGGCAAAAAGGGCTGGAGAGCCTCTTCGATCGGCAGATGGCCTATTGGGAGCAGCAGCTCGGCGGCGATCTGGCCGTCTTGCAGCTGCCGACCGACAAGCCGCGTCCGGCTGTCAAAACGTTCAACGGTGCTGCTTGCAGTTTGCAGCTGTCCAAAGAGCTGAGCGAGGGGATCAACCACCTGTCGCGCTTGGAGGGAGTCACGCTGTACATGACGCTGCTCGCAGCGTTTAAAACGATGCTCTACCGCTACACCGGGCAGGATGACATCTTAGTCGGCACGCCGACCGCAGGACGCAACCGCGAGGAATTGGAGCAGCTGATCGGCTTCTTCGTCAACACGTTGGTCATCTGCACCCAGTTGGAAGATGGCGAACTGTCGTTTAACAAGCTGTTGCACCGCGTCCGCGACACGGCGCTCGATGCGTTCGCCCATCAAGACGTGCCGTTCGAACGGCTGCTCGATCGTCTGCAACCGGAGCGGGATTTGAGCCACACCCCGCTGTTCCAAGTGATGTTTGTCCTGCAGAACCAACAGGTCGATCCGCAGTTGGAAGGCTTGCTGGTGCAGGCGATCGAGGGCGACAGCGCGACCGCCAAGTTCGATCTGACCTTGCAGGCGCAAGAGACGGAGTCGGGCATCACCCTCAAGCTGGAATACAACACCGATCTGTACGAGTCGTCGACGATCGAACGAATGCTCGCACACTATGCGACGCTGCTGGCAGGCGCGGTCGCCGCACCTGAGCAAAAGCTGATCGACCTGCCGATCCTCCCCGAAGCGGAGCGGGCGCTGCTGCTCGACATGTGGAATCGGACCAATGCTGTCTATCCGAGCGAGGCGACGCTGCACGGCCTGTTTGAAACGTGGGTGAGCAGACAGCCGGAGACGACCGCAGTGGTCTATCAGGATCGACGTTTGAGCTACGCCGAGCTGAATGGGCGAGCCAACCGCTTGGCACATTTCCTGCAGAAGCAGGGCGTAGGGCCAGACGTGTTTGTCGGAATCTGCATGGAGCGCTCCGAGTCGTTGATCGTGGCGATCCTTGCGACCTTGAAAGCGGGCGGCGCGTATGTTCCGCTCGATCCGGCGCATCCGAAAGAGCGTCTTGGCTTCATTCTCGCTGATTCATCGCCGCGCGTCCTGTTGACGCAGCAACATCTGGCCGAGCTGTTTGCCGATGCGGATGTGTGCAAAGTGATGCTCGACGCAGCGGAAGGCGAGTTTGGCGAGGAGAGCGCAGCGAACTTGCCGCAGAGCATCACGCCAGATGATCTGGGCTATATGCTCTACACGTCGGGGACGACCGGGTTGCCAAAAGGCGCGCTGGTCAAGCATCGAGGCGTCGTCAACATGCTGAGCGATTTTGTCGGTCGCAAGCCGCTTGCGCCGGGCGCACCGTTCGCCCTGTGGGCAAACTATGGGTTTGACCTGTCTGTGCTGGAGATCTTCTCCTGCTTTATGGAGGGTGGCGAGCTGCACATCTTGCCAGATGTCGATCGCAGCGACAGCCATGCCTACTTCAAGTGGTTGGAAGACAACGCGATTCAAAGCGGCTTCATCCCACCGTTCGTGGTGAAGGATCTGATCCAATGGTTGGACGAGCAGCCGAGGCAGATGGCGCTGCGCAGGATTTTGATCGGTGTCGAATCGGTGCACGAACCGCATGTGCTGGCGATCAGCGAACGACTCCCGGAGATGTTTATCATCAACGGGTACGGTCCGACCGAAGCTTCGATCTGCTCGACGCTGTACTCGTTCGATCCGGCCAAGGTGGGAGCGCGCAACCTGCCGATCGGCTCCGCTGTGCAGAACACCGAGCTGTTCATCCTCGACCGCAATCGACAGCCGGTTCCGATCGGCGTGCCTGGCGAACTGTATGTCGGCGGGATCGGACTTGCACGCGGCTATCTGAATCGTCCGGAGCTGAACGAGGAGCGCTTCGTCTCGCATCCGTTCGCACCGGACAAGCGTCTGTATCGCACGGGCGATGTGGTGCGCTACCTGCCGGACGGCAACATCGAATATATCAGCCGGATCGATCATCAGGTGAAAGTTCGCGGCTATCGCATCGAGCTGGGCGAAATCGAAGCTGCCTTGATCGCACATGAAAAAGTGCTGCAAGCGGTGGTGATCGCACGCGTTGATCAAGGCAACAAATATTTGGCAGCCTACGTGGTGCCAAATGGCGAAGCAAGCCTGACCAGCGCCGAACTGCGGGCCGATCTGAAAGGAAAACTCCCGATCTACATGATTCCCAGCGCCTTTGTCACGCTGGAGGCGATTCCGCTGACCACCAACGGCAAGGTGGATCGCAAAGCGCTGCCTGTGCCGGTGCAGGGCGCCGCTGTCGAATATGTGGCGCCGCGCAGCGAGATCGAAGAGCAGATGGCGGAGATCTGGGCGAACGTGCTCGGCGTTGAGAAAGTCGGCATCCATGATAACTTTTTCGACTTGGGCGGCCACTCGCTGTTGGCGACGCAGCTGGTCACCCGCGTGCGCAATGTCTTCTCGGTCGAACTGCCGGTGCGTTCCCTGTTTGAAGTCGCGACGATCGCCGAGCTGTCCTCGATGGTCGAAGGGCTGCAGCAAAAGGCGACCTCTGCGCCCAAGCCGCCTGCGATGAAGCGGCTGACGCGGGAGCGAAGAAAGCTGTAGGAACAGTTGGAGATGAGCGGAGCAAGTAATGAGCAAAAGGAGATGTTTCTTTTGACCGATTCACCCGATGATCTTCAGGTGCAGGAGGAGGGGGTCTATCTCTTCCCCCTCTCCTTTGCCCAACAGCGATTGTGGTTTCTTGACCAGTTTCTGCCAGGGAATCCCGCTTACAACATCTCGACTGCGGTCAGGCTGACCGGGCGCTTGCACCGTGAGGCGCTGCACAGCAGCCTGCGCGCGATCGCCGCTCGCCATGAGACGCTGCACACCTCGTTTCGCGAGGTGGACGGCGAGCCGATGCAGGTGATCGACCCGCTGGTGACGATCGACCTGCCGCTGCTCGACCTGCGCGATCTCCCCGCGGAGGAGCAGCGAGTGCAGGTGAGCGAGCAGATCGCTGTCCAATCGAGAAAACCGTTCATTTTGCAACAGGCGCCGCTGCTTCGCCTCACGCTGCTGCAGCTTGGCGACGAGGAACATGTCCTGCTGATGACGATGCACCATATCATCTCCGACGGCTGGTCGATGGGCGTGCTGATCCAAGAGCTGTCCCTGCTCTACAACGCCGAACTGGAAGGCGTGGAGGCGGTGCTGCCAGAGCTTGCGATCCAGTATGCAGACTTCACCGACTGGCAGAAAGAGTATTTGGAGAGCGGCGTCCTCGAAGAGCAGTTGACCTATTGGCGGCAGAAGCTCGGCGGCAAGCTCCCCGTCCTGCAATTGCCGACCGATCGCAATCGACCTGCCGTTCAGTCTTACGCAGGTGGAATCGAAAGCTTCCTCGTGCCGAGCGATCTGACGGAAAAGCTGAAAGCGCTGAGCCAAAAGGAAGGCGTGTCGCTGTTCATGACGTTGCTCGCCGCCTTCAAAACGCTGCTCTTTCGCTACACCGGGCAGAGCGATCTGCTCATCGGCACGCCGATCGCCGGGCGTACGCGCGAGGAGATCGAGCCTTTGATCGGCTTTTTTGTCAACACGTTGGTCATGCGCACTGAGCTGCAAGGAGACATCAGCTTCCGCGAGTTGCTGCAGCGGGTGAAGGACACCTCGTTTGAAGCGTATGCCAATCAGGACGTCCCGTTTGAAAAGCTGGTCGACGAGCTTGCACCTGAGCGCAACTTGAGCCATACGCCGCTGTTCCAGGTGATGTTCAACCTGCAGAACGCGTCGGTGGAAAACCTGTCGCTGACCGGCTTGCAGCTGGAGGAGATGGTCGCCGACACAGGATCGGCCAGCTTCGATCTGACGCTCGGTCTGACCGAGAGCAAACGGGGCCTCGCAGGTCGCTTCGAATACAGCTCCGACCTGTTCGATCAGACGACGATCGAGCGGATGATCACGCACTTGATCACCTTGCTGCACGGGGTGGTCGAGCGGCCGGATGAGCGCTTGGCCAGCCTCCCGCTGCTCACCGAAGCGGAGCGAAAGCAGGTCGTCGAAACGTTCAACCAAAAGCAGATCGAGTTTCCGACCGGCCTCATGCATCAGCTGTTCGAACAGCAGGTGGCAGTTCGTCCAGACAAGACGGCTGTCGAGCACCTCGATCAGACGCTGACCTATGCTGAGTTGAACGCTCGTGCCAACCAGCTTGCCCACTATCTGCAAGGGCTCGGTGTGGGGCCGGAGAGCTTGGTCGGCCTGTGCGTCGATCGATCGATCGATCTGATCGTCGGTATGATCGGCGTTCAGAAGGCGGGCGGGGCCTACCTGCCGCTCGATCCGGACTATCCGGTGGAGCGCCTCAAGTATCTGCTGACAGATGCGAAGGTGGCCGTCTTGCTGACCCACGAGCACCTGTTGCCCAACCTGCCGGAGACGAGCGCGACGACCGTGTGCTTCGATCGAGATGCGGAGCTGATCGCAGCATGTCCGACCGACAAACCGATCAGCGATGCGACAGAAGACAATCTCGCCTACGTGATCTACACATCGGGCTCGACGGGCGCCCCGAAAGGCGCGATGCTGGAGCACAAAAACGCAGTCGCCCATCATCATGCGATCATCGATCACTATCAGGTGAACCCGAGCGATCGGATCGTTCAGTTCGCCTCGATCTCCTTCGACGTTTCGATGGAGGAGATCTCTCCGACGCTCGCCGCCGGGGCGACGCTCGTGCTTCGACCCGGCAAGTCGATCATGGCCAGCGACCAGTTCCTCGACTGGCTGGCGGAGCAGAAGATCACCAAGTTCAATCCGCCGACCGCTTACCTGCACGCTTTTCTCCAAGATCTTGCGGAGCAAAAGCTGACTTTGCCACCGGCGCTTCGGCTGGTGGTCACAGGCGGCGAGCGGGCGATGCCCTCGATGATCCGCGCCTGGCGAGAAGTCGCCAGCGAGCACAACACGCTGTACAACGCATACGGGCCGACCGAAACGACGGTGACGGCGACCGTGTATGACGAAGCGCTGCCAGATGGAGATGTGCCGATCGGACGGCCGCTTATGAACACGCAATCTTATGTCTTGGATGCACTGATGCAGCCGGTTCCGATCGGGGTGCCAGGCGAGCTGTATGTCGGCGGGAAGGGTGTTGGACGCGGCTATCTCGGGCGTGAGGAGTTGACCGCCGAGCGCTTTTTGCCCAACGCGTTTCGTCCGGGGGAGCGGATGTACAGAACGGGCGACATCGTTCGCTATCTGCCAGATGGCAACCTGCAGTTTCTCGGGCGCGCAGACGGACAGGTCAAGATTCGCGGCTACCGCATCGAGGTGGGCGAGATCGAGAACGTGCTGGTCAAAGCGCCGGGCGTGCGGGAGGCGGCAGTCATCGCCCGCGAGGAAACGCCTGGGGTCAAATATCTGGCCGCCTATGTGACGGTCAGTCCAGACGCGCCGTCGACAGGCGACCTGCGCAAACACCTCGGACAGAGCTTGCCCGACTACATGATCCCGTCCGCCTTTGTCATCCTCGACGAGATGCCGCTGACGCCAAACGGGAAGGTGAACCGCAGCGAATTGCCCAAGCCGGACGACGAGCGGCCCGAGTTGGGCGTCGCCTTCATCGCGCCGAGCGGTGAGCTGGAGCAACTGGTCGCGGAGATCTGGCAGGAGGTGCTCGGAGTCAGCCGCGTCGGCGTCAACGACAACTTCTTCGAACTGGGCGGCGGATCGCTTTTGATCCTGCAGGTGCACCGCAAGCTGAAGGAACAGCTCGACCGCGAGATCTCGGTCGTCCAGTTGTTCCAGTACCCGACGGTCGGAGCGCTCGCCCGATTCCTCGGAGAAGAAGAGGAAGAGCTGTCTGTCAAACAGGGGCAAGTTCGCGCCGATCGCCGGAAGGATCTAAAGGCGAGACGAGCGGCGCGGGCGAAGAATCGAAGAGAGTAGGGGGATTGGCAAGATGAGCCATCAAGATTATTCTGACCGCGTCGATGAAATAGCGGTTGTCGGCCTTGCGGGCCGCTATCCGGACTCGAACAATCTGGAAGAGTTCTGGCAGCATCTGCGGCAGGGAAAGGAACTGGTACAGTTTTTCACCGATGAAGAGCTGATCGCAGCGGGACACGATCCGGAGATGATCGCGCAGCCAAACTATGTCAAGGCGGCAGCGATCCTGAAGGATGTCGACCAGTTTGACGCCAACTTCTTCGGCTTCAACCCGCGCGAGGCGGAGATCCTCGATCCGAACCATCGCTTCTTCCTCGAAGCGTGTTGGGAAGCGCTGGAGAACGCGGGCTACAACCCGGACACCTATCCGGGTGCGATCTCCATCTATGGCGGACAGGCGATGAACCGCTACCTGCTGCTGAACTTGCTGCCGAATCGCGCGGCGATCGCAGGCGTTGGGGAACTGCAGATCATGATGGGGAACGAGAAGGACTTTCTGACCACTCGCGCCTCCTACAAGCTGAATTTAAAAGGGGCGAGCGTCAACGTTCAAACGGCCTGCTCGACCTCGTTGGTCGCGGTGCACATGGCAGCACAAGCGCTGCTCAACGGCGAATGCGACATGGCGATGGCAGGCGGTGTGTCGGTGATCCATCCGAAGACCGGCTACACCTACACCAAAGGAAGCGTGATGTCGCCCGATGGCCATTGTCGTGCGTTTGACGAACAGGCGCAGGGCAGCACGCAAGGGTCTGGCGTCGGGATCGTCGTGCTGAAGCGAATTGAGGATGCGCTCGCCGATGGCGATACGATCTATGCGGTGATCAAAGGGTCGGCGGTCAACAATGACGGGGAGCAGAAGGTCGGCTACACCGCTCCGAGCATCAACGGTCAATCGTCTGCCATCTCTGAAGCTTTGGCGATCGCCGACATCGAAGCGGATACGATCTCCTATGTCGAGACGCACGGCACGGCGACAGAGCTGGGCGATCCGATCGAGGTCGCGGCGCTGACACAGGTGTTTCGCGATGCGACAGAAGAGGCGAAGTTCTGCGCGATCGGATCGGTGAAGACAAATGTCGGTCACACAGATGCGGCGGCAGGCGTCACCGGACTGATCAAGACGATCTTCCAGCTGAAAAACAAAGAGCTCGTCCCGAGCCTCTATTTTGAAAAGCCGAATCCGAAGTTTGATGACTGGGACAACAGCCCGTTTTATGTGAATACAGAGTTGAAAGAGTGGACGGCGACAGACACGCCGCGCCGAGCGGGCGTCTCCTCGTTTGGCATCGGTGGAACGAACGCGCACGTGGTGCTCGAAGAGTTCCCTGAGCGCACGAGCGGTTCGTCTGCGCGCACGAGCCAGCTGTTCGTCCTTTCGGCGAAGAGCGAAGCGTCGCTTGAGCGGATGACAGACAATTTGGCCACCCACCTGCAACAGCATCCTGAGCAGAACATCGCCGATGTGGCCTATACGCTTCAGGTCGGCCGCAAAGCGTTCCATCATCGACGCGCTGTGGTGGCAACCGATGCGATCGATGCCGCCAACACGCTAAAGACTCGCGATCCGCGGCGATTGCTCACCGCGGTCAACGATGCGGAAAACCGTCCGGTAGCCTTTCTGTTTCCGGGTGTCGGCGATCAGTATGTGAACATGGTGCAGGAGCTGTATCAAACGGAAGCGGTGTTTAAAGAGCGCTTGGACAGCTGCTTCGACGCGCTGAAGAAGTTCGTCGGCCGCGATCTGCACGAGGTGCTGTTCCCCGCAGCGGACGCAGCGCCGCAGGCGATGAAGACGCAGGGCCTCGACCTGCGGAGAATGCTTCGCCGCGACGCATCCGCAAATGACCCAACATCGCTCGAACTGAACAAGACCGAATATCTGCACCCGATCGTCTTTGCGATCGAATATGCGCTGGCCGAGCTGCTGATCGCCTGGGGCATCAAACCATCCTCGCTGATCGGCTACTCGTTAGGCGAATATGTGGCGGCGACAGTCGCTGGTGTGTTCTCGCTGGAAGATGCGCTCAAGCTGGTCGCCAAGCGGGCACAGCTGATCGGGGACCTGCCAAACGGCGCGATGCTCGCCGTGCCGCTCGCGGCAGAAGCGATCAGACCGATGCTCTCCGACCAGGTGCAGATCGCGACGATCAACACGGCAGAACATCTGGTCGTCTCCGGCACGATCGAAGCGGTGACAGCGCTGGAAACAGCGTTGCGCGAAAAGGGCATCACTTCGATCCGCGTCGCTTCCACGCACGCGTTCCACTCGAAGATGATGGAGCCGATCGCACAGGAGTTTAAAGCGCTGATCGCATCGTTCAACCTACAAGCGCCAGAGATCCCGTTCGTCTCGAACGTGACGGGCGCTTGGATCGAAGCGGAGGAAGCGGTCGATCCGGAGTATTGGGTGAAGCACCTCTGCCAGACGGTGTGCTTCGCAGAGGGGATCGCTCAGCTCGTCCAAGAGGAAAACATCGCGCTGCTCGAAGTCGGGCCAGGCACTACGCTCTCCTCGTTTGCGCTGCAAGCGAAAGGCGGTCTGACCGTGCTGCCGACGATCAGAGCGTCCTATGATGGTCAGTCTGACACGGCGTTTCTGCTGAACACGCTGGCCAACCTGTGGCTGTCTGGAGTCGAGGTCGATTTTGCGCAGATGAGCGAAGGGGAAGACCGCCTGCGCGTTCCGCTCCCGACCTATGCGTGGGATCGCCAGCGCTACTGGGTGGATGCGCAGGCAGCTTCTGTCGCCACTCCGGCGCCGATCCTTGAAGCCTCCTCGCAAGCGACGGTGCGCGAGGTGGCAGAGCGGTTCTATACGCCAACTTGGAAACAGGCGCTCCCGCCGGTTGCGGAACAGGCAGGAGCGGCGAAACGCCTGCTCGTGCTCGGCGATTCCTCTTCCTTCACCGAAGGGCTGATCCGTTCGTTCCGATCGAGAGGACATGAGGCGGAGCTGGCCGTGACCCGCGAAGAGATGGAAGCGATACTGCACCGGGAGGAGCTGCCGACGCACATCTTGCACCTGTGGAGCCTGACCGAGTCGGAGCCATCCTTCGAGGAGGCGCAACAAATAGGTCTCTACTCGCTCCTGCAGGTGGCGAAGGCGCTTGCCAAGCTGGAGCTGACAGCGCCGCTTGAGCTGGTGACGATCTCCAACGGGCTGTTCCAAGTGGAGAGCCGCGATGAGGTGCATCCGGTCAAGACGACGCTGCTCGCCGTGCCACGCGTCCTGCCACAAGAGATGCAGAGCGTCAGAACCAGCACGTACGACATCCTGCTGCCCAAGCCGGGGACAAAAGCGGAAGCTCGCCTGATCGAAACGCTGGCCTGCGACCTGCTCGGCGAGCAGAAGGAACGACTCGTCGCCTACCGCGACAACAAGCGATGGATCGAGTCCTACCAGTCTGTCAGCGCCGCGGGCGAGCCGCGCCTGCGCGATGGCGGCGTCTACCTGCTGACCGGCTTCGGCATCATGGGCAGGCAGCTCGCCCAAGCGCTCGCCGCAACACCAGAAGCAAAGCTGGCCATCGTCACCCGCCAAGATCTGCCCGCTCGCGAAGAGTGGCAAGCGCGGATCGACAGCGGTGCGACAGATGAAAAGACGGTGCAGTACCTGTCGGCAGCACTGGAGCTCGAAGCCCAGGGGGCGGAGGTGCTCTTTCTGCAAGCGGACGTCGCCGATCAGGAGGCGATCAAGCGAGCGGTGGAGGTCACCAAGTCCCGATTCGGCAAGTTAGACGGTGTGCTCCATGCGGCGGCCGCCGCCGATGCGAACACGATCTCGGTGATCGCAGAGACGACCGAATCGGACTTGGAAGCTCATTTTGCCGGCCGAGTGCACGGGTTGCACGCGCTGGAGCGAGCGCTTGCAGGCCACGAGCTCGACTTTGTGTTCATCGTCTCGACGCTGGCGACAGTGCTCGGCGGATGGGGGTTTGTCGGACCTGCTGCTGGCCACCTCTACATGGACAGCGCGGTCGAGCAGATCGGGCAGCGCAGCGATACGCCGTGGATCAGCCTCGCCTTCGACCGCTTGGAAGCGGATGAGGTCGCGCAAGCGCTGAACAGAGCGCTGTCGATCGATCCCGTCTTGCCGCTGGTGCTGTCCAATCAAGATCTGAACCTGAGCGTGGAGAGATTTATCCACCAGCAGGGGGAGCGGGCGGCAAGCGCGACCGTTACGGCCGGCAGTGGAGCCCGACATCCGCGCCCGAACTTGAAAAACGCGTATGTGGAGCCGACGAACGAGCTTGAAGAGATGGTCGCCGAGATCTTACAGGATCTGCTCGGCATCGAACAGATCGGGATTCATGATAACTTTTTCCAACTCGGTGGCAACTCGCTGCTCGGCACCCAAGTGGTTTCGCGCCTGCGCACAACCTTCCAAGTCGACCTGCCCCTGCGCGTGCTATTTGAGGCCAACACCGTCGCCGAAATGGCGATCGTGGTCGAAGATATCATGATCGCCGAGCTCGAAGCGATGAGCGATGAAGAAGTTGCCAATCTGCAAGAACAAAACTAGGAGGTTTTCAACCATGGAAGCAAACAAAGTAAAAATCCGCGAATTTCTTTCCCGTCATTTTAAAAACCACGATTTGAAGGATGACGAAGATATCTTTGCACTCGGCTTTGTCAACTCTCTCTTTGCGATGCAGCTGGTGATGTTTGTCGAAGGTGAGTTCGGCATTCGCGTGGAGAATGAAGACCTCGATTTGGCCAACTTCCGCACGGTGGATGCGATCGCAACGCTCGTCGAGAAGAAAGCTGCCTAACACCTGACCAAGCGCCTTTAAATCGAAGAGAATTGGAGGAGATCGTGGATGGAAGCAACGCAAAAAGTCAAGAAGAAAGACGACAAAAAGACGATCAAATGCGTGGTTTGGGATCTGGACAACACCGTCTGGGACGGGGTGCTGCTCGAAGATGAAAACGTCATTCTGAAAGCGGATGTGGTCGAGATCATCAAGGAGCTCGACGAGCGCGGTATCCTGCAATCGATCGCGTCGAAGAACAACCATGACGATGCGATGCGCAAGCTGGAAGAGTTCGGCATCGCCGATTACTTTCTCTACCCGCAGATCAACTGGAATTCGAAAGCGTCCTCGTGCGAGCAGATCGCCAAGCTGATCAACATCGGCATCGACACGTTCGCCTTTGTGGATGACCAGCCGTTCGAGCGCGAGGAGGTTGCGTTCAACCATCCGCAGGTGTTGTGCCTCGACGCGCTCAACCTGGACGGGATGTTAGACCTCGATGTGATGATCCCGCGCTTTATCACCGACGATTCGAAAAAGCGTCGTCAGATGTACATGGCAGACATCGAGCGCAAGAAGGTGGAAGAGGAGTTTGTCGGACCGACCGATGAGTTTTTGGCTTCGCTGGATATGACCTTTACGATCGATCCTGCCAAAGAGGAAGACCTGAAGCGCGCGGAGGAGCTGACCCAGCGCACCAACCAGCTGAACACGACAGGCTATACGTACAACTACGATGAGCTCGATGAGTTCCGCCAATCGGATGACCACCTGCTCTTGATCGCCGGCCTCGAAGACAAGTATGGCACGTACGGCAAGATTGGGCTGGCGCTGGTGGAGACGGGCGAGGAAGTCTGGAAGATCAAGCTGCTGCTGCTCTCTTGCCGGGTGATGTCCCGCGGGGTCGGATCGATTTTGATCAACCACATTTTGCAATCGGCAAAGGCGGCTGGCAAGCGGTTGCAGGCAGAGTTTTTGCAGACAGATCGCAACCGGATGATGTACATCACCTACAAGTTTGCAGATTTTAAAGAGGTGGACAAGCAGGGTGACCTGATCATCTTCGAAAACGATCTCACCCGTCTTCAGCCGTTCCCAGAGTATGTGAACGTTCAAATCGGTTAAATTGGCGAGGAATGGAGGAATCGAAGCTTCCTGATGGAGCTTCGTTCCTTTTCCTTTTCACGGAGGAATCTGCGATGTCGAACAAACAGGATGTCACACAACGCAAGTCCAACCTGTCGGCCGAGAAGCGCGCCCTGCTGGAGCGACGTTTAAAGGGACAGCTGAACATCCCGGTCAAACAAGGCATCCCGAAGCGCAACGAAGCGGGGCCTGCCAACCTGTCGATCGGGCAACAACGGCTGTGGTTTTTCCATCAGTTTCAGCCAGCGGACGCTTCTGACAACATCCCGTATGCGGTGCGCTTGAGCGGGCGGTTGCATCTGGAGGCGATGCAGCGCAGCTTCTGCGAGGTGGTCAAGCGACATGAAGCGCTGCGCACCAACGTGCGCTTGATCGATGATCAGCCGAAGCAGATCGTTCACCAAGAGCTGATCGTCCCCCTGACTGTGATCGATTTGACCGAAGTGCCGCCAGCGGAGCGAGAATCGACGATGGATCGGTTGAGCGGAGAAGAGGCGAGAAAGCCGTTCGATCTGACAGCAGACCCGCTGATCCGCTGTTCGGTGTTAAAGTTTGCAGACGAAGAGCACCTGATGCTGATGACCTTGCACCACATCATCGCGGACGGCTGGTCGATCGATGTGATCCTGCGCGAAGTGATGATGTTTTACAAAGCGTTTGCGGAGGGGAATCGGGTCGAGCTGCCGGAGCAGGAGATCCAGTTTGCCGATTATGCGCATTGGCAGAACGAGTGGATGACAGGGGAAGCGTCGCAGCAGCAGTTGAACTATTGGCAGGAGCAGCTAAAAGCGCCGCTGCCCGTCCTGCAGCTGCCGACCGACCGCCCGCGCCCGGCGATGATGACCACCAAGGGCTCGCAGCTGCCGATCTCCTATCCGCTCTCGTTGCAAGTTCGCTTGCAGAAGATCTGCGAAGCGGAAGGCGTGACAATGTTCATGCTGCTGATCGCCGCCTACAAAGCGCTGCTTTACCGCTACACCGCGCAGGAAGAACTGCTGGTCGGGACGGCGGTGGCCGGACGAAATCGCGTCGAGATCGAAAATGTGGTCGGCAACTTTGTCAACACGCTGGTGCTGCGCTCTGAGCTGAGCGGGAATCTGCCGTTTACCGACCTGCTTCGCTCGGTCAAAGCGACGGCGCTCGAAGCGTTTTCCAATCAGGATGTGCCGTTTGAAAAGGTGATCGAAGCGGTGCAGCCGGAGCGAAACATGGGATACACGCCGCTGTTTCAGGTGCTGTTTTTGCTCCAGCCGATGGTCAACACCACCCAAGTCGATGTGGGGGGCCTGCGCTTCCTGCCGGTGTGGTCCGATCAAGAGGCGGTCAAATATGATCAGATGCTGTGGTTGTCGGAGAGCGACGAAGGATTGACCGGGCTTTTGATGTACAACACCGACCTGTTCGATCGAGCGACGATCGAGCGGTTGCTGCTCCATCTGGAGACGCTTTTGACGAGCATCGCAGCCGATCCTGCGCAGACGATCGGCGAGTTGCAACTCGTCCCCGCTGAGGAGCGGCAGCAACTGCTCGTCGAGTGGAACGACACGGCGGTGATCTACGACGAAGCGTCTCTCTGCACGCATCAGCTGTTCGAACGACAAGCCGAACAAACGCCAGACCGGATCGCGCTCGTGTTCCATCAGCAGGCCTACACCTACCGCGAGCTGAACGAGCAGGCCAACCGGTTGGCGCACCGACTGCGCGAGCTTGGCGTGGGAGCGAACGTTCCGGTCGGCCTCTGCCTCAACCGATCTGCTGAGATGATTGTCGGACTGTTGGCAATTTTGAAAGCGGGAGGGCCGTACCTGCCGCTCGACCCGGCCTATCCGAAGGATCGCCTCGCCTTTATGATCGAAGACACGCAAGCGCCGGTGATCTTGACCGAGGCAGGGTTGATCGACGAGCTTCCGCCACATCAGGCCCAGCTCGTGCTGATCGACGACCTGTCCGCCTTCGATCGCTACAGCACGGAAAACGTGCAGGCGGGTGCAACACCTGACGATCTTGCCTTTTTGATCTTCACATCAGGTTCTACCGGCCGTCCAAAAGGCGTGGCGATGGGGCATCGCGCGCTCTGCAACCTGCATCTGTGGCAGCTGCAAGATTTTGTGCACGGCGGCCCGCGCCGAACGACGATGTTTTATTCGATCAATTTTGATGTCGGCTTTCAAGAGGTGTTCACCACCCTCGCTTCCGGTGGGACGCTCTATGTGCTGGATGAAAGCTTGCGGCGCGACTCGCATCGACTGCTTCACTATCTGGCGGAGGAGAAGATCGAGCGGGCGTTCATGCCGTTTATCGCGATGCAGCATCTCGCCGAAGCTGCGGAGACGTCGAGCGCGGCCACTCAGCTGCTCGAAGTGGTGACTGCAGGTGAGCAGTTGCAGATCACCCGTCACATCGCGGCCTGGCTGTCGGCGATGGAAGGTGTGGTCGTGTACAACCAGTATGGACCGACGGAGAGCCATGTCGTCTCCTCCTACAAGCTGGAAGGAGATCCGGCCGGCTGGCCGACGCTCCCTTCGATCGGCAAGCCGATCGCCAACGCGGAGCTGTACGTGCTCGACCGCGAGCTGCGCCCGGTGCCGATCGGCGTGAGCGGGGAGCTGTACATCGGGGGAACTCCGCTCGCCGCAGGATATCTCGGCCGCCCCGACCTGACAGATGAGCGATTTATCCCCCATCCGTTTTCGCAGGAAGCGGGCGCTCGCATCTACAAGACGGGCGACCTCTGCCGCTTTCAGCCGGATGGTAATCTCGAATTTATGGGCCGCGCCGACTATCAGGTGAAAATTCGCGGATTCCGCGTGGAGCTCGGCGAGGTGGAGGCGGTCGTCCGCCAGCATCCGCTCGTGCGAGAGGCGGCGGTGATCCTCGCCGAGAAGCGATTGGTCGCCTACCTCGTGCCCGAGCAGCCTGACGTCTCCTATGCGGAGGTCAAAAGCTGGCTGTTGGAGCGGCTGCCCGACTACATGGTGCCGACGCTCGCCGTGTATCTTGAGCGGATGCCGCTGACGCCGAGCGGCAAGATCAACCGCTTGGGGTTGCCTGCGCCCGACTGGTCGCAGGTCGATCGCTCCAGTTTTGTCGCGCCTCGCACCGGGACGGAAGCGAAGGTGGCAGAAGTTTGGAGCGAGGTGCTGAGCGTGCCGCAGGTCGGTGTGGAGGACAACTTTTTCGACCTCGGTGGGCACTCGCTGTTAGCGACGCAGGTGATCACGCGGCTCAACCGCGAGTTCAAGCGCGATATCCCTCTGCGCGAACTGTTTGAAAATCCGACGGTGGCGGGGATGTCCGCCTGGATTGAGACGAGTGAAGAGATGCAGATCTCGACGATGATGATGCTTCGCCGCGGCAAGAAAAACCCGCTGTCGTTCGCGCAAAGCAGGCTCTGGGTGCTCGACAAGCTGATGCCCGAGTCGACCGCCTACTCGCTCTCGTCCGCCGTGCGGCTCAAAGGGCGCTTGAACCTGCCGCAGCTTCAACAGGCGCTGCTCGCCGTCGTCGAGCGGCACGAGTCGCTGCGCACCAATTTCCGCGAAGTGAACGGGGAGGCAGAACAGGTGATCCGCCAAGAGGTGCAGTCTGCGCTGCCGATCCTCGACCTGTCTCGCCTGCCGCAAGAGTTGCAGGAGAGTGAAGCGCAGCGCTTGATGAGCCAAGAGGCTCGCAAGCCGTTCGATCTGCAGCGCGATTCGCTGCTTCGAACGGTGCTGCTCCGCCTGCACGATGAAGAGCACATCTGTTTGATCACCTTGCATCACATCATCACAGACGGTTGGTCAAACGAGCTGTTCGTCACGGAGCTCTGTGCGCTGTATGCAGGTCAGGACCTGCCGCCGCTGGAAATCCAGTACCACGATTTCGCGCATTGGCAGCGCGAGTGGATGAAGGGCGAGGCGATGCAAAAACAGGTGGATTACTGGAAGCAACAGCTCGGGGGGGAATTGCCGATCCTCGAACTGCCCGGTGACCACCCGCGCCCAGCGGTGCGGACGGGCTTAGGTCGACGCTGGCATTTCGACCTGCCATCCGAGCTGGTCGGTCGCTTGGAAGGGATGAGCTGGCGCGAGCAGGGCATCACGCTGAACATGGTGTTGCTCAGCGCGTTTCAAGTGCTGTTGTACCGCTATACCGGACAGACCGATCTGCTGGTCGGCACCCCGATCGCTGGCCGCAATCGCAGCGAGGTTGAAAACCTGATCGGCTTTTTTGTCAACACGCTGGTGATCCGCGCCAACCTCGGGGAGAACCTGACGTTTGACCAACTGCTCAAGCAGGTGAAGAGCACTTCGCTCGACGCGTTCACCTATCAGGATGTCCCGTTCGAAAAGCTGGTCGAAGAGCTGCAGCCCAAGCGCAGCATGAGCCATACACCGCTGTTCCAGGTGATGTTCTCCATGCAGAACAAGCCCCGCTCGCAAGCGAGCTTCGGCGGGCTGACCGCGGAGAGCATCGTGCTCGACACAGGAGGGAGCAAGTGCGATCTGTCGCTCTACATCGCCGAGCGGGCGAGCGAGGTGCAGGCGCATTTTGAGTACAGCAGCGACCTGTTCGAAGCGAGCACGATCGAGCGGATGGCAGACCATTACATCGCCTTGTTGACCGAGCTGGTGCAAGCGCCGCATCTTCCGGTCGGCGAAGTGCCATTCCTGAGCGAGCGGGAGCAGGGGCAACTGCTGAACGACTTCCACGAGCTGACAGGCGGTGTGCCAGAAGATGTCTGCATGCACCACCTGTTCGAACGCACGGCAGAGCAACACCCGGAGCGCATCGCGCTGATCGCAGGCGCGGCGCGCTTGACCTATCGAGAGCTGGACATGCGCGCCAACGCGGTGGCCAGCAGGTTGCAGGCGGAAGGGATCGGTCCGGAGTCGCTCGTCGGCATCTATCTGGAGCGCGGCATCGAGATGGTGGTCAGCATCCTCGGCGTGCTGAAAGCGGGGGGCGCCTATGTGCCGCTCGACCCTGCCTATCCAAAAGATCGCGTGCTGTACACGATGGAGGATGCGAAGCTGTCTGTGCTGCTGACGACGGAGCGATTGCATCGTCAACTGCCCGAGCATCGCGGACGCGCACTCTATCTGCCGCTTGCGGAGGCGGGGACGGCCGATCGCCCGATCTCGATCGCAAACGCCCGCCAGTTGGCCTATGTGATCTACACGTCCGGCTCGACCGGACGGCCAAAAGGGGTGGCGATCGAACATCGCAGTGCGGTGACGATGATTCGCTGGGCGCTGGCAGAATATTCGCCCGCAGAGCTAGCCGGCGTGCTGTTCTCCACTTCGATCTGCTTTGACCTTTCGATCTACGAGCTGTTTGTGACGCTGGCAGCGGGCGGACGCGTGATCCTCGCCGAAAACGCACTCCATCTGCCGCAGCTCCCCGCGCGGGAGGAAGTCACGCTGATCAACACCGTCCCCTCGGCGATCGCCGAGCTTTTGCGCACGGGCGGAGTCCCGCGATCGGTGCGCACGGTAAACCTGGCCGGAGAAGCGCTGCCGCTGCACCTGGTGGAAAAATTGTATCAGCTTCCGCATGTCGAAAAGGTGTACAACCTCTATGGACCGTCCGAAGATACCACCTATTCGACCTATGCGCTGATCGACCGCGATGCAGATACGCCGCCGGTGATCGGCAGACCGCTTCCGAACACGACCGGGTATGTATTGGATCAACATAGGCAACTCGTGCCGATCGGGGTGCCAGGCCAGCTCTTCTTGAGCGGCGATGGCCTTGCGCGCGGCTATCTGGGGCAGGAAGCATTGACAGCAGAAAAGTTTATCGCCAATCCGTTCTCCGACGATCCGACTGCGCGGATGTATGCGACAGGCGATTCGGTTCGCTGGCTCGCCGATGGCAGCTTAGAATATTTGGGCCGCATCGACCGCCAGATCAAGGTGCGCGGTTTCCGCATCGAGCAGGGGGAGATCGAAGAGGCGATCTTGAAGCATCCGTCAGTCGTGGCCGCCTATGTGCAAGTTCGAGAGATCGCCGCCGGCGACAAGCGGTTGGTCGCCTATGTGGCGATCGGCTCGCACCAGCTGAAGGCGAGCGATCTGCGCCTCCTGCTGAAGGAGCGACTGCCCGAGTACATGATCCCGTCCGCCTTCGTGCTGTTAGAGCGATTGCCGCTGACGCCAAATGGAAAAGTGGACAGCTTCGCCCTGCCCGAACCGGAGGGCAGCGGAGTCCGCGAGCAGGCGTATCTCGCACCGCGCAACCCGGCCGAGCAAACGCTCGTCCGGATCTGGCAGGAACTGCTCACTGTGCAAGAGGTCGGCGTGCAGGACAACTTCTTTGAGCTGGGCGGGCACTCTCTGCTCGCGGTGCGCATGTTAGCTCAGGTCGAAGCGGCGTTTGCGAAGGCGCTGCCGATGTCCGCCCTGTTCCACAGCCCGACGATCGAAGGGCTGGCAGAAGAGCTGCTGAGCGAGGGGAGATCGACCGTTTCGTCGCTCGTCTGCCTGCAGCCGAAAGGGGAGCGGTCTCCGCTGTTCTTGGTGCATCCGATCGGTGGAAGCGTGTTCTGCTATGCGGCGCTCGCCAAAGAGCTCGGCGAGGATCGGCCGCTGTACGCACTTCAATCGTCCGGCCTGGAGCCTGGCGAGGAGCTGCTCACCTCTGTGGAGAGCATGGCGACACACTATTTGACAGCGATCGCCTCTGTGCAACAATCGGGGCCTTATCAGCTCGGCGGCTGGTCGTTCGGCGGTGTGGTCGCCGTGGAGATGGCAAAGCGATTGCAAGCGCAAGGGGAGGAGGTCGCCCCGCTGCTGCTGCTCGATTCCTATCCGGCGCTGCAGCAGCAGGAACTGAAAGAAGAGGATCTGCTGGCCGCCTTTTTTGCAGATATCGCCGGACAGCAAGGTGCAGATCTGGCACAGCTGGTCGGTGCGGAGGAAGCGCTGTCGCTTTCCGATCTGCCGCAAGCGTTCCTAGCGGCACAGCGCAGAGGGCTGGTGCCGGCCGAGCTGAACGCCGCGCAGTTTGAGCGGCTGTTCCGCGTCTTCTGTGCCAATCGTCAAGCGTACGCCGCCTATCGGGCGACCGCCTATGCGGGTGATCTGATGCTCCTGCATGCGGAAGACGCCGAAAACGTGGAAGGATGGCGAGCGCTGGCGAGCAAAACGCTTTGGACACAAGCGGTTCCCGGCGATCATTTCAGCCTGTTGCAAGCTCCGAATGTCGGGAGGGTGGCGCAAGCGATCCTAGATGCTGAGAAGGGAGTTAGATCATGAACCGTAAGTTTTACCTCTATGTGAACGCGTTTTCCCATCTCGGCACGATGATGGACATGATCGTCGTCAACTCGATGATCTTCGTCGCCACAAACGGCAGCGCGCTTTGGCTCTCCGCCTGCCTGGGGATTCGCGTTCTCGGAGGATTGCTGTCCTCTCTCTATTCGGGAGTGCTCGCCGATCGGTTTGATCGCAAGAAGATCATGCTGTTTACCGACTTTGCTCGCGCCGCGCTGATCTTGGTGCTGATTCCCTTTCCCGATCCGGTGATGATCCTGATCATCTCCTTCTGCGTCGGCTTCCTCGCCTCGTTCTTCCAAGTCGCCTTTTCTGCCGAAGTTCCGCAGATCTTTGGCGAGGACCGGGTGTTGGAAGTCAATGCGCTGATCATGCGCCTGAGCTCGATCGCGATGGTCATCGGCTTTTTCTCCTCCGGCGTGGTCACCGAAACGTTCGGGTTTAAGACCGTGTTGGCGTTCGACGCGCTCTCCTTTGTGCTGTCAGCGATCGCGCTGCTGATGATGAAATGGGAGAGCTCCGCGCCGAAGCTTGCGGAGCACACTGCTCAAGCGAAAGGCAAGATCGCCTCGATCATCGAAGACTTGCGCGAGGTGAAGCGCTATCTGTGGCTGCAGCCGATGTTGCTCACCGTCTTTACCGTCTACCTGGTGCAGACGGCAGGCGCGAGCGGCCACAATGTCGGGATTCCGCTGCTCGCAGAAGCGCTCGATCCGAGCGGACAGGCCAAGATGTATGGCTTTATCTGGGGCACTTGGGGCATCGGGAGCGTCATCGCCTCCTTTTTGATCGCGCGTCGCGAGATTGTCAAAAACCATCTGCACGGGTTCTATTACGGCTCCACCGTGATCGCCGGGCTCGGTTTTATCACCTTTTTGTCGAGTGAAAATCCGTGGTTGATCTTCCCGGTCGTCTTTCTGGTCGGGGTGAGCGAAGCGGTGTGCGGCACGACGTTTAGCGTTTTGATGCAGAAGTGTGACAACAAGGTGCGCGGGCGCGTGTTCGGTGTATCTGCGCTGCTCAACCGACTCGGTTTTGCCAGCGGGTTTGTGTTGGTACCGCTGATCATGAAGGGGCTTACCATGTCGCAGACGATCTGGGTCTGTCAGGGCGCGGTGATCGCCGCGACGATCTGGGCTGTCGCTCGCACCGTTGCACTTTCGTCAAAAAAACAGCCGAACAACACGGCCGCATAAGGAGCGATCAACATGACATCAACGGGCGTCTACCTCTTTCCGCTGTCCTATGCGCAGCAAAGAATGTGGTTTCTAGATAAATTTGTACCGGATCGAGCGGCGTACAACATCTCCGGCGCGGTGCGAATGAAGGGGCGGTTGGAGCGACAGGCTCTGGTCGACAGCTTGCGCACCATCGCGCGCCGTCATGAAACGCTGCAAACATCGTTTCGAGAAGTGGACGGTGAGCTGATGCAGGTGATCGATCCGGCTGTCGAGCAGGAGGTGCCGCTGATCGATCTGAGCGGGCTGCTCGCAGCGGAGCGAGAGGCGGAAGTGCAGCGCTTGGCACAGGAAGTGTCGCGCCAGCCGTTTGAGCTGCACACCGCTCCGCTTCTGCGCACCATCCTGCTCAAGCTGGCGGAAGAGGAGCATGTGCTGCTGCTGACGATGCATCATATCATCTCCGACGGCTGGTCGATGGGGGTGCTGATGCAGGAGCTCGGCCTGCTCTACGCGGGCCAGCTGAAGGGCGAGCCTGATCGATTGCCCGAGCTGCCGATCCAGTATGCAGACTATGCGGACTGGCAAAAAGAATATTTGGACAGTGGCGTGTTGGACGAGCAGCTGCTCTATTGGAAGCAGAAGCTTCAGGGGCCGCTGCCGGTGCTCGACCTGCCGACCGATGGGATTCGACCGAGCATTCAGTCGCTGAAGGGGACGTTTGCTGAGATCGAGCTGGATCGGGAAGTGACCGAGCAGATCAGAGCGCTCAGCCAGCGCGAGGGCGTGTCCCTGTTCATGACGCTGCTCGCCGCGTTCAACGTGTTGCTCCACCGCTACACCGGCCAAGAGGATCTGATCGTCGGCACACCGATCGCCAACCGCACGCGCGAGGAGATCGAAGGTCTGATCGGCCTGTTCGTCAACACGCTGGCGGTGCGCACCGACCTGTCCGGCCAGCCGACATTTCTGGACGTTTTGGCGCGGGTGCGCGACTCGGCGTTCGAAGCGTACGCCCATCAGGACGTGCCGTTCGAGCGCTTGGTGGAAGAGGTGTCCCCAGAGCGGGATCTCAGCCGATCGCCCTTGTTTCAAGTGCTGTTCGTCCTGCAAAACACTCCGGGCAGCGGTGCAGACCTGCCAGGTCTGTCGATGCGGACGATGCAGGTGGATACGGGCACGTCCAAGTTTGACCTCTCGCTGTATCTGACCGAGACGGAAGATCGCATCGCAGGGACTGTCGAATACAGCACCGACCTGTTCCAGCCGGAGACGATCGAGCGGCTGATCGCACATTTTGAACATCTGTTGCGCTCGATCGGGGAAAACCCTGGTGAAAAGATCGCCGCCTTGCCGATGCTTTCGGCAGGCGAGCGCGAGCGGTTGCTGTTCGATTGGAACCGCACAGCAGCCCCCTATCGCGAAGAGGCGGTGATCCATCAGCTGTTTGCCGAGCAGGTGCAGCGAACGCCCGAAGCGGTGGCGATCGAGTTTGCAGGTGAGGCGATCACGTTCGCCGAGCTTGAGGAACGAGCCAACCTGCTCGCCTCCGAACTGCAGCGCTTTGGCGTGGGGGCGGAGGGAATCGTCGGCGTCTGCATGGCGCGAACGCCAGCGATGATCGTCGCGCTGCTCGGCATTTTAAAAGCGGGCGGCGCCTATCTGCCGCTCGACCCGAGCTATCCGGCGGAGCGGCTCGCCTTTATGCTGGAAGACGCACAGGTGCGCATTTTGTTAGCAGATGAAGCGAACCATCTGCAGGGGCCGATCGAGTTCGGGCAGCCGCTCTTTGCTCTGGACAGCATCTATGTGCGGGGGGCGGAGTTTGAGCGGGCGGTGGCTGGCGAGCATGAGCGCACAGTCGCTGCGGTCACCGCGCAGAACACCGCCTATGTGATCTACACGTCAGGCTCGACCGGCAAGCCAAAAGGCGTGCTGGTCGAACATCGCAACGTGGTCAATTTTTTTGCCGGCATGGATGAGCGGATCGGCTGTCAGGCGGGCGACGCGGTGGCGGCCGTCACCTCGATCGGCTTTGACATCTCCGTGCTTGAGCTCTTCTGGACGCTGGTCAACGGCTGCAAAGTGATCCTCTTGTCGGAGGCGGCCGTCCTGAACGGCGATCTGCAGCAAGGGGCCACCCTGCTGCAATGTACCCCTTCGCTGATGGGCATGCTGCTGGGGAACGAAGCGGCACGTCCCGCCTTGCAAGCTTTGCAGAAGATCATGCTCGGCGGTGAAGCGATGCCGACCGCGCTGGCTGCCGAGATCAAGCGCGACCTGCCCGCTCGCCTGTTCAACATGTACGGCCCGACCGAGGCGACCGTCTGGACGAGCGTGCAGGAAGTCGAGGCGGCAGCAGGGATCATCCCGCTCGGACGCCCACTTGCTAATGCGAAGTTTTACGTCCTTGACCCGCAGCTCAACCCGGTGCCGATCGGCGTCGCCGGAGAACTGCACATCGGCGGTGCCGGGGTCGCCCGCGGGTATCTGGGGCGGGAGGAGCTGACGGCGGAGCGCTTTCTCGACAACCCATACAGCGAAGGTCGACTGTACAAGACGGGCGATCTCGCCTGCTGGCTGGCAGATGGCACCGTCAAGTTTCTCGGCCGCCTCGATCACCAAGTCAAACTGCGCGGGTTCCGCATCGAGCTCGGCGAGATTGAGAGCGCGCTGACCAAGCATCGGGCAGTCAAGGAGGCGGTCGTCACCGCGCCGGATAACCGCATGCTCGCCGCCTATCTGGTCGTCGAGGGGGAAGCGCCGTCGAGCGGAGACCTGCGCCTCTTTTTACAGGAAATGCTGCCTGAGTACATGGTGCCGTCGCTGTTCCTCTTCCTCGACAAGTTGCCGCTCACACCGAACGGCAAGGTCGATCGGAACGCCCTGCCCAAGCCGGAGGGCGAGCGCCCCGAGCTCGGCCACGTCTATGTCGCCCCGCAGAGCGACCTGGAGAAGCGGATCGCCAGCTTGTGGCAGGAAGTGTTGCGCGTCGAGAAGGTGGGCGTGCACGACAACTTCTTTGAACTCGGTGGCCAATCGATCATGATCGTCCAGCTCCACCGCATGCTGCAGGAGCAGTTAGACGTGCAACTTGCTGTCGTGCAGCTGTTTCAATACCCGACGGTGCGCTCCCTCGCCCAATTTATCGCCGGCACGCACGACACCTCGATCGTCGATTCGGGCAAAAATCGGGCGGATACCCGCCAATCTTTGCGCGAGAGAAGACAAGCGCGGGCAAATCGGCGAAAATAGAGCGGGAGGGGGTAGACTGCCGTGGAATCAAAAGCTGAACTGACGCTGCTCTTGCAACAGGTGGAGGCGTGGGAGAGCGAACAGAAAGACCTGTGGTTTTGGGAGAAGATCGGGCGGCTGCCCTTCGTGCTGTTGGACAAGCTGACCCCGCGCTTTTTGCGCGAGAAGATGGGGCAAGCGCTCGATGAGATGATGTCCTACGTGGATACGGGCGGCCAATATCTGATCCAGCCGGACAGCATCTGCAAGCGATTTGAAAAGGTGACCGACAGATCGTTAACAACGGAGGAGATCGCCACTTTGCCGATAGGCACGATGGATCGGGTGGCAGGCGAATTGCGAACCACCCGCTCCAACTTTGCCAAATGGCAAGGGGCGACGACCGGGATCGGTGGAATTTTTACGCTGGCGATCGACATTCCGCTCTTGCTCGGCCTTTCGCTAAAAGTGCTGCAGGAGATGGCGATCTCCTATGGGTATGATCCGAGCAGCAGAGAAGAGCGGCTGTTCATCATCAAATGTTTGCAGTTCTCCTCGTCTGACATCGTCGGCAAAAAGGCGATTCTCGAAGAGCTCGCCGCCTACAGCGAACCGGCCAAGCGCGATCAGGTGATCGCACAGCTGCAAGGCTGGCGCGAGGTGGTGCTGACGATGACCGACAATCTGGGCTGGAAAAAGCTGTTCCAACTGATTCCGATCGCCGGGATTCTCTTCGGCGCATTTCTGAATAAAAAAACGATCGAAGATGTGGCGGAGACCGGCATGATGCTGTATAAAAAACGGCGGATTCTGGAGCGTCTCACCACATAGAAAAAGAGAGCGTCCGCGCAGGATGCTCTCTTTTTTCGATCGGGCAAAAGCGAGCGCTGACAGGTAGCTTCCCTTTTGCACTGGCGATCAGACCAGGTAGCCCATTTTTCGCGCTTGAAACTCCAGCACTTCGCGAAACTTCGGATGGGCGATGTCGATCAGGGCGCAGGTGCGCTCGCGGATCGTTTTCCCTTTCAGCGAGGCGACACCAAATTCGGTGACGATCATGTCCACATCGTTTTTGGAGGTCGAGGCGACCGCGCCTGGCGGAAGCGTCGGCACAATTTTGGAGATCGTGCCACCTTTGGCGGTGGAGTGCAGGCAGATGATGCCGCGCCCATCTTTGGCCAGGCGAGCCCCTTTCGCAAAGTCTGACTGCCCGCCTGTGGAAGAATAGTAGTTGCCCCCGATCGTCTCCGAGTTGCACTGGCCGAGAAAATCGACCTCCACCGTAGCGTTGATCGACACCAACTGCTCGATCTGCGCGATGATGCGGATGTCGTTCGTCCAGGTGACCGGAAGAAACAGCACATCTTGATTCTCGTGCAGAAAATCGTATAGTTTGCGGCTGCCCAAGGCGAAGGTGGTGGTCATCTTGCCCGGGTGCAGCGTTTTGTTGCTGTTGGTGATGATGCCCGCTTTGTACAGATCGACGACGGCGTCGGGCAGCATCTCGGTGAAGATGCCGAGGTTTTTGTGGCCTTGCAGAAAGCTCATCACCGCGCTAGGAATCGCGCCGAAGCCGATCTGCAGATTGTCGCCATCGCGGATGATCTCAGCGATCTGCCGGCCGATCTTTTCATCGTCGGCGGAGATGACCGGCTCGGCGAGGAGGGGCAGCTCCACATGGTGTTCGACCACGGCGGTCGCTTGCGAGAGGTGAATCGAGTTGTCGCCGCACGTCCGCGGCATGTTTTCGTTCACTTCCAGCAAGATCAGCTTCGATTTGTCGAGCAGCGAGCTGATGTAGTCGCAGTTGGTGCCCAATGAGAAATTGCCGTTCTCGTCCATCGGTGAGACGGCGATGATCAGCGCCCGGTTGCTGGTGATCTGTTCGAGCAGGGCGGGCACGTCCGAAAAATGGTTGGGCAGCAGGTCGATCTCCCCTCTGCGAAACCCGGGGCGGTCGCTCGCACCGAGGAACATCGAGACGATCTGCACGCGCTCGCGCTCGATCTCCAGGGCTGGATTGGGCGAGAGCATCTGGTACAATCGGTTGCCGCGCAGTCTAGTATTTTGCGGGAGCGTCTTGAGCAAAAGCGGTGGCTCGCCAGCGGCGATCGGCGCGATGATGTCGTCGCCCGGCTCGATCAGCTCGATCGCCGCTTCTGCGGTGCGTAGTTTGCTTTGATATTCGTTATGTAGATTCATGATGTCGTCTCCTTGCGCATGTCTTTGCTGATAGTGTGACACGAAACAAGAGCCTGATACCAATCAGGCTCTTGTTTGTTCGAGAATCTCTTCCAGGTACTCCTGCAGGCCGACCCGCAGATGCCCGTCGCGCCCTACGGTCGTCTTGGCTGCGACCATCGAGTTTAAGATCGCCTCTTCTGACGCTTCTGCACAGGCTCGAAACGCCAAGTCGATACTCGTTTCATGAACCATCCGCAGCGGGACGATCGAGGCGGTCGGCTCATGCTGGACGCGGTTGGCTGTGGAGAAGCCGATCACCACATCGCCGCTGCCATTGCCGATGAAGGAGCCGGTTCGGGAAAGGCCGACCGCACAGCGCTTGCAGATCCGCTTCAGCTGTCGTTCGGTCAGCGGCAGGTCGGTGGCGAGCACGAAGATGATCGATCCTTTTTCCCGCTCCTCTGTCAACGGCACGGCGGCGGTCCGATCTGATGCGGAGCGGCTGGTGCGCTCAATCTGGGCGATCTGCTCGCCAACTCGCATCCCGTCGATCACCAGATCCTGTTGCAGCCCGAAATTGGACAGGACGAGCACGCCGAGCGTGTAGGTGGTGCCATCCAGTTCGATCGTGCGGGAGGAGGAGCCGATCCCCCCTTTTACCCCATAGCAGCTCATGCCTGTGCCAGCGCCGACCGCGCCTTCAGCAAATGAACTGTCTGCGCTAGACAGCGCGGTCAGCACATGTTCTGCCCGCACGTGCTGGCCGCGGATATCGTTTAAATATCCATCGTTGCACTCCCCGACCACCGGGTTGACCGTACCTGTCGTCAGGCCGATGTCAGGATTCTGTTCGAGCATGTACTGGACGAGCGCGTCGCTCGCCTGTCCGACAGACAGCGTGTTGGTCAGCAAGATCGGCGTCTCGATCGTGCCCAGCTCCTCGATCTGAATCGTGCCTGTCGTCTTGCCGAACCCGTTGATCACATGCGAGACGGCCATCACCTTGTCTGTGAAGAGATTGCCAGCGTGGGGCAGGATCGCCGTCACGCCCGTCTTGATCGGCCCATCATCGAGCGTGCAATGTCCCACCTTGACGCCCGTCACGTCGGTGATCGAATTGTTCGGCCCGGTCGGCAGCGAGCCGATCGTCAGGCCGTAATCGCGCAGTCGTTTGTTCAAGCTGTTCACACACCGACTCGTTTGTAGCTGTCGCGATAGTGGGCGTGCAGTTTCAGGGAGATCTCCCCCGGCTTGCCAGTGCCGATCGGCTGGTTGTCAACTGCGATGATCGGCATCACTTCCATCGAAGTGGAGGTCAGGAACGCTTCATCGGCCGACAGGAGCAAGTCCGGCCCGAACTCTTTCTCCTCGACTGGGATCTGCAGGCTGCTTGCGATGTCGAGCAAGGTGGCACGCGTGATCCCATGCAGGATGAAACGGTTGGCAGGCGGGGTGATCAACACGCCATCTTTGACCAAAAAGATGTTGCAGCTCGACCCTTCCAGCACGATGCCGTCACGAACGAAGACAGCCTCGTAGAAGCCTTGATCTTTCGCCTTTTGCTTCGCGATCACATTCGGAAGCAGGTTGAGCGACTTGATGTAGCAGTTTTTCCAGCGCTCGTCCTCGACCAGGGTAACGTTGATGCCCGCCTCTCGCACGTTGGATGGAATGTCTGCAGCCGGGCGAATCGTCATGGTCGTCGAAGCTGGAACATCTGGGAACAGGTGCACGCGTGTGGCGATCCCGCGCGTGATCTGCATGTAGACAGCAGCTTCTTGCAGCTCCGTCTTGGCCAGCCCCTCTGCGATCAGCGCTTCTAACTCCTCGATCGTGTAGGGGAGCTTGAGCAGAATCGCTTCTGCACTTTTCAGCAGCCGCTCAAGATGCTCGCGCATTTTAAAGGGGACGCCTTGGTAAACGCGGATCACTTCGTACACGCCATCACCAAAGTTATGACCGCGCTCATCGATCGGGAGCACCGCCTGTTCGACCGGAATCCACTGTCCGTTGATAAAACCTATCGCCATCAAAATTACCTCCTCAGCATGATCAGTACATACAATCAATGTTCTTGGCGGCTTCAATAACTCCTGCATGTTTGACAAAGGCAGATATTTTTGACGAAAGACAGCAGGGAAGCGCTTTGCAAGATCGCGCTTGTGCGAGGTGATTCTTGTTGAAAGATCGAGTTTATATTTCTTTCGTTATTAATCATGATTTTAAAAATAAGGAGGTGTTGATCTGTGTTTTGGAGAATAGGGGAATAGTTCTAATCTGGATCGTAGTGGAGGATCGGTTCTATGCAAGAGGAGCTCAGCATGTACGACCTGTCTTTGATAGCTTTTTCTGTTCTGATCGCTTTGATCGCGACCTATGCGGCCGTCTATTTGAGCAAGCGAATCGGTGGAAGGCGGTGTGCGCCACGCTTTTGGGGGCGACTGATCGTGGCGATTTCGCTCGGCTTGTCGGTCAGCCTGTTGCATTACGGGTGGATGTATGGAAAGGTCGTCGTCCAAATCGAGCAGTTCGTTCCAGAGTCGCGCTTGATCCGCGATGCGGAGATGCTCTCCGTCTCGATCGGGATCGGGGCGATCATGATTCAACTTCTCGTCCTGCTCGGGGCGCTGCTCGATCGTCGACAGGCGCTGATGATCGCCAAACGGTCCGATCAGCGCTTTCAATCGCTGTTTGCGCACAGTCCATTCGCCGTCTGCCTGTTTGATCTGAACGGTCGGATGCTCGACGTCAACCGAGCGGCAGAGCGGCTGCTTAACGATCGTCGCGATCAACTGCTCGACCGCTCCTTTCGATCGCTCTCTCCGATCTTGCAGCAGGAGCAGGTGGAGCTGATGGAGCGCTTTTTTCAGCAGGCGATCGCCGGGGCGACGCCGACCTATGAGATTTGCCTGCAACAGCCGAGCGGTGCGTTGCTCAACCTGCAGATCACCAACGTGCCGGTGCTGATCGACGATCAGATCGACGGCGCCTATCTGATCGCCAAAGACATCTCGGAGCAAAAGCGCGCGGAGGAGCTCGTGCATCGCTCCGACAAGCTGTCCGCAGTCGGTCAGCTGGCAGCTGGCATCGCCCATGAGATTCGCAATCCGCTGACGGCGATCAAAGGATTCACCCAGCTGTTGCAGGAGGGGGCGCAGCGAGATGTGCAATATTATCAAGTGATCCTCTCCGAGCTCGACCGAGTCAATCTGATCGTCGATGAGTTCCTGCTGTTAGCGAAGCCGAGCCCCTCGATGTTTCGCTCGTGCAACGTAGAACAGATGCTGCTTGCGATCATCACGCTGCTCGAACCACAGGCGATCTTGCAGAATGTGCGCATCCTTCCCACGATCGCGGCTGGAATCGATCAGATCGAGATCGAGGAAAACCAGATCAAGCAGGTGTTGATCAACCTGTTGAAAAATGCGATCGAAGCGATGCCAGACGGAGGGGATCTGATCATCGAGCTCAGGCAAGAGGAGGAAGGGCTGCTGCGCATCCGCTTTATCGATCAAGGGTGTGGCATTCCCGAAGAGCAATTGCATAAGGTCGGCGATCCGTTTTTTACGACGAAAGAAAAGGGCACCGGGCTCGGGCTGATGGTGTCACACAAAATCATCGAAGACCACGGCGGACAGTTGGAGATTCACAGCACGGTCGGCGTTGGCACGACGATCGATGTGCTGCTGCCGCTGTCGCTTGAGGAGGAGAAGGAGCTGCTGCTCGTCTGATCAACAGGGAGCTGGCTGGGCGGAAAGCGGCGGTGCTGAACGTGTTAACAGGGAATTATTTGAAAAGTATGCAGATTCATGATCGCCTGTGCGGTGAACTGTGTTATGATGAGAAGAAGAATTACATAGCCAACAAAGTGAGGTTTTTTTGATGGAAAAATTGAATCCAACATGGAACTTGGAACCGATTTTTGCAGGCGGTTCGGAGTCTCCGGCGCTTGTTGCCCACCTCGATCAGGTCGAGGGGCGGATCGAAGCATTGCCTGCAAAGATCGCATCGCTTCAGAAGTCGGACAGCGTTGAAGCGTGGATTGAAGTTCTGGCGACCACGCAGGAAGTTAACTCTGCGCTGCGCTATGCGACCAGCTTTGCCAGCTGCCTGTTGGCGCAAGATGTGAAAGACCTGCAGGCGAAGATCGTGAGTGGTCGCATCACCAAGCTGTCTGCTGCGCTCGGCGCGGCGATGACTGTGCTCGACAAGCAGATCTTGGACGCCGAGGAGAGCGCATGGCAACAGCTGCTGGCATCTGAGGCGGTACAGCCTTTCGCCTTCTGGCTGGAGGAGCGCCGCCTGCGCGCCAAGGAGAAGATGGCACCGGAGATGGAAGCTCTGGCTGGCGTTCTCGGCGTCGATGGCTATCAGGCGTGGGGCACGCTGTACAACACGCTGATCGGCCGCATGGCGATCAAGGTGGAGATGGACGGCGAAGTGAAGGAACTGTCGGTCGGGCAGGCGCAGAACATGTACTCCGGCACGCCTGACCGCGCGGTGCGCGAAAAGGCGTTTGCCGCTTGGGAAGAAGCGTTTGCGGCGAGCGAAGAGCTCTTTGCCAGCAATTTGAACCATCTCGGCGGCTTCCGCTGGGCGCTGTACAAGTCGCGCGGCTGGGATTCGATCTTGAAGGAGCCGTGTGACATCAACCGCATGTCTCGGGCTACGCTCGATGTGATGTGGGATGTGATCGACAAGAACAAAGACGTGTTCGTCAAGTTCCTCGAACGCAAAGCGGAGCTGATCGGCGTTGAGAAGCTGAGCTACTACGACCTGTACGCGCCGACCTCCTCTTCGAACACCT
Source organism: Tumebacillus lipolyticus (assembly GCF_042682745.1). Lineage (NCBI taxonomy): Bacteria > Bacillati > Bacillota > Bacilli > Caryophanales > Alicyclobacillaceae > Tumebacillus > Tumebacillus lipolyticus. Next base: position 1,148,591 of record NZ_JBHUIO010000002.1, on the reverse strand, counting down.
CCTATACGTACGACGAGGGAGCGCAATTTATCGTCGACCAGTTCGAACAGTTCTCGCCCGACTTTGCGGAGTTCGCCAGAAAGGCGTTTGAGAACCGTTGGATCGAGGCGGAAGATCGCCCTGGCAAACGCCCAGGTGGATTCTGCACGTCGTTCCCCGGCAAAAATGAGACCCGCATCTTCATGACCTACGATGACTCGATGGGCGCCGTTTCGACGCTGGCGCATGAGCTCGGCCATGCCTACCATTCGCATGTGATGGGCGACATGCCGTACTTCTCCCGCCTGTACGCGATGAACGTGGCGGAGACCGCTTCGACGTTTGCTGAAACGCTGGTCACGTCGGCCGCGGTGCGCAATGCGAAGTCTGATGACGAGAAGATCGCGCTGCTTGAGGAGAAGGTGTCCGGTTCGATCGCGATGTACATGGACATCCATTCGCGCTTCATGTTCGAAAACAACTTCTATGATGAGCGCAAAAAAGGGCTGGTCAGCGCAGAGCGACTGAACGAGCTGATGGTGGAGGCGCAGAAGAAGGCGTATCGCGATTCGCTCGAACTGTACCATCCGCGCTTCTGGGCATCGAAACTGCATTTCTATTCGACGACGGTGCCGTTCTACAACTTCCCCTACACGTTCGGATACCTGTTCTCGACAGGCGTCTATGCGCTGGCGCTTCAGGAAGGATCGTCCTTTGCGGACAAATATGTGGCGCTGCTCCGCGACACGGCGAGCATGACTGTCGAGGAGCTGGCGAAAAAGCACCTCGGCGTCGACCTGACCCAGCCGGAGTTCTGGCAGGGCGCAGTCGATATCACCGTGGCCGATGCGGAAGAGTTCCTGCGCTTGACCGCAGGCAAAAAGGCGACGAAGTAATCGCGAACACCTTGTGTCGATTCGATCGGCACAAGGTGTTTTTTATTCGCATAAGGAAGGGTGAGATCTGGCATTCTAGGAAAGGGTCGAATCTGTTTGGAGGTGCTTTCCAAGAATGAACCGCTTTCAGCAACAAGGTCAATCACAGGGACAACAACAGGGACAACAACAGGGGATGCGCTATGGCGCACATGAGTTTTTAGCGACACAGGAGACACTGTCCGCCGAGTGTACGAACATCGAACTGTACGGCGTCTTGATCAACATGTGTCAAGATGCGCACCTTCGCGATATTTTGAGCAACCAGCAACGTCGCATGGTGCAGTGTTATCAGCAGGGCGTCAACGTGTTGATCAGCCACGGCTATCAGCCAAGCGTACCGCATACGCCGCAGACGAACGTCTATGAGCAGCTGCAGATCGGTCTGCACAATCCGCAGTTTCAACCGCCCAATCCGCAGACGACTCGCCTCTCCGACCAGGCGATCGCCTCTGTCGCGCTCAACGTGCACAAGCTGGGGGCGCTCACCTGCATGAACGCCGCGCTGGAAAGTGCCAATCCAGCCCTTCGCCAGTTCCATGCAACATCTGCGAACACCTGTCAGGAGATGGCGTACGAACTGTTCCAGTTCGCCAATTACAAAGGCTACTATCAGGTGCCGCAATTGGCGAACCACACGATGAACTCGATGCTCCAAGCGTATGGCCAGCCGAGTGCGCAGCAGCCGGCCTTCCAGCAACAGATGTTCGCAAGTCAGAACTACTGAGCGGGAACGGATACTCCTCACCTGCACCTGCTACTGCCTTCCGCTCGTTCGGGATGGGGGAGAGGCAGGGGGTAGAACAAAACAAGGCACTCCTTCGCTAGATCGAGGGAGTGCCTTGTTTTGTTCTTGCGCCTACTGGAAGAAACGGTCACCATCCCGTTACGACATTATTGTCAGTAACTTGGAAGTAATAGGTATGATCTCCACCCCATCTTTGCACGTCTGAGAAATTAGAGAGAGCTTGCACATACAGTTTGTATTTGCCGATGGGGAGATCCTCAAATGGGAAACTGAACTGCAAACTTTGCATCGGGTCCATCATCCCCTGATATAAACGTTTCTCCTCGATGGGATCAATCTGATCACTTGATAGGCTCGCGTTCAGTACAATCTCTTTTTCAGTCGGTTGGAGCAACTGCAAAATAACTTGAATCGTTCCATCAGCTTTTCCTTCTGTTACTACCGAATTCTGCATCGCCGCTTGCAGCTTGAAGAACTCAGGAGGTGTTGGCGGTACAACGGGTCTAGATTTTTGGTTATAGGTCGTAAAGACGATCAACAGAACTCCGATGAATAGAACGCCTACTCCCCATAAAATCATACGATTTCGACTTTTCATACCGCACCTCCGAACGATTGACTAGTAATAGTTGACCGAATTTTGACTTAGCGAATATCTCGCATTATAGTCGGAACCCAAGAATTTCCACTTTGTCCAATATTCACTGAAGTTGCTATTATAATTCGCATACATCGCCTTGTAAAGATCAGAGAAAGCATAACTTCGTGTATCCATCCCATCGTTGTTCGCATCATACAAGTCGATCAGTGAAGCGGTCACTCTTTTGTCGCTCTGTATGTGAAGCGTTCGGGATAAAGGAGAGGCAGGCGCGAGAATGAAACAAGGCACTCCTTCGCAATAACGAGGGAGTGCCTTGTGTTGTTTTGAGTCGATCATTACGCGTTAAAATACCGCGCTTGCGGGTGGGAGAAGACCATCGCCGAAACGCTCGCTTCCGGGTCCATCATGCATCCCTCTGTCAGCTCAACGCCGATGTCCTGCGGGCGAAGCAGGCGGAAGAGCGGCGCTTGATCTTCCAAGTTGGGACAGGCTGGATAGCCGAACGATACTCGGATGCCTTGGTAGCGAGCGCCAAACCGCTCCTGCATCGTCATGTCGGGCGCATCTGAAATGCCCCAAGCGTCGCGCATCATATGATGCACGCGCTCCGCAAACGCTTCTGCCAGTTCGAGGGCGAGCGCTTGCAGGCAGTGTGAGCGGAGATAGTTGCCCGCTTCTTTCCACTCGTTCGCCAGGCGATGAATGCCTTCCCCAGCGGTGACGACGAGGAAGCCGACCGCATCCATCTCACCGCTCTCCACCGGGCGGAGAAAATCGCTCAGGCACAGATGAGGCTCCTGTTGCTGACGCGGAAAGCGGAACGTCTCCAACACTTTTGAAGTGTCTGCTGGGTCATAGATGCGAATCTCGTCGCCTGCCGATTGGGCAGGGAAGAAGCGGTACATGCCCTGAGGACGGATGATGCCCTCCGACTTGGCCAGCGCCAACAGCTCCTCGACCACCGCCTGCAGCTCTGTCGCTTTCGGATCACCGCTTGCGAGCAGCTGCTCCACATTGCCCTTCAGCCCGAGATGCTTGCCGAGCAGCATCCTCATGTTCAGGTAGGGGTGCAGGTGGGAGATCGGATAGTCGCGCAACACGTGGCGCTCAAAGTCTGGTGCGGGAAGCACCGGTCCTACATGCTGGATCGAGGAGCGCACCTCCTTCGTGAGCGGCTCGCTCGACACTTCCGGTTCGGCCGTCGTCAAGCTCTGCGCATCCTGCGCTTCCAATTGCTTCTGGGCCAACAGTTCGCGCTCTTCCGGCTTGGTCAGGCGGTTGGCCAGGTCGAGCCCGTCCATCGCGTCTTTCGCATAGAGCACAAGCCCGCGGTACTCCGGCATGATGCGGTTGGACGTAAACTTCCGGGTCAGCGCAGCGCCCCCGACGAGCAGGGGGACGTCGATGCCTGCTGCTCGCAGGTCCTGGGCGGTGATCACCATCTGTTGGGCCGACTTGACGAGCAGACCGGAGAGGCCGATCGCATCGGGACGCTCTTCGCGACAAGCTTTGATCAGCTGATCGGGCGGAACTTTGATGCCGAGGTTGACCACTTCAAATCCGTTGTTGGACAGGATGATCTCGACCAGGTTTTTCCCGATGTCGTGCACATCGCCTTTGACGGTGGCGAGCAGAATCTTTCCTTTTCGCGAACCGTCTTGCTTCTCCATAAACGGTTCGAGGAACGCGACGGCCGCTTTCATCACCTCGGCGCTCTGCAGGACTTCGGCGACGATCAGCTCGTTCAGGTTGAACAGCCGACCTACCTCTTCCATCCCCGTCATCAGCGGCCCGTTGATGATGTCGAGCGGCGCATAGGTGGCGAGCGCCGCTTCGAGGTCTGGGATCAGCCCCTCTTTGCTCCCCTCCACCACGTAGTTGGCCAGCCGCTCTTCAAGCGTCATCGTGGAGACGGCGACGGTCGTCGTCACCTTTTTCTCGCGGTAGAACGCGGTGAAGCGGGCCAATTTCTCATCGTCGATCTGGAAGAGCAACTCCTCAGACATCTTGCGCTCTTCTTCCGGGATCGAGGCGTAGCGCTCCAGCTTCTCGGAGTTGACGATCGCATAGTCGAGCCCCGCCTTGGTGCAGTGATAGAGGAACACCGCGTTCAGCACTTCGCGGCCGGCGCCCGGCAAGCCGAAAGAAACGTTGGAGACCCCGAGGATCGTCTGACATTCGGGCAGCGCTTCTTTGATCAGGCGAATGCCCTCGATCGTCTCGGGGGCGGACCCGATGTACTGCTCATCGCCAGTGCCGCAGGGGAAGACCAGCGGGTCGAAGATCAGATCTTGAGGATTCATTCCGTATTTGCCGACCAGCAGATCGTAGGAGCGCTTGGCCACTTCCAGCTTGCGTTCGCGAGTGACCGCCATGCCCTGCTCGTCGATCGTGCCGACGACCACAGCGGCGCCATAGCGCTTGATCAACGGAACGACCTCGGCAAACTTCTCTTCGCCATCCTCTAGGTTGATCGAGTTGAGGATCGCTTTGCCTTGCACATGTTTGAGCGCCAGATCGAAGACGGTCGGATCGGTCGAGTCGATCATCAGCGGCGTCTTGATCTTTTTGGTTACGAAGTTGAGGAACGACTCCATGTCCTGATGCTCGTCTCTGTCCGGGTCCTGCAGACAGACGTCGATCACGTGAGCACCTTTCTTCACCTGGGCGCGGGCAACCTCGGACGCTTCCTCATATTTGCCTTCGACGATCAGGTTGCGAAACTTGCGCGAGCCGAGCACGTTGGTTCGCTCGCCGACGATCAGCGGACGGTTGTCCGGCTCGACAAACACCGTCTCGATGCCGGAGACGGCAGGCGCGTGCGACTGTTGCGCGGTGCGCGGGGTCACGGTGCTCAACTCTTCGTGAAGCGCGCGGATGTGGGCGGGCGTGGTGCCACAACAGCCCCCGGCGATGTTCAGCCAGCCCTTTTCCGCAAAGCCGCGCAGCTTTTTGGCCAACCCTTGCGGCGTCTCATGGTAGTGACCGTCCTCGTCGGGCAGCCCGGCGTTCGGATAGCAGGAGACGGCACACTGGGCGAGCTCCGACAGGGAGCGCAGATGATCGCGCATAAACTCCGGTCCGGTCGCGCAGTTCAGGCCGATCGAGATCGGGCGCAGGTGCTCCAAGGAGATGTAGAACGATTCGATGTTCTGCCCGGCGAGCGTCGTGCCCATCGGCTCGATCGTGCCGGAGATCATCACCGGAAGTTCCTGCCCGAGCTCCTCGAAGGCGCGGCGCACGCCGATGCTGGCCGCCTTGACGTTCAGCGTGTCCTGGATCGTCTCCAAGAGCAGCACGTCTGCGCCCGCCTCCACCAGCGCTCGCGCCTGTTGATAATAGGTCGCGACCAACTCGTCGAACGTGACCCCTCCGGTCACCGACAGCGACTTGGTCGTCGGACCGATCGCGCCGGCCACATAGCGCGGCCATTCTGGTGTCGAGTAGTTGGCGACCGCCGCTCTGGCGAGTCGAACAGCCTCGCGGTTGATCTCGTCCGTCTTGGCGGCGAGATCGTATTCGGCCAGCACGAGCGAGGTAGCGCCGAACGTGTTGGTCTCGATGATGTCGGCGCCCGCTTCTAAGTATGCTTCATGAATTTTCTGAATCACATCGGGACGCGTCAGGACGAGATTCTCGTTGCACCCGTCTAATTCGTCGCCGCCAAAGTCGTCGGGGGTCAAGTTTTCCTGCTGTAGCATCGTTCCCATCGCTCCATCGAGGATGAGGATCTTGCGGGTGAGTTGGGTCTGTATCGGCACTGAGCTCATACTGGTGGTTCCTCCTCTGATTCGGGCATAAAAAAACCTCTTCTCGGCTGCCAAGAAGAGGGTAGTGTACGTTTTCCTACGAGTCCTCTCTTATCTGCCAAAGCGAATTGCTTTGCTGGAATTAGCACCTGATCAAAAAGGTTGCCGAGGCTTCACAGGGCCAGTTCCCTCCGCCTCTCTGGATAAGAGTTCCTTATGTTGTTGGACTGATACTATCACCTTTGAAAGGGATGTGTCAATGGATTGTTTGATGATCGTCCGCATAGAGATGAGTACGAGGAGAGGAGGAAGCGGGATGGCGATGAAGATCAGAGGTGCGAAGAAGCGACTCAACTGGCGCTTGATCCTGTTCTCCCTGCTCGTCCTGTTCGTGTTCTTCATCTTGCAGAGCATCTATTTTGTGGAGCACAACCTGCGTCCCACCTTTATCAAAGTGGCGGAGGAGAACTCGCGGCACATCGCGACAGAGGCGATCAACAACTCGATCGTCGAGCGGATCTCCGAGGAGACGAACTACAGCAAGCTGATCGATTTGAAGACGAATAGCGGCGGCAAGGTGACGGCCGGATACTTTAATATGGTCGAAGCGTCGCGCATTCAAAACGAAGTGACGAAAAGCATTCAGGGCGTCTTGCAGAACCTGCAGGAGAAAAAGATGTACATCCCGGTCGGGCAGGCGGTCGGCTCGCCCTTTCTGTCCCAGTTTGGCCCAGACATCCCGGTGACGATCGAGCCGGTCGGCAACGTCAAGTCGGAGATCGGATGGGAGACGAAGGAGGAGGGGATCAACCAGACGGTGCACATCCTCTATCTTGATATCGATGTCCATACGTCGGTGATCGTCCCGTTTGCGACCACCCCGTCAGAAGTGCGGACGAAAGTGCCGATCGCCTATCTCTTTTTGGTCGGCGATGTGCCGCAGATGGTGTTTAACGCCAAAGGGGAGACGGTCGGTTCCACCACGTCGAGCCAGCAGATGCCGCTGCCGTCGATCACCCTGCCCAAGCTGAAAGATGAGGAGGGGGAAGGAGACAAGGACGCGGAGGCGAGCGGGGAGGGGGAATGACCGCTGTCGTTCTTCGGCGGCAGTGAATGTTGCACCCTGCACAAAAACTGGTAAACTGGTAGCGGAGAGCGCTCGCGATCGGAGACGAAATCACAGCAGACGCACGCAGGAGGAAGAGCGATGAAGCAAAGAGAGATCATCTTAGCAGCCGAGCGGTATGTGCAGGAAGAATTGGGGCAGGATAGCTCAGGTCATGATTACTGGCATATCTATCGAGTGTGGCAGACGGCCAAAAAAATTGGCGAAGCGGAGGGTGCCGACCTTTTGGTCGTCGAGTTGGCGGCGCTCCTGCACGACATCGCCGATGAGAAGCTGAACGAGAGCGAAGCGGTCGGATTGGCCAAGGTGCGGGGATGGCTGGCGCGACAGGGCGCAGACGAAGCGGTGATCGAGCACGTGATGGAGATCATCTCGACGATGTCGTTCAAAGGGGGCGACCGTTCAGGCATGCGCACGCTGGAAGGTGCGGTCGTGCAGGATGCGGATCGTCTCGATGCGCTCGGGGCGGTCGGAATCGCCCGCACGTTCGCCTATTCGGGGGCAAAGGGACAGCTGGCGCACGATCCGCATCTGAAGCCGCGCACCGCCATGACCCGCGAGGAGTACCGCAAGGGCAAGTCGACCGCGATCAACCATTTTTATGAAAAGCTGCTCAAGCTCAAAGAGCTGATGAACACGCCGTATGCCAAGCGGATGGCGGAGGGGCGACATCAGGTGATGGAAGCTTTCTTGGAACAATTTTATGAGGAATGGGAAGGAAAACGGTGAACAATCGCGTTCGGTGCGAATAGAATAGAAAAAGAGATGTAACACAGGTCACATACAATCCTTCCCACGTTTTCTATACTAGGGTAAAATAAAAACAAGGTGCGGCGCATCGAATGAGCGGTATTTCTTCCGCCTATACTAGTTGCGTATGCACAGAATGACAATTGGAAGAACGAAATGGAGGCATTCACGATGGAAGATCTTCGCACACGCGTTCAAGAAGCACTCGACAAGATTCGCCCAGGTCTGCAAGCGGACGGCGGCGATGCTGAACTGGTTGAAGTAGACGGTGAGACTGGCATCGCGCAAATCCGCATGACTGGCGCTTGCGGCGGTTGCCCGATGAGCACGATGACCCTGAAGATGGGCATCGAGCGCACGATCCGCGCATCTGTTCCTGAGATCAGAGAAGTAGTCGCAGTATAATTTCCTTTTTGTACGGAGGTATGAACCCATGGCATCTGAAGCAATCTTGACGATCACCGATGCAAACTTTGAACAGTCGATCAAGGATTCGGAAACTCCGATCCTCGTCGATTTCTGGGCAACTTGGTGTGGCCCGTGCCGCATGCTCGCTCCCGTTCTCGAAGATGTTGCTTCCGAGACGGCTGGCAAGCTGGCGATCGGCAAGCTGAACATCGACGAAAACCAAGTGACCACGCAGAAGTTCGGCGTGATGTCCATCCCGACCATGCTCGTGTTCCAAAAGGGCGAGGTTGTGAAGACGATCGTGGGCTACAAGTCCAAAAACGATCTGCTGAGTGAACTGTCCGGCGTTCTGTAAGCGAGAACTGATGAAGGCACCCCCGAGGCGGTGCCTTCTTTTTGATCGAATTGCATCTGACACGAAAAAGCACCGCTGACAGATCGGGAAGATCTCGGCAGCGGTGCTTTTGACGTCTACAGTTTGGAAAAAGCGCGGTCGGCAGCGACCAGCGTGAAGGCGATGTCCTCCGGCGTATGCGCTGTGGAGACAAACCAAGCTTCATACTTGGAGGGTGCAAGCAGAATTCCCTCGTCGAGCAACAGGTGGAAAAAGCGGGCGAACTTCTCACCGTCTGCCGCTTGCGCATCCTCATAATTTGTCACCGGCTGCTCGGTGAAGTACAGGGCGAACGCGCCGCCGATGCGATTGAGCGTCACCTTGTGCCCATATTTGCGCGCCGATTGCAGCAGACCCTCGGCGAGCAATCGGCCCAGATCGCCCATCCGCTCATAGGTGCCCGGCTTTTGCAGCTCTTCGAGGCAGGCGATCCCTGCGGCGATCGAGGCTGGGTTGCCCGCCATCGTGCCCGCTTGGTAAGCAGGGCCGAGCGGTGCGACCTGCTCCATGATGTCGACGCGGCCGCCGTATGCGCCGATCGGCAAACCGCCGCCGATGATCTTGCCGAGCGCCGTCATGTCGGGTGTCACTCCGAGCAGATTTTGTGCGCCGCCATATTGGAAGCGGAAGGCGGTGATCACCTCATCGTAGACGACCAGCACGCCATGTTTGTGCGCGAGATCGTTGATCCCTTTCAGGAATCCAGACTCGGGTGCGACGATGCCGAAGTTGCCGACGATCGGCTCGACCAAGACGGCAGCCGTCTGATCGCCCCACTTTTCCAGCGCCGCTTCAAAAGCTGACAGGTCGTTGAACGGCACGGTGATCATATCGTCTGCGATCGACTGGGGGATGCCCGCCGAATCGGGGATGCCGAGCGTCGAAGGCCCAGAGCCTGCTGCGACGAGCACGAGGTCAGAATGGCCGTGGTAACAGCCGGCAAACTTCATGATCTTCGTGCGGCCCGTATACGCGCGGGCGACGCGGATGCAGGTCATCACCGCTTCCGTTCCCGAGTTGACGAAGCGAACTTTCTCAAGCGATGGAATCGCCGCTTGGAGCATCGTCGCCAGCTCAATCTCCAGCTTGGTCGGCGTTCCGTACAGAACACCGTTGTGAGCGGCGCAAGAGATCGCTTCTGCCACGTGTTTGTTGCCATGTCCGTGAATCAGCGGACCGTAGGCGGCCAGATAGTCGATGTAGCGGTTGCCGTCCACATCGTACAGGTAGGCGCCTTCGCCGCGCTCCATAAACACAGGCGCACCGCCGCCGACCGCTTTGTAGGAGCGAGAGGGCGAGTTGACGCCGCCGACGATCACCTGTTGCGCTTCTTCATAGTAACGTTCCGATGTGGAACGATCATGTGTAGTCACCTAGAATCTCCACCTTTCTTTTACCATTTCCTATCGTACCAAAAAAATCAGGAGCCGTCATACCTGATTGGCAGGTGGGGGATGCGCTGTTTTGCGTTTTAAAACCTGTCAGGATCAGGTAAGATGGTAGCATGGAACTGAGATGGGGAGGGGCGTTATGCGAATCGAAAAGAGCGAAGCGGAGCGATTGCGCCGTCTGCCAGCCGTTCATCTGTTGCTTTCCCACCCGCTGTGCAAGCAGCTGGCCGACCGGCGTGGGCACAAGCTGGTGTCGAGCGCTTGCGGCGATGTGATCGCCGAGGTGCGGGCCAAGATCCTGCAAGGGGATCAGGCGGTGGAGGCAGACCTCGATCTGTTGGCAGACCGCGTGGCCGAGCGAGTGAATCGGCAGTTCGATCTGAACTACCGGGCGGTGATCAACGCGACGGGCGTCGTGCTGCACACCAACTTGGGGCGGGCTCCGCTCGCCGAGGCTGCGATCGAGGCGATCGAGGCGACTGCCAGAGGATATACCAATCTGGAGCTGGATCTGAGCACGGGGGAGCGCGGGTCCCGCTACCAGCATGTGGAGCGGCTGATCTGTGACCTGACTGGCGCCGAGGCGGCGCTTGTCGTCAACAACAACGCGGCTGCCGTCCTGCTGGTGCTGACCGAGATGGCGAAAGGGAAGAGCGTGATCATCTCTCGCGGGCAGCTGGTGGAGATCGGCGGATCGTTTCGCGTCTCCGAGGTGATGCAGGCGAGCGGTGCCCAGCTGGTCGAGGTCGGCACGACGAACAAGACGCGCGAGAGCGACTATGAGCGAGCGATCGCCGAAGACACGGCGCTGATCATGCGCGTGCACACCAGCAACTTCCGCGTGGTCGGCTTTACCTACCAACCGCAGATGTCCGACTTGGTGGCGCTGGCCCATGCGCACAACATCCCCGTCTATGAGGATCTCGGCAGCGGGTCGCTGTTCGATCTGCAAGCGCACAGCATCGGAGATGAGCCGACGGTGCGAGAGACGGTGCAGGCGGGTGTCGATCTCTGCTCGTTCTCCGGCGATAAGCTGCTCGGTGCGACACAGGCGGGAATTATCGTCGGGAAGCAGGAATATATCCAGCGATTAAAGAAAAACCAACTGACGCGAGCTCTTCGCGTGGACAAGCTGACGCTGGCCGCTCTGGAAGCCACGTTGCGACTATATCTGGACGATGAGCTGGCAAAGCGCGAGAACCCGACGCTGTGGATGCTGCTGCGGACCCCAGACTCGATGGAGCAAGAGGCGGAGCGTCTGTGCGAGGGTCTTCGCACCGTGTTTAGCGATCGGGCAGAGGTGGCGATCGAGCCAGGCCTGTCTCAGGTTGGCGGAGGCTCGTTGCCGACCGAAGAGCTGCCCACCCTGCGGGTGGCGGTGCGAACCGATCAGTTTTCGCTCACCAGATTGGAACAGGAACTTCGTCATGTCCGCTTGCCGGTGATGACGACGATGAGAAAGGAGGCCATGCATTTCGATGTCCGAACAATCTTCCCAAGAGAGATCGAAAGAGTTATCGACAGCGTCCGTGACGCCTTCGCAAGGATCGGGTGATGCGGTGCTGCCCAGCGAGCAAGTGCGATTGACGCTGCTGACCGAAAAGGCCGGCTGAGGCTGCAAAATCGGCCCAGCCGACCTGGCACAAGTTTTGTGCCATCTGCCTAGAAATGAAGTGCCCGATGCGAACCTGATCGTCGGGATCGACACATCGGACGATGCTGGTGTATACAGGCTGAACGACGAGACGGCGCTCGTCCAGACGGTCGACTATTTCACTCCGGTGGTGGACGATCCCTACATGTTCGGTGCGATCGCAGCTGCCAACGCTTTGTCTGACGTATACGCGATGGGCGGTACGCCGCTCACCGCCTTAAATATTGTCGGGTTTCCCATCGCGACGCTCGACAAGAAGATCTTGGCCGAAATCCTGCGCGGCGGTGCGGACAAAGCGCGGGAAGCGGGTGCCATGATCGTCGGCGGTCATTCGATCGATGACCGCGACCCGAAGTACGGCATGGCGGTGACCGGAATCGTGCACCCCGATCGGGTGTGGACGAACGCCGGTGCCAAGCCGGGCGATGTGCTGATCTTGACCAAGCCGATCGGCGTGGGAATCGTCACCACGGCGATCAAGCGAGGCAAAGCGTCTGCAGAGCTGATCGCGCTGGTGGAGCAGACGATGGCCGCCCTGAACAGAGTGCCGGCTGAGACGGCGAAAGAGTTTACCGTGCACGCCTGCACAGATGTCACCGGATTCGGTTTGGCAGGACATGCGCTGGAGATGGCGCGCGGCGCTCAAGTCGGCATCGTGCTGTACGCATCGCAGGTGCCGCTCTTGCCGGGCACGCGCGATCTGGTGGAACAGAAAGTGTTCCCCGGCGGCACGGTTCGCAACATCGACTGGGTGAAAGACGATGCGATCTACGACGAAGGCGTGGATGAGACGACGCAGATCATCCTCTGCGATGCGGTCACCTCCGGGGGACTGTTGCTCGCCATCCCGCCTGACCAGGCGGAGGAGCTGCTCGCCAAGCTGCAGGAGCGCGGCATCCACGCCGCTTCGATCGTCGGCGAAGCGATCGCCGATCATCCCGGAAAGATCTTGGTGCGCCAAGCGAAATAGCAGAAAAGGGACTCCTCTAAGCGAGGGGTCCCTTTCTTTTCCAGCAGAGCAACAGGAGGGGAGCGGCCAGCCAGACGAAGCTCCAACCATTGCCAAAAGCGCTTGTCACAGCGAGGCTGATCAGACAGGCGTTGTACAGGAAATGGCCTGTGATCACCGCGACCAACCCGTATCGCCGATAGAGGAAGAACAGCAGCGGGCCGATGATCAATCCGAGTTCGATGATCCGCAGATACCACGGCCACACGCCATACTGGAGGTGGGCGGTCGACCAGATCAGCGAGCAGAGCAGCGCGACGACAGCTCCCGGCTTGAACAGGCGGCTCAGCCACAGGTCGCCGAGCTTCCGATAGACTAGCTCCTCGTAGACGGCTGCCGTTCCGGCAGCGATGAGCGGCAACAGGAACGGCAGAGGGGCGAGCGCCACCGCCTCTTGCGCCTGCAGGTCGGACGACCAAGCGCCAAGCAGGTCGGCTCCCCAGCTGAACAGCACGCTGCACCCTGTGAGCACTCCGAAGATGCAGTAGCCAGCCAGAATTTGATCGTGCAGCGATCTGGCAGATTGGCGCTTGTTATCTGCAGGCCACTTCGACTCCTTTACAATCGCCAAGACCCCAAAGACGATCGCGCCGTAGACGACCCCTTGGAGCAGGTAGTCGGCAGACAGCCCTTTGAGCCAGAAGGCGATCGCGACCGCGCCGCTCAAGGCGAGCTCCCCGTACCAGCGACGAGCGCCGCCGTCCCCGCGCATCAAGCGCCACATCCCGACCAGCGGCAAGATCAGCACGGCCAGCTGGAACCACCCAGCCCATCTTTGCACCGTCTCGGCGATCGGTGAGCTCGTCCGATCGGTTGGCAGAGGTGCCTGCAGTCGATGGGTGAAGGCGACCAGTCGATCGTCCACCACCTCCGCCTCGACCCGATCGGTCAGGCTGTCGACCGAAAAGCTGGTGTGGAAGGTGAGCAGCGCTCTGCCTCGCTCCTGCTCGTCGATCGACGTGAGCACGAGGCTTTTCTGACCGAACGTCTGCTCCAGGATCTCGCGAACCGCATCTGCTCTGCGGGTGCGCAATTCTTCTCCTTGCGCGATGGTGATTCCGCGCAGCCCTTCGATGCGCCCGCTCTGCCTGTTGATCGATGCTTCTGCGTCCCTGCTGGTCACCTTCCAGACCAAGAGCGGCATGTCTGTCGCAAGCGTTGCCCGCAGCTGATCTGTCAAGCCCTGCTGGTGCAAGTAGCGCGAGACGTCCAGATTCTCTTCCTGGCGGACGGTCATCCGCACATCGCCAAGCCATTTTGCTGCGGTCATCTTCGCTTGCTCCGGCAGCACGGCGATCGGCAGGGAAGCGTGCTGTTCTGCCCGCACCAAAAACAGTTCGGTCAGCAGGAGCAACAGCCCGAATGCCCCTGCCAACCACAATCCTCTCATTCTGCGACCCATCTGTTGTCCTCCCCGCATCATATCCACTGCGAGTATTATAAGTATAGAAAAAAATGTTGACAACATGATTTCAGTCCAATATAATACTTGTGCTATGATCTTACATAGTCTATGAGGACTTTCCTCATCCTTTAAAAGAGCGATGATCGCAGAATCATCGTTTTTTTCATGGTTTTTCCACAATTAGATTGCAAAAAGTTCCAATACCTGATATATTTGAACAGGATTCGCGAATTATCAGAATTTTCTTCGTAAAAGTGTCAAACTTTTCGCAAGCAGAATTTTGCAGGTATGAACTTTGTCAAAATGGGCAATCTTGGAGAACGAGGGCGAATTGTTACAGTTCTATGATATTTTCGTAGTTTTTATGTTGTATGCTTGAAAATGCGCACAACTTCGACTACTGTATAGTTGTTGCTCAGTTAAGAATCAATCAAAATCGCATAGTATTAGCGAAAATCTAAGAATATAAGATAGCGGGTGAACCCATGGTTTTGTTGGAAAAAATACAGCGTTTTAACCGTCTTTTGCAGAAATCGGCCATCAATGGCGTGGACTTTATGGAGCTGGCGAAACTGCTCAGCGACATGGTGGATTCGAACGTCTATGTCGTATCGAATACAGGCAAGATCCTCGGTTTTGGACTGGCTGAGTATGAGCTCACCCTCGAATGGAACCAGATCATGACGGTCGAACAGCGCTTCCCTGGCGACTTTAATGAAACGCTGCTCAAGATCACCGAGACGCAGAAGAACGTCGAGACGAAAGAGGCGTTTTACGTCTTCTCCACCGAGGAGAACGAAGTGTTCAAGCGGAAGAACATCACGATCGTTCCGATCATCGGCGGCGGTTCGCGACTTGGCACCTTGGTGCTGGCTCGCCTGAACAAGCAGTTTACCGATGAGGACCTGATCCTCTCCGAGTACGGCGCCACTGTGGTCGGCATGGAGATCATCCGCGCCGAGCAAGAGGAGATTCATGAAAAGGCTCGCCAGCGCGCGATGGTGATGATGGCGCTCGAATCGCTGTCCTTCTCCGAGCAGGAGGCGATCCAACACATCTTCAAAGAGCTGGAAGGCTCCGAAGGTCTGCTCGTCGCATCGAAGATCGCTGACCGCGTCGGCATCACCCGTTCGGTGATCGTCAACGCGATCCGCAAGCTGGAGTCGGCAGGTGTGATCGAATCCCGCTCGCTCGGGATGAAGGGCACGTACATCAAGGTGCTCAATCCGCTGTTCCTCGAACAGCTTGCTAATCTCGACAAGTAAGGCGAACGCAAGCAAAACGTCCTGACCTCCACCGAGGCAGGACGTTTTTTTATCTGATCGACCCCTCAAATACAGCACCCCCTCGAACGCTGCTATTCCTCGAACACAGCTACGATTCCGCGAAAGATCCCTTCGGCCGCCTTCTCCTGCGCGGCGAGATCGGTCGCATGGCGCTCATCTTCCACATGGGTCAAAAAGGCGGTTTCCACGAGGATCGCCGGCGTCTGGTTTTCCCGCAGCACATAATAATCGCCAAATCTTGCGCCCAAGTCGGGCAGGCCGAGCGATCTGACCAACTCCTGCTGCACCCGCTCTGCCGCTCGCCGGTCTTCGCCTGCTTCGCTGTGGTAAAAGGTGATCGATCCGGACAGCGAAGGATCTTGGTGCGTGTTGTAATGAAGCGAGACGAACAGGTCTGCCCGATTGTCCTCGGCGATCTCAACGCGCCCTTGCAGGGAGAGGAAGCGGTCGTCTGCCCGCGTCATCACCACATGAGCGCCTGTCGTGATCAGCTTGTTCGCCAGCATCTGCGCGAGCGACAGGTTGAGATCCTTTTCGAACGCCCCGCTCGCTCGACCGATCGCCCCGACATCGATCCCCCCGTGGCCCGCATCCAAGACGATCGTCGTTCCCCGCAAGCTGCTGTCGAGCGTCGGCTGCTCCTCGCGAATGCCGCTCAGCGATCCGTTCACTTCGACCAGCCAGCCGGCCACCCAAGCTTTCTGCTCACTGCCCGCTGCGATCTGATACCAAGCGCCCGACTTGGCGAGGATGGAAAACTGACTGCCGGTGCGCGCCGTCTCGATCACCGGAAAATTGGTGCCCGGCCCGGTGCGCAGATTGACCTGTGCCTTTAAGGTCAGCGTCGGCTGTGAGCTGTCGAGCGGGGAGGTGGTCGCGCTTTGAACGCTCTGTCCGGGCAGCCGCACATATTCGGAAGCAATGTACCCGACGCCTTCCCCGTATTCGATCTGAAGCCATCCTTCCTCCCGAACGGTGCGCACCTGCACGATCTCATTTTGTTGCAACGTGCCGATCACCTCGGAGCTGAGCGACGCTGCTCGACGCACGTTGAGCTGGCTTGCGATGACGGTCGCCTGCTGTCGCTCGGAGCTCGCTGTCGATTTCACCTTGTTCTCCGACAGGTTGACCAACCAGGCGGCGACCCAGCCGGTGCGCTCATCGGGCAGGCGGATCTGCACCCAATCACCGCTCTTTTGCAGCAGCAGATAGCGCGTGCCCGGCCCGATCGTGGTCACCACTTCAAAAGAGGTCGAAGCGCCACCCCTGACGTTTACGCCCGGCTCTTTGGCCTCCACCTCTTCGATCGACCGATCGGCAGCAGCAAACCTCGCGCCTTCTTGGACGAGCGATGCGTGAATCCACCCAACTTCCCCTTTGGCCAAGCGCACCTGATACCAGTCATCGGCCACTTGCAGCACTTCAAAGGAGTCGCCAAAGTCTGCCCTCCCGATCACATCCGTATCGGTCCCCGCTCCGGCGCGAATGTTGACCCCATAGGCGGTGACTTTCAGAAATCGCCCCTCTTCCGCAAAGGCGGCCAAGGAGAGGATCAGCGTGAACAAAAGCACCAGCACGAGCAGTTGATTTCGTTTTTTCATCACTTCCTCGGCCCCCTCTACTCGCTGACTTTGACGATCATTTCGCGACCTTTTTTCTAAAATCCTCCCCTTCGACACCGTTAGATTCGAAAGCGACAGGGAAGACTAAAGACAGGCAAAAAGCGACAGTCGAGGAGGGCACATCCATGCGGAAAACGATCCATCAACAAGTAGCGACCTTTACGAATCGGCGGCTGATGAACGTCGATTTTCACGATTTTTTGCAAAAGTCGCAGTACATGGAAGATGTGGAGCTGGCGACCGAATTTTCGCTGACCTCCCGCGAGGTGCAGCATCTGCGGGCAAAGATGCAAAAATAGTGGACGGTGCGAGGGGGGATGGGTACACTGGTATCTGGAGGTGACGATCCATGCAGATTCGCATCGATCTTGGCAACCTGAACTACCAACGTGAAACAGAGCGGCTGACCCACCTGTTTTTAGAAGATGCAGTGGTGGTCTTCGACGAGCAGGAGGAAGCGTTACTCCATATAAAGCTATCCCTGATCGAGCAGCGAGACGACTATGTGGTCGCTCGCGCAGAACTGTACGACCGCCGAAGCGGGCAGCGCGAAGAGTGCGTGCAGGGGCGGGTGGTAGAACCGCCGGTGGAGGCGCAGCGCAAGAAGCGGAGCAAGCAAGCGGTGCTCTTCGTCTTGCACGAAGTGCTCGAACGGTTGACCGGACAGGGGCAACCGTGGGGAATCCTGACCGGCGTGCGACCGCTGAAGCTCGTCCACAACCTGATCGAAGCGGGGACGAGCTTCGACCAGATTCGCGCGATCATGCGCGACCAGTATTTGATCTCGCAGGAGCGCATCGACCTGTTGCTTCAGATCGCCGACGTGCAGCTGCGCGCGGTGCCCGATCTCTATCAGATCGACAAGCAGGTCTCGCTCTACATCGGGATTCCGTTCTGTCCGACACACTGCGCGTACTGCACGTTTCCCGCCTATTCGATGGAGGACAAGGCGACCTATGCGCCCGCTTTCCTCGATGCGCTGGAGCGCGAGTTTGCAGCGATCGGCCAATTTTTGCAGGAGGAGTCGATCGGCGTGACCAGCGTCTACCTCGGCGGCGGCACGCCGACCTCCCTGCAGGCGAAAGAGCTGACCCGCGTCTTTGAAGCGCTCTACCGCCAGATCCCCGATGCGGACAGATGGCGCGAGTTTACGGTCGAAGCGGGCCGCCCGGACACGATCACGCCGGAGCGCGTCGAGGTGATGCGCAAATACGGAGTCAACCGCGTCTCGGTCAATCCGCAGACGTTCAAAGCGGAGACGCTGAAGGTGATCGGCCGCGGACACACGCCAAACATCGTCGACAAGCGGTTTCATCTGGTCAGAGAGGCCGGATTTGAGAACATCAACATGGACATGATCCTCGGACTGCCGGGGGAGACGGTCGACGATGTCCGCCATACGAGGGAGCGCATCGAAGCGCTGATGCCCGATTCGGTCACGGTGCACACGATGTCCTTTAAGCGCACGTCCAATGTGACGAAAGAGAAGGATGCGTACGAGATTCCGCACACGCAGGTCGTTCGGCAGATGATGGCGGAGACGGCCGATTGGGCAAGCGGGCTCGGCTACCACCCCTACTACGTGTATCGCCAGAAGGACATCTTGGGCAACCTGGAAAACGTCGGCTATGCGATGCCGGGGAAAGATTCGGTCTACAACATCGCGATCATGGAGGAGCGCCAGACGATCATCGGGCTTGGCGGCGGCGCTTCGACCAAGCTGTATAAAAAAGGCGAGTTTCTCGGTCACATCTACAACGCGAAAGAGCCGAAAGCGTACGTGGACTCTGTTGACGCGACGACCCACAAAAAGCTTGCGAAACTCCGCGAACTGTTTACCGAGACCGCGATGCCCCGTTCGTGATGGAACGGGGTTTTCTTTTGTGTTACAGTGGAAGGTAGGCAAAATACTGGACGAGTAGGGGACCGTTTATGTCAGCAAAAAAGGGTTTGGCAGCCGGCGCTCTGTCTTTGGCTGCAGCTGGTTTGATCTCGAAGATTCTCGGGGTTGTATACATCGTACCGTTTCAGAATATGGCGAAGGATTACGCAATGGGGTTGTACCAGAACGCCTATGCGATCTATGTGGTGATGCTGACGCTCGCGACCGCTGGCATTCCGCTCGCGATCTCCAAGCTGGTCGCGGAGAGAAGCGCATTGCGCGACTTTGCGGGCGCCGATCAGCTGTACCGTGTGGGGGCGCGGTTTTTAGCGGTGGCGGGCGTCGTCGTCTTCGTGCTGCTGATGCTGCTCGGCGGCACCATCGGGGTGATGATGGGCGACTACAACAGCTCGACGGCGATCCGCGCTCTGGCGTTTGCGCTGTTGATCGTGCCGCTGCTCGCCGCGATGCGCGGGTATATACAAGGCCATCAATCGATGGCGATCTCAGGCAATTCACAGGTGGTCGAACAGCTGGTGCGGGTGACGGTGATCTTGGTCGGGGTCTACATCTCCGTCAGCCTGAACGCGGAGCCGAGGACGGTCGCAGCTGTCGCGACGTTCTCCTCTGTGCTCGGCGCGCTGGCCTCCCTGTTCTATCTCGGCAGACATGTGGTCAAGCAGCGGCGGGAAAACCGCAAGAAGTACATCCGACCATCCACCGTGCCGAACAAAGTGGTGCTGCGCAAAATCTTAAAAATTTCGATTCCGATCTCGCTGTCCTCGATCGTGCTTCCGCTCTCTCAGATGATGGATTCGTTTACGATCACCAATTTGCTGATGTTCGGTTTTGATTGGACCAAGGAGGTCGCCACCTCCGAGTTTGGCGTCTACACGGCGCGGGCGCTGCGCCTGATCGCGCTTCCGCTGTCGCTCGCCGTCGCCGTCGGTCTCTCGCTGATGCCCGCCATCTCGGAGGCGATCGCCCAGAAGAACATCAAGCTGCGAAACGATCGTGTGATCACCGCGTTTCGCTTGACTTCGCTCTTCGCCTTTCCGACTGCAGTCGGGCTCTACGTGTTGGCAGGGCCGATCGACATCGCCCTGTTTACCGACCTGAAGGGAGCGGATACGATCGCGGCGATCTCCTGGATGGCGATCTTCTCCTCCTATGAGCTGGTCTGTTGCTATATTTTGCAGGCGATGGGCTTTATGTACTTGCCGATCCGCAACATGTTTGCCGGGCTTGGCCTCAAGCTTGTGCTGTTGCTGCTGCTCGTTCCGAAGTTTGGCATCTTGGGGGCGGGGATCGCTGCGGTGATCGGCTACATCCTGTCTTCCGGCCTCAACTTCGCGGCGGTGCGACGGCTGGCCGAAATTCCGATGTCCTACCGATCGCTGATCATCAAGCCGCTGTTCGCCTCGCTGGTGATGGGGGGCGTCGTCTGGACGATCACGAAGATTCCGCTCGACGTGATCATCCCGTGGCCGCGCGTGGAAAACCTGATCGTGCTGATCTTGGCAGGATCGGTGGGGGCGGCAGTGTTCGGCGCGCTGATGATCTTGCAAAAAGGGGTCAGCAAAGACGAGCTGCGCCGCTTGCCAGGAGTGAAGCGCTTTGTCCGCTAGCTATTCGGATCTGCTGAAAAACCGCAACTACAGGCTGCTCTTCTCCGGGCAATTGCTCTCACAGCTGGGCGATGCGATCTATGAGGTCGGCATCGTCTGGCTGGTCTATCGGATGACAGGTTCCCCGGCGGCGATCGGGATGCTGGTGCTCTGCCAGACGGTGCCGTTTCTCGTGCTCGGGCTGATCGCAGGCGCATTTGCAGACCGCTGGAACCGTCGGCTGACGATGATCGTGACCGACGCGCTGCGGGGAGCTGCGATGCTCTATCTGGTGTTGCGCTACCTGGCAGGGGGGCTGACGCTTTGGGAAGTCTGTCTGGTGGCGGTGGTGCTCACATCGGCCCGCGCCTTTTTCCACCCCTCGCTGCGCGCCGTCCTGCCGCAGATCGTGCGCCGTGAAGAGCTGTTGCTCGCCAACTCGCTCTCGGAGAGCGCTAAGCGCATCTGCAAGGTGGGGGGCATGCTGCTCGGCGGCGTGCTGATGGCTGCTGAACAGGTGGAGTGGATGCTCTGGATCAATTGCATCAGCTTCTTCCTGTCGCTGTGGACCGTCTGGCAGATCGCGCTGAAACGAGCGGAGCGAGCAGAGCATGCGGAGCGTTCGGAGCGCAGCGATCAGACGATCTTTGCCGATCTGCTGATGGCGGGCAAGGAGATCCGCAAGGAGCGGGCGGTCACGTTTTCGATCCTGCTCTCTTCGCTCGGGCTGGTCGCGTCTGCTGGCATGATCAAGGTCGGCCTGCCCTTGCTCGCAGGCGAAAGGCTAGGTGGCGAAGGCGACACCTACGGGCTGTTGATGGCCTGCTTCTCGGTCGGCATGTTCGCGTCTGCCGCCCTGATGAAAAAGCTGGCGCGCCTGCACATCTTGACGATGGTCGGGATCGGCTGGTCGGTCTACGGGATCATGTTCGGATTGCTCGCCCTTTCGCCACAGCTGCTGATCGCCTGTCTGGCGGTCGGCATCATCGGATGCGCCCATTTTTTGACCGACATTCCGGTGACGACGATCATTCAGCAGAAGATGCCGCTTGGGCGCATGTCTTCTTGCCAGAGCATCTGGGCGACCGCATCGTTCGGCTCCGAATCGATCGGGGTGGCGATCGCAGGCCCGGTGCTCGCATCGCTCTCCGTCACCGCCTGCTTTGCGCTGGGCGGTGGTGCGATGGTGGCGCTCGGGCTGTTGCCGCTGATAATACTTCGCAAAAGTGGACAAAATAAACTTGACAGACGAACTTGCGCTGAGTAAGATTACTCTTAATTCAATCGAAACGAGATCCGATGAAAGGGCCCAGTAGTGAAGGACTGGCCTAGTCAGAGAGGAGACACCGCGGCTGAAAGTGTCTCTCTAGCGCACCCTTGATGAAAGACACCCTGGAGGACCCCTTGCGAAAATCGTGCGTGCATGATCGGTAGCAGGGAGGCGTGACCGGACGTTACCCGGCGAGTGGAAGTTGCATCTGCAACTTCAAATAGGGTGGTACCACGGGAAGTCACAGCTCTCGTCCCTAAGCGATGTTCGCTTAGGGGCGGGGGCTTTTTATTTTGCTGATTATTTGGAGGAGGCAGATCCAAAATGTTAATCAACCGCCCACGTGGCACAAACGACATTCTCCCCGGAGATGTGGAGAGATGGCATCTGATCGAGCAGACAGCACGCGAGGTCTGCCGTCGCTTCAACGTAGCAGAAGTTCGGACTCCGATCTTTGAGCACACCGAGCTGTTCGCGCGCGGTGTCGGCGAGACGACAGACATCGTCGAAAAGGAGATGTACACCTTTCAAGACCGCGGGGAGCGCTCGTTGACCCTGCGTCCAGAAGGCACCGCGTCGGTGGTGCGCTCCTTTGTGGAAAGCAAGCTCTACGCGCAGCCGCAGCCGACCAAGCTGTATTACATGGGACCGATGTTTCGCTATGAGCGTCCGCAGTCGGGCCGCTATCGTCAGTTTCATCAGTTTGGCGCTGAGGTGCTCGGCGTGAACGACCCGAGCATCGATGCGGAAGTGATCGCGCTGGCGATGACCTTCTTTACCGAGCTCGGCCTGACCGACATCAGCTTGGAGATCAACTCGGTCGGCTCTGCGCAAAGCCGGACAGCGTATCGCGACATCCTGCGCGAGCACCTGTCGCCGGTCAAAGAGCAGCTGTGCAAAGACTGCCAAAGCCGCTATGATCGCAATCCGATGCGCATCCTCGATTGCAAAAACGAAACGTGCAAGGAGCTCACACAGGGCGCGCCGGAGATGCTCGATCATCTGTCAGAAGAGGATCGCACCCATTTCCAAGCGGTCTGCTCCTATCTCGAATCGTTTGGCATCCCGTTTACTGTCAACCCGCGCATGGTGCGCGGACTCGACTACTACACGCAGACGGCGTTTGAGTTTATCGAAAACGGCTCCACGCTCTCCGGCGGGGGTCGCTACAACGGGCTCGTCGAACAGCTCGGCGGACCGGAGATGCCGGGCATCGGCTTTGCGGTCGGCATCGAGCGCGTCATGATCGCGCTTGCCAACCAGAACGTAGAACTTCCGATCGCCAAAGGCATCGACATCTTCTTCGTCGCCCTCGGCGAAGCGGCGCAAAAGCATTCGGTCAAGCTGTTGCACGAGATGCGCCGTGCCGGCCTGATCGCCGACAAAGACTATCTCGGCAAGAGCATGAAGGCGCAGATGAAAGCGGCCGATCGCCTGAAAGCGCGGCAGGTGGTCATCCTCGGCGATGACGAGCTGGCACAAGGAGTGGCCAACCTCAAGGATATGGAGACGGGGGAGCAGACGACCGTCGCGCTCTCCGAACTGATCGAAGTCGTACAGAGCAAGCGGTAGTCAATACGGGAGGGACAAACGATGAGTGAACAACAAACATTGTATCGCACGCACCAAGCGGGCGAACTGCGCAAAGAGCATGCGGGTCAAAAGGTGGTTCTCACCGGCTGGGTGCAGCGCCGCCGCGATCTGGGCAACCTGATCTTTATCGACCTGCGCGACCGCTCAGGCTTCGTGCAAGCGGTGTTTCAACCGGGCGAGCAAGCGGACAGCGATGCGCTGATGGCGCAAGGGGATAAGCTGCGCAACGAATATGTGATCGCGCTGGAAGGCACGGTGGCACTTCGCGAAGCGGGTGCGATCAACAGCAAGATTCCAACCGGGGAGATCGAGGTGAAGGTCGAGAAGATCGAGATCCTCAACGCGGCGAAAAACACGCCGTTCTACATTCAGGACAACGTCGATGTGGATGAAAACCTGCGCTTGAAATATCGCTATCTCGACCTGCGCCGCCCGGAGATGCAAAAGATCTTCCTGCTGCGCTCCAAGGTGACCACGCACATGCGCAACTTCTTGGATCAAAACGCGTTTATCGAGGTGGAGACGCCGATCCTCACCAAGTCGACGCCGGAGGGAGCGCGCGACTACCTCGTGCCATCCCGCGTGCATCCGGGCGAGTTTTACGCGCTGCCGCAATCTCCGCAGCTGTTCAAGCAGCTGCTGATGGTGTCCGGCTTTGAGCGCTACTATCAGATCGCTCGTTGCTTCCGCGACGAAGATTTGCGCGCCGACCGCCAGCCGGAGTTTACGCAGGTGGACATCGAGCAGTCGTTCATGTCGATGGCGCAATTCCAAGCGATGATCGAAGAGATGATGGTCGGCCTGTTCCAAGCGACGATCGATGTGGAGATACCTCGTCCGTTCCCGCGCATCACCTATCAGGATGCGATGGCCCGCTTCGGTTCGGACAAGCCGGACATTCGCTTCGGCCTTGAGCTGCAAGATCTGACAGAGCAAGTGCGCGGCTGTGGGTTCAAAGTGTTCAACATGGCGATCGAAAACGGCGGCGAAGTCAAATGCTTGGTCGCCCCAGGATGCGCGATCTATTCCCGCAAGCAGATCGACGAGCTCGAAGCGTTCGTCAAGCGCTATGGCGCAAAAGGGATGGCGTGGATCGCCGTGCAGGAAGAGGGCGTGAAATCGCCGATCGCCAAGTTCTTCTCCGAAGAGGAGATGAGCGCGATCATCAGCAAGGCGGGCGCCGAAAAAGGCGACTTGCTCCTCTTTGCGGCAGACAGCAAAAAAGTGGTCGCCGACTCGCTCGGCGCACTGCGCAGCAAGCTGGGCAAAGAGCTCAACCTGATCGATGAAAGCCAGTTCAAGTTCATCTGGGTGACCGAGTTCCCGCTGCTCGAACATGATGAAGAGGCGAACCGCTATGTGGCGGCCCACCATCCGTTCACGATGCCGATGGAAGAGGATCTGCCGGAGCTTGCGACCGATCCGGCCCATGTGCGCGCCAAAGCGTACGATCTCGCGCTGAACGGATATGAGCTCGGCGGCGGCTCGATGCGGATCTACCGCCGAGAGATCCAAGAGCAGATGTTCCAAGCGCTCGGCTTTTCGGCCGAAGAGGCGCAAGAGCAGTTCGGCTTCCTGCTCGACGCGTTCGAGTACGGCACACCGCCACACGGCGGCATCGCGCTCGGCCTCGACCGGATGATCATGATCATGGCGGGCCGCCAATCGCTGCGCGACACCATCGCCTTCCCGAAAACGTCTTCCGCATCCGATCTGATGACCGAAGCGCCGTCGCCAGTCGTCACCGAGCAGTTGGAAACGCTGCATATCGCTCTGGGTGGGAAAGCGTTGTCCGACAGCGAAAAGCTGTAAATCGGCAGTAGGAAAAAAATAGTTCTCCGGCACTAATTGAATTTTCTTGCAATTAATCACCGCTTGTGCTAACATCGAGTCAAGAAGTTTCAATTTGTTAATTCAAAGGACCCTCCAATGTTGGTGATTGCTTTTCAGTTTTGATCCAACAGTATCAACAAGGGATGCACGAGAGTCGCTGATGGGCGTGCGAGCCGCTGGCATGCGAGCCGAGGCGGATTACCGAGATCAGAACTTGCAACCCACCTGCGCGAGCGGGTTCAAAACACTAGTAACACGGCTGCGAGGGGTTCTTTGACTTCCATGCATGCGAAACCTGACTCCTGAGCGAGTCGGGTTTTTCTGCTTCTTCGCATATGGTATAGTTACGAGTAGTAAATCAAAAACGGGGAAGTGTTATGAGTGATCGAACTAAAAAGTCAAGCTGAGATCGAAGTGATGCGCGAGGCGGGTCGCATCGTCGCCGAATGTCATCGCGAGGTCGCCAAGATCATCCGACCGGGCATCACGACGATGGAGATCAACGATGTTGTCGATGCTCACATGCGCAGCAGAAACGCCGTGCCCGCACAGATCGGCTACAACGGCTACCAATATGCAACATGCGCTTCAGTCAACGATGTGGTCTGCCACGGTTTTCCTTCCAAATATGTGTTGAAAGAGGGCGATATCGTCACGATCGACATGGTTGCGCTGCTCGACGGTCTGCATGCAGACTCGGCGTGGAGCTATGCGGTCGGTGAGGTGTCGGAGGAGGCGAACCGGCTGTTGCAGGTCACGCACGACAGCCTGTTCAAAGGGATCGAGCAAGCGGTGGTCGGCAACCGCATCGGCGACATCTCGCACGCGATCCAAGTCTATGCGGAAGGGTTCGGCTATTCGGTGGTGCGCGACTATATCGGTCATGGGATCGGGCGCAAGATGCACGAAGAGCCGCAGGTGCCCCACTATGGTCCGGCAGGACGCGGCCCGCGCCTGCGCGAAGGGATGGTCTTCACCATCGAGCCGATGATCAACATCGGCAAGTATCAGGTCACACTGGATCAGAAGGACGGTTGGACGGTGCGCACCGCAGATGGGTCGCTGACCACGCAGTATGAGCATACGCTCGCAATCACCGCAGATGGTCCGCAGATTTTGACTGTTTTATAGTGATAGTTTGAGTGATGGTAAATACCATCACTCATTTTTCATTTTACTATATGTTTTTAATCGTATTTCCGATATAATAGGTGTAACAAAAATAGATTAAATTTTCCGGCAAAGGAGTTTTGGAGACGATGAGAATCGATATGCGCAGTGATACCGTAACCAAGCCGACAGAGGCGATGCGAAAAGCGATGTACGAGGCGGAAGTGGGGGATGACAACCCGCGCGAAGACCCGACTGTGCTGAAGCTTGAAGAGATGGCAGCGGAACGCTTGGGCAAGGAAGCGGCGATTCTTGTCACATCTGGAACACAGGGCAATCAGGTGGCGATCCTCTCGCAGACCGGTCGCGGTGATGAGATCATCGTCGAAGCGGAGTCGCACATCGTGATGCTGGAGGGGGCGGCGCATGCGGTGTTGGCAGGCGTGCAACCTCGTCAAGTCCCCGGCAAGCGCGGCGTGATGAACCCGGACGATGTGCGGGCTGCGATCCGCCCGTTCATCGATCCGCACTACCCGAAGACGGCGATGATCTGTGTGGAGAACACGCACAACTTCCACGGGGGTTGCATCGTGCCGCAGGACAACCTGAAAGCATTGCGGGAGATCGCGCAAGAAAAGGGCATTCGGATGCATATGGACGGAGCGCGCGTGTTTAACGCAGCGATCGCCAGCGGGATTCCAGCAAGTGAGATCACTCAATATGTGGACACCGTTCAGGTCTGCTTCACCAAAGGTCTCGGCGCACCGGTCGGCTCGATCTTGGCTGGCGATGCGGAGACGATCAACACGGCGCGCCACTGGCGCAAGCGCTTGGGCGGGACGCTGCGCCAAGCGGGCATCGTCGCAGCGCCGATGGTGGTGGCGCTCAACGAGATGGTCGATCGTCTGGCAGAAGATCATGCCAATGCGAAGTTTCTGGCCGAAGGTCTTGCCAACATCGAAGGGATCGACATCGACGCGAGCCAGATCGATACGAACATGGTCTATTTTAAAGTTTCGAAAGAAGGTATGACCGAGATGGATCTGCTGGTCGCCTGCTACCATGAAGGGGTGTTGGGCGGCATGTTGGCACCGGGGTCGATCCGCTTCGTCACACATAAAGATGTCAACCGCGAAGAGATTCAACAGGCGCTTCAGGTGGTCAGCCGCCTGATGAAAGAAAAGGTTACCGCATCGTGAGTACAGTCAAGCCATCCTTAGACGGGGTGGCTTTTTTTATGAAAAGAGGTGGCTTTTTCGGTTCATTCCTTTATAATAAAATCAGAGTAATTTTCTCGGAAATGGAGTGTGCGAAATGCCGATAGATTTGCGAAGCGATACGGTCACTAAGCCGACCGCTGAGATGCGCAAAGCGATGTACGATGCTGAAGTTGGGGATGATGTGTTTGGCGATGATCCTACGGTGAATCGATTGGAGGAGACGGCCGCCGAGATGCTTGGCAAGGAGGCTGCGCTGTACGTCTCCTCTGGCACGCTCGGCAATCAGATCGCCATTCAAACGCTGACCCGCCCGGGCGATGAGATCATCCTGGAACAGCAATCGCACATCTATCTGTACGAAGGGGCTGGCCATGCTGTCTACGCGGGGGTGCAGACGCAGACATTGCCAGGCGTGCGCGGCGCGATGAGCTTGGCGGACGTGCGCGAGGCGATTCGCGAGCCGAACATTCACCACCCGCGCACCGGACTGATCTGCGTGGAAAACACGCACAACAAGGCGGGCGGAACGATCCTCGGGCTCGATCATCTGCGCGAGCTGGCGAGCATCGCCCACGAGCACCAGATTCCGATCCACATGGATGGCGCACGGCTGTTCAACGCGGTGGTCGCATCTGGTCACAAAGCGCCTGCGTTCACCCAGCATGTGGACACCGTGCAGGTCTGCTTATCAAAAGGGCTCTCCGCTCCGGTCGGCTCGATCTTGGCGGGCAGCCAAGAGGTGATCGAGCGCGCTCGCTATATCCGCAAGCGCATGGGGGGCGGCATGCGCCAAGTCGGCGTGATCGCAGCACCCGCACTGATCGCGCTGACTCAGATGGTCGAGCGGTTGGCAGAAGATCATCAGAACGCCAAGATTCTGGCGACCGGCTTGGCGGAGATCGACAGCGTTCAGCTCGATGTCAGCACGGTGGAGACGAACATCGTCATCATCGACGTGACCAAGACGGGCATCAGCTCGGTCGAGTTGGTGGATCGACTGCGCACAGAGGGCGTGTGGTGTGCCGATTTTGGGCCGGGGCTGGTGCGGTTTGTCACGCATAAAGATGTCGATCGAGCGCAGGTGCAGGAGGCGCTGGCCATCATCCATCGCGTCGTGCGAGGTGTGGCATAGCTGTGGATCTGTTCGGATATCAAGCGCAGGAGGAGCAGAAGCAGAACGCGCCGCTCGCCGCTCGAATGCGCCCGCAAAACTTGGAGGAATTGATCGGTCAGGAGGAGATCATCGGACATGGCAAGCTGTTGCGCCGTGCGATCGAGGCGGACAAGCTCACCTCGCTGATCTTTTTCGGGCCGCCCGGAACGGGCAAGACGACGATCGCGAAAATTATCGCCGGGCACACCAAGTCGATGTTTCGCTCGATCAATGCGGTCACGGCGGGCATCGGCGACATTCGGAAAGTGGTCGAGGAGGCGAAAAATGCGCTGGCGATGTACAGCCAGCGCACCGTTCTCTTCGTCGATGAGATCCATCGCTTTAACAAGGCGCAACAGGACGCCCTGTTGCCGCATGTGGAGGAAGGGCTGATCCTGCTGATCGGTGCGACGACAGAAAACCCTTTCTTCGAGGTGAATCCCGCGCTGCTGTCGCGTTCTCAGCTCTTCCGTCTGCAATCGCATCGCGAGGAAGATCTGATCCGGATGGCCGAGCGGGCGCTCTCCCTGCCCAATCGCGGTCTGGGTCATTTGAACGTTCAGATGGAGGAAGAGGCGATCAGGCATCTCGCGCGCTATGCGGACGGCGATGCGCGCAGGATGTACAACGCGCTTGAGCTTGCCGTCCTCTCCACGCCGCCCGACGCGCAAGGGGTGATCCATGTCACGGTCGAAGAGGCGGCCGAATCGATTCAGCGCCGCGTGGTGCGCTATGACAAAAACGCGGATGCGCACTATGACACCGTCTCCGCTTTCATCAAGTCGATCCGCGGCTCCGATCCGGATGCGGCGCTCTACTGGTTGGCAAAGATGATCGATGCGGGGGAGGACCCGAAGTTTATCGCTCGCCGGATCATCATCTCCGCCTCAGAAGATATCGGAAATGCTGACCCTCGCGCCTTGCAGGTTGCCGTCTCGGCGATGCAGGCGCTGGAGATGATCGGGATGCCGGAGGGAAGGATCATCTTGGCCCAGGCGGTCACCTATCTGGCGACTGCGCCGAAGTCGAACGCATCCTATCTCGGCATCAACAAAGCGCTGCAAGTGATTCATGAGGGAGGCTCGCTCGAAGTGCCGCTCCATCTGCGCGATGCGCATTATAAAGGCGCGGCTCGTTTGGGACATGGCAAAGGGTATCAGTACCCGCACGATTTCCCGGGGAATTATGTGGAACAGCCATACTTGCCGGCAGAGTTGACCGGGATGAACCTGTACGCGCCGACCCGCAACGGATATGAGCAGATCATCTCCGAGCGGCTCGCCAACTGGAAAGGCAGGCGAAACGGAGGATAGGGTAGGATGGCAGAAACAAACACTAAGCGAGTTCTGACCATTATCCGATTCGCCTTGCATTCGAGATTCAGAATATCTATCACCTGCCGATCTGGCCAGCGCTTAGAGAGGTTCTCACAGCGATCGATCGGCAGTTTGTGTGGGAACGGTGCTGACCTGTTCTCCTGGTCAGGCAGACTTTATGATCGTGTTCTGTGCAGGAGTGCGGGAGAGGAAGCCCGCTTGTAGAGAGGAGATATGCAATCATGAAATTATCGACTAAAGGACGTTATGGAATCACTTTGATGATCGACTTGGGCATGTTTTTCGGGGAAGGCCCGGTATCATTAAAATCGGTCGCAGAGCGCCAATCGCTCTCCGAGCATTATTTGGAACAGCTGATCGCACCGCTGCGCAACGCCGGTCTGGTTCGCTCGATCCGCGGGGCGTACGGCGGGTATGTGTTGGCCAAAGCGCCGCATGAGATCACCGTCGGCGATATCATTCGCGTGCTGGAAGGTCCGATCACGATCGTGGATGATCCGGAGGAAGAGCTGGCCGAACTGTGGGAAAAGGTGCGCAGCTCGATCAACGAAGTGCTCGACGGTACGACTTTGCTCGACCTGATCGACAAAAAGCGGTTTGGCAAAGACAACATCATGTTCTATATCTAATTTTCCGGAGCAAAGCGGGTATGTGGAATCCACATACCCTTTGTCATCTGTGCTAGCGAGGAGGAGCTACAGTGATCTATCTTGATAACGCAGCCACAACGCCCGTCGCGGACGAGGTGCTGCAAGCGATGATGCCCTATTACAGCCAAGTCTACGGCAATCCGTCGAGCGTTCACGCGTCTGGGCGACAGGCGAAAGGTGCGATCGAGCGCGCCAGAGAACAGGTGGCGTCCGCGATCAACGCCAAGCCGAACGAGATCGTCTTCACCAGCGGCGGCACAGAGGCGGACAACGCGGCGATCATCGGCACAGCGCTTGGCTATCGCGACCGCGGCAAGCACTTGATCACGACCAAGATCGAACATCATGCGGTCTTGCACGCTTTCGAATATCTGGAGGAGATCGGCTATGAGGTCACCTACATCGCGCCGGAAAGCGATGGGATCGTGCGGGTGGAGGCGATCGAACAGGCGATGCGCGAAGACACTATCCTGATCTCGGTGATGGCGGTCAACAACGAGACGGGCGCGATTCAACCGATCGCGGAGATCGGAGAGTTGGCCAAGCGAAAGAGCGTGCTCTTTCACACCGATGCGGTGCAAGCTGTGGGCTTGCTCGAACTGGATGTGGAGCGGATGTCGATCGACCTGCTGTCGATCTCGGGCCACAAGTTGCACGGCCCCAAAGGGGTCGGAGCTCTGTTCGTTCGGCGCGGAACGCATTGGAAGCCGACGCAGCATGGCGGCGCTCAGGAGTTCAATCGTCGGGCGGGCACCGAAAATCTGCCGGGCATCGTCGGTCTGGGCGTGGCGATCGAACGAGCGGCAGGCAGTCGCGAAGCGAGCTGGGAGCATTTGCAAGCGCTGCGGGAAACGATGCTTTCCGCTCTGCGAGCAGGGGTGGATCAGCTGGTGGTCAACTCCGCACCCGACTCGGTGCCTTCGATCTTAAATCTGACCATTCCGGGCGTATCGGCAGAGCGCCTGCTGATGAACCTCGACATGTTGGGCATCATGGCGGCGAGCGGTTCCGCCTGCACGTCAGGCTCGCTGTTGCCCTCTCATGTGCTGATGGCGATGGGGCTTGCAGAGCAGTCTGTGCGCGCTGCGGTTCGTTTCTCCTTTTCGGGACAGAATACGAGAGAAGAGGTGGCAGAAGCGGCGCAAAAAGTGGTGCAAGTTGTGGAGCGCTTGTCACGACGCTAGGCTGCGAGAGGAGGTTTTGTATGCGAAGAGCGAGAGACCTGATCGGACTGCCTGTCGTCGAACTGACGGGCGGAGAGCATGTCGGCGAAGTTCGGGATGTGCTCTTCTCTTCCGATGGGGGGGTCCATTCGCTGCTGCTCGCCAAAGGGACGATGCTCTCTGCCAGCAAGATCGTGCCGAAAGAGAAGTTGCACGGAGTTGGGCAAGATGCGGTCACGATCGAGAAGCAGGATGCGATCGAGGAGTTTCGCGATGAGACCGGTCTGGTTCGCAGCCTGATCCAAGGCGATGTTCAGATGGTCGGCAAAGAGGTGCTGACTCAAGATGGCAACTATCTGGGAACGGTGGCAGATGTTTACTTGGATCAAGAACTGTATACAATAGCGGGGTATGAGGTATCGGAAGGTTTTTTGACCGATCTGAAAGAGGGTCGAAAAGTCTTGCCTGCTCACCCGGCGATCATGGTCGGGCAAGATACTTTGCTGGTTCCGACCGACACGGAGCTGGCGGAGGAATTATAAGGAGGTACGCCTCGATGACTCGCTGCCCGCACTGCAACTGCCGTGATATTGGAAAGATCGGCACCAACCAGTTTTACTGCTGGGGATGCTTCATGGAGTTTTGCGTCTCTGGCGAAGAGGTCAAGCTGTACCAGGTGGAAGAGGACGGGTCGCTGATCGCCTACGATGATCTGCCCGCCCTGCAACTGGATGCGACCGACCTGCAACTCGGCATGTGAAAGCACCTGCGCAACACCATCAGATCCAAGCTGATTAAAAACGAAGAAAACGAGAGAATTTGTGAGAGGACGGGCAGATTCCAGTAATCAAGATTACAAATTGAGTCGCGAGTCCTTGCGAAATCAGGTAGGTATGTCTACAATAATGTCGTAGCATACATATCCAGAGGAGGTATTTTTATGCCGTTGGTTGGATCCAAAGCACCTAACTTTAACATGCTCTCCACTAAAAACTTGGAGACCCTCGATGTTTCGGTAACTCTTGACGACTACCGTGGCAAGTGGTTGGTTCTCTTCTTCTATCCGCTCGACTTCACTTTCGTTTGCCCGACTGAGATCACCGCGATGAGCGATCGCGCTCAGGAGTTCGCAGATCTGGACGCTGAAATCCTCGGCGTTTCGGTAGACTCCATCCATTCCCACCGCGCATGGATCAACACTCCGCGCGAGAAAAACGGCCTGGGCGAGCTGAACTACCCGCTGGCTGCTGACATCACCAAAGAATGCGCTCGCGCTTTCGGCGTGCTGCTCGAAGATAAAGGCATCGCGCTGCGCGGTCTCTTCATCATCGATCCGGAAGGTCTTGTTCAACATGCGACGATCAACAGCCTGAACGTTGGCCGTTCTGTCGATGAGACGCTGCGCGTTCTGGAAGCGTTGCAAACTGGCGGTCTGTGCCCGGCGAACTGGAAACCGGGTCAATCGACTCTCTAATCGGAAAGAGGTAATCTCTCATGCCGATGCGCCTAGGATCGGAACGTCCGGAGCTCGCAGGAGCTACAGAATGGTTCCATCAGGATCAGCTTCCGACCGATCTGTCCGATAAGTATGTGCTCGTTCACTTCTGGGCGGTATCTTGTCATATCTGCCACGAGACGATGAACGATCTCATCAAATATCGCGATCAGTACAAAGAGCACGGTCTGCAGATGGTCGGGATTCACTTTCCCCGCTATGAAGCGGACACCGACATCGAGAAGGTAAAGGAAGACATCGCGAAGTACGGGATCACGCATCCTGTCGCGATCGACAACCTGCACAAGATTGCAGAAGCGTATCAAAACGAGTACGTTCCCGCATTCTTCCTGTTTGACAAAGAAGGCAAACTGTTCTTCCGCACGGCGGGCGACCGCGGTTTTGAGAAGCTGCAGCCGAAGATCGAACAGGTTCTCGGACTTTCGCAAGCGTAGCTCACAACAGAAAGCTCTGTCTCTTCTAGGAGAGACAGAGCTTTCTTATTTGTGTCCTTCCGCTTCGTCCATCAGCACCTCATACTGTTCGTAGAGATAGCGCCAAGCATCGGGAAAATATCCGCCCACTTCCCAGAGTGCGATCCCTTGCAGTTTCATCTGCTCCAAGATCTCCAGCTTGCGGACGAAACTTTGAATGTCTTCGAGCCACACGGAGTGTCCCTCCTCTATGTTCGGAAAGCGATACCACGTTAGCTCGCTTGCCTCATCCCGGATCAAGGGCGACCCGTGGAGGTAGGCGACGTCAATCGCTTGTTGCTGTGAGAGATGTTGCACCGCTTGCCCTCGCTGGACGAACACTGCTGACGGTCGCAGCACCAACCAGGTCTTCTCCGCTGGAAACGTCGCCGTCGCTGTCTGCAGGGCGCGGCGGGTGTCCTCCGTCCCGATCAGCGGCGGGGGCGGCGATTCGGCCGAGCTGTTGGCGACCGGTTCGACAAGCAGGAGGTCGATCTGCCGTCCGAGCTCAGCCAGCAGCGAGGCTCGTCTGAAACAGGTGGAGGAGGCAAAGAGCAGAAGGCCTGTGCGGTGACCGATCGGACGGAGCCTGCGCCCCGCCTCCTTGACGAATCGCAGATAGGCAGGCTCGTCTTCGCGGCGCACCGACTGCCAGTCGAAGATCACGCCATGTGCGTCTGCGAGGCGCAAGCAGGTGCCCAGACGGTCGAGCAGGCGCGCTTGCGCCTCTTCGCTGGTCAGGATCGCTTTGGCGACATCTGCCAAGATGTTTGCCGCACCATCCAGCGAGCAGAGCAGGAGGAGCTTCTCGTCACCGTCCTGACGGTCGGGGAGCGCTGGGAGGTGCAGATTGCCCGCCGCGTCGACGCGCAGCCCTGAGCGGCCCTGAAAGGTGATCGGGCGGGAGGTGTCCTCTGGCAGCCGAGATGGCGACAAGCAGAGCAGACCCAGTTTTTTTTTCGTCCCGCGC
The DNA here is from genome assembly GCF_042682745.1 of Tumebacillus lipolyticus. Classification (NCBI taxonomy): domain Bacteria; kingdom Bacillati; phylum Bacillota; class Bacilli; order Caryophanales; family Alicyclobacillaceae; genus Tumebacillus; species Tumebacillus lipolyticus. Next base: position 1,113,778 of record NZ_JBHUIO010000002.1, on the reverse strand, counting down.
GCTTGCGAGGAGCTCGCAGGGATCAAGAGCAGCTCTCCCGCTTCCAAACTGCGATCGCTCAGGTGGTTGCACAGCGCAATCCAGGTCAGCGGCACGCGAAAGCGCTCGCCGATCGAGCGAAGCGTATCACCCGCTTGCACCCGATAGGTCGCGTAGCTGTCCGTGTCTGTGGCGACATAGGTCGCGTAGCTGTCCGCGCCCGAGTCGACATCATCGGCGAGATCGGAGGCGGTCAATCGAGAGGGAATGAGAAGCGCATGCCCTGGCAACAGGTACGATGCTTGGGGAAGGCTGTTGAACGCGCGGAGTGCAGCTGTCGTGATGCGGTGTTGATGCGCGACGCTCTGCAGCGTATCCCCAGGTTTTACGTGATAGAGATGCACCGTAGTCGCTCCCTCCTTCGACATGTACACTGCTCACACGATATGCGACATTCGCCCGGTTGGTTCCATCGATGTAATAACTTGCCAGCGCTTCGGGCATGCTAGTGCTATGGAAATGCGTGGTAGGAGGGATACGGATGGCAAACATTGAAACGACGACAGCAGAAGCGGAAGAAACGAAGGTGGCGCCTCGAAAGCTGGGGGATACGTGGGACGGTTGGTCTGGGCAAGTGGAGGAAAACAACGGGGATCTGGAGACCACGCCGTGGGTGTTTCTCGGGTTTACCTCGTGCACGCTCGTGCTGCTCAATGTCGGAGCATGGCTGGTGTACTTCTTGGTTCAGCCTCGCCTGATGGAGCTGCCCGAGTGGTTGATGCGCACCATCGTGATGGGGTCTGGCGGTGTGCTGTGCGCGATCGATCTGATGTTTGCGCTGGTCGGGTTGACCGTGTTGACCGGCAAAAACTTCGTTCCCTTTTTCAAAGGGCGGCACATCGCGCTCTCCAACATCATCCCCTGGACGGTGAAAGTTTCCAGCCTGTTTGGCATCTCCAAAGATCGGATGGCCAATTCGATCCTGCAGGTGGGCAATCGGCTGACCGCTGTCAATCAGGCTCAGATCGAGCGCGACGAGCTGTTGATCCTGTTGCCGCGCTGTCTGGACAAAGAGACGCGCGATCAGATCAAGGCGGTGACCGCCAAGTACGATATCGATTTTCACATCTGCGCGGGCGGCCAGATGGCGCGACAGCTGCTTGCCGAAAAAGCGCCAAAAGGTGTGATCGCCGTCGCCTGTGAGCGCGATCTGATGGCTGGCGTGCAAGATGTCAAGGCGGCCGTCCCGGTCATCGCCATCGCCAACAAACGGCCCGAAGGGCCTTGTCGCAACACGAACATCAACATGGTCGAGATGGAAAATGCGATTCGCATGTACCTTGGCAAAGAGCTGATCAAACAGGTGGAAACTGAATTGATCAAGGGATAGAAGTCATAAATGGGTTGACAAGCCCCCCGTTTGATCGCTGTAATAGAGAGGTATGTTATGTGATCTTATAGGGGGCTTTCTCATGTCTAAGATTCGTCTCTTTCTGGAGATGATCAAATTTGAACATACGATCTTTGCTCTGCCGTACGCCTATATCGGCATGGTGATGGCTTCGTACTACACGTCAAACGCTTGGCCGAGCCTGATGACGTTCGTCTGGGTGACCTTGGCGATGGTCGGCGCACGCAGCGCTGCGATGGGGCTGAACCGGGTGATCGATGCGGCGATCGATGCGAGAAATCCGCGCACGGCCAGTCGGGAGATCCCGCGCGGTGCGATCAAGAGCGTCGAGGCGTGGCTGTTCATCATCGGCTCGCTGGCGTTGCTCGGCGTCTCAGCGTACATGCTGAACCCGCTCTGCTTCAAGCTCTTGCCGCTGGCCGTCTTCGTGCTCGTCCTCTACCCGTACTGCAAGCGCTTTACCTGGGCGTGCCATCTGGTGCTCGGGCTTGCCGATTCGTTCGCCCCGCTCGGCGGGTGGATCGCGGTGACCGGACAGATCGACATCCCGGCGCTGTTGCTCGCAGGTGCTGTCGCGGTCTGGATCGCCGCCTTTGACATCATCTACGCCTGTCAAGATGTCGAGTTTGACAAGCGGCACGGCCTGCATTCGATCCCTGTCCGCTTTGGCATCGGCGGAGGACTGCTCCTTTCGCGCCTGATGCATGTGCTGACCATCGTGCTGTTCGCGCTGGTCCCACTGTATGTCGATCTTGGCATCGTCTATTGGATCGGCGTTGCGGCAGTCGCCCTGCTCCTGTGGTATGAGCATCGGATCATCTCGCCGCACGATATGAGCCGCATCGATGTCGCATTTTTTACGGTCAACTCGTATGTGGCCTCTGTCGCGTTTGTCTTCACCTTGGCAGACATCGCGATCTCGCTTTGGTAAGCAACTTTGCAACGGCAAAAAGCTCTCCAGTTGGAGGGCTTTTTGCTATTTTTGGGAAGGCTAAGCGTACCTGACCGATGCAGGAGGTGGCCTGATCATGGATTTTCGGCAACAGGGGCGTGCGCTGCAGGTGCTCGTGCTCTCCTTGCTTGCGCTCGCATGCATCTATCTGCTCTACGAGCTGCGCGATGTCGTAATGGACATCTGGATGATCGTAAGCGCCGTGTTGACCCCATTTTTGATCTCGGTGATCATCGCCTACCTGCTGCATCCGCTGGTCACCCGCCTGCACCAGCGCGGAGTGCCGCGAGGAGCGAGCATCCTGATCATCTACGTCCTGTTCTTTCTGTTGCTCACGGTGCTTCTGCTCAAAGCGATCCCGCTGTTTATCGATCAGCTGCGCGACTTGAGCGAGCATCTGCCGAAGTTGGTCGAACAGGCGGACAGATGGATGGACAGCTTTAACGAAGACAAGAAGCGACTGCCAGATGCGGTGCGAAAAGCGGTGGACGAAAATCTCGGCAACCTGGAGGGCAGAGTGACGGCGCTGATCACCAAGACGCTCGAATCGGCCGGCCACACGATCGAGGGGGCGATCTCTTGGTTTGTCATACCGTTTCTGGTGTTCTACATGCTCAAAGACCTCAAGCTGATCGAGCGAGCGGTCGTCACCTTCTTCCCCCGCCGGAACCGACAGGCGATCATCCGACTCTCGCGCTCGATCGACGAGGCGCTCGGCAACTATATCAGGGGACAGCTGTTGATCGCGATGGTGGTGGGGGGCATGGCGTATGTCGGCTATCTGATCGTCGGGATGCCCTATGCGATCATCCTGTCGCTGATCGTCGCGATCACCAACATCATCCCCTACATCGGCCCTTTTTTCGGGGCGGCGCCCGCGATCTTGCTCGCCTTTACCGTATCGCCGCTGATGGCGCTGAAAGTGTTGATCGTCAACCTGATCATCCAACAGCTGGAAGGCAACTTGGTCGGGCCCTACCTGATCGGGCGCTCGCTCAAGCTGCATCCGATGCTGATCATCTTCGCTCTGCTGCTTGGCGGCGAGGTGTTTGGCATCGTCGGTCTGATCCTCGCGATCCCGCTGGTGGCGGTAGGAAAGGTGATCGTTCAGCACGTGGTGTTGCACTACATGAAGCATTGACGTATAATTGTCCCGATTCATGATAGCGGTAATACTTGCCTGTAGAGGCAAATCAAGAAGTCGTGATGAGGTGTTGCAAATGTCGTTTGACCGCACGATCAAGTTCAGCGGGCGCGAGGAAGACAGCGAGGCGAGACGGGCGCTCTTGATCGCGTTTGAAGCTTTGCGGGTCAAAGGGTACAACCCGATCAACCAGATCTCCGGCTACCTGATCTCTGGAGACCCGGCGTATATTACCAACCACAACAATGCGCGCAACCTGATCCGCAGCCTGGAGCGGGATGAACTGATCGAAGAACTGGTGCGCGCCTATATGAGGGATCGAGGATGAACGTTACGAGAGTGCTCGGGATCGACTATGGAGATGTGCGCATCGGCATCGCGGTCAGCGATGCGATGGGCTGGACAGCACAAGGCGTGGAGACGATCACGCGCAAGACATTAGAGGATGATTTAGCGCGCCTCAAGGAACTGATCGAAAAGTATGAGGTGAGCACGATCGTGCTCGGTCTGCCGAAAAATATGAATGGGACGATCGGTCCGCGGGGCGAATTGAGCCAACAGTTTGCCGAGATACTAGAAACGACCTTCCACTTGCCGGTTGTATTGTGGGACGAGCGGTTATCAACGATGGCTGCCGAGCGTATGCTTGTATCAGCGGATGTGAGTCGTAAGAAGCGCAAGCAGGTCGTCGACAAAATGGCGGCGGCGATCATCCTGCAGAACTATTTAGATCGACAACAAAATGGGAAGTAGGTGCTACAGATGAGCGAAACGGATCTCAATCAACGAATCACTCTGACCGACGAAGAGGGTGGCGAGCACGAGTTTGAAGTGCTGGAGATGCTGGAAGTGGAGGAGCAGATGTATGCGATCCTCCAACCGATCGACGCACAGGACGAAGAAGCGGTCATTTTGCGCCTGGAAAAAGATCAGGATGGCAGCGATCTCCTCGCCTACATCGAAGATGATGCGGAGTGGGATCGGGTGGCAGAAGCGTATGACACTCTGCTTTACGAAGAGCAAGGCGGCAGCGACGAAGATCTTCAGTCATAATGGTGGCAGGCGTCCCTTTCGGGCGCCTGTTTTTCATTTCCAGATTGCCTTAACATCGCTCGGGGTACGCTAGCGAGAGGGAGGTGGACATGCATGAGCCAAGAAGAGCGGGCTGGCAACCTCTATCATCCCAACCAGGTCGATCTGCATCTTGCAGAAGTGCAAGCACAGGCACTTGAACAGTTGGGACTGGCAGATCAGGTGAGTCGAGAAGGGATCGATTCGCTGAGCGCTGAGCAGGCGGCACAGGTGGGGCAAGTGATGGCAGAAGGGTATGAAGCGCTTGCGTCAAACATCAACCAACAGTCAGAATAGCGTCAGAAAGCTCATGCCGATACAGGTGTGGGCTTTTCCGCTTTTCATGATTTCAGTATAATAGTGGGGAATGAGTGGAGGTGCAGGGTTTTCATGACCAACAAACAATCCCCGAAGCTGCCCGAACAGGCGCCGTCGCGCGGGAACAAGTGGTGGCTGATCTTCGCCGCTTGCATCCTGTTGATCGGGGGAGGCATTTTCTATGTGGAGACACAGTTTCAACCGCCGAAGGAAAGCGGTCCTGCTGTCGATGTCGAGATTCCGACTGGAGCATCGCCCTATGAGATCGGCGTGATGCTGCAGGAGAAAGAACTGATCAAAAACGCGAACTTTTTCAAGTGGTATCTCGCCTATGAAGGGACTTCAAGCCAACTGAAGGCGGGAAAATACTACCTTCAGCCCGGGATGACGATGGAGGAGATCGTCCACGTTCTGGTCGATGGGGATGCCAAGTATGGCACGACCAAGTTTACCGTGCCGGAAGGGTTGACGATCGAGCAGATCGCCGACAGCTTAGCCGAACAGAAGATCGTCGACAAGCAGGCGTTTTTAGATGAAGTGCAAAATGGACAGTTTGAGTACGCATTTTTAAAAGACATTCCACAGGTGGAAGGCATGAAGCATCGTCTTGAGGGCTATCTGTTCCCGGATACGTACGAGACGTTCCAAAGTGCGACGCCCCACCAGGTGATCGACCTGATGCTCAAGCAGACCGAACAGCTGTTGACCCCCGAGTGGCAAGAGCAGATGAAAAAGAAAAATCTGACCTTGCACCAAACGCTGACGATCGCTTCGCTGATCGAGCGGGAAGCGCGCGTGGCGAAGGAACGACCGCTGATCGCAGGCGTCATCGAAAATCGGATCAAAGGCAACCCGCCGATGAAGCTGCAGATCGATGCGACCGTCCAGTACGCGCTCGGCAAGACGAAAGAGTTGCTGCTGTACGAAGATCTGAAGGTGGAATCGCCCTACAACACCTATCTGATCGATGGACTGCCGCCAGGACCGATCTCGACATCCGGTCAGGATGCGGTTCGCGCTGCGCTGTTCCCGGAGGAGCACAACTACTTTTTTTATGTGACGAAAAACGATGGTTCGGGTGAGCACTATTTTGCGACCACCTTTGCGGAGCATCAGCAAAACATCGCGAAAAGTCAGTAAGTGCGCGCCGACCTATTTTTTCGCCATCTGGTTACACTACAGGATGGCAGAGTTATGCAGAGCGTCAGAACCCATTTTCCCTATGCAGGAGAATGGGTTTTATGATAACATGAACCTGTTTGTGTACGAAAAAGGAGCTTTGACATGATGATCGACCCAACATTGGTGACCTACCTGCGCAGCTTGGCTCCACAGCGCGAGCCGCTCCTGCAGGAGATCGAACGCCGTGCGGAGGAAGGGTATATCCCGATCTTAGATTTGGAGACGGTCAGCCTGCTGCAAGTGCTGCTCAAGATCGCAAAGCCCCGCCGAATCTTGGAGCTTGGGACGGCGATCGGGTATTCGGCGATCGTGATGGGACAGGCTTGCGAGGCGGAGATCACCACGCTTGAGCGCGACCCGGTGCGCGCGGAGGAAGCGCGAACCAATTTTGAGCGCGCCGGACTGACCGAGCGGATTTCTCTGGTCGAAGGCGATGCGCTCGAACTGATCGAGTCGCTCGGCATGTTCGATTTTATATTTCTCGATGCGGCAAAAGGGCAATATCCGAAGTTTTTAGAGTTGATCGACCCTCATCTTGAGCGCGGTGGCGTCCTGCTGTCTGACAACATCCTCTTTCAAGGGATGGTCAGCGGGCAGGAGCAGGTGAAGCACAAGCTGCGCACGATGGTCGGTCGCCTGCGAGAATATAACGAGTTGCTCGCACATCATCCAGGCTATGAGACGACATTTCTTCCGCTAGGGGATGGAGTGTCCCTTTCGGTGAAAAAGTAGAGAGCGCCGCATCTGCCAGACCTGATCGAGCGGTCTGCAGGGCGGAGGAAAGGGGTACGAACAGATGCACAGACCGGTGCTGATAGGGATCGCAGGGGGGACAGGTTCTGGCAAAACTTCGGTCGCCCGTGAGATCACACGCAACATCGATCCGGAGAACATCGTTCTGATCGAGCAGGACAACTATTACAAAGACCAGACGCACCTGTCGATGGCGGAGCGCGTGCTGACCAACTATGATCACCCGAACGCGTTTGACAACGACCTGCTGCTCGCACATCTGCACACGCTGTTGAACGGTGAGGGGATCGACAAGCCGATCTACAACTTTGCGGAGCACACGCGCTCCACCTACACCGAACGCGTGGAACCGAAGCAAGTGGTGGTGTTGGAAGGGATCATGGTGCTCGAAGATGAGCGATTGCGCGATCTGATGGATATCAAGATCTTCGTCGACACCGATGCGGACGTGCGGATCATCCGCCGCATCCTGCGCGACATCAAAGAGCGTGGGCGCTCGATCGAATCGGTCGTCGAGCAGTATATGGGGATCGTTCGCCCGATGCATATGCAGTTTATCGAACCGACGAAAAAATATGCGGATCTGATCATCCCTGAAGGTGGACAGAACCGCGTGGCGATCGACATCCTCGTCGCCAAAGTGAACGACATCGTCAAATGTGTGCTCACCACTTGAACAACCCGATCTTCGGGTTGTTTCTTTTTGTTTTGCGACAGTTTAGAGATTTCTCGCGGCGGTCACACTGGAAGGAGATAAGGAAGGTGACACCGCCATGGAAATCATGCATCGCAAAATACAGCGCCGCACGGCCATCCTGCTCACCTTGAGCACCTGTGCGATCCTCGCCTTGGGTGGGCGCCTGTTTTATATTCAGGTGGCCGCCCCGCACAACATGCAAGGGCACGACCTGGTCGCCTCGGCGATCGAGCAGCGGCGGGAGAAGTTTGAGCTCGATTCGGGACGCGGGGACATCCTCGATCGAACGGGCGCATCGCTGACCGGAAGCGTTCTGAACGGGGTGGTCGTCCTGCCGGTCTGGCAAGCGCATCTCGACCGCGGGAAGATCAACGATCTCGCCTTGCTGTTGAACACGAACACTGAGTACCTGCTGACCACGCTGCAAGAAAAAGTGGAGCCGTTCCTGCTGCGCCTCCCCGACATGAGCGGCAAGCTGCGCATGGTCAACCTGACCGCAGAGCAGGTCGAAGCGGTGCGCAAGCTCGAACTGACCGGCATCTATGCCAAAGAGGTCAAAGTGCGCTATGACGATCTGTCGCTCGCCCGGCATGCGATCGGCTTCTTAGGGGAAGATCCCAATCTTGTGGCCGAGACGTGGGGTGGGAAATACCCGCTGAATGAAAAGATCGGGAAGATGGGTCTCGAATTTCAGTTTCAAGAGGAGCTGCGGGGCTTGGGCATCGCGCACACCCTCGCCTACTATTCGGACAACAGCGACCGCCCGATCAACGGGCTGGGCATCCGCGAATCGACTGAGGAGAACCATGCCCTCTCGATCAAAACGACGCTCGACCACGATCTCCAGAGCTCTGTCGAACAGGCGATGGATCGCTACCATGTGGAGAAGGGGGCGGTCGTCATCCTCGATGCGCAGACAGAAGATGTGCTGGCGATGGCCTCCCGTCCCAACTATGACCAGACCAAGCCGCTCGAAGGAGGTCAATATCCGGTCAATCGCGCGGTGACCGCCTACTTCCCCGGCTCGATCTTCAAAGCGGTCATCGCCCAAGCGGCGCTGGAGACGGGAGTGATCTCGGCAGACGATCAATTTGACTGTCCAGGCTACCTCGACATCGGCGATGGCAGGTTGAACTGCTGGAGCAAGCATGGCAAGATCACAGCAGAAGAAGCGTTCGCCGAATCATGCAACGTCGCGTTCGCCCAGATCGCGATGAAGCTGGGACGGGAGACGATCGAAACGTACGCGAAAAAATTTGGCTTAGGCGCCGCGGTCGGCATGAAGAGCGGGGAGAAGTCATCGTTTTACGGGGAAGATCCGGGGAGCATTTTCTTAAAAGAGGGCTCGTCCGATCGCTTCCTCGCGAACACGGGGATCGGCCAGGAGGATGTGCGGATGACCCCCTTGCAGGCGGCACACCTGATGGCGACGGTGGCGAACGGCGGACTTGCCCGCGAGCCGCGCCTTGTGCAGTCGTTTCACACGCCTGATGGGTTGCTGTATAAAGACTTTGAGCTGGCGGAGCGCAAGCAGGTGATCGAGCGACAGGCCGCTTTTCAGCTGAAGCAGTGGATGAGCGAAGTCGTCTCCTCCGATGCGGGCACTGCGCACCTGCTCGCCCAAGCTCCCGTCTCGGTCGCAGGGAAGACGGGCACTGCGCAGACAGGTGATCCGAACGCGAACCATCACTGGTTTGCCGGATTCGCCCCGGTCGAACAGCCGAAATATGTGATCGTCGTCATGACCGAATCGACGACAGGCAGCCGCGTGACCGAACAGATCGGGTTGCAGATTTTGAAGGCGTTGCCGAAGGAGTAGGTGATGTGGGCGGGGGCGTAGTAGATCGCAGGCGAAGTCGTGGTTGTTTTGAGGTTTCGTGAGAAATGCGGATCAAGAGGCAAGGGGTATTGAGAAGAGGCAAGGTGTACAAGTGGGAGGGAGAGGGTCAGCGTTAGATTGTAGCGCTTAGTGGTTTGGATGAGGGCTGAGTGCTCTGTCCGTTAGAAAAAGCGGCTACAGGTGGAAGAGGAGGGCATGGAAGCCTATTGAGCAAGGGAGCGGCTGGTTGCCGTTCCTTTTTTGTGTGTTGGGGATCGGCTGGGTGGTGAAAAATCGAATTCATGAAAGGAGGTATGGCAGTGCCTGAAGGTGATAAAAGTCGCTGTATGTTCAGTAGGCTCAATCAATCTAGCGAAAAAATTGTGTCCGTGATCTATTGAGATATACGAAAAGTAAATGGAGATACCTTCTTGTCGGGAGGTATATTATTCATAGTAGCGATCATTTTATGTATGTTAATTTTGTAGCTAAGAGAGGTTTTCGAAAGATAGGATAGAAAGCATATCTGGAAGAATGCAGGAAATAAGAGGTTTTATTGTAAGTGATTGTTGGAGAATCTGCGATTGAAGTGGAGGGGAATCGAAGTGGTGACCAAAAGGTATTTTTCTAAAATTCTCCCGATGCTGTGTTTGATTTTGACCACTTTTCTAGTTGAGTATTTCCTCAATGATTACTTTACGAGCAAGGGTTTGGAGGTAAGGACTTCACACCTGATCACTGTGTTAGCGGTCATCTGCTTTCTCTTTGGATGGAGTATTGGAAGAAGCAATCGAGAACAATGAATGAAGTAGATTGGTTGGTCAAGACCCTATTGGGTAAACTGGTCTAAGCAGAAAACTGGCGGCTGTAATCTACAGGCGCCAGTTTATTTGGTTTCAGTTCGCATCATCCGATCCAAAGAAGAGGCTGATAACATCGGTGCTGTTCTCAACTGCATTCGATTTTACCGCCCACAAGTAATTATATTGCGCATAAGTAAGATTTTTTAGGAGCACAGTATGGATTTGGTCTATTTTCTCGTTTTATATGGTGTAGACCACATCATGAGATCGGAGGAAATACGCATGACAGATTCTTTGCTCGCCGCATCGCGCGAACTGCGCAACCAATTTGAACAGGTGATTGAGCAATACCGCACTGACTTGTGGCGATACTGCAAGATGTTGACTGGCTCGCCTTGGGATGGAGAGGATTTGTTTCAAGAGACGATGCTAAAAGCGTTTGCTTCGCTCGCTCAGCTGTGGCATCCGTTGGTGCCCAAAGCATATCTGTTCCGCATCGCCAGCAATGCATGGATCGACCAATGCCGCAAAAATAAGCTACAACTGGATGATTCAGAAGAGCCAGAACTGACTGCCCCCGAGCAGCCCGACACGCTGGAAGTTAAGGAGGCCCTGGAGTCCCTGATCCAGCAGTTGCCGCCCAAGCAGTTGGTCGTATTTCTCCTGATCGAAGTGTTCCAATTTACCGCACCTGAAGTCGCAGGCATGATCCACGCCACCGTTGGTTCCGTGTACGCGACTCTGCATCGCGCGCGGGCAAACGTGAAACTGCTGCAGCAAGACGGCCAGACTGCTGCCACGGCTACATCTGCCTCAGGAGATCGGAAAGCGATCGTCGAGCAGATCATCCACGCGCTTAACACTGGCGACCTGACGGGTATGCTTCCTTTGATGAGCGAGCAGATGCACAGCGACGCAGCGCCTGGCTTCCAAGAGTACAACAAAGACGACATGTACAGCGGTTCGATGAAAGGTTTCGCCGAGCTCAGCCTGCAAGCGACCCTGCGCACACTTTGGGGACGCGAGGTCATCGTTGTGCTCGCCCAAACGGAAGGCGATCAATGGCAATTGCATGACATCAGCTTGCAGCAGTTCGACGATGGCAAACTGGTTCTGCACAAGAGTTACTACTTCTGCAAAGAGCTATTGCTCGCCGCAGGACAAGAACTGCAGGTGCCTGTGCAGATGAACAAGCCGGCGGTAACGTGGGAGGTTGGGGAAGGATCAGCGTTCCCATCGAAGTAGGGAAAGTGGATAGCTTCTTGTCCTATGGAATCACACACATCTGGGGAAGGCAAAGGCGATGTTTCATTTACTCTTGAAGAAGCCGATTTTCTGTAAACAGAAAATCGGCTTCTCAATGCATTTATGGACGCTACAGGCTTCATTGCACTGCTTCTGATACATGAAAACGAGTACCACGAAACGGACATTCCACGTTACAACCATACTCTGTTCACGGGAACAGATTATCTAGTTTCATGCCGCACAATCATTTGGCTCACCAAGGTCATGAGTACCGCCAACACGAGAAAGTACATCGGCATCGTGACCAATGAATCGTTGTGCAGGTAACTCATGCCACTGGTAATCAGGCTGACAACGATGTAGTAACCCAAGCCGAAAATGGCGCCGGCAGTGCCCAGGACATCGCCATAGTGGACGAGCGCTAAACTTAGGCAGTTCGGAATCGCCATCCCAATCCCGAGCAAGAGGAGAAAGATGCAAGCTACCAGCAAAGCTAAAAATGGCGTGGAAGGGCTCATCCCATAAAGAGCAAGACCTGTGAGGCATATGGCTCCCACAGTTGTCACCATCGAGCCAAAAAGGATGATCTTTTCCGCTGAGAATCTGGTCAACAGTTTTTTTGACAGCATTGCTCCCAATATGGAAGACAGCGCTACAAAAATACCGAAAAACCCATACATCCCAGGTCGCATCTGGAAAAACTCAATAAAAATGAAAGGAGCTTCTCCGTAGTAGCTAAAAAGTATGCCATTGGTTGTGCCGATGAGGAAACCAAATGCCCATACTCTCCGATCCGAAATGAGTCGCTTCGCCACAGCAAGTGTGTTGATGTTTGAGGTTTTGCGCACCCTTGTCTCAGGTAACGAAACGAACGTGTACATAAAAATCGCAACGCTCATCACTACGAGAGTGAGAAAAACAGCTCGAAAACCGAGAGTCTGATCAATCCAACCGCCAAGTAAAGGCCCGACTGCCGGAGTGAAGGCAAGCGCTGCAGAGATCTGCGCAAACACAGCGTGACGTTTGGCTCCGTCGATGCTCTCGCGCAGAATGGTCTGTGTGACCACAGAGCCGGCACTCGCGCCAAAAGCTTGAATGAATCGGCACACCAGCAGCCATTCGGCCGAATCGGACAGGAAGCACCCGATGCTTCCGGCTCCATAGACGAAGATCCCCCAGAGCAAGGCGGGTCGTCGTCCGATAGAATCGGAAAGCCTTCCCCAGCAAAAGACACCGAGAGCGAAACCTAAGAAGTAAATGCTCAGCGTCAGTTGGATCGCGTTGCTGCTCGCCTGTAAGGAGTTGGCGATATCCGGCAGCGAAGGTGTGTAAATCGTTTCACTAATTTGTGGGAAACCCACAAGGATGATGAACAGCAACAATGATGGTGTTGAGATTTTTCTTTTCACAGCGAAACCCCCTTATCGTTCGAATCTCAACTCGATTAAAGGGGGATTACGGAATCGGGGGCTTGCACTTGATCAATCTGGTAAATGAGAGCATCTTTTTCACCTTTTCAGATAAGGGGGGAGATATTTCTACGATTATAGCGAGACTCCAATTGTTTTACAAGATTTGTTGAAATGATTTCGGAAGGGTCGAGCAAAGATTGGAATGATAGAGCGGTTTCCCAATCGTGAGGATGAAAATGGTGAAGGTGGCATTAAAGATCGCAGATAAAAGCCTGAGTTCGGTATCAACCAAACTCAGGCTTTTTGGGTGGAAGGAAGACCCTGCGAGCAGGGGGGAGGATAAAATAGGTGCTGGGCTCTTCAAGAGCATTTTTCCTAATGATTTTGGAATCAAATTTGAGACAGTTATCCCTATTGATTTCCATCATGATCCACATAAAAATGCACCTCGAAGGTGCGATTAGTTAAAAAGCTTGCTCATTCTGTGCGGATCGGGAGTATCTCAGATCGCGACAGAAGCAGTGTCGATTGACTGTGTGAAAAATCCTAATGCAAGCAACAAAACAACGGCACTAATCCTTACCTTCATTATTAAATCCCCCTTGAGTCATCAGGTAGTAGGAGTCGATTGCATCGTTTTGAAACCGCTATAGCGCACTCTCAAAGTCACCAAGACTTTGATAAGCAAAGATTGCAAGAGAGTAGCCTTTGCTTATTGAACTTTGATTTGGAACACATAATCGGAGCTTCCCTGATTCCACCTGCCGCTTAGAACATAAAGATACGTACCAGTCTGTTTTGGAACTGTGAACGAGTTCTGCTGAATATCTACTTCTGTAAGTTCATGATTCTGAACCAGATGGAGTGCAACATCTTTCTTCGGCTGAGCGGCAAAGTCGAAGGAAAGTTTTGAGCCTGTAGATACAGTAGGTGTGTTGTAGTTGGTTTCCTTCAGCAAACTTACGTAGTCAATTTTATCGACACATTTGTCTGACCAGCAATAGGAGCCTTGGACAACAGGAATCGGTTGCTGTTGAACATGAATCTCGACATCAGGAGGAGCAGAGGAACCGCAACCTGTTAAGAGAGCGACCAACGGAAGTGTTAGGAGTAATTTGGGAATTTTCTTCTGCATAAGAAAAGGATCTCCTTTTTTGATATTAGTTATTACGATTTTAAATCATTAAGCTCTTCAAGGCGAGCAATTTCGCTCAGGACAAGTCATGCATCTTTTGTCGGACCGACCATCTAGGATTTCAAGTTTCCGCTGATTAGAAGCTTCAACGGGTACAGTTTGAGGAGCTTCTTGGCGGATATCATGGAGTCTGTAAAGAAGTTCTAGCGATATTCCCATCTTTGAGACAGATCGTTCAAAATCTGTGCAATCAATATGACACTCGTATTGTTTTTAAATTTTAACTTGAAATAATATAATAATTATTATAAAATAATTACATAAAAAGGAGGTGACTGTGATGTCCAATTTTTTTTCGAAAATGATTGGTGTAACTGATTCCGTTGTTGCACCGGAATTTCCGTATTCGTATTGTGCCTACGATGTTGAGGAGTGCTCCAATTGGGGTTATACTGCAACATATTATTGTGACTCATATCGTGGTTGCGAATTAATGCACTGTCTTTGCTCGTACTGATGATGCAAATTGGTGAAGTCGTTCTGCGATTCGTTTCGAATCCAGAGCGGCTTATTTCTTTTCCACGTATCTTTTCGTACATTCGCCTTAATAGCTCGAATTCTATGTATGTAGACAGATGCCAATGGCAAGTTTGAATTTGACAAGAGGGGACAAATAATAGCCAGCAGTTCATCGATTCGCATCAGGGTTACACTCCTTACACATGCGGTAGCAGTCCTCGCGTAATTTAAGATGTGCATGTGGTGAGTAGTCGCGGATGGGGGATGTCAGTTTGTGCATGCTCCCGTTTCGGTGAGACGTACCCTTAGCAACCACTTCGTCAGAGAGAGCGTCGAAGATGAGTTCTTCCAATAGAGTTGGGGGAAGAATGAGCTTTCTTCAGCTTTGATGCACCAAGTACAGGCACAGTGAACGAGCACCCTCACATATATTGAATCACACTCGCCGAGCGGAAGCGGAATCGGTGAACCTAAGTGGGAGGTGACAGACTGATGCCTGGGTTTTTGACTGCGGTTGCGTTGTTGTTGAGGGAGATTACGCTCTTCGTATCGTACATCAAGAATAATGCGTTCCCGCAACCCCTTTCGGAAGAGGATGAGCGAAAGAATCTGCTGCGGATGGCTGACGGAGATGAAAATGCACGCAACGTGCTTGTGGAACACAATTTGCGTCTAGTCGCCCACATCGTCAAAAAGTTCGAAAACACCGGAGAAGACAGCGAAGACTTGATCTCGATCGGCACGATCGGGTTGATCAAAGCGATCGAAAGCTATTCGGTCAACAAAGGGACGAAGTTGGCGACGTATGCGGCTCGTTGTATCGAGAATGAAATCCTCATGCACCTAAGGTCGCTGAAAAAGACGCGCAAAGATGTTTCTTTGCACGATCCGATCGGCACGGACAAGGAGGGCAACGAAATCACGCTGATCGATGTCCTCGGTACCGACACCGACGATGTGATCGACGAAGTTCAATTGAAGCTGGAGAAGATGAAGATCTACTCTCGGATGAACCTCCTTGACGAGCGAGAGCAAGAGGTGATTCGCGGACGTTTCGGACTGCCAGACGGGGAGGAGAAGACCCAGCGTGAGATCGCGGAGGAGCTGGGGATTTCGCGTTCGTATGTGTCGCGGATTGAAAAGCGGGCACTGACGAAGCTGCTGCATGAGCTGCGGCCGAAGCGTGAGGATTGACCCATAAAACGAATCAGATAGTTGTCACCGCCCGCGAAAACATGTGTGGGCGGTGTTTTTTACAAAGATATTAGGCGTGAAAACTTGGATTTTTAAAATTTTTAACATGTACCTTTCCGGAGTTCGCACTTGTAATAAGGAAAAGAGGAGTTGTCACGTCAAATCTCAAGAGAAACGTGTCAATCGGAGCCTTGGTGGTCTGTATTGCCGTGCTCATCAGCTATGAGACATTCATGAATGAAACGGAGGTTGTCGCAAAGGAAACTTTGCCTACCCAAGTGTCGTTTCAGGATGAGAAAGGATGGGTAATGTAGGCGTACGAAGGGGAGTTGGTGCACTTCATCATGACTGTGAATCATTTAAAAGATGACCAGAGGTACATCATACAACTGGAGGATCAGGGTGTAAGCCGTGTCGCATTTGGAGTCTGTCAATAATTTTGTGTAAACTACCGAAATTCGTAACTATTGAAGTTCGAGATCAACACGATCCGGGAAGTGGATGGCGAGCTGTGGGAGGGTTTGGCCCCAGTGCTGCACCCGTACCGTCCATTTGCGTACGACATCCATCGTGGCCAGATAAAGCATCTTGAGCAGTGACTCGTCGCTGGGAAAGATGCTTTTGCTTTTGGTCGCCTTACGCAGTTGGCGGTGATAACTTTCGATGATATTGGTGGTGTAAATGATCTTGCGGATCTCGGGAGAGTACTTGAAAAAGGTAGAGAGTTCCTCCCATTTCGCTCGCCAAGAACGGACGGTCAGGGGTATTATTTGTACCATTTCACCTCGAACTGATCCAACTCGGCTCACGCCATCTCTTCGGTCGCTGCTGTGTAGATCGGTTTTAGATCCGCTGATACCTTCTTCAAATCCTTGGCGGATACGTAGCGTGTGGAATTGCAGATTTGATGAATGGCACACTCCAGAGACTGGACGAATGGATTCCCGAATGACTGAGGATGTGCCTACTTCCACTATATTTTCATATGTATAAAAATAAAAACAGAACAGATTTTTATATAAATATTGATTTTGAATGAAAATAGAGTTATAATAAAAAATGTTATAAAGTATTATCATTTATAAATGCAATGAACTTCTAGAAATCTAGCTGATCATTCATTGCGAGGTGGAGAATGTTAGAATATTTAATGGTTGCTTTTGCACTAGCAGCTATTGCATGGCTATGGATGAATGGACGGCTGCTTCGTATCTTGAAGTATGAACTTTCGTTTTTACCAAGGAATGTAATGAACTCGAACGACGGCAAGGAGGAACAGCCGGTCTTATTAGGGCAAATGTTTGAGAGGTATGTGAATCTTCCGAAGAACTTGCAACGAAGAAGAGCTGTGTTCATGGTTATTTCGCCAGCCTGTTCGTCCTGTTTTAAACAGTTGGAGGAAGTCTTGTACTTTCACGGAGGGGAGCACACTGTTCCGTTCATTTGCTTGGTGACAGGGGACGACGAGGAGTATCAGATATTTACGGAAAGATATGGTGCAACGGTGCCTCAGCTTCGTCTTTCAGATTCTGTTCGCCGACAGATGGGCATTGTGTCCTCCCCTACGTTTATAGTGGTAGAAGCTGATGGAAAGGTTGTAGAGGTCAAAGGGGCTCGAAAATACATCAGTTCGCATTTATGGAGACTCCCGTAGTATTTCTCCATTGAAAGGAGGTGAAAGAAATGCTTGAAAAACTCTCGAAGATGCTCGGTATACAACCTGAAGCTAGATGCGACCGAGTGGAATACAACATGGAATGCTACTATGATTCCTACTGCAACAGCCTATCTGGATCACGTGGTCGAAAATTCTTGGTAGGACGTGACGAAGTTGTAGGGACTGTCTGCTCTAAAGTGGATCAAGGCATGTGTTGTCTGCCAGGCCAGTAATATTTGTGGTAAGAGGAGGCCATCATTTTGGTGGTTTCCTCTCTTCATCATATACGAGTAGGTGATGACGATACTATTTACCGATTTAGGGAAAGCGATGCGCTTTGTGTGGCAGCATGGGAAGATGTGGGTAACTGCTTCGGTGCTGTTCATGATGCTACTCGGAATAGTTCCTATTGCTACGCTGTGGGTGATGAAAGAACTGATCAACACTGTGGCAGGTTTGATACAATATCAGCCACAAGCCTATTCGCAGGCATTGTGGCTGTTAATTCTGCAGTTCGCCATTACCGTTAGCGCTTCGTTGTTGCAAAATGTGCAACGTTTGATCGACCAGACGTTTGAGTTTCGCTTGGATCATCACCTGCAGAATGCAATGATTGGAAAAACGATTTCTGTTCCACTTACATATTTTGATTTGCCGGACTTTTATCATCATCTTAACCGCATCAGTGGGAATCAGGGAACACGTTTCCTTTCTCCGGTGAGTAATCTTTTTCTAATTGGGAAGTCATTAATTACCTTATTTTCCTATTTGACATTCTTGTTCAGTATTCACTGGAGCTTGGTCCTGCTTAGCAGTTTGGCTGCCGTGCCGATTTTGCTTGTCCAGTCGAAGTTTGGGGTCGAACGGTTTCATTTAATTTACCAGCAAACGCCGATGGCAAGGGATGCGAAATATACGGCTAGTTTGTTATGGGATCGTCAGTCTGCGAAAGAAATTAGATTGTTTTCGTTGGGCGAGCATCTGCGCAGGCGATGGTCTGAAAAGTATATAAAGAATATAAAGGAAGTCATCAAACTTTCCCGAAGACAGCATTCTGCTAATATTGGCCTAGATGCGGTGACTGCACTGTTTTATGGAGGGGCGGCCGGGATCATTGTCTGGCTGATTCGGACGACCTCTTTGAAGATCGGAGACTTTGTCGCTGTTGGTCAAGCCGTCCAGGGCACACAAGGTGCGATTAATCAGACTGCCGGACTGTTTGCCTCGATTTATCAGGAATCATTGTTTATTGGGGACTTTTTCCGATTTCTTGAATATGAGGTTCCTGGACATGACAAACAGAAAGGAACACGCCCATTTCCCGTTCCTTTAGAGCAGGGGATTTGCTTCGACAATGTATCATACCGCTATGTAAACAGTGAGCGGGATACGTTGCGAGAGGTATCATTTATGATTCACGCAGGGGAGAAGGTGGCGATCGTAGGTGAAAATGGATCGGGGAAGACCACTCTAGTCAAATGTTTGATGGGTTTATATCCCGTTTCGGGTGGGCAGATTTACTTCGATCAATCTCCCAGTGACGAATTGGCGAATCAGGAGATTTACAAAAACATTACGGTCATTTTCCAAGATTTTATGAAGTACGCTTATACGATTCGTGAGAATATCGTATTTGGAGATATTGAGAAAATCTCTGAGAGTGAGCGTATGGAAGCCGCATCTGTGCAGACCGGTGCGGCTTCGTTTGTGCAGCGTTTTGAAAAAGGGTACGACACCATGCTGGGGCGATTTTTGGCAGACGGAGAAGACTTGTCAGGTGGGCAATGGCAAAAAATCGCATTGGCTCGGGCGATGTTCGCGAGCGGGCAGATCATGGTGCTCGACGAGCCAACGGCTGCGCTCGACCCAGATGCGGAAATGGAAGTGTTCCGACAGTTTCAACAGTTGACGCAAAACAAAACTACGATCTTCATTTCTCACCGAATGGCCGCTGCCAGAATGGCTGACCGAATCATCGTGATGAAAGACGGCAGAGTGGCTGAGATGGGGACACATCTTGAGTTGACTATGCTTGATGGTGAATATGCACGGATGTATCGTATGCAAGCACAGTGGTTTACGGATAAACAGGACTATGTGGAGGTGTGAAGATGGAGGAAATTGCGTTTTATGGGTCTGTGGTGATCGGAATGATCTTCATGAGTACAGGTTGGTCGAACTTTAAGAAGCTGGAGGAACACACTGGAATCATCATGGCATATAAGATTTTGCCCAGCAGGATGGCGAGTGTATTTGCCAAGGTGGATGTATGGTTTCAACTCCTCGTCAGCGTACTACTTTTACTGGGGCTGTTTCGACAGGCAGCGCTTGGAATAGTGACCGTACTCTTGCTGTTGTATGCAACTGCGATCAGCGTGAATATGTGGCGTGGAAGGCGTGAGATCTCTTGCGGTTGCGGCGGTGTGATGGGCGATCACCATCTGTCTTGGAGTCTAGTTGTGCGAAATGTTTTACTAGCCTTCGTATCAGGATGGTTGATCACAGTTCCTGTGTCGCTCGGCTGTTTGGATGCTGTATTGGCAGGTGCTGAATGGTCGGAGGTTCTGTCGATCCAAGTGCTACAACTCCATCTCGTTGCATTACTTACACTGATGACCTGTACAACTGCGATGAAACTGTATGAGGTATGGAGGCGGATGGATGAAATGAATAAGGGGATGTTGGAAATGGTGAGGAGGGGTTAGATGGATACGTTTGTAACAATTTCAATAATCCTGTTATGGGTATTTATGATCGCTCAGATGGTGGTGATCTACTTCCTTGCTAAGTTGGTGGCTGGCTTTCTCAATCGCTTTCGACTCATTCAACCCGAAGTTGAGTATTTGAAAATAGGCATTGGCCAACAGGCACCGATGTTTCGGGAAAAAGATCAGCATGGCAACCTGATTAAGCTGTCAGATCTTCAAGGAAGACCAACTATGTTGCTATTTGTCCGTGAGTCATGCAATGTATGTAAGCGAGTACTGCCGGAGCTATCCGTACTAGCGACGAGCATGAAAAGTTTGCGCATCATTGTGATCACAGGAACCGATGCTGATGGGCCGTCGTTTGAACTTCCGGGAGGAATCCATTTGTTGCGATCTGATGAAATTTTTGAAAATTACTATATTCGAAAAGTCCCCGAGTATGTGTTGGTGGGCGGAGATGGTAACGTACTATTAATGGATTCTGCGACCGATTTTGACCGGTTGTTCGATAATTTGAAATATCATGTGAAGATCGCCGGATAGGACGCAGACGAAACTCGAAAAGCCATTTCGGTACACGCCGGGATGGCTTTTTTCCGTGCGCCCAGCATGGGCGCTGTCTATAGGGTGCGAGTCCCGTATGGCGAAGGCAACAGTAAGGCAAGGGTGTCTGCCGTGAGGCGGAATCTGAAGGAAGTCGGCGGCGAATCTCCGGTTCGATCACACATCTCTAGCGCGATCATAGTCCCGTTCCCGCATCGTCAACAAGAAATTCAAAACTAACTATCTATTAAGCCCTGTAATAGTTTTTTAGAAATCATCCCATTATCCGATAAACGGTACGCCGACGCACCGAGACGGGGAGATACCGCATAATCAAAAGTGTAGATCGGCCTCGTGAGGAGTGGTTGGAGCGGGAAGGGAAGCACGAACCGCTGATCGATCAGGAAGTGTTTGCGGCTGCTCAGGAAATCATGAACGACAGGAGTAATCGAGAGTACCAACAAAACAAAAAGCCGCAAAATCCACTTAGCGGACTGATTCGGTGCAGGATCTGCAACTCGAAAATGCAAAGACGCCCCTACAATAAACAAGCTCCTCATCTGATCTGCCCAACCAAGGGCTGTATCCGAAGCAGCCAGTTTGCATTTGTTGAGCGGAAATTGATCGAATCTCTCAGAGACTGGTACGATCAATATAAAATCAACTATTCAAAACTGGAGAAGCAACTCAAAAGCCAGAAGCAAAAGAAGCAAAAGAAGCAAAAAAACCTTCCAACCAAACTACTCGCGGATCTTGAGGAAGAGATCGCAGTCACACAACAACAGAAAGACAACCTGAACACGCTTGTCGAGCGCGGAGTATACGACGTTTAGACTTTTATGGAACGAAACCAGGCGATCGCCAAACAGCTTTCGGAGCTGAAGGAAAAGCACAAGGCCCTGATCGATGAGTTTGGTCGTCAAGAAAAGACCGAGGAGGTAAAGGCCAACATTATCCCTCTGGTTCGGTATATTCTAGACGTATACGACTCAACGGAAGAAGAACCAGCTTCTTAAGCAAGAGATCGAGAAGGTGACGTATTACAAGGAGGATGGCGCGGTCGAGGATCAGTTTGAGCTTGAACTGTTCCCAAAGCTGTAGAGAACGTACAATATTATGAAGGCAACGAAATTACATTGATCGATGTTCTTCATGCACAGACACCGATGATGTGATCAACGAAGTGCAGTTGAGCAATCGCCTACTCAGTACCTGAGCGGTCGGTTGCCTTTTTCATCCACTCGTCTCATAAGAGCGTTATCTTAGTAACCACGTACAAGGGTAACGGGCATATTTCGCAGCTCAGAGCATGAAAATACTAATGGGAAAGAAGACGATCTGGCTGGCGTAATGTTGCTGCCAGCCGTTCATGATCCACTTATTAATCGAAAAAGGTAAGCAGAATATTGGTCAAACTCATGATCATCCACATCGGTAGAAGTCAGCGAAACAACCATGTGGCTGTCAGATATACAAGGACGATACCTTGAGAAAGAAGAGGTGGATACCTGATGTTTTTTCATCCGATGGACTTTATTGTCCTAATCGCTTTCGGCTTATCGCTTTGGGCACAGTTTAAGGTAAAGGGGAACTTCAAGAAGTGGTCTGAAGTTCACGCGTCTTCTGGCATGACGGGTGAGCAGGCGGCTCGCGAGTTGTTGAACCGCCAAGGGTTGACCAGCGTACCGGTCGAACTTGTGCCGGGAACGCTGTCCGACCACTATGACCCGATCCAGCGAGTCGTCCGGTTGTCGGAGCCGGTTTACTACGGAACTTCGATCTCAGCGCTATCGGTTGCTTGTCATGAGGTGGGGCATGCGATTCAGCACAAAGTGTCCTATCCGATGCTGGTCACCAGACATCGTCTGTTTCCGATCACCAACCTTGCCTCAGGAGTGGCACCGTTTCTCCTGCTCGGAGGCTTTTTCTTTCACGCGACGAGCTTGATTGGGCTGGGCATCCTGTTCTTCTCGGTTGCCGTTGCGTTCCAACTGATCACGCTTCCCGTCGAGTTCAATGCGAGCGCAAGGGCGAAGGCGCTGATGGTGTCAGAAGGATTCATTCGCCAAGACGAAGAGCAGGGTGTGAACAAAGTGCTTGGCGCGGCGGCGCTCACCTATGTAGCGGCCGCCTTGATGGCGCTGTTTGAGCTGATCAAATATGTGCTGATCTTTTTCCAATCGAACGATGAGGATTGATCGGAACGTGAATCGCTGTTTCTGATCGCATACTCTTATCGACCGTTTGCAAGTGATCGGATGATCTCGGAGGGCAATCGGTCTTTTTATGCAGCAACGACAGTTGGAGAGCGAGTCTAACTAATCGGCGATTTAGACAATTTCGAGAGGAAAACGGTCACTTTTTTTGGCGATATAAAAAAGCACAAGCCGTGGACACGATGACCACAATGCGCTACAATAAAAATTGGTTGTCTTTGAAAGTGGTGAGTGATGATGGAGAGAATAACTAGGGATCACGATAAAATGATGGGCTTTGACCGAAATTCGGTCAGAGCCCTTTTTAGTTTCCCTAGGGAAATAAAGTAGGGAAGGGGAAACATGATGAATAAAGAAACGATCGCAGCTTGGCTCAGTATCGTGAGCAACTTCTTGCTTACACTGCTCAAAATCATAGTGGGGTTCCTCTTCAACAGTCAGGTGCTCATCGCGGATGGCATTCATAATGCGGGTGATTTTATCGCGTCCGTCTCGGCGTTTGTCGCGATGCGAATTTCGAAAAAACCGGCGGACGACGATCATCCATACGGTCATGGCAAAGCGGAGGTGATCGCCGCCGTGCTGGTCGCTGGAATCATGGCGGTAGCAGCGCTCTGGATCGGATACAAATCGGTTGAAACTCTGTTTGAGCCGGCTCCGGAAGCGCACCTGATCGCCCTGATCGCGGCAGTGATCTCCTATATCTGGAAGCATTGGCTCTACATCTACACGATGCGCGAGGGCAAGAAGATCAACAGCAAGGGCCTGATCGCCACAGCTTACGACCATCTGGCAGATGTGTATGCGTCGCTTGCCGCAGTTGTCGGGATCGGCGCCGCGATCTTGGGGAAACATTACGACATTCCGTATACCGAATATGGGGATCCGCTCGCCGGAATCGTCGTCGCGATCCTGGTGATGAAATTGGCGGTCAACATGGGCAAGGAATCGTTCGATACGCTGATGGAGAAGAATCTGCCGCAGGAAAAGCTGGATGAATACAGCCTGCTGATCTCGACGGTCGACGGGGTGGAGCGAATCGACCGCTTGCGGGCGCGCGAGCATGGTCATTATATTTTGGTCGACGTTCGAGTCGGCATCTTAGGCAGCCTTAGCGTGCAAGAGGGTCATGACATCTCCCGCCAGATCAAGCACAAGATCATGGAGACAGATGAGAATGTCCATGAGGTTTTGGTTCACGTGAACCCCTGGTATGAGGATGAAAAAAAGAACTAGCGTCGAGCTGAAAAGCTGATCGATCTCGCGCTGGCCCACCTGCTTCACGAATTTTGACAAAAGCAATCTGAAATCTGCTCGAAAAAAATCAACATCTAAAGCAATCGCCACCCGTTCGCCGGGTCGGTCGGTTGCTTTTTTGTCTTCTGAAACCCTAAAATATAAATAATGGACTTTCATTTAACAGATAAGATTTCGAGAGGCGGAGATCGAGATGGCAGTATTGTATGCGTTTCCAGTTTCGTTTTCACAGCAGAGGATTTGGGTGGCCGATCAGGTCGTGCCAGGAAGTTCTGCCTATCATATGCCCGCTGTGCTATCGATCGCAGGAGAACTGCATCTGGATGCGCTGAAACGGGCACTTTCGGAGATTGTCGACCGGCATGAAGTGCTGCGCACCTCGTTTGGTTTGCTCGACGGCGACCTGATGCAAAAGGTGCATGTCGAGCAGAAGCAGGAACTGGTGGTGATCGATGTACAGGACGTGCCGGAAGCGGAGCGTAGAGAGCATGCGCAGCGCTTGGTCACCGAAGAGCTTGAGCGAACGTTCGATCTGAAGCAGGGCCCGCTGGTGCGCACGACGCTGATCACGCTTGACGAACAGGAGCACCTGCTGGTGATCGTCATGCATCACATCGTGGCGGACGGCTGGTCGACCGGAATTTTAATCAAAGAGCTTTCGGTGCTCTATACAGTTTTTGCAGCGGGGGAGGAGGAGTCTCCATTGCCTCCGCTGGCCGTTCAATATGCAGATTATTCGCAATGGCAACAGGATGATTGGCAGTCGGGGGTGTGGGAGGAACAGCTGTCCTATTGGCGGGAGCGACTGTCGGGCGAACTGCCGCAGCTGCTGTTGCCGACAGACCGCCCGCGCCCGCAACAGCTCACCGATCGCGGGGACACGGTGATCGCCCAGCTGTCGAAATCGCTGACCGAACGCCTGAAGGAGACGGGCCGCCACGCGCAGGCGACCCTGTTTATGACGTTGCTCGCCGCCTATCAGGTCCTGTTGCATCGCTATTCGGGACAGGATGATGTGCTGGTCGGAACGCCGATCGCAGGGCGCAATCAGGAGGATGTGCAAGAGCTGATCGGCTTTTTCCTGAACAATCTGGTATTGCGCACCGATCTGAGCGGCGATCCCTCGTTTGTGAAGCTGCTCGCACAGGTCAGGCAGACGGCGCTCGAAGCGTATCAGCATGCAGAAGTGCCGTTCGAACTGCTGGTCAAGGAGTTGCAGCCGAACCGAAATCTGAACGTGTCCCCGCTGTTTCAGACGTTGCTCGTGCTGAACGATCCGCTGGAGAAGTTTGAGATGCCAGGGCTTGCGATGCGCATGGTCGAGCAGGAGATACGGTCTGTCAAATATGATCTGTCGCTTGAGGCGATCGAAGAGCAGGAGGGGCTTGTCCTGATCTGGCGGTACAAGACCGACCTGTTCGATCGAACGACGATCGAGCGGCTCACCGCCAACTTTGAAGTGCTGCTCGAAGGAATTGTGGCCGAGCCAGAGATGGTGATCTCCAAACTTCCGCTGTTGACCGAATGGGAGCGGCAGCAGGTGGTCGAAGTTTGGAATGAAACGGAGCGATCGTACCCGGATCAAACGTTGCACCAGCTGTTTGAAGCGCAGGTGGAGCGGACGCCCGATCGGGTGGCGGTGCTGTTTGAAGGGGAGCAGGTGACCTATCGCGAGTTTAATGAGCGGGCGAACCGGGTAGCGTCGCGCTTGCTCAAGCTGGGCGTGCGCCCGAACACGTTTGTCGGCGTGTCGATGGAGCGCTCGATCGACATGCTGGTCGCCGTGTACGGTGTGGTCAAAGCGGGCGGCGCCTATGTGCCGATCGATCCGACCAACCCGCTGGAGCGGGTGGCCTATATGCTTCAGGATGCGCAGGTGGGCGTGCTGCTGACCCAAGCGCATCTGCTCGACAGGCTGCCTGCGACCGAGGCGCAGGTGATCGTTTTGGATCGGGAAGATTTTTCGGCGGAGAGCGCCGACAATCCGCTAGTGCCGATGACGACAGATCATCTCGCCTACATGATCTATACGTCCGGTTCGACCGGGCAGCCGAAAGGGGCGATGCTCCCACACAAGGCGATCGTCAACCAGATCCTCTGGCGACAACATACGTATCGGCTCACCGAGTCGGATCGCATCTTGCAAAAGACGCCCGTCTCGTTTGACGCCTCGGTCTGGGAGCTGTTCTGGGCGCTCTTTGTCGGTGCGAGCATCGTCATGGCGCGCTCAGAAGGTCACAAGGACAGCGCCTATCTGCGCGATGTGATCATCGAGCAGCGCGTGACCACCCTGCACTTTGTCCCTTCGATGCTCCAGATCTTTGCGGAGCAAAAAGGGATCGAAGACTGCACGTCGCTCCGGCGCATCCTCTGCGGCGGGGAAGCGCTGCCGACCGATCTGACCGCGCGCATCTTCAGCCGCCTGCCGCATGTGGAGGTTCACAACCTGTACGGCCCGACGGAGGCGGCGGTCGACGTCACCTACTGGGTCTGTGAACGGGAGAGCGTTGGCGCGACCGTGCCGGTGGGACGCCACATCGACAATACGAAGCTGTACGTGCTGGACAAGCACCTGCAGCCTTTGCCGTTCGGAGCGGCGGGCGAGTTGCACATCGGCGGTGTGCAGCTGTCATACGGATATCACAATCGCAAGGAATTGACGGAAGAGAAGTTCATCCCCAATCCGTTTGGTGAAGGCAAGCTGTACAAATCGGGCGATCTGTTGCGCCTAATGCCAAACGGCGTGTTCGAATATCTGGGCCGTCTCGATCATCAGGTGAAAGTTCGCGGCTTCCGCGTCGAGCTCGGCGAGATCGAAGCGTTGCTCACTCAGTATCCGGGCGTGACGGAGGCGGTGGTCATGCCGAAGGAGAATGCGCTCGCCGCTTATGTGGTCGGCGATGAGAGGCTGAGTGCACAAGACTTGCGCCGCGATCTGCAGGGGAAGTTGCCGAGCTATATGGTGCCGAGCAGCTTTGCCTTTCTTTCGCGCTTGCCGCTGACGCCAAACGGCAAAGCGGATCGCCGAGCGCTGCAGAAGCTGGAAACGAAAAGCGCAGTCTCTGACGATTCCTATGTGCCGCCGCAGAGTGAGTTGGAAAAGGGGATCGCCGCGATCTGGCAAGAGGTGCTCGCCGTCGAGCGGGTGGGGTTGCATGACAACTTCTTTGAACTGGGCGGCCACTCGCTTGCGCTGATGCATGTTCACCGCCGGCTGCAGGAAGCGTATCCGTTTGAGACGAGCGTTGTCGAGCTGTTTCAATATCCGACGATCAGCCAGCTGGCCGCTCATTTTCACGAGGTGGGCACACGTCGGGAAGAGAGCAGACCACAGCTGAGCGCAGTGCGCCGTGACGCGCAGGATCGCACAGAGGGGGACATCGCCGTCATCAGCATGGCAGGCCGCTTTCCGGGGGCGGAAGATGTGGATGCGTTTTGGCGCAACCTGCAGGCGGGCGTGGAGTCGATCAGACAGTTCTCCGATGAAGAGCTGTTGGAGCTGGGACATGATCCGGATGTGCTCGCACAGCCCAACTTTGTCAAGGCGGCCGGCATGCTCGACGACATCGAATGGTTTGATGCTGACTTTTTTGGAATCAATCCGCGCGAGGCGGAAGTGATGGACCCGCAGCATCGCATCTTTTTGGAAACCGCGTGGCAGGCGCTGGAAGGAGCCGGATACGATACGGAGCGATACGAAGGGGAGATCTCCATCTTCGCGGGGGCGGGGTTGAGCCGCTATCTGCTGCTCAACCTGGTGCCCAATCGGCACCTCTCCGCTTCGGTCGGCGAGCACACGGTGCTGATCGGCAACGGGTCGGATCATATGGTCGCCCGCGCTGCGTACAAGCTCGATTTGAAGGGCATGAGCCACGGCGTTTCGGCCACCTGTTCGACCGGGATGGTGGCGATCCATCTCGCCTGCCGCAGTCTGCGCAACGGCGACTGCGATATGGCGCTGGCCGGCGGCGTCGGCATCGGGGTGCCGCAGAAGAACGGCTATTTTCATGTGGAGGGCGGCATCGCGTCACCAGATGGTCACTGTCGCGCCTTTGATGAGGAGGCGCAGGGCACCGTCCCCGGCAGCGGGATCGGAATCGTCGTGCTCAAGCGGCTGGAGGATGCGCTGGCGGACGGCGACCACATCCTGGCGGTGGTCAAAGGTTCGGCAGTCAACAACGACGGTTCGGGAAAGGTCGGGTACACCGCACCGAGCGTCGAAGGGCAGAAGAAGGTGATCTTAAAAGCGCTGGAGCGCGCTCAGGTGGAGCCGGAGACGATCGCCTATGTCGAGGCGCACGGCACCGCCACGCCGCTCGGCGACCCGATCGAGCTGACCGCGTTGAGTCAGGCGTTTCGCACGCATTCGTCGGCAGAGCGCTTTTGTGCGATCGGCTCGGTGAAGAGCAACATCGGCCATCTCGATGCGGCTGCGGGCGCGGCAGGATTTATCAAGACGGTGCTCGCGCTGCACCATCAGCAGCTGCCGCCGAGCTTGCATTTTAAAACGCCCAATCGAAAGATCGACTGGCAGCGCTCCCCCTTCTACGTCAATACGGAGCTGAAGGAGTGGAATCGGGGCGCCATTCCCCGGCGAGCTGGCGTGTCCTCCTTCGGACTCGGGGGCATCAACGCGCATGCGATCCTTGAAGAGGCGCCGCTCCAAGCGGCAACGCCCTCTCGTCGATCGGCGCAGTTGCTGTTGATCTCGGCGAAGACGGAGACGGCGCTCGCGGCTGCCACCGCGCGGCTGAAAGCGCATTTGGCACAGCGCACCGAACAGGAGCTGGCCGATGTTGCCTATACGTTGCAGATCGGCCGTCGCGAGTTTCCGCACCGTCGCGCGCTGGTCGTAAGCGACAGGAGCGATGCGATCGAGGTGCTCGATGCGCGTCATCCGCGCCGCCTCCTGCAAGGGTATGTCGATGCGGATGATCATCGTTCGCGCCCCGTCGCATTCCTGTTCAGCGGGACGGGAGACCACTATCTGGAGATGGGGTCTGAGCTGTACAAGACCGAACCGATCTTCCAAGCGCAGGTCGACAGCTGCTGTGAGCTGTTGCGACCGCATCTCGGTGTGGATTTGCGCGACATTCTGTTCGAACATGTCACCGCAGAGCGGGGGGCTGATTCGGCAGAGGGCTCAGCATCCGCACAAGGTGTGACCGAGAAGGAAGGCAAAGGCTCGTCGGGCGCTGCGTTCGATCTGCGCCAGATGCTGCGCCGTGACCGCGAGACCAATCCTCGCGCAGAAAAGCTCGCTCGCACCGAATATGCGCACCCTGCGCTGTTTGTGATCGAGTATGCGCTTAGCAAGCTTTTGCTGGAATGGGGCATCGCGCCACAGGCGATGATCGGCTATTCGTTGGGCGAGTATGTGGCAGCTTGCGTCGCAGGCGTCTTTTCGCTGGAGGATGCGCTGGCGCTCGTCGCCAAGCGGGCTCAACTGATCGAACAGCTCCCGCGCGGTGCGATGCTCGCCGTGCCGATCAGCGAGGCGTCGCTGCGCCCGCTGCTGTCCGATCGCCTGGCGATTTCGACTGTCAACACGGCCAATCATTGTGTCGTCTCAGGCGAGCAGGAGGCGGTTGCCGAATTGGAGCAGAGCCTGCTCGCACAGGGCATCGCCTGCCTGCCTGTGCGATCGTCCCACGCCTTCCACTCGCAGATGATGGAGCCGATCGCAGAACAGTTTGCGGAGCTGGTCAAAAGCTTTGCGCCGAAAGCGCCGCAGATTCCGTTCGTCTCCAACGTGACGGGCACTTGGATCACAGCGGAACAGGCGACAGATCCAAACTACTGGACGCGCCACCTTTGTGAAACGGTTCAGTTTGCCAGCGGGTTACAGGCGCTGTGTGAAAATCCAGATCTGCTTTTGCTCGAAGTCGGCCCAGGTCAGACGCTGACCAGCTTTGCTTTGCAATCGCAGGCTGACCGTGTCGCCTTGCCAACTTTGCGCCCATTTTATGAACAGCGTGGCGATCTGCAGTTTTTGTTCAGCGCGATCGGACAGCTTTGGCTCGCGGGGGCTGCGGTCGACTGGCAGGGTTTGCACCGTCAGGAAAAGCGACTTCGCGTGCCCCTGCCCACCTATCCGTTCGAACGCAAGCGCTATTGGATCGAAGCGAAGCAACCGCATCTGTCCCAGCCTGTCACCTCCGAACAATCTGATTCGAACGGCGCGGGAGGCAAGCTGCAAGCGGGACATCAGCGACCGCGCTTGTCCACGCAGTTTGTCGCGCCGACCACCGAGCAGGAACGGGCGATCGTCAGCATCTTCGAGGAGCTGCTCGGCATCGATCAGGTCGGAATCTATGATAGCTTCTTCCAGCTTGGCGGCAACTCTTTGATGGGCACACAGCTGATCTCCCGCCTGCGCGGTGCGTTCGGCGTGAACTTGCCCCTGCGCGTCATCTTCGAAGCGGAGACGGCAGCCGAACTTGGCAAACAGGTCGCACGAGAGAGCGCCCAACAGCAGGAGCAGCGCATCGCACGCCGACCTGGATCGACGAGTCCGCTCTCCTTCTCGCAAGAGCGCATCTGGATCATGGAGCGATTGGCTCCCGATCAGGCGGTCTACAACATTCCGGCAGCTGTTGAGCTGAGCGGGCCGCTCGATCTGGACATTTTGGCGAAAAGTCTGAACGAAGTGGTCGCCCGGCATGAGGTGTTGCGCTCCACGATCCACTCCGGGGAGGGCGAGCCGATCGTCCAATACGAATCGGTGCGGACGCTCGCACTCGATCTGGTCGACTACAGCCAGCTATCTGACGTCGAGCGGAGCAGGGAGGCAAGTCTGCTTGCAGACTCGTTGGCGAAGCGGCCGTTCGATCTGGAGTCAGATCCGCTCCTGCGGGCAACCGCGATCCGCTTTACAGCCGAGGAGCATCTGCTGGTGCTGGTCATCCACCATCTCGTCGCCGACGGTTGGTCGCTCGGCGTGCTGATCGAGGAGCTGGCGACGCTCTACACCGCCTTCGCCGAAGGAGAGCGATCGCCGCTGCCAGCACTGCCGATACAATATGGTGATTACGCCGATTGGCAAAAGTCGGAGCGGGGGCAGGCGCAGCTCGATCTGCAGCTGGCCTATTGGAAGCAGCAGTTGGGCGGGGTGGTAGAACCGCTCGCGTTGCCGACCGATCGACCGCGACCGGCCGTTCAGACCTTCCAGGGTGCACGGAAGCGATTTGACTTGTCTGCCGGGCTCACCGATCGCTTGAAGCGGCTGGGCGAGCAGGAGGGCGCCACGCTCTTCATGACGCTGTTGAGCGCTTACCAAACACTGCTCGCTCGCTATTCGGGGCAAGCGGACATTCTTGTCGGATCGCCGATCGCCGGACGGGGGCTTCGCGAGACGGAAGGGTTGATCGGGGCGTTTGTCAACACGCTGGTGATCAGAAGCACGCTGCAGGAAGGCATGACGTTCCGCGACCTGTTGCATCAGGTGCGCCAAACGTCGCTCGACGCTTTTGCCCATCAAGACTTGCCGTTTGAGCGGTTGGTCGCCGAGCTGCAGCCAGATCGCGACATGAGCCATTCGCCGCTGTTTCAAACGATGTTCAACCTGTTGAACGCTCCGCTTCGGCTGACGATGCCAGGCGACTTGAGCTTGCAGACGAGAGAGTTGCATTCGGGCACAGCCAAGTATGATCTCATCCTCCAGATGACCGAACGGGAGGGCGCTCTGATCGGGGAGTGGGAGTACAACACCGACCTTTTCGACGAGCAGACGATCGCGCGGATCAATGATCATTTCAGGATCTTGCTCGAAAGCATCGTCGAGCAGCCAGATCAGCTTTGGCAGGACATTCAGCTCCTCGACCCCGCTGAGCGGAAATTGCTGCTCGAAGGCTGGAACAGCACGCAGGCAGCGCTTCGTGAGGACGCATGTCTGCACCATCTGTTCGAGGAGCAGGCGGAGCGACGGTCCGATGAGACGGCGATCGTCTTCGAGGATCGGGAGCTGACCTTTGGCGAGCTGAACAGCCGTGCCAACGACCTCGCCAGCCAGTTGCAACAGCGAGGAGTTCGACCGGACGATCTGGTCGGCATCTACATGGGGCGCTCGCTCGAACTGATCATCTCTTTGCTTGCGGTGCACAAGGCAGGCGGTGCCTACCTGCCGCTCGATCCGGCCTATCCGCAAGATCGGCTCGCGCTGATGGTGCAAGATGCGAAACCGAAAGCGATCCTGACCCGAGCTGCGATCGAACAGGACTGGCCGTCCCTCGACATTCCTGTGTTGTACGTGGATGCTGAGCGGTTGGATGATCAGCATCCCAATCTGGTGAGCGATGTTCAGCCGCACCATCTCGCCTACATGATCTACACGTCCGGCTCGACCGGGCTTCCCAAAGGCGTGATGGTCGAGCATCGAAACGCGGTCAACCTGCTCACAGGTCTGGACCTTAGCGTTGGATGCACGCCGGATGACAGCTTGCTCGCCGTCGGATCGATCAGCTTCGACGTGTCGATCATCGAGCTGTTTTGGACGCTGACGAGAGGGGCGAAAGTCGTGCTGCTCTCCGAAGCGGAGATCGTCGAAGCGGCGGTCAGCACGAGCCCCTACTCGTTCTGTGCGCAGCTGCAGCAGCATCGTGTGACGATGATGTTCGGCACACCGCTGTTCTTGGCGATGCTCGCATCGAGCGCTGAAGGGCTCGCCAGCTTGGGGAGATTGGAAAAAGTGATGACAGGAGGCGAGGCGCTGCCCCCAGCGCTGGCCGCTCTCCTCTTGCAGAGCACGTCCGCTCGCCTGTTCAACCTCTACGGGCCGACCGAAACGACCGTCTGCGCCACCAGCTATGAGGTGACCGAGGTGGGCGAGGGATCGATTCCGCTCGGCCGCCCGATGGCCAACTGCGAACTGTACATCCTCGATTCGCATCTGCAGCCGGTTCCGGTCGGGGTGGTCGGTGAACTGCACATCGGCGGAAAAGGGGTCAGCAGAGGGTATCGGGGCCGCCAAGAGCTGAACGAATCGCGCTTTCTGGACAATCCGTTCAGCGAGGGGAGGTTGTACAAGACGGGCGACCTCGCCGCCTATCTGCCAGACGGATCGGTCAAATATGGGGGGCGCATCGACGATCAGCTCAAAGTGCGCGGATTCAGGATCGAGCCGGGTGAGATCGAATCGAGGTTGACGCAACATGAACAGATCCGCGAGGCGATCATCATCACCAGAGAGGATGCGCTGATCGCCTATGTGGTGGCGGAAGGGGATGCGCTGCCAGATTCGTCCGAACTGCAGAGCTTCTTGCGTGTGACGTTGCCGCCCTACATGGTGCCAGGTCAGTTTATCGGTCTGCCGCAACTGCCGCTTCAGCCGAACGGCAAGGTCGACCGCCGGGCGTTGCCCGCGCCAGCAGCTTCTGATGAGCGCATGGAGCACGTCGACCCGCGCACGCCGATCGAAGCGCGGCTGGTCGAAATCTGGTCAGAAATGTTGCGCAGGGAGACGATCTCCGTCCACGACAACTTCTTCCACATCGGCGGGCATTCGCTGTTGGCGACGCAGCTGGTCGTGCGCGTTCAAAAGGAGTTTCAGGTTGAATTGCCGTTGCGCGACATGTTCGAAAAAACGACGGTCGCCGAGCTGGCCGCCCTGATCGAAGCGGCAGCGACGAGCGATCAACCGACGATACAGCGCCAAGAACGGGTGCGCGCAGGCAGGAGAAAGTAGGGAAGCCCGCCTGACTGCTGCTGTGGTGACGCGATCTGCCTGCGAAGTTTGCAGTTAGAATGTGAAGTTTGCAGCTAGAAAAAGTGACGTTTCTTCAAGAATATGTGGCAAGGTGAGGAGGCAATCGACCGCTCCCCGGTGAGCGGTCGGTTGTTTTTTCGCTGTCCGCAATATCTTTTTAACGCATGAGCGCGAGCGCTCCCCTATTTTTCGCTCTTGTCGAGTCGAGGGGCTAAATCATTCCTGCTCATGTCTAACTTTTCGGCAGATAAGATGCTGATTTTTATCAAACCGTTCAGATTTCCAAGTGACCATATCGAATTGTAGGGAATATATGGAGGGTGATCGGACGAAGGGATCTTCAGCGGTCTTGTACAGCAGGCCAAGCTGGAAAAGCTTGCAGCTTTCAACGCCTGCCGTGACTGGGTTCGCGTTGAATCTGCCGATCTGAATTGCTGATGAGCAACTTCTCTGGACAGGACGAAGTGCGGAAGGAGGTTCAGCGATGATCGGCGCGAGAAGAGGTTGATTTTAGATTGTCGGATTCGTAGTAAAAATATAAAATGAAATCATATCTGTTGAAAAGCAAAAAATTAGAACACATTTCAGGATGTTATTTGAACTGATGAAGGGAAGAGGGATGAAATGGCAGACGTATACGTTTTTCCTGTATCGTTCTCCCAGCAGCGGCTGTGGTTTTTGGATAGGTTAATGCCCGGAAGCTCGGCATATCACATATCGGCAGCGCTCAAGATGGAAGGGGAGGTACAGGTGGAGGCGCTGAAGCGAGCGCTCGCGGAGATTGTGAACCGCCATGAATCGCTTCGCACCACCTTTGGGATGCAGGATGGACAACCTGTGCAAAAGATCTGCTCGGAGCGCGAGCATGAGCTGGTGGTGGTGGAGTTGCATCTGCTGCCAGAAGCGACTCGCCAAGCGGAAGCAGATCGGCTGGTGGCAGAGGAAGCGGTGCGACCGTTCGATCTGGAGGAAGGCCCGCTCTTGCGCTCTACTTTGCTGAAGCTTTCTGAGCGCGAACATCTGCTGTTGATCACGATGCATCATATCATTTCGGACGGTTGGTCGATCGCCCTCTTGATCAATGAGCTGTCAGCGCTCTACGGAGCATACGTTCAAGGTCAGCCTTCACCGCTTCCCGAACTGGAATTTCAATATGCGGACTTTTCGCAGTGGCAACATGAGGCGATGCAAGAGGAGTTTCTGGAGGAAGAGCTGTCCTATTGGCGGGAGAAGTTGGCGGGGGATCTCGCGGTGCTCCAGCTGCCGACCGATCGCCCACGATCCGCGCAATTGACCGACAGCGGATCACTTTTGAAAACGAAGATCTCCAAACGGCTGACCGAGCAGCTGAAAGAGACGGGGCGCCAGGAGCGAGCCACTCTGTTCATGACGCTGCTCGCCGCCTATCAGGTGCTGTTGCATCGCTATTCTGGACAGACGGACGTGCTGGTCGGATCGCCGATCGCCGGGCGCTATCTAGAAGAGGTGGAAAGCCTGATCGGCTTTTTTGTGAACAATCTGGTGTTTCGGGCCGATCTGGCTGACAACCCCACGTTTTCACAGTTTTTGCAACAGGTTCGACAGACGGCGCTCGACGCCTATTCGCATCAAAAAATTCCCTTCGAGATGCTGGTCAAAGAACTGCAGCCGGAGCGGAATGTCAATGTGACCCCGCTGTTTCAGACGATGTTTGCGCTGAACACTCCGCTCGCCGAGTTTGATATGCTCGGGCTTTCGATGACCTTTCAAGAGCGGGAGAGCAAAGCGGCCAAATTCGATCTGCTCTTGGAGATCGCCGAAGAGGATGAGGGGCTCGTCTGTCTGTGGGAGTATAAATCTGACCTGTTCGATCGGGAGACGATCGAGCGGATGGCAGACAACTTTGAGGTGCTGTTGCAGGCGATCGCAACAGACTCTAGCGCCAACATCTCCGCACTTCCCCTGCTGACCGAAAAAGAAAAGCTGCAGGTGATCGAGGGCTGGAACCAGACCGATCAGGAATATCCGCTCCACACCTTGCTGCACGAGCTGTTTGAGCAACAGGTCGCCAAAACGCCCGATCAGATCGCCGTCCGCTATGAAGGGGAGACGCTGACCTATCGGGAGTTGAACGAGCGCGCCAACCGGCTGGCAGCCGCCCTGATCAAGCAGGGCGTGGAGCCGGATCGCTTTGTCGGCGTCTGCATGGAGCGCTCGCTCGAACTGATCGTCTCGCTCTATGCGGTGCTCAAGGCGGGCGGTGCCTATGTGCCGATCGACCCGACGCTCCCCGCTGAGCGCGTGTCCTTCCTGTTGGAAGATGCGCAGGTGGGCGTGCTGTTGACCCAGCAGGCGATTCTTTCCGAACTCGCCGTGCAGGGGGCGAAGGTGATCTGTGTGGACACAGAGGATTTCTCACAGGAAAGCGCGGAGAATCCGCAAGTTGCGATCAGCTCCGACCATCTCGCCTACATGATCTATACGTCAGGCTCGACCGGGCTGCCAAAGGGCGCGATGATCCCGCACAAGGGCATCGTCAACCGGCTGATCTGGATGCAGGAGGAATATCGGCTGACCGAGCGCGACATCGTGTTGCAAAAGACGCCGATGTCGTTCGACGTATCCGTCTGGGAATTTTTCTGGCCGCTGCTCTTCGGGGCGGGCATGGTTTTGGCGCGTCCGGAAGGGCATAAAGATGCGGCCTACCTGCGCGATCTGATCATTGAGCAAGGGGTCACCACCCTGCACTTTGTTCCCTCGATGTTTCAGATCTTCGTCGAAGAAAAAGGGGTGGAGCGCTGCCAGTCGCTGCTTCGCGTCTTCTGCAGCGGCGAAGCGTTGCCGCTGGAACTGCAAAAGAGATGCTATGCGCGTCTGCCGCACGTCGAACTGCACAACCTCTACGGACCGACCGAAGCTTCGATCGATGTGACCTACTGGGCTTGTGAGCGTGATAGCGACCGCTTGACCGTTCCGATCGGTCGTCCGATCGCCAACACAAAGCTCTATGTCCTCGATGCGGAGTTGCAGCCGGTGCCGATCGGGGTGGCGGGCGAACTGCACATCGGCGGTGTGGGACTTGCGCGCGGCTATCACAATCGCCCAGAGCTTTCGGCGGAGAAGTTTATCGAGAACCCGTTTGCGGCAGGCAGGCTGTACAAGACGGGCGACCTTGTGCGCCTCATGCCGGACGGTGTGATCGAATACTTAGGGAGACTCGACCATCAGGTGAAAATTCGCGGCTTCCGCATCGAGCTCGGCGAGATCGAAGCGCTGCTCGGGCAACATGAGGGCGTTCGCGAAGCGGTGGTGATGCCGAAAGCGGATCGCCTGATCGCCTTTGTGGTCGGGGATGAGCGGGCGACGGCAAAAGTGCTGCGGCCGTTCCTGCAAGAAAAATTGCCGAGCTACATGGTGCCGAACACGTTCACTTTCCTGCCGGAGCTGCCGATCACGCCAAATGGCAAGGCGGACCGCAAAGCGCTGTTGGCGCTCGATTCGAGCGCGGCAGAACAAAAGGAATACCTACCGCCGCAAAGCGAGTTGGAACGCGCGATCGCCTCCGTCTGGCAAGAGGTGCTCAACATCGAGAAGGTCGGACTGCATGACAATTTCTTCGATCTGGGCGGCCACTCGATCGCGCTGATGCAAGTGCATCGCAAGCTGCAAGAGCAGTTCGATTTTGAGATCACAGTCGTGCAGATGTTCCAATATCCGACGGTCAGCCAGCTGTCTGACGCGCTGAGCAGTCAAAGTGTGGCAGGCGGTGAGGACAAGCTCGTCCGCGCCAAGCTGCGCAAGGCAGCGAGGGGCAATGACCGAACGGACATCGCGGTCATCGGAATGGCGGGACGCTTTCCTGGCGCGCAAGATGTGGATCAATTTTGGCAAAACCTGCGCGAAGGGGTGGAGTCGATCACCCATTTCACCGAGGAGGAGCTGTTGGCAGAAGGGCACGATCTGCAGATGCTCCAAGCGCCCAACTATGTAAAAGCGGCAGGTGTGCTGGAAGATATCGAATGGTTTGACGCCGACTTTTTTGGCATCAATCCGCGCGAGGCGGAGATCATGGACCCGCAGCACCGCATCTTCTTGGAGACGGCATGGCAGGCGCTGGAGCGGGCCGGATATGATTCGGAGTCGTATGAGGGAGCGA
Organism: Tumebacillus lipolyticus; assembly: GCF_042682745.1. Classification (NCBI taxonomy): domain Bacteria; kingdom Bacillati; phylum Bacillota; class Bacilli; order Caryophanales; family Alicyclobacillaceae; genus Tumebacillus; species Tumebacillus lipolyticus. The sequence goes on along the minus strand of NZ_JBHUIO010000002.1, from coordinate 1,075,922 downwards.
TCTCCGTCTTCGCCGGCACGGGGCTCAGCCACTATCTCCTGTTCAACTTGGTGCCCAACCGCGACATTCTCGCTTCGATGGGGCAGCTGCCGATTCTGATCGGCAACGGCACCGATCATCTGGCGGCGCGCATCGCGTACAAGCTCAACCTCAAAGGGGCGAGCCTCGGCGTCTCGACCGCTTGTTCGACCGCTTTGGTTTCGATCCATCTCGCCTGCCAAAGCTTGCAAAACGGAGAGTGCGAGATGGCGCTCGCAGGCGGTGTCTCCGTCGCGGTGCCGCAAAAGAACGGCTATTTTTACGTCGAGGGCGGCATCTCTTCACCCGATGGGCATTGTCGCACATTCGATGCGGATGCGGAGGGCACAGTGCCGGGGAGCGGAACCGGCGTGGTCGTGCTCAAACGGCTTGAGGACGCGCTGCGCGATGGTGATCACATCATGGCGGTGGTCAAAGGCTCGGCGGTCAACAACGACGGTTCACAAAAAGTCGGCTATACCGCTCCGAGCGTCGAAGGGCAATCGGCGGTGATCAGCGAGGCGCTGGAGATGGCAGACGTCCATCCAGAGACGGTGTCCTACGTGGAAGCGCACGGCACCGCAACGCCGCTCGGCGATCCGATCGAGCTCACCGCGCTGACCCAAGCGTACCGCGCGCGCACGACCGCGACGAACTACTGTGCGATCGGCTCGGTCAAATCGAACATCGGACATCTGGACGCCGCAGCAGGTGCAGCCGGTTTTATGAAAGCGGTGCTCTCGCTCTACCATGAGCAGTTGCCGCCCAGCTTGCACTTCCAAGCGCCCAATCCGAAGATCGATTGGCAATCCTCTCCCTTCTTTGTCAACAGCAGGTTGACCGAGTGGGGCAGAGGCGAGGAGCCGCGCCGCGCAGGCGTCTCTTCCTTCGGCCTCGGCGGCAACAACGCGCACGTGGTGCTCGAAGAAGCTCCGCTGCAGACGAGCAGCGCATCAGCCCGTCCTGCTCAATTGCTCCTGTTGTCAGCCAAGACAGAAGGGGCGCTCGCAGCGGCGACGTCCCAACTGAAAGATCATCTGCGCCTGCATCCTGAGCAATCGCTGGCAGATATCGCCTACACGCTGCAGGTCGGTCGCCGTCCGTTCGAACATCGCCGCGCGCTGATCGTATCGGATCGAGAAGATGCGGTGCAAGCGCTGGAGGAGATGCACCCGCGCCGCATCCTGCAAGGGTATCGTTCGGAAAAAGGGCCACGCCCTGTCGCCTTCCTGTTCGCCGGCACGGGCGACCACTATGTGCAGATGGCGTCTGAGCTGTATCGGACGGAGCCGACATTCCAAAAGCATGTGGATCACTGCTTCAAATGGTTGCAGACCCACATGGAGATCGACTTGCGCAGCATTTTATATCCGGCTGCTGAACAGGAACCGCAAGATCGAGCGGAGCAAGCGTTCGACCTGCGGAAGATGCTGCGGCGAGATGGGGCGACCGACTCGCGAACCGACCTGCTCTCCCGCACCGAATATGCTCATCCGGCGCTGTTTGTGATCGAATATGCGGTGACGCAGCTCCTGCTGGAATGGGGAGTCCGCCCGCAATCGCTGATCGGTTATTCGCTTGGCGAGTATGTGGCAGCCTGCGTTGCCGGAGTCTTTTCGCTGGAGGATGCGCTTGCGCTCGTCGCCAAGCGCGCCCAGATGATCCAAGAGCTTCCACAGGGGGCGATGCTCGCCGTGCCGATGGGCGAGGAGTCGATTCGTCCGCTGCTCGATGCGCGACTGTCTGTTGCGACGGTCAACACCGCGTCGCAGTGCGTCGTTTCGGGCGCGCCAGATGCGGTGGCAGAGTTGGAGCGCACGTTGCTGGAACAAGGTGTCGCCTGCCTGCGCGTGCAGTCGTCTCACGCCTTCCACTCGCAGATGATGGAGCCGATCGCCGAGCGATTTGAGCAACTGGTCAGAAGCTATCGCCCGCAAGCGCCGCACACGCCGTTCCTCTCCAACGTCACCGGCACGTGGATCACCGCTGAAGAGGCGACCGACCCGAGCTACTGGGCGCGACACCTCTGCCAGACCGTTCGTTTTGCCGAAGGGGTGCGCGAGCTGTGTGCAGATCCTGAGCTGGTGCTGGTCGAGATCGGCCCCGGTCAGACGCTGAGCGGGTACGCACTGCAACAGCAGGCGAACCGGATCGTCGTGCCGACCGTGCGCCCTTCCTACGAGAAGCGCAGCGACACCCAATTTTTACAAGCTGCTATCGCCGGGCTCTGGCTGGCAGGTGTATCGCTGAACTGGCAGGGCATGTATCAGCATGAGCAGCGCCTGCGGGTGCCGTTGCCGACCTATCCGTTTGAGCGGAAGCGATACTGGATCGAAGCGAAGCAGTTGCCGATGAAATCTCCGGCAGCCGAGCTGCCTGTGCTTGCGCAGGAACCGGGGAATCGCTCGGTCGGTCATCTGCGCCCGAACTTGCAGAACTCGTTTGTCGAGCCGACAAACGACAACGAGCGGGTGATCGTCGGGCTGTTCCAAGACCTGCTCGGCATTCAAGGCGTCGGCATTCATGACAGCTTCTTCCAGCTGGGTGGCAACTCCCTGCTCGGTACGCAGCTGATCTCTCGCCTGCGCAGCTCCTTTGCGATCGAACTGCCGCTCAGCGCGCTGTTTGAGTCGGAGACGGCAGCCGAGCTGGCCAGCTTTATCGCGAGCAAAGCGCCGCAGAGCGCAGATCCAGCTGGTGAGCAAGAGCGGCAGCTTCCGCGCCGCAACGACGAAGTGGTGCCGCTCACGTTCGCCCAAGAGCGGATCTGGGTGATGGAGCAGTTGGAGCCAGGCGGTGCCGCCTACAACATCCCGATCGCTGTCGAGCTTACAGGCAAGCTCGATCTGGACGTGTTGGCAAAGAGCGTGAACGAGGTGATCGCCCGCCACGAAGCGCTGCGCACCACCTATCGATTGGTGGGGGGCAGGCCGGTCGTCCAATTTGCGGCTGAGCTCACCATTTCCCTGGAGCTGGCAGACATCTCACACCTGAGCGAAAGCGAGCAAGAAGCGGAAGCGAAAGGCATCGCGACGATCGAGGCGCGCCGGCCGTTCGACTTGGAGCGTGGGCCGCTGCTTCGGGCGACGGCGATTCGCTTCAACGAGGATGTGCACCAGCTCGTCCTGATCATTCACCATATCATCGCTGACGGCTGGTCGCTCGGCGTGATGATCGGGGAGATCGCCGAGTTTTACGCCGCACAGGTTGAAGAAAGGCGCTCGACGCTTGCGGAGCTCCCGATTCAATATGGGGACTTCGCTTGCTGGCAACGCTCTTTGGAGCATCAGGCCGCGCTGGACGAACATCTGAACTATTGGAGAGCGCAGTTGGGCGGCTCGCTGGAGCCGCTGGCGCTGCCGACCGATCGCCCGCGCCCGGTCAACCAGACATACAATGGGGCGACCGAGACGTTTCTGCTGTCCAACCGCTTGACCGAAGCGCTGCATAGCCTGAGCGCGCAAGAGGGAGCGACGCTGTACATGACGCTGGTCAGCGCCTTCCAAGCGTTGCTCGCTCGCTACACCGGACAGACTGACATCCTCGTAGGCTCCCCGATCGCCAACCGCAACCGTCGTGAGGTTGAACCGCTGATCGGCGTGTTCATCAACACATTGGTGCTGCGGAGCGAAGTGACAGGTGAGCAGAACTTCCGTCAGCTGCTTCAGCAGGTGAAGCGAACGACGCTCGATGCGTTCGCTCATCAGGATGTCCCGTTTGAAAAATTGGTCGAGGAGCTGCAACCGGAGCGGAACACCGCTTACTCGCCGCTGTTCCAAGCGATGTTCAACATGCTGAACGCTCCGATGTCGCTCTCGTTGCCAGGGCTTGCTCTGCAGGCGAAAGAGCTCGATTCTGGCACGGCCAAGTTTGACATCACCCTGCAGATGCGCGAGACGGAAAGAGGGCTGTATGGGGAGTGGGAATACAACACCGACCTTTTTGATGCGTCGACGATCACGCGGATGATCGCACACTTCGAAACGCTGCTGTGGGGTATCGTGGAACAGCCGGAACAACCGATCTGCACACTGCCGTTGCTTGGCGAAGCGGAGCGGCAGCAGATGTTGATCGAATGGAATCGGACGGGAGATGCAGACCGGGAAGAGCTCTGCATCCACCAGCTGTTTGAGCGACAGGTGGAGCGCACGCCCGATCGGACTGCTGTGATCTTTGAAGAGCAGCAGATGACCTTCCGCGAGCTGAACGACCGTGCCAACCGCTTGGCGGTGCAATTGCAAACGTTTGGGATCGGCCCAGATCAGCCTGTCGGGATCTACATGGAGCGATCGCTGGAAATGATGGTCGCGCTGCTGGCGGCGCTGAAGGCGGGAGGCTGCTACCTGCCGCTCGATCCGAGCTATCCGTCAGATCGCGTCGCCTTCATGGTGGAGGATGCGAGTCCCAAAGTCATCCTGACCCAGCCGGCTTTGCAAGATCGACTGCCGACCGATGGCGCTCGCGTGCTGTGCGTGACGGGAGATGAGCCTGGGGAAACGCTGCCTAACCTGACGACTGCTGTCATGCCGGAGCATGCGGCGTACATCATCTACACATCAGGTTCGACGGGCAAGCCAAAAGGCGTTTTGGTCGAGCATCGCAACGCCTTCCACTTTTTCACCGGGATGGATGGAGCGATCGGCTGTGAGCAGTCTGACACGATGCTCGCCGTCACCTCGATCGGGTTTGACATCTCCGTGCTCGAACTGTTCTGGACGCTCTCGCGGGGCGCGTCGGTCGTCCTGATGTCCGAACAGGAAGTGCTGGAGGTAGGGGTGAGCTATAGCGATCACTCCCTGCGCAATCAAGCGAGGCGCCATCGTGCGACGATGTTGCAGTGCACCCCTTCGCTGATGGGGATGATCACTGCCAACGAAGCAGGATTCTCCATGCTGGAAGGCGTTCAGAAAATTTTGCTCGGCGGCGAAGCGATGCCGCTTGCGCTGGCGCAACAGATCAAGCAGCACACCTCCGCTCGTCTGTTCAACATGTACGGTCCGACCGAAGCGACCGTCTGGGCGACCGTCTACGAGGTGACAGACTTGGGCGGCGTCAGCGCGATCCCGCTCGGCAGACCGATCGATTCTTACTCGCTCTACATCTTGGATCAGCACCTGCAGCCCGTTCCGATCGGAGTGGCCGGAGAGCTGCACATCGGTGGCGCAGGTGTCACCCGCGGCTATCTGGGCCGACCGGAGCTGACGGAGGAGCGCTTTATCGCCAATCCGTTTGGCGAAGGCAGGCTGTACAAGACGGGTGACCTCGCCTGTTATCTCGGCGACAGTTCGGTAAAATTCCTCGGCCGTCTCGATCATCAGGTCAAAGTGCGGGGACATCGCATCGAGCTCGGCGAGATCGAGACGCGGTTGTCAGCGCATGAGGAGATTCGAGAAGCGGTCGTCGTCGCCCGCGACAACATGCTCGTCGCCTATGCGGTGAGCGCAGGAGCTGATCTGCCGGAGGCGACCGAGCTGCGCGATTATCTGCGGGAGCATCTGCCCGATTACATGGTGCCCTCCGCCTTTGTGCAGCTTGACGCCATGCCGCTCACCCCGAACGGCAAAATCGATCGCAAGGCGCTGCCGACACCTGAGGGGATTGGGCAAGCGCAACAGCAGAACTACGTACCGCCGTCCACTCCGCTCGAACTGGCGCTGACCACGATCTGGAGCGACGTGCTGCGCGTGGAAAAAGTGGGGGTACACGACAATTTCTTCACGCTGGGCGGACATTCGCTGCTGGCGACGCAGCTGGTCTCCCGCTTGGTATCCGATCTGAAACTGAACATCGCGCTGCGCGACGTGTTCAACCGACCGACTATCCGCGAGCTGGCAGCTGCGGTTGCGGAGAGAAGCGGCGCGGCAGAATCGGCAGGAACGCCGATCGAGCCGGGCTCGCGCGAACGGGAGCGGCTCGCCTCCTACTCGCAGGAACGCCTCTGGTTCCTCGAACAGCTCGATCCAGGCAACGTTGCGCACAACGTGCCGGAGATCATGCGCATCATCGGCCCGCTCGACCTCCAAGCGGTCGAGCGAAGCCTGCAGACGATGTTCGAGCGTCACGACATCCTGCGCACCACCTTTGCCGATCGCGATGGTCAGGCGATGCAGGTGGTCGAACCGACAGAGTCGTTCCGCTACGAGCTCGATGTGATCGATCTGACGCATCTGCCGAGCGAGGAGCGCGAGGCGCAGGCGACGCTGATCACCGAAGCGGTCACCAACAAGCCGTTCGATCTCAGCTCGGAGTTGCTGATGCGATTGAAGGTGGTCAAGATCGACGAGGATCACTATATTGCCACACCGGTATTCCACCACATCATCACCGATGCGTGGTCGATGGGCGTCTTCTTCTACGAGCTGCAGATGCACTATGAGGCGTATGCGACAGGAGCAGAGCCGACGCTTCCGGCGATGGAGATCCAATTCTCCGATTACGCGGTCTGGCAACGTGAATGGTTGGCTGGGGACAGCTTGACCGAACAGCTCGACTATTGGGTGGACAAGCTGCAAGGGGATCTGCCCGTCTTGCAACTTCCGACCGATCGCCCGCGGCAGGCGGTTCGCTCGCACAAGGGCAGTCGCTTCGCCCTGCACCTGCCGATCGCGCTGTCGAAGCGGGTTCATGCGCTCTGCCAGCGAGAGGGCACCACGCTGTACATGACCTTGTTGGCAGCTTACAAAACGCTGCTGCACCTGTATTCTGGTCAATCGGACATCTTGGTCGGCTCCCCGATCGCCAACCGTCAGCGCAAAGAGATCGAGGAGTTGATCGGCTTCTTCGTCAACACGCTGGTGTTGCGCACCGATGGCATCGACTCGAAAATGACCTTCCACGATCTGTTGCACAAGGTGCGCCAGACGGCGCTTGACGCCTATGCACATCAGGACGTGCCGTTCGAAAAACTGGTCGAAAAGGTCGCACCGAAGCGCAGCTTGAGCCACACTCCGCTGTTCCAGACGATGTTCACGCTGCAGCAAAACACGCCGCGTGCCGGCCAAGACTTCCAACCGAACGTCGGCATGCAACTGCCGGGGATGTCGATGGAGGCGGCTGGGATGAAGCTCACCCGCCTCGGCGTGAAGAAAAATTCGGCACAGTTCGACCTGCAGTTCGTCATGGCGGACAGTGCGGAAGGCATCAGAGGGGAGATCGAATACAACACCGATCTGTTCGATCGGTCGACGATCGTTCGCATGGCGGAGCACTTCCAGACCTTGCTCGAACACATTGTCGAAGCGCCGAATGCGCAGCTCGCCCATCTGCACCCGTTTGCAGAGGATGAGGCGAAGCGCCTGTTCGCCAAGCGCCAGATTCAACTTCCGGCAGAGGAGGAGCGATCGTCGATCAAGCCGGTCTTTCTCGCGCCGCGCACTCCGCTGGAAGCGGAGTTGGCCGAAATCTTTACCTCCGTCTTCGGTTTTGCCTCGATCGGGGTTCACGATAACTTTTTCGATCTCGGCGGGCACTCGCTCTTAGCAACGCGGGCGATGTCGCGGATCAATCAGGCGTTTTCTGTCCGGTTGCCGCTGCGGAGCCTGTTCGAATCGCCGACGATCGCCGAGCTGGCAGAGCTGATCATGGCAGGGGAGCAAGATGAGCACACACCGCATGTGCCACCCGTCTTCCCGGTGTCGCGCGAACAGAGCTTGCCGCTGTCGTTCGCACAGGAGCGCTTATGGTTCCTCGATCAGTTCGATCCGGGATCTGCCGCCTACAACATCGCAGTCTCGCTGCGCCTGAAAGGGACGCTCGATCGCGAGGCGTTGGTGTCGAGCTTCCAAGAGATCGTGCGGCGCCACGAGTCGCTGCGCACTACGTTTGACCGTGCTAACGGCCAGCCGCAACAGATCATCCACCATCAGCATGAGCTTGAGCTGACGTTGCACGACTTGCAGGAGTTGCCAGAGCACGCTCGCGAAGAGCAGGTGCGAGCGCTGGCGATCCGCGAAGCGGGGCGGCCGTTCGACCTGTCCTACGGCCCGCTGGTGCGCGCGACCTTGCTGCGCTGCCGTCCTGATGAGCATCTGCTGGTGCTTGCGATGCACCATATCGTCACTGACGAATGGTCGATGGGGATCTTGGTCGACGAGATGGTCGAGCTGTACAGCGGGTACGCCGCAGGCGCGTTGCCCAATCTGCCGGAGCTTCCCGTTCAATATGCGGACTACTCCGCGTGGCAGAGAAATTGGTTGCAAGGGGAAGTGTTGCAAAGCCAATTGCAGTACTGGAAGCAAAAGCTGAGCGGCGAGCTGCCGCAGATCCAACTGCCGACCGACTATCTGCGCCCTGCTGTTCCGAACAACCGCGGAGCCAGCCAGCCGTTTGCGATCGAGCCTGTGCTCGCCGCGAAGCTGAACGCGCTGAGCAGTGCAGAAGGCGCGACGCTGTACATGACGCTCCTGTCCGCCTTCAACCTCCTGCTCCATCGCTACAGCGGTCAGGAGGACATCCTGATCGGCTCGCCGATCGCAGGGCGGATGCGCGAAGAGCTGGAAGGGATGATCGGCCTGTTCGTCAACACGCTGGTGTTGCGCACCGATCTGTCGGGCGCGCCGACATTCCGCGAACTGCTGGCTCGCGTGCGACAGACGGCGCTCGAAGCTTACGCGCATCAAGAGGTGCCGTTTGAGAAGCTGGTCGAAGAGCTGCAACCGGATCGCAACTTGAACCAGTCGCCGCTGTTCCAGGTGATGTTTGCCCTGCAAAACGCACCGAAAGGGAAGCTGGACGTGCAGGGCTTGACGCTGACGCCAGAGCCGCTCGACAGCGGGACGGCCAAGTTTGACCTCACCTTGACGGTGGTCGAGGATGGGGAGCGCCTGCAGGCAGAGCTTGAGTACAACACCGACCTGTTCGCAGCGGAGACGGTCGAGCGGATGGCTGGACATTTTGTCACGCTGTTGCAAGCGATCGTCGAGCGCCCGCAAGCGCAACTGTTCGACCTGCGCCTGCTGACCGAGTCTGAGGAGCGGCAACTGCTGCAGGAGTGGGCGGATGCCAAAGCGCCGTCTGCAGAGGTGAAGTGCTTCCATCAGCTCTTCGAAGCGCAAGCGGAGCGTACGCCAGATGCGGAAGCGCTGGTCTATGGAGAAGAGCGCTTGACCTATCGTCAGCTGAACGAGAGGGCGAACCAGTTGGCGCACTATCTGCAGAAGCAAGGTGTGGTGCCAGAGTCGCTCGTCGCGCTGTGCTTGGGACGAAGCGAGGAGATGATCGTCGCGGTGCTCGGGGTGCTCAAGGCGGGCGGAGCGTACGTGCCGATCGACCCGGAGTATCCGAGCGAGCGCATCGCGACGATGCTCGGCGTCTGCAGTCCGCAACTGATGCTGACCGATCAGGAGCTGGAGGTGCAAACGTCAGCTCGCATCCTGTCGATCGACGAGGTCAGACGCGAGCGGGCGGCAGAGCCGACCACCAACCCGAACAGCGGGGTCGAGCCGCATCATCTGGCCTACATCATCTTCACCTCCGGCACGACCGGCGTGCCCAAAGGCGTCATGATCCAACATGACACGCTGTACAGCGTCAGCATGAGCTGGAGAGGGATGTACGGCATGGATGCGTACCCGGTGCGAACTGTGCAGATCGCCTCGCTTTCCTTCGACGTCTTTGTCGCCGACATCATCTTCTCCCTCTTCACCGGAGGGGCGCTGGTGATCTGTCCGACGGAGACGAGGCTGGATCTGAACGGGCTGTATCGCTTGCTGCAAGCGGAGCGAATCGATCTGCTCAACGCCACGCCAGGTCTGGTCGTGCCGCTGATGGATCACATCTGGCAAAACGGGTGGCCGCTCGATCACCTCAAACTGCTGATGGTCGGCGCGGACGCGTTTGCCAGCACCGACTGTGTGACGCTGCTTGAGCGCTATGGGTCGCAGCTGCGGATCGTCAACTGCTACGGCATCACCGAGACGACGATCGATTCGAGCAACTTTGAAGCGATCCCAGGGGAGTACGACCCGCGCCTGTCGGGCACGGTGCCGATCGGGCGTCCGATGTCGAACACGCGGATGTACATCTTGGATGCGCAGCTGAACCCACAGCCGATCGGCATCGTCGGCGAACTGTACATCGGCGGCTTCGGAGTGGGTCGAGGCTATTACAATCGCCCCGATCTGACGGCGGAGCGCTTCGTGGACAATCCGTTCGTGCCAGGCGAGCGGATGTACAAGGCGGGCGACCTCGCGCGCTGGCTCGTGGATGGAACGGTGCAGTATTTAGGGCGCATCGACCATCAGGTCAAACTGCGCGGCTTCCGCGTGGAGCTGAGCGAGATCGAAGCGGTGCTCAACGAACATCCGGCCGTTGAGAAGTCGGTGTTGAACGTGTGGGAGGACGAGCTTGTCGCCTACTACATCGGCGAGGAGAGCAGAGCGGAGCTGTTGCACAGCTATCTGAAAGAGCGCTTGCCTGGCTACATGGTGCCTGTGCACTACATGTGGCTTGAGCAACTGCCGCTCTCTCCGAATGGCAAAATCGATCGCCGCGCACTGCCTGAGCCTGCTGGTGGAAGGGCGGAGCGAGAGTATGTCGCCCCGCGCACCGAGACGGAAGAGCGGCTGGCGACGATCTGGTCGGAGCTGTTGCATCGAGAGGAGATTTCGATCTACGACAACTTCTTCCAACTCGGCGGACATTCGCTCTTGGCGACCCAGCTGATCTCTCGCGTGCAGATCGAGTTTGAAGTGGATCTGCCGCTGCGCGATCTGTTTGAGAAGACGACGATCGCCGAACTGGCCGCAGCGATCGAGGTGGCAGAAAAGATCGAGGCTCCGCTGATTCAACGCCGTGAACGGACCGGCACCAAAAACAAGCGCTAGGCAAAATAATTAAATAGTAAACGCCGTTTCCTGCATCTGTGCAAGAGGCGCTCTTTCTAAAAGAGCGGCCTCTTGCTTTTTTGTGGCGCACACTTGCGATTTTGCGTGTAATAAGTAAAAATGATAAATATAGCTTATCCATTGAAGTTCATCATAAGTTGTCGAGAGGAATGAGTGTGAAATGACAGATCTGTACGCATTTCCAGTATCGTTCTCCCAGCAGCGGCTGTGGGTGGCCGATCAGCTGTTAGCTGGGAGCCCGGCCTATCTGATGCCGGCTGCGCTATTGTTGGAAGGCGAGCTTCAGGTGGAGGCGCTAAAGCGTGCCTTAGCTGAGATTGTGAACCGGCACGAATCGTTGCGCACCACGTTCGGATTACGGGAGGGTCAACCTGTTCAGCTGGTCTCCGAACAGCGGGTGCAAGAACTGCCTGTGATCGAACTTCACCAGCTGCCAGAAGCGATGCGCCGCGAACGGGCGGAGAAGCTGGTCGCGGAGGAAGCGGTTCGTCCGTTCGATCTGGAGCGCGGGTCGCTTTTGCGTACGACCTTGTTAAAGCTCGCCGAGCGTGAGCACCTGCTCTTGATCACGATGCATCATATTATCTCCGACGGTTGGTCGACAGGGATTTTGATCGAGGAACTGTCTGCGCTCTATGGCGCATTCGTTGAAGGAAAGCGCTCACCGCTTCCGGAGCTGCCTTTTCAATATGCGGACTTTTCGGAGTGGCAGCATGAGGCGATGCGCGGCGAAGAGCTCGCGCAGTCGATCGACTATTGGCGGGACAGGCTGGCCGGAGAGTTGCCCCTCTTGCAACTTCCGTTCGATCGCCCGCGCCATCTGGCGCTGACCGATCGCGGAGGTGCGGTGAAGAGGCAGCTTTCGAAGGAGCTGACCGAGCAGCTCAAGGAGGTGGGCCGCAAGGAGCAGGCCACCCTGTTCATGACGCTGTTGGCAGCCTATCAGGTATTTTTGTCGCGCTATTCTGGACAGGAAGATGTGCTGGTCGGTTCCCCGATCGCGGGAAGGTATCTCCAAGAGGTGGAACCGCTGATCGGATTTTTCGTCAACAATCTGGTTTTGCGCGGGAATCTGGCAAACAATCCATCGTTTGAAGATTTTCTGGTTCAGGTGCGGTTGACGGCGCTGCAAGCATATCGACATCAGGAAGTGCCGTTTGAAAAGCTGGTGCAGGAATTGCAGCCGGAGCGGCATATGAACGTGTCGCCGCTGTTTCAGACGATGTTCACCTTAAATTCGCCCCTTGCAAAAATTGAACTGCCCGGGCTCTCGATGCGACTGCTCGAACAGGAGACGCGAGCAGCCAAGTATGATTTGCTCTTGGAGATGGTCGAAGAGGCAGACGGGCTGGTCTGCAAATGGGAATATAAGACCGACCTGTTCGATCGCGAGACGATCGAGCGGATGGCGAGCAACTTCGAAGTTCTTTTGCAGGGGATTGTGCACGATCCGAGCGCCTCTGTCTCGGCGTTGCCTTTGTTGTCAGCTGATGAGTATGAGCTGGTGGTCGATCGCTTGAATCGAACGGAGCGGGACTACCCGCAAGACATGCTGCTCCATCAGTTTTTCGAGCGTCAGGCGGAGCGGACACCAGACCGCGCGGCAGTCGTGTTCGAAGGGGAATCGATCTCCTACCGAGAGTTGAACGAGCGGGCCAACCGCTTGGCTGCTCGCTTGCGGCGAGAAGGGGTGCGCGGCGATTCATTCGTCGGCATCTTCATGGAGCGCTCGATCGAGCTGGTCGTCGCCGTGTGCGGGGTGTTAAAAGCGGGCGGTGCGTATGTGCCGATCGATCCTGCCCTGCCTGCCGAGCGGGTCGACTGCCTGTTAGCAGATTCGCAGGTGCGCGTGCTGTTGACGCACGGGCAGCTCGCAGAGCGCATTTCTGAGCAGCAAGCTGCGGTGATTTGCGTAGATGGAGACAGTTACGCCGCGGAGGAAGCGAGCGATCTGGAAGCGGAGATCACGCCTGATCATCTGGCGTACATGCTCTACACGTCCGGGTCGACCGGTCAGCCGAAGGGCGCGATGATCACGCACCGAGCGGCTGTCAACCACATGCTGTGGCGGCAGGAAGAGTACGGGCTGACCGAGGCGGATCGCGTGCTGCAGAAAACGCCGATCTCCTTCGACGTCTCCGTCTGGGAGCTCTTCTGGACGCTCGCTGCAGGTTCCACGCTGGTCGTGGCACGAGCAGACGGGCACAAAGACAGCGCCTATCTGCGCGATCTGATCATCGAGCAGCAGGTGACCACCGTGCATTTTGTTCCGTCGATGTTCCAGATCTTCCTAGAAGAAAAAGGGGTAGAGCGATGCAAGTCCCTTCGACACGTCTATTGTGGCGGTGAGGCGATGTTGCCGGAGCAGCGAGACCGATTCTATTCGCGCTTGCCCCACGCGCAGTTGCACAATCTGTACGGACCGACCGAAGCGACGATCGACGTCAGCTACTGGCGCTGTGAGCAGCATAGCGAGCGCCCGACGATCCCGATCGGCCGTCCGCTCGCCAACACGAAGCTCTACGTGCTCGACGCTCACCTCAATCCGGTGCCGCTCGGCGCGACGGGAGAGCTGCACGTCGCCGGGGTCTGCTTGGCGCGCGGCTATCACAACCGCGAAGAGCTGACAGCTTCGCGCTTTATCGCCAACCCGTTTGGCGAAGGGAAGCTCTACAAGACGGGCGATCTGGTGCGGCTCGCTTCAGACGGTGTGATCGAGTATCGCGGGCGGCTCGATGATCAGGTGAAAATTCGCGGTTACCGCATCGAGCTCGGCGAGGTTGAATCGCCGCTCGTCGAACATCCGAGCGTAAAAGAGGCGGTGGTGTTGCAAAAGGGGGATGCGCTGAGCGCGTTCATCGTGGCAAAACAGACAGTGACCGCCAAAGAACTGCGCCGTTTTCTGCTGGAAAAGCTGCCCAGCTATATGGTGCCGAACACGTTCTCCTTCCTCGCTGCGCTTCCCCTGTCGCCAAACGGCAAGGTCGATCGCCGGGCGCTGCTCGAACTGAAGGTGGAAGAGGCGGTGCAGGAAACCTACCTGCCGCCGCAAAGCGAATTGGAGCGGGAGATCGCCCTGATCTGGCAAGAGGTGCTCGGCGTGAAGAAGGTGGGACTCAACGACAACTTTTTTGACTTGGGCGGACATTCGCTATTGCTCATCCAAGTTCATCGCCAGCTGAAGGAGCGCTATGATATCGGGCTTTCTGTCGTCGAAATGTTCAAGTACCCGACGGTGAGCATGCTGGCAAACCACCTTTTCGGCAACAGCCAACCGAGCGAGTCGAAGCAACCTCGCGTCAAGCCGCAGCAAAACGTGAGCGATCGATCGCGAACAGACATCGCGGTCATCGGGATGGCCGGACGTTTTCCAGGTGCGAAAAACGTGGAGGAATTCTGGCACAATCTTCGCGATGGAGTGGAGTCGATCGAGCAGTTCAGCAAAGAGGAGTTGCTCGAAGTCGGACATGATCCAAAAGCTGTCGAGGCGTCGAACTATGTGCGAGCGGCCGGCATCTTGGAGGACATCGAATGGTTTGATGCTGGCTTCTTCGGGATCAACCCGCGGGAAGCGGAAGTGATGGACCCGCAGCACCGGATCTTTTTGGAGACCGCTTGGGAAGCCCTGGAAGTGGCAGGGTACGACTCGGAAAACTACGAGGGTGTCATTTCCGTCTTCGCGGGCACTGGGCTCAGCCGCTATCTGATGTTCAACCTGCTGCCCAACCAAGAGCTGATCGCATCGGTCGGTGAGCTGACTGTCGCGCTGGGCAATGAAAATGATCATCTGGCAGCCCGCGTCGCCTACAAGCTCAACCTCAAAGGGGTCAGCCACGGGGTGGCGTCCGCCTGTTCGACCGCCCTGCTGTCGATTCATCTCGCCAGCCAAAATTTGCGAAATGGCGATTGCGACATGGCGATCGCTGGGGGCATCTCGGTCGGAGTGCCGCAGAAGACCGGCTATCATCATGTGGAAGGCGGCATCATGTCGCCCGACGGACACTGTCGCGCCTTCGATGCGAACGCACAGGGGACGGTGCCGGGCAGCGGAACTGGGGTGGTCGTGCTCAAGCGCCTTGATGACGCCCTTCGCGATGGCGATCACATCATGGCGGTTGTCAAAGGTTCGGCTGTCAACAACGACGGCTCGCAGAAGGTCGGCTACACCGCTCCGAGCGTCGAAGGTCAAGCGCAGGTGATCGCCAAGGCGTTGGATGCGGCAGACGTCCACCCGGAGAGCGTCTCCTACGTCGAGGGGCATGGCACTGCGACGCCGCTCGGCGACCCGATCGAGCTGACGGCGCTGACGCAAGCGTACCGGACGCAGACAGATGCGACCAACTTCTGTGCGATCGGCTCCGTCAAATCGAATATCGGACATCTCGATGCGGCGGCAGGAGCGGCAGGCTTTATGAAGACGGTGCTCGCCCTCTATCATCAGCAACTGCCGCCCAGCCTGCACTTTGAGGCTCCCACGCCAAAAGTGGATTGGAGATCCTCGCCGTTTTACGTCAATACCGAGCTGAAGCAATGGCAGCGAGGCGATTCGCCCCGCCGTGCCGGCGTCTCTTCGTTTGGCTTGGGCGGAAACAACGTCCACGCGATCCTGGAGGAGGCACCGCAGCAGGTGAGCACCCCTTCTGCGCGGGGCGCTCAGCTCTTGGTGTTGTCAGCGAAGACGGCCACGGCGCTGGAAACGGCGACCGCCAACTTAAAGGAGCACCTGCTGCACCACCCGGAGCAAGCGCTGGACGATATCGCCTATACCCTGCAAGTCGGTCGTCGCGCCTTTGAACATCGTCGCACTTTTGTCGTCACAGACCGCGAAGATGCGCTGGAAGTGCTCAGCTCGCTGCATCCGCGCCGGATGCAGAGCGGTCAGTCGAAGCGCGATGATCGTTCGATCGCCTTCCTCTTCCCCGGCACAGGCGATCAGTATGTCAACATGGCACAAGAGCTGTATCGGACAGAACCGACCTTTAAAACGCATGTCGACACCTGTTGCGAGCTGTTGAAGCCGCAGATCAACATCGACCTGCGCGACCTCCTGTATCCGGAGGCGAGCGTCGAGCCGGTGAGCGTGACGGCAGATGGCGGAACGGATCAGGCGTTCGATCTGCGCAAGCTGCTCCGCAGAGACGGCGAGACCCAATCGGAGAACGATCCGCTGGCGAGAACGGAGTACCTTCATCCCGCGCTGTTTGTGATCGAGTATGCGCTGGCGCAACTGCTGCTCGAATGGGGGATTCGCCCGAAGGCGATGATCGGATACTCGTTGGGTGAATATGTGGCTGCATGTCTCGCCGGCGTCTTCTCGTTAGAAGATGCGCTGACGATCGTCGCCAAGCGCGCACAGCTGATTCAACAGTTGCCTGCAGGTGCTATGCTCGGCGTGTCGATGAGCGCGGCTGACATCCTGCCGCTGCTCGGTGATCGACTGTCGCTCGCTGCGATCAACACCCCTCATCACTGTGTCGTATCTGGCGAAGCGGACGCGATGGACGAGCTGGAACAACAGCTGTTGGCGCAAGGGATCGCTTGTATGCGCGTCCAAAACTCGCATGCGTTTCATTCGCAGATGATGGAGCCGATCGTCGATCGCTTTGCAGAGCTGATCGGCAGCTTCCGCCCGAACGCGCCGCGCATCCCGTTCGTGTCCAACGTGACAGGTGAATGGATCACAGCAGAACAGGCTTCCGACCCGATGTACTGGGCGCGTCATCTCTGCCAGACGGTTCGCTTGGCGGACGGCTTGCAAGCGCTTTGCCAAGACGAAGAGCTCGTGCTGCTAGAGGTAGGTCCTGGGCAGACGCTCTGCAGCTTTGCGCTGCAAGGGCAACAGGCGGGATTGATCGCGCTGCCGACCCTTCGCCCCTCCTATGAGAAGCGAGGCGATCTCCAGTTCTTGCTCGGGTCGATCGGGCAGCTCTGGATTTCGGGTGGCACGATGGAGTGGCAAGGGATGCACCAGCAAGAGCGACGACTGCGCGTGCCGTTGCCAACCTATCCGTTTGAGCGCAAGCGTTATTGGATCGAAGCGAAATCGGTTCGCTCCGTCACACCTGTTGCGTCTGTCGCAGATCAACATCAGGAGGAGGAGGAGGGCTCGCTACAACTGCATGCGCGCCCGCATCTGTCGACTCCTTTTGCCACGCCAACCAACGAGCAGGAGGCGACCATCGTCAGGATGTATCAAGAGCTGCTCGGCATCGACGGCGTTGGTGTGCACGACAACTTCTTCCAGCTCGGCGGCAACTCGCTGATCGGCATGCAGCTGATCTCCCGCCTGCGGGGTGAATATGAGATCGAACTGCCGCTCAGCGCGCTGTTCGAAGCGCTGACCGCAGCGGAGCTGGCGGTGACGGTGCAGGAGAAGATCGCAGAGAAGGGCGAAGTGCCCACGCAGATGGAAGCGGTGATCACCCCGCGCCCAGAAGGAAGGCATACGCTGTCCTCCTCGCAGGAGCGCATCTGGTTTATGGAACAGTTGGCACCAGGCGAGCCGGTCTACAACATCCCGACCGCCGTGCGGATGAAAGGGAAGCTCAACCTCGACCTGTTGACCAAGAGCATCAATGAGATCATCTCCCGCCATGAGACGCTGCGCACCATCGTCAAGACGGTCGACGGTCAGCCGATCGCCGAGATCCTTCCGGAGCTTCGCATCGCGATCGCCGAAGAGGACATCTCCTCCCATGACGCCTCCGATCGCAATGAGGAAGCGAACCGCTTGGTGAGCCAGCTCGCCCGCGAGCCGTTCGATCTGCATCAAGGCCCGCTGATCCGCGCCACCGTGTTCCGCCTGGGCGAGGAAGAGCATGTGCTGGCGCTGATCATCCATCACATCGTGGCGGACGGCTGGTCGCTCGGCCTGCTGATCCGCGAGATCGGCGCTCTCTACAGCGCGTTTTACCACGGCGAGCCATCGCCGCTCTCACCGCTTGCCATCCAGTATGGGGACTATGCGCACTGGCTGGAGAAAAACAACGAGGAAGGCTTGCTCGACGGGCAGCTGAGCTACTGGAAAGAGCGGATGAGCGGCCAGTTGGAGACGCTGATGTTGCCGACCGACAGACCGCGCCCCGTCTATCAAACTTACAATGGCGCGATGAAGATGCACCTGCTGTCCCCCGAGTTTAGCGAAGAGCTGCAGCAGTTGAGCACTCGCGAGGGCACGACGCTCTACATGACGCTGCTGTCCGCGTTCAACACCTTTTTGGCGCGCTACTCCGGACAGACGGACATCATGGTCGGCACGCCGATGGCGAACCGCAAGCGTCGCGAGGTGGAAGATCTGATCGGCGTCTTCATCAACACGTTGGTGCTGCGCAACCAGGTGACCAGCGAGATGACGTTCCGCGAGCTGTTGCAGCAGGTGCGCTTGACCACCCTCGATGCGTTTGCCAACCAAGAGCTGCCGTTTGAGAAGCTCGTTCAAGAGCTGAAGCCTGATCGCAACATGTCGTTCTCCCTGCTGTTCCAAGTGATGTTCATCATGCAGAGCACATCGGTGTCGCTGTCGATGCCGGGCCTTGAGATCGAGTCGGAGATGCTCGACGATGGCACCGCCAAATTCGATATCACGCTGCTGGTGCGCGAGACGGATCACGGGCTGCTCACCAGCTGGGAGTACAACACCGATCTGTACGATGAGAGCACGATCGAACAGATGATCGCCCATTTTGACAACCTGTTGCGGGCGATCGTGGCAGATCCTGGACAAAAGCTCCATGAACTGCCGCTCGCCTCAGTTGAGGAGCAGGAGCAGATGCTGTTCGAGTGGAACGATACGCAGGTCGATCATCGTGAAGACCTGCTGATCCACCAGCTGTTCGAAGAGCAGGTGGAGCGCACCCCAGAGGCGACAGCAGTCGTGTTTGAGGCGGAGCGTTTGACCTTCCGCGAGCTGAACAACCGAGCCAACCAGCTGGCGCACCAGCTGCAGGCGCACGGCGTAGGAACGGACCAGCTGGTCGGGATCTTCCTCGATCGCTCTTTGGAGATGGTGGTCGCACTTCTCGCCACGCTGAAAGCTGGCGGTGCCTATCTGCCGCTCGATCCGAGCTATCCGCAAGACCGCTTGCAGCACATGATCGAGGACGCGAAGCTGGCGGTGATCTTGACACAAGCATCGCTTGCCGATGCGCTGCCGCCACACGAGGCGGAACTGATCATGCTGTCCGAGGGCGAGCAGGTCGAGATCCTGAGCAATCCGGTCAGCCAGGCGAAACCGGAGCATCTAGCGTACGTCATCTTCACTTCCGGTTCCACCGGGAAGCCAAAAGGCGTGATGATCGAACACAGAAACGTCGTCAATTTCATGGCGGCGATGGACGAGCGCATCCGCCTTGCCGAACAGGATGTGATGCTCGCCGTCACCTCGATCGGCTTTGACATCTCGGTGCTGGAGCTGTTCTGGACGTTGACGCGAGGAACGCAAGTCGTCCTGCTCTCCGAACAGGAAGTGATCGAAGCGGGCATGAGCACAAGCTCCTATTCCTTCTGGGCGCAAGCAGATCGCCATCAGGTGACGATGCTGCAATGCACCCCTTCGCTGATGAGCATGCTCCTCGCCAGTGAGCAGAGCGGCGCAGGGCTGCAGAAGCTGCAGAAGATCCTGCTCGGCGGTGAAGAGTTGCCGCTCGCCTTGGCTCGCCAGCTGCGAGCGTGCACCGATGCGCAGCTGTTCAACATGTACGGCCCGACCGAAGCGACCGTCTGGGCGACGGTGCAGGAAGTGCGGGAGGTTGAGCAAGCTCCGATCCCGCTCGGCAGGCCGCTCGCCAATTACAAGCTCTACATCCTCGACAACCACTTCCAACCGGTGCCGGTTGGCGTGGCGGGTGAACTCTACATCGGCGGTGCGAGCGTTGCGCGCGGGTACTTGAATCGCCCCGACTTGACGGAGGAGCGCTTCCTCAACAATCCGTTTGCAGAAGGAAAGCTCTACAAGACGGGCGATCTGGCAAGCTACTCGCCAGATGGAACGGTCAAGTTCCTCGGTCGCCTCGACCATCAAGTCAAAGTGCGCGGACACCGCATCGAGCTCGGGGAGATTGAAACGAAGCTGGAAACGCACGATGCGATCCGCCAAGCGGTCGTCATCAGCCGCAACAATGCGCTGATCGCCTACGCCGTCTGTCTGGCGGACGAGCTGCCCGAGCTGGGGGAACTGCGCAGCTTCTTGCGAAAAAGCTTGCCCGACTACATGGTGCCTTCCGCATTCGTGCGGTTGGACGCGCTGCCGCTCACCCCGAACGGGAAGGTGGATCGCAAAGCGTTGCCAACGCCTGAGGGCATCGACCTGACCTCAGAGGCGAGCTACGTTCCGCCGTCCTCGCCGCTGGAGCTGGCGCTGACCGGCATCTGGCGCGACGTGCTCGATCTGGAGAAGGTGGGGGTACGTGACAATTTCTTCGTGCTGGGCGGTCACTCGCTGTTGGCGACGCGCGCGATGTCGCGCCTCAACCAGCAGCTGTCCGTTCAGATGCCGCTAAAAAGCTTGTTTGACGCGCCGACGATCGCGGAGCTCGCGGCGCTGATCGAAGCGAACAGACAAGGTGAGCCGGTGCTGAAGGTGCTGCCGATCACCGCAGTAGGACGCGAGGGGCAGCTTCCGCTCTCCTTTGCGCAGGAGCGCTTGTGGTTCCTCGATCAGTTCGACCCGGCCTCTTCCGCCTACAACATTCCGGTCTCCTTGCGACTGCAGGGTGAGCTGGACGCGGTAGCTTTGGCGAAGAGTTTCCGCGCGCTGGTCGAGCGACACGAATCGCTGCGCACCGTGTTTGTCAGCGAGGAAGGGCAGCCGATCCAGATCATTCAAAGCGATCTGACGCTGGAGATGTCGACGCTCGATCTCCAAGATCTGCCGGAGCAAACTCGCGAAGAGCAGATGAAGGCGCTGGCGATCGAGGAGGCGCGAAAACCGTTCGATCTCGCGCAAGGTCCGCTGGTGCGCGCTACACTGCTCCGAATTCGCCCTGACGAGCACCTGCTGTTGTTGACGATGCATCATATCGTCACCGACGAATGGTCGATGGGCATCCTCGTCGACGAGATGGTCGAGCTCTATCGCGGCTATGCGGCCGGCTCGGCTGAACAGCAGCTCCCGGCGTTGCCGCTGCAGTATGTTGACTACTCTGCTTGGCAGCGAGAATGGTTGCAAGGGGATGTGCTGCAGGGTCAGTTGCAATATTGGAAGCAAAAGTTGGGCGGCAAGCTGCCGCTGCTCCAATTGCCGACCGACTATCCGCGCCCTGACCTGCCGACGCTGCGCGGTGCGCAGACGAACTTCTCGCTCGACAGCGGGCTGACCGAAAAGCTGAGCGCGCTGAGCAGTGCCGAAGGTGCGACGCTGTACATGACGCTGCTGTCCGCCTTCAACCTCCTGCTCCATCGCTACAGCCGTCAGGAGGACATCTTGGTCGGCTCGCCGATCGCAGGGCGGATGCGCGAAGAGCTGGAAGGGATGATCGGCCTGTTCGTCAACACGCTGGTGTTGCGCACCGATCTGTCGGGTGCGCCGACATTCCGCGAACTGCTGGCTCGCGTTCGCCAGACGGCGCTCGAAGCGTATGTGCATCAAGAGGTGCCGTTTGAGAAGCTGGTCGAAGTGCTGCAACCGGAGCGCAACCTGAACCAATCGCCGCTGTTCCAAGTGATGTTCACGCTGCAAAACGCGCCGAAAGGGAAGCTGGACGTACAGGGCTTGACGCTGACACCAGAGCCGCTTGAGAGCGGGACGGCCAAGTTTGACCTCACCTTGACGCTGGTCGAAGATGGCGATCGCTTGCAGGCAGAATTCGAATACAGCACCGACCTGTTCGCGGCGGAAACGATCGAGCGGATGGGCGTGCACTTCTGCAACCTGCTCGCCGCGATCGTATCCGATCCGGATCAGCGCATCGATGAGCTGGCCTTCCTGTCCGAAGCGGAGCACCTCGCCGTGCTGGCCGGCAGCTATCAGGCGGGCGACTATGATCGCGAGGCGACGCTGCACAGCCTGTTCGAGCGGCAGGTCGCCAAGACGCCAGACGCGACCGCTGTCGTGTATGAGGATCAGGTGCGGACCTATCGCGAGCTGAATGAGCAGGCGAACCGTTTGGCGCACCACCTGCTGACGCTTGGAGCAGGCCCTGACGTGCCGATCGGCATCTTCATGGAGCGCTCGCACGAATGGCTGGTCAGCATCCTGGCGGTGCTGAAGGCGGGCGGCGCGTACCTGCCGCTCGATCCGACCTACCCGAACGAGCGCATGCAGTTCATGCTGGAAGATGCGCAGGCGCCGGTCGTGCTCACCAAGAGCGCGCTGACAGAGCGACTGTCGGCAGCGGGCAGGCAGGTGCTGGCGGTCGACCAAGCGAACCCAGCTTGGAGCGGCTGTTCGGCAGCTGACCTCGACGCAGGCACCGATTCGACAGGCTTGGCCTACATCATCTACACGTCCGGCACGACCGGCAAGCCGAAGGGCGTGCTGGTGCCGCACCGCGGGGTGGTCAGCCTGCTGACCGACATGCACAACCGCAAACCGTTGCAGGTGGGCGATCGGAGCAGCGTCTGGACGAGCTTTGGATTTGACGTCTCCGTCTATGAGATGTTTACGGCGCTGCTGTACGGGGCGGCCGTCTGCCTGGCATCCGATGAGGTGCGCTATGACAGCGAGACGTTTATCGGATGGCTGGTTGAGCAGGAGATCACCTCCGCCTACCTGCCGCCGTACATGGTGAAAGACCTCGCTTCTTGGCTGGAAGCGGGGAACGGGGCGCTTTCGCTGCACCGCTTGCTGGTCGGCGTGGAGCCGCTTTCTGAAAAACTGCTGGCGACGATCGCCAAGCGCGTTCCGGGACTTGCGATCTTTAACGGCTACGGGCCGACGGAGACGACGATCTTTGCGACCGCCTACCAGATCGATCCGGAGCATGCTGAAGAGCGGCAGACGCCGATCGGCAAGCCGATGGCAAACACGGCGATCTACCTGCTCGACGCGCACGGACAGCTGGTGCCAAACGGCATCGCCGGTGAGCTTTGCATCGGTGGTGACCTGGTGGTGCGCGGCTATCTGAACCGGCCGGAGCTGACCGCCGAGCGATTTGTCGCCGATCCGTTCGCGGAGCAGGCGGACGCTCGGATGTATCGGACGGGAGACTTGGCCCGCCGGCTGCCAGACGGCAACATCATGTTCCTCGGGCGGATGGACAGCCAGGTGAAGATTCGCGGCTTCCGCGTCGAACTCGGCGAGATCGAAGCGCAGCTGATCGGCCACCCGTCCGTGCGGGAAGCGGTCGTGATCGTCAAGGAGATCAACCCGGACGACAAGCGGTTGATCGCCTATCTGGTCGCCTCCGCTCCGCAGGAGGAGCTGGTGCCCGAACTGCGAGCGCTGCTCAGCGAGCACCTGCCCAGCCACATGATGCCAGCCGCCTTCCTCCAGCTCGACGCCTTGCCGCTCACGCCAAACGGCAAGATCGACAGAAAGGCGCTGCCAGAGCCCGACTTTTCCAGTGCGGGCAAAGAAAGGGAGTATGTGGCGCCCAGCACGCCGACCGAGCAGAAGCTGGCCGAGCTGTGGTCGAAGTTCTTGCAGGTCGAGCAGATCGGCATCCACGACAACTTCTTTGAGATCGGCGGTCATTCGCTCTTGGCAACACAGCTGATCGCCAGCGTGCAGCTTGAGTTCCAAGTGGAGTTGTCGCTGCGGGAGCTGTTTGAAAAGACGACGATCGCAGAGCTGGCGATGGCGATCGAAGCGGCGGAGCGCATCGAGACACCGCAGATCCAGCGCCGCGAACGGGCCGGAGCTGTGAAGAGAAGGTAGTGAACACCGCTTGCGGGCGATGAGAAAAGAGAAGGACGCGTGCGAGAAGTGCGAGTCATGAATCAAGATTTGACAACCAGCATCCAATGGGTGCTGGTTTTTTTGTTGCAGAGGAGAGCAGGACAGTCTTTGGCAAACTGTCAAGTACGATATTTAGAAGATAATATAATTATTATCATTGAAAAATAAAAATAATAGGTATAGAATGGTATGAAATGAAAAAATAAATGAATACTTTATCTCCTTGATCTATTGATAAGAGGTGGTGTTGGCAATGTTTCTCCAGCGATTTAAAAGTAGCTATTTTGGTGGCTTTCACCCGGTCGTTTACACATTATTGATCGGAACGATCATCACGACGATCGCGCGCTCGATGAGCTTTCCCTTTCTGGCCATCTACCTGACGCAAAACACAGAGCTGAGCCCTGGTGTGATCGGCAGCATTATCGGCTTAGGTCCGCTTGCCGGTACATTTGGCGGGTTTATCGGGGGGGCGCTATCCGACTTTGTAGGGCGCAAAAAAGTGGTGGTTTTCGCTCTGCTCGGCATCTCGTTGTCATTTGTCGGCTTCACATACACGACAACTCCGTGGTTGTTAGCGGTGTTGTCTGTCACAAATGGGCTGAGCGGCTCGTTCTTCGCACCTGTTTCGAAAGCGCTGATGGCAGACTTGACCGAAGAGTCAAGAAGAATGCGCATCTTCTCTTTGCGCTACTGGACGGTAAACATCGGTTTCGTGATGGGTCCGATGCTTGGCGCGCTGGCCGGGTTGTCGGGAAGTTCGCAGACCTTTTTGATCGCAGCGATCGTCTATTTTGTCTACCCACTCTTCTTGCTCATGCTGATGCGCCGCTTTAAAGTCGGCGAGATCACCCAGACGCGCGGGGAGTCCTTCAAGCTGAAAGAAGTCTTAAAAGTGGTGGTGCAGGATCGGGTGTTGCGCTGGTTTGTGCTCGGCGGAACGCTTGGCATCATGGTGCATGGACAGATGTCGGTCACGCTTGGACAGCATCTGGAGCGAGAGTTTACGAATGGAATTCTCATGTTCTCCACGCTGCTCAGCATCAACGCGTTTGTCGTGATCGTCTGCCAGATACCGCTGGCGAAATGGATTGAGAAACGCACCCCGCTGTTCGGCGTCGTGCTCGGTGCTTTGCTGTTTGCGCTCGGCGATCTCGGGTTTGCTTTCTCGACCGGATGGGTTCTCTTCATCATGTCGATGGTGATCTTTACAATCGGCGAGATCTTCATCATCCCTTCCGAATATGTGCTGCTCGATCGAATTACACCAGAGGGGATGCGCGGCACCTATTATGGCACGCAGACATTTACCGAACTTGGGAACTTTATGGGACCTTGGATTGGCGGGATGGTGCTGGGAAGCTTTGGCGGCAGCATCATGTTCATCATGTTTGGCTCGATCGCGCTGGTGAGCACTCTCTTCTTCTGGCGCGGGCAGTCGGTCTATGCCAAGCGGGAACGGCAACGAGCAGTCTCCAGCGTTTCATCCGCATGAAGGTGAGGAAGAGGAGGAGAGCTTTTTGAAGGGGAGTAAGCAAAAAAGATTGTTGAGCTTTGCAAGGTTTGGGGTGTTGTCGGTGGCAAAGCGAGTGAGCCGCGGCCTGCACCAGCGACTTGCGAGGCGCCCGTCACGTAAAATCTTGCATTTGGAGGGTCTTCGCTCAAAGGTCAGCATCTACCGGGATTGGCGTGGAGTTCCGCACATCGAGGCGCAGTCGCTCCACGATGTGTACATGGCGCAGGGATATGTGACCGCCCAAGATCGGCTGTGGCAGATGGACATGAGTTTTCGAATGGTCTCTGGGCGGTTGGCAGAAGTATTGGGGGCAGGATTGGAGCAATCGGACCGACTCTTTCGCACACTTTCCATGCACAAGGCGGCGGAGCGATCGATCGCGGCCTACTCTGCCAACACCTTGCAGCATCTGGAGAGCTATTGTGCGGGTGTAAACGCATATGTTGCAGACGCGAAGAAAAATGGCAGATTGCCGATCGAGTTTGCTTTGCTCGGCTATGAACCACAGGAGTGGACGCCTTTTGAAGTCCTGTGCATCGGTAGGTTGCTCTCGTATAGCCTGTCGCAAAACATGGGGAATGAACTGTTTCATCATGAGGTCGGCAAGCGCGTTGGTGAAGAGCTGCGACGAGAAATCAGGCCCGCCTATCCGGAAGATGGTCCGCTGACCATCCCGAGAGGCAAGTGGCAGGCAGGTGTACCTGTGGGCGCTCGGTCAGAGCAGGAGGTGAAGGGCGCACTCGAAAGCGATGCGTTGGCAGAGGAACTGCTCGATCTGCTCACCACAGCGGGCGATGTGACGAAAGGTTCAAACGGCTGGGTCGTGGCGGGAGAGCGAACCGTTTCGGGAAAGCCCTTGCTGGCCAACGACCCGCACATCGATCTGCAGACGCCCTCCACTTGGTACCAGACCCATCTGATCGTGGAAGGGGAGTTGGAGAAACTCAACGTGATCGGCGTCTCTCTGCCGGGGGTGCCAGGCATTTTAATTGGCCACAACGAGCAGATCGCATGGGGCGTGACCAACAGCCGAGCGGATGTACAAGACCTGTTTGTGGAACGGAGGCACCCTTCCGACCCGGCACAGTTTCAATATGAGCAACATTGGGAGCATGCAGAGGTGAGGCGCGAGATCATCCGAGTGAAGGGAAAAGCGGATGTAGTGTTTGCGGTGTACACCACTCGGCACGGACCGGTGGTATCAGATGTGATCGTCGCTGAGGAGGGGCAAGCGGAAGAGGTGTTAGCTTTGCAGTGGTCCGCTTTGCTCCCCTCTGCCGATTTGGAAGCGTTTTTTGCGATCAACTGCGCAACCGACTGGAACACATTTCGCGAGGCACTGCGAGAGTATCGCTCGCCAGTTCTCACCTTTTTGTTCGCTGGGAGCGATGGGACGATCGCCTGTCGAGTCGGCGGGAGCATCCCCATTCGTCAGGATGGGGAGGGGGAGCACCCGGTTCCTGGTTGGACAAACCAATATGAATGGACAGGGTTCATCCCATTTGAGGAACTCCCCGAGCTGGTCAATCCAGAATCGGGCTTTATTGTGGCGGCCAATCAGCAGATTGTTGAGGAGCAGTATCCTTATCTGCTGACCCGTTCTTGGGACGCACCGTACAGAGCTTGGCGCATCGAAGAGATGCTGAGCGAAGAGCAACCTTTCAGTTTGCAGGAGATGTCGCGCATGCAAGGCGATATTTTGAACTTGCAGGCGCGTCGACTGTTGCCCCACCTGTTGCCCGTCCTAAAGCGGGCCGAATGGACAGAAGTGGAGCAGCGATCCGTTCGCTTGCTGGAAGATTGGAATTTTTATGATGATCAGGATGCGGCTGCACCGCTGGTCTACCATTTCTTTTGGTGGCAGATCAGCAAACGGATGTTTGAACCGAAGATGGGCACGTCCTTGTTTCGAAAAATGGTCGACCGCATCAACGTGACTGACGAAACGTTGCTGAAAGCGGCAAGCGGACTCGAAAACGGATGGGTGCTTGCGGCGGGCGGTTTTGAGGCGCTCGTGCAGGAGAGTTTCAAGATCGCGGTAGACCAGTTGGTACAGAAGTTCGGCGAGCTAACCTCGAAGTGGAGATGGGGTGCGTTTCACCGCTTCGATCCTCAACACCCGATCGGGCGTCAGGTTTCCCTGCTCGGAAAGCTGATCGATCCGAGGCGTCATTTTCCGATCGGGGGCAGCAACACGACAGTCTGTCTGATGACGTTTCAGCGAGAGAGCGGCACGGTGTTGCAAGCAGCTCCCTGGCGCATGGTCGTCGACCTGCAGGACATGTCAGCGCTCGACCTCAATGCTCCCGGACAGTCTGGTGATCCGCTCAGCCGCTGGTATGATGATCAATCCGGTCTTTTTGTTGAAAATTCCCCCGCCTCGCAACAGTTCAACAAAGAACAATACAGAGCTGGAGCGCACCTGCTCGTGCTGCATCCAGACTAGCGATCGTCAAAGGAGATGGAGAAGATGAACCTGAAACAATCGGTGTCCTTCACAGAGACAGCATCTTTTGTCGAGCTTCTTCGCGCTCGGGCTGAAAGTCAACCTGAGCAGTTGGCCTACCGTTTTAGCCGTGACGGTGAGGAGATGTTTGAAGAACTGACTTGGGGGGAGGCGGAGCGCCGCGCTCGCTCCATCGCCGCTTACCTGCAAGAAAAGGGGGCGGCAGGGGAGCGAGTACTGTTGCTTTTTCCTCCCGGTCTGGACTATCTGACCGCCTTCTTTGGCTGTCTCTTTGCTGGCGCGGTTGCTGTGCCAGCCTATCCACCCACTTCGAGCCGCTTGTTGCCACGCTTGCAGACGATCGTGGCGGATTCGCAGGCGCGATTTGCGCTGACAACGAAAGAATCGTTCCAAAGGTTTCAAGTGCATTTAGCCAAAGCGGACAGCTTGTCCAATTTGGATTGGCTGCTGACAGGCGATGCGGAAGGTATGGAAGATAGTTGGAATTCTCCGCACATTGGCGGGGAGAGCCTTGCCTTTCTCCAATATACATCAGGCTCCACCTCCGCTCCAAAAGGCGTGATGGTGACGCATGGCAACTTGCTCCACAACTCCGCATTGATTCAACGATCGTTTGGCACCGACGCGGACGATCATGGGGTGATCTGGTTGCCGCCCTACCATGATATGGGGTTGATCGGTGGCCTGCTCCAGCCTGTGCTGGCAGGGTTTTCGGTCACCCTGATGGCGCCGGCCGATTTTATTCAGCGTCCGCTCCGCTGGCTGGAGATGATCGCTAAAACGAAAGCGACGGTGAGCGGCGCACCTAATTTTGCGTACGATCTTGCGGTGGAAAAGAGCACCGAAGCGCAGCGGGCGTCACTCGATCTGAGCAGTTGGCGCATTGCGTTTAACGGAGCGGAACCGATTCGAGCCGAGACGATGAAGCGGTTTGCAGATGCATTTTCCGCCGCAGGATTTGCTGACGATGCATTTTACCCCTGCTATGGATTGGCGGAAGGAACGCTGCTCGTCTCGGGGGCAAAAGGGTTATCATCGCCGGTCGCCCAAAAGTTCGCTGCCGATGCGCTGACGCAAAATCGGATCGAAGAGGCGAGCGATCGGACAGAGTCGGAAGCGCGAGAGTTGGTCGGCTGCGGTGAAGTCGCAGTCGGTCAGGATGTGCGAATCGTGCATGCAGAAAGCGGCGTCGAATGCGCCCCTGATGAGATCGGTGAGATCTGGGTGGCAGGAGCGAGCGTTGCGCAAGGATACTTCGGGCGCCCTGAACAATCGGAGGCGACGTTTCGTGCGTGCTTGTCAAACGGGGACGGACCTTTTTTGCGGACGGGCGATCTAGGCTTCCTCAAGGGCGGACAGCTCTTCGTGACCGGCAGAATCAAAGACTTGATCATCATTCGTGGTCGCAATCACTACCCGCAAGACATTGAAGCGACGGTGGAAAACGCTCATCTGGCACTGCGAAAGGGGGCGGGTTCCGCCTTTTCGGTGACGGTCGAGGGAGAGGAGCGGCTGGTGGTGGCGCAAGAGGTCGATCGCCATCATCGCAACGTCCAAGTGGATGAAATTGCGAGCGCAATCCGTCAGCTGGTGGCAGAAGCGCATGGCGTTCAAGTGTATGCGGTTTTGTTGCTCAAGTTTGGCGGCATTCCGATGACTTCGAGCGGAAAGGTGCAGCGCCATGCTTGTCGGGAGGGCTACTTGAACGGTTCGCTTGTCCTGATCGGGAGCGATGTGCACAACGCTTTTGACAGGGAGATGGAGGAGTCATTTTTGTCGGAACCGCTCCTGATGAGTCGCGCTGAATTGCGGTCGTTGTCTGTCGAGGAGCGCCATTCCCGTTTGCTTGCCTATCTGCGCCATCAGGCAGCACATGTGCTCAAAATATTGCCCGCCAAGCTGGACCCCGCTTTGTCGCTGAGCAGTCTCGGTCTCGATTCGCTGATGGCTGTGCAATTGCAACATGACATCGAGCGCGATTTCGGGATCGACATCGATTCGAGCCGCTTGCTGGAGGGCATTCATCTGATCGAGTTGGCAACGCTGATCGATCAACTGATCGAGGGGTCAGATGCTTCCACATCAGATGAGAGCGAATGCGATCACGATCGGCTGTCAGAATGTGAGATGTCCCGCGCTCAACAAGGATTGTGGTTTTGGTACAAGCGCTTCCCGCAAAGTCCAGCTTACAACATTTCCCGTGCGTTTCACTTGGAGGGAGCGGTTGACGAGCGAGCGCTACAGGGGGCGTTTCAAGCGCTGGTTGATCGTCATCCTGCGCTTCGCACTTCGTTCTTTGAGCGTGAGGGACAGCTGCTTCAGCGCGTTCACAACGAGCAGGAGGTCTCGTTCCAGGTTGAAGAGGCGGCGACGTGGGGCGACGAGCGGCTAAATGCGCGCTTGCAAGAGGAAGCGGACAGACCGTTCGATTTGGAAAAGGGTCGGTCGATGCGCATCCACCTGTTCCGTCGCTCCGATCAGGAAGTGGTGATGCTGTGGGCACTTCATCACATCGTGGTCGATTTCTGGTCGTTCAATCTGCTGTTCCGCGATCTCTCCGCTCTGTACGCGCAGTTGAGGTCGGGGCATGCGGCAACAGCGGTCGAGGAGAGTGCTTCCGCGATCTCCTTTATCAATTGGCAGCACGCTTTCGTCGCTTCCGATGCGGGAAATCGCAAGCTTGCCTATTGGCAGGAGAAGCTGTCGGGCGAGCTGCCAGCACTGCACATTCCGCTCGACTTTCCGCGCCCTGCCGAACGGAAACAAAGCGGTGCATCGCTGCATGTGCGCGTCGGCGCCGGGCTGACCGCGAGGTTGAAACAAACGGCGCATGAGCAGGAGGTGACGCTGTACCAACTGCTTTTGGGCGCCTATGGTGTTTTGATGCATCGCTATTCGGAGCAAGAAGATTTGATCGTCGGCACCTATATGGCGGGCAGAAGCAGATCGTCTCATGCGGAGCTGGTCGGCTACTTGACCAATGCGTTGCCGCTGCGATTCGATTTTTCGAATCAGCCGACCTTTTCAACCTTCCTGTCGCAAGTGCGCAAGACGGTGGTGGAAGCGCTGGCCCATCAGGACTATCCGTTCGACCTGCTGGTGGAAAAGATGCGGATTGAGCGAGATCCGAGCCGATCCCCGCTGTTTCAGACGGCGTTTGTCATGCAGAACGTCGGAGCGCAGCGGCAGATGTTGGCCCCGTTTGCCCTGGGCTGTGAGGGGGCGACAGGACATTTGGACGACCTCCTCTTGCGTTCGCGTACGCTCGAAGAAAAATCGTCTCTGTTCGATCTGACGGTCACGGTTGCTGAATCGGATGGCGAACTGCTGGTGAAATTTCAGTACGATACCGCACTGTTTGCAGAGGCGACCATATGTCGGATGATGGGTCATTGGCAGACGCTGCTCGCCGACATCGCTGCGGATTCGAATCGATCAGTTTCGAGCCTGCGACTGATCACCGATGCTGAAATCGTGCAATTGTCCGCATGGCGTGCCCTCGCAAAGTCGGAAAAGGTCGATGAGACGCTGTGCACCATTTTTGAGCAACGAGCTATGGAACGTCCAGATGCACATGCGGTGACGTTTGAGAATCAAAGTCTCACCTATGGGGAATTGAACAGCCGAGCCAACCGATTGGCTCGCTATCTCCGGCAGCGCGGGGTCAGCGATGGGATGCTGGTCGGCATCAGCATGGAGCGCTCCGTAGATCTGCTGGTCGGCATCGTGGCGATTCTAAAGGCGGGCGGTGCCTATCTGCCACTCGATCCGGCCTACCCGATGGAGCGATTGCAGTACATGCTGGATGATTCGCAGGCGGAGCTGGTCTTGACGCAGGAACGGATGCTCGGCAAGCTTTCGCGTGCAGATGTGCAGACGATCTGCATCGATCGGGATTGGGTGCAGATCGACGCGCTGAACGATGCGAA
The DNA here is from genome assembly GCF_042682745.1 of Tumebacillus lipolyticus. Lineage (NCBI taxonomy): Bacteria > Bacillati > Bacillota > Bacilli > Caryophanales > Alicyclobacillaceae > Tumebacillus > Tumebacillus lipolyticus. Next base: position 1,044,313 of record NZ_JBHUIO010000002.1, on the reverse strand, counting down.
TATAGAAGGGGAACGGAGCCCCGATCGGCTGGCGTATGTGATCTATACGTCAGGTTCGACCGGCAATCCGAAGGGCGTGATGGTCACCCATCGAAATGTGGTGCGCCTGTTCACCGAGACGGATGCGTGGTTTCAATTTGATCATCATGATGTGTGGACCTTGTTTCACTCCTATGCGTTCGACTTTTCCGTCTGGGAGATGTGGGGGGCGCTACTTTTCGGCGGCAAGTTGGTGGTCGTCCCCTATTGGGTCAGCCGAACGCCGGAGGAGTTTTATCGCCTGTTGCAAAACGAGCGCGTTACTGTGCTCAACCAGACGCCTTCTGCGTTTCGTCAGCTGATGCGCGTGGAGGAGCAGTCAGGCTCTGGCGGGGAGATCGACCTTCGCTATGTGGTCTTTGGGGGAGAGGCGCTGGACGTGCAAAGCTTGCAGCCCTGGTTTGCGCGTCATGGTGACAGCAAGCCGCAATTGATCAACATGTATGGGATCACCGAGACGACCGTCCATGTTACTTATCGACCGCTGCGAGCTGCTGATGCGCATCGGGCGAGCAGTGTGATCGGCAGCGCGATTCCCGATTTGCAAGTCCTCTTGCTCGATCGCAATCAGCAGCAGGTGCCGATCGGTGTGCCCGGCGAGATGTACATCGGAGGTGCGGGCGTGACGAGAGGGTATTTCAATCGTCCGGAACTGACGAGCGATCGCTTTGTCACCTTGCCAGCTCTGTCAGGCGAGCTCCTCTATCGCTCTGGTGACTTGGCGCGCTATCTGGCGAATGGCGATCTCGAATATTGGGGGCGGATCGACCATCAGGTGAAGCTCCGCGGCTATCGGATCGAGCTCGGTGAAATCGAATCGGCGCTGATTCAACATGAGGAAGTCGACGAAGCGGTGGCGATGGTGCGCGAGGATGATCCTGATGAGAAAAAACTGGTGGCCTACGTGGTGGCAAAGCACAAGCAGCCGCCCACAGTACGAGAGCTGCGCACCTTTTTGGGCAATCGGCTACCAGATCATATGGTTCCGCATTCCTTTGTCTTGATCGATGAGATTCCGCTTACCGCAAACGGCAAGGTGGATCGCAAATCGCTGCCGGCCCCAGATCTGTTCGCGTTTGAGCGAGCCCGATATGCACCGCCCAGCTCTTTTGAGGAGGAAGTGTTGATCTCGATCTGGGAGCGGGTCTTGGATGTCCATCCGATCGGAGCGGATGATAACTTTTTCCTTCTGGGCGGCGATTCGATACGCAGTATTAAAGTCGCATCGCTCGCGAAAGATCAGAAGCTCGACGTTTCGCTTGAGCAGATCTATCAGCACCAGACGGTGCGAGAGCTCGCCTGCTCGATCAAAACGTCGCATCAGCCAGAAGAGCGCGTGGAGCCGATCGCGCCGTTTGAACTGATTTCTGATCAGGATCGAGCACAGCTTCCGGAGGGGATCGAAGATGCCTACCCGGTGCCCGCGATCCAAATGTCATACTTTTTCCATAGCGAGTCTTCCGAGGTGTACAAAGCGTACTTGGGCACCTATCGACTGCGCGGACCGTTTCATGAGCCGGCGTTTCGTGAAGCGATTCGCCGAATGGTCAAGCGACATGAGATCTTCCGTACTTCGTTTGATCTGTCGACGTTCAGCATGCCCTTGCAGTTGGTGCACATTCGTGCAGAAGTGACGCTCGCTGTTTACGATTTGCGCCATCTGCATTCGGCCGAGCAAGAACATGCGATCAAGGAGTTTGTCTACGAGGAAGAGCGCAGGCGATTTGACTGGTCGCAACCAGGGCTGATCCGCTTCCACGCTCACCGCTTAAGCGACGAGACTTTCCAATTTACGATGTGCGAACCATTGCTAGACGGTTGGAGTGCCGCTTCGACGATGACCGGGCTGTTTACCGAATATCTCAAAGTGCTGAAAGATCATGACGCACCAGAAGAGCCGATGCTGAAGGCAAAGTTTAGTCGCTTTGTGCAGAGGGAGCTGCAGACCAAACGGTCGCCCGAATCGCAAGCGTTTTGGGAAAGGGAGCTCCACGATGTTTTGACGACTCGCATCCCGCGCTGGACGGGGCCGAATGCAACGTTCGCGTCCGATAAAGAGGACCGCGTGATCGTGCCGATCTCCCAGGAGGTGTCGGAAGGATTGCTCTCCTTGTCGCGCTCGCTGTCTGTCCCCCTAAAGGACGTCGTGTTGGCCGCACATCTCAAGGTTGTCAGCCTCTTGAGCGGTCAAGACGATGTGGTGACAGGGATTGTCAGCGGTGGGCGTCCAGAGGAGGAAGATGGCGAAAAAGTGCTCGGCGCGATGGTGAACACCATGCCGTTTCGATTGCATCTCGCCGGATCTACGTGGGAGGAGCTCGTGCGTCAGACGTTCGAAAAGGAGCGCGAGTCGCTTCCTCATCGCCGCTATCCGCTCGTCGATTTGCAAAGGCAGTTTAGCGGCGGTCAGCGGCTGTTCGAGACGATTTTCAACTACACGCACTTTCATGTTTATCAAGGTGTGACCGAGAGCGGGGAGATCGAAATTCTGGACGGTTGGCACCGCGAGTCGGCCTACGTGCCGCTGACCACCCAGTTTTCGGTCGATCCACAGTCGTCACAACTGCTCTGCGTGCTCGACTACTACCCGGAAGACCTGTGTCGTGAGCAGGTGGGCTACATCGCTGAATATTACGCGAAGACGTTAGAAGCGATGGTAAAATCCCCTACCTCCAAGCATGAAGCGCACCGTTTGCTCGCAGAGGAAGAGCTGCGCCTGCTTCTTGGCGAGGACGATCGAAAGCGAGCAGATTATCCTTTGGATCGTTGCTTCCCAGAGCTCTTCCGCACACAAGCTGACAAGACGCCTGCGCGCACCGCATTGATCTGCCGCGAGAAGAGCATTCGCTATGAGGAGCTGGAGCGCCGATCGAATCGCTTGGCAAACTATCTGCTGACGCTTGGCATCGCACCGGGCATGTTTGTCGGACATCTCGGCGAGCGCAACATCGATTGGGCCATCTCGATGATCGCGATCTTCAAGCTGGGGGCTGTTTACATTCCGCTCGATCCGAAGTATCCGAACGATCGGCTTCGCTATATGGCGAGCCATTCCAACATGGCGGTCTTGTTGACCTCCGAAGAGCTGTCCGACCGAGTGGTGCAAGATGGGATGAAGATCGTCAGTTTGGATCGTGATCAAGAGCGGATCGCCCAGATGGATGAAGCGTTTGTCGATCGAGCGATAACACCGACCGATTTGGCCTATGTGATCTACACGTCCGGATCGACCGGGCTTCCGAAGGGCGCGATGGTTGAACATATCGGAATGGTCAACCATCTGTATGCAAAAATGGAAGTGCTCCGCTTGACCGAGGAGGACGTCGTCGCCCAAAATGCTTCCCAGTGTTTTGATGTATCCGTCTGGCAGCTGCTCGTCGCCTTGCTCGTCGGTGGCAAGACGGTGATCTTGCCCGATGAGGCGGAGACAGATCCTGTTCGTCTGCTCGGGGAGATGGACGAGGCTGGAATCACCATCTGGGAGACGGTGCCGACCGTCTTGCAAGCGACGCTTGAGTCGATTTCGCTGTTCCGCGAGGCGCGCCCAACATTTGCGCAGCTCAGATGGCTCTTTGTCAGCGGGGAGGCGTTGCCTCCCGCCTTGTGCCGACTCTGGTTCCAGCTTTTCCCGCAGATTCGGATGATCAACGCTTGCGGTGCTACCGAGTGTTCAGATGATGTGACGCACTATGTGATCTCCGGTCCGCCGGCAGAGGAAGTGACGGTGATGCCGATCGGGGAAGTGATTGCCAACTGCACCTTGTACGTGCTCGATCGAGCGATGCAGCCTGTACCTTTTGGCGTGCCAGGGGAGCTGTGCTACGGCGGCATCTGCGTGGGAAGAGGGTACTTGAACGATGAGGAAAAAACGAATCGGGCGTTCCAAGCGGACCCTTTTTCACAGGTTCCGGGCGCGCGTCTTTATCGCTCCGGCGACCTGGTGCGCTTGCGCAACGATGGAGTTTTGGAGTTCCTCGGTCGCATCGATCATCAGGTAAAGATCCGCGGCTTCCGCATCGAGCTTGGTGAAGTCGAAGCGGTGATCAATCATCATCCGGATGTTTTGCAAGTTGTTGCGACTGCGCATCGGGATGACAGGGGCAACAGTCGACTGGTCGCCTATCTGACGCTCGCGCCAGAAAGTTTGCTGTCCACAGCAGAACTGCGCGACTACATGCGGAAATCGGTGCCTGAACATATGGTGCCGTCCTTTTTCATCATGCTCGAAGAATTCCCGATGACGCTCAACGGCAAAGTGGATCGCAAGCGATTGCCGACTCCCTCCATCCAACAAGAAGAGCGTGAATACAAAGCTCCGGAGACGGAAGTGCAGCGAGCGGTGGCGGAGATCTGGCAGAGTGTTCTCAGCTATGACCCGGTGAGCTTGACCGACAACTTTTTTGAAGTCGGTGGCGAGTCAATCTTGGCCACCCGTCTGATCTCGTTGCTTCGCAAGCGCTTTTCGATCGAGCTGCCCTTGCGCACTCTGTTTGAAGCATCGACGGTAGAAGGGTTGGCGGCTGCAGTTCAATCACAAGTCGATCTTGGCGAAGACGATGAGATGAAAGCGTTGCTTGAGGAGTTGGAAGGGCTGTCTGATGAAGAGGCGCTGCTCCTGCTCGGCGGGGACGAAGCGGAATAGGCGAACGATGTGTGATCATGAAGGGGAGGTGAGCAGCTGAAAGCGGCTGCGCTCCCCTTCTTCCCTTGGAGGTGTTCCATGAGTACGAAAAAGGATTTGCATGCAAAATTGGCGACGCTCTCCCCGGAGAAGCGCGCGTTTTTGGAGCAAAAGTTGCAAGCGAAGAAACGGATTCCCCGACGCGAGCCGCAAGAAGAAGCAGTTTTATCCTTCGCTCAACAACGGCTCTGGTTGTTTGAGCAGTTTGAGCCGGGCCTTCCGATCTACAACACGCCTTTTTCAGTTGCTTTACAGGGCGACGTTGATCTTGATCGATTGGAAATGTGCTTGAATGAAGTGTTGGATCGACATGAGGTCTTGCGCACCAACTTTTCTGCCGCAAACGGCATTCCTGCTTTGACCATCGCCCCTTCACGATCCATTCAAATTGAACGCATCGACCTTCGATCGCTCCCCCCAGATGAGGTGCGAGCCGTCTGTGAGCGCCAGATGAGCGAAGCGGTGTCCCGCCCGTTCGATTTGACAGAGGATCTGTTGTTGAGAGCGACCGTGTGGCAGCTTGAAGAGCGACAATTTCTCCTCTTGCTGAACATGCATCACATCGCATGTGATGGCTGGTCGACCAACGTGTTGATCCGAGAGATCGGGATGTTGTATCAAGCGTTTTCTAGCGGACAGCCGTCACCGCTCGCTCCGCTGGAGATTCAGTATGCCGATTATGCGGCCTGGCAGCGGAAGTGGCTCGAAGGTCCGGCGCTACAAAAACAGCTCGACTATTGGAAGCGACAGTTGGCAGGAGAGCTTCCTGTGCTCATGCTGCCGACCGACCATCCGCGTCCGAAGGTGACCAGCTATCAAGGTGCAAGCGAAGCGCTCACAATCCCCAAGCGGCAGATCGAGAAGTTAAAAGAGTTTTCGCGCCAAGAGGGCGGAACGCTTTTTATGACGCTTTTGGCTGCCTTTCATGCCCTATTGTATCGCTATAGCGGACAACGCGAACTGCTGATCGGCACGCCAGTCGCCAACCGCAACCGAGAAGAAATCGAAGGGCTGGTCGGTTTTTTTGTCAACACACTGGTCATTCGCAACAGCCTGTCATCAGAACTTCCCTTTCGCGAGTTTGTTCGCCAAGTTCGCGATGTCTGCCTGGAGGCGTATGCGCATCAGGATCTGCCATTTGAAACGCTGGTGGCCGAATTGGCGCCTGATCGGCAGCTCAATCGATCGGTTCTCTTTCAAACGATGTTTGCTCTGAACAATGCGCTCGACACCTCGGTGGAGCTGAGCGGGTTGACGATGGAGTTTCATCCTTGGAGCACCGACACGGCCAAGTTCGACCTCAGCCTGTTGATGACAGAAGAGCAGGACAGGGTGGTCGGAAAGTTGGAGTATAGCACCGCCCTTTTTGAGAAAGCGACGATCGAGCGAATCGGACAACATTTTTTGCGGCTGGTGGAGCGGGTGGCCGAGGATCCGGACGTGCTGATCGATGACATCCGATTGCTCGATGAGCATGAGCGAGAAACGATGCTCGTCGACTGGAATGATACCGCAACACCTTACCCGGAGGTGTGCGTCCATCAGCTGTTCACCGAGCAGGCGGCGCGCACGCCCGATGCGGTGGCGGTCGAGCTGGGCGCGGTGAGCTGGACCTACCGCGAGCTGAACGAGCATGCCAATCGGATGGCACATCTGCTGAAGAGCTATGGCGTCGGACCGGATGTGATCGTCTGCCTCCTCCTCGACCGATCGCTTGAGATGATGGCTGCTTTCTTGGCGGTGTTCAAGGCGGGAGGCGCCTACCTGCCGCTCGATCCTTCGACGCCTCCAGAGCGAATGTCGTTCCTGTTGCAGGATGCGGGAGCGATGCTGGTGTTGACGACCTCCTCGCTGCGCGACCGAATGCCGGAGAGCGATCTGCCGCAGATCGTTTTGGACGAGCAGGCGGACGTGATCGCAGGGCAGCGCGCAGATAATCTGGCACCTGCTGCCGAACCGAAGAACCTCGCCTACCTGATCTACACGTCCGGTTCGACCGGACAGCCAAAGGGGACGATGATCGAGCATCGGGGCTTGACCAACTACCTGCTGTGGGCGGTCGACGCCTATCGTTTGCAGGGAGGGGTCGGGTCGATCGTGCATTCTTCAGTCGCGTTTGACATGCCGATCACCTCCCTGTTCCCGCCGCTGTTGACGGGCAAGAAAGTGGTGTTCACCCCACCGGAAGCGAACGGGGTGGAGGCACTTTGTCAACTGCTGCTAACGAGACAGGATTTCTCGCTGGTCAAGCTGACGCCGGCCCACCTGCAGCTGGTAAACCGAGAATTGGAAGGCGAGGACTGGCAGGGGCTGGTGCGCACGCTGGTCATTGGCGGCGAAGCGCTGATGCCGGAGCAGGTCGCACCGTGGCAGGAGCGAGCGCCGAAGACGATGCTGATCAACGAGTACGGTCCGACGGAGACGGTCGTCGGCTGCTGCGTGCATGAGGTGAGCGAAGGGGACAGCGAGGGCGTGATTCCGATCGGGCGACCGATCGCCAACATGGCGATGTATATCCTCGACGGACACCAGCAGCCGGTGCCGATCGGCGTGGTAGGGGAGATCTATATCGGCGGCCTAGGCGTTGCGAGAGGGTATCGAAACCGAGAGGAGCTAGAGGCGGAGTGTTTCCTGCCCGATCCGTTCCGAGCGGAGGAACATGCGAGGATGTATCGGACGGGAGACCTAGCGCGAAACCGGGCGGACGGCGTGATCGAGTATGTCGGGCGGATTGACAGCCAAGTGAAGATCCGCGGGTTCCGCATTGAGCTCGGGGAGATCGAAGCGATGATCGGTCAGCACCCGATGGTGCAGGACAGCTGTGCGATGGTGCGGGAAGATGTGCCGGGGGACAAGCGACTGGTCGCCTATCTGGTGGTGCAGGCGGAGGTGGAGCGGAGCGAGATTCGCGCATTCCTCAAGGAGCGGTTGCCCGACTACATGATCCCGTCCGCCTTCGTTCAACTGGATGAACTGCCGCTGAACCCAAACGGCAAGGTGGATCGGCGCAAGATCCCCGTACCGGATGATTTGCAGATGGGAGCAGACGCTCACTATATCGCGCCGCGCACAGAGCTCGAAGAGAAGATCGCCTCGATCTGGGCAGAAGTGCTGCGAGTGCCGCAGGTCAGCATGCAGGACAATTTCTTCGAGCTGGGCGGACATTCGCTGCTTGCGACGCAGGTCGTTTCGCGGATCGACCGCACATTTGATGTGCAGATGCAGCTGAAGGTGCTCTTTGAAGCGCCGACCGTCGCCTCCCTCGCCACACGGGTGGAGCGCCTGCAAAAGCAGGAGACAAATCGGAGCTTGCCTGCGATCGTCCGCACCTCTCGCAATGCTCCACTCCCGCTCTCCTTTGCCCAACAGCGCCTGTGGGTCGTCGATCGACTGCTGTCAGACACTGCCGTCTACAACATGCCGTTCGCGGTGCGACTGCAAGGCGTCTTGCGACAAGCGGAGATGGAGCGGAGCTTAAGCGAGATCATCAGGCGACATGAGATCTTGCGCACGACGTTTGCCGAGGTGGGCGGCCAGCCGGTGCAGGTGATCGCAGAGCCTGCATGGCAACCATTGCCGATCCTCGAAATAGGTGGGCTCTCTGCGAATCAGCAGGAGCTTGAGATGAGACGACACCTGCAGGCGGAAGCGGCGCGGCCGTTCGATCTGCAGGAAGGCCCTCTGGTGCGCTTTACGCTTTTGAGATTGAATCAGAACGATCATGTTCTGCTCCTGAACATGCACCACATCATCTCCGACGGTTGGTCGATGGGCGTATTCGTCAACGAGTTTGCAGCTCTCTATCAATCGTCTGTCAAAGGGGAACCCTCTTTGCTTCCCGAGCTTGCGATTCAATATGTGGACTATGCGGCTTGGCAGCGGGACACGTTGACAGGAGAGGGACTAGCAGGACAGATCGCCTACTGGAGAGAGCAGTTGAACGGTGAATTGCCCGTCTTGCAACTGCCGACCGATCATCCTCGTCCTCCTGTGCAGACGCATGTGGGCGCGATCGAACCGTTTACACTCCCAAGTCGGTTGACCGATGCGCTACATCAGCTCAGCCAGCAGCAGGGGGTTACCCTGTTCATGACGTTGCTCGGAGCATTTCAAACATTCCTCTCCCGCTATAGCGGACAGGAGGACATCTGTGTCGGCACTGCGATCGCAGGTAGGACGCGCAGAGAGACGGAAGAGCTGATCGGCTTTTTTGTCAACACGCTGGTGTTGCGCACCGATCTGTCGGGACAGCCTTCGTTTCTCGAACTGCTCAGCCGTGTCAAAAAGGTCGCCCTCGGGGCGTATGCGCATCAGGATCTGCCGTTCGAAAAGCTGGTCGAGGAGATGCAGCCGAAGCGAGATCCCAGTCGGTCCCCTCTGTTTCAAGTGCTGTTCGCCTTGCAAAATGCGCCGATGACCACCATCGAACTCCCCGAACTTACGATCCAGCCTGTCGAGTATGAGGGTCAGATCGCCAAATTTGACCTGTCGCTGTTGATGCGAGAAGAAGAAGGGGTTCTTCAAGCTTCTTTTGAGTACAACACCGATCTGTTCAACCGATCGACGATCAAGCGGATGAGCGATCATTTCATACGCTTGATCGAATCGATCACGTCACATCCGGAGCAGAGCGTCATGAAGCTACAGATGCTGTCAGACGCAGAGTTTCAGCAGGTCGTGGTGGAGTGGAATCGGACGGAGGTGCCCTTGCCAGACTCGCTCTGTTTGCATCAGCTGTTTGAGCAGCAGGCGGCGCGCACGCCAGACGTGGTGGCGGTCGTTTACAAAGAGCAGCAGATGACCTATCGCGAGCTGAACGCCCACGCCAACCAGCTCGCCCACTATCTGCAGCAACAGGGCGTGGGTGCGGAGACGTTTGTCGGCATCACCACCGAGCGGTCGCTTTCCCTGATCATCGGTCTGCTGGCCATCTTGAAGGCGGGTGGCGTCTATGTCCCGATCAACCAGAACGACCCGGTGGAGCGGATTCTCTATCAGTTGGAAGACGCGAACATTCACACGCTGTTGACCAACCAGGAGTTTGCGGAGCAACTGCCGCCCCACCCTGCGCACGTGGTGCTCTTCGACCGCGATGCAGAGCGGATCGGAGCAGAGAGCGTAACGGAGCCGACCTGTGCGATCACGCTCGACCACTTGGCCTACGTGCTCTACACGTCCGGCTCGACCGGACGGCCGAAGGGTGTCTGTGTGCCGCATCGCGGCGTCGTCCGCTTGGTGAAGGAGACCGACTATGTAAGCTTTTCACCCGACGAAGTGTTCCTGCAATTCGCGCCGGTCGCTTTCGACCTCTCGACGTTTGAGATCTGGGGCAGTCTGCTAAACGGCGCCCGCCTTGTTCTCTGCCCAGCGGGGCAACTGTCGCTGTCGGAGCTGCGCGATGTGATCTGCGAGCATCAGGTCAGCACGCTGTGGCTGACAGCCGGGCTGTTCCACCAGATGGTGGACGAGCATCTGGACGACTTGGGGGGTGTCCGTCAACTGCTCGCTGGCGGGGATGTGCTGTCGGTGACGCACGTGAAAAAGGTGGCCGAGCGCTGGCCGAACTGCCGCTTGATCAACGGGTATGGGCCGACGGAGAACACGACGTTCACCACATGCTATCAAGTGACGTCTGCGAGCGATCTCGAAGGTTCTGTGCCGATCGGCCGACCGATCTCAAACACGACCGTCTACGTGCTGGATCGTCATCTGCAACCCGTTCCGATCGGGGTGGCAGGCGAGCTGTACATCGGGGGGGCGGGACTTGCCCGCGAGTACCTCAACCAGCCGGAGCTGACCGCCAAGACGTTTATCGAAAGCCCCTTTGCAGAAGGAGAGCGCCTGTACCAGTCGGGCGATCTGGTGCGCTATCTGCCGGATGCAACGATCGACTTCCTCGGACGGATCGACAGCCAAGTGAAGATCCGTGGGTTCCGCATCGAGCTCGGGGAGATCGAAACGATGATCGGTCAGCACCCGGCGGTGCAGGACAGCTGTGCGATGGTGCGGGAAGATGTGCCGGGGGACAAGCGACTGGTCGCCTATCTGGTGGTGCAGGAGCAGGCGGAGGTGGAGCGGAGCGAGATTCGCGCATTCCTCAAGGAGCGGTTGCCCGACTACATGATCCCGTCCGCCTTCGTTCAACTGGATGAACTGCCGCTGAACCCAAATGGAAAGGTGGATCGGCGCAGGCTCCCCATACCGGATGATTTGCAGATGGGAGCAGACGCTCATTACATCGCGCCGCGCACAGAGCTTGAAGAGAAGATCGCCTCGATCTGGGCGGACGTGCTGCGAGTGCCGCAGATCAGCATGCAGGACAATTTCTTCGATCTGGGCGGACATTCGCTTTTGGCGACGCAGGTTGTTTCCCGCCTGCAGTCAGAATGCGGCGTGGAGATTCAGTTGCGGGCGCTCTTTGAAACATCGAGCGCAGAAGAGTTGGCTATACGTGTCGAGCAGATGAAACGAAGCGAAGGGCGAGCTGTGGCGACGCCGATCACGCAGATTGATCGAGGGAAACCAGTCCCTCTCTCTTTCGCCCAACAGCGCCTGTGGGTAGTCGACCGACTGCTGCCAGACACTGCCGTCTACAACATGCCGTTTGCGGTGCGGTTGAAAGGCGCTTTGCAACAGGCGGAGATGGAGCGAAGCCTAAGCGAGATCATCAGGCGACATGAGATCTTGCGCACGACGTTTGCCGAGGTGGACGACCAGCCGATGCAGGTGATCGCAGAGCCTGTATGGCAACCTTTGCCGATCCTCGAAATAGGCGGGCTCTCTGCGAAACAGCAGGAGCTTGAGATGAGACGACACATGCAGGCGGAAGCGGTGCGTCCGTTCGATCTGCAGGAAGGTCCCCTGGTGCGCTTTACCCTGTTGAGATTGAATCAGGACGATCATGTGTTGCTCCTGAACATGCACCACATCGTCTCCGACGGCTGGTCGATGGGCGTGTTCATCCAAGAGTTTGCTGCACTCTATGAAGCGTACAGGGCTGGCTTGCCCTCGCCGTTGCCGGAGCTTGCGATCCAATATGCCGATTATGCGGTCTGGCAGCGCAACTGGCTGACGGGTGACGTATTGCAAGCGCAGTTGGACTATTGGAAAGAGCAGCTTGGTGGAGAACGGACGGTGCTTCGATTGCCGACCGATCGCCCTCGCCCAGCTCAAAATCGTCACTTGGGAGCAACAGAACGCTTTGAGCTGTCGAACGAGGTGAGCGAGTCGCTCCGATCGCTCAGCCATCGTTTGGGTGCCACCCTGTTCATGACGTTGCTGGCCGCATTCAATATTCTCCTGTCCCGCTATTCAGGCGACGAAGACATCTCGGTCGGAACGTCAATCGCGGGACGGCAGCGTCGAGAGATCGAAAATTTGATCGGCTTTTTTGTCAACACGCTGGTCATGCGCAACGACCTGTCTGGAGATCCTTCCTTTCTTGAGCTGATCGAGAGAGTTCGGAAAACGGCACTCGAAGCGTACGAGCATCAAGATGTGCCATTTGAGATGCTGGTGCAGGAGCTACAGCCGGAGCGGGATTTGAGCAGAGCGCCATTCTTCCAAGTGATGTTCCTGCTTCAAAGTCAACCGATGCATGAGCTGAGCCTCGTCGGATTGCATGCGGAATCGACGCCGCCGCAGATCAGCACCGCCAAGTTTGATCTAACCCTCTCTCTTGAGGAGCGAGGAGAGGTCGTGTCCGGTAGTTTCCAATATAACACCGATCTTTTTGACGCCTCGACGATCTGCCGCATGATCGGTCATTTTCAAAATCTGTTGCAAGGGATCGCTGCCGCTCCTGAGTGCCCGTTGTCCGAATTGCCGTTGCTTTCAGAGGAAGAGCGACAGAAACTGCTCAGGGCGGGGAGCGGATCGCGATCGGAGTTGCCCGCTCTCTGTGTGCACGAGCTGTTTGAAGAGCAAGTGATCCGCACGCCTGATGCGGTGGCGATCACGTTTGAAGGGCGATCTGTCACCTATCGCGAGCTGGAGGAGCGGGCCAATCGGCTGGCATTTGAACTCCGGTCGAGCGGGGTCAGCAAGGAGAGCGTGGTGGCGCTCTGTTTGGAGCGATCTGTCGAACTGATCTCTGCGATGCTCGGGGTTTGGAAGGCGGGGGCAGCCTACCTGCCACTCGACCCATCCTATCCGTCCGCTCGGCTTGCCGATATGTTAGAGGATGCCAATCCCCACATGTTGCTGACCACCGCTCCACTTGCGGAGCGGCTGCCGCGCTTCGTCCATTCGGTGCTTTGTCTCGATCAGGAAGAGGCGCGAATCGGACAACATCCGCACGCGCAGTTAGAGCGGTTCTCCTCTCCTGACCGATTGGCCTATCTGATGTATACGTCAGGCTCGACAGGGCGGCCGAAGGGCGTGATGATCGAACACCGTTCGGTGGTCAACGAACTCCTGTCGCGAGATGTGTACCGATTGACAGAGCAGGACACCGTGTTGCACAAAGCTCCGATCTCGTTTGACGCATCTGTCTTTGAGATTTTCTGGCCGCTGACGAAAGGGGCGCGTCTGGTCATCGCCCGACCGGACGGCCATCGGGATGTCTCTTATCTCACCCAACTGGTCGTCGAAGAGCAGATCAGCGTGATGCATTTTGTGCCTTCTGTCCTCACTCTGTTTCTCGAAGAGCCGGACATCGAGCGCTGTTCTACACTTCGTCTGGTGTTCAGCGGGGGTGAAAAGCTCAGCGATGAAGTTCAGCAACGCTTTTTCCGACGTCTCTCTGCAAATTTGGTCAACCGTTACGGGCCGACAGAGACGACGATCAACGCGACCGCTTGGGCTTGTGAGAAGGATGACGCGCGAGGATTTGTTCCGATCGGTCGTCCGATTCAAAATGTGTTCGCCTATGTGCTCGATCGCAAATCCCGTCCCGTTCCGTTTGGCGTGGTCGGCGAGTTGCACATCGGAGGAGCGGGTGTGGCGAGAGGGTATTGGAATCGTCCTGACCTGACAGAAGAGAAATTTATTCCCGACCCCTTTCAGCTTGATTCGCAGGCGCGGTTGTACAGGACGGGCGACTTGGTACGCTATCGTGAAGATGGCCTGATCGAATATGTTGGTCGCTCCGATCATCAGGTAAAACTGCGCGGGATACGGATTGAGCTCGGTGAGATTGAAGCGGCTCTCCTCGAACATCCGGGCGTCAGTCAGGCGGCGGTGCTCTTGCGCGAAGATGTGCCGGGAGATCCACGGTTGATCGCTTATCTTGTGGCAAAACAGGATGCGACCGACTTGCGAAAAGAGTGGAAGTCGTTCCTTCAACAAAAGCTTCCAGATCACATGGTGCCGTCCGCATGCGTGATGCTCAAGCGCATGCCGCTTACGCCGAGCCTCAAGCTGGATGTCGGCCAACTTCCTGCGCCAGATTTCGGCCAGCAGCTGGAGCGGGTGTACAAACTGCCGCGCACTTCGTCAGAAGTGAGAATCGCGCAGATATGGTCAGAAGTTCTTCGCGCCGACCAAGTGGGTGCTGAAGACAACTTTTTTGAACTGGGGGGTCATTCGCTGTTGGCGACACAGGTCGCTTCGCGGATCGGTCGTTCGTTTGGCGTGCAGGTACCACTGAAACTGCTCTTTGAAGCACCGACTGTCGCTTCGCTGGCAGCGCAGGTAGAGCAACTGCAAGAGCGTGAGGGGCACCCAAGCCTGCCTGCGATCACCTGTGCGTCGCGCGAGGAGCCGTTGCCGCTCTCCTTTGCTCAGCAGCGCCTCTGGGTGCTCGACCGAATCGTCGGCGATCGGACGGCATACAGCATGCCGTTTGCCGTGCGCCTTAAAGGATCGCTGAGGGAGGGCGAGTTGGAGCGAGCGATTGGAGAGATCGTCTCGCGGCATGAAGTGCTCCGCACCGTGTTTGCAGAACGCGAGGATGTGGTGGTGCAGGTGGTGACAGAAGGGCATTTTCACACATCGTTACCCCTGCACGACCTGTGCGATCTGCCAGATGGGGAAGCGGAGGTGGCTCGCCTGTTTTCCGAGGAGGCAAACCGCCCGTTCGATCTGGAGCAGGGACCGCTTCTCAGAGGGAGGTTGATCAAGCTTGCAGATGAGGAGCATGTGCTGATCGTCAACATGCACCATATCATCTCCGATGGCTGGTCGATGGGCATTTTTCTCGATGAGCTGAGCCGGCTGTACAGATCGTTTGCGGCAGGCATGGTGTCACCGCTCGCACCGCTTCCGTTGCAATATGCAGATTATGCTGTCTGGCAGAGGCGGTGGATGCGCCACGACACCTTGCAGGAGCAACTCGCCTATTGGAAAAAGCGCTTGGGCGGCGAGGTGCCGGCCTTGCAGTTGCCGACCGATCATCCGCGCCCGACGGTGCAGACGCAACGGGGGGCGGTGATGCGCTTTGTGCTGTCGAAGGAGTTGACAATGGGAATGAATCGCTTGAGCAACGAAAGCGGTGTTTCCCTGTTCATGACATTGCTCGGGGCGTTTCAAACGCTGCTCTTCCGCTATACGGGGCAGGAGGATGTGGTGGTCGGCACTCCGATCGCAGGTCGCCAACAACAAGAGACGGAAGGGCTGATCGGCTGTTTTCTCAACACGCTGGCGATGAGAGTCGATCTGTCGGGAGCGCCGACGTTCAACGAGGTGCTTCGGCGAGTGCGGGAGATCGCGCTTGAGGCGTACGCGAACCAAGATGTGCCTTTTGAGAAGCTGGTCGAAGAGCTGCAGCCCAACCGCGATACGAGCAGAACGCCGCTGTTTCAAGCGATGCTTGTCCTGCAAAACTATGCGACGCAGATGGTGGAGCTGGAAGAGCTTTTGATCGAACCGCTCGACGTATCGTTTGGCACAGCCAAATTTGACTTGACGCTGTTTGTGCAAGAGGAGCGCGACGAGCTCGCGGCGACGTTTGAATACAACACCGATCTGTTCGAGACGAGCACCATTTATCGAATGGCAGACCATTTCTGCAACCTGTTGCACGAGATCGTGCGCAACCCGGAACGATCGATCGCCGAGTATTCGTTGCTCAGTGATCGCGAACGAGCGAGTCTGCTCCTCGACTGGAACGATACGAGACTGGTTCATGATGGCGCAGCACCTTTTCACCACCTGTTTGAAGCGCAGGTGGAAAAGACACCCGATGCGGTGGCGGTCGAACTGGGCGCGGTGAGCTGGACCTACCGCGAGCTAAATGAGCAAGCCAATCGGTTGGCGCATCTGCTGAAGAGCTACGGTGTCGGACCGGATGCGATCGTCTGCATCTACCTCGATCGATCGCTTGAGATGATGGCCGCTTTCTTAGCGGTGTTCAAGGCGGGCGGCGCCTACTTGCCGCTCGATCCTTCGACACCTCCGGAGCGGATGTCCTTCATGTTGCAGGATGCGGGCGCGATGCTGGTGTTGACGACCTCCTCTCTGCGCGATCGAATGCAGGTGAGCGCGCTGCAGCAGATCGTGCTGGACGAGCAGGCGGAAGCGATCGCAAGGCAGCGCGCGGACAACTTGGCGCGCTCTGCCGATCTGTTGAGCCTCGCCTACCTGATCTACACGTCCGGATCGACCGGACAGCCAAAAGGGACGATGATCGAGCATCGCGGTTTGACAAACTACCTGCTGTGGGCGGTCGACGCCTATCGACTGCAGGAAGGGGTGGGGTCGATCGTGCATTCGTCCGTCGCGTTTGACATGCCGATCACCTCTTTGTTCCCCCCGCTGTTGACGGGCAAGAAAGTGGTGTTCACGCCACAGGAGTCGAACGGGGCGGGAGCGCTTGGCGAGCTGCTGTTGACGAGACAGGATTTCTCATTGGTGAAATTGACGCCTGCCCACCTGCAGCTGTTGAACCGAGAGCTAGAAGGTGAGGAGCTACAGGGGCTGGTGCGCGTGCTGGTCATCGGCGGCGAAGCGCTGATGCCGGAGCATATCGCCCCGTGGCAGGAGCGGGCTTCGAAGACGATGCTGATCAACGAGTACGGCCCGACGGAGACGGTCGTCGGCTGCTGCGTGCACGAGGTGGACGAAGAGGGGCGAGGCGGCGCGATTCCGATCGGGCGCCCGATCGCCAACATGGCGATGTACATCCTCGACGGGCGGCAAGAGCCGGTGCCGATCGGCGTGATCGGCGAGATCTACATCGGCGGTCAGGGTGTCGCCAAAGGTTATCGAAATCGAGAGGAGCTTCAGAGGGAGCGCTTCCTGCCCGATCCGTTCCGAGCGGAGGCGAATGCGCGGATGTACCGAACGGGAGACTTGGCACGCTTCCGAGCGGACGGTGTGATCGAATATGTCGGGCGGATCGACAGTCAAGTGAAGATCAGAGGGTTTCGGATCGAGCCCGGTGAGGTGGAAGCGACGTTGTATCAGCACCCGGCGGTGCGAGAGGCGCTGGTGGTCGTCCGCGAGGAAGGGCTTAGGAACCACCGTTTGGTCGCCTATCTGGTGGCGAGCGAGAAGCGGGTGGCAGTGCGGGAGATCAGGGCGTTTCTCAAGCGTTTCCTCACCGAGTATATGATTCCTTCCGACTTCGTCTGGCTGGAGGAGATCCCGCTCACCTCAAACGGCAAGATCGATCACAAAGCGCTGCCGACTCCGACTGCCGAGGTGAAGCGCGAGGAGCAGGATGGGGCTCCGCGCGACCGCTTGGAGATGCAGCTGGTTCGCATTTGGGAAGCTGTGCTTGGAAGGTCGAACATCGGGGTGGCCGATAACTTTTTCGAGCTTGGCGGACATTCGCTGTTAGCGCTGCAGATGCTCAGGGAGATCGAAGTGCGGTTGGAGCAGAGACTATCGCTGACCGACCTGATCCGGAGCGGAACGATCGAACAGCTCGCCTCTCTGTTGCGAAAAGGAGAGTCACCCAATCGAGTGACACCTTTGCTGACGCTTCGAGCAAGCGGCGCGCGCACGCCGATTTTCTTCGTCCATCCGATCGGCGGACATGCGATCTGCTACCTCGAATTGGCGAAAGCGCTTGGCGACGACCAGCCTGTCTATGCGTTCCAATCTCCCGGTTTGGAGGGAGAATGTGAACCGCTCGATCGGGTAGAAGATTTCGCCGCTCGATATGTGCAAGCGATGCAGGAGGTGCAACCATACGGTCCGTACTGTGTTGGCGGGTGGTCGTTCGGCGGGGTTGTCGCCATCGAGATGGCAAGGCAGCTCGAACAGGCAGGTGAAGAGGTGGAGTCGGTGATCTTGATCGATTCGCAGTTGCGAGAAGATAAGTCAGAAATGGATGAGCTCGCCATGTTTGCACACGATCTTGCGAGTCGATACGGCAAACAGATTTCCTCTGAGAAGCTCGCTCAATACAACATGTTACAAACGGAGGGCGAACGCTTGCGATTCCTTCTTGAACAGCTCGCCGAGTTGGAGTTGATCCCAGCCGAATATAAGCTGGAGCAGATCAAACCTTGGATCGCCGTCTTCCGTGCCAACCTTCGCGCCCTGCGCAGGTACAGTCCGAAAGGGTATGACAGACCGGTCATGCTGTTTCGGGCAGACAGTTCTATGAGTCGAGAGCGGCGGGAGCACAACGGGTGGGAAGCAGTTTTGACAAACATCGGAACGGTTGAGGTGCGAGCGACGCACCATTCGATCATTCGCGCTCCTCAGGTGCAGCACATCGCAGAGCTTCTACAGAGGAACAGATCTTAGAGTCGGCGGTGGGAGAACCTGGACATACGGGTACTCCCCTCGTCTGAATACACCTTTTCAAATGGTAGGGTATCGAAAACGCAGAAAGCCTGTCGCTCCTGAAGAGCGACAGGCTTTCTGCTGCTGTCAGACCCGAATGTCGATCATCTGACCGCGCATCGGGTCGAGGGATGCCAGTTGGTTGACGATCTGCAGCTGGGCGGGAGCTTGGGACTGGCCCATGTTCATCGCCTGTTTCAGAGCCCACAGATTGACCGCTTGTGAGACGCTGGAAACTTCCATGCAAAACACCTCCAATGAAATAAGTATAATCGACAGAATCATATGAACTCTAGTCAAAAATCGGTCAAAAAGCGACCGATCGACCAAAAGCAGGATGAAGTCGCTCCGCTGCCGAAAGGAAAAGGGGAGAGGAGTGAAGGAAATGCTGACAGAATTACAGCCTGCGTTGCAAAAGATGATCGATGACGCGAAGGGAACGTACGGGGTGTCGATCTATCATTTCGAATCGCAAAGCGAGTTTCAATCGCAAGCGGATGAGTGGTTTTACGCGGCGAGCATCATCAAAGTACCGATCATGGCGGCCGTATTCGATCAGGTTGCGAAAGGCAAATTCAGCTTTTCCGATACGCTTGCTTTGCGGGCGGAAGACATGGTGCCAGGCTCAGGTCTTTTGCAAAACGTAAGCCCCGGCCTGCAACTGCCGATCTATGATTACACGGTGCTGATGATCATCGACAGCGACAACACGGCGACCAACGTTCTGATCGATCAGATCGGCACGGAGGCGATTCAGGCGGCGATGGCCGAGTGGGGGCTGCAAAACAGCCGCTTTTATAACAAGCTTTCGGTGATTCCGGCAAAGGTTGAACATTACAACACGATCACTCCTCGCGAGATGACCGAGCTGTTGAAGCTGATCGCAACCGGAAAAGTGGTCTCCTGGCGAGCCTGTTCGGAGATGATCAAGATCATGAAGATGCAAAAGCATAACGAAGGTCTGCCCAGCCAACTGCCGACACAGGATGGGCCGATCGGTGAACTACCGCTCTGGGAGTGTGCGCATAAGACCGGCTGGATCAACGGCACCGACCATGATATGGGATTGCTTTATTTCCCGCGCAATACGTTTGCCGTCTCCGTCTTTGGCAAAGAGATCGCCGAGCGCAAAGACGCGCATCAGCTGATGGGGGACATCGGGCGACTGCTCTATGCGGCGACCGCTCGCTGATCGGTGTCAAACAGAGACATGATCACAGTTTTGTCAGAGATGACACTCTTGTTTTTATTGAAATCTGACAATTCGTATGATAGAATTTTTTTTGTTGAGTTTTGGCCGAATCTGAAAAATTTTCAGTACGGGGGATATTTTAGAATTTTGGGGTGAACCGCCATCTGGCGGAGGGTTGCTCTCGACCCGAACCCGTCAACTAACCTCGGAGGCCTTGCGGGAGGTCAATCATTTTATGAAACGTCAGCTGAGAGTTTGCATGCTTGCGATGATCATGATCGCGTCTCCAGTGGCGGCGTCTGCAGTTCAAGCGGCGCCGGATGCGTATGGGGATCATATGCTCGTGATCGGCTCCACCGGTTCGAATGTGACGAAGCTTCAACAGGATCTGCGACTGCTCGGATACTTCTCCTATCCGGAAAACACCGGCTACTATGGGGAGATCACGGCGACTGCAGTCAAGAAATTTCAGGCTGCTCACGGATTGGAGCAAAATGGTAAGGTCGGTGCCACGACCGGTCCGCTGATCGACCAAGCGGCGGCGAAGCTCCGTCCCGCCACCCCTCAGGTGGTCGAGACTGCGATGAAATATGTGGGAGTGCCTTACAAATGGGCGGGCAACACGCCGAGCGGCTTTGACTGCTCTGGATATGTCTCCTATGTGATGGCACAGCAAGGCGTGCATCTGCCGCGCATCTCCACCGATATGTACAAAGGCGGCACGCAGACGACCTCTCCCAAAGCGGGCGATCTGGTCTTTTTCTCCACGTATGGCCCAGGGGCGACTCATGTCGGGATCTATCTCGGCAATGGTCAGTTTATCTCGGCCGACTCGACGTACGGAGTGAAGGTGGACACGCTAAGTGGCGGCTATTGGGGCGCGCGCTATATCGGCGCACGTTCATACCTCTAATCTGATCGATTCCTTTGACAATAAAGTGTGGATTCCTCAAAAATTACCAGAGATGTCGAAAAGGAATTTATCTACTTCTGTCTAATTACATCAATACAACAGTAAAGAAACATACGAAAAAACCTCTGTCCTACCCTCGAGCCGGGAACAGAGGTTTTTTCATTTCTCATGATTCCTCCCATTCGACCAGATGAGGATGCTCGTCTAAGATCGATTCGTACTGTTCCAGCCAGCCGTAGGTGCCATTAGGATCTAAGCGCATGTATGGCGCGCTTACTGATCTGCGATGCGAACGATGTACGACCTTTTTACCGCTATGCGACGTTTGAGCTGGTTTGCTGCGCAGCGTGCGATCTGGTTTTCCAACAGCAGATCGAGCAGGTGAACGCTGCCAGTTAGATCGATGCGACCTACAGGAATCCCTCCTTTGCTCCTAGAGGTTTGATTATGCATATGGAGCGCGAGATCGTCTCTATTCCTGATCGCTTGTCGATCCGTTTGGGCTTGGGAAAAATAATGTAATACATCCTGATGTTTCATGGTACTATTGCCTAAGGCAAAGCGATAGGGAACTGCACGATCACTGTGTTAACAAATTGTTGAAACGTTTCCATCTGTGATATTCTCTACAGATGAAAGGAATGCTAGTACAACCGGATACCTTTTGAGGTGAAAAGAAAATGTTGACTCAATTGATACCCGATCTCTATGTAGAATCGGTTTTCGACATCGATCTCGATCAGCTGGAACAGCGCGGGGTGAAGGCGATCATCACCGACCTTGACAACACGTTGGTTCGCTGGGATGAACCGGATGCCACGCCTAAGCTGATCGAATGGCTCGACCATGTGCGCGATACGCGCGGGATCAAAGTGTGCATCGTTTCGAACAACAAAGATCATCGGGTGGAGCGGTTTTCCAAGCCGTTGAACATCCCCTTTATCGGTCGTGCGCGCAAGCCGAAGCGCGCTCCTTTTCTGCGCGCGCTCGACATGCTGGGCACCCGGCGCGAGGAGACGGTGATGATCGGCGATCAGCTGTTCACCGACGTGCTCGGTGGCAACCGGATGAACATGTATACGATCCTCGTCATGCCGGTGGCAGAGAAAGAGTGGATCGGCACGAAAGTGTTGCGGATGATGGAGCGCATCGCCTTCTCGATCCTGCGCCGCCGCGGAATGATTCCTTGGGAGTGAATGAACAGATGTCCGAGATGGATTTGATTTGTACTGGCTGCGGCATTGGCATCCAGACAGAAGAGAAAGAGCAGCCGGGGTATGCCCCGTTAAACTCGGTGATCGAACGAGAATATCCGGTTTGTCAGCGATGCTATCGGATCAAACATTACAGCGATGTCGCGCCGGTCACGCTCGACAACGCAGGCTTTCAAAAGATTCTTCGCGACATCGGCAAGCGGCCAGCATTGGTCGTGAAAGTGGTCGATCTGTTCGATTTCGCCGGCTCTTGGGTGAAAGAGATCAACAGATATGTGGGCCAAAATCCGATCATCCTCGTCGCCAACAAAGCGGACTTGCTGCCGAAAGTCACCAACTTTGAAAAGGTGGAGCATTGGTTGCAAAAAGAGGTGGAGAAGCAGGGAGTCAAGGTTGCAGACACGATCCTCATCTCCGCGAAGAAGCGAATCAACATCGAATTTGTGAAAGAAGCGATCGAAGAGCGCGTGGGGAATCGTGACGTCTACGTGGTCGGCACCGCCAATGTGGGGAAATCGACCCTGATCAACGGGTTGCTCAACCTCTACGGACAGGAGGAAGGGGCGGAGATCACCACCTCCCGCTATCCTGGTACGACGCTCTCGACGATTAAGATGGACTTGCCCGGTCACAGCGGTTCGATCATCGATACGCCGGGGATCATGACGACGCATCGGCTGACCGATCTGGTCTGCCCGAAATGTCTGCGCACGATCACGCCGGAGACGTACATCAATCCGAAAACGTATCAATTGAACGACAAGCAGACGCTGTTCTTCGGCGGGCTGTGCCGTTTTGATTATCTGGCAGGTGAGAAGCAAGGGTTTACGATCTATTCGGCCAACCAGTTGAGCGTTCATCGCACGAAGCTTGAGAACGCAGACGAGATCTACAGCAAACACCTCGGCACCCTGCTGGTGCCACCGTGTGAAAAATGTCCCGATCATCTGCGGGAGCTGGTGCCGCACAAGATCACGCTCAAGTCGGGACATCCCCAAGACATCGTGATCTCCGGGCTCGGTTGGATCACCGTGCGCGGGATGCATTACACAACGGTGGTCGTCCACGCGCCAAGAGGCGTCGAAGTGCATACGAGACGCGCCCTGATCTAAGCCTTTCCGCGCTCAGCAGTCATATTTCCCCTTTCGCCCCCATACATTTTAGATACAGATGATATAGGGGCGAGGGGATGTAGGTGGAGACGATGACGACAGAGCGCCGCCGATTGGTCAAGCGATATGTAGTGGCCCGATCGGAAGGGGAAGGGTTGCGCCTAGAGCAGCTGATGAGCAAACTGCGCCGAGCGGTGCAGGAGGTTCGCGAAGAAGAGCCTGAACTGCTCGACTATCAGCTGTACGACCTGACTTTCGCCTTGCGGGAAGGCGGCATGCTGGTGCAGATGGAATTTCGAAAATGAGCGGAAGGCCCGATGTTGCGGGTCTTTTTTCTTTGCTTTACGCTTTCTTTGCTTTACACTGAAGGAAAAGGGGAGATGGACATGCCTACCAGCGCAACTCGCTTGGTTGGACTTTTTGGGCATCCGGTCGCGCACTCCAAGTCCCCGCAGATGCACAATGCGGCGTTTGCGCACCTCTCGCTCGACTACTCCTATCTGGCATTCGATGTGGAGCCGAAGAGGTTGCAGAGCGCAGTCGAATCGATTCGCACCCTCCGGATGCGCGGCGTGAATGTGACGATCCCGCACAAGGTGGCGATCATCCCCTACTTGGATCGGCTGAGCAGGGAGGCAGAATTGATCGGGGCGGTGAACACGGTCGTCAATGATCAAGGCGTGTTGACCGGCTACAACACAGACGGGATCGGATATCTCTCCGCTCTGGAGGAGGAGACTGGATTCAATGTCAGCGGACAGCGCGTGCTGGTGTTGGGCGCGGGCGGTGCAGCCCGCGCGGTCACCGTGCAGCTCGCACTGCGGGGGACTTCCGAGCTGGTGGTCGCAGCGCGCACAGCAGAAAAGGCGGCAGGGTTGGTCGATGAGCTCCAGGCGCTCACTCGATCGGCTGCCCTCTCTTGGGAAGCGGCGGCCGCACAGCTCGACGCGTACGATCTGATCATCAACACCACCCCGGTGGGCATGCACCCTGATGATGGTGCGTTGCCGATTCAAGTGGAGCGATTGCGCCCTGGGCAGGTGGTGAGCGACCTGATCTACAATCCGCTGCACACGCGCTTGTTGCAGGAGGCGAAGGCGCGCGGTTGCATCACCGTCGGCGGGCTTGGGATGTTTATCCACCAAGGTGCACACGCGTTTGCTCACTGGACCGGAGTGGACGCTCCGGTGGATGTGATGAGGCGAACGGTGGAAACCTGCTTGTAGACGTGCTATACTCAATCTTTAATAGTAAGCGACAGACTGTGAAGGAGTATGAAATAGTATGCTGACTGGGAAACAAAAGCGCTACTTGCGCTCGCTCGCACATCACCTCAATCCGGTGACACAGGTGGGCAAAGGTGGCGTTTCTGACAACATGATCGAGCAGATCAACCTGACTTTTGAAACGCATGAACTGATCAAAATCTCCATCTTGCAAAACTGCGAAGAGGAGAAAGATGTGGTGGCCAGAGCACTTGCTGAGCGCTCAGGCGCTGAGCTCGTCCAACTGATCGGCAAGACGGTCGTTCTCTACAAGGAGTCTGCGGAGGACAAGCAGATCCAATTGCCGAACTAGTTGGATCTGAACTGGAAAATGAGGAGGAGGTGCTGACGATGCGCCTTGGCATCTTCGGCGGCACCTTCGACCCGGTGCATATCGGGCACCTCGTCGCAGCGCAAGTGTCGCTTGAGCAAGCGGGGCTGGACAAGGTGCTGTTCATGCCGGCAGGGGTGAACCCGCTGAAAGTGGGCAGATCGATCCGCGAGGGAAAGGATCGCCTGGCGATGGTGCGCTTGGCGATCGAAGGTGCGCCGAAGTTCGAAGCGTGCGATTGGGAGCTGACCAGACCGGGTCCCTCGTTTACGGTCGACACCCTTGAGCATTTTCAGCAGCTCTATCCGCAGGCGGAACTGTTTTTGATCATCGGGGCGGACAATCTGCAGATCCTGCCGAAATGGCGCGCTGTCGATCGCATCTTGGAGATCGCGACCATCTTGGCGGTGACACGCCCCGGCTTTGACCTGACGACCAGCGCCGAAACGGTGCTCGCCTTGCGCACAGATCTGAGCGATCGCGTTCGCTATGTGGACATCCCGGGGTTGAACATCTCCTCCACGTGGATCCGTGAGCGAATGTTGAAGAATCTATCTGTTGAGCATCTCGTTCCCTCTAAGGTCATACGGTACAGTAAGGAGAACAGCCTATATGAACGAATTGGAGATTAAAGAGCTGATTCGCGAAACGCTAAGTCCGCGCCGCTTTCAACATGTCTGCGGCGTGGTGGAAGCGGCAGAGGAGCTGGCGAGCCGTTTTGGTGTCGATCCAAAAAAAGCGCGCATCGCTGGATGGATTCACGATTATGTGCGCGAGTGGCCGGTCGATCGGTGGTATGAAGTGGCGAAGGAGCGGGGCGTGAACCCTGAGTTTTTCGATGTGGCGGAGATGCTGCACGGCCCGATCGCAGCTTCGATGCTGTCCGATGTGTTCGGCATTGACGACAAGGAGATCGCAGACGCGATTCGCTATCACACCTCCGGCCGGATCGGGATGTCACAGCTTGAAAAAGTGGTTTGTTTGGCAGACTACATCGAAGCGGGCCGATCTTTTCCGGCTGTGGAGGAACTGCGGGAAAAAGCGAAGGCAGATCTTGATCTGGCATTGGCTTCTGCGTTCGATAACACGATTCGCTTCCTGCTCGACAAGAACAAGCCGATCTTTCCGCTGACGATCTATGCGCGCAACGACCTCTGGCGCACAGTTTCGGACAGGCGGACACTTTAACGGAACGCATCGAATATGATGTACTACCTGTAGTCCCACTTTTGATTAGGAGGCATGCAAATGAGCGATCGAGTATTGGAATTGGCGTATACTGCTGCGGACGCTGTGGCAGATAAAAAAGCGAACGATGTGGTGGTCCTCGACATTCAAGGACTTTCGGTGATCGCCGACTATTTTATCATCTGCAGCGGGAATTCCAACACTCAAGTACAAGCAATCGCAAATGGCGTGCGCGATAAACTTGCCAAACAAGGTTATGTCATCAAATCGATGGAAGGGTATGACGAAGCGCGTTGGGTTTTGCTTGACTTTGGTGATGTTGTGGTTCATGTGTTCCGCCAAGAAGAACGAGAGTTTTACAACCTGGAGCGCGTCTGGGGGGACGCGAAACAGCTGAGCCTCGTATAAGGAAGGTTTTTCGAAGTGAGCGATCAAAATCAAGGCAGTTACGGAGAGTTTGCCCTGTTTTACGACCAGCTGATGGCAGATGCACCGTACCAGTCCTGGATGGTTTTTTTGGAAGAGGCGCTGACCAGAAACGGTCTGTCGCCGCGACATATCGCCGATCTTGGCTGCGGTACAGGGACGATCTCGCTGATGCTGCATGAGCGAGGGTATAAGGTGACCGGCGTCGATCTGTCGGAGGACATGCTCGCACAGGCGGAAGCGAAGCTACAGGCGCATTCTCCTCGGCTTCGCTTTCTTTGCCAAGATGTTCGCGAGCTGATCCTGCCTGAGAAATGCGACGTGGCGATCGCCTTTTGCGACGGGCTCAACTACATTCTCGACGAAGATTCGCTCGGCCAAGCGTTCGCGCGAGTAAAATCGCAGTTGCGGCCGGGAGGAATGTTTCTCTTCGACATGCATACGATCTACAAACTGCGTGAAAAGCTCGGTCAAAATGTATTTTATGAGGTGGGCGAAGAAGTGACCTACCTGTGGCAGAGTCGCTATGAGCAGGAGACGGCGACCGTCGAGTATGACATCACGTTTTTTGCGATCGAGGATGAGGAAGAGCAGCTGTATCGAAGATTTCACGAGCGTCACGTCCAGCGTGCCTATGAGCGGTCGACAGTCGAGCAACTTTTGACCGATGCAGGCTTTCAAACAGTACAAGTATATGCTGACTTTGGTTGGGACGTGCCAACAGAATCGACAGAACGCTACTTTTTTCTCGCGAGATAGGCAGAGCGCCCGAACGATTCGGGCGCTTTTTTGCTGGCTGCACCCTAGTGGTCGCATCATTCGTCCTGTTGCAGGCGAGGCGATCCTGCGGGGAAGCTTGCACGCTTTGGCAGCAGAGAGGGGAACCGCTTGAGCGATCGAGCGGTTTTTTGTTGCGGCAGGGGGGCGCACAGCTTGGACGAGCTGCGCTTTCACCCATCTTTTGTGGATCGAATACCTTATGGTACTCCACGGGAGAGAAGGTGAAGGGCCAGATATGTTTGTGCACCTCGTCAAAGCGGGGGAGACGATCGCGAGCATCGGCCGTGCGTACGGGGTGAGCGGTGCGGAGATCGAACAGCTCAATGGCTGGCTGGATGACAGCTTGGTGTCTGGCTGTTCCCTGCTCGTACCGTCGCCAGTTCCCACCACCTTGCTGACCTATCCGATTCGCGCGGGCGACACCTTACGCAAAATCGCTAACCGATTTCACATGCCGGAGAAGATGGTGTTGGCCTCCAATCTGATCACAGCCGAAACGGTCGTGCCTGGTCAGCGGCTCACCTTGCCAGTGCCGCTGTTTGCGAAGCACAGGATGGAAGTGCACATGCGCTGGGAAGTGCAGGAAGAGGCGCATGATCTGCAGACGCTAGAAGAGGCGAAAGACAGCATCTCCTCCGTTTCGATCGCCTATGCGCTGGCGGAGGAGGACGGTGCTCTGCGCATGCCGCCCTTCCTCTCGCCGCAGTTGGTCGAGGAGCTGAGCAGAGCGCAGACGTGCGGGTTGCTCCTGCTCACGATGGCCGATGGGGACTGTGTCGACCGATTGCTCAGCCATCTGCCGAGCAGGCGCGCCTTTTTTTCGGCGCTGCGGTCGAAGATCAGCGAGAACGGTTTGATCGGGCTGCATCTGGAGATGCCGGAGATGAGCCCGCAACTCCGGCCGCTGTTCAATGGCTTTGTCCGTGAACTGTCCCTGCGGCTCAAACGGATCGATTGCAAGCTCTACCTCAGCGTGCCAGCGCATGCGGAGGATAACCCTGAGCATCTGCGCTTCGGCGCTTATGATCTGCAGTTTCTCTGTCAGCATGTCGATCGCCTCGTCTGGAAGGCGGACGAAGTGTTCGGGAGGTTGGAAGGTCCGCCGATGGCGGTCGCGCCCCTGCATCTGATCGAGCGGTCACTGCGCTATGCGCTGACCGTCGTCCCCCGGCAAAAATTGCTGCTCGGACTCCCGTTTTTCGGTTATGATTGGCCGATCCCCTATCGACTCGATCGGTTGCCGACCTTGATCTTGCATGGTCACTGTGACGATGAAGTCCTGCAGCCGAAGCAGATCTGCTGGGATGATCGAGCGATGTCGCCGATGTTTCACTACAGGAATGAGGACGGAGAAAAACGGGAAGTCTGGTATGAAGATGTTCGCAGCCTTGCTGCAAAACTGCATCTTGTCACCCAGCTTAAGCTGGCTGGGATCTCCTGCCTCGTGCATGGCAGCACGCTGGAGTCAAAATGGCGATTGCTAAAGGACACCTATTCCATTCACAGAGATGCGCAATGAACGGACTTATGTCTCCTGAGAAAACACAAAATGATCTGATTGTTCGTGTTGACAAAACGTTTTTCAAATGCGTATACTACTAACAACAAGTTGCACATCATGTTAGATGAGCTGGCGTTGAAGAGGAGCAGTAATTCGACCGACTTTTCAGAGAGCCGACGGTCGGTGAGAGTCGGTAAAGATTTGTCGAATGAACTCGCCTCAGAGCCGCAGCGGGGAATCGAGTACTCGTTGCCGTTTCGTCCACGTTATCGGACGTAATGAGAGCTCCTGTCCTCCGTTTGTGACAGGTGCTGAATTAGGGTGGTACCACGGGAATGTTTACTCAACCTCTCGTCCCTAGCGAACCGAGCGCTGGGGGTGGGAGGTTTTATTATGTCTCCGCACTCTTGCGCTACTTCCATCATCAAAGGAGGTTTTCCTCATGAGCGAACGACGCTATGAACCTGCACAGATCGAACAAAAGTGGCAAACTCATTGGGAAGAGACGCGCGCTTTTGCGACAGGAAGCGACCCGAACAAACCGTACTATTACACGCTGGAGCAATTCCCCTATCCGTCGGGGCGCCTGCATATGGGCCACGTTAGGGTCTACACGATCGGCGATGTGGTTGCCCGCTTCAAAAAGCAGCAAGGATACAACGTGCTGCACCCGATGGGCTGGGATGCGTTTGGGATGCCGGCGGAGAACTATGCGATCAAGCATGGTGTTCATCCGAACGTCTCCACCTACGAGAACATCGACTTTATGAAAAAACAGCAAAAGGAACTGGGCATCTCCTACGACTGGTCCCGCGAGCTTGCCACCTGTTCGCCAGACTACTACAGATGGACGCAGTGGCTGTTCCAGCTGTTCTATGAACGAGACCTCGCATACAAGAAGAAGGCGGCGGTCAACTGGTGTCCCGAATGCTCGACGGTGCTGGCCAACGAGCAGGTAGAAGATGGCGGTTGCTGGCGCTGTGGCACCGAAGTGGTGAAAAAGGATCTGGAGCAATGGTTCTTCCGCATCACCGACTATGCGGATCGCCTGCTGGACGATCTTGACAACCTGCCTGGCTGGCCGGACAAAGTCAAGACGATGCAGCGCAACTGGATCGGCAAGAGCACAGGCGCAGACGTCACCTTCGCGATCGCCGGAACGGACGAGACGGTCACCGTCTTCACCACCAGACCGGACACGCTGTTCGGAGTCTCCTATCTGGTGCTCGCACCGGAGCATGAGCTGGTCGGCAAGCTGATCGCCGGAACGCCGCGCGAGCAGGAGATCAAGGCGTTTGTCGACGCGGTGCGCAAGGCGTCGGAGATCGAGCGCACCTCCACCGATGCGGAGAAGCAGGGCGTCTCGATCGATGCGTTCGCCGTTCATCCGCTGACCGGGGAGCAAGTGCCGATCTGGATCGCCAACTACGTGCTGCCCGATTACGGGACAGGTGCGGTGATGGGCGTGCCGGCGCACGATGAGCGCGACTTCGAATTTGCCAGCAAGTACCAGCTGCCGAAGCAAGTCGTCATCCAGCCTGCCGCGGGCGAGATCGGCGAGCTGAACGCTGCGATCACCGAGGATGGCACGATGGTCAACTCGGGCGAGTTCGATGGCCTGCACAACCGCGAGGCGCTGGTCAAGATCGTGGAAAAACTGTCCGGGATGGGCGCGGGCTCGATGACCACCTCGTTCCGCCTGCGCGACTGGTTGATCTCGCGTCAACGCTACTGGGGGGCGCCGATCCCGATGATCCAGTGCTCCGCTTGCGGAACAGTTCCGGTGCCGAAAGATCAGCTGCCCGTCCTGTTGCCAGAACAGGTTGACTTCGGGGTGAAAGGCAAGTCGCCGCTCGCGACCAACGATGAGTTTGTCAACACGACCTGCCCGTCCTGCGGCGGACATGCGACTCGCGAGACAGATACGATGGATACGTTTATCGACTCCTCTTGGTACTACCTGCGCTACATCTCCGCACAGGATGAGACGAAAGTTTTCGACACAGAGGCGGTCAACAACTGGCTGCCGGTCGACAAATATATCGGGGGCATCGAGCATGCGGTCTTGCACCTGCTGTACTCCCGCTTCTTCACCAAAGTGCTGTATGACGCGGGGATGGTCAACTTTACAGAACCGTTCGAAAGCCTGCTGACGCAAGGCATGGTCGTGCTCAACGGCGCGAAGATGTCCAAGTCGAAAGGCAATGTCGTCTCGCCGGAAGACATCATCGCAAAATATGGTGCCGATACGGCTCGCGTGTTCATGCTGTTCGCAGCTCCGCCGGATCGCGACTTGGAGTGGAGCGATCAAGGCATCGAGGGCGCGCATCGCTTCTTGGGGCGCGTCTGGCGGATGGTCGAGTCGAACATGGCGATCATCAGACGGGGTGGCACGCCAAACATTGCGGGCGATGCGGAGAAAAAGATGCGCATGGCGATGCATGCGGCGATCAAAAAGGTCACCGAGGACATCGGGGAGCGCTATCAGTTCAACACCGCCATCTCGGCGATCATGGAGCTGGTCAACGCGATCTATTCGTATCCGGAACAGGCGAATGCGGCGCTGAAGGCGGAAGCGATCGAAACGGCCGTTCGCCTGCTCTATCCGGCCGCACCGCACATCGCGTCCGAACTGTGGGAAGCGATGGGCAAGGCGAAGTCGCTGATCGAAGTTGCGTGGCCTGTGTACGATCAGTCGGCGCTCGTGCTCGATGAGATCGAATATGTGGTGCAGATCAACGGGAAAGTTCGCGACAAGATCGTCTTCCCGGCGAGCGCCACTCGCGAAGAGGTCGAAAAGGCGGTCATCGAATCGGAAAAGGTTCATGCGCTGATCGAGGGCAAGACGATCAAAAAGGTGATCGTGGTGCCGAGCAAACTGGTCAATCTGGTGATCGGCTAGTTGGGAGGAAGCCCCTGCAGAGCGATTCTGCAAGGGCTCTTCTTTTGGTCGGGAGAAATTTACCTGAAGGAATTTGTAGTCAGATAGAGAAATAGTGTAGGCTATGGAATCAAAGTCGGGAGGAATACGCAGAGATGAGTGAATCGAACACCTATTACATCAAACAAGTCTGGCGCAAGAAGGGGGACGCTTTGTTCGATCGCATTTCGTTCAAAGAAGCGAACAAAGCACAGGAACTCAGCCAGACGACTCGTCCTGTTCTGTTGCTGGAGACGAAGGCCAACGGCGGCTCCAATGCTGTGTTTGCGATTGGCCGCGTGTCAGAGCCGGTTGTCATTGAAGAAGAGATGACTTACCCAGGACAGACGGGTGAGTTTTTCTATCATGTTCCATTTACCTATACGGTTGCATTGGAGAACAAGCAGGACGGGATTACACGCGAGGAGCTGCAGGAGCTGACCGGACAGAAGTTCACTCCGCAGGTCAAGGGCGGGCTGTACGAGATCGGGGAGAGCGAGTATCAGCAGCTGGCGGCGCTGTTGAACGAGCGGGGTGCCCAAGCATCGCTGCCAGCCGATCAAGCTGTTCAGGCGGAGCAGCCGCTCGCAAAAGCTGATGTCGCACAACAGGCGGTCACAGCAGCTCAACCTGATCGGAAGGCGGACGCTCGATTGCTCGCAGCGTTAAACGGGGCGGTATCGCTGCTGCAAGAGCGACCCGATCTGCGCGTGGTGATCGCAGCGGGCAAGGTGGACGCTTATCCGGCAGCGCTGCGTCAAGATGATGATCTCGATCGCTTGCAGGCGGCGATCGGTGAGTACCTGCGCGGCGCTGGCCACGCGGAGCTCGATGCGGCAGCACGCGAAGCGGCGGCGGCGGGAGGTTCGTCGACGCGCTACCTGAACGTGATCAAGCTGGTCGCCAAGCTGGTCGGCGAAGGCAAATATTCGAGCGTGCAGATTCCTGCCGCCCAAGCGGCGTTCGCATCGACCGCAAGCTTGCCGCATCCATATGATGCGATCGAGCTCAGCGGCGATCTCGGTCACCATGTCTTGAGCCTTGATGGCACCCTGTATTCGACAGAGGGGAAAGTCATTCAACATTTCTTGGGTCTGTGATCTTATATACGTAAAAAACCGGGCTGGAAGATGCATTCCAGCCCGGTTTTTTTGTCGGTTGCTTACCGCTCTCTATTTTTATCTTCGTGGCGTTCGATCGCCAGTTCAATCAGCTTTTCCAGCAGTTGGTCGTAGGGGAGGCCGGTGACTTCCCAAAGCTTCGGATACATCGAGAAGATGGTGAAGCCGGGGAACGTGTTGATCTCATTGATCAAGAACTGTCCGGTTTTGCGGCAGAGGAAAAAATCGACGCGGGAGAGGCCGGAACCGTCGATCGCTAGGAACGCTTGGATCGCCAGTTGGCGCACCTCGTCAGACTGTTCAGGTGTCAGATCGGCAGGAATGATCATCACCGATTCGCCATCCAAATATTTCGCTTGATAGTCATAAAAATCTTCGCTCGACGAGACGATCTCGCCAGCGACAGAAGCTGCCGGTTCCTCGTTGCCGAGCACGGCGACTTCGATCTCGCGACCGTCGACCGCCTCTTCGATGATGATCTTGCGGTCATATTTTGCAGCGAGCTGCAGGGCGAGATGCAGCTCCTCTCTGTTTTTCGCTTTCGAAATGCCGACAGAGGAGCCGAGGTTGGCCGGCTTGATGAAGCACGGATAGCCGATCGAAGCTTCCACCCGCTCGGTGACAAGCTCCGGCTCGCGCTCAAAGCGAGAGCGCAACACCACTTCATAGCGCGCCTGCTTCAGTCCTTCTTCGGCAAACACCTTTTTCATCATCGCTTTGTCCATGCCGACAGAAGAGGCGAGCACGCCAGCTCCGACATAGGGGAGGTTCAACAGTTCAAACAAACCCTGCACCGTTCCATCTTCACCAAACGGACCGTGCAGAATGGGTAAAATCACATCGATGTCACCGACAGATGACAGGGGCATGATCGCGCCCTGCGCGAGCGGGGTGAGCTCGGTGACCGCTTCCGCTTCTACCTCGTCTGTGAGCAGCTGCGTGGGAATCGGCGCTCCCAGCGCATTGTAGGCGCCGAGGCCTACGTGCCACGTTCCTTTCTTATCGATGCCGATCGGCAGTACGTCAAATTTTGCTGGGTCTAAATTCTCGATGACAGATCGAGCAGATTGGATGGATACCTCATGTTCGCCAGATTTGCCGCCAAAGACAACTCCGACTCTGATCTTCCGGTTCATCCTCTCACTCCTTTCCTTGTAACCACTTTATTATGCAAAAGGTCTAGGCGTGTGTCCAGACGAAAAAACCCTGGATCGAAGTCCAGGGTCATTTTTTATCGCGATCTACCTGTTTGAGCTCTTCGAGTTCGATGCAGAACTCGTTAAATTCATCCAGACATTCTTGGTTTTGGTGGAAGAACAGCACGAGGTTGTTTAACGCATCCATTGTGGAAGGCGAAACGTGATGCTCGATGCCCTCCACATCGTTTTGAATCGTCTCCTCTGAGACGCCGAGGATGCGCAAAAACTCTTCCAGCATCTTGTGGCGCTGTTTCATCAGCTTGCCGAGCTGCTCCCCTCTTGGAGTGAGCACGATCCCGCGGTACTTCTCATAGGTGACCAACTTCTTCTCGTCCAACTTCTGAATCATCTTGGTGACGGAGGACGGCTGTACAGACAGCGAGGAGGCGATGTCTGAGACGCGGGCATACCCTTTGTCTTTCATCAGCTCATAGATTTTTTCAAGGTAATCCTCCATGCTCGATGTCAGCATCTCTAATCCTCACTTTCCCTATCAATGGCACATACCATTCTACACCATCTGGACAGCGCTTACAAGCGATCGTCCCACGGCATATACCCTTTGCGCTTCAGGTAGCGGTACAGAATGCGCTCGAAAAAGCGATTGATCTTCGTGCGCCAATCCTCTTTGGCGGAGATCGGATCCACCCAGATCGTATAAAATCCGAATCGGTTGCCGCCGACGATGTCGGTCAGCAGTTGATCTCCGATCACCACCGTGTCGCGGGAAGTGGTGTGCAGCAGTCGCAGCGCTCTGTCGAACGGATGCCCCCAAGGCTTGCGCGCTTCGTAGACGAACGGGATGCCGAGCGGGCGGGCGAACGAGGCGACGCGAAGCTCTCGGTTGTTGGAGACGATCACCACTTTCATGCCGTGCTGATGAATCGCGCGCAGCCAGCCGGTCAAGTCTGCTGTCAGCTTGGAGCTGTTCAGCTCGACGAGCGTGTTGTCGAGGTTGGTGATCACGCCTTTGATCCCTCGCGCTTGCAGTTGATCCAACTGAATGTCGTAGATCGAGTGCAGGTGGAGGCTGGGCACAAACTTTTCAAAAAACATCTCGGAGACCTCCTCAGCATTGATCGGTTATCGGTAGGGTTGGCGGGAGCGGTGAGGAGGATGCAGGTAATTTTTTGTCAGTTGGTGACTACCTTTGTCTAGGGGGAGGAAAACAATTCCTGCAAAGCGAACTGTAGTCGGGAACTCTGTTGGAGAGGAGGCGCGATCGATGCGCATGCAGAAGAAAGAGCGACTGATTCTCTTGGTGTTTCTATTCGGCATCCTGCTCGCCGGCAGTGTGTATCTGTATGGTGGCAAGCAGGGAACGGCAAAGGAGGCGGGCATCGAACTGGAACAAAACATGCAGCGCACCCCTGTGCTGGACAAGATCAAAGTCCATGTCAAAGGGGAAGTTCACCATCCTGGCGTCTACCAGCTGCCGACCGATTCCCGCGTCGTCGACGCGATTCAGGCGGCAGGCGGTTCCACAGAAGGCGCAGATTTAGCAGGGATCAATCTCGCACAGGTGATCGAGGATGGCGGCCAGATCGTCGTGCCGTCCGAAGCGGCGTCTGCGCAAGCGACCCAGCCGCAGCCACCGCAGCAGGCGGGCAAGCTCAACCTCAACACGGCCACCGCCGAACAGTTGGACACGCTGCCGGGCATCGGCTCGATTCGCGCCCAAGCGATCGTGGAGCATCGGCAAACGCATGGACGCTTTTTTCAGGTCGATGATCTGAAGCAAATCTCCGGGATCAGCAAAAAGCTGATCGACGGGCTGCGCGACAAAGTCTATGTGGAATGATCGACGAGCTGCGCGGGCAGACTTGGAGCTGCCGCGTGACAGCTTGCAGTTTCCACAACCGAACCCCTTCATTTTCCCCCTCACACTCCACCATTTCCCTCGCTGCAACGCGCAAGCATGAGGGTCCACAGATCGATCTACACACATTCTCAAACGAATCATCGAGAGGAAGCTCAAGAGGAAGCGGAGAGGAACTACAATGCGCCGACCAGTGTTTACGCTAGGTCTCTTTTTTGCTTTCGGAATCGCGATGGCAGGCCATTCCTGGATCGTCGTGGTTGTCAGCTTCTGCATGCTGCTCGTCACCAGGAAGTGGTTGCTCGTGCTGGCGTTTGCTGTCGGCACCTTTTATGCGAGCAGCTACGAGTGGGCGCATCGACCGTCGCTCGAAGCGTATGTCGGGCAGCAGGTGACGATCGAAGGGACGGTGGTCTCAGAGCCGACATGGAAAGGGGGAACGTGGAGCTTTCACTTGCGGAGCGCAGGAGGGGAGCGCGCGGTCGTCCGTCTGAAACAGAGCCGAGAGCAAAAGGTCGACGATGGCGACCTCCTGCGAATCGAAGGCGTGTTGGAGCGCCTGTCGCCACCGAAAAATCCGGGCGGGTTTGATGCCCGCGCCTACTACGGGCGGCTTGGCATCCACTATTCGTTGTCCGCTCAGGCGCATCAGAAGATCGGCAGAGCGGATCGAGGCTTGCACGGACGGCTGCTCGTGCCGCTCCGACAGAAACTGATCGGTGTCGTCGCGCAACATTTCCCTGGTGAAGGGGGCGATGTGATCGCCGGGCTGCTGTTTGGCATCACCTCTGAGATCGACGAGGAGACGATCGACTCGTTTCGGGTGATGGGGGTGGTGCACATCTTGGCCGTATCGGGTGCAAATGTGGCGATGCTGCTGGTGCCCTTTCTCGCCCTGCTGAAACGATTGAACATCTCGGAGCGCAAGCGCTTTGCGCTCGGCATCGTGCTCGTTCTGCTCTACGGTGGGGTCACCGCAGGCGGCCCTTCTGTCGTCAGAGCATGTGTGATGGCTGTCGTCTGGTGCATCTCGCGCATCGTCAGCCGGGACAGCGACCTGCTCACCTCGTGGGCGCTTGCCGGATGGATCGCCCTGCTGATCAATCCGCTTTCGCTCCAAGACCTCGGCTTTCAGCTGACGATGATCCTGACGCTCGGACTCTTCACGCTGACAGCCCCATTGCGCCACCTGTTTCACGCGCTCCCCGACCGGCTGGCGTCGCTCTTCGCGATCACGCTGGCGGCGGAGCTGCTCTCCGTCCCGCTCGTCCTCACAGTAACCCCCACCTTCACCCCGATCTCCTTTTTTGCCAACCTCTTGATCGTGCCGATTCTCATCCTGCTGTTGCCGCTCTCCGTCCTGACGATTCTGCTCGGCCTGCTCCATCCGCTTGCGGGCTTCCTTCCCGCCTGTGCGGCCAGGATGTTGCTCGACATGCTGCTGCAGCCGCTGCTCTTCGCAGGGAGGGAAGCGTGGTTCGCGCAGCATTATCGTGCGCCTGCAGCATGGTGGCTCTGCTGCTACTACGCAGGCTGGTGTGGCGTTGCCTGCCGAAGCTTTCCCGGATCGGCGAAGCTCGCCACCTGGTATGCTGCTTGGCGCAAACCAGCCGTGGCGCTGCTCTCGATCTTCCTCCTCCTGACGCACTTGCTGCCCCAGCTTGTCCCGCAACAGCTGTCCGTCCTGTTTCTCGATGTGGGGCAGGGCGATGCGGC
The DNA here is from genome assembly GCF_042682745.1 of Tumebacillus lipolyticus. Classification (NCBI taxonomy): domain Bacteria; kingdom Bacillati; phylum Bacillota; class Bacilli; order Caryophanales; family Alicyclobacillaceae; genus Tumebacillus; species Tumebacillus lipolyticus. The sequence continues at coordinate 1,007,219 of NZ_JBHUIO010000002.1, read as the reverse complement.
GCTGATCAGAACGCCGAGCGGGCAGGTGATGCTGGTCGACAGCGGCGGCATTCCCAGCTTTGCAAAGAGCGATTTCGATGTCGGGGCGCGCATCGTCGTCCCGGCGCTTTCCTCCTACGGCATCGACAGGATCGATGTGCTCGTGCTCACGCATGCGGATGAAGACCACATCAAAGGGATGAAAGCGGTCCTGCAGCACTTTTCGATCGGTCAGGTCTGGCTGTCCAATCGGCAAGATCCAAGCCCGTTTTTCCAAGACCTGTTGCGCGAGATCGGAGCGCGGCAGATCCCGATCTATGAGCCGAGAGCAGGCTGGTCGATCAGTCTGGAGGATCGCTTGCGCATCACCTTCTGGAACCCGCCCAAGCGTCAGCTCAGCAGCGAGGACGACAGCAATGAGAACTCGCTCGTCTTCTCCCTGCAGTACAAGGAGCGGACGTTTCTCTTCACCGGCGATGCGGAAGGGTACAGCACAACGCTTCCTCATGTGGACGTCCTCAAAGTTCCACATCATGGAAGCCGAACAGATCGAGATATCAACTTCTCGCTCGACCATGCGATCTTGTCTGTCGGTGCGCGCAACAGCTACGGTCATCCCGCTCCTTCCACCATCGAGCGCTTGGAGCAGAAAGGTGCGCACATCTGGCGCACCGATCGAGCGGGCGCTGTCGAGTGCACGACAGATGGTCGCGCGCTGACGATCAGATCTTGGCTCGGGGTGGAGGAGTTGCGCGAGGGAGCAGGGTCGCTGCGCCGCTCCTCGCTCTGGAAATAATAGAGGATTGATCGACAGGCGGAATCGTCGTACGCTAACAGGAAAGATCGGAGACTGGGGAAGGGTGCCGCGATGAAACAGAGCGTCGAACAGCAGATCACAGAGCTGCAAGAGCTGACAAAACGGATCGCCGAACAGCGCCATGAGGTTCTGAAGCTTGAGACTGGCAAGTTTATTCGGTCGTTTGTAGACTTGACAGTCGCTGTCGAGCAGATCGACGGAATCAGAGAGCTGTTGCGCGGGCGAGCCGATCAGCTGATCAGCAATCAGGAGGACACGGAGCGCAAACTGCGCAAAGAGCGTTTCAAGTTGGTGCACAGCCGCAAATAGATCGGATCGCAGTCGATCCAGAAAGTCCCGCCCATTTCTTCGCATAGAGGGGATCGCCAAGAAAGATACTGAGGCTATACCTATCTGGGTTGAAAAGGGGGAGCTTTCTTTCATGTATGAAACTTGGGTCAAGATGATGATCGATATCCTCGATGAGCTGGCCCCTGTCACCATCGTTCGCTCTCGGCTGGAGATGCCGCTCGGCTCGGTGAGCGGCGACTTGAGCACGCTGATCCGCTCGCGCCTCGATCTGCTCGATGAGTCCAGCCCGTGGTGCGATCTGGACATCGAACAGGCGGGCGAAGAGGTGCACATCTCCTTTTTGGTTCATGTGCCGAACTTGAACAAGCGTCGAGACGAAGAGATCGTGCGCGATGTGCAGGGAACAGGTCATGTACACTCGATCTCGCTGCTGACGCCGGTCGGTCATGCCGGAAGGGAAACGTATGTGATCAGAGGGGAGCGCCGGCTGCCGCTCGATCACCCGACAGACAATCCGAACTCGGCGACGCACGACCTGGCCGAACTGCTGGTCACGCTGATGCGAGTGGGCGGGTATGATCGTGAAGCGGCGAGCGACAGCGAAGCGGATGATCTGGTCACCTGGGGTGGCGCATGAGCAAGCTGCCGCCGGAACGAACGCCTAGTCACTTCGACGAATCGGCGCTGCATCAGCTGTTTCGGATGCAGCCTGAACATCTGACGCACGGGCAGATGGTGCGGCGGGAGCTCTTTCCACGCTGGGAAGTGATTCGCCCAACCGGCTACAACCCGGTTGACGCGGAGACGAAGCGCATTCAAGAGCTGCTTGCCGAATCGAACCAACAATTGCATTGATCGAGCGATAGATGACCCTCCGCGTTTTCGACCGGAGGGTTTTTGCATTGTTATAACTTGGCAGGAGAACGATCGGTCGTGCGGAATTGATACATCAAGCGAAACTTTTATCCGAGTTGAGACATCGTACTATATGAGGAGGAAGACGTATGCAAGATAAGGATATCGTGGCAGACGCGCTCAGTAGCCCGGATGCGCTGTCCCGGTTTTTGCGTACGGTCGAACCGTTTATCTATCAGACGGCATACTACCTGACCGGCAAAAAGGCGGACGCCGAAGACATCACGCAAGAAAGCCTTTGGAAAGTCTGCCGTTCGCTAGGACAGTACCAAGGACAAGGGTCGCTGCGCGGCTGGATTCACCGCGTCGTCGTCAACACGTTCCGTCAACAGCTCCGCAAGAAGCGGTTGACCGTCGTGGAACTGGACGAAGCGATGCAGTCGAGCGAATCGTCGGTCGAACAGCAGATCGAATGGAAGCTGACAGAGGAACATCTGCAGAAGGCGATCGCCGCCCTGCCGAGCAATTATCGGGAGGTGGTCGTGTTGCGCCATGTTCATGAGATGTCCTATTTGGAGATTGCAGAAGTTTTGGAACTGACAGAAGCGCAGGTGAAGACGCGACTGTTTCGAGGACGAGAGAAGCTGAAAACGCTGTTCTATGGAGGTGATCAAGATGACGCATGATAGCTTTCGCGAGCTGATTCAGCGCGAGATCGACGGGGATCTCACTTCACAAGAGCTTGTGCTTTTGAAGTCGCACATCGCTTCATGTGACGATTGCCGCCGGGAATGGGAAGATTATAAACGATTGGCAGACCTGTTTGGCAACCTGCCGAAAGCGATGCCAGAGAAGAGCTTTGTGAAGCTGATGGAGCCAGATTTACCACAGGTGTTGGAGAAAAAGCGTAGGCTGCCCCGGTTTTTCTGGCCGGGGATCACGGCGGCCGCAGCGCTGGTTCTGGCGGTCAGCCTGTCTGACTTCTGGGGTCTGTTCAGCCCCAGCCGACCGGAGAACATCGAAGTGGAGCAGAGTCCGGTCGTGCAACAGCCGGCACCGGAGGAGCGGCTGGCGATCACAGCGGAAGGCAATCGCCCGGAGACGAAGCTGATCACGCAGGAGACGGTCAAGGAAAAGCCTGCTGTACAGGTCGTCGCCGTCTCGAAGAACGAGCTGGACAAAGTGCGGGATCAGACGGGGGTCAAAGTCGAGGCGACCAAGGTGGGCGATGCCACCCTCAGCTCGGCGCAGAACGGGGTTGTCGTCGTGACGGTCGACTCCAGGCCGACCGATGTGAAGGTGGATGGTGACAACGTGACGGTCGTCGTCGCCCCAGATCGACAGGTGGAGAAGCGGGACGGGAGCGATGTTCGCATCTATGGGATCGCAGGTCTCGGCGATCAGGGCGGTGGCGAGAAGACGGTCACGTTCACAGACGAACAGGGGAATGTGATCGAAAGGGCGAAGGTCAACCTCACGCCGATCTCCGGCCCGCTCGATCTGAACATCAGCCGGGCGATCACCAATGCGCACAAGGCGGACCCGAGCAGCCAGACGTGGGCGAAAGATCCTTATCAGGTGGTCGTGCACTCGCTCAAGGAGTTGGGCTTTGCACCGACTGCGATCGTCTCCCAATCGAACGAGCTGAGCGTGGTGACCGTCACGCAGGATGATCACAAATATCAGATCCTGTTGAAGGAGTCGAGCGATGGTTTTTGGCAGCCGACACAGATCTCGCGGGTGATCCAGCCGCACAACGCCGAACTGATCGAGCGGAAGGCGATCGCCTATCTGGCCGATCAGAAAGCGAAAGGTGCGATCCACAATTTTGGTGAGGTCTATCTGATGGAGCGCAGGGATGACCTGCTCAAGATCATGGTCCGTGTGGAGCGCAAAGATCAGAGTGGCGCGATCCTCGTCGAGCGATCGAGCTACGAGTTTCAGGTGATTCGCTCCAGTACAGGAGACGTGCGTCTCGGCGATCAGGTCAAGGTGAAAGCTCTCCCCTGATAGGGAAGAGGATGGTGTTTTTTGTCATGCGATGTTGGGCATGCTAAGAGCAGAAACCATCCGGAGGATGACGCCGATGAAAAAAAGACTGTTGCCGCTCGCCGCTTTTGTCCTGCTCCTCGCGCCCGCAACCCCGGCGCTCGCCGATCAACCGAACCAAGAAAATGGGCAGACGGCAGGGAAGCACCACAATTTTGATCAATGGCAGACGATCAAACGCCTGCAGATGCATCGATGACCGATACGAAACATGATGAAGAGACTGCCGCTTTCGAGCTGTGGTCTCTTTTGATGTGCATGTACTCTTTTTTGTACAGCCTTGCATAAGTATGTACTAAAAACAGAAGGGGGCTGGATCATGCGCATCAATATCCTCGCCTTGTCGGTGGCGTCCCTGCTGTTCGTCGGATGTTCACAACAGGTCGAACAGCCTGTGACACCACCAACACCACCAACACCACCACAGGAGACGAAAGCGCAGGTGGGAGGCGAAACGTCCAATCCACCGCAGGATGCGGTCAAAACGGATGAGGAGACGAAGCAGGAAATTCGTGAAAAGCTCACTCGTCTGACCGAACCGAAAGCAGGCTATGTGCTGCCAACCAGCGACGATGGGGTGGTACAAGATGTGTCGTCGCTTGCAGAAGTGACCGAGCGACTGCGGAAGAAAGGCTATTCGCTGCCGCTGGCCAAGGCGTTGACAGCAGAGTTTTACAAGGAGCAGGGAGCGAGCGGCGCAAAAAAAGTGATGCTGATTGCCAAAGGCGGCTATAAGGGACAGTTCGCGGGGACGGCAGAGGCAACGTTTACGAAGATCAACAGATGGGCCTGGCAGATCGTTCAGAAACATCTGGAAGATCAATTGTACGGTGCGCACATCTCCACGTATGAGGTGGAAGTGCTCAAGGATGGGACCTACCGCTTGAACGCTTGGACAAACCAAGACTTGTAGAAAAGTGGAAGGGGGATGGACAAATTTTTTCGTTGAAAATGATTCTCAATCTCTGTATTATGTGTTATACTACAACTACACACTCCGAAACTGCTAAAAAATGCTGAAAATAGAAGTTTTCAAGACCTACTCCTTACTAGGTTTCACTCCTGCCTATTTGTGACACACTAGGAAAGGGGATTTCTGTGTTGGTTTGGATTGCACGTTGCTCAGATTTGGTTTATAATCTACCACAGAAGATAAGAAGGAGTGTGTATTGTCATGGCTAAAACTTTTGTTGACAAAGATACCTGCATCGCTTGCGGTGCTTGCTACAGCACTTGCCCGGATGTATACGAGTCTGATGACGACGGCTACGCATTCGTAAAGCTGGAAGGCGGCCTTGAAGGCTACGTTGATGTTCCGGAAGAGTTCCTGTCTGACGCTCTCGATGCGAAAGACGGCTGCCCGACCGAATCCGTTAAGTGGGAAGACTAATCGAACAGACAAAACCGCTGGCCTGAAAGGGTCGGCGGTTTTTTTTGAAAAGTAGTGACTGTGCCCAACAAACACATCATATACCAAAGTTGTTATAAGGAAACTTTTTTAGATGTGGGAAACAATGATTTTTTTGCTAACTATCTTTTGACCGATCGCTTGGTCGCGATGCTTCTGCTGTCGATGCTCTTCGGGGTGTTGTCTGCGGTGCTCGGCTATTATCTGGCGGCTGCGCTCAACGCTTCGATCGCCGGTGCGATGGTGTCTGTCGCCGGTCTGCAGTTTTTGCTCATCATCCTTTTTTCACCTCGCGATGGGCTTGTGGCCCGCAGATGGCTGTCGTAAATGCGACAGCCATTTTTGTTGCACTGTGATACAATAAAGCCAACACGTTTGCGTAAAGGAGACAGTGCAGAAGATGAGTTTGCGCATGGAGCAGCACCTACAGCAGTTTGAAGTGAGAATACAAGAAGAGATCGGCAAGCGAGAAGCGTTCGTTCGCGAGCAGGTGATCGGCACAGGTGGGCAGGGCGTCGTGCTCGGCCTGTCCGGTGGGATCGACTCGGCTGTGACAGCCGCGCTCGCTGCTCGCGCATTGGGCTCAGAGCGCGTGGTCGCCCTGTGGATGGGCGCAGAATCGAGCTCTGTGCACCATCGAGATGCCAAGCTTGTCGCCGATACATATGGAATCAGGCTGCTAGAAGTCGACTTCTCCGCGATCGTCAACCAGTTCCACATCGAGATGACCCGCTGTGCGGACGCGCTGCCAGCAGAGCTGCAGATTGGACAGGACAACCCGCTGGTCAAGGGCAACCTCAAGCCGCGCTTTCGCAAGAACGCCGAATATTGGATGGCAGCCTTGCTCGGCTATCGCGTCGCCAATACATGCAACTGGTCGGAGACGGCGGTCGGCTATGAGACGAAATATGGCGATGCGGCTGGTGATTTTTCGGTGCTCGGCGATCTGGTCAAAGCGGAGATCTATCTGCTGGCCAAGCACCTCAGCATGCCAGAACCGTTGCTGATCAAGCCGCCGAGTGCCGACCTGTGGGAGGGTCACACAGACGAAGCGGAGCTCGGCCTCACCTATCGCGATCTGGACACGTACCTCTGCACGGGAGAAGGCGACCTGGAGACGATCGCGAAGATCGATCGCCTGTACAAGCTCAGCGCCCACAAGCGCAATCTGATGCCGATGTTGCGACAGCCTGTCTATCCGGGAGGTACGAACTGAGATGAAACCAACGATTGGCTGGATCGGCCTCGGCAACATGGGTCGACCGATGGTCAGCAACCTGCTGAAGGCAGGATATGAGGTCACGGTGTACAACCGCACGGCGGGCAATGCAGCTCCTTTGGTCGAGCAGGGGGCGAAGCTGGCCAGCTCCCCGAAAGAGCTGGCCGAACAGGTTGAGCTGGTCATCACGATGGTGTCCGATGCTGATGCGCTTCAGGCGGTGTTGGCAGGCGAGTCTGGCGTGTTGGCAGGCGTTCGCGCAGGACAGACGGTGATCGACATGAGCACGGTCGCACCAGACATGTCGCGCAACGCGGCGGCGCAGCTTTTGGAAAAAGGGGTTCAGTTCCTCGATGCGCCCGTCTCAGGTTCGGTCAAACCGGCCACCGATGGGACGCTGGTCATCCTCGTCGGCGGTGATCGCAACTCGTTCGATCAGCACGTGCCGATCTTTGAGGTGCTCGGGAAAAAAGCGTTCTACTTCGGCCCGAACGGGGCAGGAGCGAGCGCGAAGCTGGCGATCAACATGCTGCTCGGCATCAGCTTGCAAGGCCTCTCCGAAGCGCTGGTGCTCGGAGCGAAAGCGGGGCTCGATCGCGCGACGCTGCTGGAGATGATCGGCACAACCGCCTGTGCGTCACCGATCGTCGCGCTCAAAACGCAAAACATCTTGGCAGATCAGTATCAGGCAGCTTTTGCGCTCAAGCACATGGAGAAAGATTTTGGGCTGGCTCTCGAAGCGGCCCGCAAGAGCGAAACCGCTTTGCCCGCGACAGCAGCAGCCCATCAGACGTTTGTCGCCGCCAAAGCGAACGGACATGGAGAAGAAGACATCATGGCGATTCTTTTGCAGCTGGAACAGATGAGCGGTCTGCGCTAGAGTTTTCGACCGCACAACAGGAGGGCGGCCAAAAATGCCGCCCTTTTTTGCGGAATGATGACGTTAGATAACGTTTGAGTAACAAAATGGAAAATATGGTGGCGGAATATTCGCTTAATTTTGTATAATCCAAACAGATAGAAGTATCCAGATACTTGAGGGGGTTCCGTCAAATGACTACAGAAAAAAATTATGAAGTTGCACAACGGATTCGAAAAGAGGTCGGTCGAGTGATCGTCGGCCAGGAAGAGACGATCAACCTGTTGCTCGTCGGTCTGTTTTCGGGCGGACACATCCTGTTGGAGGACGTGCCCGGCGTGGGCAAAACGGTGTTGGCGAAGGCGCTTGCAGCGAGCATCGGCGCCGATTTCTCACGCGTCCAATGCACGCCCGACCTGCTGCCTTCCGATGTGATCGGCACGACCGTGTTCAATCAGAAGTCGGGCGAGTTCGAGTTCCGCGAAGGACCGCTGTTCGCTCAGCTGGTGTTGGCCGATGAGATCAATCGCGCGATTCCCCGCACGCAGTCATCCTTGCTCGAAGCGATGGCAGAAGGGCAGATCACCACAGATGGCGTCACGCGCGCCCTTGAGCGTCCTTTCTTCGTGATGGCGACGCAAAACCCGATCGAGTCGCACGGCACGTTCCCCTTGCCAGAAGCGCAGCTCGACCGCTTTCTGATGCGGATTTCGCTCGGCTATCCCTCTCACGAAGAGGAGCGCAGGATCTTCCGCCTCTCCCGCCAAGATGCAAAAGCGTTGCAGATCGAAGCGGTCGTCTCGCCGGAAGATGTGATCGAGGTGCAAAATGCGGTGCGGCAGGTCAAGATGACCCAAGAGGTAGAGGACTACCTGATTCAGCTGGTCCGCAAGACGCGCGAGTGGGACGGCATCGCAATCGGGGTCTCGCCGCGCGGGCTGATCGCGCTGGGGGCGGCCGCTCAAGCGCTGGCTGTGATTCGCGGGCGCGACTACGTCATTCCTGATGACATCAAATACCTGGCACCAAAAGTGCTCACGCATCGGCTGGTCCTCGATTCGTCGATGCGATTAAAACAAAAGACGGCGCGCGATCTGTTGGATGAGATCTTAAACGACTCCACCGTGCCGGTCGAAGATGATGCGGCTCAGGCGGCCAGATGAGTGCGCTGATCTGGGTCGTCGCGCTGGTCGCCGTGGTCTACGGCTATTCCAAAGTGTGGGAGCGATACGCGGCTGGTAAGATCAAGCTGACGTTGCGAATCGACCAGGAGGTGATCTATGACGGGGAGGAGATCGAAGTGTGGACCGTGCTGGAAAACAGTTCGTGGCTGCCGATCCCGTGGGTAGAATTTTTGATGGGACTGCCCTCCTCGCTGCGCGTGAAAGAGGGAGAGGAGTGGCGGGAGGAGATCTCCTATCGCACCTTCCTGCTGCCGCGTCAACGCGTGCAGCGGATGCACAAGATCCTCGTCAAGCGGGGCACGCACCGCCTGTCGAAAGCGGAGATTCAGTATGGCGATGGCATCGGGCTGAAAGGTTTGTTTGAAGAGTTGCACTGGTTTGGGCGGATCATGGTGCGCCCGCGCGTTGCGGAGGAGTTCGACCTCGACCTGCGCCTGCAGGAGCTGGTCGGCGAGAAGTCGGTGTTGCGCTGGTATCAGGAGGACAGCTCGCGACTGATCGGCATCCGCTCTTACATGCGGGGCGATCCCTACAAGATGATCCACTGGCGGGCGACCGCCCGAGCGGGGGAGCTGATGGTCAAACAGTTTGACACCACCTCGGAGACCGACTTTTATGTGGTGATGAATGTGCAGTTCTTCAAGACGTTCTGGTGGGGGACGATCAAAGAGGTGGTCGAAGCGCAATGCCGGGCAGCAGCCAAGCTGTTCCAGCTGGCAGAAGCGGAATCGTTTCCGTACGGATTGTACAGCAACGCCTCCTGGTCGGGAGCAGGCCCGCTCACCGTCCCGATCTCCAATCTGCCCGGGCAGTTAGATTCGATGCTCTCCGCGCTCGGCGACCTGTCGTACAAGCCGAACACCACGTTCTACGAGCTTTTGCAGAGTGTGCGGATTCGTCTGCACAACCGCTCGACCCTGGTGCTGTTCACCCCGTACTGGGATGACAAGATCGCGCTGGAAGTGGAGCTGTTGCGCGCAGACGGCCATCGGCTGATCCTGATCGCGCTGGAGCGCATCGCCGACCAACTGCACGGTCTGTCGCCTTCGATTCCGGTCGTGCCGCTGTTGGTGGAAGCGACAGAAGTGGATCAGTTGGATGAGGAGGGCAAAGGGAAGGAGGAGTCAGCATGAACAGAGCGCTGCGAAACGTGATCTGGTTTAGCTTATCCAGCCAAGCGTTTGCGATGACGACCATGTTTATCATCCTGTGCGGCTTGCTGACAGAAGGCACTCGCTACGTTCCTGCTTTTGCCGGGGCGGCGGTCGCACTCCTTCTGCTCGCTTTTTTCGTCTATCGGCGCAACAACATGGCGGAGCGACGCACCTTTTTGATCGCAGGCACCGTGGTGCTCGGGCTTGGGGTGGCTGGGATGGTCTGGATCGATTCCTCCAGATTGCTCGTGCCGCTGCTCATCTATGCGGGATTGAGCGCGTTTATGATCTTTCGGATGAGCCAGACTGTCGATGATATGAGATATATCCGTCAATCGTTGCTCGACCAATATAAGTTGGATCTGCAATTGATCGTTTTCTTTATCGTATGGGCGATTCTCTTTCAAAAAGATCCCGCTTGGCAGGCGCAGATGGTGCCGTTTTTCGTCCTCTTCCTCTTCCTGCGCATGACCGCACTGTCGATGGCATCGAAGATGCAGCGAGGGATGAAAGGCACAGCTTCCAAGATGGAAAAGCTGCAAAACAACTTGCCCTTGATCTTCGTCGGGGTCGTCGTGTTTGCCGGTTGGATCTTTAACTCGCTCGGCGTCCCGGTGTTCAAATGGGCGATCGATGCGCTGTCGAAACTTTTGCTCCCCGTCTTTTATGCGGTGGGCTATGTGGTCGAGTATTTGGTCAACTGGCTCAAAGGTCATAAGGATGCGGAGGGGATCGAGCAGGCGATCGACGGGATGAAAGAGTCCCAGCCGGAGCCGGATCGATTTGAATTTGTCGACGACGGATCGCACATCTTTAATGAGACCACGCTCTTCGTCATCTTCGCCGTTCTCTTCCTCTGCCTGATCTGGTATTTCTACAGGAACATGAAGCGGGCCCAGCAGCTGCGGGCGGCAGATGGCATCGTCGAGATGCGCGAGTTTATCCATGCGGAGAAGCCTGCCCGCGCAGAGCGACAAGAGGTGCGCGCGCTCGGACCGCTCACCGAGATGCGCAAGACCTACCGCCGCTTCCTGTTCGCGATGAAGAAGGCAGGCTTCGAACGAGGGATCGGCCAGACGGCCAATGAATATGTGGAGCAGATCGCCAAAGTTCAGCCTGATCGGATCGAATCGATGGAGGAGCTGACCCGCTATTATATGGAAGAGCGTTATGGCGGCCGATCTGTTGACGACAAGCTGCCGCGTGCAGATGACATCTGCACGCGGTTGACCGAGCCGGACAACAAGGATGGCAACCGCAACTAGCAACTGAGCTTTGCAAGCCTGATCAGCTTGAAAAGTCTTTTGCGCTCGAAAAGTCCTGAAGAAGAGGAAGTTTCTCGCCGAGCAGACAGGTTGGCCTATGTGCTGACCGAAGGTTTGCTGTGAGATGTCCTCTTTCTTGAGGACTTTTTTTATTTCCTGATATTCCCTGATCAAACACTTTATACGTGATACGAAGGTGGAAAATATAGAAAGTATTCGCGGAGTTACGTTCATGCGCTGCTCAATCTACACGTCGAGCGATCAATCGTCAAAGCTTTTTGCGATTCGGCAGGCTGTGCGCGACGGCATGGTGCGCAAACTGAAAGCGTTGATCGAGGAGGACTGTGGTAAGATTAAGATCTTGACATACTCGCTCGGGAGCGTGATCGTGATCGCGTGCGAATGCACGGGGATCAGCTTGGAGATCAACGTGAACGAGTGGTTACATCCCATCTACTTCAAACGAATTCAACTGCAAAAGGATGTGTCACAGAATGGAATATCGGGTGATCGAGCGGTCTGCTCAGCTGAGTGATCAGCTATTGGATGAAATCGCGCTGGTGATCAAAGAGTCATGGCGCAAACTTTATCGGAACTTAGACGTATATGAAGAGTCCTACGAGCAGGATACATCTTTTTGGGGCGCACCGATGATCGAAAAGGAGCTGGCAGCTGGGAACCGCTGGCTGCTCGGTCTTGAGGACGGCCGCTGTGTGGCAGCCGTCTTGTTGGAGGAGATTCAAGAAGAGGGAGAGCGGGCGGTGATGCTGCGCATGCTCGGCGTGTTGCCCGATCAGCAGGGGAAGAGTCTGGGAACGCTGTTGATCGAGCGGGCTGAGCAGATCGCGCGCGAGGAAGGAAACGGAAGGTTGACGCTGTTCACCTCAAGCCTCTTGACCACATTGGTCGCTTTCTATAAAAGGAACGGCTTTCACGAGTACCGCCGCGAAGAGGTCGAACGGTTCGGGCTTCGCTATGATCGCGTCTTTTTGGACAAGCGGTTGGTCTGATCTGTGTTTTGCATCTGAAGTGTTGATGCGTAAGATAAGCGTCGATCACAAGCGCGCACAGCAAAGAAGACCGGCGCGAGGATGCTGGTCTTCTTCGGCCAGGCTTGTATCGCCGATCATTTCTTAAACTTGATGTTGTTATATTTGTGCACCACATCGCCGGAGATCGCATCGACAAACACTTTCCACTCTGCAGGAACGCTCATGTCGAGGATGGTCACCACATAGGCGAGCGTCACCACATCAGGTTCTGGGTAGGGAAAATAGTAGAGCGCGGCTGTCGGCTTGCCCTCTACCTGCTTGGGCAGCACATCTTCGAGCGCCCGTTTGATCGCATCGTCCGAATTGAGCTTCGGCTGGCGGAGTCGCTCCGTATTTTTTGTCAGATCGGGCGTAAATTCACCGTTGACGGAGCGCACCACCCCATTTTTGTCGATGTGAACGATCAGCTCATCGCCCCAGACGGGAATGCTGTTGCAGATGTGGGTGAGTCGAACATGCTTCATCCCGAGCTCATCTGTGTGAACGCTTTTTAGCTGGAACGTTTTTTTCGCAGAATCAAAATGATAGAGCGCTTTGATGCTGTCGAGAAACTTTAACGCCTGTTGGATCGGCTCTCCGCGCAGCGGTTTGGAAAGGGTACCGGAGATGTAGCTCGGAGTGCCGCGCTTTTGATCCCACTGGATCTGGAGCGTGCCGCCGCTCTGCTGGGTGAGCTCCTGCAGCTGGCGATGCTCGCTCGCGCTCAGCTTCTCCTGCTCAGCTGAAGCGCTCAAGGGGTTGAGGAGCATGGCGAGCGCGAGGGAGGCGACGATCAAACGTTTTCTGCGTGTGGCCATCTGGCGTTCTTTCCTCCTTTGGTCGAATCTGTCAGCCATAGCGTGCCCAAGCGACGGTGAGACTACGCATCTGCGGGCGGGGGAAACTACGGGCGGAAGGAGGCTGGTGTCGATGGCAAACAAGGCGGTCTTTCTCGATCGCGATGGTGTGATCAACGATCATGTGCGGTATGTGAACACACCGGATGACCTGATCTTGTTTCCGGGAGTTGGCAAGGCGATCAAAAGGCTAAATGATGCGGGCTACAAAGTGTTCGTCGTGACCAATCAGGGGGGCGTCGGCTTAGGATTTATGCAAGAGGAGCATCTGCACGCGGTGCATGACAAGCTGGAGCGGGAACTGAAGCGAGATGGCGCGATCCTCGATGAGATCGCCTATTGTCCGCATAAGCCGAAAGCTGGCTGTGCCTGCCGCAAACCGGAGGCGAAGATGATTCTCGATCTCGCCTCCAACCATCAGGTCGACCTCGCGCAGAGCTACATGGTCGGCGACCGCGAGACAGATGTGCTGGCTGGGCAGAAGGCGGGCGTGACGACGATCTATATCGGACCGCCGGGCACGAAGGATGATGCGGTCGTCAAGGCGGATCACCGCGCCCCCACCCTCGTCGATGCGGTCGAACTGATCCTCGCGCAGGAAGAAAGGTGAGGCGAGCGGCCTTCCTGTGCGAAGCAAGAGAAGAGCAGTTGTGCAGCTGCAACAAAAAGAGCCTGTCCACGGAGGACAGGCTCTCTATTTTTCAGTTGCGACCCAGCTGCTATTTGCGGAACATGTTCTTCAGGATGAAGAACGCGTTGGCAGGACGCTCTGCGATACGGCGAGAGAAGTAGCCGTACCAGTCATTGCCGTAAGGGACGTAGACGCGCATCGCGTACCCTTCTTTGACCAGTGCGCGCTGTGTCTCCGGACGGACGCCGTAGAGCATCTGGAACTCGAACTGATCGTGGGAGATGTTGTGTTGCTTGACAAACTCTTTCGTGTGCTGGATGACCATGTCATCATGCGTTGCCACCGCCGAAAAGTGACCGGAGAGCAGGTGCATGTCGATGATCTTCAAGTAATTCTGATCCACATCCGCCTTGTTTGGGAACGCGACGCTCGGGGATTCCATGTAGGCGCCTTTGACGAGACGCAGGTTGCAGTGCTCGTACTCGCTCTCCAAGCGTTTCATATCTTCCACCGTGCGGAACAGGTAGGCTTGGATGACCAGGCCGACGTGCTTGCCATACTCGCGCTTCAGCTCGTCGAAGATCTCCATCGTCACATCGATATGAGCATAATCCTCCATGTCGATCCGAACGAAATTGTCATACTCTCGAGCTTTGTCCAAGATCATTCGCATGTGCTTCAGGCACATCTCCTTGCTCAGGTCGAGACCGAGCGAGGTCATCTTCAAGGACAGGTTGGAGGTCACACCACTTTCGTGAATCGCGTCCAGCACGTCCAAGCAGGCTTGCGTCGAAGCCAGCGCTTCGCTCTCCTCAAAGACAAACTCGCCCAGATGATCGAGCGTGACCACAAGGCCGTCCTTGTTCAGCAAGCGAACCTGATCGATCGCTTCTTTCAGCGTTTCACCTGCTACGAAGCGGGCTGCCCCCATTTTCATGCCGTATTTTTTGATAAAGCCGCTCACCAGCTTGTTGCCGGCGACTGAGAGTACGATCTTACGGCTCAGTGACAAAAAAATCGCCCCACTTTTCCCAAAGGTTAAAAAGATTTATGTAAGAAATCATAGTAGACAAATGTCCTTTATCAGTATAGCACAAATTGGGACGAGTAAAGCAAGATTTGTCGAATCTGTGTCGACCGATTTTTTAGGCGGATGGACCGTGTGGCGCTTCGTTTCATAGGATATGGAAGCCGTGATTTTTCCAACGAAAGGGGACCGTTTCTGTGAACTCCTACCAAGACCCGCGCAGCGTCTATCCGGGCCCGGTGATCACCACAGCGCCAGGCGCAGTTCCGCCGATCGTCTTTTCGAAGCTTCCGTTGTCCCGCACGATGATCGACGGGGCGGGCAACGAGATCGAATATCGACTTGTCCGGTTCTTTCCGCCGCCGATCCCGCCGCTGTTTCCGCCTGTAGGTCTCGTGCCGCCCTTGCTTCCGCCCGTCATTCCGCCGGTCTTTCCGTACCCGCCCTACCCCTATCCGATCCTCTTCTAAATTGCGTCAACGGGGGAAAGCAAGAACTTGCTTCCCCTACCCATCTTCGGTACAATTGTTAATGGCATGAAACCAACAATACATACATATGGGGGAATTGAGGATGGGAGTTAACGTTTTCAAAAACGAACCATTTAGCGATTTTAGCCAACCTGAGCGCAAGCAACAGATGGAGGCTGCTCTTGAACTGGTCGCTTCCCAACTCGGTCGCGACTATGACCTCTTTATCGACGGCAAGCGAATTTCCACCGAAGGAAAGTCGGTCTCGATCAACCCGTCAAACAAAGACCAAGTGATCGGACGCGTCGCCAAAGCTGACCAATCGCAGGCGGAAGACGCGATGCAAGCAGCGCTGTCCGCATTCGCATGGTGGAAAAACGTACCGGCGAAAGAGCGCGCTCGCGTCCTGTTGCGCGCATCGGCGATCATGCGCCGTCGCAAGGATGAGTTTTCCGCATGGCTGGTATATGAAGCAGGTAAGAACTGGGGCGAGGCGGATGCGGATACTGCAGAAGCGATCGACTTCCTCGAATTTTATGCGCGCGAGATGGTTCGCCTCTCCGAAGACCAAAACTTGACCCGTCTCGAAGGGGAAGACAACGAGCTGTCCTACATTCCGCTGGGCGTCGGCATCGTCATCCCGCCGTGGAACTTCCCGCTGGCGATCATGGCAGGCATGACCGCAGCTGCGATCGTAGCTGGTAACACGGTCGTCCTGAAGCCGGCGACTCCGACTCCGGTCATCGCGGCGAAGTTTGTTGAGCTGCTCGAAGAAGCAGGTCTGCCGGCTGGCGTTGTCAACTACGTTCCGGGCTCCGGCGCGGTCATCGGCGACTACTTGGTCGACCATCCGAAGACCCGCTTCATCTCCTTCACCGGTTCGAAGGAAGTCGGGATCCGCATCTACGAGCGCGCAGCAAAAGTTCATCCGGGCCAAATCTGGCTCAAGCGCGTCATCGCGGAGATGGGCGGCAAGGATGCGCTCGTCGTCGACAAGGGCGTCGATGTAAAAGAGGCGGCACAAGCGATCGTCACGTCCGCTTTCGGCTTCTCCGGCCAAAAGTGCTCCGCGTGCTCCCGCGCGATCCTGCATGAAGAGATCTATGATGATGTGCTGGCAGAAGTGGTCGAGCTGACCAAGAAGCTGACCGTAGGCCAAGCGCACGAATATGGCGTATCCCTCGGCCCGGTCGTCGACGAGTCTGCTTACAACAACATCTTGAACTACATCGAGATCGGCAAAGGCGAAGGCCGTCTGATGGTCGGCGGCGAGAAAGCGGAAGGCAACGGCTTCTTCATCCAGCCGACCGTCATCGCTGACATCGACCGCAACGCGCGCATCGCGCAAGAGGAGATCTTTGGTCCGGTGCTCGCTGTGATCAAAGCGAAAGACTTTGACGATGCGCTGGCGATCGCCAACGGCACCGAGTTTGGTCTGACAGGTGGCGTGTTCTCCAACGACCGCTTCAACCTGGCGAAAGCTCGTGAGCAGTTCCACGTCGGCAACCTGTACTTCAACCGCAAGATCACCGGCGCGCTGGTCGGTGTTCAACCGTTTGGCGGCTTCAACATGTCGGGTACCGACTCCAAAGCGGGCGGTTACGACTACCTGTTGCAATTCACGCAAGCAAAACTTGTGGTAGAGCGCTACTAATCGACGCATTCTACCATGTTCAAGCAGGCACTCTGATCTGTTCAGCAGTGCCTGTTTTTTTGTGACACAATTCCTTCATTTGATTCTCCTTGCCTAGTGCGCTAGAATGACAATGACCAAATTATGCTGAATCTACCTATACATATCACTGATGAACAGGGTGACAAACATGACCTATCACGATACGTTCCTGCGAGCGATTCGCAATGAAAAAGTCGACCATGTGCCTGTCTGGTACATGCGTCAAGCTGGGCGTTACCAAGCGTCTTACCGCAAGATCAAAGAGAAGCACTCGCTGATGCAGATCTGCGAGATTCCCGATCTGTGCGCTGAAGTCACGATCTCCCCGGTGCGCGATCACAATGTTGATGCGGCGATCCTCTACTCGGACATCATGATCCCGGTCAAGCCGATGGGCGTCGATGTGGACATCGTGGCTGGCATCGGTCCGGTGATCGACAATCCGATTCGCGAGCTGGCAGACGTTGAGCGCCTGCGCCCGATCGAGCCGGAAGCAGATCTGCCGAACACGATGGAGACGATTCGCATCTTGCGCAAAGAGCTGAAAGTGCCGCTGATCTGCTTCGCTGGCGCTCCGTTTACGCTCGCTTCCTACATGGTGGAAGGCCGTCCGTCGCGCGACTACCACAAGACGAAGCGCATGATGTATGGAGCGCCCGAAGTCTGGTTTGCGCTGATGGACAAGCTGGGCGAGATGGTCGTGACCTATATGAAAGCGCAAGTGGCAGCAGGTGCGCAGGCGATTCAGATCTTCGACTCGTGGATCGGCGCACTGTCCCCGCGCGACTACGAACATTATGTGTTTCCGGTGATGAAGCGCATCTTCGAAGGGCTGCGCGACGTTCCGGTGCCGAAGATCTACTTCGGTGTGAACACCGGCCATCTGCTCAACCTGTGGAAAGAGCTGCCGATCGACGTGATCGGCGTGGATTGGCGCGTGCCGCTGAACCTGGCGAGCGAGCGCGTCGGCAACAGCTTCGCACTGCAGGGCAACCTCGATCCGGTCTACCTGCTGGCACCGTTTGAAGTGTTGCAAGAAGAGGTGAAGCGCATCATCGACCTCGGCCTGCAACATGGCGGCGGCTATGTGTTCAACCTCGGTCACGGCCTGTTCCCAGAAGTGCCAGAAGATGTGGTGACCCGCTTGACCGCGTTCATCCACGAGTATTCGGCAGGGAGGCTGCGTGGATGAGCAAGCGGGTGATCGGAATCTTAGCGATGGCGTACGGCACCCCGTCCTCCGTCGAGGAGATCGAGCCGTATTACACGCACATCCGTCGCGGTCGCAAGCCGGAGTCTGCGCAACTGCAAGAGCTGACCGAGCGCTATGAGGCGATCGGCGGTCTCTCACCGCTCAACGAGATCACGGCAGCCCAGGCGGCAGGCCTTGAGCGCACGCTGAACGAGCTGGATCAAGATGTGCAGTACCGCGTGTACACCGGAATGAAGCACGCGCATCCATTTATTGAAGAAACGGTGCAGAAGATGGTCGAAGATGGCATCGAAGAGGCGGTTGGTGTCGTCTGGGCGCCACATTACTCGACGATGAGCATCGGCACCTACATCAAAAGCGCAGAAGAGGCGCGGGAAAAGTGGGGCGGGCCTGCGCGAATCAGCTATGTGGAAAGCTGGCATCTGCAGCCGCTGTTTGTCGAATCGACAGCAGCCCGGGTGGCGAGCGCGTTGGCGCAGTTTCCCGCTGATGAAAGCGCTTCGGTGCCGGTCGTCTTCACCGCCCACTCGCTTCCGGAGCGCATCATGCAGCTTGGCGATCCGTACCCTGAACAGATCGAAGAGACGGGGAGAGCGGTCACGGAGCAGATTGGGCATCATGAATGGTTCACCGGCTGGCAGAGCGCTGGCCGCACCCCGGAGCCGTGGCTTGGCCCAGACATCTTGGACGTGATTCGCACGCAGCATGAACAGGGTGTGCAGGCGTTGGTCGTCTGCCCGGTCGGATTTGTTTCGGATCATCTGGAAGTGCAATATGATATCGACATCGAAGCGAAACAACTGGCTGACGAACTCGGCATGAAGCTGGTGCGCGTCGCCAGCCCGAACGACGAGCCGCTGTTCTTGAAAGCGGTGGCGACCGCCGTGCTCGAACAAGCCAAAAAGGGATGAAGCAGATGGAACAACAGGTGAAAACGGTTGTGGTGATCGGTGGGGGCATCACAGGACTTAGCACCGCCTATTACCTTGAAAAGAGCGCTCGCGAAAAAGGCATCGACCTGCGCATCTGCCTCTGTGAAGCGGATGATAAGCTCGGCGGCAAAGTGCAGACGATCCATCGCGACGGATTTGTGATCGAAGCGGGACCTGACTCCTTCCTCGCACGCAAGGTGGCGGCTGTCAACCTCTGTCGCGAGCTTGGCATCGATGATGAGCTGGTCGGCACCAACCCGAATGCGCGCAAGACCTACATCTTGTACCAGGACAAGCTGCACCGCATTCCGCAAGGCTTGAACATCGGAGTGCCGACACAGTTTATGCCGTTTGCGACCACCAGCTTGCTGTCATTCGGCGGGAAGCTGCGCGCCGGCCTCGACCTGATCAAGCCGAAGAGCGAACACCAAGGCGATCAGTCGCTCGGCGCCTTTTTGGAGCGTCGACTGGGATCGGAAGTGGTCGATCGCCTCGCCGAACCGCTGTTGGCTGGCATCTATGCGGGCGACTTGCGCAAGCTGTCGATGCGCGCCACCTTCCCACAGTATGAGCAGCTCGAACAGAAGCACGGCAGCTTGATCCGCGGGATGGTCGCACAGGCGAAACAGGCGAAGGTACAAGCGACCGCCCCTGCCAAGCAGGAGCAGGGCGAGGCGTCGCGCAAGCTGCCGAACAGCGTGTTTCTCACCTTCCGCACAGGACTGCGCCGCCTGATCGAAAGCATCGAAGCGTCCTTCCAACAGACGGAAGTACGCAAACAAACGGCGGTAGAAAAGATCGAGGCGCGGGACGGGGGCGGCTATCACGTCCGCTTGCAAAATGGCGACGATCTCGAAGCGGATGCGGTCGTGCTGACCACGCCGACCTTTGAGGCGGCCAAACTCCTGCCCGACTCCTTTGCACCGAAAGCGCAGTTGACCCAGATCCCCTACGTCTCGGTGGCGACCGTCGTGTTCGCGTTTGAGCAGGGCGTGATCGATTTCCCACTGGATGCAAGCGGGTTTGTCGTTCCGAAAAAAGAAGGCCGTACGATCACGGCCGCCACTTGGACGTCTGCCAAATGGTTGCACACTGCACAGGATGGTCGCGTGCTGATGCGTTTCTACGTCGGGCGCGGCGGTGACGAAGCGATCGTCGACCAGCCGGATGAGGAGATCATCCGCCGTGTGCAAAAGGATCTGCAGGAGACGATGGGCGTCACCGCAGAACCGATGTTCTCGCTGGTCAGTCGCTGGCGGCGCTCGATGCCGCAGTACACGGTCGGGCACCTCGATCGCGTCCAGAGCTTTGTCGAGCAGGCAAAAGCTGACCTGCCAGGCATCCACTTTGCTGGAGCTGGCTTTACCGGGCTTGGCATCCCCGATTGCATCGGACAAGGCATCCAGACAGCAGCCGATGTGATGAAAGATCTGACGAGATAACCTCCGGCCTTTTCGGAACGTCTCGAAACGAGGAGGTTTTCAAGCGATGAGCACTCCGCTCGTATATGAGAATCACAAGTATGAAGTGTACAGCGATGAGCACAACGGGCTGTACCTGCGCCATAAGCACCCCAACTATGCGACGGTCGTCGCGCTCTGTGCGGGAAAACTGGTTGTGATCGCCCAGTATCGAAAGGCGATCGACAGCATCTCCTACGAGCTTCCTGGCGGCAAGATCGACGAGGGAGAGAGCTATGAGCAGGCGGCGCGCCGCGAGTTGCTCGAAGAGACCGGATTGATCTGCGGGGAGCTCCACTTTCTTGGCACCGCCAACAGCTATGCCTGCTTGGTCGACAGCAGAACCCACCTGTTCTTCACCCGCGATATCTTGGAACAGCGTGAGCAGAACTTGGATGCGGACGAGTCGATCAGCGTCGAGTTCCACGAGGTGGAGTCGGTGTTTGCGGCGATTGAAAACGGGACGTGGTGCGACCCGGAGCTGTCGCACGGCATCCTGTTGGCACGACTCAAAGGGATGATCTAACGAAAGGGCTGACCTTGATCAGCCCTTTTTTCGTCTCGTCTATTGGTTCGTTGCTCTCGTCCATTTTGCCTAACAAACGGAAAATCGCTTGACTTACTAAAACCTGCTCACTATAATACATAACTAAAATAGCGTTTCGAAATACTGTGAGAAGGATATGGAGTTTACATCTGCCGTTACAGAGAAGTAGGCCTAGGCTGGGAGCCTGCTACGTGCACGTATATCTCTACCCCCTTTGAGTAGCTGTCGGGAACATGGGTGCTCCATCAGTAACGACATGCCGGCTAAGCCGTTATCTTTTTACGAGGGATCAACAACTGTTGATCTGAAGTAGGGTGGTACCACGAGTTATAACACTCGTCCCTTTTGGGATGGGTGTTTTTTTATTTTTAAAAGAGAGGAAGGAACCAAGTGGCACAAGTAAAAGTTACTTTACCAGACGGAGCTGTTCGGGAATTTGCAGCGGGAAGTACAATCGAGGATGTCGCGGCGACGATCAGTCCCAGTCTCAAGAAAAAAGCGGTAGCCGGAAAATTGGACGGCAAAGTAGTTGATCTGAACGCATCGATTGAACAAGACGCTCAGGTAGCCATCGTCACCTTAGATACAGCAGAAGGTCTGGAAGTATACCGTCACAGCACCGCGCATCTTTTGGCCCAAGCGGTCAAGCGCGTTTTTGGAAATGAAGTGAAGCTGGGGATCGGTCCGGTGATTGAAGATGGTTTTTACTACGATATGGAGATCCCGGTTAGCCTTTCCCCAGAAGATTTAAGTAAATTGGAAGCTGAGATGGAGAAAGTGGTCGAGGAAGATCTGCCGATTCGCCGCAAAGAAGTAACACGCGAGGAAGCGTTCACGATTTTCCAAGATCTGAACGACCATCTGAAACTGGAGCTGATTCGCGATCTTCCCGAGGATGCACCGATTACAATCTACGAGCAGGGAGAATTCTTTGACTTGTGTCGCGGCCCTCATCTGCCATCAACGGGACGAATTAAAGCGTTCAAGCTGATGAGCGTAGCCGGTGCTTACTGGCGCGGTAATTCTGAAAACCAGATGCTGCAACGCGTATACGGCACAGCTTGGCCGAAAAAAGCAGATCAGGATGAGTATCTGCACTTTATCGAAGAGGCAAAGAAACGCGATCATCGTAAGTTGGGAAAAGAACTGGAGCTGTTCATGTTTTCGGAAGAGGCGCCAGGAATGCCGTTTTATCTGCCGCACGGGATAACGCTGCGCAATCAATTGGAGGTATTCTCGCGTCAGCTTCAAGAGCGAGCAGGCTTTACAGAAGTGCGTACGCCTTTCATGATGAACCAGCGCATCTGGGAACAATCTGGACACTGGGATCATTACCATGAAAATATGTATTTCTCTGAAGTGGACAATACAAAGTTTGCGTTAAAGCCAATGAACTGTCCGGGACATATGCTGATTTACAAAAATAAGATGCACTCTTATCGAGATCTGCCAATACGCTACTCGGAGTTCGGTCAGGTTCACCGTCACGAGTATTCAGGGGCGTTGAGCGGGATGACCAGGGTGCGTACGTTCTGCCAGGATGATGCGCATGTGTTTGCTCGCCCAGACCAGATTCAAGCGGAAATCAAGTCGATGATTCGTTTGATCGATAGTGTTTACAAGGTGCTCGACTTCTCTTACTCTGTAAATCTGTCTACACGTCCAGAGGATTCCATGGGATCTGACGAGCTGTGGGAGGTTGCGGAAAACTCTTTGAAAAGCGTGTTGGATGAACTGGGCATGCCGTACGAAATTAACGAAGGCGACGGTGCTTTCTACGGTCCCAAAATTGACTTCCAGATCACAGATGCTCTGAAACGCCGCCATCAGTGCGGATCAATCCAACTCGATTTCCAGATGCCGGAGAAATTTGATCTGAGCTATATCGGGCAGGACAATGAGAAACATCGCCCAGTCATTCTGCATCGCGTGATGTATGGTTCCATGGAGCGTTTTATCGCGATTCTGATCGAACATTACGCGGGTGCGTTCCCGACTTGGCTGGCTCCTGTTCAGGTTCGCCTGATGACGATCAATGAGGTGCATGTCGCCTATGCCCAAGAGGTAAAGGACAAAATGCAGCAGGCTGGGATACGTGTAGAGCTGGATGCACGCAATGAAAAGGTGGGTTACAAAATTCGCGAAGCTCAACTGGCAAAAATCCCATACATGCTGGTGATCGGCGAAAAAGAAGTGGCAGACGGCGCACTGTCTGTGCGAAAGCGTGGCGCAGGAGATCTGGGATCGCAACTGGTAGATCAGTTCTTGGCTGATGTGAAAGCTGAGATTGCCGAGAAGAAATAAATAGTGTATCTGAACCTGTGCGCCCTGTCACTTCAGGGGAGAGGGCGCAGCTATGTACCCAAATGAGAACATCCGATTTCGGAAGGAATTACGGATGCTTTTCGTTTGTAGATGTGCAACCATCGCTCCTTCTACGCCAAAGGCTTGGCGTCGCCAAGTTTTCTTACATACTTAGGAGCTGGCTGGCAAATAGTATAGATGCGGGCGGAACGAGGGTTTTCACAAAAAGTTACCGAAATCTTCTCATAATGTTCAGAAAATTCCGCTTGTTTTTCATTGAGATTTCGGTATAATCGGTAATAACATTTAATGATATGAAAGGGAGGTCTTACCCATGTCTGAACATCATGACGCCTGTGTGCTCTGCCAAGCGGAAACCGATACCGAATCGGAAACCCCGACCTACAAGCGCAGCAACTACATCGACACGGCAGGCCAACTCTGCCCGGAATGCTACCAGGAGATCGCCAAGAACAAGGAGTGGCACAACCTTATGTAGGGACGCAAGCCGCGCCAAGAGCGAAACCCCCATCCAACACAAAAAGAGCGCAAGGTCGTAAGCGAACAAACCTTTGCGCTCTTTTTGCGCTTTTTATTGATGAATGAGCACCGCGTGTTCGTCGATCGCTTTGACGGCCACATCGTGAACTCCGCTGCGGGAATCGCCTATTTCAAACGATACAGTTCAGGACGGCGGTCTTCGAAGATCGGAATGCGGCTGCGAATCTCCGGAACGACGCCGAGGTCGATCTGCACATGATGAATCCCTTCGGTGTCATCCGTCTCCAACAGGATCTCTCCCCACGGGTCGATCACCATCGAATGGCCGAAAAATTCGGTGTCGCCGGCGCGGCCGACGCGGTTGCAGGAGACGACAAACATCTGGTTTTCAATAGCACGTGCGATCTGCAGGTGACGCCAATGGTTCAAGCGCGGATGCGGCCACTGGGCGGGCACGAAGACCACCTGCGCACCGGAGAGCGAAAGTGTGCGAGTCAGTTCAGGGAAGCGCAGGTCATAGCAGATGATCGATCCGATCTGCACATCGTCGAGGGCAAATCGTCCGACCTGATCGCCAGCGTGCAAATATTTTTCCTCGTCCATCAGGCGGAACAGGTGCGTTTTCGAATACTCCCCGCAGACAGCGCCTGTGCGGTCGAACAGATAGGTGGTGTTGTAAACCGCTTCGCCGCGGACGTCGGCGACAGAGCCTGCGAGAATGTTCACCCCGTGCTTGGCGGCGAGCGCGCCGATCACCTCGCGCGTCTTCGCGCCGTTCTGGTCGGCGATCTCGCGGATGTTGTCCAGCGAGTAGGCGGTGTTCCACATCTCGGGCAAGACGATCAGATCGGTGCCAGATTGAGCGGCCTGTTCGATCCAATCTGCCGCTTTGGCAAAGTTGGCAGTCGGATCGCCCAGCGCGATGTCCATCTGCAAGAGGGCAATACGTACAGGTTGTTTCATGTTCATCCTCCGCATCACAAAAAATAGTCAATGCTTTAAGAGTAGCATGAAGCGAAGAAAAAACCCACCCTTGAAGTTCAAGGGCGGGCGAGGAGTCATTGTTTAGTTTTGCGCGGGTGCGACCGTGAAGCGCTGCTCAAAAGCTCTGCCGAACGGTTGCAGATCGGACGCCTGCACGAACGAAACTTGTAAGCTGTAGTTGCCAGCGTTTGCGATCTTCGTTTTAAACTGGGTCGAGATGCCTTTCTCCAGGTCGATCTCCGCCGGCTTGAACCCTTCAGCCGGTCCAAAATAGGCAACGCCGTTCTCGTCGGTGG
The DNA here is from genome assembly GCF_042682745.1 of Tumebacillus lipolyticus. NCBI lineage: Bacteria > Bacillati > Bacillota > Bacilli > Caryophanales > Alicyclobacillaceae > Tumebacillus > Tumebacillus lipolyticus. The sequence goes on along the minus strand of NZ_JBHUIO010000002.1, from coordinate 982,211 downwards.
TAAACGTCTGCCAGCCGAGTGGCGACTCGTAGGAGATCGTTTGGTTGGCGAGCGGGGTGCCGTTTTCACCAGTGAGGGTCGCTTTGTAGCGCAGGGACAGCTCTTGCGGCACGTTGATCGCAAGCGCCGAGATGGTGAACGTCGACTCCTGTCCGGCGATCATCTTATCGAACCCTTGAAAATCAAAGCCGATCATCGTCGCATGATTGGCGTACTCTTTCAACGAGAGATAGAGCATCTGTGCGCCCATCGCGCGGGTGGTTTTCACCTTCGGTTGAAACCCTTCACCCGTTCCGACGACGATGCCGAGCTTTTGCGCGAGCGCCACATACCCTTTTGCCCACGGTGCGATGTCTACCGCATCTTTAAAATCGGGAGTTGCGTTCGGATCGACAAGCTGCTCCATGCCGAGCATGTTGAGGATCGCGACGATCGCCTCTTCCCGCTTCATCGGCTTGCCGATGCCAAAGAGACCGCCGCCTTCACCGCTCATGATCTTCTCGTTGGCAGCCGTTTGCACAAAGTCGTGGTACCAAGCGCCGGCACGGTTATCTGCAAACTGCAAGTCGCCAGTCGATTGTAGCTCGACCTCTTTGGTGAGGACCAGCATCGTGGCAAACTGTTCACGGTTCATCAGACCGTTCGGAGCAAACGTTTTCTCATCGACACCGTTTAGAATGCCATGCGCATTCAGAAAGGTGATCGCTTCTTCTGCATAGCTTCCGGAGATGTCTTGAAACGGAGCTTTGTCACTTGCCAGCGCGGGAGCGACCAGCGTGCTGACGAGAGCTGCTGTGGTAAGAGCGGATGTGATCAACTTGATGCGATTCTTTGCCATATATGGAGATTCTCCTCTCGGGGTGAAGCGAATGATTTGGAGCAAAACTCATCCTAACAACTCGCGGGGCATATGTAAACGTGCGCAGTCGGTGTAAATGTTGGTGGGAGAAGAAGATTGCGGTGAAGGAGGGGGATTTGACCAAATTTACCATCGCCAACGAGGTGTTCAGGTGGTTCAACTCGATGGGAGGAGGTCAGGGAAAAAGAAAAAGCCGAGCTTCGCATCGGGCATGCGATTCGGCTTTTTATGCGCTCAGTTGCGCGGGGAAGCGAAAGCGGCGATGCGATCGGAGGGATAGATCTGCGTGCCGCTTTGCTCTGATTGCGCGGCACGGATCATCGCTGCAGCTACCGTTTTGCCTTGAATCGGTCTGTATTTGCGCGGCATCAGCGGAGCGAGCAGCTTGGAGAACACCGCGCCGACCTGCTCACCGAAGCGAAACTCGTTGCGCTCGCCGAGCAACAGGGACGGGCGGAAGATGTGCAGAGCAGGCAGATTGAGAGAGCGGATGTCAGCCTCCACTTCGCCTTTCACTCGGCTGTAGAAGATGTTCGACGCGGCGTTTGCACCCATCGCCGTGATGAGGAGGAAGTTTTTTACTCCCTGTTCGTTCGCGATCTGCGCCAACTGCAACGGATAGGCATAGTCAACACGGCGAAACGCTTCTTTCGATCGCGCCTTTTTGATCGTCGTGCCGAGGCAGCAGAACAGGTCGTCGACTTGAACGTGCTCGCGATAAGCGGTGAGGTTTTCAAAATCGACGACGATTTGTTCAAGCTTCGGATGATCGTGCGGGAGCGGTTGGCGGACGAAAAGCGTCACTTTTTTGTATCGATCGCTGTCGAGCAGTTGGCGCAGCAACTCGCCGCCGACCAGACCGCTCGCACCGACGAGCAGGGCAGATTTTGCTGTCATGTGGATCATCACCTCTAGTACCAGTATATAAAAAAGACGAGCCTGCTGTGGGCTCGTCTTGGTCGTTAGTTGGGGAGTTTCTCGATGTACTCGAACAGAAACGACTGCCCGTCGCGGAAGAAGCGCGGATCATAGATGCCGAGGCGCGTCTCGTCGTCGACCACGACCACAAAAGGCGACCACTGCAGCAGCGTCTTGGCAGCAGGGTTTTGGCTGAACAGAGTGTCGAGGTCCGCGTTCGTCGCGGTAGGTAGCGTCTGAACCAGCTCCGGGTCACCCCAGACGGTCGCATCGGAGATTTCCACCACGTCGCCGCGCTTGCCGATCACCTGATAGTGCCAGGGGACGAAGCTGGCAGAGAGGGCGACCTGCTCATAGCGATCTTCGACCGATTGATAGATCGCATAGCCTTGCACCGATTGGATCAGGAAGTGAGCTGCGATCAGGCATCCGGCCGCTTTGAACACTTTGTGCGCGGCAACCTGCTTGCGAAGCTTGGCGAAGAGGAAGGCGCCGAGGATGATCGCCCAGACGGCCAGGTCGACGATCGGGATCGTGCCAAAGGTGAGCCGCGTGTTAAACAGCGGCTCGAAATAGCCGGTGCCCCACGCGTTGAATATGTCGCTCGTATCGTGTATGAAGACGGCGAGCAGGCCGAGGTAGAAGATGCGCCTGTCCTTGGTCCGCCAGAGCAGAGAGCAGACCAGGGAGAGCAGAAGTGCCCAGATCGGCACCAAGAAGAGCGAGTGGGTCAGCCCACGGTGCCACATCAGATACTGCCCCGTCGTGTCCCAAAACTGGGAGATCACGTCGATGTCGGGGATCTGGCTTCCGACCAGCGAGGTGAACAGGAAGGAGTGGCGCAGCTTAGGTGGCACGTCTTGCTTGTTTATGGAACGGTAGAGCACGATTCCGAAAAGGGTGTGTGTGATTGTGTCCATGTAGGGGGGCCTCCTGATCATATACCTGAATACCAGTTTAGCAAAGGACGAGCAGGATAGGGAGTCGTTTGAGCAAATGGAATTAGAGTGGCAAGTGTGATACAAATAAGAAGATACTTCGAATGAGTCAGAGAGGGGATTGCTATTTTGAAAAAAGTTGATGTGGTTGGCGCAGTTATTGTGAATGAAAATAACGAAGTATTATGTGCGCTTCGTTCTCAAGATATGTCGCTTCCTGGATTATGGGAATTCCCGGGAGGGAAAATTGAGAAAGGCGAAGATCCGAAAGATTCCTTAATGAGAGAGATCAAAGAAGAGTTAGACTGCGGTATTGAGGTAGGAGATCTGGTTGCTGATGCGACATACGAGTACACTAATGTGGTAGTTCGATTGATCACCTATTTGGCAAAAGTAGTAGAAGGTGAACCGAAAGCCAGTGAGCATGAAACGCTCACATGGCTTCCGAAAGATAAGTTGAGTTCACTTAATTGGGCTCCTGCAGATTTGCCGACATTAGATCGACTTCTGAATGAAGATATTCTTTAGTTTTCTTATCGAATAAGAAAATCATTAAAGATATCTTGTGGCAAGGGAGCAGAGAGACGCCAGGTTATATTCATAGGTTTGTCTCCGTGGCTTCGGACATACTCGACTTCGCCAAGATACATAAAGGGGAGGGACATACCATACATCTTTTCGAATTTCCTGACGAAGAGATGAATGTGTTTCCCTCTCTCTTTGCTATTGATAAAATCCTTTCCTCTTGGTGATGAGTGAGATGTGCTTGTTTGACTTTGCCAGTGAAAATGCTGGTTATCGATGAAATAATCATGGTACCGTAAGTGATCTTTGACGTCTTCATCCTTATTAAGATTGATGAATAACAAATAATGGTCACCTACACGACTGACTCCCTCGCGCCATGATCCTTCTTTCGCCTCTGATTGAAATAGGAACTGTAGATCGTTTCTTGTGTAGTTTTGGTAGAGTGAGATACCGTGCTGATTATTAAAAGCAAGTTCTGTACGATGGGTACGACGGAACTCTGTAAGTCCAAACTCCACTCGTTCTACAATGTATTTTCTGTAGTGATCCTCACTTAAAAATGCTTTTTTCTCAGGATCTAAAGAAAATTGTCGCTCTCTCATTTTTATCAGAGATTTGTTGGTTATTCCACAGTGATCAGACAGACGAATCATAGCCCGATGAATGAATGAACTATGTCTTTCGGCAGAAGCGTGAATATGAAATCGGTTTTGCAGTTCCGATAATACCAAAGATTCATCGACGACATCATTACGCAGTGCCAAGTCTAAAATCAGATATTCGTATGGCCATTTGATTGGCAGCATCTTTTCAAGGGATCGAACAAATTCAAGCTTGGTTTGATTAAGTAGCAGAGAGGAATCGAACTCATTTAAATCGTTCATTTTTTCCTTTGTCTCAACCCATGATCCGAACTTTCTAATGAAGTAGAAAAGGCTTGGCGCTTGCTCATGATATAGAAAGTCATTAATTTCAGGAGTGCGTCCCAGTTCCTTCCTGAACTGCATATACAAATCTGATAGCATTTTCACACTATCCATCCGAATTTGATCTAATTTGTCCATGATCTGCAAACGGGATATTTCCTCTAGCTCAACGTTGCAACCGTCGGGTAGTTCTGAAAAATCGGTTTCAATCGCTTTACGCAATGAATCTCGGTCGAACGCATGATGATTTGTTTGACCTGTTAATGCAAGAGGAACAACAAAAGATTTTCTGTAGTTTCCAATGAAATCAAGGATGGTTACAAATTGTTTGCTGTCCGTTTTCCGTAATCCACGACCGAGTTGTTGAATAAAAACTGTTGCGGATTCGGTGGGACGTAAAAAAAGCAGTAGGTTTAGCTCAGGAATATCAATTCCCTCATTAAAAATGTCTACTGTGAAAATCACCTGAAGCGAGTCGTCCTCATTTTGCAAGCGGGCAACCGTCTCTTGCCTAACTTTTGGCGAATCTTCCCCAGTTAGGAAAGTGGAACTATACCCTCTTTTATTAAACTCTTTTGTCATAAAGCTTGCGTGTTCAATTGAGCTGCAAAAGCCAAGAGAGATTAGCCGATCACCATCATATCCGTATTTTTCAATCATTTCGATAATGTAGTCGACTCGATTGTTCGTATTCAGAGCTTTTACAAGTGATTTTTCTACAAAGTACCCGTTTTGCATACTGATCTCATTGTAGTCGACCGTAGGGTCGTGAAGTCCAAAGTAATGAAAAGGTGCAAGGAGTTCCAGCTCCAAAGCTTTATGTAATCGTATCTCATACACTACATTAAAGTCGCATAAAGCAAGAACATCTCGACCATCCATTCTTTCGGGAGTGGCAGTTAATCCTAGCAAAAATTTAGGCCTAAAGTACTCAAGGATTTTTTGGTAGGTAGTTGCGTGCGCATGATGAAACTCGTCGACAATGATGTAATCGAAATGGTCCCTTGAAAATTGATAAAGAGTTTCTTCTCGATGCATCGTTTGGACAGTACTAAATAAAAATGCTTTCTCCCAGTCTTTGTCTGTGCCTGTTAATTTGCCCATCTTATCTTGTGTGCCGAAAACTTCGGCAAACGTTTTTTGTGCATTGCTTAATAGTTCATCTCGATGGGCGAGAAAAAGCAATTTCTCTGGATCGAATGAATGAACGTCAAAAGCAGAAAGATATGTTTTACCAGTCCCTGTTGCGGCGATGACAACACCTTTTTGATAGCCCTCTTCACGAGTGTGTTGGAGTGAGGTTAAGGCCTCTTGTTGCATAAAGTTTGGTTCAATTTTTCTTTGCTGGTTCGACCCATATTCTGTTTTCGACTCTGCAACGGTACCCAATCCGTTAATGGGAACGAAAGATGGTCTCTTTGGTTCGCCAATTTTTTTTGCTTCGTACGTGATTTTGTAGTCCTCAAGTAGTTCCTTGGATAATGGAATTGCTTTAGGATCACTCCACATTTCTTCAAATAATTGCGATGCTTGAGCGTAAACAGGAATATGGGGTACATCAGGCAATTTTACATTCCACTCATAACCGTCTACAAAAGCAGCACGTGAGATATTTGAGGAGCCGATGATGCCTGTGTTTAATTTTGAATCGCGACTAAAAAGATATGCCTTAGTGTGGAACGATTTATTACCTGAATTGAAAATCTTAACCTCGACATTCTCTAGCTCGAAAAGTCTTTGAAGTGCTTTAGGTTCGGTATAATTCAAATACGTTGATGTTAGTACACGAATGGGCTTGCGATGTTTCAATAATTCATCAAAAGATTGAAGTAGAAGTTGTAGACCTTTCCAGCGAATAAAACTGACCATAAAGTCTGCACCATCTGCAGATTGCATTTCATGCTTAATGGTCTTGTACAAATTTTGTTTACCAATCCCATAATTGGTTATCAGGTTCGGAGCGGTCAGGAACATATTCGAGTAATTAGGTATAAAACGATTTAGGTAACTATAGTGAATCGCTTTGAAAGGCATTTCGAAGTAACTTGTCAGCGAATCCTTCTGATCCAGAAATGGTTCGATTAACTTTTGGATATCCTCAAATCGACCTTCCATAGCTAATTGAGCAATTCGATTTCCGACCTCTTTGGATACGTGTTGGATTAGAGCGTTTGCATAATCATTCGGATGTAGAGGTGTTGTATGAGCATTGGGAGGATAGGATTTTCTATAAACTAGTAACTCTTCGAAAATACCGTTATTATTTTGGGAAGTCATATGACGCACCCCTCTAGTAGACAGATTATTTTTGATAACTTTTAGAAACGTCTTGCATTTATTATAAGTAAAACAATGGTTACTACAAAATATTCATCGGCTTGCGTGCCTAATTAGATTAACTTTTCGATGATTTCCTTTCAATATTTCCTTTTTTGAAAGTTGTTGTCTGAGCAGATAACATGGTCTGATTGAATTTTTATTTGATGTTCATGCTCTACCAAATCATTGGTCGTTTAGTCCTTCCGTGACATCTTTTCAGTCAGGAGCAAAGCAAATAAAAAGGAACCCTTTCCGAACTAACATGTCAGAAAGGATTCCCTTTTCATCATCCCCCACAACCCTTCAACTCTCGACCCAGCCCCTCAACGTCCAATCGCTCCCCGATAAACACAGCAAACGCTCTTCCGTTCCCGTCCACATCGACGATCGCTGCCATCGGAGCGCCCGGTTCGTAGTGAAACTCATAAAGCATCCCATGCTCTGCATCCTTAAAAAAGCCTTTGGCGCGCAGAATCGTTGGAGGTAAAGAGCGCAGGAAGTTCATAAACTTCTCTTTGTCGACAGGTACCTCCAGCTCATAGGTCATCGTTTGCAAGTTGCCAAAACTGGTTCGCTCGCGCAACTCTGGCTTCACTTGTCCCGCTTGGCGGCGAGTGAAGCTTTTTGGCTTCTGCACCCGTTGTTGTTTCAAAGCAGTAGGCGTTGCGAGCAAGGCTGAAACATCCACATTGCCTTTCAGTACACGGTACAGCGGGGCGTTGCCGTTCAACTCGGTCAGCACCTTTTGCAAAGACTCCATCCGCTCCTCCGATACCAGGTCCGCTTTGGAGACGAGGAGCGCATCCGCATATTGGACTTGCTGGACCATCGTCCGCTCGTTCGCATCGAGCGCATGCGGCGAGAGATCGAGCGGGAAGCGCTTGGCGCTCACCAGCGTGTAGATGCCCGCCAGCTTGACTCGCTCTTCAAGCTCCGGCTCAAGAAACGCTTCGACGAGATCGACCGGAGAGGCGACCCCCGTCGTCTCCAAGAAGATCACATCTGGCTTGTACTGCTCGACCATCTGGAGCAGTGTCGAGGAGAGACTGCCGCGCAAGGTACAGCAGACACATCCTTCCAACAGGTCAAGCACAGGAACTGCCGAGTTCTGTAGCAACAGGGTGTCGACGCTCTCCGAACCAAACTCGTTCATCAGCACCGCAGGTGTCCGGCCATCTTCCTTGATCTGGCGCAACAGCGTCTTCAGCAGCGTGGTTTTACCCGCGCCCAGGTATCCGGTCAATATGTAAACAGGGATCGTCGTCAACATCATCGCTCATCTCCTCAAAAATAGGAATTATTCCTATTTTACGTGAAAATGTTCCTCCATTGCAAACGGTGTAAGGTTGTCATACATAGCAGGAGCGGGGAATAACCTTACGAGAGTGATAGATTGGGAGAAAGGGGCGAATGGTTGCATGCTTTTGACGGTTGATGGGCTGGAGGTGTTGGAGAGCGGGTCGATGCATGTATTGCATGGGGAGACGGCTGTTTTTGCTTTCGATGACGGAGCAGGCGAGTTGACCGTTCGATTGCGCTTTCAAGACAAGCGAAACGCTGAGACGGCGGTGGAGTATGAGGAGCTGGATGAACAGGATGTCCGGCTTACGTTCTTCAACTTTGATGATCCGAATGGACAGGGCAATAAGAAAAAGTTGTTGGAGGTGGGAGAGTATCGAGGGCGCGACTTGTATCTGCGCTATTTTGTAGTCGGTTCGCGAGACTCGGAGCATATGTTTTTGCACTATACCTGGTTTTTAAGTGAGAGAAGCTCGTGATCGCGTACAGGCGGGAGAAAAGAGACGATCTGTGCATCGCGAGAGGGTCATGCGACGATCGCTACCGAGTGAGGTCTATTTTATCCTTCCGCAACAGCCAATCGAATGCTGCGAGCACGACATTTTTGACAAAAGGGTTTATCCTTTGTGATCGCTGTTGGAAAGTAGCCAAATTGCATGCGCACAAGCGTAAGGTAGCCAAAGTGCGAGCACTGCGCGCGATGTAAAGCGTGGGTAGCAGATAGAAAAACCCCCGATCCTCTCGATCAGGGGTTCATTTTCATGCTTACGCTTCTACCACTTTTACGCTCTTCATCTTATCGCCTTGTGCGATGCTGTCGATAAACTCTTCGCCAGAGATGATTTGACCGAATACGGTATGGTTGCCGTCGAGGTGAGCGGTCGAGTTGCGATCATGGACGATGAAGAACTGGGAACCGCCGGTGTTGCGGCCTGCGTGTGCCATGGAGAGCGCACCGCGCTTATGTTGGTTCGGGTTGTCGACGACTTCGCACTTGATGGTGTAGCCAGGGCCGCCGGTGCCAGTTCCGTGCGGGCAGCCGCCTTGAGCGACGAAGCCCGGGATGACGCGGTGGAACGCCAGGCCGTCATAGAAGCCTTCGTTCGACAGTTTTTCAAAGTTACCAACGGTGCCTGGAGCGTGTTGATCAAACATTTCAAACTCCATCACGCCGCCTTTTTCGAGCTCGATAATCGCTTTTTTCATGACGTGGTCACGACCTTTCCTTATGTACTCTCCCACTTATTATACACGAAATCACTACATACCAAAAAGAGGATTGCTGTTTCGAGCAGGGGGGGAGGCACTAATGCGGCGAAATCGTGGTCAGAAAAATCGTGAAGGTTACGAATGTTGTACATGTGCAAGGAGTTAAGGAGCGAGCAAACAGGAGGAGATCATGAAGAAAATCATCAAGGCACTGCCTTTGTTGGCGCTGGCTGCGATCGCAATTTTCGCGATGCCAAACACCTCTGAGGCGGCAGATGGAAATCCGTTTACCGACATTGACAATTCGTATGCGAAGCAAGAGATCATCGCGATGTATAACCGCAACATCCTCACAGGCTTTTCCGACAGAACATTCAGACCGAAGCAGTCTGTAACGCGTGCAGAGTTTGTTTCTCTGCTGATCAACGCGAAAAAATTACCGCTGGCAGATCCGTACAAAGGTGTGTTTCGCGATGTCCCGCGGGGAGAATGGTACACCACTCAGGCGGAGCTATCCTATCGGCTGGGCTTCGCGAACGGAACGGCTGACGGGGTCTTTCAACCGAACAAGCCGCTTACTCGGGAAGAGATGATCAGAATGACGGTGAGCGCGCTCGGCAAGGAGTCGGAGCAAGCGCGGCGGATGGGCTACACAGACACGCAGCGCGCGATCAACGGCTATTTGGACAAAGGGCAGATCGCTTCGTGGGCGGTATCATCGATCGCCTACGCGACCAGCTCGGGCATCCTGCACGGCGCCTATGGCAAGGTGGAGCCGAAACGCTATGCAACCCGTGAGGAAGTGGCTGCTTTTTTGTATAATTCGATCGTCAAGCGTCCCTTGCCGCAGCTTGTTTACAACATCTCTTCTCGCGGTGGGATGGGCGTGAACTACCATACGAAAAAAGCGACAGACGCGACTGCCTATACATACACGGGCGAACTGACCTATACCGGCATGGTGCCGCGGGTGGGGATGGTCGCAGTCGATCCGGCGCAGATCGCGCTCGGATCGCACCTGTACATCCCAGGCTACGGCTACGGGGTCGCCGGCGACACGGGCGGCGCGATCAAGTCGACGCGCATCGATCTGTTCCACCCCGACTACTATTCAGCCACGCTGTTCGGTCGCAGGGGGATGGACGTCTACATTCTCGATTAGTTTGATCAGGGGACACTCCGTGCTAGCGGGGTGTCTTTTTTCGTCTGTTGACAGGAAGGCGCTCGCTTGCGATAATGTTCCTAACTAATAGTAGTTAGGGAGGTTTGCAGATGACAGCCAATCGGATCAAACAGGTGGCGCTTAAGCACTTTGCCAATCATGGCTATGAGGGAGCATCGCTGGCCGATATTGCGGCTGAAGTCGGAATCAAGACTCCATCGATCTATGCGCATTTCAAAGGCAAGGATGATCTGTTTTTGCAGGTGATTCAGGACATCGCGGAGGAAGAGCTGAGCTTTTTAAAACGCTCGTTTCAAGAGCACAAGGATCAGTCGTTTAAGACGAGCCTCTATCAGGTGCTGGTCTCCTATAAAGAGCGCTATGAACAGGATCTGCAGATGAAGTTTTGGTTGCGCATGTCCTTTTTTCCACCCCTGCACGTCAAAGAGCAGGTCGATCGCTATGTGATGGAATACTTGGATCGGGCGGAACAGCTGCTGGTGACCGTCTTTGCATCGGCGATCGAAAGCGGGGTGATCGCAAGGGTCGGGGCAGAGCGGGCGACGATCGCCTACATGGCGATGATGGATAGCATCTTTGTCGAGATGCTATACGGGGGAGAGGAGCGGTCGCAGAAGCGGTTGGAGGCTGCTTGGGCGATCTTTTGGCGCGGGGTGGTCGCTTCAGATGAGCAAGGAGGAACTGAGTGATGAACAAAAGTTGGGCATTGGTCTTTGGTGCGGGACTGTTAGAAGTGGTCTGGGTGATGGGGTTGACCCACTCGACCACCTGGTGGATGTGGGCAGGCACCGTCGTGATGCTGATCATCAGCTTTGTGGCGATGATTCAAGCGCTGAAGACGCTTCCCGTCTCAACCGTCTATGCGGTGTTCACCGGGCTTGGCACGGTGGGGACTGTGATCGTGGAGATGATCTTTTTTGACGAGCCGTTTCGGTGGGCGAAAGTGCTGTTGATCCTGACGCTGCTGATCGGGGTGCTGGGGCTGAAAATGGTGACTGGAACGCCGAATCAAGAGGGGAGTCGTGTCTGATGGGATGGATCTATCTGCTGTTGGCCGGCTCGTTTGAAGTGACCGGCGTGACCAGCTTGAACCAATACAAGGCGAAGGGGAAGTGGCAAGCGCTGGGAGCGATGAGCCTTTCGATGGCGCTCAGCTTTCTCTTTCTCACGCTTGCGCTACAGACGATCTCGATGGGCACCGGCTATGCGGTGTGGACGGGGATCGGGACGATGGGCGGCACGCTGGTCGGGATGTTGCTGTTTGGCGAGTCGAAAGATTGGCGCCGCATCCTGTTTATCCTGATGGTGGTCGCGTCTGTCATCGGGCTGAAGCTGATCTCTTAGCTGGAGGTGTCGCGCCACCGGTGCGGCTGTCTGGGTCAATTTTGTTGTAGCACCGCCCGAAATGCGGTCAGCTCACATCGTGGCTGACCGCATTTTTCATCGCGCGATTCAGAGAGTGGCAAAATCCTTTTATTATTGGTACACTGGATGTAATCGACCAAATTAGAGAGAAAAGAGGTAATAGATCATGGCAGATACGGTGAAGGTTACAATTCATTTGGAAGAGACGGAAGAGACTGTAACGATCGAAGTTCCAAAAGGAGCCAACCTGCTCGAAGAGTGCAAAAAGCGCCACATCGAGATGGAGTGGGGCTGCATGAACGCAGAATGCGGACAGTGCTCGGTCAAGATCTTGAAAGGCGAGAACAACGTGAACGATCCGACAGAAGAAGAGATCGATTTCCTGCTCTTCCGCATCGACGACGGTCATCGCTTGGGCTGCCAACTGGAGTGTAACGGCGATCTCGAAGTCGACCATCCAGCTCGCGATTAGTTGGAGGTCGAGGGAGCATCGACTACATAGAACGTTTGGGGAAGCCGCGCCGATTTTGGGGCGGTTTTTCTATGAGGAGGACTTGGGATGACTTATCGATATGAGCAGAAGGGCGGGTTCCTGTTTCTTGTGCTCGCCATCGTACCGGTGGTGTATTTGCTGACGATGGCGCAAGGGTGGGAAGAAGTGGCGCTGTTGACCGCGTTAGATGTTTTGCTCATTGTACTTTTGTTTCTGAAATACTTTGTCAAAAAGGGGTTGCGGCTTGACGATGAAGCGCTGATCGTCGAGCGGCGGCTGCTGTCCGATCGCACGTACCGCTTGGAGACGATCGAGATCGTCTACCACCCGCGCGAGAAGCGGTTGAAGGCGGGGCTTGAGATTCGACGCAGGGGAAAGGAGATCGAGCTGCTCGACTTTGTGACGCTCGACAACCTAAAAGGGGTCGAGCAACTTCGAGCAGCATTGAGCTCGAAGCTCGGGGATCGATATCGCGATGGCACGCGTGACCTGTGAGGTGGAGATCGACGCTCCGGTCGAACAAGTCTGGGCGGTGATGCAGGACCCGACGCGGCGCGGGGAGTGGGATTATCGCATCACAGGTGGGCGGTTTACGAAAGAAGGCTATCCGACGAAGGGGGCGCAGTTTTTGACCTCCGGGCGATTGATCGTCCCCTATTCGTTTGAGATGGAATATTTGGCGGTGACACCCTATCGGCAGACGGTCGTCAAGCTGCTGCGTGCGCATCGGTTGCCGGTCGCGTCAGGTGCTGGATCGTGGACCTATTTGCGAAATGGTGCAGGTACGGTGGTGCGCACCGCCTTTCGGATCGAGCTGAAACAGCCGTGGCGCCTGCTGCTCGATCCGTGGGCGTTACAACCGCTGATGTACCTGGTGACCAAGCGCTCCTTGCGGAAGTTGAAACGATTGATCGAGCGATAGACAGTCCTGTTGGCGAACTTTGCCACAGGGCTGTTTTTGTTTTGTGTGAGCGCACAGCGGTTGCGTCGCTGTGTACATGGGCGAGCTTTTGCTCATAGACTGCCAGAAAGGGGGAGAGAAACGTGTCGGATCAGCAAAGAGGTTTCTCCACGCGCAGCATTCGCTTGGCTGGTGGCAAGGAGGATCGCTACGGTTCACTGGTGCCGCCGCTGTATATGAGCTCGACGTTTGTGTTCCCTTCAGCAGAGGTGGGCGGGGCGAGATTTGCCGGTACCGAAAGCGGGATGATCTATTCGCGGCTCGGCAATCCGACTGTCGAAGCGCTGGAACAAGCGGTGGCAGAGCTTGAGGGCGGGGAGGCTGCGCTTGCGTTCGGCTCGGGGATGGGCGCGATCTCGGCGGTGCTCTTGACGTTGGTCGAGTCGGGCGATCATATTTTGTGTTCGAATGGGCTGTATGGCTGCACGTTCGATTTTTTATCGCTGTTAAAACGGAAGTTTGGCGTCGATTTTTCGCTGGCGGAGATGAGCGACAGAAGGTCGCTTGCGCAAGCGATTCGCCAAGAGACCAAAGTGGTCTTCGTCGAGTCGCCGATCAACCCGACGATGAAGCTGGTCGATTTGGAGTTGGTCGCCGAGGTCGCCCATGCGCGCGGGGCAAAAGTGGTGGTGGACAACACGTTTTTAACCCCTTATCTGCAGCGACCGATCGATTTTGGCTGCGATCTGGTCGTGCACTCCGCCACAAAGTATCTCGGCGGCCATGGGGATCTGATCGCCGGAATAGCGGTGGGGCGGAAGGCGATGCTCGATGAAATGCGCATGTCCGCATTGAAAGATTTCGGTGCGGTGATGTCGCCGCTGGAAGCGTGGTTGATCTTGCGCGGCTTAAAAACGCTGTCGCTGCGCATGGATCGGCACTGTGCGAGCGCGAGCAAGGTGGCCAAGTTTTTGCAGGGCCACCCGAAAGTAAAGTGCGTGATGTTTCCCGGTCTGGACGATTTTCCTCAGCAGCAGCTGCGAGAGAAACAGATGCGGGGGCCGGGCGGGATGATCTCGTTTGAAGTGGCGTCGCTTGAGGCGGGGCGAGCTTTGCTGAACGGCGTACAGATCGCCAAGCTCGCGGTCAGTCTGGGCGAGGCGACCACCTTGATTCAGCATCCGGCCTCGATGACGCATGCGGTGATCCCAGCTACCGTTCGGCAGCAGGAGATGGGGATCTCCGACGGCCTGATTCGCTTGTCGGTCGGGCTGGAAGATGCGGACGACCTGATCGACGATCTGCAGCAGGCGCTGGCGCAGGTGTGACGAGGAGTTGCGGTGGATTCAAACCGGGGAGCAACGGTAGAGGTCGGTGCCAGTGGCAGCGGCCCTTTTTGTTTGACAAGTCTGTCTAGGTTGATTACTATAAAGTGCTAATGAAAGGGGGATGTATCGAGATGGTGACGATAAGACCTGTGGAGTTGCGAGATGTGGACACGCTCTATCGCTTTCGACTAGACGAAGAAGTGATGTTTTGGGCGGCTGGCGGGTTTGCTGATGCGATGCATTCGCGCGGGCAGATCGAAGAGATGGTCAAGGGGCAGAAGGCAAGCGATGCGAGCCGCGTATTTGCGATCGAAGCGGAGAAGGATGGCGAGCAAGTCGTGATCGGCCAGATCTCATTTCGCGATTATAACCGCATCAATCGGAATGTGACGATCGGCATGTTTATCGGCGATCGCGACTGCTGGAGTCGCGGGTACGGGACTTCCGCGCTGCATCAGTTTGTACAAATGCTGTTCACCCGATATGGCGCCCATCGCATCTCGATGGACACGTTTGCAGACAACAAGCGAGCGATTCGCTGCTATGAAAAGTGCGGCTTCGCAATCGAGGGCGTGCGCAGGCAAGCGATGTGGACGTTGAACGGTCATCGCGATCAGGTGATGATGGGGCTGTTGCGCGAGGACTGGCTGAAAGCGCGAGGGGATAAGCTGTACTATATTGAGGAGCAGGAATAGGGAAAAGGTGGCGATCTGCCACCTTTTCTTTATTTTGATCAGCGATCTAATAGCGAAGGAGCGCGGAGCCCCAGACCAGTCCGCCACCGAAGGCGGTGAAGAGCAGCAGATCGCCGCGCTTGATGCGACCGTCTCGCTTGGCGAGATCGAAGGCGATCGGAATGGTGGCAGAGGAGTTGTTGCCCAGCTTGCCGATCGTGGAGATGACCTTCTGATCAGGGAGTTGACAATGTTCAGCGACCGCGTTGATGATGCGCTGGTTGGCCTGATGCGGGATCAGCCAGTCGATCTGTTCGACGGAGACGCCTGTCGTTTGCAAGGTTTGCCTGACGCTGTCTGTCATGACGTTGACCGCAAGCTTAAAGATCTTGCGGCCATCCATCACGATCTTCGCTTTGGCGTCTGCGGTCGGCGACGGGTGCCGGCTCCCACCGGCGGGCAGGAAGAGGCTGTGAAAATGCTCACCGTCCGAATGGGTGGTCACATGGAGAATTCCGCTGCTGGCATCCTCCCCTTTTGAGACGACAAGTGCGCCCGCCCCGTCAGAAAAAAGGATGCAGGTGGTGCGATCCGTATAGTCGGTGATGCGAGACAAGAGATCCGCTCCGACGACGAGGATATGCTGAAAATTTCCCGTGCGGATGAAGGCGTCTGCCGTCTGCAGGGCGGAGAGAAAGCCGACACAGGTCATGTGCAGGTCGATCGCTGGGATGGATCGGCAGCCGAGACGGTGCTGAAGCTGACAGGCGACCGAGGGGAACGGATGGTCTGGCGTTTCGGTGCCGACGAGGATCATGTCGAGTTCTTGCGCAGAGAGGCCAGCATCTTGGAGTGCCCGCTCGGCGGCGAGCAAGGCGAGGTCTGAAGTCGCCTGATCGGGAGCGGCGATGCTGCGCTCGGAGATGCCGGTGCGGGTGATGATCCACTCGTCGCTCGTCTCGACCATCTTTTCTAAATCGTGGTTGGTCAACCTGCCCTCGGGCACGTAAGAGCCGATGCCCGAAATGATCGTGTTGTACATTGATGATCACCTCTCAGTTTTTGTATAGGCTCATTATATCACTTAGTATTAGAACCTGATACTAAGAAAATTGTTATAAGATGGTCGTAACGGAGGGTGAACTTATGGGACGTTTTTATACCAATATCGATTGGGGACAGAACGGCAAGAAACCGGAGCTGAAAAAAGAGTCGATGCGCCGGATCTATCAATATTTTGTCCCCTACTGGAAGCTGTTGTTTGGCGTGATCGCCTGTATCTTGGTGGCGGCGGGGCTCGGGTTGTTGCAACCGCTGTTCATCAAGTGGATCATCGATCTGGCCATTCCGGAAAGCGACCTCTGGCTGCTCAACTGGCTGGTCATCGCGATGGTGGTGGCCGCCATCCTGCAGGGGCTGGTCGGCGTGATGCAGACCTATCTGAACTCGCGGATCGGTCAAGGCGTGATGTTCGACATTCGCAACGGGATGTATCGCCATCTGCACCGCATGTCGATCCGCTTTTTCACCTCGACGAAGACGGGCGATATCATGTCGCGGGTGAACAACGATGTCAACGGGTTGCAGCAGGTGGTCACCGACACGATCGCTCAATCGTTAAACAACATCTTGATCTCGGTGACGACGCTCGTCACCATGTTCTTGCTCGACTGGCGGCTGGCGCTGATGTCGCTCGTGCTCTTGCCGCTGTTCATTCTGCCGACCCGCAAGGTGGGCAAGCTCAACTATGAGGCGCGGAAGAACACGCAGGTGCGGATGAGCGAGCTCTCCTCGCTGATGCAGGAGACGCTGTCTGTGTCGGGGGCGCTGCTGGTCAAAGCGTTTGTGCGGCAGGAGGACGAGACGCGGAAGTTTGAAGGGATCAACCGCGAACTGATGCGCTTGCAGATCAGGCAGAGCATGATCGGGCGCTGGTTTTTTATGTTTGTCGGGGTCATCTCGACGGCGGGACCTGCGATCATCTACTGGTATGGCGGGCATCTGGTGGTCGGCGAGAGCATGACGCTCGGGACGGTGATCGCCTTCACCGCCTTCTTGAGCCGCTTGTATGGGCCGGTGGCGGCGCTCGCCAACATTCAGGTGAACATCATAGGTTCGGTGGCGCTGTTTGAGCGGTTGTTCGAATACCTGGATCTGCCGCTGGAGATCGTGGAGAAGCGGGATGCGATCAAGCTGGATCAGGTGAATGGCCGTGTGACGTTCGATCGGGTGTCCTTCCGTTATCAGGACGGACGAGATGTGCTGCAAGACCTGTCGTTCGCCATCGAGCCAGGTCAGGTGGTCGCTTTGGTCGGGCCGAGCGGCTCGGGCAAGACGACCGTGTCCAACCTGATCCCGCGGCTGTATGATCCGAGCGATGGGCGCGTTTTGCTCGACGGTCATGACCTGCGCGATCTCAACTTGAAATCGCTCGGTGAGCAGATCGGCATGGTGACGCAGGAGACGTTCTTGTTCCATGCGACCATCCGCGATAACCTGCGCTACGGCAAGCCGGACGCGACCGATGAGGAAGTGGTTGCGGCGGCGAAAGCGGCCTACATCCACGATCTGATCACGTCGCTGCCAGAAGGGTATGACACGATCGTCGGGGAGCGCGGGCACAAGCTGTCCGGTGGCGAGAAACAGCGGATGGCGATCGCGCGCGTGATCTTGAAGGAGCCGAAAATTTTGATTCTCGATGAGGCGACCTCAGCGCTCGACTCGCATTCGGAGCATCTGATCCAGCAGGCGTTAGAAGAGCTGATGAGCAACGAGTCGAGAACTTCGCTGGTGATCGCTCATCGGCTGTCCACGATCTTGGCGGCCGATCAGATCTTGGTGTTGGAAGCTGGCCGTCTGATCGAAGCGGGTCGGCACGAGGAGTTGCTGGAGCGGGATGGGATGTATGCCAGCCTCTATCGCAAGCAGTTTGAAGCAGAACAGGGATCGAGCGATCCAAACGGGATAGAATAGGGAAAAAGCAGGAAAGGGAGTGATGCGCATGAGCGGGAAGGACGTGAGCGACCGCGTTCCCCCCGGCCAGCACCTGACCGAAAAATGGCCGGTGCTGCACGCGGGGACGGTGCCGAGGGTCGATCTCGATCTGTGGGATTTTAAGATCTTTGGCCTCGTGGAGGAGGAGAAGGTGCTGACGTGGGACGAACTGTTAGCTCTTCCTGCCTGCCGGTCAACGTCTGACATCCACTGTGTGACCACCTGGTCGCGCCTCGACAACAGTTGGGAGGGCATCTCGTTTCGCGATGTGATGGCACTGGTCACAGTGAAGCCGAAAGCGAAATTTGTGGTGATTCACGCGGAGGAAGGGTGGACGACCAACCTCCCGCTGACCGATCTGCTGATGGACGATGTGCTGTTCGCCCATTCGCACGATGGGGAGCCCTTGACGCCCAATCACGGCTGGCCGCTGCGCTTGGTCGTGCCGCACCTCTATTTTTGGAAGAGCGCCAAGTGGGTGCGCGGGATCGAATTTGTGGCGGAGGATGTGCCAGGCTTTTGGGAGGAGCGCGGGTATCATCTGTACGCCGATCCGTGGCTTGAGCAGCGCTATCGAGATGACCCAGAGTGGCATCGCGGCGTGAAGAACACAGACGAGTATTATGAGCAGGTGGCGAAGCGAATTCGTCTGCACGAGCAGAAGAAAGCGCAGGGTGGCGAGCTTGACCCATCCTAACGCTACGAAGAAGGGAAAGACCCTGTCGCGCGAGACAGGGTCTTTTGCTGATGGCTAGGCCAGCTTTTCTTGTTTTTTCTCCTGCTTGTCCTTTTCCTCATCCTCGCCATGCACGAGATTGCGAGTGGCAGATTTGAACTCGGAGAGCGTCTTGCCAAAGGCGCGGCCGAGCTCAGGCAGCTTGGATGGACCGAAGATGATCAGGGCGATGATGATGATCAAGATCAAGCCGGGGATTCCGATGTTGGTGAGCATGTGCGTTCCCTCCTACAGTTTAAAGCCGGTGATGGCGACAACAGCTGGTCGAGGCATCGAATCGCCCGGGCGGTGCGGCCACATCGAGGTCGGAGCTTTGATGTCTTTCGTCTGTTCGCCCGGATGCTGAACGGAGAGAAACAGGGTGGTCTCATCTGGCGTGAAAAACGGTCCGGTCAGTTCGGCGTCGAGCGGAGCGGAGGCGAATTGCATCGCTTCTCCGGCGTTCGGGCCGATCGTCGGAATGACATACAGCCCGTTGTTGCCAAAATGAGCGTGGACGCCTTTGTTGATCGACGATCCGGAGATGTCGGTGACCGTCCACAGGTTGCCGTTGCTGTCGAAGGACAGGTTGTCAGGCGCGGAGAAGCCAGATTGGCGACCGCCAGCCGCAAAGATCTCAAAGTCGAACTCCAGAGCGCCCAGATCGTCATCCTGCTCAAAGAAGCGGGTGATGTGACCGTGGATGTTGCCGTGGTTGTCGTTGTTGGTGTGGGCGATGAAGATCGTGTTGTCAAACGGAGAGATCTCAACATCCTCTGGACGGTCGGTCGGGGTCGCCCCGAGAATCAGCGCCGCCTCGTTCGCATAGACCAGCACGTCCGCTTGCGTCTGGAACTGCGCCTTCAGCTTCTCGACCGTCTTGCTGATCAGCGCGGGTGCTTTAAAGCCTTGTGCGGACAGCGCCTTTTGTACCGCTTCGATGGTCAGCGCGATCCAGGCGCCCTTTTTCATGTTGGCGGCGTAGAGGGTGCCCTCTTCGAGCAGCGCGGAGTTCGCCTTTTCCTTCGCCGCGTCAAACTTGCCTTTGGAGATATATTTGTAGACGCAGGCATCCTTTTCATCATCGCCCATGTAGACGACGATGCGACCATCTTTCGCCAATCCCATCGCCGAGTTCTCATGATGGAAGCGACCGAGCGCGGTGTGTTTGCGCACTTGCCACTCCGCATGGAACGGATCGACTTCGATCACCCAGCCGTAGTGCGTCTGATTGAGCCCGGCCGCCTCTGCTGTGCTTTCGAAGTTCTCCTCACAGGAGAGGACGGTGTTCCACAGGGTGATGCCGCCAGAGCAGTTGGCAAAGGTGCCCTGCACTTTGCTGACACCTCCCACCGCTTTCGATCCCTTCGCAGGTCCGGTCAGCTCAAACGGCGTGAGGCCGGTGATGCGGCGCGCATATTGAGAGCGTTTATCGAGCTTCCACGTCCCATCTTGGCTGCGGTAGACCTCGATGATCGAGCCGCCTTGGTTGTACAGCAACTTATGTAGCTGTTCTTTCGTATAGCCGCCAGATCCCGGCTGTCCTTCGACCCAGATCGGGTTGGTGTACTCATGATTGACCCAGAGCAGACCTTTGTCTGAGTTCTTTCCATTGAGCGGGAAGTAGGCGGTGTAGTCGTTGTTGAAGCCGAACGTGTCGCCAGCAGCGTTGATCACATCACCGTATGCGGCGACCACATCATATTTGAATCCTTTCGGGAGCAGCAGTTGATCTTCTTTGGAATGTTGGATCGGTTTGAAATAGCCGGATACTTTGTTGGTCTTAAATCCGAACAGGTGGTCGGCAGTCGCCGCTTTTGCTTTTTCGCTCGTCAGCACGCCAAGGCCGGATGAAGCGGCTGCCAGCGCCACGGAGCCGGTGCCAAGATAGGACAAAAACTTGCGACGGTTCATCGTTTCCATTTGTCGATCCCTCCAATATGTTCTACAACTCAAGGGTAATGGAAAACGAATCAACTGTGATTGAGGAGGGGTCAAAATCTTGTAAACAACTATTGCGCATTTGTGAAAATGGGATGTGTGGATCGTCCGCGATCTGGGTATAAGAGAGGTAGGATGGAAACTGACGGAGGCGGTGGGGATGAAAAGCAAGCAAAAGATCTGGCTCGGCATGCTCGTTTCGATCATTTCGATCGCGGTGCTGTTCGTGGTGAAATCTCTATTTGGCTCACAGGCGGTAGACGTGCTGGGATTCGGATTCTTGATCGGCTTGTCCTATGCGGCGCTGTGCAAATGAAATCCGCCCTGACCGGCGACGGACAGGGCGGACGAAGCAGTATCATACTGCCTTACAGCAGGCTATAGGTAATCGAATAGAGGAGTGAGACCACCATCGCCACTGCGAGCACGAGGGAGACGGTGCGAACGATCTTCTGATTCATGTGATGCGCTCCTTTCCCAGCTATCACAATCAGTATACCATGAGCGGGAATGCTGGGAAAAGCGTGTACCAAGAGTTGGCGAGCATCAGCGGATCTGCCGGATGAAAGCGCCCGCACCGATCGGTTCGAACCTCACTTGGGCTATGATCAACACAGCACGCGCACGATATTTTGGAGCGGGAGCAGGAACTCCCCCCATTCGTTGCTGATCTGCATGCTCCGGGTATCCGGGGTGTAGCTGACGACTCGTCCCTCCACTGTATGTTCACCGTCCACTTCTCCGACGACAAATCGCAGTGCTCGGCAGTGCATCATCGCTTCCTGCACACGGTGCTCGATCTCTTCCTGCGGGTCGCGGGTCGCGACTTGCACGCTGTGGGGCAAAGCACCACCTTCTGCGAGATGCGCACCGAATTCAGGCGAAATCGTCTGCTGATCATCCCAAATCTTGTTTCCTCGGTTCATATGATCGCTCCCTTGCATAAAATAGTACGGTAGACGAGTATAAAAATGAACACGAACACTTGTTCTTATTTTAACCGATCTGCTTGTAAAAAACAACACTCGCCGCTGTCAACGAGAAGAGTATATTGTCGAACGCTGTCATTCATGAGAAGATAAGGACATAAGTCCTATATTCTGCATGAGTGGGGATGAGATCGCATGATTCTGACCGATGTGCTCTATGACCGAAAGATTACGTGCCCGCTTTGTTCTCACGTTTATGTTACGAAAAAAGTCCTATCCAAAGCGGTAAAAGCGCAGAGTGTTGAAGGTGACTTCTACGCGACCTATCGCCAGGTGAATCCAAATTACTATACGATCAATGTATGCGGCATGTGCGGCTTCTCCTATATGGATAAGACCAAGCCGCGAATCAATTCCTATAAGCGAGAGCGCTATCGCCAGAAAGTGGTGACCCGCTGGATGCCGCGCGATTTTGGCAACGTGCGATCGATCGAGGAGGCGATGACCTCCTTCAAGCTGGCGGTGTTCTGCGCACAGTTTATGGAGGAGCCGGCCAAAACGGTCGGCGGCCTGTGCTTGCAGCTCGCCTGGCTGTACCGAGAGCAGGGCGATGCGGTGCAGGAGGAGCGCTTTTTGCGCCATGCGCTCGACTTTTATTTTAACGCCTACGAGCATGACCGGACGATCGGGGCGGACGGCCGCATCACCTATCTGATCGGCGAACTGCACCGCCGGCTGAACCAGCAGAAGGAAGCGATCTACTTTTTCAACCAGGTGATCCAAGATAAGCAGTCGCTGCCCAAGTATGCGAAGCTGGCTCGCGATCAGTGGACGCTGATGCGAGAGCCGCAGCAGATGTCAGGTTGAGCGCGCGAAGACAATCTTCTATAATGCAGTCAGAAGAGGTGAGGTCGATCCGACTTTTGCCGTCAAGAGCGGCGGCAGTGCCTTGTGGAACGCGTCGTTTGGCACAACTCTTCGATTTGGACAAAAGGTGGGTGCTGGATGAGACCGATCAGCGTGCAGGTGCGCGGGCTGTTGAACCGCGAGGAGATTGAGCGCTACAACGATCTTTGGGAGGTCGGGAAGTTTTTAGAAGGAGCTGGCAAGTTCGATCTGGCGCGAACGATTCAGCGCGAGATCGATCTGCTCGCCGAACCTGCGGTGGAGAAGCTGATGCGCTATGAAAATCGCACAGGCCACGCTACGGTGGTGGCAGCTCCGGTCATCATCGACAACCGGAAAAAAGATGACGCGAAATAATTGAAAATCTTTCTCAGTTGGGTCTTGACAACGCAGTTTTTTGGCCTTGGCATGCCTTGACAGCAGGTGCTACCCATGCCTATAATAATGTTGACCAAATCAATCAGGATTCGTTTTGCGAGTTCCTGATTTGTTTTTACACATAATCCTGACCAATATGGTCAAGATTAGTTAGTGGTATGCGCAGGCGGATATCTGCTTGTTCCAAAGGAGGTGCGTACATTGAAGCTTTCTTCGCGCGGTCATTACGGCCTGATGGCGATGACCTATTTAGCGCAAAGAGCGGAGGAAGGCCCGACGCCGATTAAGCAGATCGCTTCTGCCGAAGAGATTCCCGAGCAATACTTGGAGCAGATCTTTGTCGAGCTGCGAAAGGCAGGGCTCGTCACCAGTGTACGCGGTGCTCGCGGTGGCTATCGGCTGGGTCGTCCTCCTGAGGAGATCAACGTCGGCCAGGTGGTCAAAGTGCTGGA
Organism: Tumebacillus lipolyticus; assembly: GCF_042682745.1. Classification (NCBI taxonomy): domain Bacteria; kingdom Bacillati; phylum Bacillota; class Bacilli; order Caryophanales; family Alicyclobacillaceae; genus Tumebacillus; species Tumebacillus lipolyticus. Next base: position 958,956 of record NZ_JBHUIO010000002.1, on the reverse strand, counting down.
AGGCGAGATCGCGCCGGTCGAGTGTCTGCACTCCTCCGAAGAGGACGCGGAGCTCTGTTGCTCCAAGACCGACTACTGCACGACCAAGGTCGTCTGGGAGAAGTTACGAGATACTATGGTTGCCGTCCTTGACGACATCACGCTTCACGATATCGTCACAGGCAGCGCCAAGCTCTATACGCACAAGGAGTCAAGCAAGTAACCAACCAAGTTAGACATAGTTGTGAAGGAGATGACAGTTTTGCGTAAAGTCTATCTGGACCATGCGGCAACCACCCCGGTCCGCCAAGAAGTTCTCGATGCGATGATGCATGTTTTCAAAGAGGTGTATGGCAACCCCTCCTCGATTCACCAATTTGGCCGACCGGCTCGCAAGCTGATGGAAGAAGCTCGTGAAAAGGTAGCAAAAGCGATCAACGCCGATCCGAAAGAGATCGTCTTCACCGGTTCCGGTACGGAAGCGGACAATATTGCGATCGTCGGCGGTGCCCGCGCGAACAAGAAAAAGGGCAACCACCTGATCACCACCGTCGTCGAGCACCACGCGGTTCTCGATGCGTTTAAAGCGCTGGAGAAGGAAGGCTTCGAAGTGACCTATCTGCCGGTTGACGCAGATGGCCGCATCTCGGTCGACGACTTTAAAAACGCGCTTCGCGACGACACGGTGCTCGTCTCGATCATGCACGGCAACAACGAAGTCGGCACGATCATGCCGGTGGAAGAGATCGGCGCGATCTGCCGTGAGCGCAAGATTCTGTTCCACACGGACGCTGTGCAGACGGTCGGCAAGATCCCGGTCGATGTGAAGGCGATCAACTGCGACTTCCTCGCGCTCTCCGGCCACAAGATCTACGGTCCGAAAGGGATCGGTGTCCTCTACATGCGCCGCGGCGTGCGCACGCAGCCTCTGTACTTCGGCGGCGGTCAAGAGCGCAAGCTTCGCCCGGGCACTGAGAACGTGGCAAACATCGTCGGCCTGAGCGTCGCGATCGAACTGGCTGTCGCGGAGCGAGAGCAGGAGTCGGCTCGCCTGTCCGCCCTGCGCGACAAGCTGATCGACGGCATCCTCGGCTCGATCGAAGAGACCCGCCTGAACGGTCCGCGTGAACAGCGCCTGCCGCACAACGTCAACGTTTCGATCGAGTACATCGAGGGTGAGGCGCTGCTCCTCTCCTGCGATATGAAGGGCATCGCAGCCTCTTCCGGCTCTGCTTGCACCTCCGGCTCGCTCGATCCGTCTCACGTGCTGATGGCGATGGGTCTGACCCACACCACCGCACACGGCTCGCTGCGCCTGTCCTTGGGCAAAGCGACCACCGAAGAAGATGTTGACTATGTGATCGAGCAGCTGAAGCCGATCGCAGACAAACTTCGCGCGATGTCCCCCGTTTGGGAGCGATTCCAAAAGGGCCTGCCGATCACGTAAGAACTTACAGCGCAATACCGCTTGAAAAAACAACACTCTGAGGAGGAACTCAATATGTATAGCGATAAAGTTATCGACCATTTCACCAACCCGCGCAATGTCGGTGAGATCGAAGACGCATCTGGTGTAGGTGAAGTTGGCAACATGAAGTGTGGGGACATCATGAAGATGTACCTGAAGATCAACGATGAGACCAACATGATCGAAGACGTGACGTTTAAGACGTTCGGCTGCGGTGCAGCGATCGCAACTTCTTCGATGTCCACCGAGATGATCAAAGGCAAGACGATCAACGAAGCGCTCGACCTGACCAACCGCGCGATCGCCGATGCGCTCGACGGCCTGCCGCCGGTGAAGATGCACTGCTCCGTATTGGCAGAAGAGGCGCTGAAAGCTGCTCTGCTCGACTATCAAAAGAAATCGGGCAAAAACCTCGGTTTGAACGAAGAAGACTTCGAAGACTGGGACGAACAGTAAGATCATTCCAAACTCCCTCCACACCTCTGTTGGAGGGAGTTTTTTGAAAAGAGGTGACCGCAATGTCTGATGAGTTGAAAGAGGAGAAGTGGGTCAACCCGCTGCTCCCCGATGGCAAGAAAGAGTATGTGGTCGATCTGCAACTGACACAGGTGGATGCGGACAACTGGACGATGAAGCTCTCTGCCGACCAGATTCAGCAGATCCATACCGCCCTGCAGCATTCGATCATCGAAAACCAACGCGAGATGTCGAAGTTAAAACGCCAAGCGCAGCGCTGGTCGGAGACGGGCACCGAGTTGGAAAAGCTCGGCATCGGCAAGAACAAGCACCTGTACAAAGCGCTGAAAAAAGAGAACGAGAAGCTGGAGCTGCTGAAAAACAGCCTGACCGACTTCCTGTTCGCGCAAAAGCGGATGCTGTAACAGACAATCGTTTAGCCAAGCAGAAGAATCCCCCGCTGATCGCGATACGTCGCGCTCCAGCGGGGGATTTTGATTTTTATAGCGGGGATGAAGGAGCTTGACGGAACGGACCGCTCAGCGCTTAGCGCTTAAACGGCTGTCGTCCGCTCTAAAAATGATTTGAGCTCTTCATCTGCCACGCGGTTGGCGTACTCGCGAAACGTCTCGCTCTCCAAGCGGTGATCTATATAGTGACGCACGATCGACTCGATGGTGTGATGCACGCGGTCGCCCGGAACTTTCAGAGCGATCTTGCGGTTAAATTTCGCATCTCGTCCCAGCCCGCCGCCGATCGATACATCGAACGCGTCGACCATCTTGCCGTCTCGGCGCACCAGCGCACCTGCCAATCCGATGTCGGCGATCGCCTGCTGACCGCATTGGTTGGGGCACCCGTTCACATGCAGGCGGATCGGGGTGGGAAAGTCGGGGAACGCGGTGTCGAGATATTCGGCGATGCCCTTCATCCGCGCTTTCGTCTCGACGAGTGCGAGATTGCAAAACTCGTTGCCGGTGCAGGAGACCGCATGGCCGACAAACGTCGGTGGCTTGGCGGTGAACTGCTGAATGATCGGCTCGTCGAGCAGAGCGGCCACGTTTTCATCCGGGATGTTCGGAATGATGATGTTCTGCGTGTTGGTCGTGCGCAGGTCACCATTGCCGTACTGCTTGGCGACGCGGGCGAATTCGAGCAAGATGTCGCCGGAGATGCGGCCGACCGGAAGCGAGAGGCCGACAAAATTTAAGCCCGCTTGCTTTTGCTTATGTACCCCGTAGAGGTACGCACCGTTCCAATCTTCCTGCACGCGCTCGCCGCCGCGCAGATACGCTTTGCCGAGCACCGCCTCCAACTTGTCGCGAAATTTCTCAGCGCCCCAGTCGGCGACGAGGAACTTGATGCGAGCATGGTTGCGCTTTTCGCGGTAGCCGTGGTCGCGGTACACTTTCACCACGCCTTCGATCACTTCTAACGCCTCTTCTGGGCGCACGAAGATGCCGAGGTTTTGCGCCATGTGCGGCTTGGCGGACAGACCGCCGCCCACGAGGATGTGAAAGCCGACCTCCTCTCCGTAGCGAGCGGGTACGAGCGCCAGATCGTTGATCTCCGGATGGCCGAGGTCGCGAGGATCGGCGGCGATCGAAATTTTAAACTTGCGGGGGAGGTTAGAATATTCTCGGTTGCTGAGAAACTTCTGTTCCACCGCGAACACGAGATCGCGCACATCGAACAGCTCTTTCGCATCCAGACCGGCCACAGGGCTTGAGATGACGTTTCGCACCACATCTCCGCACGCTTGGATCGGCGACATGCCCACAGTGCTCAGACGTTCAAAAATTTCCGGCATGTCTTGAATTTGCAACCAGTGATATTGGATCGCCTGACGGGTGGTCACATCGACCAGCCCGCGACCGAACTTGTTGCCCAACTCGGCGACAACGACGCTCTGCTCGTAGGTGAGCATTCCGCCTGGAATTTTCACGCGCATCATAAAATAAGGGTCTGTCTTCGGCTTTTGCTGGTAGATGCCATACCATTTAAAGCGGACAAAATCGCCCGGATCGATCGCTTCAAACCCTGCTTCTGCATACCGATGAATATCGTGAAGCACATCAAGTCCGTCCTTTTCAAGCTTCAATCGCTCTTCTTTGTTCAATGTCAACTCGGCTCACTCCCCTGCTATCTGTTTAATTCCAAGTATACACATAAGAATTATAAGTCTTATCGGTGATCCTGTAAAGGGAGCCAAAAGGATCAGCAGGGATCGGCAGAAGAATCGGCAAAAGAATCGGCAATCGGGGATGGCTGCGTTCCTGTGCAGATGAAAGCGCGAGGAAGGCGCGCAGTCAGGAGCGGAGCGAGCAGCACCGCTCGAACGTATTAGCAGCTGTCGTCCGCTCTTGAAGTTGACAGACATTTTCCTGCTGCTGGAAAATAAAAAAATCGTTTGATATGATAGGTTTAGTATTTCAAGAAGGGTGATGATTCAAATAAAATCTAGTCGAGCCAACAAAATCATCAAACTGTTGGGATTGTGTTTAGCAGGGGTGGTTCTCACCGGCTGTGGTGATGTGCAGATCAAACGGTTGGATGATTCGTCCGCAGTTGTGGAACCGGGAAGTGTGGCGAAAGGGTATAAGAGCGCCTATCCGTTCGAGGTGATCTTCCATGATCCAGAAACGAACGTCTATGCGGTGCAGACCGATACGGTGACGAAAGAGTCGGCTCATGAGATCGTCAAAGAGCTATATTCGAACGCAGTGTGGAAAGAAGAGGGGGGAGCGATCGGTGCGATCGGGGTGATCAGCATCTACGAGCAGAGCCATCGCCTTGAAAAGGGCACGCTGCCAAACCGCGACGCGAACCCACCGGAAGCTGAATACATTCCCAAGACCAACGATCTCTATCTCGCCAAAGAGGATGTGCGCATTCCGTTTGTGCCGCCGCGAGCCAGCAAATAAATTGAAAGTGCCCGAATTGGGCGCTTTTTGCTGTGCGTGCAGTCGACCGTGATCACGCCTGCTCGGAAGTTCGTGTGCGCAAACGTTCCAGCTCAGGCATATTGTGGTGAGGGTACGATGTTTGCGATCACGAAGATGGGAATAAAAAAGTAACAGCTCTCATAACATGAAATTTGACTCGTAATAGAGGATGGTTTCACATTCGTTATAGAAATATATTCCTTATTCCGCTATACTGGAAATGTCATAATTATTTCGATGTAGTAGGAGGTATGACATTGACTTCTTCTCGTGTAATGCAGTGGGTGACCGGCTCGTTCGAAATCCTGCTGGCGATTCCGCTCCTCGGTGCGGGGATTGTGATGGGGCTCTACTATGTACCGCTATTTTTGATGCTGATTCTGCACGTTGTCACGCTGGTTCTTTCGTCGTCGAACAGAGAGCCGGTCTTCGGTTCTGTTTTGGGTATCGTGACCTCGCTGGTGGCGTGGATTCCGTTTGTCGGTTGGGCGATGCACCTTTTGTCGGGCATCTTCCTCATGTTGATCGCTGCGCAAAAGATCAGAAAAGCGTAAGACCATCTTTTTTCGGGGCACCCGCACAGGGTGCCTTTTTTCATGCGATCTTGTTCACAACTTTCACAGAATCGATAGAAAAGTTAGAAAATATGACTGGTTAGTATAAAAACCGGAAGGAACTCATATCGGTAGTGTAGAAGAAAATATTATACCGTTACGATGGGGACGGTGTGTAGGAGGCACTGCAGGAGATGAGTGTTCGCGAGATGGTCCGACTGACGAAAGAAGATGGAATTGCTCTTCTGACGATCGACAACCCTCCGCTGAATGTGATCAGCGAGCGTGTCGGTCGCGAGATTCGCGACTGTGTGACAGAAGTCGAGCAGGATGACGAAGTGGTGGTGTTGATCGTGACAGGCGCTGGACGAGCTTTCGTAGCCGGAGCGGACATCAAGGAGTTTCCCTCCAAGATGGCGCGCGGAGAAGCGAAAAAGATGGCGCTGGAGCATTTTCACACCTACAACCGGCTGGACTTCTTGCCCAAACCGACGATTGCTGCGCTCAACGGCTTGACGCTCGGCGGCGGGCTTGAGCTGGCGATGGCTTGTGACATTCGAATCGCCGGTGAGAGCGCGAGGCTCGGGCTGCCGGAGATCAAGCTGGGGCTATTTCCTGGCGCGGGTGGAACGCAGCGCTTGCCGCGTCTGATCGGCGAAGGGAGAGCGAAGGAACTGATGTTCATGGGCGATCCGATCACAGCCCAAGAAGCGTGGCGAATCGGTTTGGTCAACAAGGTCGTCCCGGACGATCGAGTGCTTGAGAGTGCGTTTTCGATGGCTAAAGTCTTGGCGACGCGTACCTTAACAGCGCTTTCCCGCATCAAGAAAGCGGTCGACAAGGGACTGGAGATGAACTTGACGAGCGGAGTGCTGTACGAAGCGGAACTGCTGGATGAGGTATTCCAGACGGAAGATATCACGGAAGGGTGTCGCGCGTTTTTTGAGAAGCGCGAACCGAGATTTAAACATCGGTAATCGGTGTCTCCTACCTGTCGAGCAAATTTGTCGGCAGGTCATACCCACAATCGACCGACCGTTTGGTTGGAAAATGAACCTATGAGGTGATCCCAGTGAATTTGAGTACAAATTTGCGTCAGAGCGCACAGCGCACGCCAGACGTGGCCGCTTTGCTCTATCTGGATCAGACGATCTCCTATCGTGAGCTCGACTTAGATGTGGATCGTTTTGCGATTGGTTTGGCCCAACATGGGATCATCAAAGGTTCTCATGTTGCGCTGTTGTTGGGCAACTCTCCCGAATTTGTGATCGCCTACTATGCGATCGTGCGCTTGGGTGCTGTGGCGGTGCCGATCAACCCGCTCTATACGCCGGGCGAGATCCAGTTTATCCTCGCCGACTGCAAGATCGATGCGGTGATCGCCTTAGGCCAGATGGCGCCGCTTGCCCCGCTGGTAAAAATGATGATCCCTTCCTGCAAGCTGATGATCTTGGTCGGTGCGGAAGCGGAAGGCGCTTTGGCGTTTGCTGATGTCTTGAACAGTGAAGGCGAGTTGCCGTCTGTTGAGATGACACCTGATGAAGTGGCGGTGATCCTCTACACGTCAGGAACGACCGGCCAACCGAAAGGCGCGCTGCTCTCCCACAAAAACCTCTGCGCAAACGCGAACAACATCGGCGATTTCTTGAACATGAGCGCCGAGGACATCGTGGTGGCGGTCTTGCCGATGTTTCATGTGTTCTGCATGACCGTCTGCCTCAACGCGCCGATCTACCGAGGCGCGACCCTCCTTGTGATGCCGCGCTTCTCCCCGACTGAGACCGCGCAGGCGATCCAGGCAACGCGGGCGACGATGTTTGCCGGAGTTCCGACGATGTTTAACTTCCTGCTGCAACATCCGGAGGTAGAGCCGGATGTGCTCAGCTCGCTGCGCGTCGCCATCTCGGGCGGTGCGGCGATGCCGGTGGCGGTGCTGACCGGGTTTGAAAAGAAGTTTAACGTGATCGTCTCAGAGGGGTACGGGCTGTCGGAAGCGTCGCCGGTCGTCACCTTCAACCCGCTCGATCGGCCGCGCAAGGCGGGCACGATCGGGGTGGCGATCCCCTGTGTGGAAGCGCGAGTCGTCGATGAGAACGGCAATGAGCTGGAGCCAGGCATGATCGGCGAGCTGGTCTGCCGCGGCGATAACGTGATGATCGGGTACTTGAACCGTCCGGAGGAGACGGCGATCGCCCTGCGCGACGGATGGCTGTACACAGGGGATATGGCGACGATGGATGAGGAAGGGTACTTTACGATCGTCGACCGGAAGAAAGACATGATCATCGTCGGCGGGTTCAATGTGTATCCACGCGAGGTGGAAGAGGTGCTGTTTCATCACCCGAGCGTTCGGGAAGCGGCGGTCGTCGGAGTTCCTGACGCGAACTATGGCGAGAAAGTATGCGCCTATGTGGCATTGAAACAGGAGGATGTGACGGCAGAAGATCTGATTGAGCACTGCGCAGGAGAGCTCGCGTCCTACAAAGTGCCCAAAGAGGTGCTGATCCTGGAGGAGCTGCCGAAGAACACCACGGGGAAGATCTTGCGCCGCGAGTTGAAAAAACAACAGAGCAATTCGGTCTCGCCATGAGCAAAACCCCCGGATCCCGTCCGGGGGTTTTGTCTAGGGCTGATCGGCGAGCAGGAGGTCGACGAGCTCTTCTAAGCCTTGAAACAGGCGCTGAGAGGGGCGGCAGTACAGTCCCTCTTCCAGCACGTATACGCGCCCGTTCTGCACGGCAGGGATCGCGTCATAACCTTCCCGTTCGGTGATCATCTCAGGCTTCACCTTGTCTGCCTGCACACCGCACCAGACGGCAAATATATAGTCGGGCGCCCGTTCGATCACCTCTTCATGCGTCGCCGTGTAGGAGTCGCCAGGGCGGTCGGAAAACAGGTTGCTGCCGCCAGCCAGCGCAGAGATCGGGGTCAGCCAGTTGCCGCTTCCCGGCGTGAAGATCGGACGCGGCCACCACTCCCAGTACAGCTTTGGCGAGTGGGGCAACCGCTCGGCTTTCGCTTGCACCTGCTCGATCTTTCGCATCAGCTCGGCGACGAGCTCCTGCGCTCGCTCCGGCACTCCACAGGCTGCACCGAGCGTGTGAACGTCCTGGTAGATCTCCTCGATCGTCTTCGGGTTGAGCACGAGGTGTGGGATGTTCAGCTCTGCCAAGCGCTCCACGTTTTTTTCCATGCCGGGCACGGAGAGGGAGGCGATCACCAGATCCGGCTTCAGCTCGACCAACTTCTCCATGTTGATGTTCAGATCGGGGCCGAGCTTCGGCAGATCCTTCACTTTTTCTGGCGGCCAGTCTGAATAGTCGTCAATGCCGACGACACGGTCGATCAAACCGAGCGCGTCGAGCAATTCTGTGTTGCTCGGGCAGATCGAAACGATGCGTTGATCGGTCATAGCTGGTTGCTCCTCTCTTGACCTAATGATACAATGAGACAGGCAAACCTGTTTAAATGAGGTGACTAAGGCTCATGCCAATTTTTATCGTGGCTTTTCTATTGTTTCTGATCGCTTCGTTCGGGATCTCTTTCATCTTGGATATGTTTACGAAAAAATTCCCGTGGACATCCACCGTGGTGGCAGTCGCGGCCGTCGGCTACTATCTCGTGACCAGAGGGTTCGAGATCGGCGGAGGCGAGATTGCGCTTTGTGTGGCTGTCGTTGTCGGAGCGCTCGCCGCGTCGCTGACGATTCGCACGTTGGTCATGCGCGGATTTAAGATGTTTGGTGCCTAAACAAAAAATCCTGAGTGGTGCTGCCACTCAGGATTTTTTGTTTGCGTCGCTTACTTGCTGTAGCGAGCGATCGATTCGTCGAGCAGGCGCTGAGCAGTCTCGACACCTTCCCAGCCATCGATTTGGACCTGTTTGTTTTCGAGGTCTTTGTACACTTGGAAGAAGTGCGAGATCTCTTTGAGCACGTGCGGTGCAACATCATCCAAAGTATGTACGTTTTGGAAGCGCGGATCTTGAGTCGGAACGGCCAGCAACTTCTCGTCTTTGCCCTTGTCGTCCGTCATGATCAGAACGCCGAGCACGCGGGACTCGATCACGCAGCCCGGGAAGGTCGGGAAGGTGGTCAGCACGAGGATGTCGAGCGGGTCGCCATCATCTGCCAACGTGTTTTCGATATAACCGTACTCGGTCGGGTAATGCATCGGGGAAAACAGCACGCGGTCGAGCATAAAGCGGTTGTTTTCTTTGTCGTATTCGTACTTGTTCTGGGAGCCGGTCGGGATTTCGATCAAAGCGTTAACGATCATAGCCATGGCTAAAGAACCTCCTACTTCTCTCATATACTTGTTTCACACAGTGAATCATTCCAATTATAGCAAGTGCGGACGAACCTGACAACGGAATAGGTTCGTTACGGTCACTAATCGTCATTTTTGCTGAAGGATGGCGCATAGAGTGGGAATATGGCAGGTGGAGGAAAAGGCTGGACTGTGATATACTAAAGCTTGACAAATTATATTCTAGGAGGTGGATTCCTGACGTACGTGAGCGTATTGTCAGGAGCCTGACTTTGGAAGACCCTTTTGGAGGCAGTATTACGTTGTTTGAGATTCTTTTGATCATCTCTCTGGTGTTGCTGAACGGCTTTTTCGTTGCGGCGGAGTTCGCGATGGTCAAGGTTCGTTCCACGCGCATCGAGCAGTTGGTCTTGGAAGGGAACAAGCGAGCTAAATTTGCGCAAAGGGTAACCGACAAGCTGGACGCTCATCTATCGGCGACACAGCTTGGTATTACGATCTCCTCGCTCGCCCTCGGTTGGGTAGGGGAAAAGACGCTTTCGAAGCTTTTCATCCTCTGGTTTGACGGTTTTGGTTTGAACGAAGCGATGTTGCATACCGTCTCGACGGTGATCAGCTTTTCGATCATCACGTTCTTGCACATCGTGCTCGGCGAACTCGCACCGAAGTCGCTGGCCATCCAGCGCGCGGAGGGGACTGTGCTTTGGACGGCAGGTCCGCTGATCTTTTTTTATAAGCTGATGTATCCTTTCATCTGGATGCTCAACGGAACGGCGAACTCATTCTTGCGATTGATCGGCATTCGACCTGCTTCAGATGCTGAGTTGGCTCACAATGAAGAGGAACTGCGGATGATCGTGACCCAAAGTCACGAGAGCGGTGTGATCGACGAAACGGAACGCACACTTTTTGACAATATATTTGATTTCTCCAATCGCGTCGCCCGTGAGATCATGGTGCCGCGAACAGACATGAGCTGTCTGTACATCAACCGATCGTTTAAGGACAACTTGGAGAAGGCGGACTCGGAAAAGCATACTCGCTTTCCGCTCATCCTAGAAGATAAAGATAACATCGTGGGCGTTGTCCACATCAAAGATTTGTACGCGGTAGCTCTCAGCGGCCGCGAGGAAGCCTCCCTGGAAACGATCGCCAGGAAGCCGGTGACCGTTCCCGAATCGATGCCGATCAAAGACGTTCTGAAGATCTTGCAGAAGAATCGCTCGGAGCTTGCGATCGTCATCGACGAATATGGCGGCACGGCGGGGATCGTCACCACAGAGGACATCCTCGAAGAGCTTGTCGGCGAAATTCAGGATGAATTTGACGAAGAGCGTCCATTTATCGAAGAGCAAAGCGACCATGTGTCGATCGACGCGCGGATGTTGATCGATGAAGTGAACGAATATTTCCACCTCAACATCGAATCGGAAGAGGTGGACACGATCGGTGGCTTTATCTACGCTCATTTCCAGACGCCATTTGTCGGCGGGAAAGTGACGCTCGATAACTACCAGTTTACGATCACCGAGATGGATTCGCTGCGGGTGACGCGGCTAGCCGTGCGCCGACTGCGATCGGCAGACGAAGAAGATTTGCAATTTGCCTAACTGATCGGCTAGTTTGAAAAGCCTGAGCGTATGCTCAGGCTTTTTCTGTTGAAGACTATCTGTGCAAAGGAATTCAAATGCTCGGACGGTGCGCAGGAGTCAGGAGGGTGTATCGACACATCGACCGATCATCTCTTCTCGCCGGGGACGTTGACGCGCTAGAGCAAGCAACCTTATAATCCAAAGTAGAATCCCAGACGGTTCCTGTCTCAGATTCGGAGAGGATAGGAGGGCTGCGCTTTTGATTAAAACCTATTATTACAACTATCAAGAGAGCAAGATGTATCATGATGTTGATCTGACGCGCAGAGCCGAACTGTTGCAGGATACGCGAAATCTCTTGTGGATCGACCTTTACAATTGCACGGCAGATGAGCTCAAGTATGTAGGAAATATTTTCGACTTCCACCCATTGGCGATCGAAGACTGTCTGCACGACAGCCCGCGCTCAAAGGTCGATAAGTATGAAGATGATGAAGATCAATATTACTTTTTCGTCTTTCACGCGCTTCGCTATGATGAGGAGAAGGAGATTGAGATCACGACCGAAGAGCTCAACATCTTTCTTGGCAAGAATTACTTGGTCACCATCCACAAGAAGCCGCTGCAGACGATCGGTCGCATCGCCGCCGCATCGCTGCGCAGCAACCACTATATGAACCGCGGTCCTGATTTTTTGCTCTACTCGATGGTCGATGGCATCACCGACGAATATTTTCCGATCCTCGAACGGCTCTCCGCACGGATCGACGAGCTGGAGGACGAAATCTATGTCGAACCGGTGCATGAAATCATCGACGAGTTCTTGACCTTGAAGCGCAACATCGTCCTGATTCGTCGGGTGATTCAGCCGCAAAAGCGAATTTTTGCCAACGTAAACGGGCGATATTCGTTTGAGATCGATGAGGAGAACATTCCCTATTACATCGACTTGGTCGACCATTTGGAACGGATTTCCGACTCGGTGGAATCGTATCGCGATCTGATCTCCGGCGCTCTGGAAACGTACTATTCGCTCGTCACGTCACGCACCAACGACACGATTCGCGTCCTGACCGTCATCTCGACCGTCATGCTTCCCCTGACGTTTATCACCGGATTTTTTGGAATGAACGTGCCGATTCCATTTAGCGAATCGTACGTATCGACGGCGATCATCTTCGTCGGCCTGATGGGAATGACCTACTGGATGTTAAAACTGTTTCATAAGCGCGGTTGGATCTGACAGCAAAGCCCCTGTTCCGATGTGGATGGAAGAGGGGCTTTGCTCTTTTTAGTTGCGCTGCTTGTCGACGATCAGTTCGCCTCCGAAGCCGTACTCATCAGACTTCATATCTTTGAAGAAAATATGGACGCGATCTTGCGGGATGCCAGCCACTTCTGCCACCGCATCGGAGATGCGTTTGGTCAGTTCGCGCTTTTGCTCAAGCGAGCGACCTTCCATCCATTCAATATGTACAAACGGCATGTGAGGAGCCTCCTTCGGAGAGTGTCTCGTCTATTATACATTCCTTTCGCTGGGCACGCACCTAATTTAGACGGGCTTAGGTCGTTGTCCTGTGCAAAAAGCACATATGGTGAGTACGATGAAGTATCAACCGACAAGGGGGAAGTCGAATGTCTGGTAAAGTTGCGAGTGCTGGATATGGATATGGAATGTTTGGTGGGTTCACTCGCTGGGCGATCGTATTCCTGATTATCTTTGTGCTGTTCTTCCTGCTCGTACCTGATATGTACGCTTAAAGGATGGAATAAACCTGAGAGCCGAGGGGGATCGCCTCTCGGTTCTTTTGTTGAAAGGAGGGAAGTGAATGCAGAAGCGCACGCAAAGGCGACAGCGCAGGCTCAAAGGTCGGCAGCGCCCGGTGTACCGAACTTCTCCGCGCTCGTGGGTGCTCGATGGAGATATGCGCAAGATGATTCGCGAGGAAGCGGTCAAGCTCAAGCTGTCCGAAGAGGAGTATCTGCGGTTGATGTTGCATTTCTCAGAGGTGGTGCGCACTTCGATCCTGCCAGCAGGAGTGCTCGACGGAGGGTTCCTGACGATGATCCTGCAAAACCCGATGGTGCTCAATATGCTCAAAGGCATGATCAGCAACATGTTCCAAGGCGCGATGAACAAGAGCAAATCGGTCAGCTCTGATGGGAAAAGCGGATTGCCAACCATTCCGAACGGCGGACAATTTCAGGGTGGGAGATTTCCGAGCGGCGGTCAGATGATGCCCTCATTCCCCGGCCAGGGCGGGATGCAGCAGATGATGCCGCCCGCGATGATGCAGCGGCCGATGCAGCCGGGGGGACCTGGGATGCCAGGCATGCCCGGGATGTCTGGCATGCCGTTCGGACCGCACCCGATCGGCAATCCGTCCGGAAGCCAAGGCCAGCAGCGGAATGGTGCGATGGTAGGGATGCCGCAGCAAGCTCGACCGGGGTCGGATGGCGGGAGCAAGAGCGAGGGAGGAGGCATTTCCGGCGAAATGCTCGACCAGCTGACCAAAATGGTCGGTCAATGGATGCAAAAGTAGTTGGCGAGACCCGCTTGGGCTGCGGAAGCTCCGATCTCCGAACAGGCACGAAACGGCAGTCCCACGGGACCGCCGTTTGTTTTTGCTTTAGATGCGCAAGGCGGAACCTCGCTGTAGGTGCGGCAGGTCGATCGCAGGCGCGTTGATCGCCTCTGCCTGATGGCTGAGGCCGATCTGCAGCGCACCGTTCAGGTTGTCGATCCTGATCTTGTCAAAGTTGAATTCGACTTTGTCGATGACGAGCGTTTTGGCTGCCAGCATCAGCCGAATGTGCAGGTTCTCACGCTCCAACTCTGCCACGCGACGTCGCAGGTAGTCGTTCTCTTGGAGGAGAGGATGCATCGCCGAGACCTCCTTTGTTTCAATGTATGGCACCAGCAAAAGAGGTGTGACAGATGCCTATCGCGGAGTATCGCTCGTTCCACTTCGAAGATGAGGTGGCAAATATCTTGGATTTTGATTATAATAGGTTATTCTTTCCTGCGAGATTTCTTTATATCGTATGTCATATATCGACGAAAGAGCATATAATATGATATGCTGAAAGTGCTGAAGGAAAGTTATTGACGGAGGGATATCTGATATGCAGGAATATTTGGCTCGCAAGCGGGAAGAGATGATCTCTTATGTGTCAGAATGCGAACAGCGCTTTGGAATGTCGAGTTCCGATTTTCTCAATTATTATCGCGAACTAGAATCGCACGGTCGCGAGGAAGAGTACGATTGGTACGTGTGCCTGCAATTTTTGGGCGCAGAGTGAAACCGTTTACACACTCCTTTTTATAGATGGGCGCGTAATCATCGCGCCCTTTTTTTGTTGGCGACTCCTGTCTTTGCTTCATAGTCTAGGAAGGAGGGGTTGAAAGGAGGGACGGCGATTGGACCGAGTCACATTTCGCCAGGGAGCGCGCGCAGATTGGAAAGGCATGTCCGAGCTGTTCACGAAGCGTCCGGTCAAGGAGCGCTTGGCGCGGATGAAACGACGGTATGAAAAAGAGCCGGAAGGTTGGTATGTCGCCGAGCAGAGCGGCAGGATCATCGGCTGTTGCCAAGCGGTGTTTCCGCGTCCTGCCGATTGTTGGCTGCAATGGATGCGGATCGGAAAACAGGCGCAAGGGGGTGGGATCGGCGGCTCTTTTGTCGATTATATCGAGCGTCAGGTGATCGCCCGAGGTGCCGAAGCGGTTCGTCTAAACACGATGATCACCAACAGGGTCGTGCACAGCATGATGGGAGGCAGCCGCGGATTCACCGAATGGGCGCGCTGGACGAGATTTACCGATCTCCCGCGGCGGAGGATCAAGGGGAAATCGGGTCTGCGCTCTGTGCGACATGCGGAAGATGCAGCGGAGGTGATCGACTGGTTGGAGGGGCAGGTCGGCTATCGCGCCTCCTTTGCGGCGGTCACTTGCCCGCATGATTTTCAAAAGACGGTGTCGCTCGACCGCGCGCTGTTGAAAGAGCTGATCGGAAGCCGCGAGCGCGCCGGCTGTGTGATCGCGGAGAAGGGCGACCAGATCGAAGCGGTTGCGCTGTATCGAGGGAATGGGAGGGAGCTGCGAATTTTGCAGCTGGTCGCCGCTTCGAACGCCGGGGGAGTTGCAGCTGTCGGCAGAGCGTTGCAGGAAGCGAAGCAGGTGGAGCGGATGTCGATCCAGTTGGCGGGCGCGTCACAAGAGCTGTTGGGGGCGATCCAGCGCTCGTTCGTTGGGCCGAAAGGGAAGCAGCATGATTTTTATGTTTTTGGCAAGCGATTTTAAGCTTCCCTCCGGCGAGCGGTCGGGAAGCTTAGGGAAATTTTATCGAAAGCTCTTTGGCCGTTTGACGAAGCAGGATGTTTAGGATGTGCATTTCGTCCTCTGGCTTGTAGAGAGGGAGTTCGGCTGAATGATAGCGACTGATGCACAGATCAGGATGATACTCGAACATCCCGTTTTCGAGCAGGGAAAGAACATACGCTGTGTCGGCGAGCAGATACCCTTCACTCGGATAGTCGGTCGGATAGCCATGCTGCTTAAAATGGTCGGTCAAGACGAGCGGAGGAGCAAGGCGATGCTCACAGCTCAGCTCGCTCAGAAAGTGTTGGGCAGAATGAAAGTCAAATCCAGCGATCGTCCGTTTGATCCGATCGCCGTTTTGCGAGTACTCCCAGAGCTGAAGATCGCCAAAGACGCCGATCGTTTGGGCGGGCGCCTCGCTCAGCTTGCGCTCCATCGCGGCGATCTCATTCTTTTCGAAGCGGTCTCCCGCTTGCAGGACCAGCGTGTGCTGTCCGGTGATGTGCGACGATGCGAGGTTGACGAGGTGCGATTTTCCGCAAGGGGAGTCCGCCAGTAGCAAGCTGAGGGCAAACCGACGCGGCCATTGCTTGGTGATCGAGAGGCTGCGCAGGTTAAAATTCGGCTCATCGATCAGCAACAAGCATTCGAGGGAGACATTTCGTTGACGGCTCAGGCTGAGCATTGTTTTTTTGAACAGCGTGGAGTCTTGTCCGTAAATCAGGACGGATGTTGTCGGCAGGAGATCTTTGACCCTGGGGCGAAGAGTGTGTTGAGTTGCGTGCAGGTTTCGTCGCATGGGAACCTCCTGTGATCTGTCAATTGGTTATACTATATGTGTATGCGGGGAGAGATCGTCACCCTGCCAAATGCCTGTTGTTAAAGGCGTTCGCATCGAGATTGGAGTTATTGTTGATGAGGGAAGAGCATCCGATCGAATATTTGCTGTTTCTCAAATATGTGAACGAAGTGGACTACTTTGAGGCGCACGAAGTGTTGGAAGGATATTGGCACAGCGACCGGATCGATTTCTACAAGGGGCTGATCCAATTGGCGGTCGGCCTGTATCATTTAAACTCGGGCAATGTTGCAGGGTGCCGTCTGCTGCTGACGCGAGCCAAGGAGCTGTTATCGCCCTATTCGCCCCAGTTTCGAGCGTTAGATGTGGCGCGCATTCTCGATTATCTGGACGACTGTTTAGCGCGCATCCCCCATGTGGTCGAGATGGAGCGCGATGATGTTCAACAGCTCGGCATCGAGCCGATCAAGCTGTGGCTGGAAGATGGTACGGAGATTCCCCAAGAGGTGCCAGCGTGGTTTATAGAGGAAGAGGAACGAGATGAGTAAGGTGAAAGTGCTTCCCCACGACAAGACGGTGGAGGTGCGAGATGGGGTGCTTTTTCTGGCTGCGGTGCGGGTAGCAAAAGCTGTCTTGGCCAGCAAGTGCGGCGGGCGCGGGGCGTGCGGAACCTGCAAACTGCAGGTGCAGCCAGCGGGGGTGCTCGACCCGCCGACCCTGCTTGAACAGCGCATGCTATCCGAGCGGCAGTTGAAGGAGGGGTTCCGGCTGGGCTGCCAAGCAAAAGTGAAAGGCGATGCGGTCGTGACCCTGCCGGAAGACCCGTTGCGCCGGGTGATTCGCATGCAGTTGGAAGCGGCGAGATCCCAATCGGAGCAGGATCCATCCTCCTGATAACCGGCTGTCTGGCTGAATTAAGCTGAGTTAGGATCGAGCTGATCTGGAACGAGAAAAGGCATCCCCGTCTGGGGATGCCTTTTGCCGTACGCATGATGATGACTGCCGATGAACTGACAATCCACCGAGAGGCTGTATCGCTTATTGACGGTCTTGCTCGGAGCTGGAAGCGACTTCGGCGACCACTTTGCGCGAGCTGAGCGGGAAGCGTGCTGCAATTCGCGAAACCACTTTGTTCATGATCAGGTCGGCCAGCTTGACGATCGCATAGGCGAAGAGCATGCCGGCGAGAACATCGATCACCCAATGGATCTTCAAGTACATGGTCGAAAGGATGATCAGCGTGCAGTAGGTACCCATCGTCCAGCGGAACGAGCGTGACTTCTCGCGCATCGCCATCAGCAACATGGCAAATGCCATCGACGTATGCATGCTGGGGAAGCAGTTTTGCACCCAGTTTAACGCTTCCGCCTCCGATGTGTAATGGCGGTACCACGGATCGAGCATGTCGGGAAGGCCGTACACATACCAGACTTCCTGCAGCAAGACTGTGTTGTAAAACGGCAGGATCAGCGGGACTTGCAGTACGAAGCCGGCAAACGCATAGTGAAGCATCTTTTTGACATCTTTGGTAAAGAAGCTGCGGATGATGCAGGCCCAAAAGGAGAGCGTGAAGCCGTACCAGTAGACCCAACCGATCAGCTTGACCAGCCACTCCGGCTGATAAAACCAGAGAAAGGACGCATCGTTGAACGGAATGGAAGCGAACAGATCATTCCATTGGAAATAATGATGGACGCTGTCAGTCTGCCAAGCGACAACGTTGTGCCAGAACGAACCCGCGTAATTGTACATCACAAAGGGGAAGAGCAAGGCGAGAAAGCCGAACGGCAAAAACTTCTGCCAGGAGATGTCCGCTTGGTCTTTTTTGATGCCGTATAGGGTGAGCAGGATCAGCACAACACAGCCAAGCCCCCAGTTCTGCACGGAAATAATCCCGTAGAGCACCAGACCTGTCGCCACGATCAGCAATGCCCACAGCCATTTTTGCTTGGTCATGTGCAGTTCCTCCTTCAGAATATGTTCAGTAAAATCTGTGTAAAAGTCTTGTGAACAAGATCACATTATATCATAGATTTGATGAAAAAAGACCTGTCCTCAGGAAGTTGAGGGCAGGTCTTTTTGGAGAAGATTGCAGCAGGAATGGGATGCGAGTTGAGTTGTTCAACGGCCGCACTATGCTTGCGAAGGCGTGAGCGCAACTGCCGATTCTTGTTGGAAGTCTTCCTTGTATTGCAGTTGGTAAAGGTTGTAATACATGCCGCCGTGGCTGAGTAGCTCTTGATGGTTGCCCATTTCGCGGATCATGCCTTTGTGCATGACGATGATCTTGTCTGCGTTTTGGATGGTCGAGAGCCGGTGAGCGACGACGATGGTGGTGCGATCTTGCGTCAGCTTGTGCAGAGCGTCTTGAATCAGGCTTTCTGTCTCCGTATCGATATTGGCTGTCGCTTCGTCGAGGACGAGGATCGCCGGATCGAAAGCGAGGGCGCGAGCGAAAGCGATCAGTTGACGTTCACCAGCCGAGAAGGTAGCACCGCGCTCCAGGACCGGTTCGTCTAATTTCCCGGGTAATTTATTGATCAGTTTGTCGGCGTTGACATAGTGGACCGACTGCTCGATTCGCTCATCGGTGATCGAGGGCTCCTGCAGGCGGATGTTCTCACGAATCGTGCCGCTGAAGAGGAAGACGTCTTGGAGCACGACGCCGATCGCGCGGCGCAAGTCCTCTTTTTTCACCTCTTTGATGTTGACACCGTCGATCAGAATCTCACCTTTTTGGATGTCGTAAAAGCGGGAGAGCAGGTTGAGAATCGAGCTTTTCCCAGCGCCTGTCGCTCCGACAAAAGCGATCGTCTCACCCGGCTCGATCGTAAAGGATACATCGCGCAAGACCCAGTTTTCGCCGCTGTAGGCGAACCAGACGTTTTTGAACTCCACGCGCCCTTTGATGTTTTCAAACGGCTTGGGCAGTGCCGGGTTTTGGATCATATCGTCTGTGTCGAGCAATTGGAACAGCCGTTCTGACGAAGCCATCGCAGACTGTAGGATGTTGTATTTTTCCGACAGGTCGTTGATCGGTTGGAAAAACTGTTGGGTGTAGCTGATAAACATGTAGAGAACACCGATCTGGAGCGCGCTGTCCAGCACCTTGCCCCCGCCGTACCAGATCAGGATCGCCAGCGCGAGCTGTGCGATCAGCTCCATCGAAGGGCGGAAGATAGCGAAAGTCTGCAGCTCGCGCCAAGTCGCACGGAAGTATTCGTTGTTGATCGCTTCGAACTCTTTGTGCATCTGTTTTTCCCGGCGGAAAATCTGGATGATGCGCATGCCGGAAATGTTTTCTGCGAGCGTCGCATTGATGCGCGCCAATTTGACGCGCGTGTCGCGGAAGGCGCGTCGCGCATAGTGGCGGTAGATCTGCGAGACGATGATGACGAACGGCACGCAGGCCAACGAGATCATCGCCAGCTTCGCGTTCATCTGGAACATGACGAGGATGATGCCGAGCAGGATGAACACATCTTTGAACAGCGTGACCAGCATGTTCGAATACATTTCGTTCAACGCCTCGGTGTCATTCATCACTCGCGTGACCAGACGACCGACCGGATTGCGGTCGAAGAAGGCGAGGGACAGCTTTTGCAGATGCGAGAACAGCTGCTGTCTGATGTTGAAGATGATGCGCTGTCCAGTCCATTGCAGGACGATCGTCTGCACGTAGTTGAGCACAAACGAGCCGAGGATCAAGATGAGGTAGAGCAGCCCGATCCCGATCAGCGCGTCGATCTCCGTATCTTTGAACACATCGACTTCCGCATCGGTCATCGGCAGGCGCTCTTGGGCGGTGCCCGCATTTTCGACAACCATCACATACTGATCTTGATCGGTCGTCTCGATGTGGTAGCGAGCTCGATCGGCAGCCGGGTCGGTGATGGTGCTTTCCCGTACGAGCACTTCGTCGCGAAATGCGTAGCGCTGATCGTCTGCCGCCTCCTCCGAGGTGGCGGCGACAAACGTGGTGTTGAACACGTTCATATGGTCGTCGATCGCAACTTTGATCAAGTAGGGTCGGGCCAAGTCGGAAACGGTGATCACCAAGAGCAGGATGATCGACAGCAGCATCCAATACTTGTAGGGTTTGATGTAGCTGAGCAGTCGCTTCATCAACCTACCGTCATATGATTTTTCTAACTGATCTTCCTCATGGATGTTTGACATGCTGTCACCTCCTTAGTTGTTGGCTGCAATTTGGTCTTCGAGCAGTTGTTTCTGATGGAGTTCATGGTAGAGGCCTTTCAGTTCTAACAGCTGATCATGCGTGCCGCGCTCGATGATCTGCCCTTCGTCAAAGACGAGGATCTCATCCGCATCTTTGATCGTCGAGATGCGGTGGGCGATGATCAAAGAGGTCCGCGCCTGCATGATCCGTTTCATTTGCAAGAGAATCTCTTCTTCCGTATGCGTATCGACAGCAGACAAGCTGTCGTCGAGAATCAGGATCTTCGGGTTTTTGATCACGGCGCGCGCGATGGAGACGCGCTGTTTCTGACCGCCGGACAGGGTGACGCCGCGCTCGCCGAGCATCGTGTCATAGCCGTGCTCGAAGTCGACGATGTTCGAATGAACTTGTGCGAGCGACGTTGCCGCTTCGACCTGTTCCTGCGAGTAACCATCTCCGGAGAAGGCGATGTTGTCCCGAATCGTTTTGGAGAACAGGAAGTTTTCCTGCGGCACATAGCCGATGTTTTCCCGCAGGGTGGAGAGCGGAACTTGCGTGATGTCTACACCATCGAGGAACAGCGTGCCCTCTGGCGGGTTGTACAGGCGGAGCAGCAGGTTCATCAGCGTGGATTTGCCCGAGCCGGTGCGACCGATAATTGCCACCGTCTGACCCGCTTTTACGCTGATCGAAATGTCTTTTAGCACCGGCAATTCTGAGCCGGGGTAGGTGAAGGTGAGGTTTTTGAACTCGATGTTGCCTTCGAGATCCTCTTTTGCTGCCAGATCTTGATCGTCGTTGATCTCAGGCAGCGTGCGCAACACTTCATTGATCCGCTTCATCGATGCGGCACCGCGCTGCCACATGTTGATGACCCAACCGATCGCCATCATCGGCCAGGTCATCAGGCCGAGATAGGTGTTGAAGGTGACAAATTCCCCCAGGGTGATCGTGCCGCGGACGACGAGAATACCGCCGTAGGCGATCGCGATCAAAAAGGAGACGGCGGTGACAAGTTGGACGATCGGGTTGTAGATTCCGTTGACTTTGATCAGGTTGAGGTTCGCCTTGAAGTTCTCCTTGTTCTCGGCGGTAAACTTTTTGATCTCCGCCTCTTCTTGGACGAACGATTTGACGACGCGAACGCCGGCGAAATTCTCTTGGACGCGGTCGGTCAGCGAGCCGAACGCCGCTTGCACTTCGCCGAATCGCTTGTGGATGATCCGGCCGAACATCGTGACGATCAATGCCAGGAGCGGCATCGGTGCCAGCGCGGCCAACGTCAGCTGCCAGCCGACCGTGTAGACCATCATGATGACCGTAAAGGTGAGGACAAATGTGGGGTCGACCGCCGAGAGGAAGCCCGGGCCGAGCGCTTGGCGAATCGCTCCGAGGTCGTTGGTCGCATTTGCCATCAGATCGCCCGTCTTGTGATGGTTAAAATAGTTGGGCGAGAGTTTCTGCAGGTGGTCATAAAATTTGTCGCGCAGGTAGACTTCCGCTTTGCGGGAGTTGCCCATGATGTAGATCCGCCAGAAGTAGCGAGCGATGACAGAGAAGATCGCCGCGCCGAAGATGAGCCCCGCGTACGTGAGGATACCCGTTCGGTCGAGCTCACCGGCTCGCAGATCATCGACAAACAGTCCGAGCAGTTTCGGGGTGATCAGCCCGATCACGTCCACGAAGAAAACCCAGAAGATGCCGAGGAGAAAGGACTTTTTGTGCGCGATGAAAAATTCCTTGAGCGTAATAAATTCTTTCATCATCATCTTCCTTTATGCTAACATTTTGATAATTACGAGTACAAAGACAGGTGCTGAGAACGAACATGAGGTACGTATATCTTTTAGAGTGTGGGGACGGTTCGCTTTATACAGGTGTTGCGAAAGATCTGTGGCGGCGCATCGCTCTACATGAAGCGGGAAAAGGCGCTAAGTATACTCGGGGTCGAGGTCCGCTCACCTTGCGCTATGTAGAGGTGCAGATCGATCTTGGCAGTGCGCTGCGTCGAGAGCGTGAGATCAAACGACTGTCAAAGCTGAAAAAGGAGCGGTTGATCCGAACGATCTGTCTGTTGCCACGGGGGAATCGTTCGTAAATCGAAATAATGACGAAGAGGAAATGCGCTCGCAAATGCGAAGCGCATCAGATGAAGCGCAGGAGATCATCCTTCCGTCTGCTCTCCAGTTTCAATTTTAAACACGCAAGAGCTGCCGCCTTCTGCCAGACACTGTGAGCGATCGACTTCCGTGCCGAGCACGCGGCGAAACACGTTGGTCTCACAGGCGCATGTCTGCGGATAGACTTTCGACACTTGGGCGATCGGGCAATTGTACTCGATGATCTCGTACGACCCGTCGTCCTTGCGCTCCCATTTGGCGAGATAGCCTTTGTTGTTCTGCATTTCGGCGAGCGCTTGCACCTTCTCCTCCAATGATTTCCCTTCGAGCATCTCGTTCAACTGGCTGGTCAGACGCTCCTCGCGCTGGTCAAAGATCGCTTGGATCTTGTCTTCACCATCCACGCGAACGATGTCTTCTAGGATGTCGAGCATCAGGGAATGATAGCTTTTAGGAAAGAGCTCATCGGCCACTTCGGTCAGCTGATAAACTTTGGCTGGGCGTCCCATCGGTTGGCGGATGGTCGTCGGGAAGATCAGGTCGTCTCGTTCCAGCGTCGCAATATGCCGGCGAATCGCCATCTCGGTGATTCCGATGCGCTCCGCAAGGTCGCCTGCGCTCATTGGCCCCTCGGTCCGCAAGATCGTGATGATCGTTCTGCGGGTGTTGGTCTCTTGATTTGACATGTGCGTCACCCTTCCGGAACTGTTAGAAACAGTATATACCTTTTTTTGCTCGAAGTAAATTTCTATATATAAAAGGTTAGAAAATAGGGCAAGCCGAAAAAAGGGATATATTGTATCTGATCGGGTGTGTGATCGACTCGAAACGTGGAGGAGGAATTCTGGGATGCAGAGGATCATGATGATACTGCTGCTGATCATGCTTCCGCTCAGTGTGATCGGGAAATATTTGCACTGGAACGAAGTTGCGCTGTTTGCGATCGCCTGTGCTGCGATCATTCCGCTGGCCGGGGTGATGGGGCGTGCGACGGAGAGTATCGCCATTCACAGCGGTCCGAAGATCGGCGGTTTGATGAACGCAACGTTCGGCAATGCGGTCGAATTGATCATCGCGTTTTTCGCGCTGCGGGAAGGCCTGATCGGAGTTGTTCAGGCATCGCTTACCGGCTCGATCATCGGCAACCTGCTGCTGGTGGCCGGCCTGTCGATGCTGATCGGCGGCGTGCGCTATCCCAAGCAGAAATTTAATCGCACCATCGCCGGAACGAATGCTGCGATGATGTTGCTCGGCGTGGTGATCGCATTGGTCATCCCGGCGATCTTCTCCCTGTCCCATCCGGGGACGATCGACATTCGAATGTCGGTCGGCGTTTCGATCGTCGTCCTCATCCTGTATCTGCTCGGGCTGTTCTTTTCTTTATTCACGCATCGCAACCTCTTTATTTACACGGAGAACATGGAGGAGGAAGAGGCGGAGTGGAGCGTTGGGAAAGCGATCGGCGTGTTGGCGATCGCGACGGTCGCCGTCGCCTATGAGTCGGAACTGCTCGTCCACACGATCGAGGCGGTCTCGCAGAAGTTGGGCTGGTCGGAAGTGTTTATCGGCGTGATCATCGTCGCGATCATCGGCAACGCGGCGGAACACTCTTCGGCGATTCTGATGGCCTGGCGCAACAAGATGGACTTGGCGCTGGAGATTGCGGTCGGCTCGTCGCTGCAGGTCGCGATGTTCGTCACGCCGGTGCTCGTCTTTCTGTCGCTCGCACTGGGCAATCATATGACGCTCGTCTTTACCTGGCCTGAGCTCGCTTCGATGGTGCTCGCCGTGTTTTTGATCAACTTTCTGGCTCAGGACGGAGAGTCGAACTGGTTGGAAGGTGCGATGGCGCTGGGCGCCTATCTGATCATCGGCATCGGCTTTTTCTTCCTGTAACCTGAAAACCAAAAGGCCCGCACAGAATGTGCGAGCCTTTTGGTGCGACTGCAGTCGATCAGACGACGCCGCCATCATATCCTGGGATGAGCAGGAAGAACAAGACGAAGATAATCAGAAAAACGACCGCCCAACGGGTATAGCCACCGAAGATCCCTACGCCATAGCCAGCAGCATGATGACCTGACATGGAACATACCCCCTCGTAGTTGGTTGATGTTGCCCGCGTACAGTCCTAGTACATGCGCGGGGAGGGGAATTTGTTCAGGGCAGATGACCACAGATGTCGCCTATTTTTCAGTATTCTGAATCTCGCGTGCAAAAGGCGCGTGACGAAAAGGTCGAGACAGGTTGCCCCGCTCGAACCGATCAGCCGATCGACTGAAAGCTGCTGAGGATGTTGCGGACATAGCGAGTCGTCTCACCGAACGGTGGGATGCCGCCATAGCGATCCACATTGCCAGGACCGGCGTTATAGGCGGCCAATGCGGTCGCCACATTGCCATCATAGCGATCGAGCATCTGCTTCAAGTAGCGAACGCCACCATCGAGATTCTGGGCGGGATCGTACACGTTCTCCACGCCGAGGCTTCGCGCGGTCGCAGGCATCAACTGCATCAGACCGCCAGCGCCGACCGAAGATGTTGCATATGGATTAAAACCCGATTCTTGTCGCACCACCGCGCGCACCAATTGCGGATCGACCCCGTGGCGCAGAGCGGCAGACCGGATCAGCTCGTCAAAATCGGTTGAACCGCCAAATGATGTGACTCGGCCAAAGCTCTGACCGTACCCGTTTGCCATGCCGAGGGAGAAGGGCAGCGTGCGCGTGCGCATGTTCGTCTGTGCAGGCAGATCGCTGCTGCTGAGCGCATCGCCTTGGCTTGCGAGCAATTCGGCGAGCAGCATCGAGAAATCGGAGCCTGAACCTGTGATGGAAGAGTTGGTGCCCAGCGGAGACGCCATCTGCGTCCGCATCAGGGCAGCGAGCAATTTTACGTCCATGTAGCACCTCGTTTCACCTATTCCTTTTAGTTTACTCGATAACTCGTCTTCGGTAAACTAAAAAAGGAGTGATTCGGAGGAGGCGAGACAGATGTGGCGTCGTTTGTTGAAATTTTTTGTGA
The DNA here is from genome assembly GCF_042682745.1 of Tumebacillus lipolyticus. Classification (NCBI taxonomy): domain Bacteria; kingdom Bacillati; phylum Bacillota; class Bacilli; order Caryophanales; family Alicyclobacillaceae; genus Tumebacillus; species Tumebacillus lipolyticus. Next base: position 933,251 of record NZ_JBHUIO010000002.1, on the reverse strand, counting down.
ACGGAATCTTGACCATCGTGCCGATCGGATTGGTGGTCTACGTGGTGGTGCAGGGCTTTCAGTTTTTTGACAGTCTGCTCGGCAACAAGCTGCGCGAGTCGCTCGGAGATGGTCTCTATGTACCAGGGCTTGGCATTTTGCTGACCCTCGTGCTGATCACGTTGGTCGGTTGGCTGACCACGCACTGGTTCAGCGCGCAGTTGATCGGGATCGTCGAATACATTCTGCAGCGCATTCCGTTTGTGAAGACGCTCTATAAGATCATCCGCGAGACGATCGAATCGCTGGTGGGTGAGAAAAGGTCGTTTTCGAAAGTTGCGCTGATCACCTTGCCAAACAATCCGATGAAGATGCTCGGGTTTGTGACGACCGAAGATGTGAAGCGGCTGGGTGATCAGCTGCACGATCATATCGCGGTCTATGTTCCTCAGACGTTTCAAGTGGCGGGCGTGACCTTCCTCGTGCCGAAGGAGCATGTTGAGATTTTAGAGCTGTCGCCGGAAGAGGCGATGCGCTTCATCTTGTCGGGCGGGGTATCTGGATCATGACGCAAAGCGGGGAGCGACAATACTCATTTGGAGTGGCAGCCCTTCCGTTTCTCTGCAGCATCACCGGGCTTCTGCTCTGTATCTACCTGTTCGATCTTCCCTTATATCTAGCGCTTCTTTTGGGGTGGGGTGTAGCGACTGCGGTGGCGAAACTCCACCGTTTTTCATGGCGGGAAGTCGCGAGCGGAACTTATCAGGGAATGAAGAGCACGATGATGGTGACCGGCATTTTGCTCCTGATCGCAGCTCTGATCTCCTCTTGGCTCGCATCGGGTACGGTTCCGGGGCTCATCTATTACGGCATGCAGCTGATCCGGCCGGAGTATCTGGTGGTGATGGCCTTTTTGTTGACGGCAGGAACTTCGATCGTGCTCGGCTCCTCGGTGGGGACGCTCTCCACGATGGGAGCTGCGATCGCAGGGCTTGGGATCGTCTATGGGATCTCACCGGCGCTGATCGGTGGCGCGCTGATCTCCGGGGCGATGGTCGGCGACCGAATGTCTCCCGTATCGGGGTCGTTTCACCTGCTCGCGTCGATGACGGGAACCAAGCCGGAGCACAATTATCGACCGCTGATGAAGACGGGCATTCCGATGATGATCATCGCAGGGGCGCTCTTCTTTTGGCTTGGCAGCGGAGCGGGGGCGAACGCGCCGACAGACCCGGTCGACTCGCCATTTGTTGCGCAGCTCGTCAACTCGTTTGATCTGCCGTGGACGGTGCTCGTTCCGCCAGCGCTCGTGCTGGTGCTGGCAGCGTTGCGCGTTTCGATTCAGATCAATTTATCGCTCGGAGTCCTCGCCGGCCTGATGCTTGCGACCTGGGTGCAGGAGGAATCGTTTCAAGCGGTGCTCAGCTCGATCTGGTTCGGCTATCAGCTCGCGCAGGATGGGGTGTCGATTCTGCACGGAGGCGGCGTGTGGCCGATGTTCAATCAGGTGCTGCTGATCTGCTGTGCCGGGATGTTAAACGGCGTGATGGAGGCGAGCGGAATGATGCAATCGCTCTTGCAGAGACTGCTCGGACGAATCGAACGCTATTTCGGGTTGATCCTGTCCACCGTGTCGCTGTCCGTCTCGATGGCGATGCTCGCCTGCAACCAGGCGCTGGCGATCATCGTGCCGGGCCGGGCGCTTCGACCTGTCTATGATCGCCTGCATGTTCCTGCGCAGGAGCTGGTGCGCACGATCGGGGACTCAGGTGTGGTCGCCTCTGCGCTGATCCCGTGGAACTTGCACGGAATTTTGTGCTCGGCTGCGATGGGGATCGCGACGACCACCTATTTTCCGTTCGCATTTTACCTTTGGGGATTACCAATTTTAACTATACTGTTGTCATTTCGGAAAAATCAGTTGAAATCGGATGGTATTACAACAATTCTGAATTGACAATTCGTTTTACAGTTAGTAATATTTAAAGTGGATGGGGTTTTCTTTTGCAATCCTGATTGATGGTTGCAGAGAAGTGAATGAGGGGGGATACAAATGAAGAAAAGAAGTTACAGTCAGTCGCTCGCTGATCTGAAATCCCTAGGTATTCGTCTGACACCTCAGAGACAAGTCATCCTACAGTTATTGAAGGAAACCAAGGAGCATCCGACAGCGGAGCAGGTGTATCACAAAATTGGGGAGAAGTTTCAAGGCATTTCGCTGGCCACAGTGTACAACACCTTGAATAAGCTGACTGAGCTTGGGGTCATCCGTGAACTGTCCTACGGGGACGGATCGAGTCGCTATGATGGCAATGATTCGGAGCACGCGCACTTGGTTTGTCAGCAGTGTGGTACGGTGATCGACATCGAGTGTCCGCAAGATGAGGTGGTCGTCACCCAAGAGGTGCGACAAGCAGGTTTTCAAGTATCTTCCTATCGACTAGAATATTATGGAATCTGTGCCTCGTGCAGCGAGAGCGCTGTCTATCAGTTGGATCACACTTATATGGTTCACGTATGAATGAAAGAGTCTGCACAGGGGTGTGCAGGCTCTTTTCTGTCTGGTACAATGGAATCACATCACAAGTTGACATATCTGGTGAGGTGATTCGAGATGCATAGAAGCTCATTTGCAAAATCCCTCGCGGATCTGAAGTCCCGCGGTGTGCGTCTGACTCCCCAGCGACAGATGATCTTGCGCTATTTAAAAGAGACGCATGAGCATCCGACAGCTGAGCAGATCTATCATCAGGTCAGCCAGGAGTTTGCAAGCATCAGCATGGCGACCGTTTACAATACGTTGCATCGTTTGACGGAGTTGGGTGTGATTCGCGAGCTGTCCTATGGGGACATGTCGAGCCGATATGATGGCAATGATTCGGAGCACGCGCATCTCGTTTGCGAAGTGTGTGGCAAGGTGGCCGATGTACCCTGTCCGCCGATCGAGAGGTTTACGTCTCCTGAGCTTTTCGCACACGGTTATGCGGTCGGTTCGTACCGACTGGAGTTTTACGGCCATTGTCCTGACTGTCAACAGAGTGGAGCAGGACAACGCGATTCGGAGCTCAACTAGTCGTCCCGTCCGCAGTGGCGGGACTTTTTATATTGGGAAGCGAAAGGGGGGAACGAGATGGGCGCGCTGTTTGTGATCGCTGCGATGCTGATCTGGGGCAGTGTGGGTGTCTTCGGGCGGTGGGCCGACCAACCGGCCACGGTGATCGTCTTCTATCGCGTGCTGTCCGCGTTTTTGGTGCTCGGTATCTATCAGCTGACGCGGGGCGCAGGCATTGCGCGCGCATGGAAGGAGGCGTCAGGACAGGTTCGCTATGTGGTTTTCGGCGGCGTGGTCTTGGCGCTGAACTGGATTTTCTTTTTCCAAGCGATCAAGATGACCTCGATGGCGAATGCGGTGTTGAGCTACTATGTTGCTCCTGTGCTCGTCACCCTGCTCGCTCCTCTGCTGCTGAAAGAGCGGCGAGAGCGGAAGACCTGGATTTATGTCGGGCTCGCATTTCTTGGGACGGTGATCATGAACCCGATGGGAGAGGCGGGCGAGAACCAGCTGTACGGGATGCTGTGCGGTTTTATCGCCGCCTTTTTCTACGCGCTGGTCACGATCTCCGGCAAAAAGGTGACGAAGATGGCGGCGCACACGCTGGTATTCTGGCAGACGGGCGTGGCGACGGTCGTCCTGCTCCCCTATGTGCTCTGGCAGGGGATGGTGTTGCCTTCCGCCACTTCGCTGTTGGTGATGGTCACCATCGGTGTCGTGCATACGGCGCTCGCCCTGACCCTGTACTTCATCGGGTTGGAGCGGGTAAAAGTGCAACAGGTGGGCGTGCTCGGCTATCTCGATCCGGTCAGCGCGATCCTGTTTGCCTACCTGTTCTTTGCGGAAGCTCCGCGCATGGAGACGTGGATCGGTGGAACTCTAATCCTGATCAGCTCCTACTTGATCATCAGGAGCAACCGAGCAGGAGGTTCGACAGATGGAGCAAAAGCGCAGGATGCGCCCGCTTGAGAAAGGCGTCTTCCTCTTCCTTTTGGCGGGCGGTTTGGCAGGTCTCTTGTTCATGTTTTATCTGCAAGCGAACGTGGACGACTGGAATGTCAAACAGGAGCCCGCTCAAAAAACCCTTTCCCAGGCGTGGGAAAGGGTTTTTTGTATCGAGTGCACGCCAATCGTGCCGATCAGACCCACTCCATCGTGACGATGTCACCATGTTGGATCGGGGTCATGAAGGTGGCGGGCAGTGCGTTGACTGTCAACTTCAGGTCGACCGCACCTGGTGGGCGCTCATCCTCGATGCGGATGTACCGGAAGAGATCGCTCAGCACAGGCTTCCAATCGGTCTCGACATCCGCCTCTGTCTGTTCGGCTCGCTGTGGCTGAAAGCGCAGATGATCCCCCTCGTCGACGACCTCATCGAGCTCTGCGGGCCTTCCGTTGCGGAGGATCGGCGGACGCGGCCCCTCGATGCTGTAGGGACGGTTGTTGCAGATCACCCCGATCGTCCGCGCCGGATGCTGGCTCTCATCGTAGAAGAAGCGAACCGTATAGAGCGGGTCTGGCAATTCTGCATATTCAAGCTCATCGCCATCCTGAAGTGGGCTGTCGAGAGTCACCGCGACGCCATTGCGCGTCAGCTCGTAGGTTTGATGCGGTAAGGAGACGAGCTCGCCGTCGATCGTGAGGGTAAAGCGCTGTGGGCTGGACAGCCGTTCGAGGTCTGCTGTCTGAAAGTCGGGCAGGCTCTTCAGCACGCTCTCGACTGTGAGCGCTTGCTCGAAGGTGATCCTGGCGCGGTCGGTGAGCGGGGTGTCGAGCGTCACCGGCTGGCCGTTGATCAGGATTTGCGGCGATCGCTCATAGCGCTCCCCGTTAAAGAAGATCTGCATCGGAGTCGGCAACACCGCTTCGGAGAGGACATCGCGCACGACAGCGGAGGCGTCCCTGCCAGGCGTTCCGCCGATGACTTCGATCTCATCGCCATGCTGGACGATGTCGTTGAGCATCGCTGGCCGACCGTTGGTCAAAAGTTGAGCGGGCGTGCCCAGCGTGCCGCGAATCAGCTTGACCGCACCTTGCACTTCGACAGTCAAGGCCAGACCTGGTCGGCCGTGCAGCTTGCGAATGTCGACATCGGCAGCGAGCAGACAGTCGCCGACGGTGATCTGGCGGAACTCGAACAGGCGAAGCGACTTGTCGTTCACGCGGATCGCCACCGAGGACACCGGGTGTTGCCAGGCGGCGAGCGCGATGCCGATCGGCGTCACCGCCTGTGGCCCGGTCAGCGATTCATGCTGCAAGGCGAGCTGTTTGATCGCCTCTGTGCCGCGGATTGCGACGCGCTCTTTGGGCAGCTTCAGCTCGGCAGCCAACAGGGGAGCGAGCATCGGCGTCTGCGACCCACCGCCGACCAGCATGACGGCTGCGGGCGCTTTTTGATTCAGCTTTAACACCTCGTAGCCGATCTGGGAGGCGAGGTTGCGCACCTCCTCCTGAATCGATTCGATCACATCGCGGGCCGGCATGCTGTACTCGATGCCCAGCACGTCGGAGAAGCTGACCACCTCTTCTGTCATCAGGCGGCGTTTGAGCAGCTCGGCGTCCGGAAAGTCGAGCAGGTGGCGCTGCGAAAGCGCCTCGGTGATCTCATCTCCCGCCACCGGTACCATGCCATAGGCGACGACCGTCCCTTCGGCAGTCAAGGCGATGTCGGAGGTTCCCGCTCCGATGTCGACGAGCACCAGGTTGAGCTTCCGCATCGAGGGTGGGATCAGCGCGTTGATCGCCGCGATCGGCTCAAGGGTCAGCGCGGCCATCTCCAGACCTGCTCGCTCCAGCGCCATCTGCAGAGAGTCGATGACGACGCGGGGCAGAAAGGTGGCGATGATCTCCACGCTCGCCTTTAAGCCGAACTGATCTTCGAGCGAGCCGATCACGCTGTCATCGAGCAGATGGTGAACGACCGTATAGCCGACACAGTGATAGCGAGCTGCGTCGGCTGCCAGCTCCTGCAGTTGGCGCTCGGCGTGCTGAACGGCTGTCAACTCCAAGGCGAGCACGACCTCGCGGGTGATCCGCTCCCCTTGGATGTCGCGGTCGACACGGGTGCGAATCGTCTTTAATGAACGTCCAGCCGCTGCGACTGCCACCTTCTGCAGCGGCCCGGTCTCTTGCTCCAACCGTTCTTTCACTCGACGAATCACGTCGGCGACGAGGGCGACGTCGTGAATCTGACCGTCGAGCATCGCCCGCGTGGCATGTTCCATCGCGACAGTCGCAGCCACTTCCAACTGACCTGCTTGGTCAAAGCGGGCGACGAGACCGACCACCGAGCGGGTGCCGATGTCCAGGGCGAATATTTGTTCTTCGTGATGGGCCAAGCGAAGACCCCCTTTTTCAGAGAATGATTACCGGGTGATGACCGCGAACCCCTTGTCGTGCAGACGCTGCAAGATTCGCTCTTGGTGTGCGTTGTCGCGCGTCTCGATGTCGATCTCCACCTCCGCCTCGCCGAGCATGACGCGAGAGCCCATGCGATGGTGTTGGATGCCGATGATGTTCGCTCGCTCTTCGGCGAAGACGGCGAGGATGTCCTGCAAGACGCCCGGCTTGTCCGGCACGTTGGTGTTGATGCGCAGATAGCGTCCCGCTTCGACCAGGCCGCGCTCGATGATCCGCGACAGGAAGTTCACGTCGACGTTGCCGCCGGAGATCAGCACCGCCACCTTTTTGTCGCGGAAGGGGAGCTTGTCGTAGAGGACGGCTGCGAGGCCGGTCGCGCCCGCTCCTTCGACCACCATCTTGTTGCGCTCGATGGCGAGCAACATCGCGCGGGCGATCTCCTCCTCTTCGACCGTCACGATATGATCGACATATTGGCGCGTGAGCTGGTAGGTGAAGTCGCCCGGGCGGCGCACGCAGATCCCGTCGGCGATGGTCGCCACCTGTGCGAGCGTGCCGATCTCACCCGCTTCGATCGAAGTCTTCATACAGGCGGCGCCTGCCGCTTCCACTCCGACGATCTGCAAGTCCGGCTTGATCAGCTTCGCAGCCAGCGCGATCCCGGCGATCAAGCCGCCGCCGCCGATCGGGGCGACGAGCGCGTCCACATCGGGCAGCTGTTCGAGGATTTCGAGGGCGATCGTGCCTTGTCCGGCGATCACCGTCGGATCGTCAAACGCGTGCACGAACGTCATGCCGTGCTCTTGTTGCAGTTCGAGCGCTTTCGCATACGCTTCATCGTAGTTGCTGCCGTACAGGATGACCTGAGCGCCATAGCGAGCGGTCGCTTCCACTTTTGACAGCGGTGCCGCTTCCGGCATGACGATGATGCAGGGAATGCCGGCGTTGGCAGCGCCGTACGCCACACCTTGCGCATGGTTGCCTGCCGATGCGGCGATGACGCCGCGCGTTCGCTCCTCTTCAGTCAGAGTGGCGATCTTATGAAAGGCGCCGCGAATTTTGAACGATCCCGTTTTTTGCAAGTTTTCCAGCTTCAAAAAGATCTCGTTGTGGGAAAGGTCGGAAAACGTTTTCGAGTAGTCGAGCGGGGTGCAGTGAATCACACCTTGCAAGTTTTTTTGTGCGGTGAGAAAGTCAGTTTTTGTGATCAAGTTGGGCACACCTTTCTGTATGGACACCTCTATTGTCAGTGGAATTTTCATATGCTATAATCAGGATTAAAATTTGTCGCTTTATCAAATTACAGCAGGAAAGCAATAGACAAAAGGTGACAAGTTCCCTTTTATTCTACCATGAAATTGATAGGTGAAAACACCGTTCGGGAGGCGCCGATCCATGTCAGAAGAAATTTTGAACAACGTGAGAAAAAATCTGTTTGCTATCAAGCCCTACCAGCCAGGAAAACCGATCTCCGATGTGAAGCGGGACTACGGCTTGAGCGATGTGATCAAGCTCGGGTCAAACGAAAACCCGCTCGGGCCCTCTAAGCTTGCTCAGCAAGCGATCGCAGAAGCTCTGCAAGGTGTCAATCGCTATCCGGACCCGGGAGCGTTCTCTTTAAAGGAAGCGTTGAGCAAGAAGCATGGCGTGGAAACGAAACAGATCCTCGTCGGAAACGGTTCGGATGACACGATCAAGCTGATCTCGGAGACGTTCTTGCAGCAGGGGGCGGAGATCGTCGTGCCCTCCCCGTCGTTTTCGCAATATTGGTTTGGCGCCCAATTGATGGATGCCACGACGGTCGCTGTGCCGCTGACAGCCGATTTTGAATATGATTTCGAAGCGATGTTGAGCGCGGTGACAGCGAGTACGAAGCTGCTCTATCTCTGCTCGCCGAACAATCCGACGGGCAACTACATCCGCCAAGCGGATCTGCAGGCTTTCCTCGACCGCGTGCCGGCTCACGTACTGGTGATCCTCGACGAAGCGTACAATGAATATGTGGTGGAGAACGACTATGCGCAAGGCATTGATTTCCTCAAGCAGGGGTACAATGTTATCGTCATGCGAACGTTCTCGAAGATGTACGCGCTGGCAGGTTTGCGCCTCGGTTATGTGATGGGGCCGGCGGAAGTGATCGACGCGATCAACCGCACTCGCGAACCGTTCAACGCCAACCTGCTCGCACAGACGGCGGCGATCGCTGCGCTCGATGATGCTGACCATGTGGAAGCGTCGCGCAAGCAGAACCGTGAGGGGATGCAGCGCTTGCAGGCGGGGCTTGAGAAACTCGGGTATCAGCTGCTGCCCTCGCAGGGGAACTTTGCCATCTTCAACACGGGACTAGACGATCAAAAGCTGTTCGACCTCCTGTTGCGCGAAGGCGTGATCGTCCGCAGCGGGACTCCGCTCGGGCTGCCGGGATATCTGCGCGTTTCGATCGGGCTTCTGGAGGAGGTCGACCGATTTTTGAGCGTTTTCGAAAAGGTGGTTTCCAGCGCTGTGCGAAACGTGTAAAATAGACTTGATCCAATATTGAGCTGAGGAGAGTGAGTTGAGATGAGCAAGCAGAGGTTTGATGAGTTGCGCAAGCAGCTCGACGAGGTAAATTTGGAGATTCTGGCCGTCTTGAACAGTCGCGCCCAACTGGTGCAGGAGATCGGTCTGCTCAAGACAGGCAAAGGAACGGAGCGCTTCGATCCGATTCGAGAGAAGGAGATGCTGGATCTGGTGGTTCAGGCGAATACTGGACCCTTTTCGGATGACACGATTCGTCATCTGTTCAAACAGATCTTTCAGGCGTCGCTCGGATTGCAAGAAGAGGAGAAGAAGTCGCTGTTGATCTCGCGCAAGAACAAGTCGCAAGATACGGTGGTACAGGTCGGACCGCTCGCCGTTGGCGGAGGCACTCCGATCATCATCTCCGGCCCGTGCTCGGTGGAGACGGAAGCGCAGATGGAGGCGGTCGCCTCCCATCTGCAAGGCGAGGGGATCGCGCTGCTTCGCGGCGGCGCCTACAAGCCGCGCACCTCGCCCTACGATTTTCAAGGGTTGGGCAAAGAGGGCCTGCGCATTTTGAGCGAGACGGCCAAGCGACATCAGATGGTCTGCGTCTCGGAGATCGTCACACCGGAAGATGTGGAGATGGCCTGCGAATATCTTGATGTGATCCAGATCGGGGCGCGCAACATGCAAAACTTCGAGCTGCTGAAAGCGGCAGGTTCGGTTCGCAAGCCGATCTTGTTAAAGCGCGGATTGGCGGCGACGATCGAGGAACTGCTCTACGCTGCCGAATATATCGCTTCAAGAGGGAACGACCAGATCATCCTCTGCGAGCGCGGGATTCGCACCTATGAGAAGGCGACGCGCAACACGCTGGACATCTCGGCGGTGCCGATCTTGAAGCAGGAGTCGCATCTGCCGGTCGTCGTCGATATTTCCCACTCGACAGGCCGCAAGGACATCATGTTCCCGATTGCCAAAGCGGCGCTGGCTGTCGGCGCGGACGGTCTGATCATCGAGACGCACAACGAGCCTGCTGTCGCGCTGTCCGATGCGAAACAGCAGTTGGATCTCGATCAATTCAGCACGCTGCTCAACCAACTTCGCCAAAGCGGTTTTCTTCCGACGACCGTTCAGGCGTAACATCCCGAACTGTACACGCCCCGACTCTCGATCGGGCTCTGTCTTCTCGACAGGGTCGATCGGGGAGTCGGGGCTTTTTGCTTTTGCGCTTTGCTTGTGCCGGCAGGAGCGATGCGGCAGACTTGACGACAGATAGAAAAAAAGCTCTGCCGATGTGGGCAGAGCTTCTGGTTGACGATTAGCGTTTGCGGAACAGGGAGATCAGGGAGAGCAACAGGGCGCCGCCAGCCAACGCGATCGGCAAGGTGTTGCTTGCGCTCGTCGACTCTTTCGCTTCGCCATCGCTGTGATCTGCGTGATCGGCTGAGCCAGTCCCACCGTGATGATCCTCTCCTGCTGCCGCTTGCGTCAGCGTGCTGACCGAGGCGGGCGTCTGGGAATCTGCATCGCCTGTCCACTCGACGACCGACTTGTCCGAGTAGGTTTGGTACGCTTTGAAGACCAGCGTGCCTGCGCCCACCTCTTTCGGATTGGCACCGACGAAGGAGAATTCCACGAACTCATGCTGCTTGATGCCGCCGTTGGTCGCCGTCCAGGTGATCGACTTGTTCACGCCTTCCGAATCTTTCTCAAACTCGTAGTTCCAGCCGGGAAGAGGCATGACGGTCGAGACTTTCATACCGGTTGGGAACTCGACGCGAACTTGCGTGGTGTTGATCTCCTTCTCGACCGGAACGCGAACGGTGTATTTTTCATAGGCGCCCGTCTTCGTCTCTTTCGGCCAGACGGTGACGTGGGCGGAAGCGGTTCCGGCAAACAGGGTGAGCGCAGTGGTCATCAGCACGGCTGCGGCGATCGGTTTCAATTTCATAGTAGGTTCCTCCTCAATACGTTAGGGGTAAGCGATCAGGCTCATCCAGATGCCTGCGAGAATGACCAGCAGGCCGATCAGCCATTCGATGCGAAGCAGTTTTACAGACAGGGCGGTCGGGTCTTTTCGCCAACGGCTGGACTGACGCAAGGCGAGCAGCAGCATGATCAACATCAGGCCGATCTTGCTGAACAGCAGTGAGCTCCACGTTCCACTGGCGGTGAAGAGTGCGCTCCAATCGGTCTGCAAGCTGACCATCAGCACGCCTGTGAGCGCGACCGCAAGCGAGGCGATCAGAAAAGCGCGCAGGAAAAAGGCGCGAGATCTGCTCTTGTCGATCTGCTTTCGCCACAGGAGCAACAGGTAGCAGATGCCGCCTAGCCACAGCGCGATCGAGAGCAGATGCATCATGCGAAGCGCGATCGAAAGCCAGGTCGGCTCGATGGCGAGCGCATGTCCGCTCAGGGCGAGGTTGAGCGTGATCAGCCCGAGCATCAGGGCGGTCCAACCTCTTATCATGCCCGGCAGTGCGATCAGCAGCAAGAGCAACAATTGAATCAGTGCCATTCGCAGGAATGGCGTCTCAAGCAGTATGTCAAAACGACCTTGAGCGAAGAAGAATGTGAACGGGTCTTTTTGCAAGACATAGAGATAGGAGACTCCCTCACCTACGGTGAGCGCGAGCAACAAAGCCCAGCCGATTTGCTTAAAACGCCCGAGCAGTTCGGAAGCGCTCGGAAGCGACATCCTCTGTGCAAGCGTGGACAGCAGGTACAGTCCGCTCGCGATCAGCAACACGCCTTCTGCGATCATGCGCAAGACAGAGTGGACGGTCGAGTCGGACTGTCCTGCACTTGTGCTTTCGGTGATCGGCGTGATCGTCTCCGATTCTTGCCCGAGGGCAAAGGAGATCTCGCCGTTCATTCGGTGACCATCTTCGGAGATGATGCTCCACAGCAGCCGATAGGAGCCCTCTTCTAATCCGTCGGGCAGCGCGGCGTACGTTTCGGACGCGTTGCCTTTGGTCAGCTGTGGAGCAGACAGGTCGAGCTCTTTGGCATCCCACCGATACAGTTTGAGTTCGATCAGCTCAGGTTCCAGCGGTTCGTTGAACTGGAGCCGCAATGTCCCAGGGTTCTGCTGAAGTACCTCTCCCTCCGCTGGCGTGCTCTTGATCAGCGTGGCATGCGCAAGCGCGGGGGAGGTCAGCAGAAAGAGGAACAGGAGGCACATTCCGAGAAGTGCACTTTTTTTCATCGGCACCACCTTAATTTCGATCTGCTTACTACGTTTTTTACTATACGGACAACCGAGGCTGCTCAATATAGCCCAATCGGGCTATTTTTGTGAACGGATGCGTATACTTTGTGAACGACTGCGCTTTTCTGCACGTGAGCTAAGGGAAACAGCGGGGGAGGTGAAAGGATGGAAGTGGGATTGATCTCGGTGCTAGCTTTTGGATTTCTGCTCGGGATGAAGCATGCGATCGAGCCGGATCATGTGATCGCCGTCTCGACGATCGCGTCGCAGAGCAAGAAGTTTTGGCGAGCTGGGCTCGCCGGAGTCTTTTGGGGCATCGGGCACACGGCGACTCTGTTTGCGGTCGGTCTCGTGCTCTTGCTGCTGAAGGGCGAGATGCCGGAAACGCTCGCGATGACGCTGGAGTTTGCGGTGGGGGTCATGCTGGTCTACCTGGGTGTGAACGCGCTGCGCAAGTTTCGCAGACAGCAAGTTCACGCACATCTTCACGCGCATGGCGAGGTGGTGCACAGCCATTTTCATTCGCACGAACAGGGCGGTGAACACGATCATTCGCATCATCGGATCTCCTATCTGAAATCGGTGCTGATCGGCTTTGTTCATGGCTTGGCTGGCAGCGCCGCGATGATGCTGTTGACCTTGGAGACGGTCGATTCGATCGGTCAGGCGCTGCTGTTCATCCTGATCTTCGGCTTGGGCACGATTCTCAGCATGTTGCTGTTCACCGCGGCGATCAGCGTTCCGTTCCTGATGGCGGCGACAAAGCCTTCGTTTCACAACATGCTCCTCGGGGTGACAGGCGTGATCTCCGCAGTCTTTGGTCTGTATTACATGTATGGCATCGGGGTCACCGACGGGCTGTTCAAGCTATGGGTCTCTTGAGCTGATAAGCGCTGTATGCCCGCTCTCGTGCACCGAGCGCGAAGTGGAAAAGCCATGATCGATGCACCGATCATGGCTTTTCCAATCGAAAACCGTGCCGCACCGCATAGGCGGCCAACTGCACGCGGTTGTCGAGATTCAGTTTTTCCAGAATGTTCTTGATGTGGTTTTTCACCGTGTTTTCGGAGATGATCAGGCGCTCGGCCACCTGCTTGTTCGTATCTCCGACCGCCACGCAGGCTAAGATCTCCCGTTCGCGCCCGGTGAGCAGGGTGGGGGGCTGTTCGTTCGCCGTTTTTTCAACTCGGAACCCATGCAGCAACCGATCGGCCATCTCGCGCGGAATCTCACCGCTTTCATCGAGCAGGGCGTGGAGGTAGTGCAGCCAATCGTCCGGATCGAGATTTTTCAGCAGATAGCCCTGCGCCCCATATTGGATCGCCGTAAACAGGTCGGACACATCGTCCGATACGGTGAGGATGACCACTTTGATCTTGCTGTTCATCTTTTTGATCAGCCTGGTGGCTTCCAGCCCGTCCAACTGCGGCATGCGGATGTCCATCAACACCAGGTCGGGTAAAAGCGATGCGGCGAGCTCGACCGCCTCCTGCCCATTGCGGGCCTCCCCGATCAGCTCAAAGCCATCCTCTCCGTCGAGCAACGTGCGGACAGCAGCGCGGGATAGCGAATGATCGTCGGCGATCAGCACACGATAGCGATTCATCAGACACGCCCCTCTTTCTCTGAGATAAAGGACAGTTGCGTGCCACCAGCAGCTGTTCGTTCGATCTGAAAAACAGCTCCTAGCTTTTGCGCACGCTCGCGCATCATCGTCATGCCGTACGAGTTCTGTTCCGCTTCGTGCAGCTCGATGCCAATCCCGTCGTCGCAGATCAAAAGCTGCCAACCGCCCGTCTTCGTCTGACACATCGTCAGGTTGACATGCTTCGCGCCAGAATGTTTGCGGATGTTGGCAAATGCCTCTTGGACGATGCCGAAGAGCTGTACCTGATCGGCTGAAGAGAAGTAATGGTCGGGCAGTTCAAGGCGTTCCTTCACCTCGATGTCGGTCAGCATCGAAAAATCGCTGAGCCATTTTTGCAAGCGCAGGTTGAGGGAAAGACTCTCCTCAGGAAGCGAGCGCAGGTTGAAGATCGCCTGGCGAACCTGTTGGTCGATCGTGGCGACAGCAGCGCTCGCTTCGTCAAGCCGACCTTTTTTCAGCTTGACGTTCAAGAAGAACAGCGTCTGGGAGATACCGTCGTGCAGCTCTTGCGCAAGGCGCTCCCGCTCCTCGTAGACCGCTCGCTTCGCCTGCTCTTCCGCCAGATGGTCGGTGATGCGCCGCAGCTTGCGAAACATCCAAGTGGCGAAGAGAAACGAGAGGACAAAGGTGAGTATCGTGATATAGAGATTGCCATCTTCCATCGAGATCGTATCGAGCAACCAATCATGGCGAATGTATTCGAATCCGCCGATGAGCAGAGTGGGCAACAGCACGGTGAACGTTTTTAATGTGCGGTAGGTCATCAGAACCGTCCTTTTGTTGGTAGAATCATGTTCTACCGTACCATTCTGCTCCTCGGTTGGCAATCGCTTACCTGACGATCACACCATCGGCGCCATGATCCAAAAAGAGCTGCTGCACCAGCTCGCGATTGTCGTCCGTCACTTCGGCGGAGAGGAGGATTTTGCCGCTGGCCACCTCCCGATGGTAGTGTTCAGCGTTCGGCGCCGAGATGCCGAGATCGACCAGCGCACCGACCATGCCGCCGCTCCACGATCCGTAGGCGGCACCCGCCAAGGGGCCGAGCGTGATCAACAGGCTGCCCGCTGTCGGATAGAGCGCTGTTGCAAATCCGGCGGTGATGCCGAGCACAGCGCCGATGCCAGCGCCGATCAGCGTTCCGTCCACGATGTTGTCAGTCTCGTACTGCTTTTCCACATAGTCGGGCAGTTGGTCCGCTTTGGTGATCGCCGAAATCTTCTCCGTCGGAACATAGGGCGCGAGCGTACCGATCATCGCCCGCACCGCCTCTTCTCTCTCGAACAATCCAAACACATGCTGTGTCATCCCGATCACACCTCATTTTAAGCTTTTGATATAGAGCAGGAGCGACTCGATCTGCTTATCGTTCAGACCGAGGCTCGGCGGTGCGGGCATCCCTTTGTCCGGGCGGCCGTTGTGCAACACCTTTTTTAACTCCTCTTCGCCGAGGCGTTCGAAGGAGCCGGCGAGCCCCGGCCCGATCTTGCGCTCGGCTGTCGCGTTGTGGCAGGCTGCGCACGAGGTGCCAAACGTTTCCGCCCCCGCTTCGACAGACGGTTCGGTGGAAGGGGCTGCCTCCATCTTGTCATCGATCGGCTGTGCGAACAGGGCGTAGTACAGCGCCCAGACGGCAAGGGTAGCGTAGACGATTTTTAAAAAGGTGGGGACTTTGGCATGTCCCATCTTGATGTCGGACACGACCTCATAGTGACCTTTGTCCCGATGGGGCTCGACCTCTTCCTCGCTCATAAAAGATTGCGATTGCTCGGTCGGCGCAGGTGTAGAGGGGGACTGTCTGTCAGGGTCTTCCGCAAACTTTTCCGGTTGGTCTTTAGGATCTTGCGGATCGGCCATCTGCGCGCTCCTCCTTTCTCAAGATCATTGCTCGTCTGGCAACAGGTCATCTTGCAACATTCGATGTTTGACCGCCTCTATATCTGCAAATTGTCCGTTTCGATAGGACCACCAGATCATCAAGCCAGAACCGCCTGTCATGCACAGGCAGACTGCGATCAGCAGCCAAGCTGCGGTTGTCATCCCAATCGTTCCTCCTTCATGCGCCCTAGTCTTTCGTCTTCAGAGCCGGTTTTAAGCTCAAGAGATAGGCGACCAGATCGTCGCGGTCCTGCTGGGACAGATAGTCGTATTTCGGCATGATCGATCCTGCGCCGCCGATCTCCTGCGGGTTGAGCAGATGGGCGTGCTGCCAGTCGGCCGAATAGCGTTGCCCCACCCAGGTCAAGTCCGGGCCAGTGCGCTGGGTCATCACGAGGACGGGAGCATCGTAATAATAGTCCCCCGGCAGCGAAGGCTGTCCGAGCTTGGAGTCGGCGCGAACAGGTCGCACCGACTGCGAATGGCAATATTGGCAGCCTTCGCGGATGTAGACGTGACGGCCGCGCGCCTCTGCCGAGTCGGCCGGATAGTTTTTGAGCTTGGCTGTCTCCGTCGGCGTGGTGATCCCTTCATCGAAATAGGGGAGGGCGATGGTGCCGATCACGCCGATGATCACCAGAAAAGCGGCTCCGAACAACAGCAGGCCAGGGTTTTTCTCCGCATTGTTCGCCAAGTGAGATCACCTCAATTCTTTAGGATGTCTTCCGCAGGATCGGATCATCAGCCTCGATGAGACGCCCCGATTTGACCGTCTTGTACACGTTCCAGACGAAGATGATCTGGCCGAGGAACATCAACGAACCGCCGACGGCGCGCGAGATCAGGAAGATGTGCAACGACTGCATCATCTCGACAAACGAGGCGCCGAGCTGTTTGCCGTCCATCCATTCGAACCCTTGGATGATGCCTGCCGTCCACATGGCAAACCCGAAGATGATAAACCCGAGCACCGACAGCCAGTAGTGCCAGTTCATCAGCGGGCGGGAATAGATGTGTCGGTAGGCGATCCGCGGCAGGATGTAGTAGATGGCGGCGAACTGGATCAGCGAGAAGCCGCCAAACAGCGGCATGTGCGCATGTCCGACCGTCCAATAGGTAAAGTGCAAGATCGCATGTGGCCCCATCAGCGATTGGAATGGCCCCTGGATGCAGGCGAGACCGTAGAACAGGGCGCCGGTCAAAAGAAATTTTAAGGGGGCGTTTTGCGACACTTTGTACCAGACGCCTTTCATCGTCCCGATCACGTTGGCGAGCACCGACCAGACGGGGATCAGCAACAGGAGCGAAGGGATGATGCCCGCTTTCATCAGCCAGACGGGGATCGGACCGTTGATCAGATGATGCGGGCCGTTCCAGACGTAGAACGCGGCGATCGTCCAAAACCCGATCAGCGAGAGTTTGTGCGAGTAGATCGGTCGATCGGAGAGCTTGGGCAACAGGTAGTAGAGCGTGCCGACCCCGACGACTGTGATCCAAAGCCCGATGATGTTGTGCATGTAGAAATAGTAGTAGCCCATCTGTGCGGCGCCAGAGCCTGCCCATCCGGCGGGGATGTTGCCGATGATGTAGACGATGCCCAAAAACATGATCGATGCCATCCAGTACCAGATCGACACGTAAAGCATCCGCTCGTTGCGGCGCACCAGCGTCTGGAACAGATTCCAGAAGGTGAGGACGACGCAGATCACCACCCCGATATCAAACAGGAGCGGCATCTCCGCATATTCGACGCCCGTCTGGTATCCGGAGAGGATCGAGGCGGCGCCGATGATGTAGTTCAGGTTCCAATAGACGGCTGTGAACATTCCCATCTTCTCGCTGTACAGAGGAGCTTTGGCCAAGACCGGAACGCCATAGAACATGATGCCGAGAAAGGCGGTGGTCTGCCAGCCGATGACAGCCGTGTTGACATGCGTCGGTCGCAGGCGACCATAGCTCAAAATTTCTTGCAAGAAGCGGGAGCCGGTCAAAAAGTCTGGATTGACCGACTTTAAGGCGACGATCAATCCCATCACCATGCTGAGCAGCAAGTAAAACAGAGAGAAGTAGAAGAAAAACTTCACAGTCGCGCTGCCTTTTGGATAGGCGGAAAGAGCGGTGGTGGCGCTTTGTGCCATGGTTGAATCTCCTTTCACTTGCAAGAATGCCGAGAACTGGGTTCCTTTAAAATGTTCCCTATGGTGAAAGGACTATGCATGGCTGGCATGCGGGAGGACGGACCGGCATAGTGTAGTAGAGGAGTGCAAGTAGGAGCGTGGAAGGAGGAGCGGCCGATGATCTACGCGACTCGCTTTTTGCGGCTGGTCAGCCCCTATATGAGCGGCCCGGATGTGCAGGCGCTGCAGGAGCGGCTCGTCGAGCTTGGGCTGATGTACAACGCGCCGGACGGAGTGTTCGGACCGCTGACACTCGATGCGGTTCGCCGCTTTCAGGAGATGCAGGCGCTGCAGCAAGATGGGGTGGTCGGCCCCCAGACATGGTCGGCGCTCGGCATGAGCGAGCCGGCGCTTCCTGCGCAAAATGCGCCGGCAGGGGAGCACCGCATCCACATCGACACGGAGCGCTATGTGCTCTATCTCTATAAATCGGGTCACCTGGTCAAAACGTATTCGGTAGCTGTCGGAACTGCCGTCTTGCCGACACCGCTCGGCGACTGGAAGATCACGCAGAAGGCGCTCAACCCAGGCGGGCCGTTCGGCACGCGCTGGATGCGGTTGTCGATTCCCTTTGGCGGTTATGGCATTCACGGGACGGACAATCCATATTCGATCGGCAAAGCGGTTTCGCACGGGTGTGTGCGCATGCAAAACAAAGATGTGGAAGAGCTGTACGAGACGGTGCCGATCGGCACGCTGGTCAAGATCTCCGGAAAAGTCCAGACGGCGCGCATCCTGCGCATCGGGGTGCCGTACGGCGGCGATGTGATCGAGGTGCAGCGGATGTTGCAAAACCTCGGGTATTACAAAGGGGACATCGATGGTCTCTATGGCCCGAGCGCAGCGGCGGCCGTCCGATCGTTTCAAGCGGACAAAGACCTCGTCGTCGATGGCATCGTCGGCCCAAGCACCCTGGAGAGCCTCGCGCAACATTTCGATGAGGCGCTCGGCGTGCAAAACCCCTGAAACTGGCAAGCAAAAAGGCACTCGACGCCTAGAGGGTCGAGTGCCTTTTTGCTTGGGAACAGGTTGCGTAAACAGCAGGGCTTAGAGGAGGAAGGGAGTGCCTCTGAGCACCCGTCTCACCGTGATCTCATTTTTCTCTTCAATCTCTGCACGGCGCGGGATCGGGTCGAACGTTCCCGGCGGATCGATAAAAAATTCGGGCAGTTCAAACAGCGCTTCCGATTGCCAGCGGGAGCGCCAAGCGTCGGGCAAGCGCTCCGCGAGGGCGAGTTCGTTTAGCTCCGCCCAGAGCATCGTCCAAGCGCGAGGTACGACGCGCCAGATGTCATAGCCGCCACCGCCGACGGCGACCAAGCGACCTTCGCACACCTGATCGGCCAGCTGTCGCATCAGCCGGGGCATCTCGCGATAGATGGTCGTCGTCGCCGAAAGGTGAGTCAGCGGATCATACGCGTGCGCATCACAGCCATTTTGGTGAATGATCAGGTCTGGCTCAAACTTTTGCAGGATCGGGACGACCACCGAGCGAAACGCGTTCATCCAGGAGTCATCCTCCGTAAATGCTTCCAGCGGGACGTTGACCGCATAGCCGTATCCGCGCCCTTCGCCGCGCTCGACGATCTCTCCCGTCCCAGGATAGAGATATTTGCCCGTCTCGTGAAGCGAGATGGTCAGCACGTCCGGGTCCTCATAGAAGATCCACTGCACGCCATCTCCATGATGCGCGTCGGTGTCGATGTAGGCGACGCGCGCCCCGTACTTTTCCCGGACGTGGGCGATCGCCACCGCGATGTCATTGTACACGCAAAATCCGGACGCTTCCGTCCGCCGCGCATGGTGCAACCCACCCGCCATGTTCAGCGCTCGCCGATGCTGTCCGGACATCACCAGCTCGGCAGCGACCAGGGTTCCGCCTGCGATCAGCGATGCTGCGTCGTGCATGCCGACGAAGATCGGCGTATCCTCGGTGCCGAGCCCAAAGCGGGAAAACGAATCGGGGTCGGCGCCTGCGAGCGAGGCGGATTGAACCGCCTGCAGATAGCGGGAGTCGTGGACGCGAGCCAGCTCTTCGAAGGTGGCAGGTCTTGGCGCGACGATCTGCGCGGGATCGAGCAAGCGGAGCTCTTTGATCAGATCGTAGGTGATCTCCAGCCGTTTCGGATTGAACGGGTGTTCGTCAGACAGCTTGTAACGGGTGAATGAATCGGTGTAGATAAATGCGCAGTTTTGGTTGGGCGCCATCAGCTACACCTCGCCGTCCAGCAGAGCGGAAGGATGACCGACGACGCGATAGCCGGCCGCTTCGATGTCTTGGATGAAGCGGCGCGGGTCCATCGTCCGAATGCGAAAGACGATCGTTCTGTATCCTTCCCGCTGGCTTGGAAACACCATCACCGCGGAGGTGTTGATGCGGCGGGCGCGCAGGAGGTCGGCGATGTTGGCCAGCATGCCTGTCCGGTCGGGCACCTCCACTTCGATGCGCGAAGTCGGCGCGTTGACCCCCATCATCTCGACCAAATTTCGCAGGATGTCCCGCTCGGTGATGATGCCGAGCAAGCGACCTTTGGAGACGATCGGCAGGCACCCGATGCGATGCTTGTACATCTGGGCAGCCGCATCTTCCACAAAATCGAACGGATGAGCGGTGATCACATCCTTGACCATCCACCGCTCGACGGAGACGTGGCAGAGAGCTCCCGATTCGCTCGTGCTGTCGAGGGGGGATGGGGCCGCATGGCGAAGGTCGCGGTCGGAGATCAGACCGACCAGCGTACCGTCTTTGACCACAGGCAGATGCCGAATGCGATGTCTCCATGAGATGTCAAACGCTTCTTGCAGCGTGTTGTCCGGCGAGAGCGTCACCACGTCTGCTGTCATGATCTGTTCTACGAGCATTTGCATAGCCCCCCTCGATTAGTAGAAAAAGCGATTTTTGAAACGGACTTCATTAAATGTTTCGATCGTATCCAGGTCGATTCGCGAGCCGATGCGCGCCATCAGCATGTTGGCCGGATGGGAAGTGATCTCCGGATCATCTGTCGCGTACATCTCCATGCCGACCGATCCCATGATCGACTTCATCACCTCTTTGTACTCCCAGACGGTGAGACCGGTGCTTTCCAGATCCCAGTGCCAATAATATTCGGTGGAGATCACGATGTAGTCGTTCATCCGATCGTCTGCAAATGAGATGTCGAGCAACGCTTTGGCGATGCGCACGCCGCGGTAGGGGGCGGCGACTTCGATCGCGCCCAACTCGATCAGATTGTCCAACTTCGCCTCCGACCAGCGCTCCATCGGGTCAGGGTAGAGATAGGTGACATAGCCTACGATCGTCCGATCGTGGCGGGCGATGATGATCCGCCCTTCCGGCAGTCCGGCGATGCCGATCAACGCCTTTTTTTGCTTCTCCGGTATGCGAAACGCTTTTAAACCTTCATGAAAATCGAACCCTTCGAGCAGATGTGGCTCGATCGGGCCTTCGATGATCAGGTCGCCAATCGCGGTTGTGATCTGTTTTGAAAAGTAGGATTTGGGATGTTCCATCGATGGACTCACCTCCATGTGCTCTCTTCATTATAAAAGAGAATCGGCGCCCTGGTTCTGATAATTTTTTGTCGAAACCGAACATAGAATCTACCAGTGAGAGGGAAACTATTCGTTGTGGCTGTTTGTGGCGATGTGATACAATGTGTTGCAATGGTATTATTTGAATATTTCGGACATGAAGGAGGAACCGGAGAATGTCTGATCCACAAAATCAAGACCTGATTGAAGTTATGGCCTCCGAATACAACATGAAGGCGTACGAAGAAGCGTATGCGACGTTTGACTGGAAGGATGTCGAAAAAGAGTTTAGCTGGCATGAGACCGGGCGCGTCAACGCCGCCTATGAGGCGATCGACCGACATGTGGAAAATGGTCGCGGGGATGACATCGCGCTGTACTACAGCGATCCGGCTCGCGATGAACGCTATACGTTTGCAGAGATGAAAGCACTGTCGAACAAATTCGGCAACGTGTTGAAAAAATATGGAGTACAAAAGGGCGATCGCGTGTTTATCTTCATGCCGCGCTCGCCGGAGCTATATGCCGCTTTGCTCGGGGCGGTGAAGATCGGGGCGATCGTCGGGCCGCTGTTCGAAGCGTTTATGGAAGGCGCTGTAAAAGATCGGTTGGCAGATGCGGCGGCGGTCGCGATCATCACCACGCCGAAGCTGAAGCATCGCATCCCGGTGCAAGACCTGCCGGAGCTGCGCCATCTGTTCCTCGTCGGTGCGGAGGGCGAGCTAGGGGAGCGGGAGATCGATTTTCAGCAGGAGATGAGCGCAGCATCCGACTCGTTGGATATCGAGTGGGTCGATCGCGAGGATGGCCTTGTGCTGCACTACACATCAGGCTCGACCGGCAAGCCGAAAGGTGTGCTGCACGTGCACAACGCGATGATCCAGCATTACCAGACGGCAAAATGGGTGCTCGATCTGAAGCGCGGCGACGTCTATTGGTGCACAGCCGACCCGGGCTGGGTCACCGGGACCGCATATGGCATCTGGGGGCCTTGGCTGCATGGGGTGACCAACGTCATTCGCGGCGGTCGCTTCTCGCCGGAAGACTGGTATGAGACGCTCGCCCGCTACAAGGTGAGCGTGTGGTATTCGGCACCGACCGCCTTTCGGATGCTGATGGGGGCAGGCGGTGAGCTGGTCGCCCGCTACGATCTGTCCGCCCTTCGCCACATCCTTTCGGTCGGCGAACCGCTGAACGCAGAAGTGGTGCGCTGGGGATTGAAAGTGTACGGCAAACGAATTCATGACAACTGGTGGATGACCGAAACGGGCGGGCAGATGATCTCCAACTATCCGTCGATGCCGATGAAACCGGGTTCGATGGGCAAGCCATTCCCAGGCATCTACGCTGCGATCGTCGATGATCAGGGCAATGAACTGCCGCCGAACACGATGGGCAACTTGGCGATTCGCGCACCCTGGCCCGCGATGATGCGGCGCATCTGGAACAACCCGACCAAGTATGAGGAGTATTTTCACTTGCAGCCGTGGTACATCTCCGGCGATTCGGCGTACAAAGATCAGGACGGCTATTTCTGGTTTCAAGGGCGGATCGACGATGTGATCAACACGTCGGGTGAACGCGTCGGGCCGTTTGAGGTGGAGTCGAAGCTGATCGAACATCCGGCGATCGCCGAGGCGGGCGTGATCGGCAAGCCCGATCCGTTGCGCGGCGAGATCATCAAAGCGTTTGTCGCACTGCGCGAAGGGTATCAGCCAACCGAGGAGCTGATCCAGGAGATCCGCGACTTTGTGAAACAGGGGCTGGCCGCACATGCTGCACCTCGCGAGATCGAGTTTCGCGACAAGCTGCCCAAGACGCGCTCCGGCAAGATCATGCGCCGCGTGTTAAAAGCGTGGGAATTGGGTCTTCCGACCGGCGACCTGTCGACGATGGAAGACTAGGCGCAGCGAGTTCGACTTCGAAATGCTTGCTGAAGAAGCGATATTTGGAAGGAAAGACGGATCGGTGGAAGCGATTCTGAACATCGATCCGATCGGATAGTTTTTGTGGAAAAGCCTCCCGCACGCTCTTGTGCGGGAGGCTTTTTTTCTGAACTTTAGATTTTCAAGAAGGTTTAGATCGCTTTAATAAAGAAGTAGGTGGAAGAGAGAGTTTGCACTTATCAGATTACAGTTGAACAAATGAGTTTGATCGAGTCAGGAGGTCGAAAGCGTGGAACAGACAGAAAGCCAGGAGATGTTGACCGAAGAGAGATTTGTCTTTCCAGCATCGTTTGCCCAACAGAGGTTGTGGTTTTTGGACAAGCTGATGCCGGGCAGTTCGATGTATAACATACCGTTTGCTACCCGCATGGTTGGCAAGCTAGATGTGGATGCGATGGCGCGCAGTCTGCAGGAGATCGTGGATCGCCATGAGACGCTGCGCACCGTGTTTATCGAGGAGAACGGCGCGCCGATGCAGGTTGTGCAGTTGAATGTACCGTTTGCGATGCCGGTGCTGGACTTGAGTTATCTGCCAGAAGAAT
This sequence comes from Tumebacillus lipolyticus, assembly GCF_042682745.1. Classification (NCBI taxonomy): domain Bacteria; kingdom Bacillati; phylum Bacillota; class Bacilli; order Caryophanales; family Alicyclobacillaceae; genus Tumebacillus; species Tumebacillus lipolyticus. The sequence goes on along the minus strand of NZ_JBHUIO010000002.1, from coordinate 909,419 downwards.
CGCGGATGGATCATGTGAGCAAATTGGCTCTAGCAGATGGGAGTCGCCCATTCGATTTGGAAACAGGGCCCCTGATGCGCACGACGCTGTTGAAGTTGAACGAGCAGGACCATGTCCTGCTGTTGACGATGCACCACATCATCTCTGACGCTTGGTCGTTCGGCGTGTTGATGAAAGAAGTGGCTGTGCTGTACGAGGCGTTTACAAGCAATCTGCCCTCGCCGCTGCCCGATTTGCCGATTCAGTATGTCGATTATACGAGCTGGCAGTTGGAGCACCTGTCCGGCGGAGAGCTGGAGCGTCAAGTCTCTTATTGGAAGAAGAAGCTCGGCGATCATCCGCCGATGTTGCAGCTTCCGACAGACCGTCCTCGTCCGCCGCTGCCGAGCCATCGAGGCGGAGTGGAGATCTTTTCCTTGCCGGACGAGCTTGCAGAGAAGCTGGTCGAGCTTTCGAAAAAGGAAGGCGCCACGCTCTACATGACGATGCTGGCAGCCTACTCTGCGCTGCTCTGCCGCTACTCCGGGCAGGAAGACATCGCGATCGGCTCGGCGATCGCCGGCCGCAACATGGGGCAGATCGAGGGCTTGATCGGATTTTTTGTCAACACGCTCGTCATGCGCACCGATGTGTCTGGACTGCCAACGTTCCGCGAGCTGCTGCAGCGGGTGCGCACCACAGCGCTTGAGGCGTACGCCCATCAAGATCTTCCGTTTGAAAAGCTGGTGGAGGAGCTTCAACCGGAGCGGAACATGAGCTACACACCGCTGTTCCAGACGATGTTCGGCATGCAAAACGCCAGCACTTCCAAGGCGACGAAAGTATCGGCGCTTTCGATGAGCGGGCTGGAGACGGGACAGAGCACCGCGAAGTTTGATCTGAACTTGACGATCAACGAGCACGAGAAGGGGATGGGCGGCTCGTTCGTGTACAGCCTCGACCTGTTTGAAGCGCCGACGATCGAGCGAATGGTCGGCCATCTGATCAGGCTGCTCGAAGGCATCGTGGCCAATCCGGACGCGCCGATCGCGACGCTGCCGCTGTTGAGCGCAGAAGAGGAGCACCGACAGCTGGTCGTTTGGAATCGGAACTCGGTGGAGTATCCGCAGGACAAGACGATTCCACAGATGTTTGCGGAGCAGGCAGCGCTCTATCCTGACAAAGCGGCCGTCTCGTTTGAAGGCGCGGTGCTCACCTACCGCGAGTTGGACGAGCGGGCCAATGCGCTGGCGCACGCGCTGCAGAAAAGAGGGGTCAGAGAGGATGTGCTGGTCGGCCTGTGCACGGAGCGGTCGCTGGAGATGGTGGTCGGGCTGCTCGGCATCGTCAAAGCGGGCGGGGCGTACGTGCCGCTCGATCCGTCCTATCCGAAAGATCGTCTCGCCTACATGCTGGAGGACAGCGGTGTCAGCGTGCTGTTGACACAGGAAAAGCTGTTGGCCGACCTGCCGGAACATCGCGCCGAGGTGATCTGTCTCGACCGCGACTGGCCGCAGATGGCTGAGGAGAGTGTGGAAGCTCCCGAAACGCAGCTGACGCCCGATCATCTCGCCTACATGATCTACACCTCCGGCTCGACAGGCAAGCCGAAGGGCGTGCTGATCCCGCATCGCGGGGTAGCGCGCTTGGTGAAGAACAGCAACTATCTGATCTTCGGTGCGAACGAGGTGTTCCTGCAACTGGCGGCGATCTCCTTTGATGCTGCCACGCCGGAAGTGTGGGGCGCGTTGCTCAACGGCGCCAAACTGGTCGTGTTCCCCGCGCAGGTGCCGACGATCGATGAGGTGGTGCGGGTGCTCGCAGAAGAGCGGGTGACGGTAGCGCTCCTGACCTCAGGGCTGTTGCCGCAGCTGGCCGAGGCGGAGCTGGACAGCATCCAGCACCTCAAACTGCTCTCGGTCGGCGGCGATGTGATGTCCGCACCGCATGCGAAAAAATTTCTGCAAAAGCTGCCCGGCTGCGTGCTCGCCAACGCGTATGGGCCGACGGAGAACACGGTGGCGTCCGCTACGCTCTGGCTGACGCATCCTGATCAAGTGCCTCCGGTGGTGCCGATCGGGCCTGCGATCAAGAACAATGAGCTGTACGTGCTCGACCGCCAGCTGCAGCCTGTGCCTGTCGGAGTGCCAGGAGAGTTGCTCGTCGGAGGCCCAGGGCTTGCGCGCGGCTATCTGAACCGCCCGGAGCTGACCGAAGAGATGTTCATCGCCAACCCGTTCCGCACAGATGGGTCGCGCTTGTACAAGACGGGCGACTTGGTGCGCTGGCTGGCAGATGGGAGCTTAGAGTTTTTAGGGCGCATCGACCATCAGGTGAAGATTCGCGGCTTCCGCATCGAGCTGGCGGAGATCGAGAGCGTGCTCGGCGATCATCCTGCTGTGCAGTCGGTGATCGTGCTGGCGCGTGAAGACCGTCCGGGCGACAAGCGTCTGGTCGCCTATGTGGTCGGGGTGGAGAGCGCCGAGGTGACGACCGCCGAGCTGCGCGCACATCTCAAAACGATTCTGCCCGACTACATGGTGCCGTCCGCTTTCGTCTTGCTTCCGTCCTTGCCGCTCACGCAAAACGGCAAAGTGGATCGCCGCGCTTTGCCCGCTCCCGATGCGGCCGATTACGGGATGCAAGGTCGATACGAAGCGCCGCGCAACGAGGTCGAGGAGCGGTTGGCGCTGATCTGGCAGATCGTGCTCGGACACGATCGGATCGGCATTCGCGACAACTTCTTCGAGACGGGCGGACATTCGCTGTTGGCGACGCAGACGATCTCGCGCATCAACGAATCGTTCGACGTGCAGCTGCCTTTGCGCGTCATGTTCGAAGCGCCGACAGTGGCTGAGCTGGCCGAGCAGGTGGCGATCGCGCTCACCAGCAAGCGCGGGGAGGACTTCCCGCCGATCGTTTCTGTCTCTCGGGATGGCGAATTGCTCTGCTCTGTAGGTCAGGAGCGGGTGTGGCAGCTCGATCGCATGATGCCAGGCACGCCGATCTACAACGTTCCGATGGCGATGCTGTTCACAGGGAAGCTCGATGTGGCGGTGTTGAAGCGAGCGTTCGATGAGATCATCAGGCGGCATGAGTCGCTGCGCACCGTGTTGTATGACAACGGGGAGGGCGTGCGGCAGAAAGTTCTGGCTCCGGGACAGCAACAGCTGGAAATCATCGAGAAGCTCGGCCTGAGCGAAGAGGAACGAAGCGCAGAAGTGAAGCGCTTCCTCGCGGAAGAGGCCAACCGCAACTTCGACTTAGAGGCGGCACCGCCGATTTACAGCGCGCTGATGAAGTTTAGTGAGGAAGAGCACCTGTGGATGCTCAACATGCATCATATCATCACCGATGGCTGGTCGGTGGGCGTCTTCTCCCGCGAGTTTGCCGAACTGTATACCGCCTTTGTGGAGGGCAAGCCTTCGCCGCTGCCAGAATTGACGATTCAATACCCAGATTTTGCAGCTTGGCAGCGCGGCTGGATGCAAGGCGAGTTCTATGAGCGCAAGATGGCGTACTGGGTGAACCACCTCGGGTCTGCCAAGCCACCGAACTTCCCGACCGACTTCCCGCGGCCGGAACAGATGGAGCGGACGGCCGGCCTGATCCCCTTCGACTTTTCTGAGTCGTTCACCGAGCGCATGAAACTGTTCTGTGCGCAAAACGGGATCACGCTGTTCATGCTGTTGCTCGGCGCGTTCCAGACGATGCAGATGCGCAACGGCGGCGGTGATGACATCACGGTCGGCTCGCCGATCGCCGGGCGCTATCGCCAAGAGCTGGAAAACTTGATCGGCTTTTTCATCGGCAACGCGTCGATTCGCGGTGACCTCTCCGGCGACCCGACTGTTGGCGAGCTACTGCGCCGGATGCGCACGGCGACGCTTGGCGCGTTCGAACACCAGATGATTCCACAATTGCTGATCTCCCAAGCGCTTGAGCGCACGACCCCGCTGTACCAGTCGATGTTGGTGGTGCAGAACTTCCCCACGCCGGCAGCAAAACTGCCCGGACTTGAGGTGCGCGCGATGGAAGCGCAGCTGGAAGGGGCAAAATTTGACTTCACGATCGGCATGACGGAGGCGAATGGACGCATGGTCGGGTCGTTCGAGTACAGCGTCGAGCTGTTTAAACGTGAGACGATCGAACGCATGCTGTCACATTTCAAAGCGCTCGTCGCAGCGTTTATCGAGGATCAGGATCAAAAGATTTCGGAGATCCCGCTCCCCTGACGATCATTGAGTGAAGCGATCGGCACTTGATCATCAGTTGTAGCCTGTATACGTGCAATCATGTTCTGCAGGTCGTACGTTTACAATCGGAACACCTCTGCGCGTCTTGCAGAGGTGTTTTTTCGTCTGCAGGCTCGGTTTCCAAAAAATTGTGCAGAATGGGTGAAACCGCCGCCAGAGTTAACCGTATTACATAGCATAAGGAAACGACCCCAACCAAATTACTCGGGAGGTAGAAAATACATGGCACTTTTTAAACGACTGCGCGATTTGACGATGGCGAACATCAACGCACTGCTCGACAAAGCGGAAGATCCGGTGAAGATGCTCGATCAGTACTTGCGCGATATGGAAGAGGATGTGCAAGATGCAGAGATTGCGGTGGCCAAGCAGATCGCCGTCGAGAAAAAGCTGAAGCAGCAGTACCAAGAGGCGGAAGAGCTGGCAACCAAGCGAGAAGCACAAGCGCTGCAAGCGTTGGAAGCGGGCAATGAAGACTTGGCGCGCCGCGCGCTGGTGGATAAGAAGGCGGTGACCGACAAAGCGGCCGATTTTAAGGCGCAATACGAATCGGCAAAAGTGACGGCAGATGGGCTGCGCGGCAAGCTGGGCGAGATGAAAGATCAGCTTTCGGAGATGAAAAACAAGCGCGATACCCTGAAAGCTCGCGCAGAAGCTGCCAAGGCGCAGAAGCAGATCAACCAGACGCTCTCCGGCATCGGCACCGACAATGCGGCGAAAGGATTTTCTCGCATGGAGGAGAAAGTGCTCCAGTTGGAAGCAGAAGCGGAAGCCTCGCAGGAGATGTCGGGCAGCAAATCGCTCGACCGCGAGTTTGCCGAGTTGAACAAAAAGGACACGTCGGGCATCGATGCTGAACTGGAAGCGTTGAAAGCACGATTGAACAAATAAGCAAACGGTCAGAAAAAGATAGAGAGGAAGCAGATTTCTCTCGAACGTGATTTGGATAGATAGGACAGCCCTGCTCAAGATGGAGCAGGGCTGTTTGCGTGGGAGGCTATAGCTCGGGCTGATCCGCTTCGGGCGGGCGTGCAAGCGTGTCGGTGAACGCTGGATTTTCGTCGAAAAAGCGGGAGGTGACCTGTTGACCTGGCTCCCATGGGGTAGATTTGCCTAACGGTTGATCGAGGAACACGGTCGAGCCATAGGGGCCCTCTGGAAACTCCTCTGGCACAACCGTATTGCGGATCGACTGCACATATTCGAGCTCCGAATTGCGAAACCAGCTTTTTTTCCCTTTCCTTGCCATCAGTTCCACCTCCAATTCTGCAAGATAGCTTCCCCATGTTTGAACCGCTTCATCCCAGGTTCATACTGGGGAGTATCGGATGGAAGCAATAAGGAGGTGCGATCTGTGCCAGACCTGCTCACGCCACAAGAGAAGCGACCGCTCAGCACCGACATCCAACAGAATGTCGACATGCTCAACCAAGAGCTGGGCGTAGAAAAAAGTTTCGATCTGCTCTGCCGTGAACTGGAATATGGCGGCAAGCGGGTAGCACTCTATTTTGTCGATGGCTTGGCCAAAGATGACATCATGAATCGGATCATGGAGCACCTCGCGCTGCTCGGCTCACATGCGCTCCATGCAAAGGCGATCAAAAAGCTGCTGGAGACGCAGATCGGCTACCTTGAGGTGGAGATCGTAGGCGACTTGGAAGGGGTGAAGACGGCGGTGCTCTCTGGGCCGCTCGTCTTTCTGATCGATGGGGAGGCGCAGGCGATCGCAGTCGATGCGCGAACCTATCCGGCGCGAGGTCCCGCCGAGCCCGATCTGGAGCGCGTCGTGCGCGGGTCGCGCGATGGCTTTGTCGAGACGATGATCTTCAACACCGCGCTCACCCGTCGCCGCATCCGCGATCCTCAGCTGCGCATGGAGTACGTTCAAGTCGGCAAGCGCTCCAAGACGGATATTGTCGTCGCCTACCTTGAAGATGTGGCCAATCCCGATCTGGTCACCCTGATCCGCAACAAGCTGCACGAGATCGAGATCGACGGTCTGCCGATGGCGGAGAAGACGATCGAAGAGCTGATGTTCGGCAGGAATTGGAATCCCTACCCGCTGGTGCGCTATACGGAGCGTCCCGATGTGGCGGCGGTACATCTTTTGGAAGGGCATGTGCTGATCTATGTGGACACCTCGCCAAGCGTGATGATCACGCCGACGACTTTTTTTCATCATGTTCAGCATGCGGAAGAGTTCCGTCAAAAGCCGATCATCGGCGTCTATGTGCGCTGGTTGCGCTTTCTGGCGATCCTTTTTTCCATCCTGCTCAGCCCGTTCTGGATGGCGCTGGTGATGGATCCGGCCTACCTGCCCAACTTTATGAAGTGGACCGTGCCGGAAAAGGCGCTGGCCGTCTCTTTGCTCTGGCAACTGCTGTTTGCGGAGACCGGGTTGGCCTTGCTGCGAATGGCTGCCATCCATACGCCCAACCCGCTCGGGGCGGCGCTCGGGCTGGTCGCCGCTCTGATGGTCGGGCAGGTGGCGATCGACATCGGCTTTTTTACCAGCGAAGTGATCCTCTTTACGTCGATCGCGGCGATCGGAACGTTTGCCACGCCGAGCTATGAACTGTCGCTCGCCAATCAGCTGATCCGCTTGCTGCTGTTGGTGATCACCGGAATCTTCGGCTTCTGGGGGTTTGTGATCGGCGTGGTGCTGTGGCTGTTTTTGCTCGTGCGAACCAAATCGCTCGACACGCCCTACTTTTGGCCGCTGTTGCCGTTCAATTGGAATGCGTTGGTCCATGTGCTGTTCAGATCGCCGGTCGAATGGAATACAAAGCGCCCGAAGATTTTACATCCGAGCGATCCGACGCGAAAGTAGCAGTTTGAACATCCTGCTTGGAGGTGTGACTCGATGAAAGATCGTGTGATCGAACAGTATGAGCGCTATATCAACCCAGGGCTGGCGAGGCTGTTGCGCGTGATGGGGCTGGCCCAGGTGGAGGATGAGGCGCGCGAAGTGCATGTCCGCGACCGCGAGGGCAAGCTCTATCTGGACTGTGTGGGCGGGTATGGCACCTTTTCCTTTGGGCATCGACATCCAAAGATCGTCGAGCGGGTGTCCGCTCAACTGCACCGCATGCCGCTTTCGAGCAAGCTGTTGCTGTCTCAGCCGATGGCCGACCTCGCAGAAAAGCTGGCGGAGCTCACCCCGGGCGATCTGCAATACTCATTCTTCTGCAACTCGGGAGCGGAGGCGGTGGAAGCGGCGCTGAAGACGGCTCGGCTCGCCACGGGCAGGAACAAGGTGATCACCGCCATCGGGAGCTTTCACGGCAAGACGTTCGGCGCGCTCTCCGCATCGGGCAACGAGGTCTACCGCGAGCCTTTTCAACCGCTGCTCCCCGATTTTGTGCACGTGCCGTTTGGCGATGCGGAGCTGCTGGCACAGCTGGTGGACGAAAACACGGCGGCGGTGATGCTGGAGCCGGTGCAAGGGGAGGCGGGCGTGATCCTGCCGCCGCGCGGGTATCTCAGGCGGGTGCGGGAGATCTGTGAGGCGAGCGGAGCGCTGTTGATCGCCGACGAAGTGCAGACCGGGCTTGGTCGAACGGGCGAGCGATTTGCCGTCCAGCACGAAGCGGTCGTACCTGACATCCTCTGCTTGGCCAAAGCGCTCGGCGGCGGCGTGATGCCGATCGGCGCGATGGTGGCACGCCCGCAGCTGTATGAACGGTACGAATCGGCGCCGCTCTTGCACACTTCCACGTTCGGAGGCAACCCGCTCGCCTGCACAGCAGCTCTGGCGGCGCTTGAAGTGCTCGAAGCGGATCGGCTGGCTGAGCAGGCGAAGTGGAAAGGCGAATACCTGTTGGCCAAGCTGCGCGATCTGCAAGACCGCTATCCGGGCACGATCCACGAGGTGCGCGGGCTGGGGTTGATGATCGGGTTGGAGTTCACGTCAGATGCGCTCGGTGCGCTGATTATGAGCGAGATGATCGCAGGTGGCGTGCTGACCGCGTTCGCGCTGAACAACCTGAGCGTCACCCGCATCGAGCCGCCGCTGACGATCGGTCAGCGAGAGTTGGATCGGGTGGTCGAGGTGCTGGAATGCGCGCTGCAATCGGGGCGGGAACAGTTGCAAATCTCCTAAGAGAGGTGAGGGCATATGCCGAGTGTGGAAGTGACAGAAACGATCCTGGGAGAAAAGAGTCGCGTCTATGACCTGATCGCCGACATGGAATCCTATCCGCGCTTCATGCCGTCGCTCAACAGGCTGGAAGTTGTGGAAAAGGGGGACGGCTGGACGGTCACCTCCTGGGATACTTCGATTTCTGGACTGACGTTTCGCTGGTTGGAGCGGGATGAATTCGACCCTGACAATCACCGCATCTCCTATCGTCAACTGGCAGGGGATCTGAAGACGTTTCAAGGGGAGTGGCTGGTCGAAGAGGCCGCATCGGGAGTCAAGGTGACGCTGAAAGTCGATTTTGATTTTGGCGTGCCGATGCTTTCGACCCTGCTCAATCCGGTCGCCTCGCTGAAGCTCCGGCAAAATGGTGAGGCGATGCTGCGGGCGATCAAGTCGCGCTGTGAAGCGGGGCAACAGTAGATGGGAAAGTTCGGATTTGTGATCCATCCGTTCGACGCGCTCGATCTGGCGCGAAAGTTCCCGTTTGTGAACCGCTTCTCCGCCCCGTTGGTCGAATCCTTTTTAAAGCATTCGCCCCCGCTGCTCGCCTCGCATATGGAGAACATCAGGGCGAGCGGAGCGGATGCGGAGGGCTGGTTGGTCGCGACCACGCTGACCGCTCGTCAGCTGGTGGAGCTCCCCGTTCCGTTCGTGTTGCGCAAGATCGTCGCCGCCTGCAAAAAAGCGGAGCGCAAAGGCGCGCAGATCATCGGGCTGGGCGCTCTGACCTCGGTGGTGGGGGATGCGGGCATCTCGATCGCCCGTCAGCTGAAAGTTCCGGTGACAACAGGCAACTCGTATACGGTCGCCACCGCCATCCAAGCCACCTGTCAGGCCGCTTCGCTGATGGGGATTTCGCTTGGGCGAGCCAACCTCTGCGTGATCGGTGCGACCGGTGCGATCGGGGCGGTCTGTGCGCGGATGATGGCCGCCTCTGTCGGGCGCTTGGTTTTGACCGCCCGCGATGAGCAGAAGCTGGAAGGGCTGGCGGGCATGATCTTTTCGGAGTCTTCGGTGCTGGCAGACATCCAGACCGATCTGCGCGAGGCGGTGCGAGAAGCGGACATCATCTTGGCCGTCTCGTCGGCTGCCGAAGAGTTGATCCACCCTGAGGATTTGAAGCCGGGTGCTGTGATCTGCGATGTGGCGCGCCCCCGCGACGTGTCGAGGCGGGTGGCCACCTTGCGCGACGATGTGCTGGTGATCGAAGGCGGCCTAGTCGAAGTGCCGAGCGGTTGGGACGGCAAGCCCTTCTCGTTTGGGCTTCCGCACGGCATCGTCTACGCTTGCATGGCGGAGACGATGCTCCTCGCCTTGGAGCGACGCTTCGAATGCTTTACGCTCGGCAGGTCGATCGGGGTGGAGCAGGTGCGAGAGATCGACGCGCTCGCCCGCAAGCACGGCTTTCAACTGGCTGCCTTTCGCTCGTTTGAACAGCTGCTCACGCCAGAAGAGATTGTAAAAATCAAAGAGCGGGTCGATATGAAAAGAAAGAAAAAAATCCTTGCCCCTTAAAATTGGGCAGGGATTTTCAAGCGTCTGCCAGAATTTTTTTTTGATGGGAGTCTCAGTGAGGATAGGTCTCCGTGCGGATCAGCCTCATTGGAAGTCGACAGCGACGCGCGTCCCCGGTGGCTCGGTGCATTTGGGCAGGGTGACGATCAGCAGACCTCGCTTGTATGTTGCCGCAGCTCGCTCTTGATCGACGGTGACGGGGAGCGGAACGGTGCGCGAGAACTTCCCATAGATTCGCTCCGAGTAGAACAGCTCGTTTTCACCCTCTGTCGACAGTTCTCGGCTGAGTTCGCCTCGGATTGTGAGCGTCGTCCCTTGCACGAGCAATTTGATGTGTTCCGGATGTTGCAGGCCGGGGATCTCGGCGGTCACGACGATCGCCGCTTCTGTCTGGTGGACTTCCACCCGCGGGCCGAGATCCCCGTAAGGCATCAGCTTGTGCAGCAGGGGAAGCACTCCATCGTGGTAGAGATGGCGAATCCCGTCAATAGGTACAAGGTTCAATAGGATCACTCCTGTCCGATATATCTTGGTTCGATCGATGTGCGAGGGCCAGATATAGTATGGGTGATCTGCGCTTCATCGCATACATAGAGCCGATGTGTAGAGATGGGAGGGCTATAGTTGATTCGAAACGCCACCGATTCGAACTTTGATGAGCTGATCGCCAAAGGAACGGTGTTGGTCGAGTTCGGGGCGTCTTGGTGTGGGCCCTGCAGGATGCTGACCCCGATTCTCGAACAGCTGGATCGAGAGCTGTCAGGGCGGCTTGAGATCTTCAAAGTCGATGTGGATGTCGCAGGTCCGCTCGTCGTTCGCTTTGAGGTGATGAGCATCCCGCTGCTGGTGCTCTATCAGGGCGGTCGACCGATCGAGAGAATTCACGGCTTTCAGTCGAAAGAGGCACTGCTTGACCTGATCAGACCGCATCTCTGAGCATCGCGCGCAGGCGGTGCTTTTTTTGTGGTATGATCGAATGGGAGGAGGGGGGAGAGCGATGACAGAACGCGAACAGATTCGTGAAAAATTGAAGCTGCTGCCCGACCATCCGGGCGTCTATTTGATGAAAGATACGAGCGGCGAGATCATCTATGTCGGAAAGGCGAAAGTGTTGAAAAACAGAGTGCGTTCCTACTTCAACGGTGCGCACTCCGGCAAAACACAGCTTCTCGTCTCCAACATCGCCGATTTTGAATATATCGTCACCAACACCGAAGTGGAAGCTTTGGTGCTCGAAGGGACTTTGATCAAAAAGCATCGTCCTCTCTACAACATCAACTGGAAAGATGACAAGACATATCCCTACATCAAGATCACGGGCGATGAGCATCCGCGACTGGAGATCACGCGCCGCGTCTTGAAGGACAAGGGCAAATATTTTGGCCCCTACCCGAATGCGAGCGCAGCCACCGAGACGAAAAAGTTGCTCGACCGCCTGTACCCGCTGCGCAAATGCAAGACGATAAAAGACAAGGTCTGTCTGTACTATCATATCAACCAGTGCGTCGCTCCTTGTGAATTTCCGGTCGAACAGGAAACGTATGCGAGCATGATCAAAGAGATCAGCAAGTTCCTGAACGGCGGACACGAAGAGATCAAGAAGAGCCTGCAGGAGAAGATGATGCAGGAAGCAGAAGCGCTGAACTTTGAGCGCGCCAAAGAGCTGCGCGACCAGATCGGTCAGATCGATCGGGTGATGCAAAAGCAAAAGATGGATCTGCACGACAACGTGGATCGCGACATCTTCAGCTATCATTCGGATAAAGAATACATGTGTGTGCAAGTGTTCTACATGCGCCAGGGCAAGCTGATCGAGCGGGACAGCGAGATCTTCCACTTTCACGGCGAGGAGATGGAAGACTTTCTCTCCTATGTCGCGCAGTTTTACATCGACAACCACGACCTTCCAGATGAGATCTTGCTGCCGCGCGAAGGGGAAGGCACTGAGCTGATCGGACAGTGGCTGACCTCGGTCAAAGTGCGCTATCCGCAGCGCGGACCGAAAAAGCAGCTGGTCGATCTGGCGAACGAAAACGCGAGGATCGCGCTGGAAGAGCGCTTCAAGCTGATGGATCGCGATCAGAGCCGCACCGTCAAAGCGATCGAAGAGCTGGGCGACCTGCTGCTGATCAAGCCGCCGCGACGAATCGAGGCGTTTGACAACTCGAACATTCAAGGGGCAGATGCGGTGGCGGCGATGATCGTGTTTGATGACGGCCGCCCGAACAAGAAAGAATACCGCAAATACAAGATCAAGACGGTCGTCGGGCCGGATGATTACGCTTCGATGCAAGAGGTGGTGCGCCGCCGCTATACCCGCCTGCTCAAAGAGAACGCTCGCCTGCCCGATCTGGTCGTCATCGACGGTGGGAAAGGTCACATCAACGCGGCGCTTGAAGTGCTGGAAGATGAGCTCGGTCTCAACATCCCGGTCTGTGGGCTGGCCAAGGATGAGAAGCACCGCACGTCGCAGCTGTTCTTAGGCGACGATCCGACTCCGGTGCAGATCGACCGCACGTCGCAGGCGTTCTACCTGCTGACGAGGGTGCAGGAAGAGGTGCATCGGTTTGCGATCACCTTCCATCGGCAGCAGCATGGGAAGAATGCGATCCGCTCTTTGCTCGACGACATTCCGGGCGTCGGTGAAAAGCGTCGCAAGCAGCTGCTGAAGCACTTTGGCTCGCTGCCGGCGATCAAAGCGGCGAGCGTCGAAGAGTTTCGCAAAATCGGCATCGGCGACAAACTGGCCAAGGACATCCTCGCCTATCTTGCACAAGTGTAAGCGGTATGATAAAATCAACGGCAGTTAAATAGTACGACCTCATCTCTTGCGAGGTGAGTAGAGGCGCGATGAATCATCAGTACGGCGGGGAGAGTCCGAGCAGCTCTTAGAACCGTTGGGGAAAGGGATCATCGCCGAAGTCTGGGCAGCTTCCGGAGCGTCCACGGCTGGGTCTGCATCGAACAGGTGCAGGACTGTCACACCGAGACGACCCCCGTCTCGGTGTGGAGAACTATCTCACATTTGGGGAGAGAGGGATTACCACGACTATGCACAGCCATAGAAGCTGACCCTTCTATGGCTGTTTTTTGATTTCGTGACCCTCCGTCCCGATGGTGACAGATATGCAGATGGGAGTGGAGAAACTGTGGCATTGATCGTACAAAAATTTGGTGGCTCCTCCGTTGCCAACCCGGAGCGGATCAAGCGTGTCGCCAACCGTGTCGCGAAGACTGTGGCAGCGGGTCATCAGGTGGTGGTCGTCGTCTCCGCGATGGGTGACACGACAGATGATCTGATCGAGCTTGCGGAGCAACTGACCGAACGTCCGTCCGCTCGGGAGATGGACATGCTGCTCAGCACAGGCGAGCAGATTTCGATCGCGCTGCTGGCGCTGGCCGTTCAGGCGCTCGGTGTGGACAGCATCTCGCTGACGGGAGGCATGGCGGGGATCCTCACCGAGCCGATCGCGGGGAAGGCGCGGATCACCGACATCGTGCCGAGGCGCATCCTGAGCGAGTTGGCCGTAGATCGGGTGGTGATCGTCGCAGGCTTTCAAGGGATCAGCGAGATCGGTGACATCACGACGCTCGGACGGGGTGGTTCTGATACGACGGCGGTGGCGCTGGCAGCTTCCTTAAAGGCGGACCTCTGTGAGATCTATACGGATGTCGAGGGCGTCTACACCACCGATCCGCGCGTGGTGAAAGCGGCGCAGAAGCTGGACCGCATCTCCTACGACGAAATGCTCGAACTGGCCAACCTGGGAGCGGGCGTGTTGCATCCCCGGGCGGTGGAGTTTGCAAAACAGCATGGAGTGCCGCTGATGGTGCGCTCCAGTTTCCATGAAAAGACAGGCACGCTTGTGGAGGAGGAAGCACAGATGGAACAAGGAAGGATCGTCCGTGGGATCGCCCACGATCTCAATGTGGTAAAAGTCTCGCTGATCGGTGTGAAAAGTCGCAAGGGCAACCTGTACAGAATCTTCCAAGCGCTGGCAGAAGCGTCTGTCAACGTCGACATCATCGTCACCTCGGTCGTGCAGGACGGAGTGTCTGACATCTCGTTTACGATCGAGCATGGCGATCTGTCGGTGGCGCTTCCCGTGTTGGAGTCGCTGTTGCCCGAGTTTGGCGATCCGCTCATCGAACGAGAAGAAGAGCTGGCAAAAGTTTCGATCGTCGGTGCGGGGATGATCTCCAATCCAGGGGTGGCCGCCCAGATGTTTGGCGCGTTGGCAGAGGCGGAGATCGAGATCAAGATGGTTTCCACTTCGGAGATCAAAGTTTCCTGTGTCGTCGAAAAGAGCAGCGCGCTGGAAGCGGTGCGGGTTTTGCACACCTCTTTCGGCCTCGATGGGGCGGTGGAAGCGGTCGTCTCCGGCGTAAACGAGCTCGAATAACTGGAATTGACAGCCTTTTCGATGCATAGTAAGATAGAAACAACTTCATATTGATTGCAACTTACGAATCTCTTATCGAGAGCGGCGGAGGGACTGGCCCTATGAAGCCCGGCAACCTCGCCTGCATTTACTGAGCAGGCGAAGAGGTGCTAAATCCAGCAGACCATCACAGGTCTGGAAGATAAGAGGTGTGGAACCATTTATGGGACCCCCTCTTCTACATGAAGCGGGGGTTTTTGATTTGTCTCTTCAAATCGATGCCCCTGACAGACGAAACGGAGTGAACACAGGGTGGCATTGATCGTACAGAAATTTGGAGGCACCTCGCTCGCAGACCCTGAGCGCATCAGACGTGCAGCATCGCGCGTACAAAAGGCGGTGCAACAGGGCAATCAGGTGGTGGTCGTCGTCTCGGCGATGGGGCATACCACCGATCGGTTGCTCGCACAGGCGGAAGAGCTATGCGAGCGACCGTCTGCACGCGAACTCGACATGTTGTTGGTCACAGGAGAACAGGTGGCAGCCTCGCTGTTTGCCATCGCGCTGCAAGCGCACGACGTGCCGAGCGTCTCGCTGACAGGCGCGCTCGCAGGCATTCGCACAGAGGCGGATCATGGCAATGCGCAGATCTGCAAGATCGATCCGGCCCGAATCCATGCCGAATTGCAACAGGGCAAGGTAGCGATCGTCACCGGTTTTCAAGGGGTGACCGAGCAAGGCGATCCGACGACGCTAGGTCGGGGCGGCTCCGACACTTCGGCGGTGGCGCTGGCAGCCGCGCTCGGAGCAGAGCTCTGTGAGATCTGTACAGATGTGGACGGCGTGTACACCGCCGACCCGCGAGAGGTGCCGAGCGCGCAGAAGATCGAATTTCTCACCTATGACGAGATGATGGAGATGGCGGTGCTCGGCGCAGTCGTCCTTCATCCTCGGGCAGTGGAAACAGCAAAGCTTCATCGCGTTCCGGTGATCGTTCGCTCCTCCTTTCATGATGGGCATGGCACGCAGATCGGCATGGAGCCAAAGCGGCTGCAAAGCGTGTCTGAAGGAGTGTGAAGGTCATGGGGGGCTGTCAGACGTTTCGACTTGACCGATTCGCCCTTGAGGGCGGTGAACAGCTGCGCGATGTGAAGATCGCCTTTGAGACGTATGGGGAGTTAAATGCGCGAGGGGACAACGCGATTCTCGTCTGCCATGCGCTGACCGGCGACGCGCAGGCTGGCGTTTGGTGGGGATCGTTGATCGGGCCAGGCAAAACGCTGGACACAGATCGATATTATGTGATCTGCTCCAACGTGCTCGGCGGGTGCGCCGGCTCGACAGGACCGAGGTCGTGCGACCCGTTTCCGCTGATCACGATCCGAGACATGGTGCATGCGCAGAGGCGGCTGGTGGAAAGCATCGGCGTCACGAGCTTGCATGCGGTGATCGGCGGCTCGATGGGAGGTTTGCAGGCGATCGAGTGGGCGGTGACCTTTCCCTCGTTCGTCAAGCGCTGCATCCCGATCGCAACCTCCTGTCAGCTCTCTGCGCTCGCCATCGCTTACAACCATGTGATGCGAACGGCGATCAAGAGCGATGGGGTGAGCGGGCTTGCGCTCGCGCGGAAGATTGGCATGATCACCTACCGTTCTTTTGACCTCTTTCAAGAGCGTTTTGGCAGAGCGTCAAAACGGCCAGAAGCGCCGCTTGCGGAGCGGGTCTTTCAGATCGAAAGCTATCTTGAGCACATGGGTCAGAAGCTGATCGGACGCTTTGATGCGAACAGCTACCTCTGCCTGCTGAAAGCGATGGATCTGCACGATGTCGGACGCGACCGTGGGGGGATCGAAGCGGCGCTCGATCGGATCGAATCGGATGTGCTATGGATTGGGATCAACACAGACCACCTCTACCCGGCACAGGAGCAGCGCGACTGGGCAAACCGCATCGCGGAGCGCGGAAAGCGAGTGATCTACCGGGAGATCGAATCACCGTTCGGCCACGACGCCTTTTTGATCGAAGGCGAGCAGATGAGCAGATTTGTTGGAGAATTTTTATCATGATGGAGGAGTGGAGAAGATGGGAAAAAAGCAAGTTCGAGTAGGGCTGTTAGGATTGGGCACCGTCGGCGGTGGCGTGTACAAAACCCTGTTGAAAAACAGAGAGACGATCCTCACCCGCACCGGCTGTGAAGTGGAAGTGGTCAACATTCTGGTGCGCGATCGGGAGAAGGAGCGCGGGTTTGACGTGGATGCGAAACGGCTGACCCTTGAGCCGGAGAACTTGCTCAAGGATGAGACGATAGACATTTATATTGAAGTGATCGGCGGCATTCATCCGACCAAGGAAATCATCGAACAGGCGCTGCGGAGCAAGCGGCATGTCATCACAGCCAACAAAGAGCTGATGGCCAAACACGGTGCTGATCTGCTCCGATTGGCTCAAGAAAATGAAGTCCATCTGCTGTTCGAAGCGAGCGTCGCGGGCGGCATTCCGGTGATACATATGCTGCAGGGATATCTGACAGCCAACCGCGTGCACGAGATCTGCGGCATCTTGAACGGCACGAGCAACTACATCTTGTCGGAGATGAGCAAGACGGGCAAAAGCTTCTCCGAGGTGCTCGCCGAAGCGCAGGCGCTCGGATATGCGGAAGCGGACCCCACCTCCGATGTGGAAGGGTTTGACGCAGCCTACAAGCTGGCGATCCTGACCAACCTCGCCTATGACGCGTGCGTGGACATCGCGACGATCGATCGCCAGGGCATCTCCCAGCTGACAGGTGCCGATCTGGCGCTCGCCGAGCGCATGGGATATGCGATCAAGCTGATCGGCAACGCCAAGGAGCAGGCAGGAGCGCTTCAGCTCTCCGTTCGTCCGCACCTGTTGCCCGACGCGCATCCGCTGGCTCGCGTAAACGATGTGTTCAACGCGGTCACGCTGCGAGCAGACGTTGTGGGCGACCTGACGCTGATCGGTCGCGGCGCTGGCGAATTTCCGACCGCGAGCGCGGTGATCGAGGATCTGACTGCGCTGCTTACGCAGCGTGAAAACATCCGTCGCCCGAACTGGGAGCGCGCGATGAATCACCGATGTACCGAGCAGGATGCGGGCGCGTTCTATCTCGCCTGGTCTGCCTCCCAGGAGCAGGAACGGCCGCTCTGCGAAGCGCTGGTCGGAGAGGTGAAGCGAGCGGGCGGGCATGTCGCGCGCTACGAATCGCTGGCAGATGCGGAGCGATTGCATCAAGCTTGGCTTATCGGGGGCGTTACAGAAGCGCAGGTGAACAGATTGGTGGAAAATGTATCGCAGATCGCCGCTGAGCATCTGTCGGCGCTGGTTTTGCACGTTGATGGTGAAATTGAACCGGGTGTAGAATGGGAGTCAGAAGCTTCGGGTTACGAAAAAAGCGCCCGCTATGCGTAAAAGCCGGTCGGATCGTGCAACGTAATTCTGTAGGAAAGATCAAGTGGGTCAAAACTTGTCGTCCTTGACAGTTTCTTGACATTACTTCTATCGAAACAGTACAATTTAGGTTGCATTGATTCGGCCGCCCGAGCCCCTCCGGGTATTGGACGGGACGGTCAAAGGAAAAAAGGGGGGCACCGTATCGCATCGGATGGGGAGTTAGGAGAGAAGGGCATGCGGAAAGCTGCGCATGTCGCAACAGAAAAAACGTCGTGAGACCTGTTATCACAGGGATTCTTGGAAGGAGGATCGAACGTGGCCAACAAGCAAGTTAGCCGAGAGTTTTTGTTTCGCCGGATGCACTCGTTACTCGGTGTCATCCCGGTCACTTTGTTCTTGTTTTTCCACCTGTTCACCAACTCGTTTGCAACCCGCGGAGAGGAAGCGTTTAATGACAAGGTAGCAACCATTTCTGGTATGCCCTTTTTGCCGTTTATTGAATTCGTTTTCATCTTCCTGCCGCTGTTGTATCATGGCATCTACGGTATGTACGTAGCGTACACGTCCGGTTACAACGCATCGAGATACTCGTGGGGACGCAACGTGATGTTCGCCCTGCAGCGCATCACCGGCGTGTTCACCTTTATCTTTATCATCTATCACCTTTGGACGACTCGCTTTTCTGGCGATACTCCGTCTTTTGATATGGTCGTACAGATCGTCACCAGCCCGTTTGGCTACTGGTTTATGATCATCGGTACCGTCTCTGCTGTGTTCCATCTGGCAAACGGCCTGTGGGGATTCTTCATCCACTGGGGCCTCACCGTCGGCCCGCGCGCACAACGCGTTTCCGCGTATGTGATGATGGGGCTGTTCGTCGTGTTGTCTGCAGTCGGCGTATTCGCGCTGAACGCGTTCCGCGCAGCAGTTGCCTAATGAAAGCCTAAGGGAGGAAGCGCAATGAGCAACCAACGAGTTATAGTTGTCGGCGGCGGCCTTGCGGGCCTGATGGCGACCATCAAGGTTTGCGAGTCCGGGATTCCGGTCGATCTGTTCTCTTTAGTACCTGTAAAACGTTCTCACTCCGTCTGTGCACAGGGCGGCATCAACGGCGCCGTCAACACAAAAGGCGAAGGGGATTCCCCGTGGGAGCACTTTGATGACTCCGTCTACGGCGGTGACTTCCTGGCGAACCAACCGCCGGTTAAGGCGATGTGCGATGCGGCGCCTGGGATCATCCACCTGATGGACCGCATGGGCGTCATGTTCAACCGCACCGCAGAAGGACTGCTCGACTTCCGTCGCTTCGGCGGCACGAAGCATCACCGCACCGCGTTTGCAGGTGCTACTACCGGGCAGCAGCTTCTCTATGCGCTCGATGAGCAAGTGCGCCGTTTTGAATCGCAAGGTCTGGTTCAAAAATATGAAGGCTGGGAATTTGTCCAAGCTATCCTCGACGATGAGGGCACTTGCCGCGGTATCGTGGCGCAAGACTTGCGCTCGATGGAGATGCACTCCTTTGTCGGCGATGCTGTCATCCTGGCTACCGGCGGCCCGGGCCTCGTGTTCGGCCGTTCCACCAACTCGATCATCAACACCGGTACTGCTGCATCGGCAGCGTATCAACAAGGTGTCAAATATGCGAACGGTGAGTTCATTCAGATCCACCCGACCGCAATCCCGGGCGATGACAAACTTCGCCTGATGTCCGAATCGGCGCGCGGTGAAGGCGGTCGAGTCTGGACGTACAAGGACGGCAAACCGTGGTACTTCCTCGAAGAGAAGTATCCGGCGTACGGCAACCTTGTTCCGCGCGACATCGCGACGCGTGAGATCTTCCACGTATGCGTCGACCTCGGACTGGGCATCAACGGCGAGAACATGGTCTATCTCGACGTTTCGCACATCCCGAAAGAGATGCTCGATGTGAAGCTGGGCGGTATCATGGAGATCTACGAGAAGTTTGCCGGCGATGACCCGCGCAAAGTTCCGATGAAGATCTTCCCGGCCGTTCACTACTCGATGGGCGGCATGTGGGTCGACTATGAGCAGATGACAAACATTCCGGGTCTGTTCGCAGCAGGGGAATGTGAATATCAATATCATGGTGCGAACCGCTTGGGCGCGAACTCGTTGCTCTCTGCGATCTTTGGCGGTATGGTGGCAGGTCCGTCCACAGTTCGCTACATCAAAGGTCTCAAAAAATCGTCTGCCGATGTTGCGCAGTCGATCTTCGAGACGGAGACGAAGAAGCAAGAGCAGAAGTACGAGAGCATCCTCAAGATGGAAGGTACGGAGAACCCGTACGCGCTGCATCGTGAGCTCGGCCAATGGATGACCGACAACGTGACGGTCGTTCGTTACAACGACCGCTTGCAGAAGACGGACGATAAGATTCAAGAGCTGATGGAGCGTTGGCATCACATCGGCATGGCAGATAAGTCCCGTTGGGAGAACATGATGGCTCCGTTTACCCGCCAGCTGTGGAACATGCTGGAGCTCGGACGCGTGATGACCATCGGCGCACTGAAGCGCGATGAGTCTCGCGGTGCACACTACAAGCCAGACTTCCCGGAGCGCGATGATGAGAAGTTCTTGAAGACCACCATCGCAACGTGGACGCCGAACGGCCCGGAAATCTCCTATGAAGATGTCGATGTTTCGTTGATCCAGCCGCGTCTGCGCAACTACGCGGTTGACAAGAACTAAGGACTGCGACAAGAAAGGGGGAGGCTCGCATGAGCAAGAAAGAAATCCACGTGATTATCGAACGTCAAGACCGTGCGGACAGCCAGCCGTATACGCAGGAGTTCCGCCTTCCGTATCGCCCGAACATGAACGTGATCGCCTGTCTGATGGAGATCCAGCGCAATCCGGTCGACATGAACGGCAAGCAAAGCGCGCCGGTCGCTTGGGAATCGAACTGTCTGGAAGAGATCTGCGGCGCGTGCATGATGGTCATCAACGGCAAGCCGCGCCAAGCGTGCTCCGCTCTGGTCGATCAGCTTGAACAACCGATTCGCCTGAAGCCGGCACGTACGTTCCCGGTCGTTCGCGACTTGGTGATCGACAGAAGCCGCATGTTCAAAGCGCTGCAAAAGGTAAAAGCATGGGTGCCGATCGACGGTACGTACGATCTGGGCGCAGGCCCGCGCATGGCAGAACGCGATCGTCAATGGGCGTACGAGCTGTCGAAATGCTTCACCTGTGGAGCATGTGTGGAAGCATGTCCGAACGTCAACGAGCGCACATCCTTTATCGGACCGTTTGCGATCTCGCAAGTTCGTCTCTTCAACACGCATCCGACCGGTGAGATGCATAAGGAAGATCGTCTGGAAGCTCTGATGGGCGAAGGCGGTATCCATGAGTGCGGCAACTCGCAAAACTGTGTGCAGGTTTGCCCGAAAGGCATTCCGCTCACCACTTCGATCGCCGCGATGAACGGTGCTGTCAACCGCCATGCGATCATGTCTTGGCTGAAACGCTAAACGAAAAAAGACCATCCGCGAGGATGGTCTTTTTTTGTCGTAAATCAGTCGGGGATTGTCGAAAAAGAGCCTACAGTTTATAATAATGAAAATTAGAGATGTTAAAGGCGAAGATGAGAAAAAGAGAGAGATGTATAAAAGGGGAGATTGATTCATGCACGGACAGATCATTGTACCTTTTCTGGAGTCTGCGCAGCAAGTGTTGACCATGATGACAGCTGTTGCGTTAACTCCGGGAACGGTCGCAAGCGCAGCCCCGGACCTTCATTTGCACCACGTATGGATTCGAATTGATCTAAAAGGCGACGTTGATGGACAAGTTGCATTCGGATTGGCGCCTGAGATGGCGATGAAGATCGCCTCGGCGATGATGGGCGGTTTCGAGTTGAGTCATTTTGACGAGATGAGCAAGAGCGCGGTGGCTGAGTTGGCGAACATGATCAGTGGGAATGCCTGCATGCAATTGTCAAACAATGGGATGTCGATCGACATCACACCACCCCAAGTCCAGATGGGCGAGTCACTCATCCAGCCGATTCAAGAGATCGCCTATACAGTCCCGCTCGAATTGCAAGAGCTCGGCATCCTCGAAATCAAATTATTGATCGAGTAGGGGCTGTTTGTTTCACCAAACAACACGCTTTTGTATAGGATAGTTCGAGACAGAGGCATATCATAGGCGAATATCCATTTCGATCGTACGGCTCGCACCAACCTCTGACAAGGCTCATATGATAACTTGACCATATCCCTAGACCTTGTATTCATGACCCGAGCAAGGAGGGATCGAGAGTGACAGCGGGCAAGGACGCACGAGGAAAATCCCTACTTACCACCCGTGAGCGTGAAGTGTTTGAACTGCTGGTACAAGACAAAACGACGAAAGACATCGCAGAGAAGCTGTTTATCAGCGAGA
The DNA here is from genome assembly GCF_042682745.1 of Tumebacillus lipolyticus. NCBI lineage: Bacteria > Bacillati > Bacillota > Bacilli > Caryophanales > Alicyclobacillaceae > Tumebacillus > Tumebacillus lipolyticus. The sequence continues at coordinate 887,331 of NZ_JBHUIO010000002.1, read as the reverse complement.
AGACGGTACGCAACCATATCTCGAATGTGATGAAGAAGTTGAATGTGAAAGGTCGTTCACAAGCGGTGGTTGAGTTGGTTCGACTCGGAGAACTGCAAATCTGACGCTCTCTGTATGATTGACACCCTGCCCGATATTCCGGGCAGGGTCTTTGTGTTAGATGGCGAATCTATACGTTTCAACCATCTGTGGCGAAGGAGTGGTGAGATGGGCAAGCTGTATATCGTCCGGCATGCGCAAGTGAAAATTGAGCCGAACGTCCCGTCTGCGCAGTGGAACTTGTCAGAAGCAGGGGTTCGCTCGACCGAAGCGTTGGCGGCGAGTGAGTCCTTTGATCTAGTCAAAAAGATCTGGCATTCACCGGAGCCAAAAGCGCTGCAGACGGCGCAGGTGATCGCTGAGCGCGCATCGCTCGAAGTGCGAATGCACGCAGGTCTGCGCGAATTGGCAGCCGACGTAGGGTTCTTGCCACAGCATGAATTTCGGGCGCGTGTAGGCGCCTACTTGCTGGGAAAGGATGATCCTGCGTTCGAACCGTACGGCGATGCCCAAGCGCGGATCGTGAGCGCCGTGCGAGAGATCGTGGAGGAGGCAAAAGGGGACTCGGTCGCACTGGTCACACATGGCCGAATCCTCACGGTGCTTTATTCCTATCTGCTCGGTCGTCGTTTAGGACAAAAGGAGTGGCAGTCGATCCCCTTGCCCGCTCTATCGGTGATCGATACGAACAGTTGGCAAGTGGAGCGAGGTTTTTTACGCGAGGCTTTTTAGCAGGTGTAACAAGGAGGAATTGAAAATGGCAGAGCGTTTCAAATTGATCCCGGCTGTTCATCTTTTTTTTGTGCAAGGAGAGAGCGTGTTGCTGCTCAGGCGCGCCAATACGGGCTATGAGGATGGCAATTACAGCGTGGTAGCGGGTCATATCGATGGCGAAGAAGCGGTGATCCAGGCTGCCATTCGCGAGGCTCGCGAAGAGGCGGGGGTGGAGATTCAACCTGACGATGTGCAGGTGGTCGGCGTGATGCACCGCCTGTCGAATGAGGAGCGAGTCGATTTTTTTGTCGAAATCAAGCGCTGGACAGGTCAAGTGCGCAACATGGAACCTGACAAGTGTGACGACCTGAGCTGGTTTGCATGGAGCGATCTGCCTGACAATCTCGTCCCCTACATCAAAAGAGCGCTCAACAATTACAGAGCGGGGCAGTGGTTCGATTCGGTCGGATTTGATGGGGAGATCTGGTAATCAACAGCAAGCGGAAATCAACTTTACATACAAAAATGTATTGTATATATTCTAAGTTGAATATATACTAAGTGGGAAGGATGTTGAGGGAGGAGATTTCGGATGATTCCAAACTTTTTTATTATCGGGAGCAAAGCGGGACGACCGTCGAGCAGGCGGACGATCTTTGCCGACGGTTCGGCAGACAAGACGTTTCGGGAAGGGATCGATCTGGAGCTGAGCCACTGGATTCCCAATCGTACCCCGATCGAATATCGGGCAGATACTTCGACGGAAATCTGCTTAAACTTTGTGGCGGAACGCTCGACAGACGGTTGGGATTTGGCGATCAACAATCATCTCGATGTTGACGGAGTGCTGTCCGTCTTTTCGCTCGTACACGCACAATTTGCGCTGAAACATCGCGATACGCTGATCAAGGCGGCGGAGATGGGTGATTTCGCTGGCTATGGGGAAAGGCCCGCACAGATCTTGTTTCAAGGGTTGACGCTGTGCATGGATCGCTTGGAAGCGGAGCAAGAAGATATTGGGACGATCTACGAGCGCTGTTTTGAAAAGGTGTTCCAACTGATCGAGCACCCGGAAACAGCATCGGAGGTTGAGGAGGGCATTCGGCGATTCGAAGCTTCGCTTCGGCGGGTGGAATCGGGCGAGATCAAGCGGGAAGTCGTCTCCGAGCGGCTGGTGCACTACGCGCTGGGGGCAGAGCTGGTCGAGCGCGATCTGCAGAAAGCGCTCTGCGTTCCCGACTTTAATGAGGCGATCGGCGACACGATGTGGTTGCTTCCGCAGGTGAGGTGCAAATTCGATCCGGAGGCCGTACACCTCGTCTCGGCGCAAAGCAGCGGCGGCACGTATTACGACCTTTGGTATCCCGGCTACATGTGGGCAGATACGGAGCGGAGATGGCGCGCACCAGGCTTTACGTTTCGCGGGAGCACGAACGGCTACTACTACGGGTATGCAGCGCTTGAATCTGCCGTTGTGCAACTTCAAGAGCAGGAGCAAAGCGAAGGAACTTGGACGTTGGTCACAGAGCTTTCCCCCTTCTCGACGATCAAGGGGCGCAAGTTTCCCATCGTGCTCTCCTTTCAAGATGAGCAGGGGGAGCCGGTCATGTCGTCACTCCCACCTGAGGCGGTGCTCAATCTGTTGCGAAGCGTATTTTAAATCAAGGGCACCCGCACGCTAAGAGTGCGGGTTCTTTATTAAGGAAATAGTAAAATAAAATTCGAAATTTATTGACTTATAATCGGTAAAGCGTTTATTCTTAGAGAAATCTGAAGGTGTTAGCAAGATTTTTTCGCCAGATCAGGAGGTACATATGAGTCGTACATCGATCTTTTCACCTCTTCAACATCGCCCGTATCGCATGCTGTTTTACGGACAGCTCTTTTCTGATCTCGGTACTTGGTTGGACTTGCTCGCCTTGTCCGTGCTGGTCGCCTATACGTGGGGCAAAGGCGCTGTTGAACTCGCCTTGCTCACGATCGTGATCGGCTTGCCCTGGGTCGTCGTAGGACCTTTTGCCTCCGTCTGGGTCGATCGCCTGCCGCGCAAAGGGATGATGATCGCTTGCGATCTGCTGCGCATGCTCGTCGTGCTCGGCTTTGTCGTAGCGCCCAATCTGTACGTGCTGCTTCCTCTGGTCTTTCTGAAGGAAGCACTGTCCGCCCTGTTCGATCCAGCGCGTCAAGGGGCGATCCGTACATTGGTGCCAGAAGCGGTGCTGTTGCAGGCCAGCTCGCTTTCGCAACTGTCTTTAAACGTAACTAAAGTTGCCGCGCCGGTGTTGGGCGGGGTGATCATCGCTGTCTCGTCGCCCTCGCTCGTCTTCCTGCTCGAAGCGGCGCTCTTCCTTTTCTCGATCTATTTTATCTCGCGCTTGCCGAAGATGAAGGTCGAAACATATGTGGAGGAGGGCATGGCGGACGAGTCTAAATTTTGGCAACAATTTAAGCAAGGGTTGCGCTATATCGGGCAGAATCGCATTTTGGCAACTGCGATCGTCCTGATGGCGGTCCGCTTTTTTCTGATCTTTCTCTATGATGGGTTGCTCGTGCTCTGGGGGAAAGATATCGGGATGGGCGAGGAGTATTTCGGCATCTTCCTCGGCGCGGTTGGACTTGGCACCGTCATCGGCACGGTGGTGGTGGGTCAATGGAGCTTCTGGAGCGCCAAGCCGATCCAGATGATGTCGATCACAGCCTCGATCAGCGGGCTGGGAGTCATCCTGCTCAGCTTTGGTTCATTCGGATGGGTGCCACCCAACGTCATCCTCTGGACCACCTTGTTTTTCTTGGTCGGCGCGATCGGGGCAGGCTCGTCCGTGCCGTACGGTTATGTGCTGCAAAAAGAAACGCCATCTGGCATCATCGGGCGTGTAACGGGTACGGCAAACGCGATTCAAAACCTGTCCATGTTTCTCGCGCCGGCGATCGGTGCGATGATCGCCGAATGGTGGGGAACTGGCGGCGTCTTTCTCATCGCCGGGACAGGGACGGTGTTCATCAGTTTGGTCGCCATGCTGGTCGTTCCGAAGACGGGCGGGGCGGCGAAAGGAAAAGAGCATACTGCCTCCTCTTAGATATGTTGCAAACGGAGGGATATCATGATCGTCAAATGGATCACCTGCTCGGTCGAGCCCGACATGCGGCCCGCTTTTTCTCAAGCGCAGGAAGGGTGGAGGAGCTTGCGTGGCGTCGACGGGTTTTGCGGGCAGGTCGGAGGATGGAAGAAAGAGCAGCAGGGATGGCAAGCGCACCTCGCTGGCCTCTGGCGCGATCAGGAGTCGTATCGAGCCTTTATGGAGCGGACGCACGATGCGATCACCGCTGTCAATCGCAATCGGCAGGCGGGCACCTATGCGAAGATCTCCGTCACGCTGGAGGAGGTGCCAGATCAGCAGGTCGCCGCACGTCTTCTGCGCTGGTGTTCAGAATTGAGCTACGAACCTCGCTGGACAGTTCAGAGCGGTGTTGCGAGGTGGGATAGCTTGATCGAGCTTGGCTCACACTAACCTGGACATCTGAGGAAAGGGTGAGCGATCGATGAATGAACAGGAGTACAGCTCTTATATTGTAGATTCGATCCGCGAGTACAAGCGCGGGCTGGCCGATTTTAGCGAAAAGCTTCCCGATGTTGGCGAGAGGTACTTGGAGTTCACAGCCGCCTGTTTTCACGAGGGGGCGCTCTCCGAAAGCAGCAAGCATCTGATCGCGCTCGGCATTGCGATCTGTGCGCAGGATGAATATTGCATCATGTATCATGCGCACGCAGCGCTCGCCACCGGCGCTTCTGAGCAGGAAGTGTTGGAGACGATCGGCGTCTGCGGCGCCTTTGGTGGAGGTGCTGCGATGTCGCAAGGCGTCACGCTGGTGCAAGATGTGCTCGATGTGTATCACCGACCTGAACACTGATTCGCGCAAACGGTCTTCCCACAGCTCGATGATCGTTTGGTCGAGCGTGCGCAGGGGCGGGAAACGCCGTTTTGCCAAACGTCAGCAAAGCGAAAAGAGCGCAGACCTCATGGAGGCTCATCTGCGCTCTTTTGGTCGTTTTGGAGGCTTTGATCGACCTTTTTTCGGAGACCGCTCGTGGCCGGTGGGTCGTTGCGCGGTGGGAGCGAAGCGTGAGCCGAAGGGAAGGTTTGACGCTGGTCGATGGGCAGGATAAAATGGTGTGAAAATACAAAAGATTCGGTTTCAAAAACGCTTCAGCTGATGATGTTGAATATCTGCGGGGCGGAGTGGAACCGAAACGAGAGAAGCGGAGGAACAACAGATGCCACAACTGTTTGCGAGGATCGATACGATCTTTCTCACGGTCAGCAACCTTGAGCGCTCGACCGACTGGTATGTGAAACACTTGGGCTTTCAAGTGCGCTGGCAGATGGAGGAGGCTGGATATACGGCGCTCGACATCGGAAGCGGGGAGACGCCGCTCACCCTCGCTCGCGCCGCAAAAGGGGTGGAAGTGCGAACTTCTGGTCACTGCGTCTTCAACCTGTTTGCAGCTGACCTGCAGCGAGCGCACGAAAGTCTGACAGCTGGCGGGGTAGATGTCGATCCGATTCAGCGCGACGAGAATGTCGAGTGGTTTGAGTTTCGCGACCCGGACGGTCACATTTTAGGAGTTTGTCACTTCGATTCTTAAACCTTGTGCTAATGCGCAGGGTTTTTTTTCAACTTCAACTATGGTAGAATGGTTGGGCAGTAGTATCCACAGGAGGCTCTGATAGATGACTAAGCCAATAATTCATGCCGATCTTGTCGAAGAGATCGAGCTTGTTCTGCGCATGATTTCGAAAGAGGTTCGACGCAGAGGACGCGAGACTTTGTCCGATTTTAACATCACGCCGCCGCAGTTTGATGCGCTGATCTATCTGCACGAATTCGGCGACCTGACGATCGGCGAACTCAGTTCCAAACTTTATTTGGCATACAGCACGACGACCGACCTTGTGGACCGAATGGAGCGCAATCAACTGGTAGAACGAGTACGTGACAAGAGTGACCGTCGCGTCGTTCGCCTGCATATGATGGAGAAAGGTCGCGATCTGATCGAGCGCGTATTGGTGAAGCGCCGTGAACATGTGGGCAAAGCGCTACAATTTGTGCAAGTAGAAGATCTGCAACCGCTCGTCGCTTCGCTGAAGGAAATCTATACTCATATCAGCGATTGACCATAAAAGCCTAGCGTTTTCCAGAGGAAGTTTCTGACTGGAGAGCGCTTTTTCTTTTCTGGTCGCACTGTACGAAGGGAAAGAAAGGAAGAGTCTTCATGTCTTCAAAACGACCGATCGGCTTGCTCGATTCTGGATTTGGTGGCCTGACGGTAGTGTCCGAAGTGTTTCGGCAACTGCCGCAGGAAGATATCGTCTATGTCGGGGATAACCTCCGCTGTCCCTACGGATCGCGCGAGCCGCAGGAAGTGAAGCGCTACCTGTTTCAGATCATGGATTTTTTGGCTGAACAAGATGTGAAAATGATCATCATCGCCTGCAACACGGCGACCGCTGCCGGGCTTGAAGCGGCGAAGAGCCGGTACAACATCCCTGTGCTCGGCGTCATCACGCCTGGAAGCCGCGCTGCGATCTTTGCCACGCAGCGGGGGCGGATCGGTGTGATCGGGACGGAGGTGACGATTCGCAGCGACTCGTACCGCCGGGAGATCCATCGCATCAACCCGCAGCTGCACGTGGTCAATCGATCCTGTCCGCCATTTGTCCAGCTGGTGGAAGAGGATCGCACCGACTCGGCAGAAGCGAGGCTTTTGGTCAGGGATTATCTCGCTCCCATTCGCGAAGAGCAGATCGATACGCTGATCCTCGGCTGCACCCATTATCCGCTGCTCGCTCCGGTGATCGGCGAGGTGATGGGGGAGGGGATTACGCTGATCTCCTCCGCCGAGGAGACGGCGCGTGAAGCGAGCGCGATCCTGCAGGTCAAACAGATGCTCAATGAACAGAACCCGCATCCGTCGCACCGCTTTTACACGACGGGCAACCCTGACTATTTCTGCGAAGTCGGTTCGCGCTGGTTGAAGCGAAGCATCGAGGTGGCCGGAATCAAGTTGGACGATTGAGCGGTTGGACAAAACACAAGCATAACTCCTCCACGGGCTCGTATACATGTAACATGAAACGATGTGGAGGAGGACAGGGGAAACATGCGCAAAGGCAAACTGGCGTTAGTCGGTGTCCTCGCGGTGTCGATTGCTCTGGCATCAGGATGTTCGCCGAAGACGACGTCGAGCTCGGAGGGGGCAAACGGGGCAAGCCAAGGTGAACAGACGGCAAACGTGATGCCGACGACAGTCTATGTAGCAGATCAGAACGGATTTGTCGTTCCCTTGCAGGTGAAGATTGAGAAAACAGATCAGATCGCGCTTGGAACTTTAAAGCAGATGATCACAGGCGGGTCGGGCGACGCATCACTGGTCAGCTCTGGCTTTCAAAATGTGCTTCCGAAAGGTACGGAGATCAGAGGCATCTCGATCAACGACGGGGTGGCGAAGGTCGATCTGACCAAGCAGGCGAACAGTTTTGACTCAGCTTTAGCGGAGCAGCGCATGGTCGATGGGATCGTCTGGAGCTTGACCGGTCTGGATGGGATCAAGAAGGTGCAGCTGATGATCGACGGTCATGTCCAACCGACGTTAAAGAACGGGACGCCGGTCGGCGAGCCGATCTCGCGCGCCAACGGGATCAACCTGCAGGTGACGTCAAACGTCTCGCCGAGCCAATCGACTGCGGTCACCTTGTATTTCCTCGGCAAGAGCAACGACGCGAAGTTCTCCTATCTCGTGCCGGTGACCCGGATGGTCCCGCAGATCAAGGATCAAAACCGGGTGGAGCTGACGGTGGCAGAACTGGCCAAAGGCCCGAACAACGCGGGGCTGGAACCGCTGCTCTCCCCCGACTTGAAGCTCGCCAAATCAAGCATTGCCGATCGGGTGGCCAACCTCGAATTTTCACAGGGACTGATCAAAGAGGGAGCAGATGCGGTGCATGTGATCAACTCGATCGTGCTGTCGCTTTCGGCAAACGCTGGCGTGGAAAAAGTGATGTTCACCGTCGGGGAAAAAGCGCCAGCAACCGGTGGCGGTCTCGACTTGAGCAAGCCGGTGTCAGTTCCGCCGACGATCAACGAGCACCAGATGTAGCACGGCGCATGAGAGCGACCAACGGGATGGAGGGCTGTTCCGTTGGTTTTTCTCTGTAAAAGTTTGGGGTAGTGGAATCGCCAGTTTAAGGTTATCCTATCAGAGTAGCTTATGGGAACAAGGGGAGGTCTTTAAAAGATGCGAGTGGATGGACGTCAATCGAACGAAACCCGCCCGATTACGATTGTGCGAAACTATATTAAGCATGCAGAAGGGTCAGTTTTGATCTCGGTCGGGGATACAAAAGTGATCTGCACGGCGACGGTCGAGGACAAGGTGCCACCCTTTTTGCGCAACTCTGGCACCGGTTGGATCACAGCCGAATATGGAATGTTGCCCCGCTCGACCGGCACGCGCAACCAGCGCGAGTCGTCGCGCGGCAAAGTTGGTGGCCGCACGATGGAAATTCAGCGATTGATCGGTCGGTCGCTGCGAGCGGTCGTCGATCTGAAGGCGCTCGGGGAGAAGACGCTCTGGCTGGACTGCGACGTGATTCAAGCGGACGGAGGCACTCGCACCGCATCGATCACCGGCGCGTTTGTCGCACTGGCTGATGCGCTCAACGAGCAGGTGAAAAAAGGTTCGCTCCAACAGCTGCCGATCACCGATTTTTTGGCGGCCGTCTCAGTCGGCATCGTCGGTGACCAGCCTGTGCTCGATCTGAACTACGAAGAGGATTCGAAGGCGAAGGTGGACATGAACATCGTCATGACCGGCGCGGGTCGCTTTGTCGAGCTGCAGGGGACGGGAGAAGAGGCTACTTTCTCCGGCGATGAGCTCAACCAGATGCTTTCGCTCGGCAAGGTTGGCACCGAGAAGTGGATCGCGCTACAAAAAGAGGTCTTGGGCGCGGAGATTGCCAATCGAATCGCGCAAAGCGCGATGCAAAACGCATAGGAGACGAGATTACATAGGAAGCGTAGGCGGAGGATCATCATGGGAGAGATTCGAACAAAACTGTGGCTTGCCACGAAAAACCAAGGCAAGGTGAAGGAGTTTCAACATTTTTTCGCCGAGCTCGGCTGGGATGTTGAGGCGGTGCCGCAAGGGGCGCCAGACGTCGTGGAGGACCGGGACACGTTTGCTGGAAACGCGATCAAAAAGGCGGAGGAGATCGCCAAGCATTACAACATGCCGGCGCTTGCGGACGACTCCGGCTTGGAGGTCGATGCGCTCGGCGGTCGGCCAGGGGTTTATTCGGCGCGCTTCGCAGGCGAAGATGCGAGCGATGAGCAAAACAACCAAAAGCTGCTCGCGGAGCTGGCGAATGTCGGCGAGGAGAGCCGCGGGGCTCGTTTCATCTCCTCGATCGCACTCGCTCGTCCGGGACGAGAGACGCTCGTCTCCTTCGGCACGGTGGAAGGGAGCATTCTGTTTGCCGAGCGCGGGACAGAAGGGTTCGGCTATGATCCGCTGTTTTTGCTGGCTGACAGAAACCGGACGCTGGCGGAGATCTCGCTCGCCGAGAAGAACAGCCTCTCGCATCGGGCGAACGCGCTGCGCAGCATGATCGAGATGTTGAAGATGGAAGCGGGCGATGAGTGATCGCCTGCGGGTGCTGATCATCTCCGACACGCATGGGCGCACCGAGCGAATCGATCGCGCGATCGAGCAGGTCACCGAGCGGATCGGCGGCTACGATCTGCTCCTGCACGCAGGCGATCATGCGCAAGATGTGAGCGGGCAGAAGTACGACCCTGCGATCGCCGTCTGTGGGAATTGCGATCCAATAGGCTGCGAGGAGGAAGAAAAGACGATCGATCTGCTCGGCGTCAAAACGCTGCTCCTGCACGGTCATACGGTCCAGGTGAAAAGCACGCCGCTTTCGCTGGTCTATCGGGCGATCGAGCAGAGTGCGCAGCTGACCGTCTTCGGGCACACGCACACGCCAACGCTGTTCGTCGAAGCGGATCGGGTCTTTCTCAACCCGGGGAGCCTGTCCACCCCACGCGGATTTACTGTGTGCACCTACGCGCTCTTGCAGCTTGAGCGCGAGGAAGGGCGGACGCGCGCCGACTTTTCTTTCTACGCGTTGGACGGACATCAGATCGCAAGCTTTGCGCTTCAGCACACCTTTTCGTCATGATCTGCCGCCATCGATCGACCGTCGCGCTCAGGGGAGGCGACGGTCGATTCACTTTCAGTTTCCCGCATTTTGAGAGTTGACGTAGCGATTCGTCTTGTTGTATACTAACTCTCGTTGCAACGCAAGTGTATCATCTTCATCATGCGGGTGTAGTTCAATGGTAGAACTCCAGCCTTCCAAGCTGGTCGCGTGGGTTCGATTCCCATCACCCGCTCCAAACGATGTCTCAGTAGCTCAGTTGGATAGAGCAACCGCCTTCTAAGCGGTCGGTCGGGGGTTCGAATCCCTCCTGGGACGCCATCTTTTATGGCGGCCGTGGCGAAGTGGTTAACGCACCAGATTGTGGCTCTGGCACTCGTGGGTTCGATTCCCATCGGTCGCCCCAAGATTGGGGAGTCGCCAAGCGGTAAGGCAACGGACTTTGACTCCGTCATGCGAAGGTTCGATCCCTTCCTCCCCAGCCAATACCATATTCCTGAAAATGGATGCCCTCGTCGCGAAGACGAGGGTGTTTTTGTATTTGAACTTATCTCCATTTGTGATATAATGTGGTGGTCTATCAGTCTACATAGGAAACATGCGTGGACAAGCCACAGTACTACATACAAAGGCAGCGTTTTTCGCATCGGTGATTCAAGGGAGGATTTTCAGATGGCAGTAGAAGTTAAAAAATGGGAAAAAATAGAGAAGAACGTTGGCGTTCTCGAATTTGAAGTGGGCGTGGAAGAGGTCAACTCCGCACTTGACAAAGCGTTCCAAAAAGCGGTGAAAACCGTCTCCGTGCCAGGGTTCCGCAAAGGCAAAGTGCCGCGTTCGATCTTCGAAAACCGCTTTGGCGTAGAGGTATTATATCAAGACGCGCTGGACATCCTGTTACCGGAAGCGTACACAGCGGCTGTTCAAGAGGCGAACCTCGTTCCGGTCGATCGTCCGGAGATCGATATCGTTCAATTTGGCAAAGGTGAGTCTGCTGTGATCAAGGCGACCGTCACCGTCAAGCCGGAAGTTGAACTGGGCGCTTACAAAGGTCTGGCTGTCGAGAAGAAAGACTTCACCGTCAGCGCAGATGCGGTCGATGCAGAGCTGAAAAACCTGCAAGGCTCGCACGCTGACATCGTGGTCGCAGAGGATGGGGTTGCTGTTGAGAACGGCGATCTCGTCATCATCGACTTCAAAGGCTTCGTCAACGGCGAAGCGTTCGAAGGCGGCGAAGCGGACAACTACCAGTTGGAGATCGGCTCCAACACCTTCATCCCGGGCTTTGAAGAGCAGATCGTCGGCGTGAAGAAAGGCGAAGAGAAGGAGATCAACGTCAACTTCCCGGAGCAGTACCACGTTGCGACGCTGGCTGGTCAGCCGGCTGTCTTCAAGGTCACCTTGAACGAGATCAAGCGCAAGCAACTGCCGGCGCTCGATGATGAGTTCGTCAAGGATATCTCCGAGTTTAACACCCTCGATGAATTGAAGGCAGACATCGAGAATAAGCTGAAAGAAAAAGCGGTGAACGACGAGAAGGTCTACATCGAGGAATCGGTGATCTCGCAAGCTGTCGAAAACGCGACCATCGAAATTCCGGAAGCGATGATCGACAACGAGATCGAGTTCCTGATGGACGACTTCAAACAGCGCCTGCAACAGCAAGGCATCCCGTTTGACGCGTACGTTCAGTTCACCGGCTCTTCCGTGGAAAGCTTGAAGGATGAGTTCCGCGGTCAAGCGGTCAACCGTGTCCGCACAGGTCTGGTTCTGGAAGCGGTCACCGCTGCGGAAGGAATCGAAGCGACCGAAGGCGAAATCAATACAGAGCTGGAGAAAATCGCAACTTCTGCGAAAATGGAAGTTGAGCGCGTGAAAGAGATCTTGGAAGCGCGTGATCCGGGTCTGTCCAACCTGCACAACGACATCAAAACTCGCAAAACGATTGCAGTTCTCGTCGAGTCTGCAAAAGTAGAGTAGTTCTCACATAACAGAGTTCCAATATGTTCAGGGGAGACAAGGCACTTTGCAAAAGGTGCCTTGTTTTTCCAAAATACATAATGCGAGTCGATTTTTGCAGTTGGCAGGTTGTCGCGGGCACTTTATGTAAGGGAGGGCTACGATGTTCAAGTTCAATGATGACAAAGGGCAGTTGAAATGTTCGTTCTGCGGCAAGACTCAAGACCAAGTGCGCAAACTGGTCGCTGGACCAGGTGTCTATATTTGTGACGAATGCATCGAGCTGTGCAACGAGATCGTCGAAGAGGAGCTTGGCGAAGAAGAAGAGTTTGAGATGAAAGACATCCCGAAGCCGACTGAGATTCGGGAGATTCTCGACCAATATGTAATCGGTCAGGATCAGGCGAAAAAGGCGCTGGCTGTGGCGGTCTACAACCACTACAAGCGCATCAACACCCAATCGAAGGCGGAAGATGTCGAGCTTTCCAAGTCGAACATCCTGCTGATCGGTCCGACCGGCAGCGGGAAGACGCTGCTCGCCCAGACGTTGGCGCGGATTCTGAACGTTCCGTTCGCGATCGCCGATGCGACCTCGCTGACCGAGGCTGGTTATGTGGGCGAAGATGTGGAGAACGTGTTGCTTCGTCTGATTCAGGCGGCCGACTACGATGTGGAGAAGGCGCAAAAGGGCATCATCTATATCGACGAGATCGACAAGATCGCTCGCAAGTCGGAGAACCCTTCGATCACGCGCGATGTATCGGGTGAAGGCGTTCAGCAAGCGCTGCTGAAGATCCTGGAAGGTACGACCGCAAGCGTGCCACCGCAAGGCGGCCGCAAACATCCGCATCAGGAGTTCATCCAGATCGATACGAAGGACATCATGTTTATCTGCGGCGGTGCGTTCGATGGCATGGAACAGATCATCAAGCGCCGGATGGGTGAAAAGGTGATCGGATTCGGCAAGGAAGGTCAGAAGAAGGAAGAGCAAGAGTTTGTTCTTGCCAAGCTGATGCCGGAAGACCTGCAGCGCTACGGGCTGATCCCCGAGTTTGTCGGTCGTCTGCCGGTGCTGACTGCGCTGGAGCCGCTCGATGTCGAAGCGCTAAAACGCATTTTGACCGAGCCGAAAAACGCGATCGTCAAGCAGTACAACCGCTTGCTCCAGATGGACAATGTGGAGCTTGAGTTCACCGAAGAGGCGCTGGAAGAGATCGCTAAAGAGGCGATCAAGCGCAAGACCGGTGCTCGGGGGTTGCGAGCGATCATCGAATCGACGATGCTCGATGTGATGTTCGATCTGCCTGCTCGCGAAGATGTGGTCAAATGTGTGATCACCCAAGAGGCGATCACCGAAGGCAAGACGCCGACTTTGATCACCGAAGACGGAAAATCGAAGCAAGAAGAGACTGCATAAGCCTGTTGGCAAGATGAGAACCGACTCCTTTCTGGGGTCGGTTCTTTTTCGTGCCAAGATAGGTTTTACTTGGCTTCCCGGAGGACATACTAATTTCAATGCAAAGGCGCGTGAAAGGAAGAGGAGGTATCGCGATCCGATGAGTTTCACAATGATCTTGAGTCTCGTGCAAGTCTTTTTTGCTGTCGTCATCGGGCTCTATTTTTGGAACCAGTTGAAAGCCCAACAAAACAACCGTTCCGCCATCGAAAGCGAGTCGAAACGAGAGCTGGAGAAACTCCGCAAGCTGCGGGCGATTGCGCTGACCGAACCGTTGGCCGAAAAGACGCGCCCGGCAGCGTTCCAAGAGATCGTCGGGCAGGAAGATGGCATCAAAGCGCTGCGGGCTGCGCTTTGCGGCCCCAACCCGCAACATGTGATCATCTATGGCCCGCCAGGTGTCGGCAAGACGGCAGCTGCGCGCCTCGTGCTTGAAGAAGCGAAAAAGAACAAGATCTCTCCGTTCGGTGAAAATGCCAAGTTTATTGAACTCGATGCGACCACCGCTCGCTTTGATGAGCGGGGGATCGCCGACCCGTTGATCGGCTCGGTGCACGATCCGATCTATCAGGGGGCGGGCGCGATGGGCATGGCGGGAATTCCTCAGCCCAAGCCAGGTGCTGTGACCAAAGCGCACGGCGGGATGCTGTTCATCGATGAGATCGGCGAGCTGCATCCGATTCAACTGAACAAGCTGTTAAAAGTGCTGGAAGATCGAAAAGTGTTTTTGGAGAGCGCCTATTATTCTGCAGACGACAACCAGATCCCCGGTCACATTCACGATATTTTTCAAAACGGTCTGCCGGCAGACTTTCGGATGATCGGTGCCACCACCCGTTCGGCAGATGAACTTCCGCCGGCGATTCGGTCGCGCTGTGTGGAGATATTCTTCCGCGCGCTCAAGCAGGAGGAGATCAAGTCGATCGTCGCCACTGCGGCCAGCAAGATCATGTTCGAGATGGAAGCGGGTGCTGTGCAGACGATCGCCAAATATGCGACCAACGGACGAGAGGCGGTCAATGTGGTGCAGACGGCGGCAGGCATTGCGATCGGGGAGTCGAGAATGGTGATCACCACAGCCGATGTGGAATGGGTGATCAACTGCTCCCAGATCTCGCCGCGTCCGGAAAAGCGCGTGCCAGATTTGCCGCAGGTCGGATTTGTCAACGGCCTTGCCGTCTATGGTCCCAATCAGGGCATGCTGCTTGAGATCGAGGTGACGGCGACCAAAGCGACAGAGACGGGCAAGGGCACGCTGAACATCACGGGTGTCGTCGAAGAGGAACAGACAAACGGCGGGGCCAGAAGCACGCGCCGCAAGTCGATGGCGAAAGGGTCGGTCGAAAACGTGATGACCGTGTTGCGCCGCACGATGCAGGTCGACCCGCTCGATTACGATCTGCACGTCAATTTCCCAGGCGGGATTCCGGTCGATGGGCCGTCTGCTGGGATCACGATGGCGACCGCCATCTATTCTGCGATCAAGGGAACTCCGGTCGACAACCGCGTGGCGATGACCGGGGAGGTGTCGATCAGAGGGTTTGTCAAGCCGATCGGCGGGGTCATCGCCAAGGTGGAGGCGGCCAAGCAGGCAGGCGCCACAAGAGTGGTGATTCCGAAGGACAACTGGCAAGATATCTTCAAGTCGGCCGAAGGAATCGAGATCATCCCTGTCGAGCGCATCGAACAGGTGATCGATCTGGCGCTGATGGAGGAGGTGTCGGAGAAGAGTCTGGCACCAGCACAAGCTCCGTCCAACCTGCTTCCCGTACCCACTGTCAACATGTCGAAGTGACTGTCATAAAATACAAAGCAGCTTGGCGGGGGGAGAGAGGCTCCCCGCCTTTGCCTGTTTCAATGGACGGAATTTCATTTTAAGGTCAAGATTAGACAAACAACATGCCATACGGTACAATTGGCATACTAGCAGAAGCAGGTACTTTTTTTCTTTTTAAGTGATGGAGGTGAACACGATGGGAATCAGCACGAAGCGCACGCTCCCGTTGCTGCCGCTGCGCGGACTAATTGTCTATCCCACCATGGTCATGCACTTTGACGTCGGGCGCGAAGTTTCGGTCAAAGCGGTGGAACGGGCGATGGTAGGCGAAAACCTGATCCTCCTCGTATCGCAAGTAGAGACCCAGATTGACGACCCGGAACCGGATGACCTGTTTGAAGTGGGTACGGTCGCCAAGGTCAAGCAAATGCTCAAACTGCCCAACGGCACGATGCGCGTCATCGTCGAGGGATTGCATCGCGCCTCGATTGCAAGCTATGTGGAGCGCGAAGAATGTTATGTTGTAGAAGTGGAGGAACTGCCGGAGCCGACCGAGTACGATTCGGAGGCAGAAGCGCTGATGCGCGCCGTACTCCATCAGTTCGAACAATATATCAAAGTTTCGAAGAAGATCACGCAGGAGACGTTGGCTGCTGTGACAGACATCGATGAGCCAGGGCGACTGGCCGATGCGATCGCTTCGCACCTGACGCTGAAGATCACCGACAAGCAGGAGATTCTGGAAGCGGTCGATGTGAAAGAGCGTTTGGAGCGCTTGTTGAAAATCCTTTCTGATGAGCGAGAAGTGCTGGAGCTTGAGCGCAAGATCAACCAGCGCGTGCGCAAACAGATGGAGAAGACGCAGAAGGAATACTACCTGCGCGAACAGATGAAGGCGATTCAAAAGGAGCTTGGCGACAAGGAAGGTCGCGGTGGCGAGGCGGAAGAGCTTCGCGAGTTGGCTGCGAAGAAAAACCTTCCAGAAGATGTGCGAGAGAAAGTGGAGAAAGAGATCGACCGCTTGGAGAAGATGCCGACCTCCTCGGCGGAAGGCAGCGTGATTCGCACCTATATCGACTGGCTGTTGGCTGTGCCGTGGACGGAGGAAAGCGTCGAAGAGATCGACATCCTCAAAGCGGAGCAAGTGCTCGATGAAGAGCATCACGGCTTGGAGAAGGTCAAGGAGCGCATCCTCGAATATCTCGCCGTGCAAAAGCTGGTCAAAAAGCTCAAAGGGCCGATCCTCTGCCTCGCAGGGCCGCCCGGCGTGGGGAAAACCTCGCTGGCACGCTCGATCGCCAAAGCGCTCAACCGCAAGTTTGTCCGCGTTTCGCTGGGCGGCGTGCGCGATGAAGCGGAGATCCGCGGGCACAGAAGAACATATGTTGGCGCGATGCCAGGCCGTGTGATCCAGGGCATGAAGTCGGCAGGCGAAGTCAACCCGCTGTTCCTGCTCGACGAGATCGACAAGATGACGTCCGACTTTCGCGGCGACCCTTCGTCCGCACTGCTGGAAGTGCTCGACCCGGAACAGAACAACACGTTTAGCGACCATTACATAGAAATTCCGTATGACCTGTCCAAAGTGATGTTTATCACCACCGCCAACGTGTTGCACAACATACCTCAACCGCTGATGGACCGGATGGAAGTGATCAACCTGTCCGGCTACACCGAAGTGGAGAAACTGCATATCGCAAAAGACCATCTGCTGAAGAAACAGCTGGAAAACCACGGTCTACAGCCTGAGCAGGTGGAGATTGTCGATGAGACGATCTACGAGATCATTCGCGGGTATACCCGCGAGGCGGGCGTTCGGAGCTTGGAGCGTCAACTGGCTTCCCTGTGCCGCAAAGCGGCGAAAAAGATCGTGGCAGGCGAAGTGGAGCATGTGCAGATCACACCTGAAAACCTGCCCGACTACCTCGGAGGCGCGCGCTTCCGCCACGGTCTTGCTGAGAAAGAGGATCAGATCGGTGTGGTGACTGGGCTCGCTTGGACGGCAGTCGGCGGTGAGACGCTGGTGATCGAGGCGACCACTTATGCCGGCAAGGGCAAATTGACCTTGACCGGACAGCTGGGCGATGTGATGAAAGAGTCGGCGCAGGCTGCGTTCTCCTACATCCGCTCCCGTTCGGATGCGCTCGGCGTAGACCCTGATTTCTTGGAGAAAACGGACATTCACCTGCACATTCCCGAAGGCGCGATCCCGAAAGATGGACCGTCTGCCGGCATCTCGATGTGCACCGCGCTCATCTCGCAGCTGACAGGCGTTCCCGTCTCGCGCGAAGTGGCGATGACAGGCGAGATCACCCTGCGCGGCCACGTGTTGCCGATCGGCGGCGTCAAGGAGAAATGCATGGCGGCGCATCGCGCGGGGATCAAAAAGGTGCTGCTCCCGATCGAGAACAAAAAGGATATTGAAGACATCCCGGAAAGCGTTCGTGAAGAGCTGCAGATCGTGCTGGTGGAACGGATCGATCAAGTGTTGAAGGAAGCGCTGGTACGACCGATATGATTATCAGAGATGCGAAGTTTATCATCTCCGCCGTGAAACCGGAGCAGTATCCGGAAGGCGACCTGCCCGAAGTTGCGCTGGCAGGTCGCTCAAACGTCGGAAAGTCATCCTTGATCAACCGCCTGCTCAACCGTCGCGGCCTTGCTCGCACGTCAGGAACGCCGGGCAAGACGCAGCAGCTGAACTATTACCTGCTCAACGAGGATTTCTACTTTGTCGATCTGCCTGGTTATGGCTTTGCGCGGGTGCCGAAGGATGTCAAGGCGCAATGGGGCAAGATGATCGGCACCTATCTCGACAAGCGGGAAAACTTAAAGCTGGTCATGCAACTGGTCGATATTCGCCACGCTCCCTCTAAAGAGGATGTGGAGATGTACCAGTATTTGGCCCACTATGCGCGCCCGCATGCGATCATCGTGACCAAGGCGGACAAGGTTGCCCGTGGGCAGTATCAAAAGCATGTGAAGATCATTCGGCAGACGCTGGGCGTATTGCCTGGCACGCCGATCATCCTCACCTCCGCAGAGACTGGGCTGGGCAAGCAGGAAGTCTGGGATCTGATCGCCAAGTATGTTGGCGTAGAAGAAATCATCGCACCCTCCGAATAATCGTTCGGAGGGTTTTTTGTCGATGGAGTGAAAGTTGATGAAGGGTATGCTCCGCAATGATCGTCTATAAGGGCAGAAGAAGTTTCGCGGAGGAGTGATCGATCGATGAGATTGCATAAAAGTTGGGGCTACGCACTGATCGTTTTCGGACTGGTCATGCTCACATCATCTGTCAGCAAAATGATTCATCTCGATGAACTTGTGGCAGCAAAAGTGGAGGCTGGCGTCGAGCGAATCGGGAGCAACATGGAGCGATTCGGTGAGGAGATGGATCGCTTCGGAGCGAGCATGGAGAAGTTGGCAGAAGGATTTAGCGATGGGAATCTGGTGATCGAGATGGGGTCGCAGACGATCGAGCTTGAGCAGATCAAGAAGATCAAGCTGGAGAACAATGTCGGTCAGATCAAAGTGACTGCCGATGCCAACGCGAAACAGGCCACGTTAAAGTACACCAAAAAGCTCAACACGAATGAGCCGCGACAAGAAGCGCAGGAGCGGCTGAAGCAGGTGACGATCGATGTGCATGAAGCGGGAGAGGCGACGATGCTCGTGCAATCGGGTCGCTATCTGTCCGACTCGTTGCTCAAACAGTTTCGCGTCGACTATGAGTTGGTCGTGCCGCCAGCGATCGCCATCGAGTTAGACACAAAAGTTGGTGATATCACAACCTCTGGCTTGCAGAGCGACCTGACTGTGATCGCGAACGTGGCGAAGATCGACATCGACGGTTTTAAGGGCACGCTCCATGTGAAAAACAACACGGGGGCGATCTCGATCCAAGGTGGAAAAGAGGTCAAAGCGATCGAGGTGACCTCAAATGTGGGCGCGCTGAAGTTGGCTCTGTCGGAGAAAGAGAACCTCAAGGTCGATGCGAAGACGAACGTGGGAGCGCTCGACTCGGAGTTCTCGCTCAACGAGCGCCGTCTCGGACCGAGCAAATCGGTTCAAGGGCAGATCGGTGATGGGAGCACAGGTCAGGTGACGCTGTCGACCAACACCGGCTCGATCTCGCTGGTCAAATCGAAATAAAGCGCAAAGAAACCTCTTGCCGCCACTAGGCGTAAGAGGTTTCTTTTTTCGATCGCTTCTTTTTTCCCCCGAGCTCGGCGATCAGCATGCCGCCGAGGATTAACAGACAACCGATCACTTGGATCGCAGTCAGCCGGTCCCCCGCCCACAGATAGCCTGTCGCAGCCGCAAAGACGGGCTCTGTCGCGAAGATCAACGCCGTGCGAGCGGGCGTGGTGAACTTCTGAACCTGATTTTGTGCCACGAAGGCGAAAGCGGTCGCGATGACCGAACAGATGATCAGCGCGGAGAGCACCGAGTAGTCGAGCAGAACCTCGCTGGACATGGAGGCGGATACATCTTCGAACAGCAGAGCGCCGATCATGTTGAAGATGCCGCAGGAGAGGATCTGGACGAAGGCGAACGGCAGCGCATGAAATCCGCTCGTATATTTGCCGACATAGGTGATGTGCAGCGCATAGCAGATCGCGCAGATGAAGACGAGCGCGTCGCCAATGTTGATCTGAAAGCCGTTCAAGGTCAGCATCGCCAAGCCGATCGCCGCCAGGATCACGCCATAGATCGCGTTGCGCTTGATGCGCTGACCTAAGATCCATAAGGCGAACAATGGTACGATCACCACCGACAGCCCGGTGAGAAATCCGGCGTTTGAGGGAGTGGTGTAAATCAATCCGAACGTTTGGAACGCGTAGCCGGCAAAGAGCAGCAGCCCGATGCCGCTGCCGACCAACCAGATCTGCTTGTTCATGCTCGATAGGGCATTGCGGAAAAAGAGGATCATCAACAGACCTAAGATCAGTGCTGCAATCAAAAATCGAACGCCAAGGAAGGTGAAGGGCGGCATTTTGTCCACCGCTTCCTTGACCATGACAAAAGTGGCCCCCCATGAAAATGTCACTCCGAGCAACACGAGGTCGGCCAACCAGGTTCTTCTCATCGATGCTGTGCCTCCAAGCTGGGAAAATGAAAGAATGATCCTGCAAAGATACAGAATCATTCTTCCATAGAACGCGAGAGACAGTCAATAGCCAACCGGTCGCTCAGTTGCGCCAGTTGAGCAGGCGGCGCTCCAAGAAGGCGACCGCATGATACATCAGCGCGGAGACGAACAGGATCAGAAACAGGGCGAGCATGACGAGCGTCAGGTTGAACACTTGGAAGCCATAGATGATCAGGTAGCCCAAGCCCGCTTTGGCGACGAGAAACTCCCCGACGATCACCCCGACGAAGGAGAGCCCGACATTCACTTTCAGCGTGGAGAGGATCGTCGGCAAGGCGGCGGGAAAAACGACCTTTTGAAACACGTGCCATTTGTTGCCGCCAAACGTTTGAACGAGCTTGATCATGTTGGCATCCACATCGCGAAACGATGTGTAGACGACGATGGTGGTGACCACGACCGAGATGGCCACCGCCATCATCACGATCGAGAGAAACCCTTGGCCGAACGCGACGATGAAGATCGGGCCGAGCGCAACTTTCGGCATCGCGTTGAAGAGGACGATGTACGGATCGAGAATGCGACCGAGCACCGGCGAGGCCCAGATCAGGATCGCCAGCAGCGTGCCAGCTGCCGTCCCGAGCAGGAAACCGACGATCGTCTCCCAGATGGTGATCCACATGTGGGGCAACAGCGTTCCGCTCGCGAGCATGCTGATCAACTGCTCGCCGATCTTCGAAGGCTGGGAGAAGAGAAAGGAGTTGATAACGCCCTCTCTCGCTCCGATTTCCCAGAGCAGCAGGAAGGCGACGGCGATCAGCAGTTGGGCGGTGAGGATTCCGACTGAGCGCAATCGCTTTTTGCGCAGGAACTGCGCATGGTCTGGCGATTTTGCACCGCGGGTCAACAGGTTATGCTTCATCCTGAAAGTCCCTCCAGACTTGGCGGAAAAGTCCATGAAATTCGGCAGATTCGCGCGCTTCCAGCGGCGAGAGCGCGCGAATGGTGTCGGGCACGCGCAGGATGCGCAGGATGCGCCCCGGTCTTCCGGCCATCACGATGATTCGATCGCACATCGCGATCGCTTCGCCGAGGTCGTGCGTGACGAGCAATCCGGTCAGTCGATGCGAGCTGAGCGTTTGGGCGATCAGCGCCTCCAACTGGAGCTTGATCTGGTAATCGAGCGCCGAGAAAGGTTCATCGAGCAGGACGACCTGCGGTTCTGACGCCAACGTGCGCACGAGTGCTGCGCGCTGGCGCATTCCACCGGAGAGCTGATGGGGATACCGATCGGCAGTCCCCAGCAGGCCCATCTCGTCGAGCAAGCGAAGCGCCCGCTCGCGCTTCGCTTGGCTCAGCCTGCCGGTGATCTCAAGGCCGAGCAAAACGTTCTGCTCGATCGTTCGCCAAGGCAGCAGATAATCTTGTTGAAACATGTACCCGAGCTGATGGGTGGGGCGCACGACCGCTTCACCGAAGAGGGTGACCTTGCCAGCAGAAGGGAAGAGCAGCCCAGCGATCAGCGAGAGAATCGTGCTTTTGCCACACCCGCTGGGGCCGACGAGCCCGACAAACTCCCCTTGTTCGATCGTGAAAGAGATGTCTGTAAGCGCCGTCGTTTCACCAGAGTCGGTCAAATACTTGTGAGAAATCTGTTCAAGCGAGATGGCGACCACTTCGATTTTCACCTCCGATGATGTATAAACGGTGCGCAAACGGAGAAGATAGGGAGGAAACCCATATTTCTCCTCTCCTTTTCTTGATAGCCTCTTCGAAGCTGAAGAGGCTCTTTTTTATGAGATACGGCTCTGTGCTGGGCGATCGAACTCGATACTCGCTCATCAGCTCCTGCTCACACAGGTGGAGCGCGGCCGATCGAGCTTCACTGCCGCTTCGCCTTTTCTGCAAATTCGGTGTTGACCAGATCCTGATAGCTCACATCCGCATTCAGTTCGCCCGCCTCTTTCATGATCGCCAACATGTTGCTGAACTCCTCCTGGTCGATCACCGCATCTTTCGCCCAAGCATCACCATCCTGATAGCGTTTGATCACCGCGGTGAGGACTTTCGATTCCACTCCCTCAAAATAGGGCTGGATCACTTTTGCCACCTCTTCGGGAGTTGATGAATGGATAAAGTTTTGTGCCTTTTGCACCGCATTTGTGAATTTCTGGATGGTTGTAGGCTCAGACTTGATCGTGCTGGCTTTAGCCATGAACACCGTATAGGGCAGCTTTCCAGAGTCCTGCCCGAAAGAGGCGACCACATACCCCTGCCCTGCCTGTTCCAAGATCGCACCGCTCGGCTCGAACGCTTGCAAAAAATCGCCCGTTCCGGAGGCGAAGGCGGTCGCTTGGTTGTCAAACGTGATGTTTTGAATGATGTTCACATCGGAAAAAGGCGTGACCCCATTTTGCTTCAGCACGTATTCTGACACCATCTCGGGCATCGAGCCTTTGCGCGACCCGACCAGCGATTTCCCTTTGAGCATCGACCAATCCCAGTTGTCGATCTTGTTGCGAGCGACGAGAAAGGAGCCATCGCGCTGCGTGACCTGTGCGAAGTTGACCACCTTGTCGGACGCGCCTTGCTGGCCCACATAGACGGTCGTCTCCGCACCGATCAGGGCGATGTCCGCCTGATCGGCCAACAGCCGCGTCATCGCTTTGTCGCCACCCCAAGCGGTGTCCAGCTGGATGTCGAGGCCTTCGCTTTTGAAATATCCCTGCTCGATCGCCACATATTGCGGCGCATAAAAGATCGAGCGGATGACTTCTGACACGCGCACCTGTGTCAACTTCTCTTCGCTCGCGCTGTTGTCGCTCGGGGCGCAGGCGGTCAGTGCAAACAAGGCGGCAATCGTGGAGAGCGCCACCATCTGAATCGAACGTCTCATCAAATGAATACCTCCATCTGCGTTGAAGTTGATAGACAGTCTATGATTGGGCGGGTGCACAGGTGTCTGTCTTGGCGATCGCGCGAAGGATGTTGAAAGGGACAAAAAGATGTCATATTTCCTCCGCGAGTTCGCGAAGAGCTGTGATATAATGAGGATGTTTATTATGGGACGGGGCTCAAATGTACGAAGCATGCGGCTTTTGAGATAGATGAGGGAGTGAGAGAGAATGTACATCATGGTCGTGGGGCTGAACTATCGGTCGGCTCCTGTTGAGATACGCGAGCGATTCGCCCTCCCGGCTGGTGATCTCGGGGAAGCGATCGAAGGCTTGAAGCGCAGCGGAAGAATTTCCGAAGTTGTGCTGGTCTCAACGTGCAACCGCACCGAAATCTATGCTGTGGTTGAAGAACGGGTGGTCGGGCAGGATGAGATATTCACATTTCTGAGCAAGATGTCCGGCGTGTCGCGCCAGATGTTCTTGCCCCACCTGTATCAGTTTGGCGAAGGAGAGGCGGTTCGCCATCTGTTCAGAGTGGCATCCGGGCTCGACTCGATGGTG
This sequence comes from Tumebacillus lipolyticus, assembly GCF_042682745.1. Lineage (NCBI taxonomy): Bacteria > Bacillati > Bacillota > Bacilli > Caryophanales > Alicyclobacillaceae > Tumebacillus > Tumebacillus lipolyticus. The sequence goes on along the minus strand of NZ_JBHUIO010000002.1, from coordinate 863,615 downwards.
CTTGGCGAGACACAAATTTTGGGACAAGTTCGCCAAGCGTTTTTGTTTGCCCAAGGTGCGCAAGCGACCGGTCCGATCTTTAACAATCTGTTTCGTCGCGCCGTCACGGTGGCGAAGCGAGCGCATGCGGAGACGAAGATCGGTGAGAACGCCGTCTCCGTGTCGTACGCGGCGGTGGAGCTGGCGAAGAAAATATTCGAATCGCTCGATCAGAAGACGGTCCTGCTGATCGGGGCTGGGAAGATGAGCGAGCTGACGGCGAAACACCTGAACGCAAACGGGGCGACCCGCGTGCTCGTCGTCAACCGCACCTACGAACGAGCGAAGGAGCTGGCAGACAAGTTCGAGGGCAAGGCGCTCGATCTCAATTCTCTCGATCTCGCTTTGAAGGAAGCGGACATCGTCGTCTCCTCCACAGGCGCCGAAGGATATGTGGTGACCAAAGAGCATGTGCAGGCGACGATGAAGCAAAGGCGCCATCGCCCGCTGTTCCTGATCGACATCGCCGTTCCGCGCGACCTCGACCCGGAGATGGGCAAGCTTGACAACGTGTTTCTCTACGATATTGACGATCTGGAAGGCGTGATCGCAGTCAATCTCCAAGAGCGGCAGAAGGAGGCGGAAAAGGTCGGCGTGATCATCGGGGAAGAGCTTGGCGCTTTCAAGATGTGGCTGAACCAGCAAGAGGCGATTCCGCTGATTCAAAAGCTGCGGGAGAAGGCGATGGAAGCGCAGTCCAGCCTGATGCAAAGCTTGGTCAACAAAGTGCCCAACCTCTCCGAGAAAGAGCTGCACACGGTCAATAAGTTGACCAATGCGATGATCAACCAGCTGATCCACGAGCCGATCAAGCAGGTCAAGGAGATGGCGGGAGAGCAAGAGGCCGATCTGTATCTGGAAGCGTTCTCGCGCATCTTCGGCTTGGAAGAGGAGCAGCAGGAGCCTGAGCGGGTGCAGACAGAAGTGCGCCAGATGACGGCGGTGATCGCATCTGCTGCCAGGCAGATCGAACAGACTCGACAGGAAGAAGCAGCGGTGGGAGCCTCGCGCATTCTGCTCACTCGATCAGGATCGTGATCAGCGAGGTAGCTTGCTAAGAAGGAGGTGTTCATCGTGACGAGAAGTCTGTTGATGTACGACTTTATGGTCTTTCTCTATGCGGCTGTTGTCGTGTTGTATTTTCTCGATTTCCTTGCCCACCGCAGGACGCTCAATCGAGTTGCGTTCGGTTTGCTCGCCGTCGTGTGGGGCTTGCAGACCTCTTTTTTCTTCACGCGCATGGTGGAGGTCGGCTATGTACCGCTGGTGACACCTTTTGAGACCACCCTATTTTTCTCTTGGTTATTGATCTCATTTTCATTGGTGATTAACTTTTTCTATAAGATCGATCTATTCGCTTTTTTTACCAACGTGATCGGGTTTACGATCGTCGTCTTTCACCTGTTTGCAGGTGAAGGGGCGGCCAAGGTGGGGGAGAATCTGCAGGGAGATCTGCTCGTGCTGCATATCACGCTCGCCTTCTTGAGCTATGCGGCCTTCTCGATCTCCTTCATCTTTTCGATCATGTACCTGATCCAATCGAAGATGCTCAAGGAGAAGCGTTGGAACAACATGTTTCGCCGGATGCCTGCGCTCGACAAGCTCGACGCGTTTACCTATCGCCTGATCATGGTCGGCTTCCCCTTGCTCTTGCTTGCGATGATCCTCGGCGTCAACTGGTATTACAAGCAATATGGCGTCATCCTGATCCTCGACGCCAAGCCGGTCGTCTCGGTGCTGGTGCTCGGGTTTTACGTCGTCTGGCTCTATCTGCGCCGGGCGAGCGACTGGTCAGGAAGAAAGCTCGCTTGGTGGAACGTCGCGTCTTTTGGGCTGTTGATCATCAACCATCTGTTTGTCGGGACCTATTTCTCTGGGTTCCACAACTGGTAGGTCAGCATGAAAGGCGAGCGGATGTACGGAGCATTTTTACGGCTGAAGGGGCGCAGCTGCCTTGTCGTCGGCGGGGGGCCGGTTGCGGAGCGCAAAGTGATCAGCCTGCTTGAGTGCGGTGCAGATGTGACGGTGATCGCGCCGCAAGGAACCGATTTCATCGTAAAGCGGGCGGAAGATGGTACAATAAGGTGGGAGGCACGTCCGTTTCAGTCGGGCGACGCCACCCCCTTTTCACTGATCATCGCAGCGACCGATTCGGTCGAGGTCAATCGACAGGTCTATGAAGAAGGCGAGGCGAATGGCCGCTTGGTCAATGTGGTCAACGATCAGGCACTCGGCAACTTTACCGTCCCTGCTGTGATCAGGCGAGGTGCGCTGTCGGTCGCGATCTCCACCTCAGGGGCGGCGCCCGTCGTGGCAAAAAAGCTGCGCGAGGAGCTGGAGTCGTTTCTCGGACCGGAGATCGAGCTGTTTTTGGACAAGGTCGCCGAGGTGCGCAAACGCCTGTTGGCCGAAGTGCCCGAGGTGGAGCGAAGGACTTTGCTGCTGAGAAAATTGGTCAATTCTGAACTGCTGTCGATGATGCGTCAAGGCGAGCATGAAGATGCGGAACAGTTGTTGGAACGCATATTGGAGGGACTTGAAGAATGAAGCGAATCGTAGTGGGGACCCGAAAAAGTCCGTTGGCGCTAACACAGACCGAGTGGGTGATCGAAAGGCTGAAAGAGCACCATCCAGGGCTTGAGGTCGGCATGGAAAAGATCGTCACCAAAGGTGATCGCATCCTGGATGTCACCTTGTCGAAGGTCGGCGGGAAGGGATTGTTTATCAAAGAGATCGAGCAGGCGATGTACGACAAACAGATCGATTTTGCGGTGCACTCCTTAAAGGATATGCCCACAGAGATGCCAGACGGTCTGATGCTGGCGGCGATCACCGAGCGCGAAGACCCGCGCGATGTGGTGATCACTCGAAACGGCGGGACTTTTTCCGATTTGCCGATCGGTGCGAAGGTGGGGACCTCCTCTTTGCGCCGTGCTGCACAGCTGTGCCATGCGCGTCCGGACATCAAGATCGTCTCGGTGCGCGGGAACATCAACACCCGCCTCGCCAAGCTGGAGGAGCTGGAGCTCGATGCGATCGTCTTGGCTGCGGCCGGCCTTGAGCGGATGGGCTGGGCGGACAAGATCTCAGAGCGCTTGGCGCCTGAGCTGTGCATTCCGGCGGTCGGCCAAGGGGCGCTGGCGATTCAGTGCCGATCTGATGATCAGGAGATTCGGGAGATCCTCTCCGTTCTTGACAATGAGCAGACGCGCCGCATCGTGACCGCGGAGCGCACGGTGCTCGGGCAGCTCAACGGCGGCTGTCAGATTCCGATCGGCGCCTATGCGGAGACGGTCGATGGAGAGCTGAAGCTGACGGGGATCGTCGGCTCTGCTGACGGGCTCACCCTGCTCAAAGAGACGGCGACCGGCACCGATCCGGTCGCGCTTGGACAGGCGGTAGCAGAAAGGCTGATCGAGAAGGGCGCAGGCGAGATCTTGGAGAAGGTGCGCGAGGAGATCAATCAGTGACAGAGGTCGAGCAAAAGCCGCTTCAGGGCAAGCGAATCGTCGTCACCCGCTCCCGCAGTCAGGCGAGCGAGCTCTGTCGCCAGATCGAAGCGCTCGGAGGAGTGCCGTTTGAGTTTCCGGTCATTCGCACCGACTTTCCGTCCGATCTTCAGCCGCTCGATCGAGCGATTGCACAGCTTGCCGACTACGACTGGATCATCCTGACCAGCGTCACAGGCGTCGAGATGTTCTTTGCGCGGATCGAGCAGTTGATCGGCACTCTGCCAGCAGGCCTGCGCGCGAAGTTCGCAGCGGTCGGAAGCAAGACGCAAGCTGCGCTGGAGCGACAGGGTGTGACGGTGGCGGTCACCGCCGAGGAGTATGTTGCGGAAGGGCTGCTTCGCTCGCTGGGAGATCAGGTGGCGCCGGGGCAGCAGGTGTTGCTCCCACGCTCAAACATCGCGCGCAAGCTGTTGCCCGATGCGCTGCGGGAACGAGGATGTCTGGTGACAGATGTCGATGCGTATCGGACGCTTCCGGTCGTCGGGGAGGCGAGCGAGCTGATCGCTCGCTTGGCAGCGCGAGAGATCGATGCGGTCACGTTCACCTCCTCTTCGACGGTGAACAACTTTGTGGCGGCGCTGTCCGGCTCTGACGTCAAAACGCTGCTCGGCGACGTCGTGCTCGCTGCCATCGGGCCGGTGACGAAAGAGACGGCGCAGGGGCACGGCCTACAGATCGAGCTGATGGCAGATACATATACGATTCAAGGGTTGGTCGAGACGCTCGTCCAACATTTCACCACCAAGCGATAGGGGGACCCACAGATGCAACAGCTAGAATTTCAACGACATCGCCGACTGCGCAATTCGGCAGGCATGCGCGCGATGGTGCGCGAGAACTATGTTTCGACCAACGATCTGATCCATCCGCTCTTCGTCGTGGAAGGGAACGATGTGAAGCGGGAGATCCCGTCGATGCCGGGCGTGTTTCACTTCTCGCTCGACCAGTTCCGCCGCGAAGTGAATGAGGTGTCGGAACTCGGCATTCCTTCGATCATCCTGTTTGGGATTCCCGATCACAAAGACGATTGCTCCTCGCAGGCATATGCGGAGGAAGGAATCGTGCAACAGGCGATCCGTGCGGCCAAAGAGGAAAACCCCGATCTGGTGATCACCACAGACGTCTGCCTCTGCCAATACAACCCGGCAGGCCATTGCGGCATCGTCGAAAACGGGGAGATCGTCAACGATCCTTCCTTGGAGTTGCTGGCGAAGACGGCGCTGTCCCACGCACAGGCGGGCGCCGATCTGATCGCACCTTCCGACATGATGGACGGGCGGATCGCAGCGATCAGACATACGCTCGATCAGAACGGATACCAAAACATCCCGGTGCTCTCCTATGCGGTCAAATACGCTTCGGCGTTTTACGGTCCCTTCCGCGATGCGGCTCATTCGGCACCATCGTTTGGCGATCGCAAGACCTACCAGATGGACCCGGCAAACGGTCGTGAGGCGATGCGCGAAGCGGAGTCTGATGTGATGGAAGGCGCCGACATGCTGATGGTCAAGCCGGCGCTCGCCTATATGGATATCATCCGCCAACTGCGCGATCGCTACGACCTGCCGATCGTCGCCTACAACGTATCTGCCGAATATGCGATGGTGAAAGCGGCCGCCCAAAACGGCTGGATCGACGAGCGAGCGGTCGTGATGGAGACGATGACCGGATTTAAACGCGCAGGTGCCGATCTGATCCTGACCTATTTTTCGAAGGATATCGCGCGCTATCTGAAAGCAGGCTACTAGTCACCGGAGGTGTTTCTGATGCATAAAGGCTACGAACGTTCGAAAGCAGCATTCGCAGAAGCGAAAAAGATCATCCCAGGTGGCGTCAACTCGCCGGTGCGCGCGTTTCGCGGTGTAAAAGGCGACCCGGTGTTTGTCGAGCGCGGTCAGGGTTCGAAGATGTACGACATCGACGGCAACGCGTATATCGACTACTGCCTGTCGTGGGGGCCGTTGATCTTAGGCCACGCGCATCCGGATGTGATCGGTGCCGTGCAGGAGATGGCGGCGAAAGGCACCTCGTTTGGCGCACCGACCGAGCTGGAGACGGAGATGGCCAAGCTGGTCACATCGATCATGCCGTCTGTCGAAGTGGTGCGGATGGTCAACTCGGGCACCGAAGCGACGATGTCCGCGCTGCGGTTGGCGCGCGGGTATACGAAGCGAAACAAGATCATCAAGTTTGAGGGATGCTATCACGGGCATGCCGATTCGCTGCTGATCAAGGCTGGCTCCGGCGTTGCGACGCTCGGGCTGCCCGATTCGCCGGGCGTTCCCGAGTCGATCGCAGCCAACACGCTGACCGTGCCCTACAACGACATCGACAGCTTGAAGCTGGCGTTTGAAAAGTTTGGCGAAGACATCGCGGCGGTGATCTTGGAGCCGATCGCGGGGAACATGGGTTGCGTGTTGCCATTGCCTGGCTATTTGGAGCAAGTGCGGGCGATCACCAAGCAGTACGGATCGCTGTTGATCTTCGATGAGGTGATGACCGGATTCCGGGCGGCCTATGGCGGTGTGCAGGCTCGATACAACATCGATCCTGACCTGACCACGCTCGGCAAAGTGATCGGCGGCGGCCTCCCGGTCGGCGCATACGGCGGGAAGCGAGAGATCATGGAGCTGATCGCACCGGCAGGCCCGATCTATCAAGCGGGCACGCTGTCCGGCAACCCGCTGGCGATGATCGCAGGCTATGTCACCTTGAAGAAGCTGGGCGAGCCGGGGGCGTATGACCGACTGGAAGCGATGGGCAAACGGCTTGTCGAAGGCTTCCTCGCCAGCGGGAAAGAGCTGGGCATTCCTGTGACCGGCACCTATGTGGGCGGCATGATGGGCATGTTCTTTTCGGAGCGTGAAGTGGTCGACTACGACACGGCCAAGCTGTGCGACCTTGAAAGATACGCGACCTATTTTCACGAGATGCTCAAGCGCGGCGTCTATTTGGCGCCGTCGCAGCTGGAGGCAGGATTCCTGTCGCTGGTACACTCGGATGAAGACATCGACCGCACGCTGGAAGCGTCCTATCAGTCGATGAAGCAATTGTAGAGCAATCGATGCCGCCTGTTCAGCTGTCTTGAACAGGTGGCTTGCTTTTTCCAAACAGGAGGGAACGCGGATGAGCGTAAAAAACACAACACCCTTGCAGCCGCGTGGAGCGCTCTTGTGGATGCAAAGTGTACAATGGATGGTCTTTATCTTGGCGAACGTGATCGCCGTCCCGATCGTGGTCGGCGCTATTTTTGATCTGTCTGCTGTGGAGATCTCCTCCTTCGTCCAGCGGATGCTGCTGGCGACCGGGATCGCGACGCTGATCCAGATCTACTTCGGCCACCGACTGCCGCTGATCGAAGGGGCGGCAGGCATGTGGTGGGCGCTGTTTATGATCATGGGCGGGATGGCGATCCCGGGGGAGAAGGGATTGGTGCTTCAGCAGTTGGAGATGGGCTTGATCGTCTCCGGTGCGGTGCTGGTGATCTTAGGCCTGCTGCCGATCATCGGCAAAGTGCGGCAGCTGTTCACGCCGATCGTGACGGGCGTCTATCTGATCTTGCTATGCCTGTCGCTGTGCAATTCGTTCTTCAAGGGAATGCTCGGCGTGGCTCGCTTCGGACATGTGGACGGGACGATCGCGACACTCTCCCTGCTCGTGGTGGTCGTCGTGCTGACCATCTCGCTGAAGAGCAAAGGGATTCTGCGCAGCATGGGGCCGCTGGTCGGGATCGTGCTCGGCTGGGTCTTGTTCTCGGCGCTTGGATTGAACGATCAGGAAGCGTTGGCCGACACGGGAAGCGCTTGGTTTGCTTGGCCGGAGCTGTTCGCATGGGGGCCGCCAGTCTGGGATTTCGGCATGGTGCTGACCTCTGTGCTGACCGGCGTGATCTTGATCTCAAATGTGATCGCCTCGATCGTCGTCATGGCCAACACGCTCGGCATAGAGGCTGAACCTGCGACCTATCGCCGCGGTTTGCTCGGCAACGGGGTAAGCTCGCTCCTGTCAGGCCCGCTGTCGATCGTCGGCTTGGTGCCGCTCTCCGTATCGGCAGGTTTTATCATGACGACCGGATTGCGCGCGCGACTGCCCTTTGTGCTCGGAGCGGTGTTGGTCGGGGTGAGCGGTCTGTTTCCGTTTATCGGCCATTTTTTCTCCACGCTGCCGTCAGAAGTGGCTTATGCGGCTCTGTTTACCCCGTTCGCCCAGATGATCGGCTTCGGTGTTCGCGATCTGATGGGCGTGGAAGGAAACAACCGCAACCTGCTCGTCATCGGCATCTCGCTGATGGTCGGCGTCGGCATCATGTTCTTGCCGTCTGACGCGCTGTCATCGCTCGCGCCGTGGCTGCGCAACATGATGGCGAACGGTCTGCTCGTCGGGCTGATCGTCTGCTTGCTGCTGGAGCACGTCGTGTTTCGGCAAGCGCAAAAGGATTGACACTTTCGTTGCATGAAGGCGAGTTGGGGAAGCGAAGCGCTGTTGCAGAACATGCTGTACATCCGGGTGTGGCGAGCGGTCGACTGGACGCCGCACCTCTCCAAGAGGTGTGTGATGAGGATACATATCTTGATTGCTGATGATGATCCGCATATCCGTACGCTGTTGCGTTTTTATCTGCAAAAAGAGGGCTATGCGGTGCTCCAGGCGAAAGACGGCGTGGAAGCTTCGCAGATCATGGAACAGGAGCGGGTGCACCTGGCTGTCGTCGATGTGATGATGCCAGGTAAAGACGGACTGGAACTGTGCCGCGAGATCCGCGACGTCTATGATGTGCCGGTCATCTTATTGACCGCCAAGCGCGAGGTGGAGGACAAGGAGCGCGGCTTCCTGTCGGGTACGGACGACTATCTGGTCAAGCCGTTCGAGCCTCGCGAGCTGATGTTTCGGATCAAAGCGCTGCTTCGTCGCTACCAGGTGGTCGCAGAGGAGCTGATCCGCTTTCAGCAGACGGTCATCGACCTGCGCAACTTCGAAGTGCGGATCGGAGAGGATATCTTTCCGATCCCGCGCAAGGAGTTTGAGCTGTTGGCGCTGCTCGCGAGCAACTCGGGCCGCATCCTGACCCGCGACCAGCTGATCAACCGCATCTGGGGCGTCGATTACCAAGGGGATAGCCGGACGGTCGATGTGCACATCAAACGACTGCGCGAGCGGCTCGCCGCGGCGGATGATCTCTCGATCGTCACCGTGCGCGGGCTCGGCTATAAGCTTGAGGTGCGCGACAGATGAAGACGCTCTATGTTCGCATCGTGCTGATGACGATCCTGATCGTGCTCGGCAGCGGCGTGCTTTCCTTTCTGTTGTGCAATTTTTACTACCAAGGACAGCTCAAACAGTACAATGAACAGAAGCTGATGGGGATCGCGACAGATGTGGTGCAAAAGTACGAGCAGTTTCCTGCGATCGACTTACACGAATATCTGACCGGCGTCGCCGATCTGAATTACCAATTGTACCTTGTCGATGCGACGGGGACGGGCACGATGTTTGGGGCGCCCTTTAAAGAGATGGAGCTTGATCCTTCGATCGTGCCGAGCGTCTTGGCGGGTAAGCCTTACCCCGGAGTGATGGAAAGTCAACATGGGCCGTTCATCACCGGCTTTTTTGAAAACACGCTGGCCAACAGCATCGGGGTTCCACTGCATGCGAACGGCACCAACTATGCGCTGTTTCTGCGCCCGAACATCGAGGGGATGCTCGGCGAAGTGCGGATCTTGTTGGCGATGCTGCTGATGCTGACCTTTGTGATCTCCTTGCTCTTTCTCGTCATCTTCACCCGCTTCATCGTGTCGCCGATCAAGCGCCTGACCGCAGCCACCCAGCAGATCGCCGAAGGGGAGTTTGACATCGATCTCGAAGTGGCGCGCGGGGATGAGATCGGGGAGTTGGCGAAACATTTTTCCAAGATGGCCAGCGAGCTAAAGAAGCTGGAGGAGATGCGGCAGGAGTTCGTCTCCAACGTCTCCCACGAAATTCAATCCCCATTGACCTCGATCCAAGGTTTTTCCCAAGCGCTGCGCACCGAGGAGATGTCGTTGGAAGAGCGAGATGCTCATTTGGCGATCATCGAGGAGGAAAGCCGTCGCCTCTCCTCGCTCAGCCAACAGCTGCTCACCTTGTCTGCGCTGGACAAGGGCGGCGCGCTGGTGAGAAAGTCCTCCTTTCGCCTCGATGAGCAAATTCGCGAAGTCGTGCTGATGCTCGAATGGCAGTGGCGCGAGAAAAACTTGCAGCTCGATCTCCAGTTGCCGAAAGTTACGCTTGACGCCGATTCGAATTTTTTGCATCTGGTGTGGGTCAATCTGTTGACCAACGCGATCAAGTTCACGCCCGAAGGCGGGACGATCGCTCTGCAGCTGGAAGATGACGGGTTTGAGGTCAAAGCGACAGTCGCTGACGATGGGATCGGCATCGCACCGCATCAGCTGGCCCGTGTGTTTGAGCGCTTCTACATCGCCGATCCATCGCGCGACCGCACAGATCGCAGCGGAAGCGGGCTGGGGCTTGCGATCGTAAAAAAGATCATCTCGCTGCACCGCGGCACGATCGAGGTGAAAAGCGAGCTCGGCGTCGGCACCGCGTTCACGATCATCCTGCCTCGACTGTAATCTGTCGTTCATCTTTCGTTCATCTTCGTTCCATAGAATGAGCCTATGAAAACGAAATGATGAGGAGGTCGCACCAGATGACACAGTTACTTCGGGCGGTGACCGCATTTTCAAGCAGGAAGAAAGGCGCGATCATCATGCTCGCGCTTTGGATCGCGCTCGTGCTGATCCTCTCCGCTTTTGCGCCGACGAGCAAGATGTTCGCTGTCAATTCGAACGCTTCCGATCTGCCGGCAGACGTTCCTTCAGAGCTCGCGCGCCAGGCGATCGATCAGCATTTTCCAGCAGACGGCGGGCTGACTGCGCTGCTGGTGTTTCATGATGATCGGCCATTGTCGGACGATCAACAGCAACAGATCGTCAATTTCAGCCGTGGGCTGGTCGAGGATAAACCGGAGGGTGTGGAGCAATCGCTTCCGATCCACCAGATGCCGCCCAGCAGTTGGGAGCCGTTTTTCTCAGCAGATCACACCACGTTGATGCTCCCTGTACACCTTGACAAAGGGCTCGATTCGCATCAGGTTCGCGATGCGGTGAAAGCGATCGATCAGCGAGCGGATGCGCTGCGTGAACAGCTGCACATCTCGATCACCGGCCCTGCGGGGATCGCATCAGATGCGCTCGCCGTGTTTCAAAATGCAGACCTGGTGCTGATGCTGTCGACCGTCGCACTGATTCTCGTGCTGATGATCGTGCTCTACCGCTCGCCGCTCTTGGCGATCGTTCCGCTGCTTGTCGCTGGGCTTTCCTATGCGGTCGTCGACCGACTGCTCGGCTTGGCGGGCAAAAACGATTGGTTTGTCGTCGACAGCCAGGCGCTGTCGATCATGATGATCTTGCTGTTCGCGGTGCTCACCGACTACTGTCTGTTTGTGTTCTCTCGCTATCGGGAGGAACTGCGCAACTGTGCGTCTCAGTTTGAGGCGATGCGCGTGGCGATGAACTATGTCGGCGAGCCGATCTTCTTCAGCAGCAGCACGATCTTCGTCTCCGTCTTGACGTTAGCTGCTGCACTGTTCAAGCCCTATCAACATTTTGCTCCGGTGTTTGCAACCGCGTTGATCGTGATCTTGCTCAGCGGGCTGACCTTGATCCCCGCTGTCTTCACTTTGCTTGGTCGCAAAGCGTTCTGGCCGTTTGTGCCGAAGGTTGGGGAGACGAAGCAGGAGGGCAGAAGCTTCTGGGCGAAGCTCGGACGCTTCAACATTCGCAAACCGCGCACGATCGTGGCGGTGCTCATGCTGCTCTTGGTGGGAGCTTCGCTGTTCACCACAGACATCAAATACTCGTTCAACCTGTTGCAATCATTCCCAGAGGACTCCTCTTCGCGGATCGGATTTGAAACGTTGGAGCGACAGTTCCCCAAAGGGTCGCTCGCCCCGGTCACGGCGGTCGTCGAGTCAACGCAGGAGATCCAGCCTGATCAGCGACTGTACAACGCGCTCGGCAAGATCGCTGCGCAGTTGGCGAGCGTGCAAGGCGTCGAGTCGGTCACGCCCGATCTGACGGCAGACAACCAGCAAGAGACGGGGCGCCAACTGCCAAAAGGCGTGCTGTCTGAAGATCGCCAGGCGATACAGCTCCAGATGGTGCTCGCAGATGACCCGTACGGGACAGAGGCGATGCAAACGATCGAGACGTTGCGACAGCAAGCGGAACAGATCATCACGGACAGCGGATTGGAACTGTCTAGCTATCGGCTGCATTTTGCCGGGCAGACCCCGCAGATGGTGGATACTCGTGACATCAACGATCGGGACACGCTTCTCGTCGTCACCGTCGTGATCGCCGTGATCACGCTGTTGCTGATCTTCCAATCGCGTTCGCTGATCGCGCCGCTGTACATGATCGGAACGATCCTCTTGACCTATGGGACGGCACTCGGTCTCGGCTGGCTGATCTTTCACGAACTGCTCGGGTATGAGGCGATCAGCTACCGGATTCCGCTCTATTCGTTCGTCTTCCTCGTGGCGCTCGGGGTGGACTACAACATCTTGTTGCTGTCTCGGGTCCGCGAAGAAGCGCAGAAGCATGAGCTGCCGCAAGCGATCGCTCGTGCCGTCGCCTTGACGGGCAAGACGATCTCGTCTGCCGGGTTGATCCTCGTCGCCACATTCGCAGTGTTGATGACACAGCCACTGCTTGAGCTGTTCATGTTCGGATTTGTCGTCGCGCTCGGCGTGCTGATCGATACGTTCCTCGTTCGCGCCCTGCTGATGCCTTCGATCATGGTGCTGCTCGGACGATTCAACTGGTGGCCGACCGCATCATCGCGCAAAATGAATACGATCACGCATGGGATAGGGGGAGAACGATAATGCTTGAGACCAGCTTGTATTTTCTTCATCTGGCCGGTTTGGCAATCTGGATCGGCTCGATGGTGGTGTCTGTGTGGCTGTTGGTGAAGATCGGTCGCATGGAGGATCGGTCGAACGGGAAATCTTTGCTTCAGATGATGATCAGCCTGGTCAAATGGCTGATGAACGGCGCGGCGCTGGTCGTGCTCGCATCAGGAGGTGGGTTGATCCAAAGCCTCGGCTATCATGAGATCGAAAAACCGCTTTGGATCACGCTGATGGAACGAGGTGGAGGCATGATCATCCTGCTCTTCCTGATCATCATGACGTGGATGTGCAACAGAGCGCACAAGCGGTTGAAAGGCGCGGATGGCGCGCAAGGAAACCAGTTTTCCAAACTGGTCACCCGCTTTTCTGTCACGCTTTCCAGTTTCGCCGTGCTGGCGCTGGCGGTCGTCTACATCGTAAGTCTGCGAGTCTCCTGATCCGCTTTGCGCGAAAGAGAATCGCCATCTGCCTTTTAAACGTTGATCATGCAAAAAAAGCGACTCGCACAGAGTCGCTTTTTTCTGTTCGTGCAGCAGATTGTGCTCCGCGACTCGCTTCTGCACGCCGCCAGTCAGGGCAATTTGATCAGCCTGTCAGGGAAGGAGAATTAGATCATCCCCCGTGCGAAGCGTCTGCTACCCGAACGCCGCATCATCGCATGATCGATCCTTACTCCTGATCGAGAGATTTTTTCAGCTCGCTCAAGTTTTGCTTCATGATCGAAATGTAGTCGTGCCCGCTTGCTTGCTCTTCTTTGGTCAGCCCTTCTAACGGGTTGAGCACCGCCGTCTGCGCCCCGATCTCCTTGGCGACTCGCTCCGCAATCTTCGGCGAGACCAGCGTTTCGAAGTAGATCGTTTTGACCTGATGTTCTTTGGCGAAGGCGACGATCTCTGCCATCTGAGCTGCTGACGGTTCCACTTCGGGGGAGAGCCCGGAGATCGGCACCTGCTTCAGACCGTACCGTTTCGCCAGATAGCTGAAGGCAGCATGCTGGGTGACAAACTCTTTGCGCTTCCCGTTTTGGACAGCAGTTCGAAACTCCTGATCGAGCTCTTGGAGCTCAGCGAGATAGGCGGTCGCGTTTCGCTCGTAGTCGCTCCGATGATCGGGGTCCGCCATGATCAGCGCACGTTTGATCGACTCCACCTGCTGTTGAGCGAGCACCGGGTCGAGCCAGACGTGCGGGTCGAGGTGGTGACCCTCCTCCTGCTCGTGATGTTCGTCCTCCCCGTGCTCATGTTTGTCATGCTCACTTTGTGCATGCTCATGGTCATCATGGTTGTGATCGTGCCCCTCGCCTTCGAGCAGTTCAATGCCCGCCGTCGCTTCGACGACGATCAGCTTGCTGTTCTCGATCCCTTTCAGCGCTTCCTCCGTCCAGCTTTCCATCCCCGCGCCGTTGAAAACGAAAAGATCAGCCTGTGCCAAAGAGCTCATGTCTTTCGCTGTCGGTTCCCAATCGTGCGGTTCGACGCCGATCGGCACCAGCGCCGTGACGTTTGCATGATCACCGGCCACCCGTTTCGTAAACTCGTACATCGGATAGAAAGTGGTGACCACCTGCAGTCTATCGCTTGCCGTCTGTGCGACCGGTCGCTCATCTGTGTTGCAAGCGGCCAGCATCAGACTGGCTGCAAGTGCAACGCCCAACCATTTTTTCATCAGAAATCCTCCTCTTATGTAAAACGTAATGATTACGAATTACTATACATCGAGAATCTCTGCTTGTAAATAAGAATGTTTACGATTTTGAGCACAAAAAAAACTCTCATCTGCTGATGAGAGCCTATTGGGGCTTCTTCCAATCTTTTTTAAATTTCTCCGGATTTTTGTTCGCTTCGATCAGCTTGCGGAAGATGGTCAAAAAGATAAAGACGAACAGGGAGCCGACAAAGCCGATCACCGCAAACAGAGCAGCATAGTTGAGCAATCCTGTTTCAAACGGGCCGGCAAAACCGCCCCAGATCAGCCCGAGACCCAGATAGGAATACACGAAGGTGACGAGCATCGCCCACCACATCGAGCGGCGGTGCTGCATGATCAGCGTGACGATCGCACCGAGAATCAAGATCGTCCCCGGGTTGACCAGCGCGACTTTCACCGTCGTATAGGAGGAGGGTAGATCTTCGAGGACGCCTTTGTTGTGATAGCCGAATGGCAGGAGGTAAAGGGGAATCAAAGCTAGGGCTAGCAAGATCAGTAATTTTTTCATGGCGAAACGTTCACCTCATTCCTCATCATAGCACAGGAGTCAGTTCAAACTTTGTATCAAATTTGCGAAATCGTCCGGGTAGGGAGCCTCCACTTCCAGCAGCTCGCCTGTGATCGGGTGAGATAGGCTGAGATAGCGAGCGTGCAGCGCCTGTCTGGCGATGCGGTCTGTCGGCCCACTGTAGAGCTCGTCACCGAGCAAAGGGTGTCCAAGCCATGCCAGATGCACGCGAATCTGGTGGGTCCGACCTGTTCGCAATTTTGCTTGGATGAGCGTCGCATCGGAAAAGCGCCGAATCACCTGATACTCGGTCTGGGCAGGCTTACCTGTCTTGGAAACACGTCGTCTGGTCGGGTGGTTGCGATCACGGCCGATCGGCTGATCGATCAATCCCTTGTCTGTTCGCACCCGGCCTGCGACCAGCGCATAATAAACTCGTGAGATCTGCCGCTCGGTCAGCAGCTTGTCCAGCAGGATGTGGGCGATCTCATGCTTGGGAATCAGCAGAGCGCCTGACGTCTCCTGATCCAGTCGGTGCAGCACCCGACAGCGCGTTTGCACCCCTTGCAGCTGGTAGTGGAAGGCGAGGGCGTTGAGCAGAGTATCCGCTTCTGCTGCCGAGTTGGGATGCACTTTCATCCCGACCGCTTTGTTGACGATCAGCAGGTGATCGTCCTCATAGAGCACATCGAGCAGATCGGTTGAAATCTCGACGCCATAAGGCTCTTCGGGAAACAGCACGCAGCGCACGCGATCTCCTGCCCCGACGGTAGCGATGGGCTGTGCTTCTTCCTTCCCGATCATCACGCTGTGCGTTTTGAACAGCTCTTGCACAATTTTTTCTGGCAGACCTGCTTCCGCTCGCAACAGATCGAGCACCGACATGCCCGCTTGTCGCTTGGTGACGCGCATTTCGAGCCACGGGCCATTTTTGGCAAAGTGCATGGGGATGACACCACTTTCTTCATGTTAACAACATGTATCATTTTAGCAAATCAAGCTCGATCCGCAAAATATGGGCTCGTCATGGGTGAACCGCCTAGCGCTTGGGAGCGTACAGTGTGGTGGGCGGTAAAAACAGAGCCTACAGCGAGACACAACGAGAGGAGCAGGAGAACCCATGTCTGATAAAACGAAAATCAAAAAGATGAAGATTGCCCTGATACTGGATGCGGAAGCTCGCGCACAACTGCGCGAGATGCTCGCAGGTCATACAAACTGCGTGTATCTTGATGAGGTCTGCTTTGAACACCTGCGCATCGAAAAGTTGAAGTGCGATTGTATGACAATCGATGATCTCAAGATGAAGCGCGGCAAGATCGATTGTTTGAAACTGGAGGTTTGCGAGCCTGAGTGCTGCTGATCATCAGCTCGCAACCTCTTTTGGTAGGGAAGCTAAAAAAGTCGAAACCCTGATGCGGTTTCGACTTTTTTAGCGTAAGATGAAGAAAAGGAGGGAGTCAGAATGAGAGATTCAGAGCCGCTTCAGGTGATCTATGATGGGCATTGTGCGCTATGTCGCGCATCGATGAAGAGGATTCAGGCGATGCTTGGCGAGCGAGTCAGCCCCGTCGATTTTCGCTCGGTGCCACCGGAGCAGATCCATCCGGAGCTGCGCGAGGAGAGCTGCAAAGCGCGCATGCACCTGCTCGACGGTGAGAAGCTCTACGGCGGAGCGGAGGCGATGGTGCGCATCCTGCAGCTGCACCGCGGGTACCGCCTGATCGTCTGGCTCTACTACCTGCCACCGATCGGATGGTTAGCAGAGCGAATGTACGAATATGTGGCACGAAATCGCTTTCGCCTGTCAAAATGGTTGGGAAGCGATGTTCCAGAGTGCACAGATGCCTGTTCCATTCATCGCAAGGACTAGCTCTCCCCGTTTCGCTTCGACCGCAGCAGGCGATAACGGCGTCCGCGAATGGCGATCGAGACGAAGAGGTCGTCACCAGACTCGCACGTATGTTGAATCAGGCGGATCGTATTTTGTACAAAATACCAGGGCAGACTGCCGCTCAAGCGCTCCTGTTCGGCAAGTTGGAGAAACTGCGGCAGCTCCTCCTGCAACAAAAAACCATAGCGCAGCAAAGTGGTCGGGCGAATCGGGTGGTCGAACAGATAGCGACCGTGTGTGAGATAGTTGAAGTAGTGGCGGAGCAAGCTTCGTTCAGGAAGCGCTCGCCACGCGTCATGATAATCCACTTGGTAGTCTTTTGCGTCCAGATCGGGGGGAGCGGAAGCGGGGAGCAGTTGCACGATTTTCCGAATCCCCTCATTGTACAGATCGTCGCTAAACGCCTGATGATAGAGCAGACCATCTTGGACGATCGCTCGAATGACCGTGTACAGCTCAGGGTCGCGCGAAAGCAAAGGCTGTGTCTTGGTCAGCAGGATCGGATCGCCCGATCCGATCGCCTCGTAAAGCTCTCCGATCCGAAATGAACAATAGCGGATGCTCATCTTCCAAGTCTACCTCCATTCCTCTTCATCCCCTCTAGTATCAGCCAATGGCAGGTCAATGTTACCTGATAGCGGAGAGAAACATGCTGGCGATCATCTTCAAAAAAAGTACCTCTCAACGTGAGAGGTACTTCACCGACTAGTAGAAGATCGCATCGTACGGATTGATCAACCCGTATTTCGTGTACTTTTCAGTTCCCTCGATCTGCTTGGCTGTATTCAACAATCGCTCGATTACTTCCTTGTTGCTCATCTGCAAGTTGGTCGACCAAGTGAGCGTGGTGAGCCCGGAGACGAACGCTGCCGAGTAGGAAGAGCCCTTCAGATCGGTGACGATGCCACCGCTTCGGGCGGTAGTCTCCATGCCTACGCCAGGTGCGGCGAGGCTGACCCATCCTCCATAGTTCGAAAAGTCGGCTGGTTTGAACTCCTGATCGACCGCGCCCACCGAGAGCACGTTTTCATACGCGGCGGGGAACACCGCTTTTTCCCCGCCATCGTCGCCGGCGGCTGCTACGATCACGACGCCTTTTTCAAACGAGTAGTTGATCGTGTCTTGGAACGCATCGGAGTACTCACCGCCCGCGAGTGACAGGTTAAAGACGTTCACTCCCTTTTCGACCGCGTAATACATCGCCTCAAGCACGTTTGAAGTATAACCGACCCCTTCTTTATCGAGCACTCTCAACGGCATGATCATTGCGCTCGGGTCAATGCCTGATGAACCCAACTCCTCGTTGGCCGCTCCTGCCATGATGCCGGCCACATAGGTGCCGTGGCCGTTCTGATCGATCGGGTTCGAGCTTCGCTCAACAAAGTCGTAGCCGGACACCAGCTTGTCGATCAAACCCTTGTGCTCTAGGTCCACACCAGTGTCGAAGAGGCCGATCGTCCGCTCCTTCGATCCGAGCGTTTTCTCCCATGCTTTCAACAGGTTGAGCTTGTCGAAATAGGGAGGGCGCGGTCCTGGAAACGGCTTGGGGGGAGGGGTTGGGCACCGATCATCCGACCAATAGGTCGCCGAATGCACGACGTAATCGAGCTCCACATCTGCCACATCCCACTCGCCGATCAGCTTTTCTTTCATCGTTTTGGCATCGCCAGCCTTTACTTTGAGCACTTTCCACTCCTGTAAGTCCAGCACTTTTTCCACATCGTAGCGATTCGTTAAGTCCTTCTCATCTTTCCCCGGCTTCATCTTCACAAGCACGCGGTCTTGTGCGAAATCGGGTTCGCCCTTCGAAGTTTCGGCGCTGGCAGTCGGAGTGAGCGACGCCAGAAAAGCGGTTGCGACCAAAGCTGTCATCACTTTCTTCATTTCAATGACCTCCTTGTTTTATTATTTAAAGATGTAAATACATATTTCTGATTCGTCAAACCTGTCCAAATTCCTTCACCATTCCGCCATCGCCTACATAATCTGAGGGTGAACTGTCACTGGTTGAGGAGGGACGAAAGCGTTGGCAAAAGAAAAAGAGTTGACCGATGAGTTGAGGGATTTTGCGCCTGGCGTTGACTTAGAAGACGCTTACGGGTTGAAGATTTTGAATGCCAATCAGGTGCGCGCAGTGGTCAAGATCGAGACGGATCGCGGCACGTTCGCCTTGAAAAAAGTGGGTCACAAACCGGAAAAGCTTCAGTTTATTTGCGAAGCGCAAGAGCACCTATGGAACAACGGCTTTCAAAAGTTGCCACGCTTTGTCAAGACGGGGGATGGTCGACCGTTCATCGAAGTTGAGGACGGCCTGATCTTTCTGAGCAATTGGATCGAGGGAAAGGAAAGCAACGTCAACGACCTTGTGCAATTGAAGCAGATCGTTCGCCTACAAGCTGAGCTGCACCGTGCATCCAGAGGGTTTCAGCCATCGGTGGAAGCGCACATCAAAACCAGATGGGCAGGGTGGATCGAGCGCTTCGAAGAGGAGTTGGCCGACATTGCGGACACGTATAAGCGCTTCCGAGGTCAACAGCCGCAATCGGAGCTGGAGGAGGTGTTCCTCGCGACGGTCGAACCGATGCTTGAGATGGCGGAGACCGGCGTGCGGGAGCTAAAAGCATCGCCATATCGCGAGGTGCTGCGCCGCGAGCGCAACCTGAGAGGGTTTGTGCATGGCGACTTCACATACCACAATTTCATTCAGACGCCAGACGACGAGATGATGGTGATCGATTTTGACTATTGCGCCCACGAACTGCGCGCCCATGATTTCGCTCGCTTCATGCGCAAGATGCTTCGACGCACCGATTGGTCTGTCGATACGGGCAATCTGATCTTGCGCACCTATCACGAGGTCGATCATCTGTATGAAGATGAATTGCAAGTGCTTCGCGCCGTGCTGTTCTTCCCGCAGCGTTACTGGCGCGCTGTGGAGCGCGGGTTCCTCTCTCTGCGCTACACCCCTGAAGGATCGATCAAAAAAATGCGCCAAGAAGTGGCGCGGCTTGATAACTGGAAGCGTTTCCTCGATTCGTTTCCAACTCGACTCTAAGGGAGAAGAGGGGAGCCGCGATGGAAGAATTGACGACCGCACAGGTGCTCGATCTGTGCGGATTTTCCCCCGAAGTGTTGGAGGCGTATCCACTTGAGGTCACGCAGGCGATCCCAGTTCGCAAGGTGGTTCGTCTCCTGACGCCAAAGGGCGAATACGCGTTGAAAAAATTTAAACTGTCGGCCGATGAGCTGAGCTTCTCCTTGGCGGCGATGCGGCATGTGCGAGAGAAAGGCTTTCCGGTGCCAAGAGTGCTCACCACTTCCGCTGGGGAATCGTTTGTCAAAGGGGACGAGGGCTATTATTTTGTGATGGAGTGGATGACCGGGCGCGAGAGCAAGTACGATCATGCGCTCGACCTGGCGATCGCCTCTCGCGGTCTCGCAAAGTTTCATGATGCTTCGCAAGGGTTTTGGCCTCCGCTCTGTGCGGGGAAAGAGCAATGGGGAACTTGGACGGGACACTTTCTGGAGCGGATCGAAGAGCTGCGCAATTGGATGGTGTTGGCGGAGCTTGGAGGGACTGTGTTCGACCGCATGTTCGCCGAAGAGGCAGCATATTGTATCCAAGAAGCGTCGCGATCTGTGGAATTGCTCTTTTCTTCGCGCTATGAGGAGATCACCAAGGAAGAGCGCGAGCGGATGGGATTTTGCCATCATGATTATGCGCATCACAACGTGCTGATCTCGGGCGATCAGCACGTGTCGCTGATCGATTTTGATTATGCGCTCTGCGACATCCGCGCACACGATCTTGCGTCGTTGATCTTGCGGAATATGAAGAGCGTGAAATGGGACAGTCGAACAGCCTATTTTATCGTCAAATCCTATTTTGAGCTGGCGGAACCACAGGAAGGGGAAGAGCGATTGCTCCATGCGATGATGCGGTTTCCGCAAGATTTTTATGAGGCGGGCTACTTCCACTATGTGACCAAAAACAGACCGAACGAGTTTTTGGAAGGTAAACTGCGCAAGTGGATCGGACAGAAAGCGAGGCGCGAGCGCTTTATGAACGAGTTTGAAGCTGGTGCGCGCTATGTATTTAAATATGGAAAGATCAGGTAGCACGTTCGGGTGAAGGGGTGACAGGATGAAGATCGGTCTGGACGCACGCGGTGCTATCTGGTATCGCGGAACGGGTATCGGAACCTATACGTATCAACTGATCAAAAATTTGTACGTGCACGACAAAGAGAACGAGTACCGCTTTTTTTGGCCGGGAGATGAATATAAAAATCTTGACCCGACGGTGGATGAAATCTTCAACTCGATCGAGCGAAGCAAAGATAAATTTTGGGAAGAAGTTCACATTCCGATGAGCGTGGAACAGGAGAAGATCGATCTGTATCATGTACCGCAAAACGGCATCGGGCTTCCTCTGAAAAAAAGCTGTCCCAACGTGGTGACGGTGCACGACCTCATCCCCTATCTCTATCCGGAGACGGTTGGCAAAGGGTATCTGAAGATCTTTCTGCAGGAGATGCCGCGGATCATGGAGCAGTCCGATCTGATCATCACCGTGTCCCAACATTCGAAACGGGACATCCAGCGCATCTTTCAGATCCCGGAGGAGAAGATCGTCGTCACTCCTGAAGCGCCGGAGAGCGTGTACCGGCCGATCGATCGACAAGTTGCCAAGCGGTTTGTCAAAGATCGATTTGGCATCGACCGACCGTATGTGATCTATATCGGGGGCTTCTCCCCACGAAAGAATGTCAGAGGGCTGATCAACGCTTTTTATGAGATTCAAGATGAGATCGATCCGAACTACGCGCTCGTTCTCGTCGGCAAAGAGGCGCGAGATTATGATGATACGGTGATGCTGGTGGAGGCGTTGCGCTTGCAAAAACGGGTGATCTTCACCGGGTTTGCTGCCGTGCAGGAGTTGCCACACCTCTACAATGCGGCCGATCTGTGCGTCTACCCTTCCTATTACGAGGGATTTGGCCTGCCGCCGCTTGAGGCGATGGCTTGCGGGGTGCCGACGATCGCCTCCAACGCTTCTTCCATCCCCGAGGTGACCGGGGATGCAGCATTGTTGGTCAATCCGCACGATCTGTTCGAGTTGGCTGAACAGATGAAGCGGGTGCTGGGATCGCAAGCGCTGCGGGAGCAGATGAGCGAAGACGGATTGCGACAAGCTGATCAATTCTCTTGGAAACGCTGTGCGCAAGAGACGCTGGCCGCTTATGAACAGCTGTATGCGCGCACCAAATCGCAGTCTGGCTAACGGATGAACGATCGTGAGCAAGCGGCGGGTCGACCGAACGGACGGGTCGACCCCTTTTTTGTTAAGTCATAATCGTACAGGCATTCTCATAAATTTGAGAGTGTCGCACTATGATCGAACGATGAAGGAGGGACTTCGAATGAACGATGCGGACATGACTCCATCGATTCGCATTCATGTAGATCAACAGCTGACGATCGACGAGGTGAGCGGCAGCGAAGAGGTAGAAGATGCGACCCTGGCGACGGAGATAACCGGGTTTGATGTAGAGGATGACGCCTATGTGCTAAAAGGCGCTTTGTCATTTACCGGATTTTTGCGGCGGGAGGACCGGTCATCCCTGCCAGCAGAACAGGAAGAGGGATGGGAAGCGGGCGACGTTTTTGACGCGCAGACGGAGATCGCCGAGGCGCAGGTGATGCCTTTGCACCACCGCATCCCGTTCGTGCTGCAGGTGCCGATGGCCGCTCAGCAGGACTATCAGCGCCAGCATGGCATTCTCGATGTCAACCCGAAGATCGGACAGTGGAATGCGCATGTGCTCGGCGAAAAGACGGTGCATCTGCGGGCCGAGTTGGTGATCGCAGGGCTGTCTGGCGGAGAAGGGTACGTGTTTCGCTGTGGCACACAAGAGGAGGGCGCTTTTGCACCCAAGCTGGATCAACTGCTCGACCACGAGGAGCCGCTCTCGTTTGAGCGGTTGCAAGGGCAGCCTGACGGGGAGTTCGAGCCTCCGTTTGATCAGATTTGGAGCCTGGAGCAGGCGGCACGGCTCAGTGCGGACACCGCCATCGAGCCGGAAGCGGCAGAGGAGGATGACTGGCTGATCGAATCTCCGGCTGCCACCGCGAAGGAGCAGGAAGCATCCTTTGCGCGGAAGGCTGAAGCGGCGGGGGAAGAGGAAGAGTCGGACATCATCTTTACGCCCGATCCAAGCCTCGTCTTCCCGATGCCCGAGCCGGGGACGGAGTGGGCGCGCCGCTTGGAAGAGCGCGACGATTCAATCGCTCATGACCAGTCTGAACAGGAGCAGTACGGGCAAGGGCAGTTCGGACAGGAGCAGTTTGGGCTGGTGCAGTTCGGGCAGGAGCAGTTCAGACAGGAGCAGTTCGGGCAGGAGCAGTTCGGGCAGGAGCAGTTTGGGCAAGAGCAGTTCGGGCAGGTGCAGTACGAGCAAGGGCAGTTTGGGCAGGTGCAGTTCAGACAGGAGCAGTTCGGGCAAGGGCAGCCCAGACAGGAGCAGCAGGCGAGCGCTGAGCCCGATCGATCGAACGATGAGCAGCAGCCGAGTGTGCGCTTCGGATTCGATCGGACGTCAGCTCCTCATCCGTATGCACCGCCGAGTTATGAGTTTGGGTATGGCAGGCAGACCGTGCGTCCCCATGTGGTCAACCCTTCCTATTACACGGAAGCGGAAGGTCCTGCCGATTCGAACGCTTTTAGCAATCAGGCACCAGCAGAGCAGCAGCCGTCCGCCTCGATGACACCACCGCGACGGGAGGAAGCGCAAGCGGGTGGAGCGGAAGCGGATGAATTCGCTTTTGTGGTGGAAGAAGCTCGCGCGGAGGAGCGGAGCATCGCTGCGGACAGCGGCGATCAGCAGGGAGCAGAATCGGATGCGGTGGCGCAGGAAAGTGTAATCGCGGAAGCTTACCCGCAAGCGGCCGAAACGCTTGAAGATCGTCCCTATGAGGCGGAGTATCAGTTTGAAGACGAAGTGTTCGATCCTGAAGCTGCGATGCAGGGGCAGGCGACCGAAGCGGTAGAGTCAACTCCCCCCGGTTCACCGAAGCTTTCGGTCGGCGCGAAGCATGGAGAAAATGGAGCCGCTTGGCCGGTCAAACTCTCCTCGCTCCTCGGCGATTCAAAGTCGCGCGAGGAGGAGCGTGAGAGCTCCTCCTCTGCAAAGATTCCTGAGTCGTCATCAGTCCAAGCGGGAGCACCAGAAGCGTCGGAGAGCACATCTGAGTCGGTTGCTAAGCGCGAGTCCTCAACGCATCAGGCGGTGGAGCAATCGGTTGTCAACCGCGAATCATCTTCCTCTCACCAAGTCGAGGTCTCCTCGGTTGCAGACCGCGAATCTTCTTCACTTCACGGTGCGACTCATTCGATTGCGGAGTCGTTGTCAGTCGAACCGGAAGTGTTGGAAGCGCTGGAAATCCAGAGCGACTCGTTTGCCGATCGCGAATCCTCAACGCATCCTCTGGGGATCACCACAAAGTCGTTCGACGATGACTCCTTCTGGAGCGAGATGTTGGTCGGCCAGCCGGAGAGCAAGGTGACGATGAAGTTTAAAGTCGTGCAGGTAGAAGACTCGCTGCCAGATCTTGCGGAACGCTACCAAACTTCGGTCAGCGAACTGCTCCGGGCAAACAACTTGCAAGATCATGATCTGGATATCGGGCAGATCCTCTACATCCCATCGACCAGACGCTCATGACTGGAAAAACAGGCAGACGAATGCGTCCGCCTGTTTTTCGTCTACTCTTTGGTACGAACGCATAGGCTGAAATCAAGAGTCGAGGGAGGGGAGTCGTATGGTCAACGATCTGCTGGAGGTGATCGTCGAGTCGGTGGTACCCCGCTATGGTTTGGGCGTGTCAGGCGTGTCGCCGCTCGATGAGCGCTCCTTGCTGTTAGATACAAATCGCGGGATGAAAGTGCTCCGCATCGATACGGACGAACAGAAGGTGGAGCGGCGGCACGCGCTGTGGGAACACTTTGCAAAACGGGGGGTTCGTCGCATTCCGCGCCACATTCGCACGCTGTACGGAGATGCGTTCGTCGTGCAGGGGGGCCATTTTTATACGGTCAGCGATCTGTGGGAAGGGAGGGTGCCAGACCTCGATCCGCACGATGTGCGCCATTGTGGTCGCCATCTGGCGGAGCTGCACCGAGCGGCGAAAGGGCTGCAGCTCAACGAGCCGATCAAACTCCCCATGCGCCACGGCACCTGGATGGAGCGGTTTGCCCAAGCGGGCGATGAGCTTCACTCGCGCTACTGCGCCTGGTCGGAACTGCGGCAGAAAAATCGGTTGCAGGAGCGATTTCTCACGCATTATGAGTGGCTTGCCGAGCAGATCGCGCGGGCTGTGGAAGGGCTGTCTGCTGGCAAGTATCAGGACCTTTCGCGGCGCTCCGAGGCAGAATGCGAATTCGCGATCGGGGACTATCGCCTGCGCGAACTGCGGATCGGAGAGGCGGGACGGGTTGCCATCCTGCACGTCGATGATGCGATCTCCGATCTGCCGCTGTACGATGCGGCGCGGTTCGCTCATCTGCTCTTGGAGCGGGGGGAGCAGGAGCTGGCTCGGGAATTTCTCGATGCGTATGGCGAGGAGGCCGGGATGAGCGAGCAACAGCTGATCGTGCTCGATGCCTATCTGGCATTTCCACATACTGCTTACCGCCACCTGACACAGTTCCGCACGATGAAGCGAGGAGACGACCTGTTTGCTGAGCGTTTTGAGCGGGCGGTCGAGGTGGGGCGAGCCCGCAAGCCGATCGTATACGGTGCGGATGGAGCGAGGTGGATGTAACTCGATGCAACTCGGTGGGAGAGGAGGGCGAACCTGATGCTGTATGCGGTGATCCTGGCTGGAGGTGTGGGGAGTCGGTTTTGGCCGAAAAGCTCGGCTGCAAACCCAAAGCAGTTTTTGCAAATCTTTGGGGACAAGAGCTTGCTCCAGACGACAGCAGGCAGGGTACGCCCCTTGATCCGTCAAGATTGTATCTATGTGGTGACGAACGATCGGTATTTTGACAAGATTCGCGAACAGCTGCCTGAGCTGCCGCCGGAAAATTTGATCATCGAGCCGGAGGCGAGGGAGACGGCAGCTGGGATTGGACTTGCGGCGGTCAAACTCGCTCGGCGCGATCCGCAGGCGGTGATGGCCGTCTTGCCATCCGATCACTTTATCGGCTCGGAGCAAGATTTTAGGCGCTGCCTGTCGTGGGCAGCCGAGTTTGCGCGCAATCATAAGATGCTGGTGACATTCGGCATTCGTCCGACCGAGCCGAAGACCGGGTACGGCTATATCAAGATGGATCGCCTGCTGGTCAATGACAACGGCAGGCGGGCGTATCACGTGGCGGAGTTCACAGAGAAACCAGATTTTGAGCGCGCGCTCCGCTTTCTGCAAGCTGGCAAATACTTGTGGAACTCCGGGATGTTTGTCTGGCGGGCGCAGGAGATCTTGCAGGCGTATCGTCGGCACATGCCCGACATGTATCAGCATCTGGCGCAGATCTATGAGATCCTCGGCAGCGCCGAGGAGCAGGAGGTCATCCGCGAGACGTACGCCAAGATGCAAAAGCTGTCGGTCGACTACGCGATCATGGAAAAGGCGGAAAACGTCGCGGTGATCCCCGCCGACTTTGCTTGGGATGATGTGGGGTCCTGGCGATCGGTCGAGCGATTTTTGAGCCACGACAACGCGGGCAATATTGTCAACGGGTTGCACGTTGGCATCGACACATCCCGCTCGATCATCGAGAGCGAAGATCTGCTGATCGCGACGATCGGCGTCCGGGATCTGTTGATCGTGCAATCTGACCGCGCGATCCTCGTCGCTGACAAAGAGCGCGACCAAGAGATCAAAGATCTGGTCAGGCGGATCGAAAAACGAAACTTGCGAGAGTTTCTGTAAGGGGGAGGAAGCGCATGGCGAAGAGGAAAGAGGAGAAGGAACTGCTAGACGTGTTCGATTCTTACGGCGCCGATCCGGACGTTTTGCGCGAGTGGGATCTGGAGGTCGAGAAGGTCAGGCAGGTTCGAGGCGTGTTGAGAATCAAGACGGCGGTCGGAACGCGTGCGCTGAAGAAGGTGAACGTCGCCGAAGGTCGAGTGCGCTTTGTGCAACAGGTGATCGATCATCTGGCGAACAAAGGCTTTCACGATGCGCCGCGCTTTATTCGCACAAAGTACGGCGATCCCTATGTGGTGCATTCGACGGGGATCTACTACCTGACCGATTGGAGGCCGGGCAAGGAAGCAGATCTGAAAAAGACGAAGAACATCTTCTTGGCGGCAGAGACGATGGCTAAGCTGCACAACGCGGGCATCGGGTTTGCAGGGGGCGGATTTGGGCAGGAAACCCGCGAGGATTTCTCCGCGCAGTGGGGGAAGTTCCGGGCGAAGCTCAGCAGCTATGATGCGAATCTGGAAGAGCTTCGGGAACAGACAGGGATGGATGATTCCTATCGCCAGCACCGCGAGGAACTGGTGAAGATGATCGACCATGCTTCGGAGCAGCTGGCGCGTTCTCCCTACCCGCAGATCATCGAATGGGCGCGAGAAAACAGGACGATCTGCCACGGTTCCTTTTCGCGGCAAAACTTGATCGTGGAGAAAGAGCGGATGGCGGTCGTCGATTTTGATCACTGTCATTTTGGCCACCCGCTGCACGACCTCGGCGCTCTGCTCACCCGTTATATGCCGCGATTTAAGTGGGAAGCGTCGATCGGGTTCTCCATTCTCGACGTCTACAGAGCGGTGCGGGAGATCAGCGCGGAGGAGATGACGGTGCTCGCCGCCTACCTTTCCTTTCCCAAGCGCACGCTAGAGGTGGTCGAAGCGTACTTTGAGCGCAAGCGGGATTGGGATGCTGAGCGCTTTTCCAGCAGATTCCGCAAACAGTTAGCGCTCGATGAGGGCAGGGAGATGTTCGTACAGGATCTGATCGCCCGCTACGGGCTGAACTTGTCCGCCCCGTCCTTCGCCCCCCATTTGGAAGGGCTGGAATCGTATGACGATCTGGAAGCGATGGAGTCCTCGTCGGTGGAAAGCCGTGCGGATGGGTGGGAGGCGCCAGAAGCGCATGCGGTCGATCTGTCCGAAAGCGCTTCGATACACGAGCGGGAAGAATCGTCTGAGGTTCGGCTGGCCAGCCATGAAAAAGGGCTGGAGGAACGGCGCACGGACAGTCGCTCCGTTCTGCCAGATGCTGCTCCACGAATCAAGCCGCGCCGCAAGCAGAAGCCGGGACCATGGCGTCCGGGGCGATAAGCGAACTAACGCTGCCAGAGCTGCCGTTCAGGAGGGGCAGCTCTTTTGCTGTTCTTTGGCAGTCAGGGAACAGGCGATGCGTAGGCTGGATGAAGGTGATCGTATATAATGAGAGGAACTGACCGAGAGGGTGGTGATCTGATGGAGCTGGCAGAAGTGCTTGCCAAACTGGAAGCGATGGGGACGGAACAGAACCGAAAAGTGTATGGGCGACATGGGATCGGCGTCAACATGTTCGGTGTGTCCTTTGCGGAGATGAAGAAGTTGGCCAAGGAGATCAAAAAAGATCAGCGGTTGACTGAGCAGCTGTGGGAGACGGGAAATTGGGAGGCGCGAGTGGTTGCGACGATGATCGCCGATCCGAAGCTGATCGAGGAAGCGCAGCTTCACACCTGGGTGGAGTGCCTGACCGACCACACGCTGACCGATGTGCTGACGAGCAATCTGGCGAGCAAGACCCCATTTGCCCAAGCGTTGATGGTAGCGTGGATTCGCTCAGAAGAGGAATGGGTGGGCAGGGCAGGCTGGCAGATGCTCACGCAGCTCGCGCTCGGAAAGGAGCCGCTGCCGGACGAGTTTTTTGAACCCTTTCTCGAAAAGATCGGGACAGGCATCCATCAGAGCAAAAACCGGATCAAAGAGGCGATGAACACGGCGCTGATCGCCATCGGGTCGCGCAACGATCTGCTGGAGGCGAAAGCGCTACAACTTGCGGCGGCGATTGGGAAAGTGAAGGTCGATCATGGGGAGACCGCCTGTAAAACACCAGATGCGACCGCCTATATCAATAAGATGAAGCAGAGAAAGCTGGCCAAAGCGAAAGCGTGACCTGCCGAAAAGAGATGAAAAAGACACCACAGCTGCGGTGTCTTTTTCATCTCTGGGTACAAGTGCTAGAAAGTTCGCTTCGCTCCGATGTAGCGGGAGCCCCAATAATAGGGGTCGTTGATGTTGGCGATGCTGACACCGCGGGAACTGGCGGCAGATATAAACTCTCCGTTGCCGAGGTAGATCCCCACATGGCCGACGACGCCAGGCTGACTGAGCGAGAAGAAGACGAGATCTCCCGCTTTCAGATTGCTTTTGGCGACCGACTGACCCACCGTGTACTGGTCGCGGGAAACGCGCGGCAAGGAAAGGCCGTTTTTCGCAAACACATACTGCGTGAAGCCAGAGCAATCGAATCCGCTCGGCGTCATGCCCCCCCAGAGGTATGGCACGCCAAGATAGGATTTTGCCGATTGGATGATCTTCTCGCTCGGCGGTACATAGGTGGGTGCAAGCGCTTGGTGAGCCCGTCCATCTGTCGCGATGATCGCCGAGAGCGACGGTGCGTGCCAACTGACGTTCGCATCCAGAGCTTCTGTGGCGAAGCGGATCGGCACGAACGTGCGATCAGACTTCAAGACCGGCTTCGTATCCATCCACTCTGCCTGTCCGTTGATCAAGATCCGCGCGTCCCCAGTCTTTAGCTGGACGGTGTCGTTTCCTTTCGACAGCGTGACAGAAACTTGCGTGCCTTCCTGCTTCCAGTCGACTTTGTAGCCCATCGACTCGGTCAAAAATCGGATCGGCACCTGCATCCGGCTCGATCCGTCCACAAACGGTTTCGCGTCTGGGAACGAGATCAGCTTGTCGTTCAGCTGGACTTTGTAGATCGAAGAATCGGCAGCCTCTGCATCACCTTGTACTTGACAAAAAATTCCGACCATCGCAATTGCGCTGATGGCCAACTTTGTGCCCCACGATTTCATTTTATTGCATTGCCTCCTCAAGCGCCTCCGAGGTTAGTTGACGGGTTCGGGAAGAGGATTTCCCTTGTTCCAAGTTGAAGAACATTCACCCCAAAGTAAAGCGTCCCCCGTACTTGTCCTGACTTTCGACAAGATTCGGCATATTTGCATTTCATGCTAACATGGGGCAGATGCAGGAACAAGACGGGAATGGCTGGAAAAGGGCATCGCTTGCGCAAAAACACCACCCGGACAGGTCGGGTGGTGTCGCAGATCAGGCGCCGACAAACATGGCGACCATGATCAAAAAGAGCAGGAGCAACAAGAAGACATCGAGCACGTTCGGGAAGAACAGCGCTCGGAGAAACACGATCGCGATCGCGCCGCCAAGCAGGATCTTGACGGTGCGCAAGAGCAGGAAGTACATCGGTCAGTCCCCCGTTTCCAAATCCTTTCCTTGACAGTGTATGTGCTCCTGCCCGCCCGATGTGCGCAGTCCGTGACGAATGCCCAGGGTTCTGCATACGCTACAAGACACTGACAACAAGGTTGCAGGGGGGACAGCCCGCATGGACATTCAATTTGGAACGGAAGGTTGGCGCGGACAGATCGCCGACACCTTTACGACCGGCAATCTGAGACTGGTTTGCCAAGCGATCGCCGACGAACTGCACGCGAAACAGGTGCAGGAAAGCGGGGTGGTCGTCGGATATGATACTCGTTTTCTCTCCGATGTTTTTGCGCGGGAATGCGCACAAGTTTTAGCTGCGAACAGCATCCCTGTCTATCTGTTCGACTCGGTCACGCCGACACCGCTGCTCTCGTTCGCGGTTCGTCATCTCGGCGCGGCCGGCGGTCTGATGATCACCGCCAGCCACAATCCGGCCGTATGGAATGGCGTGAAATGGAAAGGGCCGCATGCCGGCCCGGCCAACGAGGAAGAGATCGCGCAGATCGCCGCACGCCTCGGCAAGACGGCTGCGAAGAGCATCCCGTTTGACAGTGCGAAGCGGTTGGGAATGATCGAGCTGATCAACCTCGATCAGCCGTATTTTGATCAACTGCTTCGCTTTCTCTCCCCGACGCTCGATCGAGAGCTGCGGCTGCACGTTGTCGTCGATGCGATGCACGGTGCGGCGGGCGCCTATTTTAGCCGCGCGCTGGAGGCGCTCGGCTGTCAGGTCACACAGGTTCGATCAGATCCAGATCCTACGTTTGGCGGCGTCAACCCGGAGCCGATCCCCAAAAATCTTGGCGTGCTGATGGAAAAAGTGCTGGAGGTTGGGGCAGATCTCGGCCTCGCCACCGACGGGGATGGCGATCGGCTCGGGGCGGTCGATGCGCAAGGCAATTATGTGTCGCCACAGATCTTGTTCGCCCTGCTCACGCTGCATCTGCTGCGCGACCGCAAATGGTCGGGGTCGGTGGTCAAAACGTTTTCCACCACTTGGCTGATCGACCGAATCGCCGATCTGTACGAGGTACAGATGCATGAAGTGCCGATCGGATTTAAACACATCTGCGGCCTGATGCAGGCGGAAGATGTGCTGATCGGCGGCGAGGAAAGCGGTGGCATCGGCATCCCGCTGCACATGCCGGAGCGGGACGGGATTTTTTCTGGGATGCTGTTGATCGAGCATCTGCTGCTCTCCGGCCAGCAGTTGTCAGATGCGATCGATCAGCTGATGTTTCTCGCCGGATATCACGCGTATGACCGCATCGACCTGCCGCTCGCCCAAGCGAAAAAGGAGTCGCTCTTCCGATCGCTCGTCCAGCAGCCGATCACGTTTGCCGGCGATCAGATCGAAGAGGTGCAGACGCTCGACGGCGTCAAATACAAGCTTTCGGACGGCAGATGGATCCTGTTCCGGGCGAGCGGGACAGAGCCGCTGTTGCGCATCTATGCGGAAGCGCGAGAATCGGAGGATGTGAGCCGGCTGATCGCAGCGGCAAAGCGCTTGGTCGACTAGCAGTTTTTAAGGCGCGACTCCCTCGCGACAGAACATCCAACAGGGGCATTTGCTCCCCTCTTGGATGTTTTTGGCTTTCATGCCCATACTACGTAGAGAAGAGCGAACGAGCGGAGGGAGCAGAATGTTCGGTGCGGCTGAGATTTTTTTCAATTTGATCTGGTTCGCGTTGTTGCTGCTTGGTACAATAATTACGGTATTCATCTTGCGAAAACACGACCCGTTTGACGATGGGCCTTCTGTCGATGATGAGCCGGGAGAGGTGTAGCCGATGTGGCAACGCATTCGGTGGGCTTGGCGCAACCTGTGGCGCAAACCGCTGAGGAGCTCGCTTCTGCTCACCTCGACAGCGATCACTTCGGCGATCCTGTTCCTGAGCTACTTCTTCCTGATGTCTGTGCAGCAGAGCCTGACCGCAAGCGAAGCGCGATTTGGCGCCGACGTGATGGTCGTGCCAAAAAACTATGGCAAAGTGGCGGAGCAGTTGATGATCTCCGGTGAGGTGAGCCCGTTTTATATGCCCGCCTCTGTGCTGGACAAGCTGCGGGAGATTCCGGAGATCGAGCAGATGGCACCGCAACTCTTTTTGGAGACGTTTTCTGGCACCTGCTGTCAGGTGGAAGGGGAATTTCCGGTGATCGCCTTCGATCCGAACCGCGATTTTACGCTGCGCGGATTTCTCAGCGGAACTGGCAGGGAGCTGACGAAGGAGAAGGTGATCGTCGGCAGCGATGCCGGTGGGAAAAATGCGATCTACCATCTGCGCTACAAAGCATACCAAGAGCGCCTCACCCTGTTTGGGCGCGATTTTGAAGTGGCGCGGGTGCTCTTTCCCACAGGAACCGGGGCTGACAAGACGATCTTCATGACGCTCGATGCTGCGCGAGAACTGCGAGTATCAGGTCGCAACCAGCTGCAGTTTCCGCCAGACAGCATATCGGTCGTGCTCTTGAAAACGGCTCTTGGCGATGAAGAGTTTGTCAAGCGACAGATCGAGCGCAAAGTTCCGGAAGCTTCTGCCGTCACGGGCAGCCAGTTGCGCGAGACGATCGAACGGCAGCTGCTCCCGCTGCGGCTGCTGTCCTACTCGATGATCGGAGTGGTGCTGCTGATGGCGGCGGTGCAAGGGATGACCTTGTTTTCGGCGCTGGTTCATGAGCGGATGCGCGAGATCGGCATGTTTCGAGCGCTCGGGGCGGGAAAGTGGACTGTCTACCGGCTCTTGCTCACCGAATCGCTCTTGTCGAGCGTCGTCGGCGGGACTGTCGGCGTGTTTGTCGTCGCGGCCTTTCTCGCCGACAATCAGGCGGTGATCGCCAAGCTGTTCCAACTGCCGCTGCTCTTCCCAGAGTTTTTGCCATCTGTGGGACTTGCGCTGATGGCGATCCTGTTGACCTCGCTGATCGGCATGATCGCAGCTGCCGTGCCGATCCGGTCGATCTTGCGTCAAGATCCCTATGATGCGATCCGAGAGGGGGAGTAGCGTGCTAAAGCTTGCAGGCGTGAAGAAAACATACAAGAGCCCTCAAGGGTTCATTCGGGCGCTTCGCGGGATCGATCTGGAGATCGCAGATGGAGAGTTTATCGCGGTGATGGGGCCTTCTGGCAGTGGGAAGTCGACACTGCTTTCGATCATCGGACTGCTCAGCGTGCCGACCAAAGGGTCGATGTTGATCGACGGGCGGGAGACGAGCGGGCTTGGCGAGCGGGAGCGCACGAAGCTGAGGTCTGCACAGATCGGATTCGTTTTTCAATTTCCTAGTCTTGTCTCAACGCTCAATGTGCGAGAAAATGTAGTATTGCCAAAATTATTAAGCGGTGCAGTCACCACAGCAGATCGAAGGCGGGCGGATGAGTTGCTCGCTTCGGTTGGACTGGGGGATCGCGGTGAGGATCGGTCGTTTGCGCTCAGCGGAGGGGAGCAGAGGCGCGTGGCGTTGGCCCGCGCGCTGATCAACGACCCGATGCTGTTGCTCGCCGATGAGCCGACCGGTGCCCTCGATGAGCGGACAGCGTCCGAGATGATCGAGCTGCTGCACCGGGCGAACGCTGCGGGCAAGACTGTGGTGATGGTGACGCACGACAAGATGTTGGCGAAGCGGGCGCACCGCGTGGTATCGATTCGGGATGGAGTGATGGTGGAGTGAAAGGTTTGAACTATCGTTTTCTTTTGATTACTTCTGGCGTGTTGGGTCTGTTAAGCGGCCTGTTGCCAGCATTTTTAGGCGATCAATATCTGTTTACGACATTGCCGATCGCGATGATGTTCGCATCGTTCTTCATCGTGCCGAGGGTCAAGGAGCGCAAGTTGGCGAGCGCCATCCTTGTGACGCTTGCAACCGCTCTGATCGCGTTGATCTCGTTCTTCATCTATCAGTATGCGACGCTCGATGCGGAGATTGCGACGGCCAACTTGAAGACCGCGCTGCTCAACTTGCCGCTGTTGGTGCTGATCATCTCGATCGCCGGATCTTGGGTCTTCGTCAAAACGCATGAGTGGACGGAGCGCAAGCGCGCGCAGATGGAAGCGAAAGTGCAGCAGAAGCAGGGCGAGAAAAAGGGCGATAAGGGAGATAAGGGCGGTCGCGCAACCAATGTGCGCAGAGGGCGCGCCAACAAGGCGTATGTTCCGCATGCCACCAAGAAACACTACCGCAATACGAAAAAGAAAAAGTAGTGCTTTTGCTTTGATTTTGCTTTGACAAGAAATGACGATGTTGTATACTATGAATCAAACAACATTTCATAATGATTGACTGTGAAGGGAAAGAGTAGGTTGTGAAAGTCTTCAGAGAGGGTGGCTGATGCGCTGAGAGGCCGCCTAGACGGAAGGAACCGAACGTCGTCCCGGAGTTGTCTTCCCGAACGCGCGCACCATGGGCGCGTCCAGTAAGGAAGACCGGTGAACCCGTTATCTTCCCGAGTGCGCAAGACGTCCGTCTTGCGAACAAAAGGTGGTACCGCGGAAACAGCGTCTCTTTCGTCCTTTTTTGAGGACGAGGGAGACTTTTTTATTTTCTACAGGAGGCGGATGGTTATGGAAGAGCAAAACATTCCGAAAGTGTATGATCCCAAGGCGGTAGAAGACCGCCTGTACAGATGGTGGATTGAAAACGAGCTGTTCAAAGCGAACGGCGAGCCGGAGAAAGAACCGTATGCGATCGTGATTCCACCGCCAAACGTCACCGGCGTGCTGCACATGGGCCATGCGCTCGACTTCACGCTGCAAGACGTGCTGATCCGCCGCAAGCGCATGCAAGGGTATGACGCGCTGTGGCTGCCGGGAACTGACCATGCGGGCATCGCGACCCAAGCGAAAGTGGAAGGGAAGCTGCGCGAAGAGGGAATCTCCCGCTACGACATCGGTCGCGAAAAGTTCTTGGAGAAAGTGTGGGAGTGGAAAGAGCAGTACGCCGACACGATTCGCAACCAATGGAGCAAGATGGGCTTCTCGCTCGACTACTCTCGCGAGCGCTTCACGATGGACGAAGGGTTGTCGAAGGCGGTTCGCCTCGTGTTTGTCAAGCTGTATGAAAAAGGCCTGATCTACCGCGGCAAGCGAATCATCAACTGGGACCCGGCCGCTCGGACCGCTCTGTCAGACATCGAGGTGGAGTACAAGGATGTTCAGGGCGCGCTCTACCACATGCGCTACCCGCTCGAAGACGGAACGGGTGAGATCGTCGTCGCGACCACGCGACCGGAGACGATGCTCGGCGATACGGCAGTAGCGGTCCATCCGAGCGATGAGCGCTATCAAGGCATGATCGGGAAGATGCTCGCCCATCCGATCACCGGGCGCACGATCCCGATCGTCGCCGACGACTATGTTGACCAAGAGTTTGGTACCGGCTGTGTCAAGATCACCCCTGCACATGATCCGAACGACTTTGAGATCGGCCAGCGTCATCAGCTCGAACAGATCATCGTGATGGATGAGGCGGGGCAGATGAACGAAAATGCTGGCCCATATGCAGGTCTCGATCGCTTCGATTGCCGCAAGAAGATCGTGGCAGACCTGCAGGAGCTCGGCGTTCTCTTCAAGATCGAGGAGCATCTGCACTCGGTCGGCCACTCGGAGCGATCCGGTGCGGTGGTTGAGCCGTTCCTCTCCACTCAATGGTTTGTCAAGATGCAACCGCTGGCAGATGAAGCGATCAAACTGCAAAAGTCGGAAGATAAGGTGCGCTTCGTTCCAGAGCGCTTTGAGCGAACCTATCTGCACTGGATCGAAAACATTCGCGACTGGTGCATCTCGCGTCAGCTCTGGTGGGGCCATCGCATCCCAGCTTGGTACTGTGACCACTGTGGCGAGACGATCGTCACGATGGAAGAGCCGACCTCTTGCTCCAAATGCGGACACGATCATCTGCGCCAGGATGAAGATGTGCTCGACACTTGGTTCTCCTCCGGGCTGTGGCCGTTCTCGACGATGGGCTGGCCGGAAGAGACGGAAGATCTGAAGCGTTATTACCCGGGCAATGTATTGGTGACCGGCTATGACATCATCTTCTTCTGGATCGCGCGAATGATTTTCACCTCGCTCGAATTTACAGAAACAAAGCCGTTCCAAGACGTGCTGATCCACGGCTTGATCCGCGACTCAGAAGGACGCAAAATGTCCAAGTCGCTCGGCAATGGGGTCGATCCGCTCGAAGTGATCGAGAAGTATGGTGCGGACGCGTTGCGCTTCATGCTGATGACCAACGCATCGCCCGGCAACGACTTGCGCTTCTTCTGGGAAAAGGTCGAATCGGCGCGCAACTTCGCGAACAAAATTTGGAACGCATCGCGCTTTGTGATGATGAATCTTGGCGAAGACTTCCACTATGCAGGTCTGGCCGGTGCGACCAACCTCGGCACGGCAGACAAGTGGATCTTGCATCGTTTGAACGAAACGGTACAGGATGTGAACGCTCGCCTGGAAAATTACGACTTTGGCGGCGCGGGTTCGGCCATCTACGAGTTCTTGTGGAACGAGTATTGCGACTGGTACATCGAACTGGCGAAAATGCCGCTCAACGGCGACGACGAAGCGGCGAAGAACACAACGAAAAACGTGCTGATCTATGCGCTCGACCAAGCGCTCCGCCTGCTGCATCCGTTCATGCCGTATCAGACGGAAGAGATCTGGCAGCACCTGCCCGTTCACGCGTCTGGCGAGTCGATCATGCGTGCCGCCTATCCGGAGTACAACGCCGATCTGGCAGATGCGCAAGCGGAGAAAGAGATGAACTTGCTGATCGACCTGATCCGCTCTGTTCGCAACACGCGTGCGGAGATGAACGTGCCGCCGTCTCGTCCGATCACCTTGCAGATCAAGGCGAAAGATGCGGAGGTCGAACAGATCTTGCACAGAGGGGAATCGTACATTCGCCGATTCTGCAACCCTGATCAATTGACGATCGGCACAGACATCGCAGCACCTGACAAGGCGGTGTCGAACGTCGTCACCGGCGCAGAGCTGTTCATGCCGCTCGCAGGGCTGATCGACCTTGACGCTGAGATCGCGCGTCTGAAAAAGGAAGAGAAGAAATTGGACGGCGAGGTAGAGCGCATCGAGAAAAAACTGAACAACCAAGGATTTGTTGCCAAAGCTCCGGCCGACGTGATCGAGACGGAGAAGGCAAAACTGGCAGACTATGCAGAGAAGCGTGAAAAAGTACGCGCCCGCATCAACGAATTGCGCGGCTAAAGGAGTACCGAATACGTGACAGCCATCGAGTGGATTCACAGCTTCGACCGTTTCGATGGGCGAGGCGGTATCAAGCCAGGTTTGGAGCGAATGCAGGCGATGCTCGAACGACTCGGTCGCCCGCACGAGCAACTGAAGTTTCTGCATGTGGCCGGTACGAACGGCAAAGGTTCAACCTGCTCCTATTTGGCCAACATCCTGCAACATGTCGGCTATCAGGTTGGACTGTATACGTCACCCTATCTGACGCAATTTCATGACCGAATGTCAGTTGGCGGTGTGAATATCACAGATCAAGAATTGGATCAGATCGTCGCAGAGCTGCGACCGGTGGTGGAGGAAGTGGCGGCGACCGAGGTGGGATGCCCGACAGAGTTTGAGGTGCTGAGCGTGCTGTCGATCTTGCACTACGCTCGGCAAGAGGTCGATTTTGTCGTCTGGGAGACTGGGCTTGGCGGTCGACTCGATTCGACCAATGTGGTCACGCCACTGCTCTCGTTGATCACCAACGTCGGGCTGGACCATCAGGCGATCTTAGGTGATACGCTTGAGCAGATCGCAGCCGAAAAGGCGGGAATCATCAAACCTGGCGTGCCTGTCTTGACGACTGCACATGGGGTAGCGCTTGAGGTGATCAAACGAACTGCCGCGCAAAATGGATCGCGCTGTTTG
This sequence comes from Tumebacillus lipolyticus, assembly GCF_042682745.1. Taxonomy (NCBI): domain Bacteria; kingdom Bacillati; phylum Bacillota; class Bacilli; order Caryophanales; family Alicyclobacillaceae; genus Tumebacillus; species Tumebacillus lipolyticus. The sequence continues at coordinate 825,638 of NZ_JBHUIO010000002.1, read as the reverse complement.
ACGTTTGGTGACGACTTTGCCAGTGAGCGCTCCAGATTCGGCTGGGAAGGGCAGACGTTCGATTGGCGAGGCTTTGAGGGGGAGCTTTCCCAGCTGCAGATCAAAATGCTCGGGGAACATCAGACGGTCAACGCTTCGCTTGCTGTTGCCGCCTGCCAAGCGTTGCAAGAACTCGGCTATCCGATCGATGAAGCGAGTGTGCGAGCAGGCCTTGCGAGCACCGCTTGGGCTGGGCGCTTCGAAGTGGTCGCCCAAGATCCGCTGACGGTGCTCGATGGGGCGCACAACCCAGAGGGCGCACAAGCGCTTGGCGCAGCACTTCGCGAGTTGCTCCCGCAGCGAAAAGTGGTGTTGATCGTCGGCGTGATGGCAGACAAGGCGATTCCAGAGGTGCTGGCACCGCTCGTTCCCCTGTCCGCTGCTGTCGTGGTCACCCGGGCGAACATGCCGCGCTCCGCACAGGTCGACCAGGTGGCGAAGATGGTCAAGTCGCTCGATTCGGAACTTCCGGTGCTCACTGCGCAATCGGTGGCGGAGGCGTTTCGACTGGCTGCACAACAGGCGGAAGAACTCGGTTGTCCGCTCGTCTGCACGGGCTCGCTGTACATGATTTCCGAAGCACGAGCGCTGTTTTTTCCTAATTAAATGCACGCGAAAGAAGGACCCCTGCGAGGGTCCTTCTTTCGTCGGGAGGAGGAGAGATCGACGTGGAGATTTGGGACTTTTTGCGCGAAGGGGTCAGACAGGGAGCTTCCGATGTTCATTTGACGGTAGGAGCACCTCCGATGTTGCGGGTGGAGGGCGATTTGCGACCGATCCGAGGGAGCGAGCCGCTTCGGGCGGAGGAAACAGCACAGCTCGTAGAGGCGCTGCTCGACAAGGAGCGATCGAGTGGATGGAAGGGAGGCGGGGAGAGCGACTTTTCCTGTCAATCGCCTGACGGGATACGATTTCGGGTGCAGGCGTTTCAGCGAATGGGACATCTGGCGCTCGCCATCCGCGTCATCCCGAGTCGAGTGCCCACTCCAGAACAGTTAGGTCTTTCCGCATCCCTGACCAGCCTGATGGAGCGACGCCAAGGTCTGTTTCTCGTCACAGGGCCGACGGGGAGCGGGAAATCGACGACGCTTGCCTGTCTGCTTCAGCAGATCAACGAGCGGTATGCTCGTCGGATTATCACGCTGGAAGATCCGATCGAATATGTGTATGAACATCGGCGAAGCTTGATCGATCAGCGGGAGGTGGGGCGCGATACCGCATCTTTTTCATCAGGGTTGCGATCGGCGCTGCGGCAAGATCCGGATGTGATTCTCCTCGGGGAGATGCGCGACCAAGAGACGATTGCGACGGCGATCACCGCCGCCGAGACGGGTCACCTCGTCCTCTCCACGCTGCACACTTCCGATGCGCCGCAGACGGTCGATCGCATGCTCGACGCCTTTCCAGCGCAAGGGCAGCGGCAGATTCGCGCGCAGCTAGCCTCCGCGCTGCTCGGTGTGGTTTCACAGCGCTTGTTGCCGCGAGCGGATGGGGGTGGTCGCGTGGCAGTCCAAGAGATTTTGATCAACACGCAAGCAGTGGCGAACCTGATCCGCACAGAAAAAGCACATCAACTCCGCACCGCGATGCAGACGGGAAGATCGATTGGCATGCAGACGTTTAGGATGCACTTGGTGGAGCTGTTGCGGGCAGGGGTGATCGATGAGCAAGCGTTCGAGTCGCAGGTGAAGATGATCGGGAACAAGGAGTGAACCGAGAGGTTCGCCAGCAGAGAAAGGGGAGGAAGAGATGGGAGCATCAGAACCTACACGAGAAGGTGTTCGCAAGGGGACGAGGTTGAAACGAGAGCGCAAAGCGGGTACTCGCATAGGCGAATCGCTCTGCTTGCTCTTCGCGGTCGCGCTGTTGCCGCTGCTGCTCTTGGCGGTTGGAGTCAGCGGAGATGCGATCGTCCGCTGCAGTTTGTGCGGCCTGCTGTTGATCTTGACGATCACCGACTTGCGCTCGATGACGATTCCGAATCGCATCTTGTACCCGGGAAGCTTGATCCTGTTCAGCATGCGCCTGTTCATCCATCCAGAACCGTGGTGGCAATATCCGCTCGGTTTTATCTGCGGAGGGCTGATCGTCACTCTGCTCGGGCTGATCGCAAACGGGATGGGTGGGGGAGATATCAAGCTGTTTGCGGTGATCGGCATGGTGTTGGGCATCCCAGGCGTGCTGCTCGTCCTCTTTTTCGCCTGTCTGTGGGGATCGCTGATCGGGTTGCCGCTCAGATGGAGCGGGGTGATCAAGCCTCGTCAACAAATACCGTTCGGGCCGTTCATCCTGCTCGGAACGCTGAGCGCCTGGGGCGGTGGCGAGGAGCTCGTTTTGCAGTATGTTCAAGCTGTATCGTAGGTCTTTGAAACGGCACAAGCGATCGATTGTAGGTTCTCGTCGTGCGAGCTTGCGCATATTCTCAGGGAGAAACATGTAAAAGCTGTCGAATTTTTCTGTGAAGAAAGAATTCTGTCATTTCCATTTGCACCCATTGTCAGAAATGAAAGTGCAAGGTATACTGTATCCAGTTCTTGTCCGCTAGGTAAATGGGGGTAGTTTCCAGTCGGGAAATTACAAAAAAAGAGGTGGTTGAGTGCTAAAGGTCAACCGAAAGTCTGTCTACTGCTTATCTGCAGCAGCTGTTGCACTGCTTTTGGGAGGTGCGGCAACAGCATCCGCTACTTACAAGACAATCGACTTGGAAGTGGACGGACAGAAGCAGGAAATCTCCGGGTTCCGCGTGGGAACGGTAGGAGAACTGTTGAACGATCAGGGTGTTTTGATCGGAACAGGAGACTTGGTGCAACCAGCAATAACAGACGCACTTGCAGATGGGACTACGATCACAGTAAAGCATGCAAAGTCAGTAGAGGTGCTTGACGGCACCAAAGAAGCGATCCAAGTAAAGACGCAAGCCGGCACGATCGAAGAGCTGATCAAAGAGCTCGGCATCGAATTGAGCGCAAGCGATAAGACCAACTTGGAACTGAAAACCTCGATTGAAAACGGACAAAAGCTTTCGATTATCCGCAGATCTGAAGAAGTGCAAGTCGCAGAAGAATCTATACCTTTTCAGACCGAACGCCAGCCAGATGCCAACTTGTACACGGGCACTGAGAAAGTGCTGACATCCGGTGTGGAAGGGAAAGCCACGATCACGACGAAAATTGTGATCGAAAATGGCAAAGAAGTCGATCGTTCAAAAGAGCGTGCAGTCGTCAGCGAACCGGTCAACCAGGTGGTCGTCTACGGGACGCAACAGCGTCCGGTCGTGGTGGCGAGCCGTGGCGGGGAAAACTTGACAGGTACGCGCGTGATGATGATGGCTGCTTCGGCATACTCGATGCCTGGCTCACGGACTGCAACCGGCTCGGTGGCAGGCAGAGGGACGATCGCTGTCGATCCTAGAGTGATTCCGCTCGGAACGAAATTGTATATCGAGGGGTATGGCTATGGGGTGGCAAGCGATGTCGGAGGAGCGATCGTTGGCAATCGCATCGACATTCATTTTGATACTCGCGAACAGGCGCTTCAATTTGGAGTTCGGTCGGTCAAAGTGCACATCCTGAATTAATCTTCTATCAATAAAGACGTACGAAGACACCGATTGGTTTCACGCCAATCGGTGTCTTTTTTATTTTTTGCTCTATCGTTTGTCATAGCCTACCACAGCTCTTCATAGACTCTATCAAGTAGACGGGAACCTCTGCAGAGGTTCCCTCGAATGAAGAGGAGTGGTGTGCGTGGAGAAACCTCAGAACGCTGGCAACATCGATCACAAAAACTCTGGCACCTCTCAGTTGACGAGGAGGTTGCCGTCTCGCTTACAGAGCGGCGCGTCAAGCGGCGTCTTCGGCAAGGAGAAAATCGTGTTTCCCTTCCTGCTCGCAGCGCTGACCGGAACCTTGCTCGGAGTCTGCTTGCTGTTTTTGTTTAAAGTTCAACCGTCAGCGTCGATCGTCTCGGCCAATTCTCCGGCGGCCGAGAGCGGTGAGCAGGAGCTGGTGAGCGCCGAGGCAGAGCTTCCTGGCGTTTCGCTATTCGCCATGCAGATCGGCGTTTTCAAGGAGCGTGCCCGCGCGGAAGCACTTCAAGCTGCTGTCGCCGACAAAGGAGTTGGTACTGTCGTCCGCGGCGAGGACCCGTTTCAAGTGTTCACCGCTGTCACCGCAGACAAGGCGGCTGCGCAGCCGCTAGAAGCGGAGCTGAAAAAGCTGGAGATTCAACACTATGCGAAAGAGTTTCTCATCCCTGCTCGCTCCGGTCGCATGATCGGCGTGGGGGAGGCGGGCGCCAAAGCGGTCACCGAGGGGCTGAAGCAGGAGCTGCAAGTGGCGACGAGTGCGATGCAGCTCTCCGTACTTCCTTCAATAAATGCTGAGCAGAAAAGCTCGATCCAAGAAGCGTTCAGCAAACTTGAGGCGGAGCGGAAAAACGTCTTGAACATCCTCGACAAAGGGAAGCGCGGCGAGGAGAAGGCGATCTTGGAAAACATGCATCGCTCGCTGGCAGAAGCGATCGATGCGCTGAAAGCGGAAACGGGTATGTTTGCTGTGCAAGTCAAAGTGACCGCCTTTTATCTCGGCTATGAATCGCTCGTCTCCAAATTGCTGAAAAGCGTGTAGACAAAGCGTCAGCCCCCCATTACAATAGGGGTAACCTCACACGGTAAAGGGCAAACTTGTCGAAAGGCAAGGACGCAAAGCCATGGGTCTTCGGACGATTGTTCGTCAAAGATCGCCAGGTTGCAGGGGCAGACCTTATTCTGTCACACTCTGTTGCTGGCGATCGTTTCGGTACAGGATGATGGAAACGCCCTTTTCTTTCTGGAGAGGGCGTTATTTACTAGCAAGGGGTGTAGAACTGATGAACAGCATGATGCGCAACCTCTCGTACCTTTGTCTCTCCGTCACGCTGGTGACGGGCTTTGCTGCGACAAATGTCGCCTGTGCGGCGACCGCTCAGGTTGATGTACATAAGCCAAGCTCACTTTCGAGCATCGAATCGTATACTATTTTTTATGGAACGCCCAAGCCTGCCGCTCTGGAGAAGCTATCCGCCTACGATCTGGTCGTGATCGAGCCCCGCCTCTGGACGAAGGAGCAGGTGGATGTGCTGAAGCAAAAAGGGATCAAGGTCATCGGATACCTGAGCGTGCTGGAACAGTATCAGGATGCTGAGCTGCTCAAAAGCGCGACAGATGCAGATTATTTGAAGGTTGCGGGAGCGCGCGATTTTCGCACCGAGTGGAAAAGCTGGTCGATGGACATCAACAGCAACCACTATCGAGAACTGCTGATGAAAGACTATGCGGCGCACATCGCGGAGAAAGGGTTGCACGGTGTCTTCCTCGATACGATGGGCAATGTGGATGACCAGATCTGGCCGGCCGACATTTCGGATCGTCAGCGCGACGGAGCGGTGGCGTTCGTGGCAGCTCTGCGCGACCGCTACCCAGAGCGGACGATCGTTCAGAACTGGGGGCTGACCGAGCTGAAGGACCGTACCGCTCCCTACCTCGACGCAATCCTCTGGGAGGATTTCGATCCGCAGGTGGTCAATAAGGATCGGTGGAGCCAAAATCGAATGAAAGAACTGACCGCCTTGAAGCGAGAGCAAGGGTTGACTGTGCTCACCGTCGAAGTCGGTCTGACCGGCAAGCAGAAGACCAACTACCTAAGTCTCAACAGCAAGCTGGGCTTTATCGGTCAAGTGATCAAGAAAAGTTATGATGAACTCTAATTGATAAAAAACTAAAGTATGGTACGATGAGGAAAAGCTAGGATCATAAAAGGAGTTGCCCATCATGAAGACAGAATTTCGCATTGAAAAAGACCTGATCGGTACTAAAGAGGTGCCGAAGGATGCATATTATGGGATTCAGACCCTGCGTGCGGTCGAGAACTTCCCGATCACCGGGATCACCCCGCACGTGGAGATGATTCGGGCGCTGGCAGCCGTAAAAAAGGCGGCGGCGCTTGCGAACATGGAAGTCGGCGTGCTGAAGAAAAAGATCGGGGAAGCGATCGCTCAGGCGTCTGACGAAGTGTTGGATGGCAAGTTTTACGATCAGTTTATCGTCGACTCGATTCAAGGCGGCGCTGGTACCTCGATGAACATGAACGCGAACGAGGTGATCGCCAACCGAGCGGTCGAACTGCTCGGAGGTGAGAAGGGCGAATACCTGCACTGCTCGCCGAACACGCATGTCAACATGGCGCAGTCGACAAACGATGTGTTTCCGACGGCGATCCGCATCGCATCCCTCAATCTGGCTGGCGGTGTGATCGAACAGCTGGACAAGCTGCGCCAAGCGCTGCGCGAGAAAGCGACCGAGTTTGATCAGGTGATCAAGATGGGCCGCACCCACTTACAAGATGCGGTGCCGATCCGCTTGGGTCAAGAGTTTGCAGCGTACGCGCGCGTGATCTCGCGCGACCACGATCGGGTGTTGCGGTCGCTTGAAAACCTGCGGGAGATCAACATGGGAGCCACGGCGGTCGGCACCGGCCTCAACGCCGATCCGCGCTATATCGTCAAGGTTGCTGAACACCTGCGGGCGATCACCGGCCTCGACCTGAAGCGAGCTGAAGATCTGGTGGACGCGACGCAAAACACAGACGCGTACACCGAAGTGTCCAGCGCGCTGAAGATCTGCGCGGTCAACCTCTCGAAGATGTGCAACGACATCAGGTTGATGGCATCTGGTCCCCGCACCGGACTTGGCGAGCTGAACTTGCCAGCCAGACAGCCCGGCTCCTCGATCATGCCAGGAAAGGTCAACCCGGTGATGGCAGAAGTCGTCAATCAGGTGGCGTTTCAGATCATCGGCAACGACCACACGATCTCGCTCGCGTCCGAGGCGGGTCAGCTGGAGCTGAACGTGATGGAGCCAGTTCTCGTCTTCAACCTGCTGCAATCGCTCTCCATCTTGCAAAATGTGCTCGTCGTCTTCCGCGAGCGCTTGATCGATGGGCTGACAGCGAACATCGAGCGGTGCCGGGAGCTGGTGGAGAAGAGCGTGGGGGTTGTCACCGCGATCAACCCGCATGTCGGATATGAGACGGCGACGCTGGTGGCGAAAGAAGCGATTCAGACCGGTCGCTCCGTTCGCGAGATCTGCTTGGAGCGCGGCATCCTCACCGAAGAGGAGCTCGACGTGATCTTAAACCCATTCGAAATGACATCTCCAGGCATTGCAGGAAGTAAGCTCCTGTTTGGTGAATGATAGTAGATCAGAAAGATCCGCCTGAAGAGGCGGGTTTTTCTTATGTTTTTGTCAAACTGGTACCAAGTTCTGGTCGTGTTCTGTTCTGGACAGTCAACAAGATAAAGAGTATATTAGCATGGACATAGCTTTTCTTTTCCAGGGCAGACTATAACTCCAGAGTTGTCAGAAACGATCTTTCAAGTCGTGCTTGGGAAAACAAAACATGGAGGCGAAGGCCGCTATGCAAGAAAAGCGATTGGTGCTGGCATCCGGATCTCCGCGGAGGAAAGAGCTTCTGGCGGGTCTGGGATTGTCATTTGAAGTGATCGTAAGCGATGTGGATGAAACGATCGAACCGGGTATCGACCCGCGAGAGGTCGTGCAAGCATTGGCGTACAGAAAAGCGAAAGCAGTTGCGAATTCTTTATCTCACGGGCTTGTCATCGGTGCGGATACGATCGTCGTGTGCGATGGGCTGATCCTCGGCAAGCCGGTCGATGAGGAAGATGCGAAACGAATGCTGTCCAAGTTGTCTGGACGAGCGCATATGGTGTATACAGGGGTTGCCTTTGTGGAAGCGGGCGGCGGGCGCGAAGCGCTGGACGTGCGCGGCACCGAGGTATGCATGAAGGAACTGTCCCCTGAGCTGATTGCACGCTATGTCGCTACGGGTGACCCGATGGACAAGGCGGGCGCCTATGGCATTCAAGGTGCGGCTGCCACGTTCATCCCCGAGATTCATGGCGACTACTTTAATGTGGTAGGACTGCCGGTCTCGTTGGTAGCGGATCATTTAATCGAATTCGGGTATCAGATCTTCGCAACGCCACAGGGCAGGTGACGAGCATGAGCGCTATGGTGCATGCTCATCGGCCGGTGTTGGTGCGCGAGATACCCAAGGAAGACCGTCCTCGTGAACGCATGATGCTCCATGGCGCAGATTCGCTCAGCAATGCGGAGCTGCTCGCAATTTTGCTCCGCACTGGCTCCCGCGGCTGTTCGGCCGTCGATCTGGCTGAACAGATCTTAAAGCGCCTTGGCGGCATCCGCAATCTGATCGACGCAGATCTGAATGAGTTGACCGCCTTGCCGGGGATCGGTCCTGCCAAAGCGACCGAGCTGAAGGCGGCGATCGAGATCGGGCGTCGGGTCGTGCGTGTAAGAGCTGAATCGCGACCGACGTTCGAATCGCCCGCAGATGCGGCCGACTACATGATGGATCGTCTGCGTTTCCACCTGAAAGAGCATTTCGTGGTGCTTCATCTCGACACGAAAAATCGCTTGATCGGGGAGGAGATCGTGTCGATCGGCTCTCTGAACTCCTCAATTGCTCATCCGCGCGAAATCTTCAAGACCGCACTGAAGCGCAGTGCCGCTTCGATCATCTGCCTGCACAACCACCCAAGCGGTGACCCGACGCCCAGTATTGACGATGTCAAAGTGACCAGACGTCTGGTGGAAGCCGGACAGATTTTGGGGATCGAGTTGCTCGATCACATCATCATCGGCGAAAATTGCTACATAAGCATGCAAGAAAAGGGCTGGCTCTGAGCTGAGCACTGCCGTTTTGCATGCTGTATAATAATCGGTTTTTCACATAACTTGCCCTCTCAGGTAGCGGGAAGGAGTAATCAAAATGTTTAACAGGTTCTCAAGAGATATGGGTATCGACCTGGGCACGGCGAATACCCTCGTATATGTAAAAGGAAAAGGAATCATCATCCGCGAGCCGTCTGTTGTCGCGACGCGCACAGACACGGGTGAGATCAAAGCGGTCGGGGAAGAAGCGAAACAGATGATCGGCCGGACGCCGAGCAACATTCGCGCCGAGCGCCCGATGAAGGATGGGGTGATCGCCGACTTCGAAACGACAGCCACCATGCTTCGCCACTTCATTCGCCAAGCGACCGCGAAAAACAAAGGTCTGTTCTTTTCACAGCCGCGAGTCGTCATCTGCGTTCCGTCTGGAATCACCGCTGTGGAGAAGCGCGCTGTGGAAGATGCGGCTCGCGAGGCGGGCGCACGCGATCCGCAGACGATCGAAGAGCCGATGGCAGCTGCGATCGGAGCGGGTCTGCCAGTTGGCGAGCCGACCGGCAGCATGGTCGTCGACATCGGTGGCGGTACGACAGAAGTTGCGATCATCTCGCTCGGCGGCATCGTCACCTCCCGTTCGATTCGCGTCGCAGGCGATGAGATGGACGAAGCGATCATTCAATACATCAAAAAGGCGTACAACCTGATGATCGGGGATCGCACATCAGAAGAGCTGAAGATGACGATCGGCTCTGCTATTCCGTCCGACAAGGAGGAGACGATCGACGTGCGCGGTCGCGACCTTGTCACCGGCCTGCCGAAGACGCTGACCATCACATCGACGGAGATTGCAGAAGCTCTGGCCGATACGGTCAACTCGATCGTAGAAGCGGTGAAGATCACCCTGGAGAAGTCGCCGCCCGAACTGGCTGCCGACATTATGGATCGCGGGATTGTGCTCACCGGTGGCGGTGCGCTCCTGAGCAACCTCGATCGACTGCTCTCCCGCGAAACGGGGATGCCTGTGCTCGTGGCGGAGAACCCGCTCGATTGCGTGGCGATCGGTACGGGCAAGTCTCTTGATTACAGCCATCTCTTCAAGAGCAACGACTCCAAAAAGCGGCGTGTTCGCTAATCCTGCCCAACTAGGCGTTACAAAGGATGTGGGTAACGGGTGACCCGATTTTTTACAAGCAAGAGAATGATGGCGCTCCTCGCCAGTTTCATCTTGCTCGCCGCGTTGGTAGGACTTACGTTGCGGGAGAGGGAGAAACCCACTTGGCCGGAAGCTTTCCTCATCGATGCGTTCGGCTGGGTGCAAGGCATCATCTACGCACCGGTGCATCATGTCGCCGACTTCTTTGAGGATGTGAAGAACATCAAGGTGCTCTACGAGGAGAACGCCAAGCTCAAAGCCAATCTGAACGAACATTCTTCGATGGCCGTTCAGATCGATGTGTTGGAGCGAGAGAACAAAAAACTAAAACAGGATCTCTTTCAGCTGAAGGACATCTCCGGCGAGTTCGAACTGGTGTCGGCAAATGTGGTCGGACGAAGCCCCTCCTCTTGGAACAAAGAGATCACCATCGACGCGGGGAGTAAGGACGGCGTCGAGAAAGACATGGCTGTCATCACTGCCAACAAAGGTCTGGTCGGTCGCGTTTACGAAGTGACGCCCTATCACTCCAAAGTGTTATTGCTCACCGATAAAGAGCGGATGGGGATATCTGCAAAGGTGCTGAACAACGACGAGAAAAACATCGCCTACGGCATCGTCAGCGGCGCGACCAACGACCTCTCGCATACGGATAAAATTTTGGTCGAGATGACGGGCATCACGCTCGATACGAAGGTTGAGAAGGGCCAGAATGTCGTCACATCCGGCCTCGCTTACACCATCTTCCCGGCGAACCTTTACATCGGCAAGATCGCGAGCGTACAAGAAGACAAGCTCGGACTGACTCAGACGGCGGAGATTCAACCGGCTGCCAACCTCGGGAGCCTGGAGTATCTCTATGTTGTGAAAAAGTCTAAGTCTGATGCGAGGTAGGTGAGTCGATGCATCTGGTGCTGATTTTGCTCACCATGATGGTAGCGCTGATCATCCAGTCTACCGTCCTGCAGGTGCAACCGTTCTCCTTTGTTGCCCCGAACCTCGTCATGGTCTTGTTGCTCTATGTCGCCATGTTGCGCGGGTCGCTTGTTGCGCTCTACTCGGGGCTTGTGATCGGTCTGATCCAGGATATCCTGTTCGGCAGCTATCTCGGACTGTATGCGTACACGTACGCGTCGGTCGGTTATTTTGCTGGCATGACATTCCGCACCTACTGGTCGCGTCAACTGGTGATGGCCGTCCTGATCATGCTCGGCTATTCCTTCGTCGCCGATCTGGCCGCGTATGGCTTGAGCCGCCTGTTCGGATATGCGCATGTCGACCTGTTGGCGGCGGTGACGCATACGGTTCGCATCATGATATGGAACGGAATACTCGCCCTGCTGCTGTATGTTCCGTCCTTGCGTCTGCTCGGAACGGAGCGCAGTCGAAAGCTGCCAGAAGAATCGTTGTAGTTGTCTATCAGCCACGTGGAACAGCGAAACGTCAAGTTTTGCGCTGCCTTCGTGGCTCTTTTCGCTAATGTTGTGGGGGAGGAGGATATGGCGTGACCAATCAAGACAAAGAGAAGCTTTCCGGAACGTCGAAGCGAATGAGCTTGCTGTTTGTGATCATCTTTTTTTCGCTCGCCGTCTTGATCTTTCGACTGAGCTTTATCCAGCTCTCCAAAGGAGAGAAGTTTTTGGCGAGCGCGGAGACCAACCGTTTTATCAACCTGTCGATTCCAGCGCCTCGCGGTAGCATCTATGACCGGGATAAGGTCGAGCTTGTCGGAAATAAGCCAGCGTTCACGATCACCTACCAGGTGCTAAATGGCGTTGGGCAAAATCATATGGATTTGATCGGGGAGCTGTACCAGATCTTTGAGATGACCCCGGAAGAGATGTATGAAAAGATGGACCCGAAAGCGGAAAAATACAGTCTGACGATCGCTCGGAAGATCATCTCCGATGCGAAGCCGTACCAGGTGGCATATGTCAGAGAGCATGCGAATGAGCTGCCGGGCATCAACGTGGTCGTAGAACCGATCCGCAACTATCGATATAGCAACTCCTCATCCCATGTGCTCGGCTATCTGAACAACATCGCCGAGGATGACTGGGCAGCATTTAAAGACAAAGGGTATGAACAAAACGAGATCGTCGGCTGGGCCGGCGTGGAGAAGCAGTATGAGGAGTACCTCCACGGCAGCAACGGCACGCTGAAAGTCGAGGTCAACCGCTATTACCAACCGCTCCAAGAAAAGCGCACAGAAGAGCCGGTCAAAGGGCATGACCTGATCCTGACGATCGACAAAGATCTGCAAACGGCGACCGAGCAGGCGCTGAAGGAACAGCTGGTGGAGCTCAAACGATCGGTGAATACGGTGGAACACGGAGCGGCGATCGCCATGGACCCGAAGACGGGGGAGATCTTGGCGATGGCGAGCTATCCGGACTTCGATCCCAATCTGTACATCAAAGGGTTCAGCACGAAAGAGTACAACGAGCAGATCCTGCCGGGGATTATGAACCGCGCGATCCAGCAGACCTATCAGCCAGGTTCGACGATCAAGATGTCGTCCGTGCTGATCGGGCTAAAAGAGGGCGTGATCTCCCCATACAGCGGGCTGACCGACTCGGGCGCCATTCAGGTCGGGTGGACGACCGGAGGGAAGCCGAACATGATCTCCTCTTGGCAAGCGCTCGGCTATGTAGACCCGGTGAAAGCGCTCGCCGTCTCATCGAACGTCTTCATGATCGATATCTTTAAAAAACTTGGTAAATACAACGACTTTATGAACAACTCGGAAGTCAACACCTTCTTGAGCTCCTACTTGCCAGAATCGATGAAGAAGATCTTGGCCTACCATGCTGAGTTTGGCTTGGGAAAGGTGAAGACTGGGCTCGACCTGCCCTACGAGGTGGAAGGCTCGGTCACCGAAGAAAAAAACCCGGCCGATCTGGCCTACGCCTCGATCGGCCAGTCGGAACATTACACGCTGATGCAACTCGCCCAATACGTTTCGACGATCGCAAACGACGGCAAGCGCATGGAGCCGCACATCGTCAGCGAGATCATCGGTCCGGATAACAAGTCGGTCCAAAAGATCGAACCAAAAGTGCTCAATGAGCTGCCCTATACGCAAGAGCAGATCAACCTCGTCAAGCGCGGGATGAGAGATGTGGTCGAGAAGCCGTACGGCACGTTCTACTCGGTTCTGCACAACTTCCGCTATCCGGTCGCCGGCAAGACAGGTACGGCAGAGACTGGGCGCGGGACGGAGAACTCCCTGTTTGTCGGCTACGCGCCCTACGACAACCCGCAAGTGGCAATCGCCATCATCATTCCGGATAACAAAGCGAACTCACACTCATATGATAGTGTCGGTCCGATCGCTCAAAAGATGTTCGACGCCTTCTTCACTTTGAAAGAACAGAAACAACTGACGATAAGTGAAGGAAAATAGAAAGATTTCACGAAGTAGTTAGGGTGCAAGGCGAGTGTTTTTAACAGGAGGATCGGCATGGGACATCAAACGGGATGTGATGCGCTACGAACCAGAACGCCCGTGACGATCAAGGGCATCCGTGATGGACTGGTCTTCATCTTACATGATGAGTGTTCTATGGATGAGATCCTTGTGGATCTGGAAGAGAAGATGAACGGCACTCACCGTCAACTGCTGGTCGGACCGATCATAAAAGTGACCGTTCAGACTGGAGCGCGCAAGTTTTCCTCTGAACAGGAAGAGTTGATTCGCAAAAAGCTCTCCGCTCACGGCAACCTGCTCATCCAAGAGTTTCAATCTGTCTTGGATGCGATGCTTCTGGAAAAGAGGCGATCGCAGCGCGTCTATTACGGGACGGTAAGGTCGGGACAGCTTATCGAGCATGACGGCGATATTGTGATCATCGGTGATATCAACCCTGGGGGTCAGGTGTTGGCAACAGGTGATATTTTTGTGATGGGAACGCTGCGCGGTATGGCGCATGCAGGAAGCGCCGGTGATGAGAACGCCATCATCGCAGCCGTTTTCTTTCAACCCTCACAATTGCGAATCCATGATGTGATCTCTCGGGCTCCCGATACGGGTGAAGCGCAACCTTTGGAGACGGAGATGGAATTTGCCTATTTGCGCGAACGACAAATGGCGGTTGATAAGCTCAGCCATCTATATAGCATTAGGTCCCGTGATTTGTAGAGGAGGGAACGAACAAAGTGGGAGAGGCAATCGTAGTTACTTCGGGCAAAGGCGGTGTAGGTAAGACAACGTCCTCTGCGAACATCGGTACAGCGCTCGCACTGTCTGGCAAAAAAGTATGCATGGTCGATACGGACATCGGGCTGCGCAACTTGGATGTCGTGATGGGGCTGGAAAATCGAATCATCTTTGATATCGTCGATGTGGTTTCCAAACAGTGCCGCCTTGAGCAAGCGTTGATCAAAGACAAGCGTTTCGACCACCTTTTCCTGTTGCCCGCTTCGCAGACCAAAGATAAGTCCGCGCTGACACCGAATGCGGTCAAAGTTGTGATCGAAGCGTTAAAAGAGCAGTTTGATTATGTGATCATCGATTGCCCGGCAGGCATTGAACAGGGCTTTAAGATCGCGATCTCCGGTGCGGATAAGGCGATCGTGGTGACCAATCCGGAAGCGGCTGCTGTGCGCGATGCGGATCGCGTGATCGGCTTGCTCGAATCGGCGAAGATCAACCAGCCGAAGTTGATCGTCAACCGCATTCGACCGCATATGGTGCAAGATGGCTCGATGCTCGATCTCGATGAGATCGTCTCGTTGCTGGCGATCGACCTGCTCGGGGTTGTGCCGGATGATGATGGTGTGATCAAAGGGGCAAACGCCGGTGATCCGGTCGTGATGAACCCGAATGCGAAAGCGGGGATGGCCTATCGAAACATCGCCCGCCGAATCTTGGGCGACTCGGTACCCCTGCTCAACCTGCAAGATCAACCCGGATTTTTCGGCAAAGTCAAGCGAATGATCGGACTTGGAAAATAGCGAATGAGGATCAAGAGAGCGAGTCTGCCAAGTGGCAGGCTCGTTTTTCGATCTCATAAACTTCTGTGCCCGCTCATATGATGGGAGAGAACGTCATGTGGACGAGGGGGTACGAGGAACGATGATCAAATGGGATTTTTGGAAAAAAAGCAGACGGCAGTCTGATGAGGTGACATCGGTGCCTTGGCGTCAACCAGGAATCGATCGATATGCGGACACCACCCGGTCTTCGCTCTTTTCGGCAGGGGATGATGATTGGGATGTGATGACCGCCAAGCCGGAATTTTCTTCACAGCCGAGCAACAACCCTCGCAGCTACGAAGATTTTTTGCGCGCTCGCGGACACCACTCGAAACTATATGACACTGCCCCGTCCAACAGCTATTCGGTGAGCGGGCGTCGAATGTTCGCAGGGGTCGGGGACGAGCCGAAGCTGTCCACACACCGTGCGATGCAACTGCTCGGTGCGGTTGCCCTGACCACTGTGCTCTATTTTACCTTTCAAAGTGAGTCACCGCTCGCCAACAAGGTGCAGACGTTTACAACGCAAGCGCTATCAGAAGACACCGACATCTCCGCGCTTTCCGCTTGGTGGCAAGAAAATGTGACGAAAGATACGGCGCTTCCTGCCAGCACCGGACCGAAAGACTTTGAACTGAAGTTTGTGCTGCCGGTGACAGGAGAGGTCAAGCTGCCGTACGATGGCAACGAACAGCAAGGCGTCACTTTTACGACCGCATTGGGCGCGGACGTGAGCGCGGTAGCAAAAGGTGTGGTCGAAAAGGTGGAAAAGGAAGGAAGCGAAGACTATTCGGTCACCATCTCACACGGAACGACAGGCAAGACGATCTACCGTCATCTGGTCACCGTCGATGTGAAGCAAGATGCGTGGGTGGAGGGCGGTCAAAAAATTGGCGGCTTGTCCCAAAAAGGCGAGCATGGCGAGCTGTTCTTTGCCTACCAGGTGGAAGATAAATTCCTCAACCCGGCTGACATCTTGAAGCTTCCAGAAGTAAACTAGGTCGCAGGTGCAATCATGAATCTGCGCATGTTTCGACCGTTCGGCATGAAAGTAAAAATCCATCCCCTGTTCCTGCTGCTTTGCGTCCTGTCGATCGCAGCCGGCTTGGCTGTCGAGATGCTCGTGCTGTTTACGATCATCATCATCCATGAGCTGGGGCACGTGTGGGTCGCCATCTCCTACGGTTACAAGATCCGCGAGATGGTCCTGCTGCCATTTGGCGGGGTGGCAAAGCTTGAGCATGGTGCGATGGGGTGGAACCCGACGCATGAAGTGGCGATCGCGATCGCAGGCCCGCTGAACAACCTGTTGATGATCATGGTGGCCGCTTTGCTGCACAGCGCAGGGCTTTGGTCGGAGTGGCTGACCCAATTTTTTATCAAAGGCAACCTGATGATCGGCTTTTTCAATCTGCTCCCCGCACTGCCGCTCGATGGCGGGCGGATTCTTCGCGCAGCCGCATCAAAAGCGCGGGGGTTTCGCGCAGCTACGGAGGTGTCGATTCGCATGTCCTATGCAATGGCAGCGTTGCTCATCATCATCGGGCTCGTCTCGCTGTGGGTGGGGTATTTTAACATCGGTTTCCTGATGCTCGGCGCGTTTCTGCTCCTGTCCGCCTGGGAGCTTCGCAAACAGATGCATGTGGATGTTATTCGATTTCTCGATGCGAAACGGCGGGACAAGCGGATGCGCTCCCAAGAGGTGCGGACGCTCGCAGCTCCTGAGTCGATGCGAGTGCGCGATGTGATCGAACGATTTGCTCCTGACGCTTATCACATGATCTATGTGCTGAACGAGCAAAAAAAGGTGACGGTGGTTTTAATGGAAGATGATTTGGTGAATAGTGTCTTTGAAGAGAACGGAATGCGGATCACATTGCGTCAGTTGGCGGAGCGGCGCTATACTTGAGCGCAACTGAGGCGAAGAGGAAATCGGGAAATGCTGTCGAAGTGTAGGCGATGAAGGAACCGGTGCGAAAAGGAGGATGTGCAGATGCGCAAGCAAATCCTAGTCTCAACCGATCAACGTGAGTTGCGCGTGGCCATCTTGGAGGACGGTCGCACAGTTGAGTATTATTTGGAGCGCAGCCATGGGGAAGGCGTGGTCGGAAACATCTACAAAGGTCGCGTTGCGAACGTCCTGCCTGGCATGCAAGCTGCGTTTGTCGATATTGGCATTGAGAAAAACGCGTTTCTATACATAGATGATGCCCTCTCGCTCTCGCCTGGTGAACAGGCACCTGAGCGCAAGCCAAAGATCGGTGAACTCCTGCGCGAAGGGCAGGAGATCATCGTACAGGTGAGCAAAGAGGCGGTCGGAAGCAAAGGGGCGCGCGTGACGACCAACTTGACGCTCCCCGGGCGCATCCTGGTGATGATGCCGGGCGCTCCCTATGTGGGCGTCTCTCGTCGCATCGAGAAGGAAGCGGAGCGCGAGCGGATCAAAGTTATCGCGGAGCGCATTCGCGATGACAGCACCGGCGTGATCGTCCGCACTGCTGCAGAGGGCGCTGATGAAGCGGAGTTCCTGAACGATTACTCCTTTTTACACGCCCAGTGGCAGCGGGTGCAAAAACAGGCGAAGACGGTAAAAGTGCCGGGGATCATCTACCGTGATCTCGATCTGATCAGCCGCTCGGTGCGCGACTTTTTTACGGCAGATGTCGAAGAGTTCTGGGTGGACAGCCTCGATGCGTACGAAGCTGTTCGAGAATTGCTTCAAGGTGGTTCCGCTCAGCTGCAGGAGCGTGTCAAGCTGTATCATGGCAAGGAGGACCTGTTTGCCCTCTACCGCGTTGATCAGGATCTGGAGAAGGCGCTCAAGCGCAAAGTCTGGCTCAAGTCGGGCGGCTTTATGGTGATCGACTATACGGAGGCGCTGACGGCGATCGACATCAACACAGGCAAATTTGTCGGCTCCACCTCGCTTGAGGAGACGGTGCTCAAAACCAACCTCGAAGCGGCGCGCGAGCTGGTGCGCCAGATCAGGTTGCGCGATATCGGCGGGATCATCATCATCGACTTTATCGACATGCGCGATCAGGCGAACAAGCAGCTGGTGCTGGCCGAGCTTGAAGCTCAATTGAAGAAAGATCGCACGCGCGCGCATGTGCTCGGGATGACGCAGCTCGGACTGATTGAAATGACCCGCAAAAAAGTGCGCCAGTCGCTCGATGAAGTGCTGATGCGCCCTTGTCACCACTGTGAGGGCAGGGGCAAAGTATTGGCGGAAGAGACGATCGCCGCCCGGATCGAGCGAGAGCTGATCAGCTACCTCGCTTCGCATGAGCATGATGCGGTGTTGATCGAATCGCACCCATCGGTGGCAGCGCAGTTGATCGGTCCGAGCGGGCACAACCTGCAGCGGTTGGAGCGAGAAACGAAGAAGCGCATCTTTATCAAAGGGCGGGAGAGCCTGCATATCGCGGAGCACCGCATCCTTTGGGCGGGCACAGTGGCGGAAGTTGAGATGAGAGCGCTTCCGGTGCAGATCGGACAACTGCTGGAAGCGAAGATCGATGAGCCGCATGCCCATCACGGTCGCGATGGAATCGCTCGCTTTGAGGGCTATGTGCTCGATGTGCAAGATGGTGGCATGCATGTGGGAGAGACGGTGCTGGTCAAAATTTCGCAGGTGTTCCGCACGTACGCCAAAGCGATCTTGATCGACAATCCTCGGTGATACATTCGTTGACATCATCTTGCCTACTATGATACTATACGCTAGTAGCGTGATGTTCTGTAGTTTTATAGTTCGTGCACGCTGTAACCACATAGCCCGGGTTGAAATGCCGATCATGGCTACCTAGGGAGTAGTGAGTCTGAGTAATAGGAGGTGCACACAATGTACGCAATCGTGAAGACTGGTGGCAAGCAGTACAAAGTAGCAGAGGGCGATGTGATCTTCGTTGAGAAGCTCAACGTTGAAGGCGAAGCTGTTACTTTTGACGAAGTTCTCCTCGTTTCCAAAGAAGGCGGCGTGGTAGTTGGTTCCCCGGCTGTTGCTGGCGCGACCGTTACTGCGAAAGTCCTGAAGCATGGTAAAGCGAAGAAGATCCTCGTTTACAAGTACAAGTCCAAGAAGAACTACCGTCGTAAGCAAGGTCATCGCCAACCGTATACCCAAGTTCAAATCGAAAAGATCAACGCGTAATTCGCATGATCTCCTCGGTGATTTGGCGTGACGAACAACGCAGGATTGCCAAGTTTTCTGTGCGTGGACATGCGGGAGCTGCCGACCCCGGTTATGATATCGTGTGTGCGGCCGTCTCGATCTTGGTCACGAATGCGATCAACTCGTCGGAGCATCTGCTCGGCGTGGTTGTTGCAACAGATGACGAGATCGCCCCTGGCGATGTCGTGTGCGAGGTACCTGTTTTGCAAGGCGTGGAGCAGGAAAAGCTCCAATTGCTTATGGAATCTATGGTCTACGGAATTCGTCAAGTCGCGGATGCATATCCAGACTTTGTGAAATTAACCGAAAAGTCCCGTTAAGGGCACAGTCCACAGTATCGGAGGTGGAACACATGATTAAATTGAACCTTCAGCTGTTCGCGTCTAAGAAGGGGGTAGGTTCCTCCAAGAACGGACGTGACTCGATCTCGAAGCGTCTGGGCGTTAAGCGTGCAGACGGTCAAGTGGTCACCGCTGGTTCGATCTTGGTTCGCCAACGCGGCACCAAAATCTACCCGGGTCTGAACGTCGGCAAGGGCGGCGATGATACGCTCTTCGCAAAAGTTGAGGGCCGTGTTGCTTTCGAGCGCATGGGTCGCGACAAGAAGAAAGTGAGCGTATACCCGGTCGTGGTTGCAGAAGCTGTCGAAGCGTAAGAGCTTTTGCGAAAAGCGATTCTCCCTCGTGGAGAGTCGCTTTTTTTATAGGACGATCCAAAGGAATTCTTTACCGGTTGTCGAAGTGTAAGAAGCACAGTTGGAACTACGGTGAGGAAAGGAATTGATCATGAATCAAAAACTTCCTTCGGAGCAAACTAAAATGCTGGAACTTCGCAGTTTGATGGAAGACAGCCTTGAGGTGTTGCGAACATACCGCCACGATCTGATGAATCAGGTTCAGTTGATCCACTCCTATTCACAGATGAAAAAGTATGATCGTCTGCAGGGGCCGATTCAGAACTTGATCGCCGAAGCGAGGCGGCACACCGAAATGTCGGCGATCGCAAGCTCGATGATCTCATATGTCGTATTGTCTCGCGATATTTGCTACCCGATGTTGCAGGTGCATGCGACGTGTGAACAGGCCGAACTGCCTACGCTGTCGATCGAAAGCAAAGCGGCGGAGTTGCTGTTTGACCTCCTCAATATGGTTGGACAACATTCGATGCGACAATTCGAACCACTGAGACTCGACCTTTCGATCGTCCTGTGGGGACAAGCGTTCGAGATCGGCTGGCACTATGACAGGTCCGAACATATTGAGGATGTTCCAGACTTTTCTCGCTGGGGAGAAGCTTGGGCTCCGCAAGGAATCGTGATGAAACAGCATCAGGAGGAAGCGGGAATCGAATATTCGATTCGCTTTCAAGTGCAAGAATAGGCTGAGGTGACCGAGATGTTTGTAGATACAGCGCGAGTATATGTAAAAGGTGGCGACGGAGGAAACGGGATCGTCTCCTTCCGGCGTGAAAAATACGTTCCAGAAGGCGGTCCTGCCGGCGGTGATGGCGGCAAGGGCGGCGATGTAGTATTGGTAGTTGATGAAGGGTTGCGCACGCTGCTCGACTTTAAATACAAGCGTCACTTTAAAGCGGAGCGAGGCGAGTATGGGAAGACGAGCAACAAGCATGGTGCCAACGCGGAGAACATGTACATAAAAGTCCCGCCAGGTACGGTGGTGACCGATGAGGATACGAATGAATTTCTCGGCGAACTGGTCGAACATGGTCAAAAGTTGATCATCGCGCACGGCGGTCGCGGCGGCCGTGGCAATACGCGGTTTGCGACGATGTACAACAAAGCGCCGGAGATCGCCGAAAAGGGCGAACCAGGCCAAGAGCGCTACATCAACTTGGAGCTGAAGCTGTTGGCAGATGTCGGGTTGGTCGGGTTCCCAAGCGTTGGCAAGTCGACGCTGATCTCCTCTGTGTCGGCAGCCAAGCCGAAGATCGCCGCCTACCACTTTACGACGATCACGCCCAACCTTGGCGTCGTCGATGTGGGGGATGACCGCAACTTTGTCATGGCTGACCTGCCAGGTTTGATCGAGGGAGCAAGTCAAGGCAGTGGGCTGGGTCATCAGTTCCTGCGCCACATTGAGCGTACGCGCGTCATCGTCCATGTGTTGGACATGGGGGGGACAGAAGGCAGAGACCCCTATGAAGACTTTGTGACGATCAACCGTGAATTGGAGCTGTACAATGAGCGCTTGGCCGCTCGACCGATGCTGATCGCTGCGAACAAGATGGACGTCCCAGAAGCGGAGGAGAATTTGAAGCGATTCCGCGAGCAGGTGGGCGATAACTATCCGATCTTCCCGATCTCCAGCGCGACGCGCGAAGGGCTGCGTGAACTCGTTTTCGCAGTGGCCGATACGTTAGATCGAGCTCCGGTGATCGAACCGCAGCTGGAGGAAGTCGAGGAGACGCCCGACCGGAAAGTATACCGCTTGGAAGAGGATTCGGACAAGTTTTGGATCACCCGAGATAACGAGGTGTATGTGGTCAACGGCGAGTGGATCGAAAAGCTCTGCGTGATGACCAACTTCACTCAGTACGATTCAGTCAAACGCTTCCAGCGGATCATGAAACAAAAAGGTGTCGATGCAGCGCTGCGGAAAAAAGGGGCGCAAGACGGAGACACGATTCGTATCGGCGAGTACGAGTTCGATTTTGTCGAATAGCGGTCGATGTTGAGCGTATCCGACTCGATCATCGAACAGACCATTTCCGACTTGCAACAGCGATTGCCGTTTGAGGGAGTCGGTCTGTGGATCGGCAGAGAAGCTGATGTGCTCGACTGGTTGCCGTTGCAAAACGTGGCGGAACGGCCGAAGGTCAGCTATCGAGTCCACCCACAAGAGTGGCTCGATGCGCTGGCGAAGACACAGGCGCGCAAAATGGTGCCGCTCGCCTTGGTGCATTCCCATCCGACTGCGGAAGCGGTTCCTTCCTTGCGCGATCGACAGGAATGGATGTACCCAGAATTGTGGTGCATAATCGTCTCTTTTCGATCCGATCAGCCGGTGTGGAAAGCGTATCAGATCAGCTTGTCTGCCAGCAGCTCGACTTCAGGAGCGCATCGCGCACACAAATGAAACCCCCGCTACCACTTCTTTCGT
>NZ_JBHUIO010000002.1:165527-803397 GCF_042682745.1 Tumebacillus lipolyticus | reverse complement strand
AACAGATGGGGGAACAGGTCAAGAAATGATCGTTTGGCCCCATCTGTTGCTGTGCTTGCTACTTGGTGATCAGCCGAATTGCCACGATGATCAACATGATCGACAACACGCGCAAGATCGTCTGCGCGGGTAGTTTTGGCGCAATCTTAGCTCCGATTAGACCGCCGAGAAACGCTCCGGGAGCTAAGTACAACACTTTCAACCAGTCGATATTATCAAGATACCAATGAGTGCCAGATCCGATGATCGCAGACAGGAAGATGGTAAACATCGAGGTCGCTGTTGCGATATGCGGTGGAAAGGCGAACAGAATCGCCATCATCGGTACCAAGATGCTTCCGCCGCCGACGCCGAGCAAGCTGGAGATAAATCCGACCACAAACGAGATCCACACGCCTAATGGACGGTGATACGCGTACTCGAACTCGGTGCCAGATGCGTCGGTAAACTTCCGACGAACTGTCGGTTCGAGCGGCAGTTGGACAGGCTTTTTCGGCTTGAAGATCAAAAAGAGCGAGATCAGGATCAGAAAGCATCCAAACCCGACGAAAAACGTTTTGCTCGCCAGCCCGTCTGCAACAAACGCTCCGATGATCGAGCCAGGAATGCTGGCTGCGGCAAACGAAAGGCCTGCTGCAAAATCGATCCGTTTTTGCCGTGCATATGTGATCGTGCTCGAAATCGAGTTGAAAAGCAGGACGGCCATCGAGGTGCCGACGATGTGCGCGGGCGGCATCACATACAGGAAGGAAAGTGCAGGCACGACGATAAATCCGCCGCCGAGCCCGACGACCGAACCTGTCACCCCTGCAACGATGCCAGTCAACAACAAAAGAAGTGCATCAACCATGTTGGTGAGAAGTCCCCCCTATCTTCCGATAATGAACAGTATTTGTTCATTGTAACGTAAGTTAGAGTATCTTCCTACCCAAACTGCTTTTTAGCCAAGCTGGTTTTAGTCCTTAAGGTGAAGCGGGCCGTTTTCAATGCCCATCACGCGGTAGACGCCAGCTCGCTTGCCAGCCTCCGAATCGTAGATGAGCAGTTTCCAAGTCTCCGGCTGACCCGTGCCACTTTTTACGTGAACATCGATCTGAAAGCGAGTCGGCTCAATCTGCTCTGGCAAACCGAACTCAATCAGCTCATAACCGGACGTTTGGAATGCTTTGAACCAATCATCGAACGGCTTCGGCGCATTGTTCTTCTTCAAGAGCGATTCGAGATAGAGCGCCATCGCTTTGATCTCCGCCTCATCGGTGATCAGCCCTCCTGGCATTTTTCCCTTGCCTTCCCGGAGGACCTGTTCGATCTCGGCAGCGGTCAGCTTGGTCTTTTTGACATTGTCAAATTGAGTGCTGTGACAGCGAGTACAGCTCTCTTGGATCAGCGAGAACTGCCTTTCCGTCGGGATCACTCCGCCTGTTGAGGTGGGTTGGAGCGCTTCTTTCATGACGAACGCTTGAGCGTTATCCCACCGATCCTCTTTCACATAGGACATGAACTGCTTTGCGAGGTCTTTGATTCCCTTCTCAACTTCGGGCAGAAGCTTTTCTGTGCCCGCGCCCGGCTGTGCGCCGGTGGGAAGCGCCTGTTGCTTGTCTGGCAAGAACAGGATCAAGGCGATACAAGCAACGACAGCAGTTCCTGCTGAGATCCACATTTTCTTGCTCGACCGAGCGCGGGGCGAGTTGGCCCGAACTTCCATCCGCTTTTGCAACTGGTTGCTGAAGAACAGCAAGATCAAGATCGCAGCGGTGAGGAAAGCGGCAGCCTCGACCAGCAGCCAGGGAAACTCGCGGATAAATTTGGTGCCATAGGCGATCATGCCACCCCATTCTCCACTGTTGGTCACCACGAGTGAAACTTCTGCCGAGAATTTGCTTCCGTCCGACAAAACGACCTTTTCACCGCCACCGATGAAGATGTTGAGGATCGCCAGCTGCCCCATCAAGAAGAGCACCTGCATCAGCTCGGTCAAAAAGGCAAACAGAAGTTCAGGCCGCAGATGCGGCAACAGATGGCGAAACACGATCCGCGGCGTGGACGCGCCCATCGTGCGCGATGCTTCCACAAAGAGCTTGTCATTAAAAAATCGAGAGCGCTCCGCAAACTGATGGGCGAGCGGAAACACGCCGATCAACACGAGCAGGGTAAACAGGATCGAGGTAAAGAGGGCGACTCGCGGGTCATCGCCCGCTAGACCGCGATTGATTCCAAACGTTTGGATCAATTCGTACATCGTTGGATAGACGAATAGGATAGCAGGAACTGCCGAAGTGACCAGCTGCAAGGTCGAGATGAAACTGCGGCCTTTCCCAGTCGCGCCTGCGAACAGCCCGAGTGGAACTGCGAGCAGAAAGCGGGTGAGGGTGATGCCGAGCGAAAACAGGAGCGTATACTTAGCGCCGTTTAACAACAAGCTCAGCATGTCATAGCCGCGATGATCGGTCCCGAGCCAGTTCTCACCGCTTGGTGCAAACGGTGGCGGCACGCTTTTCATCACGCCGTTCACCTCTTGGGTGCGAAACGTGATCTTGTTATCAGGCGTCAGCTCTTGCGGCATCAGGTAGGAGCCGAACAAGCAGACGATGGCCAGCAGGAGCAACAAAGCGCAGGAAAGCTGAAAGAGGAATCGGTCTCGCTTGGCAGTTCGACGCAACGTGTTCATCAAGCGCCCTCCTTCGTGTTGACTGTGATCAGTTTGCGCAGCATGGCGATGCCTGCGTTTGCTGCGAGGGCGAAACCGGCCAAAATCGCACAGGTGACAGGCAACGAAGTGACCTGACTGATCTTGCTGTTGCTCGTATAGCCGCCGAGCCCAAATGTTCCGGTCATCACTTCCGCGACGACGAGCGCGGTGATTCCTGCTGTGATCGTGCGCGGCAAGATCGTCAGCAGATCTTCAGACGTGTTGCGCAGGATGTGACGGATGAAGACTCGCGTGCGGGATAGCCCTTTGGAATAGGCGGTTTTGATATAGCCTTCCTCCCATTCGCGCTTCACCGCGAGCCTCACCGTGCCGTAAATCATCAGTGCGGGCATCAGCGAGATCGCGATGATCGGGATCAAGAGCGGAACATCGCTTCCGAACTGCATGATGGTGATCACTTTGTGCCCGCTTTGCTTCGCCAGTTGAATGGCGAGCAACTGAATCATCACGATGACGAAAAAGTCAGGCAGGCCGAGCATAAAGCTATGTAACCAGTCGATTCCTCGTCCCACCTTGGGCAACCACACGGCGCACAGCGCGAGCAGATACCCTGCCAAAATGCCGAGCAGCGTGCCTGGAATCAGATAGGAGAGCGAACGGGTGATCATCTTCCCAAGCGAATCGACGATCGGGACCTCGCGGACGCCAGCCCGCCCACTATCGTAAAAGATGCCACCGAGATCTCCTTGGGCGTATCCTTTCAGCTGTTCGAGGATCGCATGACCATATGCCGAAAAATTGAATGATGGCGTTTTGGGTACGGTCAGCGCTCCGTCGATCAGGCAGGCTGGGTAATATTTTGCGCAGTCTCGATTAAATATTTCTTGATACTCTTCGCCCTGACCGGATGGGATCTGAACAGCATTTAGCTTCTCATCGAGAACCTTGATCTCCGGATAGCGCTCTACCACTTCTTGAATGGTGCGCATCGGCATCAGTTTCAAGTAAAATTGGTCGGGCTCTACCACTTCAAGCCCCTTGCCTAGATTGGCGATGAGCAGGATGCCAAGTATGGTGCCGGCTGCAAGCAACAGCCCTTTTAGTAGTTTGAACAGAATGACTCCCTCCTCTTTCTTGCCAATAGTGAAAATGATCTGTATTTTATTAGTCATCAGATGAAACAGAAATGTTACAACAATATTTCAACTATTTTATCACAAGCGAAAGGGAGTTTGTGCGATGAGGAAAATTGAATATCCGGAACCGTTGCAGAAAGGAGGACGCATCGTCGTGAATGCGCCGTCCTCTGGGGTGACGATCGACTGGAAAGCATATATGGATCAGGCGAAGCGCAATGTGGAGGCGGCCGGATATGAAGTGAGCATCAGCGACAGTGTGTGGAGCAACGTGCAGCTGACTTCTGCGCCGAAAGAAATGCGGGCAAAAGAGATGCAACAGCTGTTGCAGGATCGGTCTGTGCAGGCGATCGTTCCGGTCTGGGGAGGGGAGTTTCTCTTTGAAATTCTGCCGCTGCTCGACTGGGAGCGATTGCGGAAAGAAGAGGCGAAGTGGGTGCTCGGCTACTCCGATCTGACCACCTTCTGTTTTGTCTATACGCTGCTGACCGGGCGGGCGTCTGCTCACGGCAATAATTTTTTCGATCTGGGGACAACGCCTTGGGATCTGTTGACCCGAAGGTGGGTCGATGTGTTGGGCACGGCGGCTGGTGAAAGCGTTGTGCAGCATTCTTCTGAGCGCTACCAGACTCACTTTTCACGCAAGAATCCTGACGACCCGTTCCGACTGAACGAACAGACCGAATGGAAATGGCTGGGGCAGGAACAGAACCGGGCGGCGCTAGTCCGTTTTTCAGGTCGCCTGCTAGGCGGATGTCTGGAGATCTTGCGCTCGCTGGTTGGGACCTCCTATGCTCCCGTGCAGAAGTTTGTCGATGAACACTGCGCGGGAGAAGGCGTGATCTGGTATTTGGAGAGCTCGGAGATCAATGCGGCAGAGATCTACCGCAGCCTGTGGCAGATGCGGGAGGCTGGATGGTTTCAGGGAGCGAAGGGCTTTCTGATCGGTCGGGCGAGGGGTAATCTTGACGTGGCAGATTTCCGCTATCA
This sequence comes from Tumebacillus lipolyticus, assembly GCF_042682745.1. Lineage (NCBI taxonomy): Bacteria > Bacillati > Bacillota > Bacilli > Caryophanales > Alicyclobacillaceae > Tumebacillus > Tumebacillus lipolyticus. Next base: position 798,621 of record NZ_JBHUIO010000002.1, on the reverse strand, counting down.
GGATGCGTTGCACCGAGCGCTTGACGAACTGCAGCTGCCGGTGATCTACGATGTTGATGTCGGCCATCTGCCGCCGCAGATGATCTTGGTAAATGGCGCGCTGGCACATGTGCAGGTCGGACAAGGCAGAGGAACGGTGGAGATGGTGTATCGCTGAGTGGGGATCGAAGGACAGGCAAAGGGAGCGTAGCGCTTCCTTTGCTTTTTTATGTGAACTGAACGATGTGACACGTCGGGGAAGCGGGAGTTGAGCTATTGCGAACAGATCGGGCAGCGCAGGGAAGGGTGATCGAGGAGAAGAAAATCTGGCAGGCTTTTGAGCGGCGAGCTGGAAGGTGTCTTGGAGGAAATGTTTTGAAAACACTCGATCAAAATTCTGTACTGCCAATCGAAATCCTGCTGATTGATAAAAATAACGATATCGAATCGATGATGGGAGAAATCGAGAGATGTCAAAGCTTGTTTGATTTTATTTCAGTTAAATTGTATTAGAAAAAACTCTTTATTCACGCCGGCGGTTAGTGGTACAACAGGTGACAGGATGCGCATCCGTCAACATGCTGGAAAGGAGTTCTGCAACATGAGTCACGATGAAGGTGTCACGGCAGACGTGCTCGACCTGATGCTTGCACAAGCATATCGAGAAGGAGCGAGCGATGTTCATATCGAGCCGTGGCATGATGAAGGCTGTCGAGTGCGGGTGCGGATGAACGGGAGGCTGGAGATGTGGGACGCTCCGGATGTGACGTTGAAACAAACGGTTTCCAAGCTGAAGCTACGAGCGCGGATGGACATCGCAGAGCGGAGACTTCCTCAGGACGGCAGCTTCCAAGTGCAACTGCCGGAGGGGGAGGTGTTCGATGTTCGCGTCTCTTCGCTTCCAACCGTCCACGGGGAGAAGGTTGCGCTGCGGTTGCTGCAAAACAGGGCGCGCCATGCGCTGGACGAGCTCGGCTTCGACCCGGGGCAGAGAAGGCTGTTCAACTCGTGGATCGAAGCGCGACATGGGATGGTGTTGGTCACCGGGCCGACCGGATCGGGCAAGACGACCACCCTGTATGCGGCGATGCTCCAGCGGAGAGAGGCGGGCTTGAACCTCTCGACATTAGAAAATCCTGTCGAGGTGAAATTGCCGGGCATCAATCAGGTGGAGATTCAGCCGAAGACAGGTCTCTCGTTCGATCTTGCGCTTCGCTCCGTGCTGCGCCAAGACCCGGATGTGCTGATGATCGGCGAGATTCGCGATGAAGAGTCGGCAGGGGTGGCGGCGCGCGCCGCTTTGACCGGTCATCTGGTGCTGACATCCCTGCACAGCGAAAGCGCCGTCGGAGCGCTGTTGCGCCTGATCGATCTCGGCGTGCCGCCGCAAGTGTTGGCGACGGGGCTGAGAGGCGTTGTCGGGCAGCGCCTCGTAGAGACGAGCGAAGGGAAGCGAGCTGTGTTCGAATGCGTTCCGATGACAGATGGGATTCGACAGGCGCTTTATCAAAAGGCAGATGTGCGGGAGTTGAGCAGGCAGGCAAGAAAAGAGTCGATCCGATTGCTTCCCGATGTGTTGAGCGATTGGTTGGAGCGCGGAGCGGTCGATGAGCAGACGGTCGATCGGATCATCTGCGAGCGGGGAATGATATGAGCAGACGGCTGCAGGTTGCCGATTGGGGCGCTTTCGCCAGAAGGCTGGCGTTGCTTTTGGAAGGCGGAATTCCTCTGCTCGAAGCGCTCTCCGCGCTGGTTGAGCGAGGCGGTTCGAAGGAGCGAGTCTGGATTCCCGACCTGCAAGCGAGTTTGCAGGCCGGACATTCGCTGTCCAGCTTGCTGAAGAGCAAGCGAGCGCCGCTGATGATGCAAGCGCTGGTCGAAATTGGCGAACATGCTGGCGATCTTGCCGGAAGCCTGTTTCGGTCGTCCGACTATTGCACGATGCAAGTCAGCTGGCGACGAGAGCGCAGGCAGGCGATGCTGTACCCGCTGTTGGTCGGGGTTGTGCTGACCTTTTTGTCCCTGTTTCTGTTCACGGTGGTCGTTCCGCGATTTGCCGATCTGTATGCAGGATTGGGGCTTCAAGTAGAGGGGATGGCACAGGTGTTGTTCAGCCTGAGCGCATCGTTTCCCCAACTGGTGCTGGCGAGCGCGCTGATCGTTGCCAGCCTGTTCATGTGGAAGAAGAGATGGAAGGACGTGGGCACTTTTTCCGGTGTGCGGCTGCTGCGGAGAGTGCCTTTTCTGCGCCGTCTGCTGCTCGTGGAGCGTACGCACGAGTGGGTCGCGACGCTCGGGCTGCTGCTCGACGGCGGGGTGTCGCTTTTGCAGGCGTTGCAGATACAGGAACGGTTGCCTCTGCACGTGGAGAATCGCGGTGCTTGCTTGCGGATTCGCGAGCGGGTATCAAGCGGGAGCTCACTTGGAGAGGCAGTTCTGTGCGAACGGTTCGACTCGGCGCTCGCGCATGCGGTCGGGGTGGCTGAGGTCACAGGAGATCTTGGTCGCGCGCTGCTTTCGCTGGAGCGAGACTTATCCGATCAGCGCAAAGCGATGATGGCGCTGGTGAGCAAATGTTTGGAGCCGATCTTGCTCCTGATCGCGGGAGGCATGGTCGGGCTGGTGACCCTGTTGATGCTCTGGCCGATGCTCGACCTGATCAGAGCGATCTAAGACAATTTCATACAAAATTGAATCGTGAGAGGATGGGCTGTCGATGAACAAGCTGTGGAAGCTGTGGCGCGGACAACAAGGGTTCACCCTGATCGAGCTCGCGGTGGTCGTGTTTGTCATCTCCGTCTTGATCGCCATCGCCTTGCCCAACCTGCGCGGCACGGGCGAGAAAGCGCAGAAGGTCACCTGTGAGGGCAATCAGCGCTTGGTGCGCGCCCAACTGGAAAACTATATGCTGATCGAAAATGGGTATCCGACAGGTTCATCAGCTGAGGAGCGATTCATGGCGATGGTCGATCGAGGTTATTTGCAGTCGAAGCCATCCTGTCCAAGCGGGGGAGCCTATCAGATCGAGTTGGCAGCAGACGGCAAAACGGTTGAGCTGACCTGCTCGGAGCACGGAGCGCTCGGACGATGACTGCCAGATGGGGACAGCGAGGACACACCTTGTTGGAACTGATGATCGTCATCTCGATTCTCAGCGTGATGTTGGCCGCTGTGCTTCCTGTGCTCGGCAGGGTGTACCAGCACTATGAGTTGGAGGGGAGCAGCAGGGAGATCGTGTCTGACATCCGCAGTGCGCAAGTTTCGGCGTGGGTCGAACATGGCGAGCAAGAGTTGAGATTCAATCGCTTTTCACCCCGTTACAGCAGATGGGAGTCTGGTGTGTTTCGCTGGCAAAAACGGATGTCGGAGCGGATCGCCTATCGTCTCGGGTACATCGAATCCACGGTGGAAACGTTGCGCTACGGTCGGCAGCGAGCGGTCGGAAGCGGGAACATTCGCTTGATCAACCAGCTCGGGCAGCAGGCGGAAGTGAAAATATTTCCGATCTCCGGTCATGCGGTCTTTGGAGGGATGAGGTGATGAGCAGGTCGGAGCGAGGATTTGTGCTGTTGGAAGCTCTTTGCGCCGTGACGATCGTATCGCTCACCATCATGCTCGCAACTGCGCTTTGGCATGCGAGCATCCGCCAAGAGCGGCAGTCCGAACTTCATTTTCTCGTGTCCCGCATCGCCGTTTCGCAGATGGAGCGGATCGGGGAAGCTCAAAGCATCGCAACTGTCGAGCGGACGAACGAGTTGGAGATACAGGGGGTAAGCGTCGAAGAGCGCTTGCTCGTCGAGCGGGAGGGACAGATCTACCGCGTTGTGCTCACCTACTCTTGGTTGGAAGGAGGTCGCACGCATGCGCAAACGTGGGCGACGCTACATCTTTGATCAACGAGGCACTACATTGTTAGAACTTGTGATCGCTCTGTCTGTAGCAGGCATGCTCCTCCCCTTGATCGCCGCTTGGCTGATCGCGCTCACCGCACAGTGGCAGCAGATGGCAGAGCGAATGGAGACGCGTCAACAGACGACGATCGCCTTGCATCGAATCGGTGCAGACGTTCGGAGCGGTGGGGATTTTTTGCAGCTGTCGAACGGTCTGGCTCTTCATGACGGCGAAGGGCGTACGATCCGCTATCAACTGTCGTCAGCCGGCAATCTGCTTCGCGAAGAAGTGGGGGGAGGGTCGACCGTCCTCGCAACTGCGATCACCATCTGCCGATTTGATCTGGAACAGGGTGGGAGAATTCTGTCGATCACGCTGGATGATGTTCGGCAGACCTGGTGGGGGAGGCGAAGCGCGCTGTGAAGCTTATGCTTTCCCTCTCCGTGCTCCTCTTGACCTTGCTTCTCCTCGGTGTACAACTCACGCTCACCTCTCAGGACTTCCAGCTTACCACCAAGCTGTATCGTTCCGACCAAGCTTTTTACCTAGCGGAAGCTGCGGTCATCGAAGCGCAGTTTCAACTGTCAGCAGACCCGAACTGGCGGGGTGATCGGTTCGATGTTGAACTCGGGTCTGGCACCTACAGCATGCGCGTATTTGAGCAAAACGGTGTGGTGAACATCGAAGCGGTCGGGAAGATCGGAAAGATCATCGAGCGCAAAACGATCGTTTGGCGTTCGTCCGAATGATCTTTTGCTGCTCAGAAAGGCTCGTCATGACGCTCAGTTGCGCCGAATGACGGGCCGTTTTGCGTCCGCACCGATCGAACGAAGCGTGGGTGAACATACCTGTTAAGCTCCGAGTCTCATCCATCGCGAGTGCCCTTTTTACTGGGAATCGAGGTTGGTTCGCACATTAGCCTTTCCAACTAGAAATGCAATCGCATAACTTGTTGAAGAAACGAAAAAGGAGGGAACTGACGTGTACGGACAATTTGGTGGTTTCACCCGGTGGGCCGTTGTCTTTCTGATCATCTTTGTGCTGTTTCTCCTGATCATGCCAGGTGCTGATGGCGGCGTATACTAAAGTCTGAGTTGAACAGGGACGCGCGTGGAGGTTCTGATGTTTGTCAGAATCGAACGAGCGGAAAGACGATCGAATAGGCAGGGAACTGCAAGGCAGAGCAATTGGCTCTGCCTTTTTGATCGTTCCAAAGAAACAACGGAGAGCACGTTGAATTGAAATCTTATCGAGCAGCGAATAAAAAAGAACGGCAACCGCGATCGGTTACCGTTTCATGGAGGTATTGATGAAAATCCTCATCGCCTTCTCATGAATCTAGGCGAGCGTATCGGAGGCACGACCTAATACCCGCCATCGACTCCCACGCCTGGCACAAGCAACAGGAAAAGAACGAAAATGATTAGAAACACCACAGCCCAACGGGTAAAGCCTCCATAAAGTCCGTCCATTTGATCCACTCCCAACCTTAGTATGTTGTATCATATGCTTGGCAGACTAGCTTGGTTCAAAGCTTGGTTTACGCTGAGAGCAAAATGAGCTATCTGTACTTGATGTGAAAATCTAGTACCTGCAATTCTGATCGTGCCCGTTCGAAGCGAGATCAGCCCATACTCTTCCGAATAAAGAGATGAACATAAGCAAGACCCCATTCGTCTGAACGGGATCTATGTCTGCAAACATGAAGGCAGATAAAAGTGCAGTGATTGTAGTCAGAAGGAAGTCAGAAGGACCGTTTGGCAAAAAAAACGGCGTGAAGCGCATCCCGTGAAGAAGGTAATGCACTGCACACCGATATAAACCACGATTCGTTTTCATCACAGGACGGCGAGTCTGCTAGCGACGAGCGTTCGAGCTGCCAGTCGCTCTTCGCAAGACCGCTCAATAGAAGCCGGCATGCACAAAGAGATCTCTCCGTGCAAACGGGGTAGCGACCGATTTGAAAGGCATCGTGCAGGACTGGGCCCTGCGAGCTAACTCGTTCGAAAGGATAAAGAGGTGTCAATAAGGACGTACTGAAGAACAGACATCAAAAGAGCTTGCGTTGCTGCTAGCGGTACATGTAGACAATCGTGTTCTAGAAATGAATGAGTTCAACATCATCATACTTGTACTTGAGCAACAGGGTGGCAGAACTGCCACACGCATCATTTGCCTTTCACAAGCTCCGCTTGCTTCTGCTGTTCAGCCATCAGAGCAGCTTCACGCTCTTTTTTCTTCTTCATATATTTCTCCACATATGGCCACCACAAACCTGGTACGCTGAAGTACAGCGCCAAGACAACCGCTACGATATGCCAGACCCAATCCCAGACTGTGGCGGTGGTCATCCAATACAGAAAATCTGCCCACATGATGCATCGTCTCCTTGTGAGTTATTTCACTTTCATTGTATCATATGTCAACCGAAATCAATTCGTTTTTCTCCCCGTATTCTTACAAAACGCGTAACATTTTACTCGAATTGTTGTGACGGTTGTATGATCGTCTGCGTCATATTATGATGAGTCCAAAAAAAGAAGGCAGGAGGCGAATCATATGCAAGAGCGACTCTTTTTGATCGGCTTTATGGGGACGGGCAAGACGACGGTCGGTCTCGCCTTGGCGAATGAGCTCAAGTATGCGTTCTACGATAGCGATCAAGAGATTGTGAAGCGGGAAGGAATGGAGATCTCCCAACTGTTTGCGTCGAAGGGGGAAGCCTATTTCCGGCAGGTGGAAGCGGCGGTGTTGTCAGAGCTTTCCCGTCTCCCCAAGTCGGTGATCACAACGGGTGGCGGAGTGGTGCTAAAGCAGGCGAATCGGCAGTTGATGCAGCAGTCCGGCTATGTGGTCGCGCTGAGTGCATCGCCCGAGGAGATCGTCCGCCGCGTCGAACAGGATCGCAGCCGACCGCTCTTGCAAAGCGAAAGCGATCTGAAGGAGCGAGTGACCGAGTTGATGCGCAAGCGAGCAGGTTTGTACGATTTTGCGAATCTGACGGTTGCTACAACTGATCGCTCCGTAGAGTCGATCATCGCTGAAATCAAGCAGAATCTGTCTATTTCTTCACATTGACGAGCAGAATGAAAGAGTCTACACTTGAATAGTTCTGCTGTGAATTGACATCGTCTTCGAAACGGAAAGCGAGGTTTTACATACATGTGTGGCATCGTCGGAATGTACAATAAAACAGGATATGGGGCAGACCGCTCCGTGCTGGAGCGAATGGCCGATCAGATCGTCCACCGCGGGCCGGACGATTCGGGCATGCAATATCTCGGGCCGGTCGGACTTGGATTCCGCCGCTTGTCGATCATCGACGTGGAAGGCGGCCATCAGCCGATGTCCAATGAGGACGGCACGGTGTGGATCTCCTTCAACGGTGAGATCTACAACTATCAGGAGTTGCGAAAATGGCTGTTGGATCGCGGGCATCAGTTTCAGACAGAAGCTGACACCGAGGTGATCGTCCATCTTTATGAAGAAAAAGGTGTGGACTGCGTCAAAGAACTGCGCGGAATGTTCTCCTTCGCGATCTGCGATACGAAAAACGACACGGTGTTGATCGCCCGCGACCATTTCGGGATCAAGCCCTGCTATTACACGGAGACGGATGAGAGCATCGTCTGGGGGTCGGAGATCAAGTCGCTTTTGGAAGTGCCAGGCGTGAAGCGCGAGGTCAATCCGGAGTCGTTTTGGAACTATCTGACCTTTCAGTATGCGCCAGATCCGCTGACCATGTTTAGCGGCATCTATAAGCTCCCAGCTGCACACTACATGCTGATCAAAGGCGGCAAATGGAAGATCGAACGCTACTGGGATCTTGCGTTTGAGCCGGAAGACAAGCCATTGTCTTACTATATTGAAGGCACCCAGGATATTTTGCGCAACTCTGTAAAAATGCACATGAACTCCGAGGTGCCGCGCGGTGCGTTTCTCTCCTCCGGGGTCGACTCTTCGACGATCGTCGCTCTGCTGAAAGAGCTGGAGCAGGTCAAGACGTTCACCGTCGGTTTTGAAGGGGCGGGAGGACAGTCGGAGATCGGATACGCCCGCGAGACTGCTCGCATCCTCGGCACCGAGCATCGGGACACGATCATCACCGCGCAAGAGTATTTAGATGTGTTGCCGCGCTTGATGTTCCAGCAAGACGAACCGATCGCTGACCCTTCCGCGATCGCACTCTACTTTGTCGCCGAGCTGGCCAGCCATTACATCACAGTCGTCCTCTCCGGCGAAGGGGCGGACGAAGTGTTTGGCGGGTATACGATCTATCGCGAACCGCTGTCCCTGAAGATGTTCGACTACTTGCCGATGTCGATGCGCCGCAGCCTTGGGGCGCTCGCTGAGAAGTTCCCAGAAGGCATGCGCGGACGCTCCTTCTTCATGCGCGGCGGCAAAACGTTGCAAGAGCGCTTCGTCGGCAACGCCTTCATCTTCGGTGAACAGATGAAAGAGGAATTTGTTCGCCTGAATCCGGAGCAGCTGGGCTTGCGTCGCTATCTTGACATCACCAAGCCGCACTATGATCGCGCCGCAGCTTATGATGATGTGACCAAGATGCAGTATGTCGATTTCCACACGTGGTTGCCTGGCGATATCTTGATGAAGGCGGACAAGATGACGATGGCCAACTCGCTGGAGTTGCGCGTGCCTTTCCTCGACAAAGAGGTGTTCGAATTTGCGGCGAAGATTCCGGCGCACTACCGCACGATGAACGGCACGACCAAATATGTGCTGCGTGAAGCGGTGCGCAACATCTTGCCGCGGGAAGTGGCGGAGCGTCCGAAGCTCGGCTTCCCGGTGCCGACTCGCCACTGGTTGAAAAAAGAGCACTACCAATGGGCGCGCGAGCTGATCGATGCCAGCCCGATCGATCATCTGATCAACAAGCAGTATGTGATGCAACTGCTCGAAGATCACAAAAACGGAGTTCGTGACAACGCGCGCAAAGTCTGGACGATCCTCGTCTTCATGATGTGGCACCAGATCTACGTCGAGCGCTCGGTGACGATCGCACCTCAAGTGCCGCCGTCCGTGCAGACGCGGCGCGACTATCATGCACAACAGATGACACACTGATCATCACTTGAAGCCCTCTGCGTTGTCAGAGGGCCTTTTTTGTCGAGGACGGCTATTAAATAGTCCTCGCATTCTATACAATAGAGATTAGTAATGATCAGGGCGGGGAGGGATCGAAGTTGAGTTTGAAACGGCGCCGCTTTTTTCTGGTCGGCGAAGATATCATGCCAGAAGCGATGATCAAGACGGTACAGGTGAAGGATATGCTGGCGCGCGGTGATGCTCAAACGGTACACGATGCTGTGCTTCAAGTGGGCTTGTCGCGATCCGCTTACTATAAATATCGAGATCTTGTCTTTCTCTATGAAGAAGAGGGGCAAGGTGGGCTGATCACCCTGTCGCTGATCCTTGAGCATCGGCAGGGGGTGCTCTCCGCAGTGCTCAACAACATCGCGCAGCACGGGGGGAACATCATCACGATCAACCAGGGGATTCCGATGAGCCAAGCGGCTCACCTGACGATGACGGTGGGCGTCGAGAACCTCTCCGCTTCGGTAGATGATCTGCTGGAGCGCTTGGTGGCGTTGCAGGGAGTTCGCAAAGCGGAAGTGGTCGGTTACTCCTGAGCTTAGCAGATTTCGCTTCTTGAGGTTGAGCGGTCGCTCATGGTACGCTAGTACAGATATGCGGAGTGAAGGAAAGAAAGGAGGGTATGCATGGAGCACATCGGCTCGGCACTGGGCTCTGTAGCGCGTTTGAAGGGGCAGTATGACTATTCACCAGACTATTTTCGCGAGCGTCTGCCGCAGTTGCGATCGCTCGGCGTGAACGACGAGACGATCAAGCGGGGTGCGATCCTGTTGCTCGATCTGATCAAACAGGAGCGCATCTGCGGCAGCTGTCAAGGGTATGACAAGTGCGGAAAGTTTGGGGATGCGCAAGGGCTGTATGACTACCTTGACCTATACAACGACCAGCTGACCGTTCGCATCGGCCCCTGCAACCCCTATTTGAAACATGTGGAGATGAAGCAGGTCACCAGCCTGAGTCAATTTTCGGAAAAGACGCTGGCCGACAAAGAGTACCGTTTTGACAACTTCCCTCCCGAACAGGCGCGCAAGCATCCGGAGCTGTATGCGGCGGCGATGGAGTTTGCGGGCGGATTTGACCACCGTCGCCATCTGATCGATCAGGCGGCTCCGGTCAAGGGACTCTACATTTTCGGGTCGCCTGGGGTTGGCAAGACGCACCTGATGCTCGCGATCTGCAACAAGCTGGACGAGCGGCAGATTCCGAACATCTTCGTTCGCGCAGATACGATTTTTGACAAGTTGCGGACGATGGCGGCGACAGGCCAGGATATGGAGACGGTGATCGAAAAGTATTGCACAGTTCCGGTGCTCGCCATCGACGAGTTTGCGCAAGAGCGCGCGAATGAGTTTACGCTCGACAAGATGTTCCGGATCATCAACTACCGCTTTTCCAACAAGCTCCCCACTTTGTTTACCTCCAATTATGAGCCACCAGCCGTCTACAAGACATTTTACGATTCTACGAAGACGGTCGATGCGATGATCTCTCGCATCGCGCAGATGACGCGCATCGGCCGCTTGACCGGCAAAGATGCAAGGCTTAGCCAAGTCGAATTTTTAGATACATGAGTCTGTTTTCCAAAGAAGAGGGGAGAATGCGCCCCTCTTCTTTTTATTTGAAGAACCTTATAGGAGGTTGGAGGAATGCGAATACTAGCTTTGAGGTGATCGGCACCGATGTTGAAGCGGATGCGAAAAACAGCGCTGACTTTGTTTTTGCTGACCGCGTTGCTCCCATCTTCCGCAGCGGCCACAAACAGCTTGGATACGACCGATGCGGCACAGAAAGTGACAGCCGAACTGACCGAATATCGCGGGCAGCTCCGCATGATCAAGCAAAAGGAGCAAACGATCCGGATTCTGAAGCATCAGATCAACGATCAGAGCTATGAACTGCGTCAACTGCTCCGCAAGGCGAATGATCGAAAGCTGACCGCCGGATTGGAGCAGCAGTTCGCAACATTTGATCGCAAGCGAAGCGAAGCGAATTTGTTGCAAGAGCAAGGGGATCGGCTGAAAAAGAGCATTCATGCGGCGCGCATCAACCGTGACCTCAAGCGATTGCGCTTGCTGACGGCAGAGCTCGACCAGCTGAAAATGAAGCAGTTGGAGCGGTTGCGCGAAGCCAATCAAGAGGTGGAAGAACTGCTTGCGCAGGTGCAGGAGCGAGCGAACAGGAGAAAATAGCAGAGATTGCTAGTCTAATGAATCTTTTGTTGACGTTTTGTAGCGAATGCTAACATATTCTACAAAAAACCGATATTTCTTTCTCGGGCAAATGTGCTATACTGATCATGGCAATTGCCCAATTAATGTATCCATTTAACACATTTGGGGGAAAAACGAATGTTCAAAAAGACTTTTGCAGTTGGTATGACTCTCGCTTTGGCAGCGACTCTCGTAGGTTGTGGCAGCGATGACAAAAAGGGCGGCGACGCGAATACGCCCGAAAAAGATCCGGAGAAGCTGACCGTAGGTTTCATCCCGTCGCAAAACGCGGAAAACCTGTCCGCAAAAGCAAAACCGCTTGGCGACCTGCTCTCCAAAGAGCTGGGGATTCCGGTAGAAGTTCAAGTCACCACCAACTTCAACGGCCTTGTTGAAGGTATGGCTGCGAAGAAAGTTGACGTTGGTTTCCTCAACCCGATCAACTATGTATTCGCACATGACAAGAAAAAAGCGGTTAAAGTTCTGCTTCAAACTGAACGTAACGGCGCTGACTACTACCGCGCGATGTTCGTGAAGCGTGCAGACAACAAAGATATCAACAAGCTTGAAGATATCAAAGGCAAAAAAGTTGCATTTGTCGATGCATCTTCCGCAGCAGGCTATATCTACCCGGCTGTTATGATGAAAGATTTGAAACTCAACCCGGAAACGGATGTTAAACCGACGCTGGCAGGCGGCCATGACAAAGCGATGATGGCATTGCTCCGCGGCGATGTGGACGTAGCGACCGTCTTCGAAGATGCTCGTGACACGATCCTCAAAGAAGTTCCGGATGTAAAAGAAAAGCTCGTTCCGTTCGCATACTCTGATAAGATCCCGAACGACACCGTTTCTATCCGCAACGGCTTCTCCGATGAGTTCAACAAAAAAGTTGCTGATGCATTCATGAAGATCATGAAAACGGATGAAGGCAAAAAGATCGGGAAAGAGATCTACTCCTTCGACAACCTCGTTCCGTCTGATGACAAAAACTTCGATCCGGTTCGTAAAGCGGTCGAAACTATGGGTCTCGAACCGAAGTAGGACCGATTCGCACAGAAAACGACTCTCCAATTGGAGGGTCGTTTTTTTGCTTGCTGGGTCGTTTTTTGCTGGAAAATATGTGGAGCTGTCCGACAGGTTCTAACAGACATCGCAATCCTGACACGATACGCTAGTGACAAACCGACAGGATGAAAATGATACCGTTAGGAGCGATGTCGAATGCGACGGATGATGCGTTTTGCCAGCTTGGCGATCCTGCTCTGCAGCAGCTCTGTCACCGCACACGCGGTCGCCTTGCAAGCTAACTTTGATGGGTCTTCGATCGAACGGATGCAACTGCTACCACAGGTTGGCAGTATCTCGGACGATGTGCGTTCCGCTCCAGATATCACACCGCTGTTGCAGCGGCTGGCGAAGCTCGGCGATTTTCACGAATGGGCAGGCGCCTCTGCCACGCGAGTTCGTCAGCTGGAGAACCGGAGCGGCACGGCGGTCGCCATCCTCTGGAGCGTTCAGCTTGATGATCGAGCGAGCGGATATGTGGTCACTTCGCCAGACGGGGTGACTTTGTACGAGTGGAGTCGAGGAGCGGTGCCTGAACTGCCGGAAAAACTGCGCGGAAAGCTCGCGGGTGAACAGTACCTGTATGCGGGCCCGACGCTGCATCTCGTCTCGTTTCGCGCTGCCGATTCCACAGCACAGCTCTACAACCTTTTCACCGGCGAGACGCATGCGGGAGGGAAGCTCGAAGAGCTGGTGCCGAAACTGACCGGGACGACCGGGACGAACGGGACGAACGGGACGAACGGGACGAACGGGAACGTGGGGGACGGGGCGGTAGAGCGCAAGGTGGCCAGCCCTTCTGATCCTGAGTTGGATGCGCTGTACGCAGTGGGGCGTTACGGTCAACACAAGCTCGATCTGGTGCGCGGGGCAGACGTTTTCACCTTGCGAGAGTTCTCCAGAGCTGATTCGTTTGCCAATCCTGCTTTTCTGGTCTTCGATCCGATCCCTAACAAGCTGTATGTCAGTCTGCAAGTGATGGCTGTGATCAGCCAAGGCGACGATCGCTACCTAGCAGTTCGAGATCCGTTTGCCAAAGCGGGCGCAACGGTCTATATCGACAGCCGCTTTCCGCTGCTCGTCATCCGCAGCGCTTCCTCCGCCACGTAGAGCACTGCAAAATGAAACGGTTCGATCTGAATGCGCGGGGCGCACCTCCACTTCAATTCGGAGATGCGCAGATCTCGCTCAGCCGCGTACAGAGTTGCCTTTTGGGATCGCTCCTCATCGGTGGCGCGTTCGTCCGCATGGATGAGCCCGAGGGAGTGATAGTAGGTTTCCAGCTGTTCGAGCTCCTCGGCGAGATGGGCGTCCGCATCCTCCGCCCAGGAGTGATCGAGTGCGGCAATCTCCGAGGTGATGTTCGCTTTTAACAGCTGGTAGCCCTCTGCGAGCGAAAGCGCCGAACGTTCCACCTGCGCGGCTGAGCAGGGTTGTTCCCCGAAGGTCAAACTCTCGATGCGCGGGTAAAAATCGGCTTCGACCGACCCATGGCCGAGATGAACGCCATAGGAGACCATCTCATCTCGCCGCCGATCGGCGAGAAAGGAGATCTTAAACGTCGTCAGCAGATAGGGGGAGAGCCGCTTCGCGCTCACCTGTTGATAGGCGCGCGTCACCCGACCTCGCTTTTGCGCCGTTTCGATCATCTTGTTCAGCCGAAAGCTTCCGAGCGTCACATATTCGATCTTCTCGATTCCCTCGACCGCGACAGACCGATCGAAGGAGAGGGAGAGCACCGTGTTGGGCACCTGCTGTCCGGTCGCTTCGACATACATCCAGTAATAGGGCCGGTCGGTCAGCTGCTTGTCGATCTCCCGCGGCAGCTCAACCTGGAGAAAATCGGTTTGATCGATCAGGGTGGGCGCGTCTACCGCCGCAAAGAATCGCCTGCAAAAATCTTGAATCTCCCGCTTGTTTTCCATTCGCAGGCTACCTCCTGTCCGCTTCTAGGCGTTGAGCGAAGCATCTTTTAGCTTTTCGCCCAACTCATCATACTTCGCTTTCATCTCATCTTGAGAAGCGCCTTTCACAAAAAGGTCCATCATGTCATGGTCGAACTGTCGACCGACTTTCAGATTGCCTAAGATCAGATCCAATTCACCGATCACCAGCTCGAACATGTTGATCTTTTCGTGCAGCAGGTTGACGATGTGCTCTTCGATCGTCCCTTTTGTCGACAGGTTGTACACTTTGACATCTTTCGTCTGCCCCAAGCGATGAACGCGACCGATCCGCTGCTCGACCCGCATCGGATTCCACGGCAGGTCAAAGTTGATCACATGATGACAAAATTGCAGGTTGATCCCTTCGCCGCCCGCCTCGGTGGCGACCAGCACCTGAAAACGATTTTTAAACAGCTCGGTCATCCAATCTTTTTTGCTCTTCTTGAAGCCGCCGCGAAACATGACCGCCTTGACACCATGCTGCTGAAGCATGTACAAAATAAAATCTTGGGTGGCGCGATACTCGGTGAAGATGATCACCTTTTCCTCGATCTGCTGAATCAGCTCCAGGCATTTGTTCACTTTGGTGTAGGCGGGAATCTGCTCGGCCAGCGCGTACAGCTGCTCGGCTCGCTCCCTGATCCCTGCAGGCGTTTTCGGATGTTCTTTCATCGACTTTAACGACACCAGCGCCGCATAGGGGGAGGAGCAGATCTGCCTCTGCAGCGTGATCAGCTGCAACACGTTGCCTTTGCCGGTCTGCTCGATCGCCTCATACTGTTCTTTGATAAACTCGCTCACGCTGTCGTACAAGGTTCGCTCATCGGCAGAGAGCTCCAACAGGATCGGCTCGACAATCCGATTGGTGAACTGCACGCTGCCCTCAGATCGCTTGTTGCGGATCATCACTTCGGAGAGCGCTCGCTTCAGCTCGGTGCGATTTTTGGGCAGGCGGCGATTCTCCATAAACATGCTCGAATAGTCGGTCGTCGAGCCGAGCTGACCCGGTTTGAGCAGGGTGATCAGATTGTACAGCTCTTTCATCTCATTTTGAACGGGCGTTGCGGTAAGCAAGAGCAGATATTTTTTCCGCAGGCTGTTGATCAGCTCCCAGTTTTTCGACTTTCGATTTTTTAGCTTGTGCGCTTCATCGACGATCACCAGATCCCATTCTTGTGCGAGCACGATCTCGCGGTGCGGGTCGCGCTTCGCCGTGTCGATCGAGCTGACCACAATCTCGTAATCGGTCCAGCTGTACGCGTTTTTTTGCGCCCACGCCTGAATTTTAAATTTGACCGAGAGCTCGCGCACCCACTGGAGCACCAAGGAAGAGGGCACCAGGATCAGCACCTTCTTGACCAGCCCGCGGATCAGATATTCCTTTAAGATCAGCCCGGCTTCGATCGTCTTGCCAAGTCCGACCTCGTCGGCGAGAATCGCGCGGCCGTGCAGTTCGTTCAACACCTTTTTTGCCGTCTCAATCTGGTGGGGAAACGGGGTGATCTCCGGCAGTTGTTCGATCGAGAGCAACTGATCGAATGTGGGCACCACCCGCGTTCGCTCCGCTTCCAGCGCCAAGCGAAACAGTTCCCACGAGTCCCATTCTCCTCGCTGCTCTCGTGCAAAGAGCGTCTCTACCAGACTTTCCTGCCACTCAAGCTCCGGCATGAAGCGAGCTTTTTTCAACCCATGCCACCCCCGTCATCGCGTGTACGGATAGTATGACCCGAAACGGGGAAAATTTTTCGAGGGACGGTTCCAAACTGGCGAGATTGTGATATGATGGATGCGTAACCAAACTCATAAAGCGAATGATCGCTGGCGGGAGAGTGCACAATGTTCGTTTTTTAAGACGAACAGGATGTGACGCCGAAGGAGCAAGCAACACCTGAACCCACAGGTGGCTGCGAATCTCTCAGGCAAATGTACCGTCGCGGGACGCAACTCTGGAGAGAGCCGTGTCGACGGCCACCCAAGGTGTAAAACTCTCAGGTTAAGTGGACAGAGGAGACCGGGCCAACGGGCATTCGTGTCTCCTTTTTTGTTTGATCATCCGTTCCCAAGGAGGTATTTTGGTGGAGCATTTGAAAAAAACTCCGTTGTTCGAGGTCTATCCGAACTATAACGGTAAGATCATCGATTTTGGTGGCTGGGCGCTCCCTGTCCAGTTTTCCGGCATCTTAGAAGAGCATGAAGCGGTGCGCACTCGCGCTGGCCTGTTCGACGTCTCCCACATGGGCGAACTGGCGGTGACCGGGGCTGATGCGCTGGCGAACATTCAAAAGTGGATCACCAACGACGCTTCGAAGCTGGCGGACGGCCAGGCGGTCTACTCCCCGATCTGCTACGAGCACGGCGGCTGCGTCGACGACCTGATCGTCTACAAAAAAGGGGACGACAACTATCTGATCGTCGTCAACGCTGCAAACACTGAGAAAGACTACGAATGGCTCAAGCAAAACTCCTTTGGCGACGTTCGCATCGAGAACATCTCCGCAGCTGTCGCACAGCTCGCACTCCAAGGCCCGCTGGCTGAACAGGTGCTGCAGAAGATGACATCGACCGATCTGTCGCAGATCAAATTCTTCTGGTTCTTGGACAGCGTGGAGATCGCTTCGGTGAAGTGTCTCGTGTCGCGCACCGGGTACACGGGCGAAGACGGTTTTGAGCTGTATTGCGATGCCAGCGATGTGGCGAAGCTGTGGGATTCGATCCTTGCGACAGGCAAAGAGGACGGCGTGTTGCCGATCGGCCTCGGCGCGCGCGACACCCTGCGATTTGAAGCGCGCCTGCCGCTGTACGGTCAAGAGCTCTCGGAGACGATCACCCCGCTCGAAGCAGGGCTTGGCTTCTTCGTCAAGCTCGACAAGGGCGATTTTATCGGTCGTGAAGCGCTGGCGAAACAGAAAGAAGCGGGCCTTTCCCGCAAGCTGGTCGGCTTTGAGATGCTGGAGCGCGGAATCCCCCGCACACACTATGAAGTGCAGGTGAACGGCGAGACGATCGGCGAGGTCACCACGGGCACGATGGGACCGACCGTGAAGAAAAACATCGGCCTTGCGCTGATCGATGCGAAGTTCGCGACGATCGGTCAAGAGATCGATGTGATCATCCGCAACAAGCCAGTCAAAGGGGTACTCATCAAAACGCCGTTCTACAAGCGTCAGAAGTAATAAGGGGGGCCAACCTGAGTGAACAAGTTCAGTTACATTCCAAGCACGGAAGCTGATCGCAAAAAAATGCTCGACTTTTTGGGCGTCGAGAAGGTGGAAGACCTCTTCTCCGACATCCCGGAAAAAGCACGCCTAAACCGCGAGCTCAACATTCCTAAAGAACTGTCTGAGGTCGAACTATATCGCTATTTCAATGAACTAGCTGCTAAGAATAAAAATTTGGACGAGCATATCAACTTCCTCGGCGCAGGTGCCTACCAGCATCACATTCCGGCGGTCGTCGAAGCGATCATCGGTCGCTCCGAGTTCTTCACCGCCTATACGCCGTACCAACCGGAGATCTCCCAAGGCACGCTGCAGGCGATCTTCGAATATCAGACGATCGTTTGCGAGCTGACCGGCATGGACGTGTCGAACGCGTCGATGTACGATGCTCCGACCGCATTTGGTGAAGCGGCGTTCATCTCCTGTGCGGCAACGCGCAGAAGCAAAGTGCTCGTCGCGCGCTCTGTCAATCCAGAATATCGCGAAGTGTTGAAAACATATTCCTACGGCCAAGACATCGAAGTGGTCGAAGTCGGCAGCGCGAACGGCCTGATCGACCTGAACGATCTCGAAGCGAAGCTCGACGATAGCGTCGCAGGCGTTTTCGTTCAATATCCGAACTTCTTCGGCGGCATCGAAGATCTGAAGAAGATCGGCGAGCTGGCACACAGCAAAAAAGCGCTCTTCGTCGTCTCGGTCAACCCGATCGCGATGGGCGTGCTGGAAGCGCCGGGCACGTTCGATGCGGATATCGTCGTCGGCGAAGGCCAATCGATGGGCAATCGCATCTCCTATGGCGGTCCGTACCTCGGCATGCTGGCAGTCAAAAAAGATCAAGTGCGCCGCATCCCGGGGCGCGTTGTCGGGCAGACGACAGACATCGACGGACGCCGGGCGTTCGTGCTGACCCTCCAGGCGCGCGAACAGCACATCCGTCGCGAAAAAGCGTCTTCCAACATCTGCTCCAACCAAGCGTTGAACGCGCTGGCCGCAACGGTCTACGCTTCCTATATGGGCAAGCAGGGCTTCCAAGAAGTGGCGAAGCTCAACCTGCAAAAAGCGCACTACGCGTTCAAACGCCTGACCTCAATTCCGAAGGTGAAAGCGCTGTTTGACAACACGCCGTTTTTCAACGAGTTTGCCATCCAGATCGAAGGCGATGTGGCGGAAGTCAACAAAAAGTTGCTCGAAGCCAAGATCATCGGCGGTTACGATCTCGGAACGACCTATCCGGAATACGAAGGTGCCATGCTGATCGCAGTCACCGAGCTGCGCACGAAAGAAGACATTGACCTGTTGGCTGAAAGACTGGAGGCGATCCTGTAATGCGTCAAGAGAAAGATAAAGCACTCATTTTTGAATTGAGCGAGCCAGGCCGCATCTCCTACAGCCTTCCAGAGCTCGATGTGCCGGAAGAGCCGATCGAAAACCTGATTCCGGCAGGCTATATCCGTCAAACTCCTGCTCAGCTGCCCGAGGTGGCTGAACTGGACCTCGTGCGCCACTTCACCGAGCTCTCGAAGCGCAACCACGGTGTGGACGACGGATTCTATCCGCTCGGCTCCTGCACGATGAAATACAACCCGAAGCGCAACGAAAAAGCGGCTGCGATCCCCGGCTTCGCCTCGATCCATCCGCTGCAACCGCAAGAGCAGGTGCAAGGTGCGCTTGAACTGATGTTCAAACTGCAGACGGAGCTGGCAGAGATCACCGGCATGGATGAAGTATCCCTGCAGCCGGCAGCTGGTGCGCACGGCGAGTGGACCGGTCTGATGATGATCCGCGCCTACCATGAAGCGCGCGGCGAAAAGCGCACGACCGTCATCGTTCCCGACTCTGCGCACGGCACCAACCCGGCTTCGGCGACAGTCGCCGGCTATCGGACGGTCACCGTCAAGTCGAACGAACAGGGCGGGGTTGACCTTGAAGCGCTGCGCCAAGTGGTGAGCGAAGACACGGCAGCGCTGATGCTGACCAACCCGTCCACGCTCGGACTGTTTGAAGATCAGATCATCGAGATCGCGGAGATCGTTCACGAAGCGGGCGGCTTGCTCTACTACGATGGAGCGAACGCGAACGCGATCCTCGGCTATGCTCGCCCGGGCGACATGGGCTTTGACGTCGTGCACTTGAACCTGCACAAGACGTTCACGACTCCGCACGGCGGCGGTGGCCCAGGCTCCGGCCCGGTCGGCGTGAAGAAGGAACTGATCCCCTTCCTGCCGAAACCGCGCGTCGAACAGGCGGAAGATGGCAGCTTCGTGCTGAACTGGAACCGCCCGCAGTCGATCGGCAAGGTAAAAGGCTTCTGGGGCAACTTTGGCATCAACGTGCGCGCATATTCGTACATTCGCACGATGGGCCCGGTCGGCCTGAAGCGCGTCACCGAAGATGCGGTGCTCAACGCCAACTACATGATGCGCCGTCTGCAACCTCATTTCGAGCTGCCGTATGACCGCATCTGCAAGCATGAGTTTGTTCTGTCCGGTCGCAAGCTGAAAAAAGAGCATGGCGTCAAAACGCTCGATCTGGCGAAGCGACTGCTCGACTTTGGCGTGCATCCGCCGACGATCTACTTCCCGCTGAACGTAGAGGAAGCGATCATGATCGAGCCGACCGAAACGGAAAACCTGCAGACGCTCGACTCTTTCTGCGACACGATGATTCAGATCGCCAAAGAGGCGGAAGAGAATGCGGACCTGATCAAAAACGCACCGTACCACACGAAGGTCAATCGTCTGGACGAGACGACCGCTGCGCGCAATCCGGTGCTGCGTTTTTCCTTCGAAGGGTAATCATAAAAAGGGAGTGCCGCGATGGCGCTCCCTTTGCTTTGCTCGATGAAGTGAAAAGATCATGCGTCACCTTCAGCCGCCGAGGTGCGCGGTACAGCCGATTTCGATGATCTGCCAAACGCCGTCCTGGTCGCGCAGCACGCGGGTGACGCTCGTGTTGCCCAGCGTGCTGATGCCGGTGCCGCACCTGCCGTCTGAGATCGAATGCAAGAACGCATTGATCGTGCCGCCGTGAGAGACGATGACCACATGTTCGCCAGGATGCTGGTCGGCGATCTGTTCGATCGCCTGCCGGGAGCGTTCACGCAGCGCGTCGAACGGCTCGACACCTGCGACGTCATACGTTTTTTCGCGGCCCCAGATCGCCGGATAGCGCTCAAGGATCTCGTCGCGAGTATGCCCTTCGATCTCGCCAAAATGGCGCTCGTGCAAATCTTTGTGCACGCGGTGGAGAACGCCTGACGCTTCTGCGATCGTCTCTGCCGTCTTGTGCGCTCGTTGCAGGTGGCTGGAGTAGAGGGCTTGGAACTGCTCGCGGGACAGGCGCTTGGCGATCGCTGTCGCCTGTGCCAGCCCAGTGTCAGAGAGCGGGATGTCCTGGGAACCCTGCAAGCGAAACTCGCGGTTCCAAAGGGTTTCTCCGTGGCGCACGAGCGTCAGATGGATCGGCTGATTCATGATGTCACACCTCGCTATTTCTTTTTGCCCATTATATCATGGTGGCGAGCGGTTGCGATTGACAACTCGGCGATCGGCTCGCGACTATTCAACGATAGATTTTCATGATAAAATGTATCTTGGACTTTTTGGGAGGTTATCCCTTTGGTGAAAATATTGGTAATGCATGGGCCCAACCTCAATCTGCTTGGCACGCGTGAGCCGGAGATTTACGGCCGGACGACGCTTGCTGGGATTGACCGCGATCTCGCTTTGCTCGCCGATCGCTTTGGCGTCGAGCTGGAAAGTTTTCAGTCCAACCATGAAGGTGAGCTGATCGATCGCCTGCAGGCGTGCGTTGGCAACACGGACGGCATCATCCTCAACCCGGCCGCCTATACGCACACCAGCATCGCCATCCGCGATTGTTTGGCGGCGATTCAGATCCCGACGATCGAAGTGCATCTGTCGAACATCCATGCGCGCGAAGAGTTTCGTCATCGCTCGATGACCGCTCCTGTCGTCATGGGCCAGATCTGCGGGCTAGGCGCGCTCGGGTATACGCTCGCCTTCCATGCGCTGATTGAAGATTTTGCCAAAAGAGGGTTGTTATCTGCTGAGTAGACAATGAACAGCTAAGGGGGAGTTTCTGTGGAACAGCGTCTGACACGTTTGCGCGCGAAAATGACCGAGCAAGGTTTGGAAGCAATGCTCATCCTGAAGATGGAGAATCGCTTTTACATCTCGGGTTTTACAGGTTCGACCGGCTACTTGCTCGTCACGCATGACGAAGCGATCATGATCACCGACTTCCGCTACACCGAACAAGCGACTGTGCAATGCCCACACTGCCGCGTCGTGGAAGCGAGCGATTTTGCCGCATCGCTTCTTGCAGAGTTGAGAGCCAAGCAGTTGACCAAGCTCGCTTTCGAGAAAGATCATGTCAACTACAGCCTCTACGAATCGCTAGGTGAGAAACTCGACAGCATCACGCTGGTGCCGTCTTCCAACGTCGTGGAAGAGATCCGCCTGTTCAAAGATGAGAGCGAACTTGTGATCATGCGCCAAGCGGCGAAGATCGCAGACGATGCGTTCTCACACATCCTCAGCTTCTTGCGCCCCGGAATCTCGGAGATCGACGTTGCGCTGGAACTGGAGTTTTTCATGCGCAAACAAGGCGCGAAATGCTCCTCGTTCGACATCATCGTCGCATCTGGTGCGCGATCTTCCCTGCCGCATGGCGTGGCGAGCGAGAAGATTCTCGAAGCGGGCGATTTTGTAAAGATGGATTTTGGCGCATACTACCAAGGGTACTGTTCCGACCTCACCCGCACGGTCGTCTTGGGAGAGCCGACCGACAAGCAGCGTGAGATTTACGACATCGTGCTCAAGTCCCAACTGCACACGCTGGCGAACATCAAAGTGGGCATGACCGGCCGCGAAGCGGATGCGCTCGCTCGCGACATCATCTCGGCTCACGGCTACGGAGATAACTTCGGGCATTCGCTCGGACATGGCCTCGGCACCGCTGTACACGAGATGCCCAGCCTGTCTGTCCGCGGAGATATGGTGCTCAAGCCGGGAATGGTCGTGACGATCGAACCGGGCATTTACCTCCCGAACTTTGGCGGCGTGCGCATCGAAGATGACATCGTGCTGCAAGAGACGGGCATCGAGATCCTCACCTCTTCGACAAAAGAACTTTTGACCATCGGCTAAGGCCGAGAGACTTTTAGAACCACATGGGAGGCATTTTTCATGATTTCTTCAAACGATTTTCGTCCAGGCGTAACGATCGAATATGATGGTGGCATCTGGCGCGTCGTCGAGTTTATGCACGTGAAGCCTGGCAAAGGCGCCGCATTCGTCCGCACCAAGCTGAAAAACATCCGCACAGGTGCTGTTCGCGAGATGACCTTCCGCGCTGGTGAGAAGGTGCCGCGCGCACGGGTTGAAACTCGCAAGATGCAATACCTGTACAACGACGGTGAGTTTTTCACGTTCATGGACAACGAATCCTTCGAGCAACTGGGGATTCCGGCTGCGATGTTGGAAGAGGAGACCAAGTACCTGCTTGAGAACATGGAATGCTCCGTGATGATCTACGAAAGTCAAGCGATCGGTGTCGAACTGCCGAACACCGTCGTGCTGGAAGTTGCAGAGACTGAACCAGGCATCAAGGGCGATACCGCACAAGGCGGCTCCAAAAATGCTGTGATGCAAACGGGTGCTGTCGTGCAGGTTCCGCTGTTCATCGAAGTCGGCGAAAAGCTGATCATCGACACTCGCAGCGGGGATTACGTCTCCCGCGCATAACGAAAACAAACAGGCACGCCTCTTCAGGGAGGCGTGCCTGTTTGTTTTGGTGATACCTTGTCCGCGCACAGCATATGTTCGAATAGTGATGCTTGCAGGTGAGGAGGCGAGAGGATGCTTTCATTTTTTCGTGAACATATCTTGCTCGGGATGGCAGGACTGCGCTTGCTCTCAGGGACGATCGAGGTGGTGGCGGCGATCCTGATGCTGTACTTTGGTAGCCTACAAAAAGCGGTACAGATCAACGCTGCCCTTGCGCTGGTGGGGCCGACCGTACTGATCTTGGTCACATCGCTCGGCCTGCTCGGGCTGGCTGATCGGCTGGAATTTTGGCGGATGGTCGTCGTCATGGGCGGGGTCGGGCTGATTCTTTGGGGGGTGCGCGGTTAAAATGTGGCTCGTTCGGTCAGACTAGCAAATGTATGGAAAATCTTACGAGCTAAGAGCCGCATGTTGGCCGCGAAGGAGGAACGAGTCTCTTGAACCCAATCAAAGAACGACTGGCTTACTTGAAAGGTCTAGCAGAAGGACTGAACGTTGGGCAAGGCAGCCCGGAAGGCCGGGTGCTTGTCGGCATGTTGGACGTCATGAACGAGATGGCTCGAACCCTCGATCGCCTGACGATGATGCAGGAACAGCTGGAAGAGTACATCGAAGCGGTCGATGACGACCTGACCGATCTGGAAGAGGAATTGTACGGCGAGCTCGATGAGGATGAGTTCGAGTATGATGCAGATCTTGAACTGGACGAAGCTGACACAGGGATCGAATATTTGGAGATGAGCTGTCCAAATTGCAAGGAGACGGTGTTTGTCGATGAAGACGTGTTTCGCGGCGATGAGATCGTCGAAGTGCTCTGTCCCGAATGTCAGGAAACCATCTTGGTCAACGACAACAGCTATGAGGATGGCGTGGAGGCGGATGACCTCCTCGAATAGTTGAACGGAAAATAAAACCCCTGTCTCTGCTGGAGACAGGGGTTTTCGCATGAGATCAGACAGCAGCTAGGGAGGAAGTTCCACTTTTTCTTTGTCTGAAGAAGGTGAGCACGAGAATCATGCAGAGCAGAAAGATGATGAGGAACGCGACGATCCATTTGGTCATGGTGGCAACAAAATCTGGCACTAACCGTCCCTCCTTGACTGAACCTTTTTCTTTAGTACATGCGGGCGTGGGGGAGATTGATTCATACAGGTGTGGAAAAGGCGGCAAAAAGGGCGAAAGGGTGCGTTTGAGTGAGGTGAAATGCTGAGGTCAGGCTTGGGAATCTGCTCAGCTTGTGGTGCTTCTGCAAAACGTCTGGAAGTGGCTTTACACCCAGATCGCCAAGCAGCTTGCTCCGATGAAGGAGCATCGGCCAGACAGTCTTTTCAGAAAAGAGCGTTTGACGTACAATTATTACGGATATCGAAAGAGTCAAACAAGGTCCGGAAAGGGTGATGTGCCGATGCAATCGGTGGCAAAAGCGAATGCTCAGTCGACGGCGACTGGCACGATGTACCAGATCTTGTTTGCGATCAGCTTTGTTCATCTGTTAAACGATTCGATGCAAGCTGTGATTCCAGCGATCTTTCCCATCCTGCAGCAGTCGCTGTCGCTTACGTTTACGCAGGTAGGCTGGATCTCGTTTGCGATGACGATGACCTCGTCGATTTTGCAACCGGTGGTGGGGTATTGGTCGGATAAGCGACCGAAGCCGTACATGCTTCCGGTCGGCATGGGCTTGAGCCTGATCGGGATGCTCGGACTGGCATTTCTGCAGTCCTACAGTCTGATCATCTGCGCGGTGCTGTTCATCGGCTTAGGGTCGGCCGTCTTTCATCCGGAAGGCTCGAAAGTGGTCTATCTGGCGGCCGGTTCAAGGCGGGGGTTCGCCCAGTCTGTCTTTCAAGTTGGCGGCAATACGGGCAGTTCGCTCGCTCCCTTGATGACGGCGCTGATCTTTGTGCCGCTCGGACAGTTTGGCGCGATCTGGTTTACGTCGTTTGCGGCGCTGGCGATCCTGGTGTTGTTGTTCGTCTCCTCCTGGTACACGCGCAAGCTGAGCCTGCAAGCGATCCCGGCCAAAAAGCAAGGCGAGCGCAGCGGAATGGGCGCGAGCAGAAAGCAGATCGGCGTTGCGATGGTGCTGTTGGTCTTTCTCGTCTTCGCCCGTTCGTGGTACACTTCGGGGCTCGGCAATTATTATCAATTCTACCTGATCGAAAAGTATGGTCTCTCGATCTCCTCCGCGCAAGTGCTGATCTTTCTCTTCATGGTGGCCGGGGTGATCGGGACGCTGATCGGCGGTCCGCTTGGCGATCGCTATGGCAGGCGCAGAATCATCTTTTTCTCGATGATCGGTGCGGCGCCGTTCGCCTTGCTCTTGCCGCATGTCGGACTGACTGCCGCCTATCCGCTGCTCTTTGTGATCGGGGTGATCCTGTCGACGAGCTGGTCGGCTACGGTGGTGTACGCGCAGGAGCTGATCCCAGGCAAAGTGGGAACCGTCTCCGGATTGATCATCGGGCTGGCGTTCGGTCTCGGCGCGATCGGCTCGGTCACTCTCGGCAAGATGTCCGACCTGCAAGGGCTTGATTTTACGATGGTGTTCTGCTCGCTGTTACCGCTGCTCGGCATCCTGACCTATCTGTTGCCATCCGATCGACAGATGAAAAGTTGGAAGCAGAAAGAATCGTGATGAGCAGATTGATCTGATGAGGAGGGCAACTTGCATGAAGAGAGCGTTAAAATATGCAGGTCTGGTGGTCGGCATCTTTGTGGCGTGCAACCTGTTTCTGTTTTTTTACTACAACAGGCCAGCAGACCGCTCGCTGTTTTTAGACCCGGTGACCCACTTTGCGACAGAGGAAAAGGTTGTCGCCCTGACATTTGATGACGGTCCGACGAAGGAGTGGACCGCTCCGCTGCTCGACCTGTTGGGCAGGGAGCAGGTGAAGGCGACCTTTTTTATGACCGGCTTCAATCTGGTCGACAACTGGGAAGTGGGGGAGCGGGTGGTGCAGGAAGGGCACCAAGTGGGCAATCACACGGTGAACCACGATCGGATGATCTACAAGACCCCAGGCTTTATTCGGGACGATCTCGCGCAGATGGACAGCCTGTTTGAAAAGCTTGGCGTGAAGGAGAAAAATCTGTTTCGCCCCCCGTATGGCGATAAGATGGTCGTGTTGCCCTGGCTGTTGAAGCAGCAAGATCGCAAGCTGGTCACCTGGGATGTCGATCCTGCAGAACAGTACGAACCAGGGTATGATCCTGACAAGATCACCGAGCAGATCTTGCAGGGCGTTCATCCGGGCGCGATCATCCTGTTGCACGATGGCAGGCACAGCGATCCGAGCGCTTTTCTCGATGTGGTGCAGCGGGTCGTCACGCGGTTGAAGGCGGACGGATATCGCTTTGTGACGGTGTCAGAAGGGTTGCAACTCTAGCTTTTCGCATCTCCTCGGCGACGAGGGGATGCTGTTTTTGTTCGCGATCCGCTGGTGATAACGGCAGATCGCGCTGCGAAAACAGCGATCATTTGCTAGATTTGCTATAATAGTGTCGGTCAAATCACAGCAGATCAGAGGGTGAATTTGTGAGCGAGAGGAAGCAGGAGTTGCGGCAAGTCTTTAACGGTCTTGCCAAAAAATATTTGGTTCCAGACTTGATCGATCAGCAGGTACAATTTTTGTTTTTGCTGGAAAGCCCACACGTGCAGGAGCTAAAATACGGGGCGCCCGTCTCTGGATCGTCAGGCGCTTCGATGACCAAGCACCTGTATGGGGAGCGATTTGAGAAATATCCGCTCGGCATCTTGATCAAGAAGAACCGAGAGGAGCAGCTCGACCGACCTGCGCTGAACAAGGTGGGGCTGATGAACGTCTGTCAGATTCCGATGCAGGCGGCCGCCTATCAGGATCTTCACTTGCGGGAACAGCATACAGACTTTTTTAAAGCTTTGGAAGGCGTTCGTTCGACGAACAACAAGCACGTCTATGCGGACCCCGTCTGGAATGACGTGCAGGAGATCATCGCCGAGAGCTTGCGCAAAAAGTTGGACAAGCTGCGCGAGAATCGCCTGATCGTCGTGCCGTGCGGACGGTTCGCACAAAAGTTCTTTCGGTTGGCTGGGGTAGAGAGCCAGCTGTGGCAGGTGATCGAAGGGGTTCCGCACCCTTCGTATAACGGCTGGAGCAAACAGGAGTATGCGGGAGCGGTGAACGCCCTGAAGACAGCATTTGGCATGGACAGCAGAGAGTGATTCTGTGAGCTTTCGAGCGCGGTAGATCTGCTCGCGATCGTCGCAGAGGACTGGGAAAGGGTGCGCAAAGCATGTATTCGCGTGTGAAAGGTTTTTTGATGGCGTCGTTCGCTTCTGCGATGTGGGGGCTTTCCGGAACGGTCGCGCAGGAGCTGTTTGAGGAGTATGGATTTATACCTGGATATTTGGTGACGCTGCGCATGTTGACCGCAGGTGCCGCGCTGTTGATGATCGCCGCCTTTTTGGGGAAAGGGAATCAACTGCTCGCCATCTGGAAACATCCGAAGGATCGGCTCGGGGTGGTCATATTCGGCGTGCTGGGGGTACTGGGCACCCAATATACGTTTTTCAGTGCGATCGATACGGGCAATGCGGCGACCGCAGCGCTTCTGCAATTTCTCGCTCCGCTGATCGTCACTGCGTTTTTAGCGCTCAGGTTGCGCAAGATGCCGACAGCTCGGGAGCTGATCGCGTTGCCGATCGCGCTGTTTGGCACAGCGTTGCTCGTGACAAACGGGAGGTTCGACGAGCTGTCGGTGCCCGGAATCGCCGTGTTCTGGGGGCTGATGGCAGCCGGTGCGCTCGCCTTTTACGTGCTGTTCCCCACCGGGCTCCTCAAGCGGTGGAACTCTTTGGTCGTGATCGGATGGAGCATGCTGATCGGCGGGGTGGGACTGTTCTTGCTGGAGCGCCCGTGGTTGATGGAGGGGCAGATCTGGACGCTGTACAGCTCGTCGCTCGTGCTGTTTGTGATCCTGTTCGGCACGCTGATCGCCTTCTTTTTGTACTTGGAGTCGCTGCGCTTCATCTCGCAGTCTGAGACGAGCATGCTCTCCAGCGTGGAGCCGCTGGTGGCGGTGGTCGCATCGGTGCTGTGGTTGCAGGTGCCGTTCGGCTTCTATGAGGCGATCGGCGGTCTTTGCATCGTGCTGACGGTGATGATCTTATCGATCGCAAAAAAAGAGTACAAAACCTCTTGACGAATTTGGGGTGGCGATGTTATCTTAAATAACGTCAACACCACGTGCCGGTGTAGCTCAGCAGGCAGAGCAACTGACTTGTAATCAGTAGGTCGAGGGTTCGATTCCTTTCGCCGGCACCATCTTCATATGCGGTCATGGCGGAATTGGCAGACGCGCAAGATTCAGGTTCTTGTGGGGGCAACCCTGTGGAGGTTCAAGTCCTCTTGACCGCACCATTTCAACAACGATAGGTTACTGATCTGCTTTTTCTGGCAGAGCAGTAGCCTTTTTTTGTTGCTTCCCTATGTTATTATATTTTCGTCCTCAAATCGTTGATATTCGGCTCATGCAGCCTCGGTTGGTGAAGAGCTAATCCAAGGGGAAAAGGAGGATACTTCATGCGTGATGTTGTTGCTCTCATTCAACTAGCACTGAATGATACCAAAGAAACTTTAATTTGATGGAGGTAAATAGATATGGGATTAGAGGCTGATCTATATTTGTTGAAATACGACATGCTTGATGATTGTGTTGATTTATTCATTGACACTTTCTCAAAAGAACCTTGGAATGATATCTATGAGTCAAGAAAACAAGTTGTAGATTTTTTTGAGAATCACATGAAAAACAATTATTTTCTAGGTTACGTTCTAAAAGTAGGCGATGAACTTGTTGGATTGAGCCTAGGAGCAAAAAAGCCATGTCTAAAAGGAATGGAATATTTCATTGATCAATTTTGTATAAGTGAAAAATTCCAAGGACAAGGAGCGGGTAGCAAGTTTCTAGAGCTTATCGAATCTGACATTAAAAAGCAGGATATAAGCACTATCGTGTTAACAACTACCAAGGGATTTCCATCGGAGAAATTTTATCTTAAGAATGGATTCAAAACAGCTGTTAACGCAATTCTTCTTGCCAAGTGAGCATTCCTAATAGCTACCTCTGTTGTATGGCTAAATTCACACGTGCAAAATAACTGGGTATAGAAGAATCCTATTGCAATGACAACAGCGCTATAAAAAATGATTCAACAAAAAAGCGTGTAGACTTTGTACCATGAGGTACTTTGTCTACACGCTGATGCGGTCAATTGAATTTGACCTGCATAAAGGTCATGTCTTTTGTACAAGTCAACAAGTCTTCTGTGCTGCTTTATCTTACATTTCGTTTGTGCACAGGTATCCACACCTCAACTTCGGCGTCAGTTGGATTTCCATTAAGCAAAACTTCTGCAATCGGTGCTCCGGAATATACATATTCGTATTCGTCGGTTAAAAGTGAGCCAAATGCCTGATCTTCCAACTTATCAAATGCCAAGCGCGATAATCCGCCGCTTCCTGATAAGATTAAATATTCACTTCCCGGGAACTGGACTTCATCAGCATGTTCGGGCAGAGGTTTGGAAGATTGGACACCCGCATAATAAACGATAAATCCATTCTCCTTGGCTACTACGGCGTAACCATAAGGGCTATCTGCGTAAGGACGAAGGCTGGCGATTTGTCCATTATCAATCACACTCTTGAAAAACGTTGTCTTTTGGTTAGAAAACTGTGGAGAGTGGATGTTTGTCCCATCGCTTAGAGTGGTTTTAATACCGATGACACGAAAGGCTTGCTTCTTTTCAAACTTGAAATTGTTCATTACGTGATGCCTCCTAGTAATGGGTGAATTGTGAATACGTATTTAGCATAATCTATCAACTGTGACATCTATATGGCATACTTGAATGGGAGGTGGAATATGAAAATTGATCGCTTAATGGCCTTGATTATGATTTTGTTAGAGCGTGATGTTATCAGCGCACGGGAATTGGCTGAACGTCTTGAAGTGAGCAGAAGAACCATTTATCGTGATATTGATACTTTAACCTTTGCTGGGCTGCCTATTTTTACTCATCAGGGGGCGATGGGCGGGGTGGGATTGATGAAATCCTATAAAATGGACAAGCTGTTATTTACACAACATGATATTCAGACATTGTTGGCCAGCTTGAACAGCTATATACAGTTATTTGGCCATAAGGAACTTGTTTACGTTTTGGAGAAACTGCATGCTATCCATCATGATAGCGGTACTGATATTGCGGGTGGGAAGTATGCAGTAGATTTATCGTTAAATCAAGGAAATGAATCGTTGCGAAATTTACTTAGTTTTATTGAGACCGCGATGAATGAACAGCGATATTTGGTCTTTGATTATGTAGATCGGGACGGACGTATTAGTTCCCGAAAGGTCGAGCCGTATCAGGTTGTCTTCAAAGAAAGTAGTTGGTACTTGCAAAGTTACTGTGTCGATAGAGCGGATTTTCGCATATTCAAATTGGCGCGAACGAGCAGGCTACAGGTGTCGCGGGACACTTTTGTGCCAAGAGAATTTACACCGTTACCCATGAATGGAGCCGAATGGATGAGTCAGGAATGGGTTGATGTAACGATTCGCATCCATCGTTCAGTCATAGATAAAGTGATCGAACGTTTTGGGGAAGGACATATCCTTCAGATGGGGGAAGAGACTTGCCTTGCGACTTATCCGATCATCAAGAATGCATTCGGATATCAAAAGTTGCTTGCATTTGGAGATAAATGTGAAGTAATTGAGCCGCTTGAAGTACGGACAGAGTTTCAAAATTACATTCGTAGTATTCTGGAAAAATACGAACGCTAATTTACCATAAAGTTTTATTTCCATTGACCTGAATATCCAAGAGAACATCCCTGACCGGGTGCTCTTTTAGATACTCTTTCCAAAAGCATTTGTCCTGAGATTCAGCGCAGCCGGCTTTTTTTCATGTATGGAGGCAAAATCGTTGACGAAAGTAATCGCCCTCGCTAGAGCGAAATGACTTATTTTTTCTTTAGACAGTTCAAATAAACAGACAAACGCCCTCTTGTTGCAAGTGAACGAGGGCGTTTGTCTGCAATCTGAACCCCGCTTCGGAGGAAGCGGGGTTGTTTCTAGTTTCCGATATATCGGGCATACAGAGTGCGCGCCACGCTCAGATCATCGGTGCCTTGGACCAGCACGCGACCGTCCGAGAAGACGACGAGACGCACCTCGTCGCTCACGTAAAAGCGCAGCAGGAATTTGTTCTGCTCGACCTTGCCGCTCAGCGACAGGCGCTCCGCCATCGCCGATAGATCGACCGCCCACGGCTCAGCCGGGGAGATCTGAATCGTGTTGCGTCCACAGAGCGATACCTCTTGGTTGCCTGCGACAGGCTCTAAGTATTCGAAACGCCGCTGCCCGCAGCATGCGCAGTCGGGACGCTTCGCCTTGGAGATATCGATCGAAGAGGTGCTGTACTCCCAGACGCCGATGTTGAGCATCGTGCGGCGCACTTTGTCTTTCGCTTCCACGAGCAACTTCATCGCCTCGACCGCTTGGTAGGAGGCGACGATGTGAATGATCGGCCCGATCACGCCCGCCGTGTCACAGGTTGCGGTCGATCCGGGAGCGGGGGCCGACTCGAACAGGCAGCGCAGACATGGCGTTTCCTGCGGGAGGATCGGCAGGGTCATCCCGTTTGCGCTCACGCCGCCGCCATACACCCACGGAATGCGATGCTTCACGCACACATCGTTGACCAAAAAGCGAACTTGAAAGTTATCGCTACCGTCGAGCACAAGGTCGACATCTGTCAAATAGTCTTCCGCATTTTTCCACGTCAGATCGGCGACGATCGGTTCGATCGTCACTTGGGAGTTTACCTGTGCGAGCATTTCCGCAGCTGCGATCGCCTTGGGAATGCCTTCTTCCGCATGCCGTTCCGTATAGAGCATCTGCCGCTGCAGATTGGACGATTCGACAAAATCGCGGTCGATGATCCGCACAAAGCCAACTCCTGCGCGCACCATGTGATTGGCGAGCACCGTTCCGAGCGCACCCATGCCGACCACTGCGACACGGCTCTTGAGCAGTTTTCTCTGGCCTTCTTCTCCGATGTCGGCAAACAATATCTGTCTTGAATAACGAGCCAGGTCCATCAGTCAAACATCCCTCTCCGTCTCAGGACGCAGTGGATTCCACGGTCCTTGCTGGTGACCGATCCACTCTGTTCCATCGTCCCAGTTCTCTTTTTTCCAGATCGGAACGATCTCTTTCAATCGCTCGATCGCATAGCGTCCCGCCTCATACGAAGCGGCGCGATGTGGCGTGGCGACGGCGATGATGACAGCCGCCTCCTCGATCTCTAGCTTGCCGATTCGATGTGACATCGCCACCTCGGTGCCGGGCCATCGCTCCTCGATCTCGGCGGCGATCTGCTCCATCATCTTCAGCGCCATCGGCTCATATGCTTCATATTCTAATCGCACGGTGCGCTTGCCTTGCGTCAGCTCGCGCACGGTGCCCACAAACAGATTGATCGCCCCAGCGAGCGGATTGCGCACCTTGGCCATCACCTGATCGGCAGACAGCGGTCGATCGGTGATCTCAAAGCGGGGGCGAGGCTGATCATCCTGTCCGCCGGAGACGGGAGGCAGGATGGCGACTTCGTCCCCTGCAGAGAGCTTCGTGTCGGGCGTAGCAAATCGGTGATTGACCGATGCGAACGAGATCTGAAGCAGCTGCTCGACAGTCGGATGTTGATGGAGAAGTGCGGTCAGCAAATCTTGAACCGATGCGCCATCTGGCAGCTCGACTTCCCAACTGCGGGAACCGACCGCCTCGGCGACGCTTGCAAACAGTTGTACGTTTAATCTCATCTGACGAAACTCCTTTAGCAGTCGGTCGCATCGACCTGAACGGAAGTTGATTCATCATGAGAATACCATACAAGCAGAATCTGACCAATGCTTATGCTATAATAGGCGTACAAGTTTTTCCTGCGAAAGGGGGAATCCTCGCGTGCTGATCGACAAGTTTCAACGGGTCCACGATTATCTGCGCATCTCAGTCACCGATCGTTGCAATTTGCGCTGTCGCTACTGCATGCCTGCGGAAGGATTGCCTTTTCTTGAACCGAGCCATTACCTGAGCTTCGAGCAGATCACCGAAGTCGTGCGGGTGGCTGCCAAGCTCGGCGTGCGCCGTTTGCGAATCACCGGGGGGGAGCCGCTGGTGCGGCCCAACTTGGAGCGGCTGATCGAACAGCTGTCCGCTCTGCCCGGCATTGAAGATATCGCGCTGACCACCAACGCCATCTATCTGGCACAGCGGGCCCAGGCGTTAAAAGAGGCGGGAATCACCCGTGTGAACATATCGCTCGACTCGCTCAACCCGGAACGATTTGCGAGCATCACGCGCGGCGGAGATCTTTCGCGGGTGCTCGATGCGCTGGAGCGCTCGTTTGAGGTCGGCTTCGATCCGATCAAGTTGAACGTCGTGCTGATGAAAGGATTCAATGAGGATGAGATCGACGATTTCCTCCGGCTGTCGATCGAGCGACCGCTGACGGTGCGCTTTATCGAATACATGCCGATCGGGCATGAGGGCGAGGATTGGAAAGGGAGCTACCTGCCGCTGCAGACGGTGATCGACCGCTGTCACCAGAACGGGTGGGAGCCTGTGCAGCTCGCCCAAGCGATCAAAGGAAACGGACCGGCAGAAAACTTCACGATCCCAGGCGCGAAAGGCGCGTTCGGCCTGATCCATCCGGTCAGCGACCATTTCTGCCAGAGCTGCAATCGTCTGCGGTTGACCGCAGACGGCAGCCTGAAGCCATGCTTGTACTGGGAAGATGAGTTTAACGTAAAGAATGCGCTCGGCGACGAACAAAAGCTGACAGAGCTTTTTCTGCGGAGCCTCGATGCCAAACCGGAGACGCACGAGATGGCCAAAGCGCTGATCGG
Source organism: Tumebacillus lipolyticus (assembly GCF_042682745.1). NCBI lineage: Bacteria > Bacillati > Bacillota > Bacilli > Caryophanales > Alicyclobacillaceae > Tumebacillus > Tumebacillus lipolyticus. Next base: position 764,426 of record NZ_JBHUIO010000002.1, on the reverse strand, counting down.
CGAAGAAAAATCGCACAATCCGACGCTGCGACGCATGTCGCAGATCGGCGGCTGATAGGGAGACGTTGTGATGGAGGAGAACCGGCTGACCCATTTTAATGAACAGGGGCGCGCGCAGATGGTCGATGTCACCCAGAAGGACGTGACCAAACGCATCGCGACCGCCACGGCTCGGATCGAGATGGAGGAGGAGACTCTGTCCCTGATTCGACAAGGCAAGATGAAAAAGGGCGACGTGCTCGCCGTCGCTCAGGTTGCCGGGATCATGGCGGCGAAAAAAACGTCCGACCTGATCCCGATGTGCCATCCGCTGCCGCTGACCAAAGTGGACTTGAGCTTCGAAGAGGAGGGGCAGCGCGCGCTGGTCGTCTATGCGACGGTCGCTACGACGTACAAGACCGGAGTGGAGATGGAGGCGCTGACAGCTGTCACGGCAGCCGCTCTGACCGTCTACGACATGTGCAAAGCGGTCGACAAGGGCATGACGATTCAAAACGTCTGCTTGCTCGATAAGACGGGAGGCAAGAGCGGCGATTACCATCGGGAAGGGAGCGAGCGAAGATGATGCGATGGCGCGTTGGAATTCTCACCGCCAGCGACAAAGGGGCGAGCGGGGAGCGCGAAGATGTCAGCGGACAGGTGATCCGGGAAATGATGCTCGACATCGGCGCTGAAGTGGTCGAATATCGAGTTGTGCCTGACGAATTTGACATCTTGCACGATTCTATGGTATGCTACTGCGACGAGTATAAACTCGATCTGCTCCTGACCACAGGTGGTACAGGGCTGGCGAAACGAGATGTGACGCCTGAGGCGACGCTCGCCGTGATCGATCGGCAAGTTCCTGGCATGGCGGAAGCGATGCGCGCCGCATCCTTGGAGAAGACGAAGTATGCGATGCTCTCCCGCTCGGTCGTCGGCACTCGTGGGAGCACCTTGATCATCAATCTCCCCGGCAGTCCGAAGGGAGTCCGCGAATGTTTGGAAGTGCTTACACCTGTCCTGCCGCACGCTTTAGAAATATTGTCAGGCATGATGGGAGAGCATTAATGATTGTTAGTGATATTGATAAAAAATTTTTTTCGAGGTGAAACTTTTTCACCCCGAAAAGCATCTTACATATAGTAAGACCCACAAGCACGGCTCCACTCAACTGCGAATGGCTAGCGCAGCGGAGTGCAAGTTCCCCAACAACAGCCATTCTGTTTGTGCAGAATGTGGGGACGGTTCGAGCTTATAAGAAAGAGAGACCCTGATATCGAGCCAAGGGTCTCTTTTTCTTTTTCATACCTTTTTCTTTTGCATACATGGGATTATCTGGCGGTCACCTGTTCCATACTAGGGGTGACCGTTTTTTTGTGCCTTCGGTCGCCCTGAGGACGAAAGGTGGTGCAAAAGATGCGATTTGCCCCTGAAAAGAGAGGAAATGTCATCCGGTTGCACGGCGTAGCACGGGTCGATCACAAGACGAAGCACCTGGCCAAGCGGTTGCAGGCGGGCGAGATCGCTGTGATCCACCATGTGGATCTCGACGAGGTGGCTGCCGATGCCCTGATCGCAGCAAGAGCGCAAGCGGTGATCAACACTGCCGCCTCGATCTCGGGGCGCTATCCGAATCTCGGGCCGCTGAAGCTGGTGCGCGCAGGCATCCTCTTGCTCGACTGCGCACCGCCCGAGCTGATGCAGATGCTGGTGGAAGGTCAGGAACTAGCGGTGATCGACAATCTGATCGTGCGCGAGGATGCTGTGATCGGCAAGGCTGACCTGCTTGGGGAGGAGCAGGTGTTGGCCAAGATGGCCAAGGCGATGCTCAGCGTCAAACGTGAGCTGCGCTCCTTTGTCGAGAATACGCTGACCTACGCCCAGCAGGAAAAAAACTTTTTTCTCGGCGATCTGCCCAAGCTTGAGCTGAAGACGAAGCTGGCTGGCCGCCACGTGCTCGTCGTGGTGCGCGGGCCGACGTATAAAGAGGATTTGCGAGCGATCGCCACCTATATCCACGATGTGAAGCCGGTGTTGATCGGTGTGGACGGAGGAGCGGATGCGCTGCTGGATGCAGGGTTTCGCCCCGATCTGATCGTGGGTGATATGGATTCGGTCACCGATGCTGGACTCTGTTCGGGTGCGGAGCTGATCGTTCACGCCTATCCGGACGGACGAGCTCCGGGGTTGGCGCGCACAGATGCGCTGCAGCGCATGGCGCACACCTATCCCGCACCTGGGACGAGCGAAGATGTGGCGATGCTGCTCGCCCACGAGTATGGCGCGGAGCTAATCGTCGCTTTAGGAACGCATTCGAACATGATCGATTTCTTAGAGAAAGGGCGGCGGGGGATGGCGAGCACAGTGCTGACTCGCATGCGGATCGGCAACAAACTGGTCGATGCCAAAGGGGTGTCGCAGCTCTACTGCCGAACGGTCGATTGGCGAGCCGCATGTCTGCTCGTCGGCGCTGCCTTCGTGCCGATCGGCATCGTCGCATGGCTGAATCCGCTGACCCGCTCTTTTCTAAACATGTTGTATTTGAACATCATCCTGTTGGTAACCTGATCGATCGCGTATGAGAGGAGGGAACCGCGCTGTACGGCTTTCGATATCACATCATGACCTTGATCGCGGTCTTTCTCGCGCTCGGCCTCGGGCTGTTGCTCGGTGGAACGCTTGGGGAAGGGGTGATCGTCAAAGAGCAGGTACAACTGCTGGAGCAGTTAGAGGAGCGATATACGCAGACCAAAGCGGACAATGTGAAGCTGCAAAAGCAGAACGGAGAGTTGGAAAAATCGCAGGGGCGATTGGAGCAGGTGGTCGGCCAAGTGGGGGGGCACTATGTGAAAGATCGTCTCGCGGGGAAGAAAGTGGCCGTTTTGCAGATTGAGCCATCCGACCTGTCGGGCATCCTCACCCAGTTGGAGACGGCGGGAGCTCGCGTGACGAGCACCGTCTCCCTGACCAACGCCCTGCCGCTGCTCGAAGCGCGGCATCAGCCGCTGCTGGAGGTGCTCGGCATCAGCTCGCGCGATGGAAAAGGGATGTACAGCATGCTGGCCGAGGCGCTGGTGCGGGAGCTGTATCTGCAAAACGGAGGGGCGGTCGTGACCTTTTTGCAGGGAAGCAACGCGATGACGGCGAGCGGGGAGCTGGGCGTGCGCCCCGATCAGGTGATCGTCGTCGGCGGAGCAGGTGAAGCGAACAGACAGCGGGTGTTGACGTTCGATCTCCCACTGCTGAAAGCGCTGCAAAAACAGGCGATCGATCCAACCGGTGTGGAGCGATCGGATGTTGTGCACTCAGGGGTGAGCCATTATCGAGCGCTGGGCGTCTCCACCGTCGACAACATCGATCAGGTGACCGGATTGGTCGCGCTGATCGACATTTTGGGAGGTGTCAAAGGTCATTTTGGCATCAAGAAGACGGCCGAAGCGCTGCTGCCGAAAGTCTCAAACGCAAAGGAGGTCACCGCACAGTGAAGGTGAGCGTGCTCATTCCCGCATGGAACGAAGCGGACCGCATCGACCAAACGATCTTGGCCCTGCGGACGCTTGCGATCGTCGAGGAGATCATCGTGATCGACGACGGCTCGACAGATGAAACCTATCGGGTGTCGTTGGAGGCGGGTGCGCGGGTGATTCGCCATTCCACCAACTATGGAAAAGGGGCGGCGCTTTATTCGGGGCTCTTGGCGACAGATGCGGATATCGTGGTCTTTCTTGATGCGGATCTCTGCGAGACGGCGGTGGAAGTGGAGAAGCTGGTCGATCCGATCTTGCAGGAGCGCTGTGACATGACGATCGGTCGCCTGCCGAAGCCTGCGAGAGGCGGTTTCGGCATCGTCAAAAACTTTGCCCGAAACGGCATCAAAAGGCTGAGCGGTGTTGAGCTGGAAGCTCCGCTCTCCGGGCAGCGGGCAGTCAACCGCCGCGCATTGAACGCGATTGAAAACCTCGGCGACGGGTACGGCGTAGAGGTGGGGATGACGATCGATGCGGCGAGAAAAGGGATGCGCCTCTTAGAGGTGGAAGTGGCAATGAAAAATCGCGAGTACGGGCGCGATCTGCGCGGTTTTTTGCATCGCGGCAAACAGTTTGTGCAGATCGCGCGCGTGCTGCTGAGCAGGTGGCAGATGAGATGAATCCTTTTTTGGCAGGAACAGCGGCCGGGTTGTTGATCGCATTCTGGGGTGGGTATCTGCTGACCGGCTGGACGGTGCGCCCGCTGCAGACCGCATTTAAAAAGGCAGGTCTGATCCGGAAAAACTATGTGGGTAAAAGCGTGCCGATCGGCATGGGCAGCGCGCTTTGGCTCGGGCTGTTTTTTACCACCGTCCCCTTTTTTCTGATCAGCGATCTGCTGCCGATCCCGTGGACGATGGTGCAGGATCTGATCGGGATGCTCGTGGTCTGCACAGGTTTTTTTGTGATCGGGTTGCTCGACGATGTGGTGGGCAATCGAGAGGTGACAGGAATTCGCGGTCACCTGAGGCAGCTGCTGAAGCGCCGTGAGCTGACGACAGGGCTGATCAAGGCGGTAGCAGGGATTGGCGTCGGGCTTGCCGGAGCGTGGCTGATCGGAGCAAGCGGGTGGAAATTGGTGCTGGACAGCGCGGTCATCGCGCTGTCGGCGAACATGGTCAACCTGCTCGATCTGCGACCTGGTCGAGCGTGCAAAGGGGCGCTGCTGCTGCTCGCGCTGCTCGGGATCTTTTCGCTTCGCGCGGTGGAATCGCCTGGATTCTGGCTGTTGCTCGGCATGGTGCTCGCCTATTTTCCTGATGATCTAAAGGCGCGCACGATGATGGGGGATGCGGGCTCCAACCTGCTCGGCGGGGGGATCGGCTTTTTGGTCGTCGCCACCTGTACGCTTCCGGTAACGCTGGTCTGGTTGCTCGCGTCGCTGTTTCTTCACCTCTATGCGGAAAAGTATTCGATCTCCGATACGATCGAAAAAAATAAATTGCTGCAGTGGATCGACAGGTTGGGGAGATCAGCATGATCGACATTGGTGGTATGAGCAAGCAACTCGGTGAGCTGAAAGCGAGATCGAAAGAATCGGTAGCCATTTGCGTGAGCGGCTGCCGATTTTTTTATTTGAGGCGCATCTGCTCGCAAGATTGTAGAAGATCTATTAATGAAGAAAGATTCGACAACAGTCGGGTCATGTTTTTGTGAATTAATAGATAAGAATAGTGATAAGAATTGGTAAATGGAAAACCTTTTAAAGTATTGCAACTAGGAACTTGACCCAATTTATAGGCAATGGTATATTAAATAGTGAAAAAATTTTCTTAAAAAGGAATTCTATTTGTTTCCGGAATGTATATGTGTTGTTATTTTTAAGGTCGTACATTCTGAACATATTTTAAAAATGCTGATTTCGATCATCGCTTGTACGATTGCTGTCACCGTTCATCGAAGGAGGTTCGATCATGAGCAGCACCTATCAAGTCCACTCGCTAAAAGTGGGAAATCGCCATATTATCAACAACATCTATCTGATTGTTGATCAGGTGACCAGACAGGCTGCTGTCGTCGACCCAGCTTGGGAGATGTCGAAGATCGCAGGGTTGATCGATTCCCTCGAAGTGGATTTGACAACGATTCTGCTGACTCATTCACATGACGATCATGTCAACCTGGTCGAACCACTGGTCAGGCGTTACAATCCGCAAGTTTACATGTCGCGTCAGGAGATCGAGTATTATCGATTCACTTGCAGTTCCCTACATGCGCTTGACGATTTTTCAACGATTCACTTAGGCATGACTTCTATCACCTGTCTGCTGACCCCTGGACACACGGCAGGAAGCGCCTGTTATCTGCTCTCCGACAGCCTGTTTGCTGGTGACACGATCTTTATTGAAGGTTGTGGTGTTTGCGACAGCTTGGGCGGCGATCCGGAGGCGATGTATGAAAGTGTGCAAAAGGTTAAAACGTGGGTGCGCCCAAGCGTCCACGTCTATCCCGGCCATTCGTTCGGTCGTCAGCCAGGGCGACCGATGAGCGAACTGTTGCAACACAATGTGTATTTCCATCTGGACAAAAAAGAGCAATTTGTAAAGTTTCGCATGCGGCATCAGCAACGGCAGTGGTCGTTCCAATGACCTTATTTTTAGGGAGAAAGGTGCTTCTTGATGTCAGCTAAAATCGTGTTCATGTTTTCTGGTCAGGGTTCGCAATTTTATCAGATGGGAAAGGATTTATACACCCAGTCTGATCCCTTTAAGCGATGGATGTTGTTACAGGACGAGCTGGTGAAGGGGATGATCGGGGAATCGATCGTCCATTTGCTGTATCACGAAGGCAAGCGCCTGAGCGAGCGCTTCGATCGCACGCTCTACACGCATCCGGCGATCTTCATGGTGCAGTATGCACTGAGTCAGGTGTTGCAGGAACATGGCATCCGACCTGATCGCGTCGTCGGAACCAGCCTCGGCGAGTTCGTGTCGTCTGCAGTTGCCGGCGTGTTGCCGCTTCGCGACGCGCTAGAGCTGGTCGTGCAACAAGCGATGTCATTTGAGGAGACCTGTGCTCCCGGCGGCATGATCGCGGTCGTCAGCGATGCGAGCGCCTATCGGAACGATCCTGTTTTGACAGCAAACTGCGAGTTGGCAGCCGTCAATTACCAAAACCATTTTGTCCTGTCGGCCGATCGCGAGCGCATGCAGCTTGTGGAAGCTCATCTGCGCGACAAAGGATATGTCCACCAGCCGTTGCCCGTATCTTTCGGATTCCACTCGACCTCGATCGATCCGGCAGCCGCTCGCTTTTTGCAGGAAGCGCAGAAAAAGACGTTCGGTGTACCTACCTGTCGCATGATCTCATGCCGGGATGGTCAGCCGGTGCAGGCGATGACAGCCGACTATCTCTGGGAGGCGGTTCGACAGCCGATCGCGTTTCAGGAAGCGCTGCAGACGCTGGAGCAGGAGGGCGCTTGCATCTATTTAGATCTCGGGCCATCGGGCACGCTTGCCAACTTTGCCAAACAGACGATCTCGCCCGATTCCAGTTCGAAGCTGCTTTCGATCATGACTCCCTTTCAACAAGATCTGAAGAATTTAGAACAGGCGTTGCGCATAAAGGAAGTGAGAAAAATGTTGACGTACGTGTTTCCTGGACAAGGGTCGCAAAAGGTGGGGATGGGAGCCGAACTGTTCGATCAGTTCCCCGAATTGACCGCAGAAGCGGATGAGATTCTCGGCTATTCGATCAAGGAGCTCTGCCTGAAAGATCCGGATCAACGGCTGGGTCAGACCGAGTACACTCAGCCTGCGCTCTATGTGGTCAACGCGCTCAGCTATTTTAAGCGAGTGCAGGAGACGGGCGAAGTTCCCGACTACGTGGCGGGACATAGCTTGGGCGAGTACAATGCGCTGCTCGCGGCGGGTGCGTTCGATTTCGGCACCGGGCTTCGGCTGGTGAAGAAGCGAGGCGACCTGATGCGGGAAGCGACCGGAGGCGGTATGGCCGCGGTGGTCGGCTTTAGCCTCGAACGCATTCAAGAGGTGCTGCAGACGCACGGCCTGACCAACATCGACATCGCCAATTTCAACACGCCTTCACAGATCGTCATCTCCGGTTCTGCAGCCGATATTGAGCGTGGCAAGCCGTTTTTTGAAGCGGAAGGCGCGCGCATGTATTCGATTCTGCGGGTCAGCGGCGCGTTTCATTCCCGCTACATGGAGCACTCGCAGCAGCAATTTGCTGAATTTCTCCAACCGTTCCAATTCTCCGAGCTGAAGATTCCGGTGATCTCAAACTTTACAGCAAGACCGTACAAGCAGGCGGAGTTAAAACAGAACCTGAGCGCACAGATTTCGGGCACGGTCAAATGGTCGGAAAGCATTCGCTATCTGATGGGCAAGGGCGAGATGGAGTTTGTGGAGCTTGGCCCTGGCAAAGTGCTGGCTGGACTGATCAAGAAGGTGAAGTTGGAAGCGGAGCCGCTGATCGTCGAAGAAGAGCATGAGCCTGTGGTGATCACATCATCTCAAGAGGAAGCGCCTGCATCTGAACCCGAGCAGCAGGTCGAACTGCTGGTCGAGCAGGAACGAAAGGAACCGGAGAAGGAACCTGAAAAGGAGGAGCCGGCACAGGCTGAGCGGGCGGCTGAAACTGAGCTGCACGCCGCTTCCAGAGAGACGGCTGCCACCGCTGTTCCGCCCCCCACAGCGATCGATTTCGTCGCTGACGAAACGACCATAGCGGCAGCGGCGCTGGGCAGCGCATCCTTCAAGAGCAGGTACGGTGTGCGCTTTGCGGCTGTCGGCGGTGCGATGGGTCGTGGTGTCTCTTCTGCCGAGATGGTGGTCAGATGGGGCAAGGCGAGCATGCTCGGCTTCTTCGGTACGCAGGGGTTGCCACTTCGCCAGGTCGAGGAGGCGATCCGTGCCATTTCGCAACAGTTGACCCCTGATCAGGCGTATGGGATGAACTTGCCCTGTCAGCCGGTTCAGCCGGAAGTGGAGGAACAGCTGGTCGAGCTGTTCTTGCGCTATGGGGTGAGGACGGTCCTCGCATCAGGGTTTCTCAACATCACGCCTGCGCTGCTCATCTATCGCGCACAGGGACTTACGCGTCAGGCGGATGGCCGGGTGGTCACAGAAAATCGGATTCTGGCCAAAGTCACGCGGCCGGAGGTGGCAGATGCATTTTTGAAGCCTGCCCCCGATCGCCTGATCGAAAAGATGCTGGCGGAGCATAAGATCACCAAGCGTCAGGCAGAGCTGTTGAAAGAGGTGCCGATGGCAGATGACCTGATCGCGGAGGCGGACGGCGGCGGACCGACCGATCAGGCGTCCGCGCTGGCACTGCTGCCCTCGATCTGCCGATTGCGCGATCAGCGAGCCGCCCAGTTTGCCTATGCCGAGCGGGTCGGAGTCGGCGCTGCCGGTGGCATCGGCACGCCGGAAGCGGCGGCGGCGATGTTCGTGCTGGGAGCCGATTTTATCATGACCGGATCGATCAACCAGTGCACGGTGGAAGCTGGAACAAGCGAGCATGTGAAGTCGCTTTTGCAGGAGATCAACGTGCAGGATACCGCCTATGCTCCGGCGCAGGAGATGTTCGAGATGGGCGCGATGGTTCAAGTGGTGAAAAAGGGGCTGTTCTTCCCAGCCAGAGCCAAAAAGCTCTACGATCTGTACAGCTTGCACAACTCGTGGCAAGAGATCGACGAGAAGACGAAGGCGCAGTTGCAGGAGAAGTATTTCCAGCGCAGTTTCGCAGCCGCCTATGAGGCGGCCAAAGCGCTGCTTCCCGACAAGGAGCTGCAAAACGCGGAGCGTTTTCCGAAGGCGAAGCTGGCAGTCGTGTTCAAGTGGTATTTGGAACGGGCGCAGCGATTGGCGATCGAAGGCCGATCGGAGCAAAAGGTTGACTATCAGGTATACTGCGGTCCTGCTCTGGGAGCTTTCAACCAATGGGTAAAAGGGACGAGGTTGGAAAACTGGCGGAATCGCCATGTTGATGATCTGGCGCTGCGCATCTTGCAGGGCGCGTCCGGACTGCTCGAAGTCAAGTAAGGGAGACCAGATAGCTCGCCAAGCAGGGAGTCTAATCGGAGAAGGGGACTGTATATGGCAACCGTGACGATCAAGCAAGTGGAGAAAGATTACATGTTGGGCAAGACGAGCGTACCTGCTCTGCGCGGCGTGAATTTGACGATCGAGGCGGGGGAGTTTCTAACGCTTGCCGGCTCATCGGGCAGCGGGAAATCGACGCTGTTGAACCTGATCGGGTGTTTGGATCAACCGACGCGCGGAGAAGTGTGGATCGGAGATGCTCAGGTCAGCAATCTCAAGGAGAAGCAGTTAAACTTCATCCGTTCGACGATGATCGGCTTTATCTTTCAGTCGTATAACCTCATCCCCGTCTTAAACGTCTATGAGAACATCGAATTTCCCCTCCTGATCCATAAGGACGTATCGGCAGAAGAGCGAAAAGCGCGCGTCACCTATTTTATGGACGCGGTCGGACTCACCTCACAGGCGCAGAAGAAGCCTTCCGAACTGTCAGGCGGTCAACGTCAGCGCGTGGCGGTCGCGCGTGCGCTCGTCACCAAGCCATCGATCGTTCTGGCGGACGAACCGACCGCCAACTTGGATTCGAAGACGGGGATCGAGACGATCGAGCTGATGCAAGAGATCAACCGTAAGGAAGGGACGACGTTCATCTTCTCCACGCATGATCCAAAGGTGATGCAACGCGCCGATCGGATCATCTATCTGGAGGACGGAATGATCAAACAGGAGGAGCAGGAATGAACATCTACTCGCTCTCCTTCAAAAACATCTTTGAAAACAAATGGAGGACGCTGACGCTCGGAAGCTTCATTTTTGTGGTCAGCTTTCTGCTGGTGTTCTTCCTTTCCTTCACCTCGACGATCAAGTCGAACATGGAGGAGGCGATCAGCTACGTGCTGACCGGAGATCTGCAGATCAGGGAAGCTTCGACAAAAGAAGAGGACATGTTCACCATGAAGGGCGATTGGGGAGACCTCGCCTACCTCAAGCGGGAACAGACAGACAAGGTCGAGCAGGCGCTCCGAGGGGATGAGCAGATCGTCGAGTCCACCCGCTTGGTGCGCCACGCCGCACTGCTTTCGAAAGATGAGCTGATGGAGCCTTCCTTGATCGTCGGCATGGAATCGAAGACGAACGCGTACAAGAAGTATGTCAGCCTGCTGGAAGGCAGATACCTCAGCAACGATCGCAAAGGGGAGGTCGTACTGCCCAAACAGCAGGCGACGAAGCTCGGGGTGAAGGTGGGCGACAAGATCAACGCGGTTGCGCAGACCAAAGATGGACAGCCGGTGCAAGTGCCGCTGGAGGTGGTCGGCATCGGCGAGATCGAGCTGTTCGCCACGTTCTCCTTCGCTCCGACCTATGTGGACCTAGCGACCGCACAGGAGCTGATCGGGTTTCAAGCGGGCGAGGCGACCGATCTGGTCGTCTACCTCAAAGATCGCCAGAACGCCGAACAGGAGCTGACCGCTCTCACCGATAAGCTGGCGGCGAGCGGTCTGTCCGCAAGCGATGTGAAACTGTCCACCTGGAAGGACATGGGCGGCTTCGTGTTGAGCACGGTCAACATTGAGATCATGATGTTCTATGCCTGCATCGCCATCCTGCTGGTCATCATCGCCATCCTGATCACCAACATCGTGCTGATGATGGGGCTTGAGCGCCGACAAGAAGTCGGAACGCTTCGGGCGATCGGCTTTAACCGTTCGCGTATCGTCCAGATCTTCCTCGGCGAGATCCTGTTGATCACCGCGATTTTCTTCGCGATCGGAGCGGCGTGCGGTCTGCTGGTCAATTATATTTTCTCCCAAGTCGGATTGCCGATCTTCTCTCCGCTGAGCAACATCACGGGGAAGATGCTGTACTTGAACTTCGATGTTGCCCAAGTCGTGCCTGCGCTGCTGGTCGTATTCGGCATCGCTCTGCTCTCCGCATTATATCCTTCTTTAAAATCGGCTTCCTTATCTCCGGTCGAGGCCTTGAAGGAAGTTTCATGAACAGGGGGCCTTCGAGATGTTGATCGTAGCCAAAATTGCGCTTCGCAATGTGATCGCAAGCAAAAAGCGTTCGTTTTTAATCGGGCTTGTCATCTTTCTATCCACCTTCATCCTGCTGATTTCCGATGCGATGATGAACGGTGTTGAGCGACAGATTTTAAAAGGGTATGACAACCTACAAGCGTCCGACGTGGTCGTGATGTGGGACAGTTTAAAAAAGGTCGGCAACGACGATACTACACGCCTGCTCTTTCTGACCAACAACAGCTTCGACCCGAAAAAGGAAGCGGAGAACAAACGGGCGACAGACAAGCTGAACAGCTATTTGGATGAGCACAAATCGGAAGTGAAAGCGTACTATCCGCTCGTTCGGCGCAACGCGTCCCTCGTCAATGGGAACAAGAAGGACTCGCAGTTCTCGATTTTCGGTCTGACCGAGGCGAACCGGAAGTTCCTCTTGGAGAGCAGGACGATCGAGCTCTCGCAAGGAGAGCTGATCTACGACGACAGCAATGCGCTGGCCATCTCGCGGGCAAAAGCGGACGAATATAACCTCGATCTTGGCGACAAGGTGGAGATTGCCGGTTTGTCGATCGATGGGAAAGCGGTTGCTCGTCAGTTTGTGGTCAAGGGGATCTATGCAAACGGTGCCGGATGGGACAATTACTACGGCTTTATCGCGGAGAGCGCGGCGCGCGATCTCTTCCAATACAAGCCGGGCACGTTTGACATCGCCAAAATCTATCTCGATGATGCGGAGCGGGCGGATGATTTTGCCAAAGATCTCGACAGCGTGTTAACCGCGCAAAGCGACGTGTTGCGGGCAGAATCCTCTTCCGAAGCGTCGGCGATGTTCCCGATGATGGCACAGAATCTAAAAGCGGTCTTCAACCTGTTCATCTTTGCCCTGCTCTTCATCATCGCCATCGGATTGCGCGCCACCATCAACATGAACCTGTTTGAACGGATGAAGGAATTTGGGACGATTCGCGCGATTGGCTATAGCCGCGGGCAAAGCTTTGCGATCATCTTCTTTGAGGCGTTCTTCCTGTCGCTTTCGATGCTGTGCCTTGCGCTTGTGAGCGCGTTTGTGCTGGTGCAGATCTTCAGCGAAGTGGGGGTCTACCTGGGTGATGGACCGCTCAGCTATTTTGGCGGCGAGAGCATCTATCCGAGCATGCGCGTGCTCGATGTCCTGTTCGCCCTGGTGATCATCGCGCTGTTCGCCTTGCTCTCCACCTTCAATCCCGGACTGAAACTGCTGTATCAAAACATCACCGACATCATGGCAAAACGACAGAAGCGGGTGTTTTTGCCCGCTGCGATCTGGCGGGGCTGGTTTCCCAAAGCGACCACAGCGCCGTCGAAAGATAAAATGCCCCTCAACCGATAAGGTTGAGGGGAAAGCTTTCGATTCCTGCTGTTGATCGAAAACCGCATCGAATTGAACAGCTTTATATCTAACTAAAAGAGGTATCGCTCGTGAAAAAGGTGGCCACTACTCATGCACGAACTGACATTGCCGTTATCGGGATGTCGTGTCGCTTCCCAGGAGCCGATCATCATGAACAATTTTGGCTCAACTTAAAACAGGGGAAGAACTCGATCGCTGAAATTACGCCTGATCGCTGGAGCTTGGAGGAATACTATTCTCCCAAGTTTGAACAGGCAAACAAAAGTGTAAGCAAATGGTGTGGGCTGGTCGAAGGGGTAGAACGTTTCGATCATCAGTTTTTCAACATCTCGCCTCGCGAGGCGAACAACATGGACCCGCAACAGCGTCTGCTGTTGGAAGAGACGTGGCACTGTGTGGAAGATGCAGGCGTTGCGCTGCGGGAGTTACAAGCGGGCAATACAGCTGTGTACATGGGCGTGATGGCTGCCGATTATCGGCAGGAAGCGTCCGCTCCGCATCTGGAGACTGACAGCTATGCCGCTTTGGGTGGGTACGAATGCATCTTGGCGAATCGCATCTCCCACTTTTTCGATTTGAAAGGCCCGAGCATGTCGATCAACGCCGCATGCGCCTCTTCGCTGGTGGCGATTCATGAAGCGAAGCGTTCGCTCCTGACCGGGGAGAGCGATTTTGCAATCGCTGGCGGCGTGAACTTGAACCTGCATCCGTGGAAATACATCTCCTTTTCCAAATCGCGAATGCTGAGCCCAGACGGGCAGTGCAAGACGTTCGACATGGATGCAAACGGCTATGTTCCAGGCGATGGTGTTGGCGTTCTCCTCTTGCAACGGTTGGACGATGCGCTCGCAGCCGGACATCGAATCTACGGCATCATCAAAGGCTCGGCAGTCAACCATGTGGGACGGTCGCAATCGATCACCGCTCCTCGTGTCGAGGCGCAACAGGAAGTGATCTTACATGCGCTGCAAGACGCAGGGGTCGATCCGCGAACGGTCGGATATGTGGAAGCGCACGGCACCGGCACATCGCTTGGCGACCCGATCGAAGTGGAATCACTGACCCAAGCATTTCGAAAATTCACGCAAGATCGTCAGTTTTGTAAGATCGGTTCGGTCAAGACGAACATCGGACACCTGGAGGCGGCAGCCGGGGTTGCTGGCGTGATCAAAGTGTTGCTGATGATGCGTCACCGTCAGATCCCGCAGACGCTGAACATCAAAACGCTCAACCCGATGATCGACTTTGAGCGATCGCCCTTCGCAGTAGCAAACCAGCTTGACGAGTGGCAGCGAAATGCAGATGAACCGTTGCGCGCAGGTGTGAGTTCGTTCGGTTTTGGCGGTGCGAATTCACACGTGTTGGTCGAAGAGTATCGCCCTGTCCAAGCGGAGTCGTCTGCTGATGATCAGCAGCAAGAACCGGTGCTCTTTTTGCTCAGCGCCAAGAGCAAAGCGAGCTTAGATCGGTTGGTGCAAGCGTGGCAAGCGTTCGCCCAGAGCGAGCGCTTTGCGCAGATGTCGCTGCAAGATCTCAGCATGACGCTGCTGAAAGGGCGGGAAGCACTCCCGTTTCGGATCGGGAAGCTGGTGCGGGATAAGGGAGAGCTGGTGCGCTTTTTGCAGGAAGTGTCGCTGCCAGATCAACGGGCAGAAGCGCGCCCGTGGCAGCTTTGCGTTGGCGAACTGACCTGGCACGGGAGCGCACAGGTTCAGGCGCTGACCCATGCGTTCCCCTCTTTTGGAAAACACCTTGAGCACGCGCTTGCCACGCTGCTGAGCGCAGAGGGAGTGAACGCTTCTCGCAAAAGCTTCCGACTGAAGCGCTGGAAAGAGGCGGATCGGCCGCTCTTCTCGTTTGTGGTCAACGAGGCGTTGCTGCGAATGATTTTGGCAGCGGGGGCGATCCCGCATTCGGTAGCAGGTTGTGGGGCAGGCGTTTGGAACAGCCTGTCTGTCAGCGGGATGATCGAACCGCAGCGAGCGATGGTGAAGTTGCTCACCTACGGGTCAGCTGGCGACCAGCTGGATGCCGATCTGAAGCGTCCGCAGATCCCCTTTGTCGATTTGCAAACGGGGCGATCGATCGCGGCGATCAGGATCGATGCAGACTATCTGCAAGCGCTGCTCACAGGACTGCTCGCACAAGATCTGGAAGAGAGCTCGACCTACTATTTCGAAAAAGCAAAGTTGTTGCTAAAAAATCAATTTACATTTAAGCGCTATATGGAAGATTGGAACTCTGTGCTGCAAGCTTTTGACCTTTCGATCGATCGGCTGTTTCAGCGTGAAGCGACGCTTGGCGAGGCGAAGCGAGTGCTGCTCTTCGTGATCGCCAGCAGTCTGCGCAAGCTCAACCGCAAGTGGAACCTGAGCGAGCAGAAAGTGGTGGAGCAACCTGAGTTTTATGAGTTGCTCGATCTGCTCACAGACGAAGTGGTGACACCGGAGATGATCGTCGAGCTTCTGCTCAGCGAACAGCCCGATTTTGCAGCGTTGGCCGAGATGATGAAAAGCCGTCAACATCGCTTGCAGGATGGGCAAGAATATCGATTGCTGCGTCAGCATGGGCAGCAGGTGCAAGAAATCGAAGATCCAGCCGCTTGGATCGAGGCGATGCTGAAAGCGCAGACCGCAGAGCTGGACGATGAGCAAGCTGTCGTCTGGGGACACTTTAACCACCAGCAGGCGAGCGACCGCCCGTTGGGCGCGAACCTGGACGGCGTGCAGGAATTCCTCCTGCAACTCTGGCTGCGAGGAGTGCCGATCCGCTGGGATTCGCTGCTCGACGGCAGAGAATATCGCCCGCACCGGCTCCCCTCGTATCCGTTCGATCGCCGCGCGTTCTGGCTGCCTCGGCCGACTGGGACAGAGACGGAACGACTCGCGGACAAGCGCACGTCAGAACAGACTCTGCATCCTCCGCTGACCGAAGCGGCGGGCGGGTGGACTCGATCGTTTTCGGTCGACGATGCGGTCGTGCAGGATCATCTGATCACAGGTCATCATCTGCTGCCTGGCGCAAGTCTGCTGGAGACTGCAAACGAACTGATCGCTCAGACGCAGGCGGGCGCTGTTGAGCTGCGCGATGTATTGTTTCAACGGCCAGGGCTGGTCGAGCCAGCTGTCACGCTTTCGGTGGACCTGGAACCGACTCGACAAACGTTTTCGATCCAACAGGGTGCGCAGACGCTCTGCGTGGGCAAATATGGGCGCGGTCATGGCGGGCAATCGCAGTCTGCTGAGATCGCGAGCGCACTGCGGGACGTGCGGTGGCAAGACGCGCAGGCGGTGTATGAGCTCTTTGAACAGCGCGGCTACCAGTATGGCCCAACGCTGCGAGTGTTGCATCGACTTCAGCTGAGCACAGATACGTTCTGGTTTGATGCGCGTGTCGAGGGGCATGGCGCCAGTGGTCAAAAACTGTCGGCGAATCTGTTGGATGGCATTTTTCAAGCGGCGATCGCCGTTCAGTTTCATGCAGAAGGGATGCTGGAGGGCAGATCGCTCTACGTGCCCTATCTGATCCGTTCGATGACCGTGTTCGCTCCGCTTGACGGGCGTTGCTTCATTCGCATCAACAAGGGCGACGTACGGTCGATCGGGACCGATTTTCGCGCGCAGATGCACGTCTACAGCGAGACGGGTCAGCCGGTGCTATCGATCGAAGAGATGATCTTCAAGCGGGTGGAGCACAGTTTTTTACAGCCGAATCTGCCGGAGGAATCGCTCAATCTGTGGCGTCCTGAGTGGCAAGAACAACCCGCATTCGCCGAGTGCGCTCCTGCGTCCGGCGAAGGAGCGACGCTGATCTTCGGAGATGCGCTCGGTGTGGGGGAACGGCTGGCAGCAGAGCTTGGCAACGCGATCTTCATCAGCCCCGCAGAAGATGGGCAAGCGGTGTTGAAGCAACTATCAGCCGAGCAGATAAGTATTCGAAAGATTTATTATCTTCGTGGAATGGCGTCTGAGGAAGAGCTGCTGCGCGCAGAGCGAGCAGAAGTTCCAGCTCCTGTGTTGGAGCTGTTCCAACTCGGGAAGGCGCTCGCGCACATCGGTCAGTCTGCTCCCCAAGAATTGATCATCGTCACCCGAAAGCTCCAGGCAGTTTTGCCTCAGGATCGACCGGAGTTTCCGTCCGCTGCCGCCTTGCATGGCATCGGGAAGGTGATGGCGAGGGAGAATCGGCAGCTGCAGGTGCGCCTGATCGATTTGGATGCTGACGATCTTCAGGCCAGCATCCGGATGCTGGCTGTCGAGTCGGGAAGCGCACCGCTGCATGAGGTGGCCTACCGCGGCGGACGGCGCTATGTGCGCGTCCTCGCACAGGCGAGCGGAACCACAGCGGATCGACAGGTCGCCATTCGCCCGCGCGGCGTCTATCTGATCGTCGGCGGCCTCGGTGGGATCGGGTTGGAAGTCGCGCGTCATCTGCTGGAAAACTTTCAAGCTAACATCGTCTTGGTCGGGCGACGTCAGCACGATCAGACGGTGGAGCAGCAGTTGGCAACGCTGCGCGCGCTCGGCGGCGATGTGCTGTACCGAAGCGCCGATGTGACAGACCGGAGCAGCATGGAGGCGGTGATCGACCAGACGAAGCGACAATATGGCGCCTTGCATGGGGTGATTCATTCGGCTCTCCTCTTGGCGGATGGTCTGATGCGCAACATGACAGAGGCGAGTTTCCGGCAAGCGTTTGTTGTGAAATATCGCGGGGCGCAGATTTTACACCAAGTCACGGCAGGGGATGCGCTCGACTTTCTCGTCTTCTTCTCCTCCATTCTCGCGCTGCAAGGAAATGCGGGTCAGTGCAACTATGTGGCCGGATGCTCCTTTATGGACAGCTTTGCCCACTACTTGCGAAAAAGTGGGCAAACGCACGCGGTCGCTCTGAACTGGGGCTATTGGGGCGAGGTTGGTATCGTGGCGAACGAGCGATTCCGCAAGCTGCTTGCAGAGCAGGGATTTTTGGCCTTGCAGACGCAGGAGGGCATCGCTGGTTTCCAGACGGCGATCGAGCGAGGAAGCGAGCAGATCGTCGTCGCCAAGATCGGGGCGGATCGCTTGGCGCAGATGACAGCTGGCGAAGCGAGCGGTGGCGAACAGCGAAGCGAAGCGGGGCATGCGGCACATGCGGCGATCGGGCGGCAGATCGAACGCGAGGCGGCAACGGCGTTCGGCGATCAGAATTTGCTCGACGGAATGCCAGAGATTGAGCGTTTTGGCATCTACCTGCTGGTGCAAGCTTTGCAGAGGCGTGGTGTCCTGTTGCGAGCGGGAGAGCGCGATCAGCGCGAACAGCTTGTGCAAAAGATCGGGCTGATCGACAGGTACAGCCGCTGGTTCGACGCTGTGCTCGACCTTTTGAGCCGCCATCAGTTCATTCGCTTGGAACAGGGGCGGACGATGGTCGCTGTGACCGATCGCGTTTCTGAGCTAGCAGAATCCTTGACCGCCGAGGCGATGCGTGCGGAACAGCGACGGCTGCTCGATACCTATCCGGACAAACGGGCACACGTTGCCCTGATCGAGCAGGCGATGGCGACTGTCGATTCGATCTGGTCAGGGGAGATGCAAGCGACGCAGATCTTGTTCCCCAATTCCTCGCTGCAATTGGTGGAAGGTTTCTACCACGGAAACCGCTTCTCCGATTATTACAACGATCTGGTCGCTCGTTTTCTGCTGGCGATCGCGGAACAGCATGGTGGCGTAACAGGGCGGACCGACAAGCTTCGCATCTTGGAGATCGGAGCTGGAACGGGCGGTACGTCCCAGGCGGTCCTGCAGAAGATCGCGCCGCTTGGCGAAGGGATCGACTACTGGTATACGGACATTTCGCCAGCGTTTGTCAAACATGGGCGAAATCGCTTTTCGCAGCAGTATCCGTTCACTCAGTTCACTTCGCTTGCGATCAACAAGATGACGCCAGACAAGGCTGAGCAGCTGGGCGCTTTCGACCTGATCTTTGCGACGAATGTGATCCATGCAACGCCCAACCTGACCACGACGCTCCAACAGATTCGTTCGCTGTTGAAGCCTGGCGGACGATTGGTGTTAAACGAACTGTGCTATGTGCAAGACTTCTTAACGCTGACGTTCGGTTTGCTGGACGGCTGGTGGTTGTATGAGGACATGGAGGTTCGTCTGCCGCACTCCCCGTTGCTCGATCCGACCAACTGGAGCGAGTTGCTGGGCAAGAACGGATTTGCAGATGTGACGGTGTTCGGACAGCCCGATCGCTCGCAAGCGGCCAGACAGATCGTCATCGTCGGGCGTCAAGCATCGCCTGTGGTTGCATCTGCCGTACCGTCTGTCGCTGCATCAGTCGTCCGTACAGCAGACGAGCTGATCGCGCTTGCGGAAGAGCAGATCAAAGCGAGAGTGGCGCAAGTCTTAGAGATGAGCGTGGAAGATCTGCCCGAAGATCAGGTGTTTTCTGAGATTGGCGTCGATTCGATCGTCGCCGTCGAGCTGATCTCCGAGCTGAATCAATCGCTGCAGATCTCTTTAAGCCCGACCACGCTGTTCGACTATCATTCGGTGCAAAAGCTCGCCGAACATTTGGCAGAGCGATATGCGGACGAATTGATCAGACAGTCTCCGCCAGCAGCAGACGTTGCGACAAAAGGGAATTTGATCGCCGAGACGGTGAAACCGCAACGGCCAGCTGCAAGTCGTGCGGAGTTGAACGCATCGAATCGCGTGCGTCAGATCGTAAGCCAGAAAACGGCAGAGGTGTTGCTCGTCTCGACGGACGAATTGGACGAAGCGTGCAGTTTTCATGAGCTCGGTGTCGATTCGATCGTCGGGGTTGAGCTGGTCAATGCGCTCAACGAACAGCTTCAGCTCAGCTTGAGCCCGTCGGTGCTGTACGATCACACTTCCGTTCTGCAGTTGACCGAGCATATCTGCAGCCAAATCGAGCTGTTCCAACACTTCGAAGAAGCGGTCGCGACAAAAGAAGAGGAAGTCGTTCCGACAGTCCGGCCGACCGATCTGTTCGCTCGGCCGAGTTCTGTGCGCACTGCAGATACGAGGGACATCGCCATCATCGGCTATTCGGGACGGTTCGCCGGAGCTCGCAACACGCGGGAATTCTGGTCCAACCTTTCGCGGGGTGTGAACTCGATCGGTGAGATCCCAGCTGATCGCTGGTCGATCGAGAAGTTTTACGACCCAGACCCGCTGCGGCCGGGCAAGAGCTCCAGCAAGTGGGGCGGGTTTCTAACGGACGTCGATCGCTTCGATCCTTTGTTCTTTAACATCTCGCCGGTGGAAGCGGAGCTGATGGACCCGCAGCAACGGCAATTCCTGATGGAGTGTTGGAACACGCTGGAGATGGCGGGCTATACCGAAAAGATGCTGAACAGCCGCTCCTGTGGCGTCTATGTCGGCGTGATGAACAACGATTATCAAGAGATGATCATGAAGAGCAGACATGACCTGTCGCCGGCGCATGCGCTGGTCGGGAACTCCAATGCGATTCTGCCCGCGCGGATCGCCTATCTGCTCAACTTGAAAGGGCCAGCTCTGGCGATCGACACGGCGTGCTCCTCCTCCCTGGTCGCGATGCATCTCGCCTGCAAAACGCTACAGGATGAAGAGGCGGAGATGATGTTGGCTGGCGGCGTGACGCTCTACCTCACCGAATCGCCCTACATTCGCATGTCCAAGCTGGGCATGCTTTCACCAGAAGGAAAATGCAAGACGTTCGACAACGGGGCGGACGGATTTGTGCCAGGTGAGGGCGTCGGGGCCGTGCTGTTGAAACGACTGGACAAAGCGATCAGAGATCAGGACATGATCTTTGGGGTGATCAAAGGATCGGCGACCAATCAGGATGGCAAGACGAACGGCATCACCGCGCCGAGCAAAGAGTCGCAAAAAGGACTGGAGCTGTCTTTGTATCGCGAGTTTGACATCGACCCGAGCACGATCAGCTATGTGGAGGCGCACGGAACGGGCACGAAGCTTGGCGATCCGATCGAGATCGAAGCGTTGAGCGAATCGTTCCGAGCGTATACAGACCGCAAGCAGTTCTGTGCGATCGGCTCGGTCAAGACGAACATCGGACACACTTCAGCAGCTGCTGGCGTAGCGGGTGTGATCAAAACGATCCTCAGCTTGAAACATGGCAAGCTGGCACCTTCCTTGCACTATCGCCGGGCGAATGAGTATATCAACTTTGCGAACAGTCCGTTTTATGTGAACACAGAATTGCGAGATTGGCTGCCTGTTGGCGATGTGCGCCGAGCGGCTGTCAGCTCGTTCGGATTTAGCGGCACCAATTGCCACATGGTGATCGAAGAGGCGCCTAGAAAGTAAGAAGGAAAAAGGGAGAGATTGACGATGGGGAGCACGACAAGGGTAGTGTCGGGCGAACAGAATATCGATCGGCACTTGATCGCGTTGTCAGCGAAGACAGAGGATGCGCTGTACCGAAAAATCGTCGATCTGCTCGCGTGGCTGGAAGCGGAGCAAGAGCAGCCTGCGCTGGGAGACATCGCCTATACGCTGTGGAGAAGGAGAACGCATTATGCGGTCCGGACGGGGTTCCTCGTTCGAGATTGGGCAGACCTTCATCAACAGCTGGGCGAGGTGTCTCGTTCGAAGCGGCTGCCGAGCGCGAAGCGGAGCGGAGAGCGCACAGATCTGATCGAGGAACTCCTCGAACGCTATCTGGCAGGTGGCGAACCGGATGGGGAGTCGCTGTATGCTGACGCTCGATATCGATGTCTGCCGCTCCCCACCTATCCGTTTGTTGAGGAGCGATACTGGCTTCCCGATCAGGCAGAGATCGTCGAGCAGATTGAGCGGGTGAGAACAGCAGATCGACTGCATCCGCTGCTCGATTGCAACTCGTCAAGCTTCAGCGAGCAAAAATTTACGACCCGCTTCACTGGCCGGGAGTTTTTCTTGCAGGACCATCAGATCGGGGGGCAGCCGATGTTGCCTGGCGTCGCTTACTTGGAGATGGGCAGGGCGGCTGCTGAGCTGTCTGGAGCTGATCAGGCGGTGTGCTTGGAACAGATCGTCTGGGCAAGGCCGGTGCTGGCAGCAGAAGCGCAGGATGTGCACATCAGCCTGTATCCGAGCGATGAGCGAAGCGAAACGATCGAATTTGAGGTTTGGTCAGAAGGCGAGCAGGAGTCGACCTTGCATGCGCAAGGGCTGGTCAGATGCATCTCGAACACTGCCGGTCAGCGCTTGGATCTGGAAGCGATCGAACAGAGATGCACAGTCCGGCTGGGAGCGGATGAGTATTATCGGGCGCTGCAAAATCTCGGCTTGGACTACGGGCCGAGCATGAGAGCGATTCAGGAACTTTCGCTTGGCAGTCAGGAATGCATCGCGCGATTGAAGCTTCCAGAAGGCTTGCAGTCCGACTTTGCCGATTTCAAGTTGCACCCTGCACTACTTGACGGTGCGCTTCAAGCGACGGTCGGTCTGCTTGAGCGTGTGCACCAGCGGGAACAGGTGGTCTATCTTCCGTTTGCGCTGGAAGCGGTCAGGCTGATCAGACCGCTGCCTAAACATGGCTACGCATATGTCAAGGCTCAGGGCAGCTCAGGCCTGAAGTATGATGTGTTGCTGACCGATGAAGCGGGTTACGAATCGGTCGTGCTGGCCGGATTGTCGGTGCGCGCATTCGATCTGCAAAAGGCTGGCCGAGCAAAAGTCGGGCAGGTCAGCACGCTCGATCTGTTAGAAAAGCTGAGCCGGGGCGAGCTGAGTGTTCAGGAAGTCGAACAGGTGCTGGGGGGAGGATCATGAGAGATCAGGTGCGTTTGGATATTCGAAACACATTGCAGCAGATCCAAAGCGGTCGGCTGACACCGTCCGCAGGGCTTCGCATCCTCGAAGAGCTTCGCATGGAGGGAGAGCGGGATCTGCTGTATTTTCACCCCGAATGGGAGCGGGTTGCCCTCGATCACCGATCACCAGCGCCAGATTCGATCTTGCTGTTCGAGCTGGATGATGCGCTTAGCACGGAGATCAGCAAGCACCTTCCAGCTGCTGGGCAGCTGCATGTGGTAAAAAAGGGGTCAGCATTTCGCCAACTGGATCGCAATCGATTTGAGGTGAATCCGGAACGGCCCGCCGATTTCCGCGAGCTCATCGCAACGCTTGCGCAGCAAGGAATGCCTGTCACGCACATCCTGTTTCACTGGTCGAACAGCGGGACGGACATCCGGTCGATGCTGACAAACGGGGCTCTGTCGCTCTTTCATCTGACCCAGGCACTGATGGAACAGAAAAGAACGCATGCGGTTCGCCTCCTCTCCCTTTCGGTCGATGCGTGCGATCTTCAGGACGCGATACAGGGCGCGATCGGCAGCTTTGCTCTGACGATTCGTCAGGAAAATCCGCTCTTTCTCTACAAGGCGGTCACAGTTCGCGACACCTCCCTGTCCGCGCTCGCCGAGATGGCACTCGCAGAGCTGACAGCGATCGACGCGGATGTGCAGGTGCGAGTGGAGAGCGGCGTCCGCTCTGTTAGACGCCTGAAGGAAGTGCAGGGGGCAGACCGCTCCGCGCTCGCTTGGCGAGAGCGAGGCGTCTACCTGATCACAGGCGGTGCCGGCGGGCTTGGGCATGTGTTCGCGAGCTACCTCGCGCGACAAGCGCGGGCGCGACTGGTGCTGG
The DNA here is from genome assembly GCF_042682745.1 of Tumebacillus lipolyticus. Classification (NCBI taxonomy): domain Bacteria; kingdom Bacillati; phylum Bacillota; class Bacilli; order Caryophanales; family Alicyclobacillaceae; genus Tumebacillus; species Tumebacillus lipolyticus. Next base: position 740,852 of record NZ_JBHUIO010000002.1, on the reverse strand, counting down.
CCGGACGCTCGCCGCTTGGTAAAGAGCAGCAGGAGCGAGTGCGAGACTTGGAGCGGCTCGGCGCTGAGGTGCTGTATGTGCAGGCTGATGTCGCGGAGCGGAAACAGGTCGAACAGCTGGTCGCGAAGGCGAAACAGCGATTTGGTGAACTGCATGGTGTGATCCACTCGGCAGGAGTGATCCGCGATTCGTTTCTCCTGAAGAAGACAGCGGCGGAGTGGGAGGCTGTCCTCTCGCCAAAAGTGTATGGCACCTTCCATCTTGACGAGGTGACGCAGGATGAGCCGTTAGACTGGTTTGTGCTCTTTTCTTCCGTCACTGCTGTCGCAGGCAATGTAGGGCAGAGCGATTATGCGTTCGCCAATAGTTTTATGGACCATTTTGCCGCAGGGCGAGCAAACGCTCGACGCCCAGGCAAGAGCCTCTCGCTCAATTGGCCCTTGTGGCAAGACGGGGGGATGCGCCTTGATGCCGCGGCGGAGCAGCACCTGCACCGCACGTTGGGCTTGACTCCGATGAGCCAAGAGCAGGGTTTGCTTGCATTCGAATCGGCGTTGCAGAGCCCGCACGCCCAACTGGCCATTTTGCACGGAGCGGGCGAGCAGATTCGGAATCTGTTCGCACCGCGTGCAGAACCTGTCGCGACGCTAGAGCGGAACGAAGGAAACTCCGATCTCCCCGCAGCAGATCTGCTTGAGCCGACGAAAGATCATCTGAAAAGCGTGCTCTCCAAGCTGACCAAGATCCCGGCGAACTCGATCGCATCGAAGGAACCGCTGGAAGCGTACGGGATCGACTCGGTGTTGATCATGTCGCTGACAAGAGAGTTGGAGCAGCAGTTCGGCTCGCTTTCGAAGACCCTATTTTTTGAGTATGAGAACATCGAAGCGCTATCCCACTATTTTGTCGACCATCATCAGGACGTCTTGCACAAGCTGTTCAACCGGGCGAATGTTGTCACCGCAGCGGTTCCCCAAGCTGCATCGCCAGCTGGGCAACAGGCGGTAGCGGAACTTCCGACATCGCTCCATCGCGAGCGGCGAAAAAATGTGCGTCGCCCGTTGCAGTCTCGATCAGGATCGTCAACTCCTGAACGAGAGCAGCAGATGGAGATCGCGATCATCGGGCTGAGCGGTCAATACCCAGAAGCGCGAAATCTAGCGGAGTTCTGGGCGAATCTGCAAGCGGGAAAGGACTCGATCACCGAGATTCCCAGCGAGCGATGGGATCATTCGATCTATTTTGATCCAGATCGAAATCGAAAAGGAAAGTGCTACAGCAAATGGGGCGGATTTATCTCCGATGTCGATAAGTTCGACCCACTCTTCTTTCACATCTCCCCGAAAGAAGCGGCGCTGATGGATCCGCAGGAGCGGCTGTTTTTGCAGACGGCATGGCATGCGTTCGAGGATGCTGGCTACACCAAGACCGCCTTGCAAGACACCGCGGTCGGTGTGTTCGTCGGGGTCATGTACGGCCATTATCAACTATACGGTGCGGAAGAATCGTTAAAAGGGAACGTGATCGCCCTCAACTCCTCTTCTGCCACCATCGCCAACCGCGTTTCCTACAGCCTGAACTTGCACGGGCCGAGCATGGCGGTCGACACGATGTGTTCGTCATCGCTGACCGCCATCCATCTCGCCTGTGACTCGATTCGCAAAGGGGAGAGCGATCTGGCGCTCGCCGGCGGCGTCAACGTCTCGATTCATCCGAACAAATACATCCTGCTCTCCCAAGGCAAGTTTTCCTCCACCGATGGTCGGTGCAGGAGCTTCGGTGAGGGAGGGGATGGATATGTGCCTGGCGAGGGAGTCGGGGCGGTGCTGTTAAAACCGCTGCATCGAGCGATCGAGGACGGAGATCAGATCTATGGGGTGATCAAAGCGACCTCGCTCAATCATGGGGGCAAGACCAACGGGTATACGGTGCCCAGCCCGCAAGCGCAAGGGCGATTGATCGCCAAGGCGCTGGAGAGAGCGCAGATCGATCCGCGCTCGATCTCCTACCTCGAAGCGCATGGAACGGGGACGGCGCTCGGAGACCCGATCGAGATCACCGGGTTGATGCGAGCGTTCGGAGAGCGGACGAAAGATTTGCAATTCTGTGCGATCGGTTCGGTCAAATCGAACATCGGTCATCTGGAATCGGCTGCTGGTATTGCTGGGATCACCAAAGTGCTGTTGCAGATGAAGCACGAGCGGTTGGTTCCATCCCTGCATGCGGAGCGGCTCAACCCGCACATCGACTTCGAGCGATCTCCTTTTTATGTGCAGCAGGAGCTTGCCGAATGGAAGCGACCGGTGCTCGAAGCAAATGGGGTGCGCTCCATCGCCCCGCGTCGGGCGGGCGTCTCCTCGTTTGGAGCGGGCGGCTCGAACGCTCATGTGATCTTGGAAGAATTTCAAGCGAGCGAGCGTTTCTCTGATCCAAAAGCTTCTGGGGAAGAAGCGCAATTGATCCTGCTGTCAGCCCGCAATGAAGAGCGCCTGAAAGCATACGCGGAGCAGATGCTCAAGTTCCTCGGCAGCGATGCGGATCGACCGCTCCTCCCGCGCGCCAATAGCCGGGTGGCGCAGACTCGACAGGTGGAGCAGTCGCTGCTTAGCATCGCCTCCAAGTTGCTACAGGTGAAGGTGGAGGATCTGGACGCTTCGATCCTGCTGACCGAGTACGGGATGGATCGCCTGATCTGGAACGACCTGCTCGACCTTGTCGGTCAGGAGTTTCAGGTGGATGCGACCGCTTGGACGCTTTTGGAGCATCACACGCTGGCAACTTTGGCGGATGAGCTGATTCGCGCTGGGGTCGACCGCCAGGCAGAAGGGCTACCTGTGTTGCAGGCTGTGCAGAGCCGCGACTTTTCCTTGCGCGATATCGCCTTTACCTTGCAGGTCGGGCGTGAAGCGATGGAAGAGCGCTTGGCGCTCATCGTCTCCTCGGTGGAGGAGCTTGTCGAAAAGCTGGGTCGTTTCCTCGCAGGTGAAGCGGGGATCGAACAGCTGTATCGCGGTGGAGGCGCCGACCTTCGTCATCAGGTGGAGCTGTTGGTCGAGGGTCGAGCAGGCGAGGCCTATATGCGGATGCTCCTGCAGGAAGGTCGATTCGAACATCTGGCAACGCTCTATGTCGCCGGCATCAACTTGGATTGGAGCCTGTTGTACACAGCAGCGACCGATCGACCCAAGCGTCTCTCGCTGCCGATCTATCCGTTTGCGAAAGAGCGCTATTGGGTGCCCAATTCGAGTGCTTCAGCAAGCGCTGCAGGAGCGGATCGTCCTCTTTTGGCAGCGCGTCTGCATCCGCTGGTCGAGCGAAACACATCGACGCTGCAAATGCAGAAGTTCAGCACCAGATTGACCGGAGCTGAGTTCTATCTGCAGGATCACCGAATCGACGGGGCGCAGATCTTGCCTGCTGCAGCCTATCTGGAAATGGCGCGAGCAGCTGGCGAACTGGCGGCTGAACGGCCAGTTCGTCAGATCGAGCAGGCGGTCTGGGCGCATCCGATCGACACGTCGACTGAGGAGCGAGAGGTGCACATCTGCCTGTATCAGGACGGTGAGCAGATCGGCTACGAAGTGTACTCGGAGCACGAGGGTGGCGAGGTGACGCTGCACGCACAAGGTGCGCTCAAGTTTGAGGCGGACGATTCGCGAATTCCGGAGCAGCTGCAGCTGAGCGCCATCCGCGAGAGCTTGTCTGGGTTAAAAGGAGCTGCGCAATGCTATCAGGAGTTTGAGCAGATGGGCTACGCGTACGGCCCGAGCTTTCGGAGCATCCGCGAGTGGAGCGGCGATGGAAAGTCGGCGCTCGCCGAAATTTGCTTGCCAGACTCGGCAGCACAAGAAGCGGATCACTATCTGCTGCACCCGTCTCTGCTCGATGGCGCGTTGCAGACGGTCATCGGACTGCTCGATTCTCGCGAGTCGGTCGTGCCCTATTCGATCGGCGAGCTCATCGTGTACCGACCGCTTCCGCAGCGCTGTTTTGCCTATGCGGTTCGCACGTCAGCGCTTGAGGATCGCGTTCAAAAATTTACGATCGTGCTGGCAGACGAACAGGGGAACCAGTTGGTGCGAATCAATGACTTTACGCAGAGGGTGATGAAACAGGAAGGGCCGCGACGACAAGAGATCATCGACCTTTTTTACAAACTACAAAGCGGAGACATCGAGATCGACGATCTGCAAAGGTTGGTGGGGAACGCATGAGGAGCGAGAAGCGGAGTTACCAAGATATCTTCGAGCAAATTCAAAAACAGCAGATCACACCTGAGGAAGGCTGGAAGCTGTTTGCAGCGGCGCGCCTTGATCAGCAAGGCCAACGCGCAGACCAAGACGAGGATCAGCTCCTCTACTTCCAGAGCGAATGGGTGGCTGCAGAGCCGATCCGCCGCGAGGTGAAACCGAGCGAAAGCGCTCAGACCCTCTTGCTGTTTGCTCACAGCGAGGAGATCCGCCTGTCTGTACGAGAGCGGCTCGGACGGGACGTGCAGGTCGTGCTGGTGCAACAGGGGAAGAGCTTTGAACAGCGGAGCGATCACCAGTACGTGATCGACCCTGCCTCTGCTGAGGCGTATCGAACGCTGTTCAAAGAGGTGAAGCCAGACCTTGTGCTTCATCTCTGGTCGCAACTGAGCGCAGACGACCTGCAAAGCCAGATGGAGCAGGGGATACTGGCGCTGTTTCACCTCAGCCGTGCCTGCTTGGAACAGAAGCTGGACAAGGAAGTTCAACTGCTCTTCGCCCATCCGACAGCAGCCCGATCGAACACCGCTTTCGCTTTGCAGTCGGCTGTGAGCGGATTTGCGCGGACGCTGCGACTGGAACACCCGCAGCTGGTGTGCAAGGCGGTCGAGCTCGACCTGACCACAGCCGATTGGATCGATCATCTGCTGGCGGAAGCGAACGCGTCGCCCGACGGAGATGTCGAGATTCGCTATGAAGGCGGTCAGAGGTTCTGCAAGCGTCTGCAAGAGGCGGCACCTCTGCCGACAGCAGCATCAGGAACCCTGTTGCGGGAGCGAGGCGTGTACCTGATCAGCGGAGGCGCAGGAGGCCTAGGGCTGCTGTTTGCCGAGCTGCTGGCACGTCAATGTCAGGCCAAGCTGGTGCTGACCGGGCGCTCAGCAGCTGATGACCAGATCGCCAAAAGGTTGAAGATGCTGGAAGCGCTCGGCGCTGACGTGCTGTATCTGCGCGGGGATGTGACTTCCCGTGAAGATGTTGACAGATGGGTTGGCGAGGCGAAAGCTCGCTTTGGTGAGGTTCACGGCGTGATCCATAGCGCAGGTGTGATCAGAGATTCCCTGTTGCTGAACAAGACGGCCGAGGACTGGGCGCAGGTGATAGCGCCAAAAGTGTTCGGCACGGTGAACTTAGATCTGGCGACACAGTCGGAGCCGCTCGACTTTTTTGTGCTCTTCTCTTCGCTCGCTTCGGCGATCGGCAACATCGGGCAGAGCGACTACGCGTATGCGAACTGCTTTATGGATCGCTATGCCGAAGTGCGAGCGAATCGGAGATCGCCAGGTCGGACACTGTCGTTCAATTGGCCGTTGTGGCAAGCGGGTGGCATGCAAGTCTCGCCGAGCGTAGAGCAGAGCTTGCGGGCAACGCTCGGTCTCGTGCCGCTGCAGACGGAGAACGGGTGGAGCGCTTTCGCAGCTGGATTGGCGGGGAGCTGCTCTCAGCTGGTGGTCACCGCAGGGGATGCCAGTTCCATCCGCCAAGCGTTCGAATGGAAGTCGCCGACACCTGTGACCCGCGAGGCAGAGCATGCGGAGCTGAGCCCAGTTCATGAGCAGGAACTGCGTGCGCTGACAGAAGCTTTCTTAAAAGAGCTTTTTGCCGGTGAGCTCGAATTGACTGCTGCTCGCTTGCAGTCGCAGGAACCGCTGGAGAATTACGGTCTCGACTCGGTAATGATCATGACGCTGACCCGAGAGCTGGAGAAACAGTTCGGCACGCTCTCGAAGACGCTCTTTTTTGAGTACCAGACCATTTCTGAACTGGCCGGCTATTTGCAAAAGCATCATGGCGAGCAACTGTTGCGCGAGCTGGGAGTGCAGAAGCGTTTGCCATCCGCTGCGCTCGATCGCAAATCGACTCCGCAGTTGCGGAACTCGTCTACCAGAAACTTGGCTCCTAGAAACTTGTCAAGGGCAACGCGTCTTGTGGAAGGAGAACAGAGCGCGGTTGCGCTGGCAACTGACGAGATCGCGATCATCGGGTTGAGCGGACGCTATCCGCAAGCGCGAACGCTCGATCAGTTTTGGGAAAATCTGCGCAGCGGGCGAGACTGCATCACCGAAGTTCCGGCTGAGCGATGGGATCACCGCGACTATTTTGACCCGGACAAAGGGCGAAAGGGCAAGACCTACAGCAAGTGGGGCGGGTTCCTCGACGATGTCGATAAGTTTGACCCGCTCTTCTTCAACATCTCACCGCGGGAAGCCGAATTGTTAGACCCGCAGGAGCGCCTTTTCCTGCAGACGGTGTGGCACCTGTTTGAGGATGCGAACTACACCAGACCGCGATTGAAAGAGCTGAACGTCGGCGTCTTCGTCGGGGTGATGTGGGGGCAGTATCAGCTCTATCAGGGCGAATCGGATGGGCAGGTGATCGTGCCGAACTCCTCCTATGCCTCGATCGCCAACCGGGTGTCCTATACGTTCAATCTGAACGGGCCGAGCTTGGCGCTGGATACGATGTGCTCTTCCTCGCTGACCGCCATTCATCTGGCCTGCGACTCCTTGCGCAAAGGGGAGAGCAAGCTGGCGGTGGCAGGCGGTGTCAACCTGACGATCCACCCGAACAAATATTTGCAGCTGGCCCAAGGCAAGTTCGCCTCGTCCGACGGGCGCTGTCGGGCGTTTGGCGAGGGCGGCGATGGCTATGTGCCAGGCGAAGGCGTCGGCGCGGTGCTGCTCAAGCCGCTGGCGCAAGCGAAAGCGGATGGCGATCGCATTTACGCGGTGATCAAGGCGACGGCGGTCAACCACGGTGGCAAGACCAACGGGTACACGGTGCCCAACCCGAATGCGCAAGGGGAGCTGATCGCCGAGGTGCTGAAGCGGGCGAACCTCGACCCGCAGACGATCAGCTACATCGAAGCGCACGGAACGGGAACCTCGCTCGGCGATCCGATCGAGATCACCGGGCTGCAGAAGGCGTTCGGTGAAGAGCAGGAGCGGCAATACTGCGCGATCGGCTCGGTGAAGTCGAACATCGGGCATCTGGAATCGGCGGCGGGGATCGCTGGGTTGACCAAAGTGCTGTTGCAGATGAAGCATGGTCAGCTGGTGCCCTCGCTGCATGCGGAGCCGGAAAACCCGCACATTCCGTTTGCGGAAACGCCCTTTTACGTGCAACGAGAGCTGAGCGAATGGAAGCGGCTGAAGCGAGCGGAGAGCGGACGAGAGGTCGAAGTGCCGAGAAGGGCGGGCATCTCGTCATTCGGGGCGGGCGGATCGAACGCGCACCTGATCGTGGAGGAGTATCTGCAAGAGCGGCAGGTGGAAGTGGAAGCGGAACGAGGCCCGCACCTGCTGGTGCTGTCCGCCAAGCGGGAGGAGCGGCTTCGGGAGTCAGCAGCAGCCCTCGCCCGCTTCTTAGCCCAAAACAACGAGCTGTCGTTGGCTGCCCTCGCGCAGACGCTGCAGGTTGGTCGAGAGGAGATGGAAGCGCGCATCGCGTTTGTCGCTTCCGATCTGGAGCAAGCGATCAGACTGCTGGAGCAGTTCAGCCGCGAGCCGGACAACTGTCATGAGGTATTCCGCGGCAATCTGAAAGGCAACCGAAGCAACTCCGCTTTGGTGGTTCAGGATGAGGAAGGCAGCGAATACTTTCGCCGGCTGGTGCAAAATCGGAAGCTCAGCACGATCGCTCAATTGTGGGTGGACGGTCTGGAGATCGACTGGAGCTTGTTGCAGGAGCGGCCGATCCTGCCGCGCCTCTCGCTGCCAGGGTATCCGTTTGCTGAGGAGCGATATTGGGTGGAACCTCGTGCGACAGGCAGAGCGGAGCGAGTTCAAACGATCGCTTTGCACCCGCTGATCGATACGAACGAGTCGACGCTGGAAGAGCAATGCTTTCAGAAGCGCTTTCACGCGGACGACTTCTATCTGCGCGATCATCTGTTGCAGGGAAATCCTGTTCTACCGGGCGTTGTCTATTTGGAGCTGGCGCGGGCAGCAGGTGAGTTTGCAAGGCGCAACCACAGCGTGATCAAGCTGACAGGGAACGTCTGGCTGCACCCGCTGACCTTGCGGGAGGACGCTCGTGAGATGCACATCTCCCTCTATCCGCAAGCGGGAGGGGTGGCTTACGAGGTGACGACACGGCAGAGCGAAAGCGCCGTGACGATCCACGCGCAAGGCACGCTGGTCTACGCGGAGCTGAGCGATCAGCCTGCGCAGGCTGATCGCGTGAATCTGGCCGATGTGCAAATGCGCAATCGCTCCACGATCAGCGTCGAGCAATTTTACCAAGGCTTAGCGGGGAAAGGGTTGCAGTACGGCCGAAGCATGCGACCTGTCCAGCAGCTGTGGGGTGGAGAGAACGAGGCGCTCGCTCGATTGGAAGTGCCGGCAGAACTGCAGCACAGCTTTGACGAGTATGGGCTGCATCCGATATTGCTCGACGGCATGCTCCAGACGATCAGCCTGTTGACCGGCCCCTATGACTACCTTCCGTTCGCTTTGCAGGAGATCGAGCTCTTTCATCCGCTGACGAGCGTCTGCTATGCGCTGGTCTGCCCGGCAGATCAGCAGACGGAGCAAGGAGCGCCCGTGCGAACGTTCGATCTTCGACTGCTCGACCCGTCGGGCCGCCTGCTGCTGGCGATGAGAGGGCTTTCGCTTCGCGGCGGAAAACAGTCCCAACCTGTTCTGCAAGAAGGTGCGCTGCAAGCGGCTGCCACCGCAGAGCAGGAGCTGATCGCTTGCTATCGTTCGATCTGGAAACCTGAAAGGCTGTCGACCGAACCAAAACGGACGGTCGAGCTGTCCGAAGGGCCGTTGCTGTTGTTCGATCAGGATGACAGGGCGAGTGCGAGCTGGGCGGCAACGTGCGGCAGAACGGTCGTCACTGTGGTACCTGGCAACTCGTTTGCTCGGTTGGCAGCAGATCGTTATGTGATCGATCTGACGTGCGAACAGGACTATCGACAGCTCTTGCAGAGCGTGACAGATGATCATCAACCGCCATGTGCGATCGTGCATCGCTTTCGTCGGGGAGTTGGATCGGATGAGCAAGTCTCGTTCTCCCGGGAGATCGAGGCGGGGATCGACTCGCTGTTCCTCCTGAGCCAAGCGTTGCAACAACATCCCGATCGGCACCCGCTACCGCTGCTGTTCGTCTATCCGCTCGGCACGACCGAGCAGACAGTCGAAGCGATCGATACGGCAGTCGGCAGCTTTGCCAAAACGTGGCATCAAGAGCAACCGCGCTTCCTCTGCAAGACGGTGGGGATCGCCGATTCGATCGCGGAACACGAGGCGATCGACGCGCTCTGGCAGGAGCTGTGCATGGGCGGAAGCGAACCGGAGGTCCGCTATCAGAGCGGTGAGCGGTTGGTTCATCGGCTGGAGGAGGAAATTCTGACTGCCGAGGTGGACAACCTCCCGCTGAAAGAGCGCGGCGTCTATTTGATCACAGGCGGATTGGGCGGTCTGGGACTGATCTTCGCCGACTATCTAGCTTCCCAGCATCGAGCGCGCCTCGTGCTGAGCGGGCGCTCCGAGCGGGGGGCAGAGCAGGAGCAACAGCTGCGGAGATTGTCCGATCTCGGAGCTGATGTGCACTATGTGCAAGCGGATGTGAGCCAAAAGCGCGATGTGGATCGTTTGATCGAGCAGGTCAAAGCGAAATTCGGCGTGCTGCACGGCGTGATTCACAGCGCAGGCGTGCTTCGCGACTCGCTCCTGCTTCGCAAGCAGAAGCAAGATTTTGATGCGGTGGTCGCGCCTAAACTGTACGGCACGATCTATCTGGATGAGGCGACGAAGCGGGAGCCGCTCGACTTTTTCGTCCTGTTCTCCTCGCTTGCCGCCGTGCTCGGCAATGTCGGACAGAGCGATTATGCGACGGGCAACCGCTTTATGGACGAATATGTGAAGCTGCGCGCTGCGAGCGATCGACCGGGGCGCTCGCTCTCCCTGAATTGGCCGTATTGGCAAGCGGGCGGCATGAGATTGCCGGAAGCGCGCATCGAATCCCTCCGGCAGAGCTTCGGGGTGGAACCGCTGGAAACGGCATGTGGACTGCGGGTGTTTGAACGACTGCTCGCGGGAAGCCAGAGCCAATCGATGGTGCTGCAGGGAGATCGCGCCAAGGTACGGCGCTATCTGAAGGAGAGCGGGCTGCTCGATCAGCGACAAGCGAGCGAGTCGGCTGCCGAAGCGGATCGCACCCCAAGCGTGAGTCGCGTCGATCGATCTTTGTTGCGCGAGGGGACTACCGAGCTGATCAAGGAAGTGCTGTCCAACGGGCTGAAACTTCGGGCGTCTGAGATCGAGATGCTGGAGCCGCTGGAGAACTACGGGATCGACTCGGTGATGATCGTAGAGCTCACACAGGCGCTGGAACTTCAGTTCGGCGAGCTGTCCAAAACGCTGTTTTTCGAATATCAGACAGCAGACGCGTTGACCGACTATTTTCTCGATCAACACGCCGCACGACTGGTCGAAATCCTCGATCTGCCGACGGTAGCACCTGCTGTCGAGCGCTCGCTGCCCGCTGTGCCGGAAATCCCAGCACCTGTGCGACGCGACGAGGTGGCGAGATCGCGTTTCCTCACCGCTCCGGCTGTAAGCTCGCCGTCTGCAGCTACGCAGCCGGACGAGATTGCGATCATCGGGATCAGCGGACGCTTCCCGAAGGCGAACAGCATCGAGGAGTTTTGGGACAATCTGAAGTCGGGAAGAGATTGTGTCACCGAAGTTCCGGAAGATCGCTGGGACTACCGTGACTTTTACGATCCCGACAAGGAGCAGGCGGGGAAGACGAACAGCAAGTGGGGCGGCTTCCTCGACGATGTGGACAAGTTCGACCCGCTGTTTTTCAACATCGCGCCGAGCGAAGCGGAGTTGCTCGATCCGCAGGAGCGGCTGTTTTTAGAGACGGTCTGGGAGACGCTTGAGAACGCCGGATATACGAAAGAGCGATTGTCCCATGCGGACATTGGCGTTTATGTGGGCGTCATGTACGGTCACTACCAGCTGTTCGGTGCGGAGGAGTCGCAAAGGGGCAACGTGACAGCGCTCAGTTCGTCCTTCGCCTCGATCGCCAACCGCGTCTCCTATTTCTTCAATTGGCACGGGCCGAGCATCGCGCTTGACACGATGTGCTCCTCTTCGCTGACCGCGATCCATCTGGCTTGTGAGAGCCTGCATCGCGGCGAGAGCGAGATGGCGGTGGCAGGCGGGGTGAACGTGACGATTCATCCGAACAAATACATCCTGCTCAGCTCAAGCCAATTTATGTCGAGCGACGGGCGATGCCGCAGCTTCGGCGAGGGTGGCGATGGATATGTGCCAGGTGAGGGCGTCGGCGCAGTCCTGTTGAAACCGCTGAAAAAAGCGTTAGCAGATGGCGATCACATCCATGCGGTGATCAAGGGAACTGCGGTCAACCACGGTGGGAAGACGAACGGGTACACGGTGCCCAACCCAGTTGCACAGACGGGCGTCATTGCAAAAGCGATCAAAAGAGCCAACCTCGACCCGCGGACGATCAGCTACATCGAAGCGCATGGCACAGGCACTTCGCTCGGCGATCCGATCGAGATCACCGGTCTGATGAAAGCATTTGCGGAGCATACGCCGGATCGGCAGTTTTGCGCCATCGGATCTGCCAAATCGAACATCGGACATCTGGAGTCGGCAGCGGGCGTTGCGGGCATCGCCAAAGTGATCCTGCAGATGAAACATCGCCAACTGGTGCCGTCGCTGCACAGCGAGCAGCTAAACCCGCATATCTCATTTGTCAATTCGCCCTTTTATGTTCAGCGGGAGTTGCAGGAGTGGAAAGCGCCGGTGCTCGTGCAGGACGGCGTGGAGGTGTCGCACCCGCGTCGAGCTGGAGTCAGCTCTTTTGGCGCGGGCGGAGCGAACGCGCACATCCTGCTCGAAGAGTTTGTGCAGGCGCCTGTGAACGAACGGGCGTCACGGAGCGAGCAGGTGATCATCCTCTCGGCGAAGAACGCCGAGCGGCTGAACGAGTATGTGCGGAAAATGATCTCTCACCTTGAGCAGCAGAGGGAGGAGCAGCGAGCGATCAGCGCACTCGCCTACACGCTGCAAACAGGGCGTGAGGAGATGAGCGAGCGAGTGGCGTTCGTCGTCTCGGAAATCCCCGAGCTGATCGACCTGATGGGGCGATTCCTGCAAGGGGAACGAGAGTTAGAGCGAGTTTATCAAGGCAATGTGCGCTCAAACAAAGAGAAGTTTGAGCGCATGATCGAAGGGCGTGCCGGTCGAGAGTTTTTACGGATGATCATGCAGGATCGCCAGATGGGAAAGATCGCTCAATTTTGGGTGAGCGGCATCAGCATCGATTGGGAGCTGCTCCACGAAGGAGCGAAAGCACCTCGGATGACGCTGCCCACCTATCCGTTCGCCAAAGAGCGCTATTGGGCTGTGCAAAGTGCGGCTTCTGGCGATCTCACCCTTCGCGGCGGGGCGGTTCAGCGACTGCATCCGCTGATCGAGCGGAACACCTCGACGGTGCGCGCTCTGAAGTACAGCACCCGCCTCGTTGGCGACGAATACTATCTGGCCAAGCATCTCCTCTTTGCGCCGATGCTTCCAGGTGCGATGTTCCTGGAGGTCGCGCGGGCGGCTGGAGAGCTGGCGGGCGAACGCGCCGTGCACAGGTTGGAACAGGTCGTCTGGTCGCGACCGATGTCGCCGCTCAAGCTCCCCTGCGAGCTTCAGATTCAGCTCTATCCGGCAGATACGATGATGAGGTTTGAGGTCAGCACAGAGTCGGAAGGGGAGCCGCGCACCATCCACTGTCAAGGAACGATCCTGTTGACAGCAGCGGGGGAGACACCCGGCGAGATGGCGCGAGTGGATGTGCAGGATCTGATCCGGCGAGCTACGGTGCGCCTCTCCGGAGCGGAGTGGTACCGCCGTTGGTTTGGTGACGAGCAGCGCGTGCCAGCACAGTTTCACACGATTCAAGAATGGTTTGCAGGTGATGGATATTCGGTAGCGCGTTTGGAGATACCGAGCGCACATCGAGCTGATGCTGCTGCCTACGGACTTCATGCGCTGCTGGCCGACGGCGCGCTCCAAGCAGCCTGGGGGCTGCCTGAGCAGGAGACTGCTTTGGGGAACATTCTGTTGCCGCAGGAAGTCGAGCGGTTCGATCTGCTGGGTGCGGCAGGAGCTTCCTGTTATGTGCGCGTGATCGGCACAGGCGCATCTGCTCACCTCCAACTGCTCGATGAAGCGGGCCACACGGTGGCGAGCATGCAAGGATGTAAACAAAGAGCTGTCCTCAGCTGAGGAGAGTTGCGATTGAAATAGATGTCAAGAGATTGGCGGGGGGAGTTCGATGAAAGACCTGAGCAGGACAAACATTCTGGAGGGGGTTGGAAACCAGCAGATCTTGGACCCCCAACCTGTCGACATCAGACATGTGTATGCCAAAACGGTATGGGAGAAGCGAGACGCAGACGATCGTGAGACGAGCGTCGTCACTTCCGGCCCCCTGCTCCTCTTCGACGTGGAGGAAACGCTGCGCGATCGTTTGCAGCAGCAGGAGGAAGTCCTTCTGATCAAGCCTGGCAGCCGGTTTCGCAAGCGAAGCGGCGGTGTATATGAGCTGCGCCCCGAGCGGGCTGATGACTATCAAAAGCTGTTCGCCGAGCTGCAGGCGGCAGGCGTTCAGCCAAACCGCATCGTGTTTCGCTGGTCCCGGCCTGGCCGTTCCCTGACGAACGATGTGGTTGAGGAGAAGCTGACGCGCAGCATTTATGCGCTGTTCCACCTTTGCCAAGCGCTCTGCAGGCTGAAAGCGCGCGAGTCGATCCGCATCTTGCATGTGTACCAGAGCGCAGCAGCGGACGAGCAGCCGGTGGAAGCGGCGATCAGCGCCTTTTCCAAGACGATTGCGCAGGAAACTGGCTTTTTGCAGCTGAAAACGCTCGAACTTCGCGGCGAGGCTGTTGCTGCTGAGGCAGACTCGGTGATGCGCGAGCTGACCACATGGCGGGACGAGGAATTCGAAGTGTGCGAAGTGGCAGGTCAGCAGTATGTGCGACGGCTGCAAATCCTGAGCGACGTCGCGCCGGTGCATACCGAACTTCCGTTGCGGAAACAGGGCGTATACCTGATCACTGGCGGTCTCGGCGGTCTCGGTCTGCTCTTCGCCAACTATCTGGCGGAGCGCTACCAAGCGAAGCTGGTGCTGACAGGCCGTTCCCCGCTGGATGAGGAGCGTCAAAACGCGCTGCAGGCGCTGGAAGCTGCCGGTGCTGAGGCGATCTATCTGCCAGCAGATGTGGCCAAAAAAGAGGATGTGGAGGCGCTGGTCGCAGCCGCGCACGAGCGGTTTGCCGCACTGCATGGCGTGATTCACAGCGCAGGCGTCCTCAAGGATCGCTTTTTCTTGCAGAAGACAGAGGCGGATCTGAAAGCGGTGCTCTTGCCGAAAGTGCATGGCGCGATCCAGCTCGACCTAGCCACCGCTGACGAGCAGCTCGACTTTTTTGCCCTGTTCTCTTCGATCGCCGGCACTACGGGGAATGTCGGACAGTGCGATTACGCCTACGCGAACAGCTTTCTCGATCGATTTGCAGCCTGGCGTCAAGGACAGCCGCGCGCTGGCAAGACGGTCGCGATCGGTTGGCCGCTCTGGGAAGCGGGTGGCATGCAGATCGACGAAGAGGAACGAGCTCTGCGCGAGGAGCGGACCGGGTTGCATCCATTGCCCACCGCTGCTGGGTTGCAAGCTTGGGAATCCGCCCTGCAGACAGCAAGTCCTCACCTGATCGTCAGCTACGGGCAGAGCGACAAGATTGAGCGGTGGCTTCTGCCCGCCGATCGGCCGTCAGTCGCGTCGAAGGCGGAAGCGCCAAGTCGAGTGGACAGCGAGCTGGTGAAAGAGCGAACCGAGCAGTTCCTGCGCGAGCTGTTTGCAGAGATCTTAAAAATACAGCCGGACAAGCTCGATCAGGACGCCTCTTTCCAGGACTACGGGATCAACTCGATCATGATCCATCAGTTCAACGTGAAGGCGGAAGCGCGCTTCGGCCCGCTCTCCAAAACGCTGTTGTTCGAGTCGCAGACTTTGAACGAGCTGACCGAGACCATGCTGAAGCAGCATGAGCAGGAGCTGATCAAAGGGTTGGGGCTCGGCCGCAAACAAGCGTCTGAAGCAAAAGTGGAACGGTCGCTCTGGTCAGACGTTGAATGGGGCGAACTGCGACCGCTGGAAGAGCAGCTGGAGCCGTTTGCTTCCTTCGGCGCGGGCAAGATCGAACAGGAAGAGATCGCGATCATCGGGATCAGCGGACGCTATCCGATGGCGAGCGACCTGCACGAGTTTTGGCAAAATTTGCAGCAGGGGAAAGATTGCATCACAGAAGTGCCGGCGAGCCGTTGGGATGTGTCGCGCTATTATGATCCCGACCCGGAGCAGTCGAAGTTCGGCAAGATGTACAGCAAGTGGGGCGGCTTTCTGGAAGATGCGGACAAATTCGACCCGCTGTTCTTCAACATCTCGCCCAAGGAAGCGGAGACGATGGACCCGCAGGAACGCCTCTTCTTAGAGGTCGCTTGGTCGGCGATGGAAGATGCTGGCTACACGCGAAAGCGACTGCAGCAGGATGGTCGTGCGAACGTGGGCGTTTTCGTCGGCGTGACGACCAACACCTACCTGCTGTTCGGGCCGGAGGAGTGGCGGAAAGGAAATGTCGTATTTCCGAACTCCTTCCCGTGGTCGATCGCCAATCGCGTCTCCTACGCTTTCAATCTGCACGGGCCGAGCATGCCGATCGACACTGCTTGCTCCTCCTCGCTGACGGCGATTCATCTCGCCTGTGAGAGCTTGCGAAGAGGAGAGTGTCAGACGGCGATCGCCGGCGGTGTGAACCTCTATCTGCACCCGTCTCGCTATGTGGCGCTCTGCCACATGCGCATGCTCTCGCCCACCGGAAAGTGCCACAGCTTTGGCGCTGACGGTGACGGCTTTGTGCCGGGCGAAGGGGTGGGGGCTGTGCTGCTCAAACCGCTGCGCCAAGCGGTGGCAGACGGCGACAACATCTATGGCGTGATCAAAGGCAGCGCGCTCAACCATGGCGGGAACACGAACGGCTACACCGTTCCTTCACCCAAAGCGCAGGCTGACCTGATCACCGAATCGCTGCGGCAGGCAAACGTTGACGCGCGGACGATCACCTACCTGGAAGCGCATGGGACGGGCACCTCGCTCGGCGATCCGATCGAGGTGAACGGGCTGACCAAGGCGTTTCGAGAACATACGGACGATCTGCAATTTTGCGCGGTCGGCTCGGCCAAGTCGAACATCGGCCATCTGGAGTCGGCAGCAGGCATCGCCGGTCTGACGAAAGTGATTTTGCAGATGAAGCACGGACGATTGGCCCCTTCGCTGCATGCGGAGCGGCTCAATCCGAATGTGGAGTTTGAAAAGTCCCCCTTTTTCGTCCAGCGAACATCGAGCGATTGGGTGCGGCAGACTGTTGTGAGCAACGGTGTGGAGCAGGAGCTTCCTCGGCGTGCCGGAATCTCGTCATTCGGCGCGGGCGGGGCGAATGCACACCTGATCGTAGAAGAGTACATGCCAGCTGCGGTCGAGGATCGGCCGTTTCGTGAGCAGGAGTCGCATCTGATCCTGCTATCTGCCAAAGATGAGCAACGGCTGAAAGAGTACGCTTGGAAGCTGGCGTTGCACATCGCTCGCGACCCACAGATCGAACTGGCAGATGTCGCCTATACGCTGCAAGTTGCGCGCGAGGCGATGGAAGAGCGCTTTGCTGCTGTCGTCACGAGCAAAGAGCAACTGTTGGACGCGCTTCGTGCGTACCGGACGGGAGAGACGGCCGAATGTCCTCTCTATCGCGGAAACGTTCGCGAGGGAGCCCGCACGACCGAGCTGGATGTTGCCACCCTTTGGCAGCAAAAGGATTGGGCCGAGTTGGCGCGCTGGTGGGCGAACGGAGGGAATCTGGATGGGTCAGCCCTGGAGGGGCGCCCTGCTGTGCGCCGCGTCGTGCTGCCGACCTATCCGTTCAGCAAAGAGCGGTATTGGATTCCGATCGCAGAGGAACAGGCGGCGAGCGGCGCGGGGAGTCGGCGTCTGAACGCGTTGCATCCGATGATCGATGCGAACGTGTCCACGTTGGACGAGCAGAGTTTTCAAAAGGAGCTCAGCCAAGACGATGCGTATGTGCGCGACCATGTGGTCGATGGCCAGATGGTGATGCCAGGAGCTGCCTATCTGGAGATGGCACGTGCGGCAGGCGAACTCGCGCAACCGAATCGCCAAGGTGTTTGCAAGCTGAACAAGATCGTCTGGGCAGCGCCTGTTCGTCTGACCGAAGCGACGAAAAACTTGCAGGTCAGCCTCTACCCACAAGGGGATGAGGTCGAGTATGAGATCAGATCGACCGCTGACGAAGGGGATGATCTGCACGCCCGCGGCGCGTTGGTCTGGGCGGATCGCGCATCGCTGCAACAGATCGCGCCGCTGCAGATCGCAGAGATTCGCTCTCGCTGCCCGGAAGTGCAGAGCGGGAAATCCTTCTATCAGGAGTTCGCTTCGCTCGGCTTTCAATATGGCGCAAGTCTGCAGGCGGTTCAGGAGATCTTCCGCAACGGGACAGAAGTGTTGGCACGCCTTGAACTGCCGACAGCAGCGGCCGGTATGGATGAATGTCGTTTACACCCCGCTCTGCTCGACGGAGCATTTCAGACGGTCGTCGCGCTGATGGACAAAAGCGAGGCGCAGTCGGGGCTGTTTTATCTCCCCGTCGCGCTGGAAGAGCTTGTGTTTCTGCGTCCGCTCTCGCCTGTGATGTATGCGCATGTTCGTCAGATCGAGGCGACAGGCCAGCTGAAAAAGTTTGCGATCAGCCTGTGCGATGAAACGGGAGCGGTGGCGGTGAACGTCCGCGACTTTTCGCTGAAGGCGTTCCACCGATCGCAAGCGGATTCGCACCAATCGATCTACTTGCATACAGCATGGGAAGCGCTTGCAGCAGAGCTGCCCGCATTGCCTCAGACGACGAGCGGTCCGCTGCTCCTGTTCGACAGGGGGATAGAGCTGCGAGACGAGCTGTTGAAGCGACCCGATCTGTCGGGCGTTCCTGTCGTGTTGGTTCGACCGGGCAACTCCTTTCAGGTGGTCGATCGGCACACCTACGAGATCTGCCCACAGGCGGCGGAAGATTATCATCAGCTGTTCGAACACCTGAAGCGATTCGATCTGCTGCCGGATCGAATTTTGCACAACTGGTCACCGGGCATGCTTGTGAGCGCAGAGCCTGCTGAACTTCACGACAAGTTGGATTATGGCATCTATTCCTGCCTGTTCCTGTCACAAGCGCTGATCGATCACCTTTTAACAACCGAAGTTCGATTCCTCTACGCCTGCTCGCTCGGTCTGCCGCATGAGGCGGCAGTCGCCAGCTTCCTCAAGACGCTGCAGCAGGAACAGCCCAATCTGCTGATCAAGACGCTGGAGCTTGCGGCGGAGGAAAAAAGGGCGGAGCGCTTGGCAGACATCGCGCTCTGGGCGTGGGCTGATCGCGATGAGCAGACTGCCGAGTTACGGTTTGATCAGGGCGTTCGCGTGGTGAAACGCTTGCAGCTTTGCGAAGCGGACGCGGTGCCCGCTCAGGCGGACTGGCTCAAGGAGGGCGGCGTGTACCTGATCACCGGCGGAGCGGGTGGCCTCGGGTTGCTCTTCGCACAACACCTGGTCGAGCAGGCTCGCATCAAGCTCGTCCTCACGGGACGATCAGCGCTCAATGCGGAGCAGGCGGAGCGCATTCGTCAGCTGCAATCATGCGGTGCTGACGTGCTGTACTTACAAGCGGACGTTTCGCGGCGCGAAGATGTTCAGCGGTTGGTACAGGAGGCCAAACGGCGCTTTGGACGCATCGATGGCGTCTTGCACGCGGCCGGCTTGCTCCGCGATGCGCTCGTTCGCAACAAGCGCAAGCAGGAAGTGGAAGAAATATTGGCCGCCAAGCTGTTCGGCACTCTGTACCTGCAGGAAGCGCTGCAGGCGGACGATCTGGACGTGTTCGTGCTCTTTTCCTCTGCGGCTGCTGTCGTCGGGAACGCGGGACAGAGCGACTACGCCTATGCGAACGGATTTTTGGATCGATTCGCAGAGTGGCGGCAAGCGTCAGGTCATGCTGGCCGAACGATTTCCTTCAACTGGCCGCTCTGGCAGGAGGGCGGCATGCGGGTATCAGCCGAACAGGTCTCCTTCTTAGCGCGAGCGAACGGCATGATCCCGCTGCGCACCGAATCGGGGATGCGCGCGTTTATGGCGGGGATGGTCAGCTCTTCCACCAACTGGATGGTGCTCGAAGGAGATGTGAGGCAGATCAAGCGGGCGCTGCGACTGGAGGAAGCTCGTCTTTCGATCGCGCCGCCAGCGCAGACGGAGGTGAAGGCAGAAGTTCCGACCGAAGAGCTGCGGTCCAAGACCGAATCGTTCCTCAAGGATGTTCTCGCCAAAGAGCTCAAGCTCCCCTCCGCCAAACTCCATTCGCGGCAAGGGCTGGATGAGTATGGGCTCGACTCGCTGATGATCACCTCTTTGACGCGCGAGCTAGAAGCGCAGGTAGGCGAGCTTACGAAGACGCTGTTTTTCGAATACCAGACGATCGAGCAGTTGACCGATTACTTTCTGGCGCACCACCAGCAGCGGATGATCGAGCTGACAGGAGTCGGCGCCCTTCCGCAAGCGACCACACCGGCTGTGCGCGAAGCGAGTCTGCCGTCCGCGAAGGAACAGGCGGTGACCCGCCGGCAGCGGGAGCGTTTCAATCAGCGTCCGTCCGCTCCGGCGGCTCGCGAAGCAAGCGTTCGCCAGGAGGACATCGCGATCATCGGCGTCAGCGGTCGCTACCCGCAAGCTGGCAACCTTGAGCAGTTTTGGGAGCAGCTAAAATCGGGCAAGGATTGCATCACCGAGATTCCGCTTGAGCGTTGGGATTACCGTCCGCTCTACGATCCGGACAAGACCAACCGGAGCAAGGTGTACAGCAAATGGGGCGGCTTTTTAGACGATGTGGACAAGTTTGATCCGCTTCACTTCAACATCTCGCCAAAGGAAGCAGAAGTGATGGACCCGCAGGAGCGCCTGTTTTTGGAAACCGCCTGGCATGTGGTGGAGGACGCCGGGTACACCCGAGAGCGGATGGCCCCTTTCAAAGTTGGCGTCTTCGTCGGCGTGATGTACGGTCACTACCAGCTCTATGGGGCGGAGGAGACGCTAAAAGGGAATCTGTTGGCGCTGAACTCCTCGTACGCGTCGATCGCCAATCGAGTGTCGTACGCGTTCGACCTCCACGGCCCGAGCCTCGCCATCGATACGATGTGCTCCTCCTCGCTGACCTCGATCCATCTCGCCTGTGAGAGCTTGTATCGCGGCGAAAGCGAGATGGCGATCGCTGGCGGTGTGAACTTGACGGTGCATTCGAACAAATACACGCTGCTGAGCCAAGGCAGATTTGCTGCCAGCGATGGGCGCTGCCGTTCCTTCGGAGAGGGTGGGGACGGATACGTTCCCGGCGAAGGGGTTGGCGCGGTGCTGCTCAAGCCGCTGTCCAAAGCGATTGCCGACGGGGATCAAATCTACGCGGTGATCAAAGCGACGGCGATCAATCACGGTGGCAAGACGAACGGCTACACGGTGCCCAACCCGAAAGCGCAGGGAGATCTGATTTCGGAAGCGCTGGAAAAAGCGCAGATCGATCCGCGCACGATCAGCTATTTGGAAGCGCACGGGACGGGCACTTCGCTTGGCGACCCGATCGAGATCAACGGTCTGATCAGGGCGTACAGCAAGCATACGCAAGACAAGGGCTATTGCGCGATCGGTTCGGTCAAGTCGAACATCGGCCATCTCGAATCGGCAGCTGGTATCGCCGGACTGACCAAAGTGCTCCTCCAGCTGAAACATCGGCTGCTCGTCCCGTCTTTGCATTCGGAGACGCTCAATCCGAACATCTCGTTTGAACAGTCTCCCTTCTCTGTGCAGCGGGAACTGAGCGAGTGGAGGCAGCCGACCGTTTTGATCGAGGGCAGAGCAGTCCGGATTCCGAGACGAGCGGGCATCTCCGCCTTCGGAGCGGGAGGCTCGAATGCGCATCTGATCCTTGAGGAGTTCGCCCAGCCTGCTGCTGACGAGCGATCACAAGATGCGGGTGAACAGCAGTTGATCGTGCTCTCCGCCCGCAATGCGGAGCGCTTGGCAGCCAGCGCCGAACAGCTGCTATCCTTCTTGACTCGCGAAGATGAAACGATCGAGACGGTGGTCACCCCAGCGCCTGCGAGCGAGCGATCGCCTGTGCGCGAAGAGGTGGTCGCGCTGGTGGCGGCCACGCTGAACGTACCTGCCGACAGCCTGGAGCAAGAGGAGGAGTGGAGCGAGTACGGAGTGGACCGGATGGTGTTGACCGAATTGGCAGAGCAGATCGGTCGCTCGATCGGCGTAGAACTGTCTGCCGCTTGGTATCAGGAGCACCGTTCTTTGCGCGCGCTCGCCGATTATCTTGCGGCGCAGACGAGAGCGGAAGCGGAGCCGATCAGGAAGCAGGTCAGGCTGAACGCATCTGACGCGCTCTCCTTGCGCGATCTCGCCCACACGCTGCAAGTCGGGCGGGAGGCGATGGAGGAGCGTCTTGCGTTCTTGGCGCGCGACTTCACCGAGTTGAAAAACAGCTTGCAGGCGTTTCTACAAGCGGGCAACAGCCCCGAGTTTTATCGCGGTCACGTGCGAATGAAAGAACAGCAGGTCGGAGTGCTCGTCGATGGTCGCGAGGGGGAAGAGTTCCTCAAAGTGATCATGCAAGAGCGAAAACTGAGCAAGCTGGCACATCTGTGGACATCTGGCGTGGAGATCGACTGGTCGCTGTTGCCGCCGGCTGGCAGTATCGCGCCAAAGCGCATCTCGCTGCCGCTGTATCCGTTTGCCAAAGAAAGGTATTGGGTGCCTGGCGCCAAGCCTGCCGCTGCTGCTGTGTTCACCAGCCAATCTGCCGCTGCTTTGCACCCGCTGCTCGGCACCAACGTGTCGACCTTGCGCGCGCAAAAGTTTGTGACCAAGTTGACCGGAGATGAGTTTTTCGTCAGGGATCATCAAGTCGAGGGCGAGAGATTGCTGCCCGGAGTGGCAGTCTTGGAAGCGGCGCGCGCAGCTGGCGAGATCGCCGGGGAAGCTGCCGTCTGTCGCCTGCTCGACACGGTGTGGATCAGGCCGATCCGCTTTGTTGAGCAAGAGCAGGAGATGTACATCCACCTCTATGCGAACGGAGATCAGATCGATTTTGAAGTGAGCACGATCGCGCAGGGGCGGGATCACACGCTGCATGCTCGCGGGCAGTTGGAGCTGCAGGAGCTGAACAGCCTACAGGCGGAGAGCATCGACGTGCAAACGATCGCAGATCGTTGCCGCAAACGGGTGAGCAGCTCCGACTGCTACCGCGAATTTGCCGACTTGGGTTTCCAATACGGTTCGAGCTTTCAACCGTTGCAATCGGTGGCGCTCGGGACGGCCGAAGCGCTGGCAAACTGGAAGCTGCCGAGCGAATTGGAGCATGATTTCCAATCGTTCCATCTTCACCCGAGCGTCATGGATGGTGCCCTGCAAGCGGTGATGGCGCTGATGATCGGGATGCGCGGAGATGAGCAGGCGATCTACCTGCCCTATTCGCTGGGCGAGGTGTCGATCTTCTCCGAGCATGCAAAAGATGGCTATGCGCATGTTGTGATGACAGAAGATGATCCGCAGTCTGGACTGAAACGATTTGACGTTCTGTTGACCGATGCGGCAGGTAGGGTCGCTGTGCAGTTAAAAAGGTTCACCGTGCGCAAAGCGCAAGCGGCGGCGGTCGGAGAACTGGAAGATCAGGAACTGCTCGCTTTGTTGAAAAAGCTGGAAGCTGGCGAGCTGAACGCCGACGAAGTCGAGCTGCTGACGGAGGGGAGCATATGAAAAACGGGCTGAGCAAAAAAGAGATTCTGCGCAGAATCGAACAACATCAGATATCCTCCGCGGAAGGCTTGGCGTTGTTAAAAGCGCTTCGTGCAGAGCCTGCGGGAGCGGCTGGTGATGAAGCGCTCTACTTCTCCTTTGACTGGCAAGAAGCAGCGGTGGAGGTGCAGGACGAATCGACCAGCAGTGCGGTCGATTCGGACCTGATCGTCCTCTGGGATGAGGGAGAGCGACTGCAAGCGGAGCTCAGCGACGGGATGAACGTGATCCGGGTCAAGTCGGGCAGCCGATTCGATCGACTGCAGGAGCGCCTCTACCAACTGAATCCGCAGCAGGCTGATGACTGCATCGCCATGCTTGAAGCGATCGAAGCGGAGCAGGGTCGAGCGCCGACCATGTTTTTGCTGCATGGACAAAATCTTGATGGTGAGAGCAGCCTCGACGAGCAGATCGAGCAGCAGCTGCAGCTCGGAATTCGTTTCCTCTCCTCGCTGAGCCAAGCGCTGTTGCGCCGATCGAACAAAGAGCCGGTGCGACTGCTCCAGCTGATTTCCGCTCCACCTGCAGGCGAAGCGGCGCTTGCACTCCAGGCGGCGATCGGCGGGTTTGGCAAGACGATCCGACTGGAGGAGCCGCGCCTATCCTGCAAAGTGGTGGCAGTACAGGATGAACTCCCTTTGCGGAGTCTGGTCAAGCGGGAGTTTGCGCTCTGGGATGAGCAGGAGACTGACGTTCGCTATCAAGCAGGACGGCGTGAGGTGAAGCGCCTGCAACGAATCGAGCAAGCGAGCGAAGATCGCGCGTTCGCTTCGCTTCGCGAGCGAGGGGTGTATCTGATCACCGGCGGTCAAGGCGGTTTGGGATTGCTCTTTGCAGAAGAGTTGGTGCGCCGAGCGAAGGCGACCGTCGTGCTGACCGGACGATCCGCTTTGACAGCAGAGGTGGCCGCAAAGCTGAGCGAGTGGGAGCGGTTTGGTGCGCAAGCTGTCTATCTACAGGCTGACATCGCCGATCGTCAACAGGTGATCCGTCTCGTCGCCGAGATTCGGGAGCGGTATGGCAGTTTGAACGGCATTGTACACAGTGCGGGCGTCGTTCGCGATTCGCTTGTGCGCAACAAGACGCAGGCGGATTGGGCGGCTGTGCTCGCCCCGAAACTGTACGGAACGGTCTGGTTGGACGAGGTGACGCGCGAGGAGGAGCTCGACTTTTTCGTGACCTTCTCCTCGACGACCGCAGTGTTTGGCAATGTCGGTCAAGCAGACTACGGATATGCGAACGCGTTCCTCGATCGCTATGCGGAACTGCGCAGCGAGCGAATGAAGATGCTTTCGATCAACTGGCCGCTGTGGAAGCATGGCGGAATGAGCGTTTCAGCCCAGACGGAGCAGTATCTGCGAAGCGCGCTCGGCATGGTGCCGCTGAGCACCGCCGCCGGGTTGCAAGCTTTCCATGACGGGTTGGCCATGCATCGCGCTCAACTGGTGGTCGTGGAGGGGAACGCAGAGCAGATCGAGCGCACTTTGCGCGTGCGTGAAGCGCGTCCCGAAAAAAGCATGGCACCTGTTCGCAATGTACAAAATCAAAAAGATCTGCTGGCGAAGACCGAACAATTTTTAAAAGAGGTGCTTGCTGAGGAGATGCGGTTGACTGTCGATCGCATCGATGCGGAAGAAGCTTTAGACCGATACGGACTCGACTCGGTCATGATCATGAATGTAACGCAAAAGTTGGAAGTGACGTTTGGCGAGCTGTCGAAAACGCTCTTTTTCGAATATCAAAATGTAAAAGAATTGGTCTCCTATCTGATCGAACATCATCTGGACACGATCGTTGAAAAGTTTGGAACTGCGGCTGCCGAAGCGCCTCTCAAGCTGATCGACAGGCGAGCGACGATGCCGCTCCCGGCGAGTGCGGGCAGGAGCCGCTTTTTTGAAGCGTCGCCCTCCGCAGAGCGCAAGGGGGGGCAGCGAGAGGAAGACATCGCGATCATCGGCATCAGCGGACGCTATCCGCAGGCGCGCAACCTCGAAGAGTTCTGGGCGAATCTTGCGGCCGGACGAGATTGCATCACCGAAATTCCCAGCGATCGCTGGGATTGGCAAGCTGATTACAGCCCCGACAAAGAAGCGAAGGGGAAGACGTGGAGCAAGTGGGGTGGGTTCCTCGAAGATGTGGACAAGTTCGACCCGCTCTTCTTCAAAATCACGCCGCGGGAAGCAGAAGTGATCGACCCGCAGGAGCGGCTGTTTGTCGAGACGGTCTGGCACACGATGGAAGATGCGGGCTACAGCGTGGAGAAGTTGGGGAACTATGAAGTCGGCGTCTATGTCGGCGTGATGTACGGGCACTACCAGCTGTACGGAGCGGAGCAATCCAGTCAGGGAAACTCGATGGCGCTCAGCTCTTCCTATGCGTCGATCGCCAACCGGGTGTCCTACCTGTTCAACCTTCGCGGGCCGAGCCTCGCGCTGGATACGATGTGCTCCTCTTCGCTGACCGCTTTGCACTTGGCTTGTGAAAGTTTGCGCCGGGGAGAGACGGACGTGGCGATCGCAGGCGGAGTCAACCTGACGATCCATCCGAACAAATACATGCTGCTGGCGCTGGGCGGATTCCCATCGACCGATGGGCGCTGTCGAAGCTTCGGTGAAGGCGGCGACGGCTACGTGCCAGGTGAAGGTGTCGGGGCGGTGCTCCTCAAGCCGCTGAGCAAAGCGCTGGCAGATGGTGATCGCATTCATGCGCTGATCAAATCGACCTCGATCAACCACGGTGGCAAGACGAACGGATACTCAGTTCCCAATCCGAACGCACAAGCGGCGGTGATCGGCAAAGCGTTCGCCAAGGCGGGCATCGATCCGAGCACGATCTCCTATCTGGAGGCGCATGGCACGGGGACTGCGCTCGGCGATCCGATCGAGATCACCGGCTTGGTCAAAGCGTTCGATCGTCCGGAGAAGCGGGGCTATTGCGCGATCGGGTCGGTCAAGTCGAACATCGGGCACCTTGAGTCGGCGGCCGGAATCGCCGGCTTGACCAAAGTGCTGTTGCAGATGCAAAAGAAACGGTTGGTGCCATCCTTGCATTCGGAGCGGTTGAACCCGCATATCCCGTTTGCCAACACGCCCTTTTATGTCCAGCAAGAGCTGGCCGAGTGGGAGCAGCAGACGATCCTCGAACACGGCTTGGAAGTCAAGGTGCCGCGGCGGGCGGGACTCAGCTCGTTTGGCGCAGGCGGGTCGAACGCGCATGTGATCTTGGAGGAGTTCACAGCTCCGGCGCGACAGGTGGAGCCGTCCGGCCAGCAGCTCCTCTTGCTCTCCGCGCGAACGGAAGAACAGCTGAGCGAATCTGCTACGCGCTTGGCCGACCATCTTGCGCAAAAACGTCAGGCGGGCGATCAGCTCTTGCTCGGCGATGTCGCCTATACCCTGCAGGTGGGGCGCGAGGCGATGGAGGAGCGGCTGGCGATCGTCGCCTCCAGCCTGCAAGAGGTGGAAGACAGCCTGCGCGCGTTCGTCGCCGGTCGACAGCAGCAGCCGCTCTATCGCGGCAGTGTGAGCGGGCTGAAGAAGTCGGGCGATGCGAGCGGCGAAGATCTGGATCGCGAAAGTCAGTTGCGAACGCTTTTTCGCGAAAAGAAGTGGTCGCAGCTGGCCGAGCTGTACATCTCGGGCGTTCGCATTCCCTGGGAGAGCTTCCATCTGGAAGCTGCCAGCACCGCGAGTCGCATCGGGTTGCCCGGCTATCCGTTCGCCAAGGAGCGCCATTGGTTTGCGGAGCAGTTCCGGCCGCAGGTGGCAGCGTTGGCAACCGCTCGTCCGCTGCATCCGCTGATCGACTCCAACGAGTCGACCCTGGAAGCGCAATGTTATCAAAAGGTGCTGTCCGGCGCAGAGTTTTACCTGCGCGATCACCGCGTGCAAGGTCAACATCTGTTGCCAGGTGTGGTCTATCTTGAGCTGGCGCGGGCAGCAGGCGCTCTCGCCCACCCGAAGGCAGATCTTCTATTGCTGAAGCAGGTCGTCTGGGGACTGCCGATGGTGTGGAGCGGTGGGCCGATCACCGCGCAAATCGTCCTGTCTGCAAGCGATGATCGGGTCGCCTATGAGGTTCGCACGTCTGACGAAGCGGGCGGAGAAAAGCTGCACGCACAAGGTCAGATCGAGTATGGAGTGCGCAGTACCGCTTTCGCAGAGGAACGAGCGTTCGAACTGGACGAGATCAAAAAGCGCTGTACGGCGCATCGGAGCGGTGAGGATTGCTATCGCGAGTTTGCTCGCCTCGGCTTCGAATACGGCCCCGAGATGCAAGCGATTGCAGACTGGTACGGAGATCGGACAGAAGCGCTGAGCCGATTGGTTCTCCCGGCGGCACGCGCAGGAAGGGGCGAATTTATGCTCGATCCGACGCTGCTCGATGGCGCTTTGCAGACGGCGATCGGCCTGATGAGCGGCGGTGCGAAGGACGGCGAGCTGTACCTCCCCTTTGCGATCGAAGAAGTGGAGATCCGCTCAGAGTTGTCGGCCGTCAGTTTTGCACATGTGCAGCTCATGCCTGAGACAGCTTCGCAAGAAGCGGGCGTCTATCATTTCCAGGTTCGCATGTTCGATCAGGCGGGACGCTTGTCGGTGAGCATGAAAAATTTTGCGGTGAGAAGAATGGCGGTTCGCAAGGCGACAGATGCGTCGCATTCGGATGACAGGTTGCTGCAACTGCTTCGACGCTTAGAAGCAGGAGAGCTCACGTCAGATGAGCTCAAACCGCTACTGGGGGGAGTGCAATGAGGGGGAACTTGAACGTCGACCAAGTCTTGGAGATGATCGAGCGACGACAGATGACGGCAGAAGACGGGTGGTGCATGATCAAAGAAGCGCAGCAATCCCCGCCTGCCGAGAAAGTATATATCCGCCCGGTCTGGGAGGCTGAGCGACTGTCCCCACAGGGGGACGACAGCGAATGGTCGAGCTCCCTGTTGATCTTTGCAGACAGCCAAGAGACGCTTCAAGCTTGGAAAAAGCGGTTGGCAGATCGACCGCATGACGCTGCGTTTGTCACATGGGGCGAATCCTTCCAGTCGGACAGCGAGGGCAGACATTTTGAATTGAATCCGCAAAGCCCAGCTGATCTTCAACTGCTGATCGACTCGCTTTTGCAACGAGGACGATTGCCGCAGCGAATTTTGTTCCATGAGCGGTCGCGCCAGCATGGCGGGATTGAGGAAGCTCTGCATCACGGGGTGCTCCCCCTCTTCCACCTCTGTCAAGCGCTGATGCAGCAGAAGATCGAAGAGACGGTTCGACTGCTTTATCTGTACGAGCCGGCGACCGATCTGCTCGGTTGCTTGCGTGCGGCGATCGGCAGTTTTGCCAAAACGATCCGGCTGGAGAACCCGCGCTTGGTCGTTCAGACGATGCAGTGGCAAGCAGAGTGTGAGCAGCCCGCTTTGTTGCAGGCGGTGCAGGATGAGTGGAGCGCGGGCGGACAGCATGCTGCGGAGATCAGGTATGTGGACGGCATTCGCCAGGTGAAGCGCTTGGCCGAACATCCTGTCGGGAAGCAGCAGACCGATCGTTTGCCTTTGCGCAAACATGGTGTCTACCTGATCACCGGCGGCGCTGGCGGCTTGGGACTGCTCTTTGCCGAATATCTGGCGCGCGAATGGCAGGCGCGCCTTGTGCTCACCGGTCGGTCGGAGCTTGGGGCGGAGCGAGCAGCACGGCTGAAAGCGCTCGAATCGTTCGGCGCAGAAGTGCTCTATCTCGAAGCGGATGTCGCTTGTCAGGACGCGGTCATCGAAGTTGTCAAGTCGGCAAAGCAGCGCTTTGGCGCTTTGCATGGCATCGTCCACAGCGCCGGTGTCACGCGCGACTCCTTCCTGTTGAAAAAGACCGAGCAGGAGTTTCAAGAGGTGCTCGCACCGAAAGTTTGCGGTGCCCTGCATTTGGAAGCGGCGACAGCGGATGAACCGCTCGACTTTTTTGCACTCTTCTCTTCGACAGCAGCGCTGACCGGCAATGTGGGGCAGGCTGACTACGCGTTTGCCAACAGCTTCTTGGATCATTTTGCTGAGCTGCGCGCCGCGCACCGCTCCGGTCGGACGATCTCCTACAATTGGCCGTACTGGGCGGATGGCGGGATGCGAGCAGAGGCGGAACTGTTGGCCGAGCTGCAGCGGCGGCTGGGCATCGCGCCGCTGAGCACGCAGGCGGGCATCGAAGGGTTTGTCGATGGCTTGCAGGCGGGGGTCAGTCAACTGGCAGTGCTGGCAGGAGATGCGGAGCGAATCAGGCGCTCGCTGACAGGCGAGGATGAGCTGGCAGGCGGTGCAGCAACAGAGGCGTTCGAAGTGGACAGCGGCGAACAGGCTGAGCTTGCGAGCCGCATGGAAGCCTATCTGAAAGATCTTTTTGCCGCGGAGACGAAGGTGCCAGCTGCAAAGATTCGCGCAGAGGAACCTTTAGAGAAATATGGGATCGACTCGCTCGTCATCATGGGATTGACCCGTGAGTTGGAGCGTGAATTTGGCGATCTTTCTAAAACGCTCTTTTTCGAATATCAGACGATCGAGGAGCTCTCCGCTTATTTTCTGAAGCGCCACCTAGGCAGCGTGCAGGCAAAATTCGGGCTGACAGTTCGTTCGAAAGCTGAGCGGGCAACGCTTCCTCCTGTCGAGCAAGTCGAACAGGTTGAGCGAGTCGAGCAAAAAGGTGCGCTTCGCAAGCGGTTTTTACAGCCGCTCGACACGAATGCGCATCGTGGGAACGACGATCAGAGCGCGGTCGCGCTGGCAACAGATGAGATCGCGATCATCGGGTTGAGCGGACGCTATCCGCAAGCGCGAACGCTCGATCAGTTTTGGGAGAATCTGCGCAGCGGGCGAGACTGCATCACCGAAGTTCCGGCTGAGCGATGGGATCACCGCGACTATTTTGACCCGGACAAAGGGCGAAAGGGCAAGACCTACAGCAAGTGGGGCGGGTTCCTCGACGATGTCGATAAGTTCGATTCGCTCTTCTTCAACATCTCGCCGCGAGAAGCGGACGTGATCGATCCGCAGGAACGGCTGTTCCTGGAGACCGTTTGGCATACGTTTGAAGATGCGGGCTACACGCGGAGCAGTTTGAACGAACGGAGCGTCGGGGTGTTCGTCGGTGTGATGTGGGGGCAGTATCAACTTCATCAGACCGAAGTGGACGGCAATCTGATCACACCCGGTTCCTCCTATGCGTCGATCGCCAACCGAGTGTCCTATACGTTCAACCTCCACGGGCCGAGCTTGGCGCTCGATACGATGTGCTCCTCCTCGCTGACCGCCATTCATCTGGCCTGCGACTCCTTGCGCAAAGGGGAGAGCAAGCTGGCGGTGGCAGGCGGCGTCAACCTGACGATCCACCCGAACAAATATTTGCAGCTGGCCCAAGGCAAGTTCGCCTCGTCCGACGGGCGCTGTCGAGCGTTTGGCGATGGCGGCGATGGCTATGTGCCAGGCGAAGGCGTCGGTGCGGTGCTGCTCAAGCCGCTGGCGCAAGCGAAAGCGGATGGCGATCGCATCTACGCGGTGATCAAGGCGACGGCGGTCAACCACGGTGGCAAGACCAACGGGTACACGGTGCCCAACCCGAATGCGCAAGGGGAGCTGATCGCCGAGGTGCTGAAGCGGGCGAATCTCGACCCGCAGACGATCAGCTACATCGAAGCGCACGGAACGGGAACTTCGCTCGGCGATCCGATCGAGATCACCGGGCTGCGGAAGGCGTTCGGAGAAGAGCAGGAGCGGCAATACTGCGCGATCGGCTCGGTGAAGTCGAACATCGGGCATCTGGAATCGGCAGCGGGGATCGCCGGGTTGACCAAAGTGCTGTTGCAGATGAAGCATGGTCAGCTGGTACCCTCGCTGCATGCGAAGCCGGAAAACCCGCACATTCCGTTTGCCGAAACGCCCTTTTACGTGCAACGAGAGCTGAGCGAATGGAAGCGGCTGAAGCGAGCGGAGAGCGGACGAGAGGTCGAAGTGCCGAGAAGGGCGGGCATCTCGTCGTTCGGGGCGGGCGGATCGAACGCGCACCTGATCGTGGAGGAGTATCTGCAAGAGCGGCAGGTGGACGTAGAAGCGGAACGAGGCCCGCACCTGCTGGTGCTGTCCGCCAAGCGGGAGGAGCAGCTGTTGGAAAGCGCTGAGCGGCTGCGAGAGTTCCTCTCGTCCGCAGAGCGTCCTGCTGTCCGCCTGTCTGATGTAGCATACACGCTGCAGGTCGGCCGGGAGCCGATGGGAGTGCGATTGGCGATCATTGCCGAGACGGTCGAGGATGCGGTGCACAAGCTGACCGATCTGCTCGCGCGAAAAGCTGGCGGAGATGGCGTCCATCTCGGCGAGGTTGCCGATCAACCGATCGCTTTGGGCGATGACCAAGAGGATCGCGACTATCTGGAAGCGATGGTTCGCCGCGGCAATCTGGACAAAGTTGCCTCGTTTTGGGTCAAGGGGATGTCGATCGACTGGCAGCTGTTCGATCGCGGAAACGACCCGACCCGCATCTCGCTGCCCGGCTATCCGTTCGCTCGCGAGCGGCACTGGGTGCAATCGTCCGGCACGAAGCCCGATCTGCTGCGCCGTGCATCTGAGCATGCGAGCGGATTTGGGCCGCTGCATCCGCTGGTCGATCGGAACGAATCGACCTTGCAGGAAGAAGTGTTTCGCAAGACGCTTCGCAAGGAAGAGTTTTTCCTGCACGACCATGTGGTGGCGGGTAAACATGTGCTGCCAGGCGTCGCCTATCTGGAGATGGCGCGAGCGGCAGGAGAGTTGGCAGGAAGCGGCCGCGTGCAGGAACTTCAGGAGATCGTCTGGGCGAGTCCGGTCGTTTTGGAGACGGAGGAGCAGGACGTTTGGATCCGCCTGCAGCCAGATCGGGAAGCGGTCGAGTTTGAAGTTTTCAGCCGCGCCAACGATAAGCGCGCGCTGCACGCCAAAGGCAGACTGCTGATGGCTGAGCAAGCATCGACAGCAGGTCGATCGCATCCTGCCAAGTTCGACCTGTCGGCGATCAAGAGCCGCTGCTCGACGCGGATGAGCCAGCAGACCGTATACGGCGCTTTCCGCACGATGGGGTTTGAGTATGGATCGAGCTTCTGCGTCACCCAAGAGGTGCATTGCGGAGAGCGGGAAGCGTTAGGTTTGCTCCACCTGCCGAGCGAGTTGCGTGAGGAGGCGAGCGCATATTCGCTCCATCCGTCCCTGCTGGACGCGGCGGTGCGAGTGGCGTTTGGCATCGGCGGTGACGGGTATCAAGACCCTGTGTTGCGCATCCCGTTCGCGCTCGGAAAAGTAGAAATTTTCCAGCCGCTCCCGAGCAGCTGTTATGCGTATGCGTTCGCAGCCGAAGACCGTCTGGTCAAAGAGGATCAGGTGCAGACCTGTAACATCGCCATTCTGAATGAACAGGGCGAGGTGTTGGCGCTGTTGACCGACTTTTCCTCCCATCCGGTCCGCGAGCGGGCGCTGGGGAAGACTGGCGGGGAGCAGCTGTACTACTACCGCCCCGAGTGGGAGCTTAGCCCATTGCCCAATCGCCCTCTGCATGACGGAATTGAGCGGTTGGAAGCGCTGGTGCTCTTCGAGCAGGAGGAGGCGTTCACCCAGCAGATGCAGGTGCTGCTCGGCACGCTGTCGGGCCGGCAGAAGCGCATCGTCCGCATTCGGCAGGGCGACCGCTATCAGCAGCTCGCACCTGACCTTTATACGGTTCGAACGGCGGTGGCGGATGATTATCAGCAACTGATCGAAGCGCTCGATGAGCAGGGTGTGCGCCTTTCCCATATCGTGCATCTGTGGAACGGTTCGAACGAGGGCGCCGCAAGCGAAGCGGAGCTCACCTTGCAGGAGCAGTTGGATCGCGGACTGTATTCGGTGCTTCGCCTCTTCCAGACGCTGACCAAGCGCAAGCGTGATGAGCAGACCGACTGTCTGTTCCTCTTTGCAGGCGGGCCAAGCGCGATCGCTCCTCATCATGAGATGCTCTCCGGCTTTGCGAAGTCGCTTACCTCGGTCAATCATCGCTTTCAGTTGATCCTCCTGCAGATGGAAGCGCAAGCGTCCACTCTGCAGCAACAGGTCAAGTCGGTGGTCAGCGAATTGGCGTTTGCCGAGTATCGCAATGGCACGGAGATTCGATATGTTGGCGAAGAGCGCCAGATCCGTCGCTTGCACCAGCAACCTGTCACGACACAAGCTTCCGCAGATCAACATCCGTTGCTGAAGACGAAAGGCGTGTATCTGATCACCGGCGGGCTTGGCGGACTCGGCATGATCTTCGCAGACTATCTGGCCAAGAACTACCAAGCGCGGCTGGTGCTGACTGGTCGCTCCGCACTGTCTGCGGAGAAGCGGTTGCAAGTGGAAGCGTTGGAAGGTCGAGGCGCGGAGGTGCTCTATTGCCAAGCGGACGTCTCGCGAGCGCAAGAGGTGCAGGAAATG
The DNA here is from genome assembly GCF_042682745.1 of Tumebacillus lipolyticus. Classification (NCBI taxonomy): domain Bacteria; kingdom Bacillati; phylum Bacillota; class Bacilli; order Caryophanales; family Alicyclobacillaceae; genus Tumebacillus; species Tumebacillus lipolyticus. The sequence continues at coordinate 707,165 of NZ_JBHUIO010000002.1, read as the reverse complement.
CTTTCAGCGGCCCGCGATCGCTACGGGAAGATCGACGGCATCTTCCACAGCGCCGGGGTGGGAAGCGACCTGCCCGTCCTGCAGGCTGATCGGGAAGCGTTTGCAGAAGTGCTGTCGCCGAAGCTGGAAGGCACTTTACATCTCGATCGGGCGACCACGGAGGAGCAGCTCGACTTTTTCATCCTCTTCTCTTCCAGCTCCGCGCTGATCGGAGATTTTGGCGAATGCAGCTATGCGACGGGCAACGCGTTTCAAGATCGCTTTGCCGCCTGGCGTGAACAGCAGCGACTTCAAGGGGCGCGCACAGGCAGGACGATCTCGATCAACTGGCCGCTTTGGAAATCGGGCGGTCTGGATCTCCCCGAAGAGACGGACGCTTTCTTCTCCTTCTCCGGCATGCGGCCGCTTGAGACCGAAATGGGCTTGCGCGCGTTTGAAGAGTCGCTGCGGATGGAACTGCCGCAGGTGGTGGTGATGAGCGGAGAGGTTGAGAAGATCAACCGCGTGCTTCGCGTGGAGCAGCAGCGGGTCGAAAAGAGTGACCGACCAGCAGAAGTGATCGGTGTGGCAGCCAGTACGACCTCCACTGAGGGCCTGTTCGAAGCGACAGAAGCGTATCTCAAAGAGATGCTCGCCAAGACCATTCAGTTTCCCGCCCAGCGGATCAACACCAAGATCCCGCTTGAGGAATACGGGATCGATTCGGTCATGATCATGGAGATGAACAGCCTGTTGGAAAAAGATATTGCCGATCTTCCGAAGACTTTGCTGTTTGAGCACAGGACGCTGCACCAGCTGTCCAACTATCTCGTTCAACACCACGAACAGGCAATTCGTCCGGTCGTCGGGTGGGTGGAACCGCTGGCGAGTTCGGCAGAGGCGGAAGCTCACCATGCGACTGCACAGGTGGCAGTCGCCGAGGAGATCCTCCCCGCTCGTCGTTTCTTTGAGACTCAGGCACCAACAGTTTCCTCCGCACCGTCCCCGACGTCCACTGCAACGCAGGCGAGCGGGCAGGAGGAGATCGCGATCATCGGTGTCTCCGGGCGCTATCCGATGGCTCAGGATCTTGAGCAGTTCTGGGAGAACTTGAAGCAAGGTTTGGACTGCATCACCGAGATCCCTCAGGATCGCTGGGATCATCGTCGCTACTTCGATCCGCAAAAAGGGAAGAAGGGCAAGATCTACAGCAAATGGGGCGGTTTCCTAGAAGGGTTTGATTCGTTCGATCCGCTGTTCTTCAACATGTCACCGCGAGAGGCAGAATCGATCGACCCGCAGGAGCGGCAATTTCTCGAAGTGGTCTGGGAGACGATCGAGGATGCGGGCTACACGCGAACGAGCTTACAGCCACATCGGGTCGGCGTTTTTGTCGGGGCGATGTACGGGCAGTATGAGCTGTTCGGCATCGAGGAATCGATGCGCGGCAATGTGCTTGCGCTCTCCTCGTTCTTCTCTTCGATCGCCAACCGCGTGTCCTACCTGATGAACTTTAACGGCCCGAGCTTAGCTGTCGACACGCTCTGCTCGTCGTCGCTCGAATCGATCCGACTGGCTTGTCAGAACATCTGGAGCGGGGCGTGCGACATGGCGGTGGCAGGCGGGGTGAACCTGAGCTTGCATCCGAACAAATATATCTTCCTCTGCCAATCCAACTTCCTGTCGTCCGACGGTCGATGCCGTTCGTTCGGCGCGGGTGGAGATGGTTATGTGCCAGGCGAAGGCGTCGGAGCTGTGTTGCTGAAGCGGCTGAGCCAGGCGGTTGCAGATGGCGATCAGATCTATGCGGTGATCAAAGGGACTGCTGTCAACCACGGCGGCAAGACAAACGGCTATACGGTGCCCAATCCGACCGCCCAAGCTGAGCTCATCGCCGAGGCGTTTCGAGCAGCAGATGTTGACGCGCGGACGATCAGCTATATCGAAGCGCATGGGACGGGCACTCCGCTCGGAGATCCGATCGAGATCACCGGATTGCAGAAAGCGTTCGCCGAGACGACGCAGGACAAGCAGTTCTGTGCGATCGGGTCGGCGAAGTCGAACATCGGTCACCTCGAATCGGCAGCAGGTATCGCCGGGGTGACGAAGGTGCTGTTGCAGATGAAGCATAAACAGCTGGTGCCGTCGCTGCACTCTGACGTTCTCAACCCCAACCTGAACATCAGCGCGACTCCGTTTTACCTTCAGCATCAGCTGAGCGAGTGGAAGCGTCCGGTGATCGAACGAGGAGGCAGGGAGCAGATCGTGCCGCGCAGGGCTGGCGTCAGCGCTTTTGGCGCCGGGGGGACCAACGTGCATCTGGTGCTGGAAGAATATGAGGCACCGCAAAGCGGTTCCGAATCGACCGACAGTCCGCAGCTGATCGTGCTCTCCGCGCGCACCGAAGAGCGGCTGAAGGCGTACGCTCAAAAATTGCTGAACACCCTGCAAAAGCGAACCGCCGTGAGCAAGACGATCTATCGTCAGGTGGAAGCGTCGCTGGAAAAAAGGGTGCAGGCAGACTTGATCCGCCTCGCAGCAGAGGTGCTCGAAGTCGGTGAGAGCAATCTCGACTTGGCAGCCGCGCAGGAGGAGTACGGATTTGACCGGCTGGCCTGGCATCAGCTGCTTCAGCGCGTCAATGAAGCGTATGGGCTCGACCTGTCCTCAGCAGATGTTCCGCAATCGACCTCGCTCCTGTCGTTTGCCCACTTCCTGTTGCAAAGCTACCGCGAAGCGCTGCTGAGCGTTTATCCAGCCGCTGTGGAAGAGCGGGTCGTCGAACAAAAATCACAGATTCGCCTGCTGGACGTCGCTTACACGCTGCAAGTGGGCCGTGAAGCGATGAAGGAGCGCGTCGCAGTCGTCGCCAGCAGCGTAGCAGAATTGATCGAAAAATTGCAGGCGTACTGCCAGGAACAACAGCATGTGGGAGAAGTCTACCGGGGAACGGTGCGAAGTGGCCGCGAGGATGTCGAGCTGTTGGTCGATGGAGCCGAGGGCGAACTGTTCCTGAACAGCTTGATTCAAAACCGCAAGTTTCAAAAGCTGGCCAGCCTGTGGGTCAGCGGCGTGGAAATCGATTGGAGCTTGCTCTACACGAAGTCCGCCCAGGTGCCGAGGCGCATAACGCTTGCAACCTATCCGTTCGCCAAACAGCGGTACTGGATTCCAGATGTGGACAAGCGCGATCAAAAGCGCAGCGCGGAGAGCGTGCGTCCGCTGCTGGACGGCGTGGATCTGCAGCGCAGTTTGCGGCAAGGGCTTGTTTTCCGCAAGGCGCTGCATCGGGCCCACCCGCTCTGGCGATTGGATGCGCCGACAGGACAGCTTCGACTTTCGTTTACCGCCTGGTTGGAGATGGCGGCCGAAGCGGGGCTTGAGCTTGCGGAGAACAGCGCGTTTTCGATCCATCAGCTCACCGGGCAGGACGCTTTGGAGCTGACAGGTGGGCAGGCGGAGCTGTCTCTCTCCCTTCAGGAGCAGCAAGGCAGATACAGATTGGAGATCGAAAGCGGACAGCCGCAGCGCACCCGCCATGCGCAAGGCGATCTGATCGTCAGAGCGGCAGGGGAAGCGCCGCATTTCGCAGTCCAAGATTGCATCGCGCGCAGCCATCAAGAATCTGTGCGAGCCGGGCTGTTGCATCAGGTATGGCAGACACAGGAGGAAATTCTGGCAGCCTACAGCCTGTCGCCTGCACAGGGGCAGGAAGGGTATGCGTTGCCGCCAGACCTGTTGGACGCAGTCTGGGAACTGGCCGGCGAAATGGGCATCTGCGGAGAGCCAGACGGTGTTCAGCAGTTGGACTGGCACATCCCGGTGCCGGAGACCGGCTATGTGTACCTCAAGCGAGCAGGTCAGCATCAGTTTCATGTCGCGCTGATCGACGAGCAGGGACAGGTCTCGGCAAAACTGCAAGCGGTAAGCGTCCCAGCCGTGCAGTTGGAAGATCGGTTAGACCCATTTTTCTGCCTGCCGACCTGGGTCAAATCGCCGCTTGCGGCGTTGCCGACTGCGCCTGCAAAACGGCGAGCGGTGCTGATCGTCGCGCCGCCAGAATCGCTCGGGCTGGACAGCGCGCTGACCGAAGCTCATCGACGCGCAGGCGATCAGGTGCGGACGATCTTGCTCGGTCAACAGACGGTGAGCAGATCTGAAACTGTCTTCGAAATCGATGTCGAAGCGGAGACGGCGTTAGCAGCTTGCTTCGAACAGATCGATTCGCTCGATCTGATCTACTTCCTCGGCGGTCTCCAAGCGCAGAAGTATCAGATCGATGATCGAAAAGAGTTGGAGCGCAGCCAGCTCTACGGCTCGCGCACGCTCTTTCGCTTGATGAAAGCGCTCGTCGACGGAAGATATGCGGAGCGCGGGGTCGAGCTGAAAGTGATCACCAACGATGTGCATCAAGTCCTTTCGGATGAGCAGAGCTTGCCTTTCGCAGCGGGACTGAATGGCTTCATTCGCACGATGCCAAAAGAATATCCGCAGTTGAAGGTGGCCTGTGTCGACATTTCGCTGACCGGGCAGGAGTCGTTACAAGATGTGACCGGTCATCTGCTCTCCGAACCGGCTCAGACGCATGCGGAGGAGCTGGCTTGGCGGCACGGTGAGCGCTATCGCTTGCAACTTGTGCCGACCAGCTTGCCGCCGCTGGCGAAGGAGCATCGCCTGTTCCGCAAGCAGGGGGTCTATCTGATCCTCGGAGGGCTCGGGTCTGTCGGCTTGGATCTGGCCGCCCATCTGGCCGAGACCGAACAGGCTCGACTGGTGCTGGTCGGACGGAGCGAGCTCACCCGCACGAAACGGGAGCAGATCGCCCAGATCGAGTCGCGCGGCGCACAGGTGCTCTATGTGCGGGCAGACCTTGCCGATCTGCAGGACATGCGAGCTGTGATCGCCAAAGCCAAGCAGCGCTTTGGCGCCTTGCACGGCGTGTTTCACTCGGCGATGGCGTTTACGCCCACCCTGTTTGAAGATCTGGACGAGGCGCAGTTCGAGCGATCGCTCGCGCCGAAAGTGCAAGGCAGCCTCTTCCTGTACGAAGTGTTAAAAGACGAGCGGCTCGATTTCCTCGTGTTCTTCTCATCGGGGCAATCGTTCACCGGTAATGCGGAGCGCAGTCATTATGCGGCCAGCTGCAATTTTGAAGATGCGTACGTTTTGCGACTGCAGCAGGAGCTCAGCTATCCGGTGCGCCTGATCAATTGGGGCTTTTGGGGAACGATCGGCGGCAAGCCGTTCGCTCCAGAAGAGCTGCAGTATCTGGAGGCGCAAGGAATCATCCCGATTCCACCGACGGACGGGATGGAAGCTGTCCGCCGTGTCCTCAGCCATCGCGTCAGTCAAGTGCTCGGCATCAAAGTGAAAGAATTTGTCCTCAACCTGATGGGAGTGGATCGCGACTATCGCATCGAGCTCTATCCGGAGAACGGATCGTCAGTCTTTCACTCGTTGGGCGGAGAGCTCAACCCGCAGCCAGTCCTAGCAGGCCGAGCGGAGGCGACCAACTACTGCCGTCAGCTGCTGCTCGATACGTTCCAGCGCATGGGAGTGTTCAAGCGTGCTGGCGAAGCGTATGAGCGGGCAGCGCTTCGCGATCAACTCGGCGTCGTTCCGAAATATTTCAGGCTGTATGAAGAGCTGTTAGACATGCTTGCTGAGCAGGGCTGGCTGACGGCGCTCGACAGTCGAGTGCAGGCGGCCGACAGCGTAGAGCAGGAGGGCACGAACCTCCAGCTGCGCGGCGAAGAGCTGATGCGCCGCTACCCGGAGATGGGCGCCTATCTGCGCTTGGTCATCGCATGCATCGCAGATTTCCCCGAGATTTTGCGCGGAGAGCTCGCCGCCACCGACGTGATCTTCCCGAACTCCTCGATGGAGCTCGTCGAAGGAATCTACAAGGGGAACGAGAGCGCCGACTATTACAACCAGCTCGTCGTCGATCGGGTTCGCACCTATCTCGAATCGCGCCTGCCGCAACTCGAACCGGGTGAGAAAATTCGCCTGCTGGAGATCGGGGCGGGAACGGGCGGCACCAGCGCTCGTGTCTTACAAGCGCTGAAACGGTACGCTGACCGAGTGGAGTACGTGTATACGGACGTGTCCAAAGCGTTTACGATGTTCGGTCGGGAACAGTATGGTGCAGAATTTCCGTTTGTTCGCTTTCAAGTCCTCGACATCGAGCGAGATGTGCGCGGACAAGGGGTCGACATCGGCACGTTCGATCTGGTGATCGCAGCTAACGTGCTTCATGCGACCAAGCGCCTGCAGGAGACGGTGCGCCACGCCAAAGCTCTGCTTCGCACCAACGGTTGGTTGGTGCTGAATGAAGGGACGGAGGTGCTGGACGTGCTGACCTTGACCTTCGGGCTGCTCGATGGTTGGTGGCTGTTCGAAGATGAGGAGATTCGCTTGAAAGGATCTCCGCTGCTCAGCGCAGACATGTGGAAGCGACTGTTGCAGGTCGAAGGATATGATCGCGTGCAGGCGGTCGGCAATGTGATCATCGGCGAGAGCAACGGACGGGTGAAAGTGAAAAAAGACGCTCCGGCTCCGCAACTGAAAGATGCGCCCGCAGCTTTGATCGAGCAGCGAATCGAACCAACCCCACCACCGGTTGCCAAACATCAGCCGACGCTCGATCAGGGTGAGCAGATGCAAGAGCAGATCGCCGACAGCGTCTCCTCCGTGCTGAAGATCGATCGGCAGGAGTTGGACATCGACACGCCGCTGATGGACATGGGAGTCGATTCGATTCTCGCGATCAAAATCGTCGATGAGATCAAGGGGCGGCTCGGAACAGAGATCAGCGCCAACGATCTGTTCGACCATTCGACCATTCGCGAGCTGAGTGCCTACTTGGCCGGAAAAGCGCCGCTGGCACCGGAGCGAACGGTCGAACCGATCGCCGACAGTTCGGCTGCGAAGCGTGCAGATCGCGAGCTGTTCATCGACACTCCTGCGCAGGCGTTCCCTCAAGACCGTGCGGCAGCGGTGACGGAAGTGGATGAGGTGGAGGAAGTGTTACGCCGTTTGGAGCAAGGTGAGATCGACGTCGAGGAAGTCGATCGTCTATTGGAGGAACTGTTATGACCCAGAATCTCGACAAGCGAAGCATCTTGGAGATGATCAAAAACGGCCAAGTCACATCGGCAGAAGGGAGCAGACTGCTCAAACAGATCGCCGAGCGGGAAGCTCCGCCTGCCGTCGTGAAGGAGGCGCACACCGACATCGCAGTGATCGGGCTGAGCGGGAAATACCCGCTCGCCCGCGATCTGCATGAGTTTTGGGAACGCTTGGCGTCAGGGACGAACTGCATCACAGAAGTTCCGCAAGATCGGTGGGATCTGGCGCAGTATTATCACCCGGACAAACTGCATCCAGGCACCAGCTACAGCAAATGGGGGGGCTTTTTGGACGAGGTCGATCGATTCGACCCGCTGTTCTTCAACATCTCCCCGGTGGAAGCAGAACTGATCGACCCGCAGGAGCGGTTGTTTTTGGAAAAAGTGTGGGAAGCGCTGGAAGATGCTGCCTACACGCGCGAGGAGTTGGCACGAGGAAAGGCGGCCGCTGCGGTCGGTGTGTTTGTCGGCTGCATCTATCGGGATTATCCGCTGTTGGCCAACAGTGCGGAACAGGCGGCATTTCTTTCGATCACGCCCCACTACTCGATCGCCAATCGCGTCTCCAACTTCTTTAACTTTGGCGGGCCGAGCGTGGTGCTGAACACCGCCTGCTCTGCCTCGCTGACCGCTCTGCACTTTGCGGCGGAGAGCATCCGTCAAGGTCGCTGTGACGTCGCGATCGCAGGCGGCGTCAATCTGCACCTGCATCCGAATCGCTTCCTCGGACTCAGCCAGATCGGTCTGCTCGGCGCTGATGGCGTGAGCAGGAGCCTCGGTGTGAGCGATGGATTCGTCCTCGGTGAGGGCATCGGAGCTGCCGTGCTGAAGCCGCTCGCAAAAGCTCAAAAGGATGGCGACCACATCTACGGGGTGATCAAGGCGAGCGGCATCAACCACAATGGCGGAGCTTCCGCCTACGGCGCACCCAACCCGCAAGCGCTGCAGGAGCTGGTGCAACAGGTGCTTGAGCAGTCGGGCATCGAACCGCGCTCCCTCTCCTATGTGGAGGTAGCGGCCAACGGTTCGGAGCTCGGCGATGCGATGGAAGTTGCAGGCTGGAGCGATGCGCTTCAGCGCGAGGCTGTGGAGCAGCAATCCTGTCCGATCGGCACAGTCAAATCTAACCTGGGCAACATTGAAGCAGCATCGGGGATCGCGCAGCTGACCAAAGTGCTGTTGCAGATGCGGCATAAAAAATTGGTTCCGTCCCTGCATGCTGATCCGCCAAATGCAAGCCTGAACATGGCCGCCTCACCTTTTTACATCCAAGATAGATTGGCGGAGTGGCGGCGTCCGCAACTTGAGCGAGCAGGCGCACGGCAGGAAATGCCCTTGCGTGCTGCGATCAGCTCGCTTGGGATCGGAGGAGCCAACGCGCTGCTGATCGTCGAGGAGTACAGGCGAGAGGAAAATCAAACTTTATCGTCCGATCGACCGGAACGCCCGCTGCTCTTCGTATTTTCCGCCAAGAATCAAAACTCGCTCCGAGCGCTCGCCGAGAAGATGCGGGACTTTTTTGCCCGTGCAGAGGAGAGCTCCTTGTCCGATGTTGCCTACACGCTGCAAGTGGGTCGCGAAGCGATGAAAGAGCGGCTGGCAATCCTGGCTCAAAATCGAGCGGAGCTGTTCGAACGCCTGACCAACTTTTTGGAAGGTGTGCCCGATTCGCGAATGATCAGCGGCAAGGCGAGCCACTCCGAAGCGTACAAATCGCCAGAATGGAAGTCGAAGCTCCAATCGTTGATCGCGCAGCAAGACTGGCTGAAGCTGGCCGAAGTCTGGACGCGAGGTGGAGCGGTCGATTGGCGTGCGATCGATCAAACGAAACTGGGTAAGCGCGTTTCACTGCCCACCTACGCTTTCCAGCGCAACCGCTGCTGGCTGCCCGAATCGGAACCGGCTGCGGCTGTTGCTCCGACAGCGGCTACGGCAGCGACCGCAACCGCAACACGGGCTGTGGTGGCGAACGAAACAGCGCAAGCGCAGTTTATGCTCCGCGAGATGATCGCCAGCATCTTGAAGATCGATCTGGAGGAGATCGAGCTCGATGTCAACTTGAAGCAGTATGGCATGGACTCGCTGGTCGGGATGCGGCTGGTCAACCACCTGCAGAAAACGTATCAGCAGACGATCTCCGTTCGATCTTTTTTCGCCCTGTCCACCGTGGAGGAGATCGCAGAGTATCTGATCGGCGAAGGGTTGTTCGAAGCGGCGAGCGGCGAGCTTGCACCGGAGCGACAGGAGCGGGCGCTGTCCGAGCCGGCTGTGGAGGATCGGTTCTACACATTTTTGTTGAGCGGGTTGAGCAAAGGCATGATCACTCCTGATCAAGCGCAAGAGCTGGAGTCAGAGTGGATGAGAACGGGGGGAAGAGCGCGATGACCTATCGATTGAGCAGAGAGGAAGTCTTTCGGAGAGTTGCTGACCAACAGATGACGATGCAAGAAGCGAAACAGCACCTCATGCGGCTGGAGCAAGCGCCCGCACCGACCGACCAGTCCCCGGTTGCGGACTCTTTTCCTCTGTCCGAAGGGCAAAAAGCACTTTGGATCGTCCATCAGATGGCACCCGATACTTACGCATACAACGTGCCGGTCGCCTTTTATGTCCAGCGCACGATCAATACGGCCGCTCTCAAGCGAGCACTGCAGCGCTTGATCGACCGTCATCCCAGCCTGCGCACCGTCTTTCGTCAGCAAGCGGGCGAACCGATGCAATCGATTCAGCCCGATCAGAAGCTGTCCTATCGGCAAGTGGAGGTGACGCCCGCTGGCGAACCTGATGTGTTGAGGCGGGTGCAGGAAGAAGCGCGACAGCCTTTTTCGCTGAAGGATGGCCCGCTGTTTCAGACGATCCTGTTCTGGCGATCGCCGCCAAAGCCGCACATCCTGCTGTTTCGCTTTCACCACCTGATCTTTGACGGCGTTTCGCTACAGAATTTTTTACAGGACCTGAAGGCGTTTTATCAGGCGGAGACGTTCGGAACGGAAATCTTGCTCACCGAGCAGGAAAGCACGTATCGCGATTATGTCGAATGGCAGCGCAAGATGCTGGCCGGTGCGGAAGGGGAGCGACACCGCCGCTATTGGCAACAGCAGCTGCGCGGGTTGGAGCCGCTCGATCTGCATGCTGACAAGCCGCGTGCGGCAGTTGCGACCTACCGCGGGAAGACTCACCCATTTGCGATTGACGCCGCGCTGACCGATCGCTTGCAGGAGTTGGCGCTCGCCCAGAACCAAACGCTGTTCACGATCCTGTTGACCGCTTACCAAGTGCTGCTGTTCACCTACAGTCGACAGGAGGAGTTTGCGGTGGGCACCCCGATGGTCGGGCGGCCGAATAGCGCCAGCGAATCGCTGATCGGCTATTTTGTCAACATGGTGCCGATCAGATGTCGCGTCGAAGCAGCGACCTCATTTCTCGACCTGGTCAAGCAAGTGCATGGCACGTTGCTCGATGCGTTCGAACATAGCCAGTACCCAGCTTTCCTGATGGTCAAAGAGTCGGGTGACAACTCGCTGTTTCAAGCGACGTTCCATTTTCAAAGCTGGGTCAAAGAATTGGTGCAGGGCCAAGCGGCTGGCGAGAGCTTCCTGCTGGACATGGTAAAGAGCGTTCATCAGGAAGGCGAGTTTGAATTGTCGTTAGAAGTCTACCAGCAAGCAGAACGATGCGAACTGCTGTTCAAATACAATCCGGATCGCTTCGAATCGGCGACGATCGAACAGATGGCCAGACAGTATCGACAGCTGCTGCTCGACCTAGTCGAGCATGCCGATCGACCGATCTCAGAGCTGAACATGCTGTCAGCAGAAGAGGAGCATCAAGTGCTGGTGACGTGGAATCAGACGGCAGCCGACTCTCCCGAACTGCCGATCCACAAGCTGATTGAAGAGCAAGCTCAACAGACGCCCGATTCGATCGCGGTGATCTACGAGGGGCAGAGCTTAACCTACCTAGAACTTGCGGAGCGCTCCGAACAGTTGGCGATCTATCTGCAGAGCTTGGGGGTTGGCAGGGGGACGATCGTGGGGATCTTCATCGAGCCATGTCTTGAGATGATGGTCGCCTTGCTTGGCGTGATGAAGGCGGGAGCAACCTATGTGCCGTTCGATCCGACCAGCCCGCCAGACCGCTTGCAGTACATGATGGAAGATACAGCGCTTCCCGTCCTGCTGACCCGCGACGAGATGATGCAGCGACTGCCGACACATTCGGTGCGGGCGGTGCGCCTTGACCGCGACTGGTCGGAGGTGGAAACGGTGGCGAGCGGAGTGCGGGCAAGCGGGGGAGCGATCGTCTTGCCGGCTGTCAACTCCGACGACATCGCCTATCTTATCTATACGTCGGGCTCGACAGGCAAGCCGAAAGGGGTGCAGGTGTACCACCGCGGGCTGACCAACGTGATCTGGTCGATGAGCGAGTCGCCCGGATGCACAGCCGCCGACCATGTGTTGGCGCTGACGACGATCTGTTTTGATATCGCCGCTGTTGAGCTGTACATGCCCTTGATCAAAGGCGGGCGAGTGGAGCTGTTGCCCTCAAGCTATGCGAAAGATGGCCGCAAGCTGAGAAGAAAGATCGAAGCGACAGAGGCGACGATCGTGCAAGCCACGCCTGCCACCTGGCAAATGCTGATCTCCGCCGAATGGGAGCAGAAAAAGCGCTTCAAAGCGATCACGGCTGGCGAGCCGCTCAGCAGCGAACTGGCTGAAAAGATTGTCGAGCGGGTCGATCAATTTTGGAACCAGTACGGGCCGACAGAAAATTCGATCTATACGACGATCGATCAGGTTCGGGCAGGCGAGCGGATCACGATCGGGCGACCGATCCACAACAACCAACTCTACATCCTAGACGAGAACAGGAGACCCGTTCCGATCGGCGTGCCCGGCGAGTTGTACATCGGGGGCCACGGCGTGGCCAAAGGCTATCTCAACCAGCCTGACTTGAACAGCAAGAGCTTCGTGCCGAATCTGTTCAGTTCAGATCCCGAGTCGAAACTGTATCGAACGGGAGATCTGGTTCGCTATCTGCCAGATGGACGCGTCGATTATCTCGGTCGAATCGACCAACAGGTCAAGCTGAACGGATATCGCATCGAGCTTGGTGAAATCGAAGCTGTGCAGCGCAAACTCCCGCACTGTCAAGAGGTGGTCGTCGTCCTGCGCGAAGACAGCCCAGGGCATAAGCGGCTGGTCACATTTCTCGTCGAGCATCCGGACGCTCCGGCAGCTGCGCAACAGCAGCGAAAAGACGCGTTGAAAAAGTGGTTGCCGGCCTACATGATCCCATCCAGCTTTGTGCTATTGCGCTCGCTTCCGATGACTTTGAGCCGGAAGGTTGACCGCAAGCTGCTCGCTTCGATGAGCTTGAAGCAGATCGAAAAAGAATTTGGGGCATCAGCGGTGGCACCTGATCGGCAGAGCGCAGACGAGGCCGAGGCGCAGAGCTTTGCTGACGATGCCTTTCTGCAGCTGATCGAGCGGGACGTTGCGGCGATCGTGGCAGCGGTGCTCGACGTTGCTGTGCACGAGATCGAGCTGGAGACTCATTTTGGCGAGTATGGATTCGATTCGATCCGCTTTACAACGCTGAGCGTCAAGCTCGATCAAAAATACAGCTTTGAAGTCAGCCCTGCGCTCTTTTACGAGTTTTCGACCGTGCGAGCGCTCTCCCGATATCTCTGGCAAGAGCACCGCTCGACGCTGCAGGAGATCTATCAGGCGCAGCTCCCGAAAGCTCCGCAGGGGCAGAATCGCGCGTCGCAACAAACGGCGTATGCGGATGCGCCGAACGCTTCAAAACGTGAGCCCTCAATCGAGCGGAGTTCATCTGCGGCAGGGATCGAGGAGCCGGTCGCCATCGTCGGAATTGCAGGTTCGCTGCCGAACTCTTCCGATCTGGGACAGTTTTGGGAGCATCTGAAAGCGGGCCACCATCTGGTGGAAGAGATTCCGCCCGATCGCTGGGATTGGCGAGAATTTTTTGGCGACCCGACGAAAGAAGACCACAAGACCAACTCCCGCTGGGGTGGTTTCCTCCGCGATGTCGATGCGTTCGATGCTCCATTCTTCGGGATTTCACCGCGTGAAGCGGAGCTGATGGACCCGCAGCAGCGCCTGCTGCTTGAGGTCGCTTGGCGGGCGATCGAAGACTCAGGACACAAGCCGTCCGACTATGCGGGCAGCGCGACCGGAGTCTATATCGGCATCACGGCGAACGATTATGCGGAGCTGGTGCGGGAAAGCGGTCGCAACATCGAAGCGCACACGATGTCTGGCGTCTCGCGCACCCTCGTCGCGAACCGGCTCTCCTACCTCTTGAACTTGACCGGGCCGAGCGTCGCCATCGATACAGCCTGTTCGAGCTCGCTCGTCGCTTTGCATCATGCGGTCTCGGCGATTCGCCACGGGCAGTGTGAAGCGGCGATCGTCGGCGGAGTCAATCTGCTGTTGAGCCCGATCCCCTATGTCGCGCTCAGCAAAAATGGCATGCTCAGCCCCGACGGCACCTGCAAAGCGTTCGGCCAGGATGCGAACGGCTATGTGCGCGGTGAAGGGGTGATCGCGATGATGCTCAAGCCGCTCCGGCAAGCGGAGGCGGATGGCGATCCGATCTATGCGGTAATCAGAGGTTCGGCAGAAAATCATGGCGGCAGGACGAACTCGCTGACCGCACCGAACCCGAACGCGCAGACGGAGCTGATCGTGGAAGCGTGGACGCAGGCCAACATCGATCCGCGCACGATCTCCTACGTGGAAGCGCATGGCACTGGCACCAGCTTGGGCGATCCGATCGAGATCAATGGCCTCAAGCGAGCATTTGATCAGCTGTACAAGCTCGCTGATCGGCCATTCTCCGGCCAGCCGCACTGCGGCATCGGTTCGGTCAAGAGCAACGTCGGCCACCTCGAAGCGTCAGCAGGTCTCGCCGGTCTGCTCAAAGTGGTCTTGGCGATGAAGCATCAGACGCTGCCCGCCAGCCTGCATGTGGAGGCGTTAAATCCGTACATCGATCTGAGCGGCACGCCCTTTTACATCGTCAGCGAAACGCAGCGTTGGGAGCCGCTGCGCGATGAGCAGAATCGAGCCTTGCCGCGCCGGGCGGGCGTCAGTTCGTTCGGATTTGGCGGAGCCAATGCGCATGTTGTCGTCGAGGAGTATCTGCGAGCTCCTATGGCAGACCGCTCAGCCGAGCCGCAGATCATCCTCCTCTCTGCCAAAAATGAGGAGCGACTGAATGTGTATGCGAGCAACTTGCTCGACAGTCTGACTTCGATCGCGGCTGGCAGCGAATCGCTCGCCGATTTTGCCTACACGCTGCAGGTCGGGCGAGAGGCGATGGAAGTGCGGTTGGCGTTGATCGTCAACAGCTTCGAAGAGCTGCGACAGGCGCTGACCGAATATGTAGGCGGTCAGAAACAGACCGTTCCCCAATTCAGCGGCACGGTGAAAAAAAGTCTGTCGCACATCGGGTTGCTCGTCGAGGGGCCGGAGGGTGCCGAATATATGCAGATCGTGCTCCGCGATCGCAAGTTGAGCAAGCTCGCGCAGCTGTGGATTGCCGGAGTGCCGCTCGACTGGCGCTTGTTGCATCAAGATCGTAAGCCGCGTCGGCTCGCGCTGCCGACCTATCCGTTCCAGAAGAATCGCTACTGGGTGACAGATGGTGTGCAGAGCGAGCGCCCCATTGCCGCATCTCCAGTTGGAGGCAGTCTGCATCCGCTGATCGACTCGAACGAATCGACGCTTGAAGAGCAAGTTTTCAAAAAAGTGTTGCGGGGAACTGAGTTCTATCTTCGCGACCATGTGTTGGGCGAGAACATGATCGTCCCAGGCGTCGCCTACCTGGAGCTCGCGCGGGCGGGTGGACAGCTCGCATCGCGGCGCGGGGCGGTGCGCCGCTTGAAAGGAATCGTCTGGGCGCGACCGATCTTGCTTCAAGCGGAAGCGATCGAGATGCGGATTAGCTACTACCCGGATGGCGAAGCGGTGGAATTTGAAGTGACGACTGGCAGTGCGGAGCAAAAAGTGCTGCACGCGCAAGGAAAAGTTTTATATGAGCAGGGAGCGGCAGCCACTGCTTACGAACCGCTCGACCTGGATGCGATCAGAGAGCGCTGCACCGTCTCGCTGTCAGCCAGCGACTGCTATCAGCTGTTTGCCAGCAAGGGATTCGCTTACGGGCCGAGCTTTCTGTCGATGCAAGAATTGATCGGCAATCGGGGAGAGGCGCTCTCCCGATTGGAACTTCCAGATGTTGTGGTCGATCGTCATGAAGAGTACGTACTGCATCCGTCATTGTTGGATGGAGCCCTGCAGACAGTTCTCGGTTTGAGCGGCCAAACTGGATCGGCAGACGATCCGGTCTATCTGCCCTTTGCGATCGGTGAAGTGGAGATCGTTCGCTCGCTGACCAAAGTGTGCTTCGCATATGTCACCTACGCTGCACAAGATCATCTGTCGGGCAATGCGGTGCGCAAATACAACATTTCGATCGTGGACGAGCGCGGAAACCATCTGGTGCGAATCTTCGACTTTACGACCAGAGCCTACGCGGAGCCGAAACAGGCTGACGAGAAGCAGCGGTCCACAGTCTGGCAAAGCGATCCGCTGCTTGCAGAACTGCTGCAGCGGGTGGCGAATGGAGAGTTGGATGCGGAAGAGGCGGATCAGTTGCTGGAGGTAATGATTGATGGATAAACAGAATTTTGAACGCAAACAGGTTTTACAAAAGATCCAGAGCGGTCAGCTTACGGCTGCGGAAGGTCTGTCCTTGCTTCAGGGCCTGCTGTCAAGCCCGGAACCGCAGAAACTGGCGCATGCGTCCACCAGCAACGTCTACTTCCGCCCGCACTGGGTGAAGAAGGAGGGGAGCCGTTCTTCCGCTGCGGGGACGCTCGGGGTGATGGTGATTTTCGATGATCGCGAAGATCTGCACACCGAGCTGCTCAGCCGGTCAGGAGCGGCAGATCGTATCGTGCGGGTGCGAACAGGAGATCGCTTTCAAGCGCTCGATGAGCACACATATGAACTGAACCCTTCGCGCCCAGAAGAGTATCGTCAGCTTGTGCAGTCGTTGCTGGCGACCGCTGGCGTCCCGAAACGAATCGTCCATCTGTGGTCAGAGGGACGCTACAACTCGGTCGCGGACGCTCAGGCGCTGCTCGACAAAGGCGTGTACTCGCTGTTTTATCTCAGCCAGGCGCTGCTTGAACAGCGAATCAAGGACAGCATGCATCTGCTCTATGCCTTCACGACGGTCGGACTGCAGGAACAACCCTTTGCTGCTGCGGTCGGCAGTCTGGCGCGCACGATCAGGCTGGAACATCGCACGCTGACCTGTCAGGCGGTCGAATTATCCGGCGCAAACAACCTTCCGCGAGCGGAGGCGGTGGCCGACTGGCTGCTTGCAGAATGGGCCACTGTGGGGGAGGAAGCGGAAGTCAGGTATGTGGACGGAGAGCGCTTCGTTCGGCGGTTGGAAGAAGTGCAGCCAGACTTGTCTGCAGAAGTGCCGCTCCGCTCGCGTGGCGTCTATCTGATCACAGGAGGGATGGGTGGTCTCGGCACGATGTTCGCCGACCACTTGGCCAGCCGCGTGCAGGCGCGTCTCGTGCTGACCGGCCGGAGTGAGCTTACTGCGCAACAGCAGGAGCAACTGCAAGCGTGGAAGGCGCGGGGGGCTGACGTCCTCTATGTTCGTGCCGACCTTGCCGATCAAAGCGCGGTCGAACAACTGGTGCGCCAAACGAAGGAACGCTTCGGTGCCCTCCACGGGATCCTGCACAGCGCAGGCCTCTTGCGCGACTCCTTCCTCTTGAAAAAAACGGGGAGCGAACTTCAAGACGTATTTGCGCCGAAAGTGATCGGCACCGTGCATCTGGACGAAGCGACGCGCGACGAAGCGCTCGATTTTTTCGCAATGTTCTCATCGACTGCCGCTTTGCAGGGCAGTGTCGGTCAGAGCGACTATGCCTATGCCAACGCGTTTCTCGATCGTTTTGCGAACTGGCGAACGCAGCGTGGACGAGCGGGAAAGACGCTCTCGATCAACTGGCCGCTGTGGGAGGCGGGTGGCATGAAAGTGCCAGCGGAGACGATCGAAGCGCTGCAGCGTGAGATCGGTCTACGACCGCTCAGCAAAGAGCAAGGGATCGCGGCGTTCGAATGCGCCTTGCGCTCCTCAGAAGCGCAATGGGTGGTGATGGCAGGAGATGCGGACAGAATTCGCCGAGCGTTTGCACAAGAGAAAGACGCGATGCGGCAAGCCGCTTCGGTAGCAGAAGTGGCGGTGACGAGCGAACGCGCTGTGGAAACCGCTCAGCCGAAGAGCCAGACCGTTTCGGCGAGCCAACCGAACGATCAAGTGCAGGCGCAAGCGGAGCAGTATCTGAAAAAGATGCTTGCCCGGGAGTTTAAGCTTCCGGTCGATCAGATCGTGGCGGACGAGTCGTTCGAAGCGTATGGGATCGATTCGATGATCATCATGTCGCTGACTCGCGAGCTGGAAAGCACGTTTGGCGACCTGTCGAAAACGCTTTTCTTCGAATATCAGAACACGGCGGAGCTCGCCAGCTATTTTGTAGACCATCATTTTGACGCGATCAGCCGTCTCATCGGCCCGGTGCAGTCTGCGCCCGTGCAGGCGCTGCCTGTTGCGCTGGAGGAACCAACCCGGTCAGCAGAGATCGGCGCAGCGACGAGGCCGCGATTTGTCGAACCGGTCAAGCAGGCGGAGGGCCAAGCGGCTCCCTCCGCGCTCCCCGCTCAGGAAGAGATCGAGATCGCCATCGTCGGGATCAGCGGCAGGTATCCGATGGCGCGAAATTTAGAGCAGTTTTGGAACAATCTAAAAGAAGGAAAAGACTGTATCACCGAAATTCCGAGCGATCGATGGGATCACCGTCCCTATTTCGATCCGACGCAAGAAAACCGGGCGAAGAGCTATGCGAAGTGGGGCGGCTTCATCGACGATGTGGACAAGTTCGACCCGCTGTTCTTCAACATCTCGCCACGCGAAGCAGACTATCTCGACCCGCAGGAGCGGCTGTTTTTAGAGACGGTTTGGAACACGCTCGAAGATGCGGGCTACACGCGGGATCGGTTGAAGCGAGATCGAACTGGCGTATTTGTGGGTGTCATGTATGGGCACTATCAGTTCTTCGGCTTGGAAGATGCACTGAACGGGGAAGGGTTCATTCCATCCTCTTCCTATGCGTCGATCGCCAACCGCACCTCCTACTTCTTCAATTTCCGTGGCCCGAGCATCGCCATCGACACGATGTGCTCCTCCTCGCTGACCGCGATCCATCTGGCCTGTGACAGCATTCGCAAAGGCGAAAGCGACCTGGCGATCGCCGGGGGCGTCAATGTGACGATCCATCCGGCGAAACATCTTTTGCTCAGCCAAGGAAAATACGCTTCGACAGACGGCCGCTGCCGATCGTTTGGCGAAGGCGGAGACGGCTATGTGCCAGGCGAGGGAGTCGGAGCTGTGCTGCTCAAGCCCCTGCACAAAGCTTTGCAGGATGGCGATCAGATTCACGGGGTGATCCGCAGCACGAGTGCCAACCACGGGGGGAAGGTCAACGGATACACCGTTCCCAATCCGAACGCTCAGGGAGAGCTGATCGCAGAGGCGCTTCGTCAAGCGCAGATCGACCCGAGCACGATCAGCTATATTGAGGCGCACGGAACGGGCACCTCGCTTGGCGACCCGATCGAAATGTCCGGACTGATGAAGGCGTTCAAAGATGCGGCGCTGCCGAAGCGATCGATCGCCATCGGATCGGTCAAGTCGAACATCGGACATCTCGAATCGGCAGCTGGGATTGCGGGTGTCAGCAAAGTGCTGCTGCAGATGAAGCATCAGCAGCTGGTGCCTTCCTTGCATTCGCAAACGCTCAACCCGAATATCAAGTTTGATGATTCGCCCTTTTTTGTCCAGCAAGAGCTGAGCGAGTGGAAGCGGCTGGAGCGGGTCGAAGCGGGGAAGCAGCAGGTTTTACCCCGGCGGGCTGGCGTCAGTTCGTTTGGCGCTGGCGGATCGAACGTGCATATCATCCTCGAAGAATACCTGCCGCAGTCGGTCGAAGAGCAGGGAGAGTTGGACGCGCGACCGCAGCTGATCCTGCTATCCGCCAAAAATGAAGACCGCTTGCGGGCCTATGCGCAGTCGCTCGCCGCGTTTATCGCCGAAGGGGCAAGCGGGCGGAGCGTCTCCTCTGCGCAGGCAGCAGAACGGATGCCGAGCCGGTTCGTCGAGGAAGTGCTGACCATCGCCTCCGAAATTCTCAAGGTCAACCCCGCAGAGATTTCGCTGGAAGAGTCGATCGCAGACTACGGTTTTGACCCGATGAAGCTGACGGAGCTGGCCGACCGCATCAACGATGTGTACGCATTGGACATCAATGCCAGCCTCTTTTCGACAGCGGGGACATTTGCCTCGGCGCTGCTCCAGATGGAGCAGCAGAGAAATGGAGCGAAGCCGGAACCGGAGCATGAGCATGAGTCGAAAACTCCACTTCTTCACTTGTCGGAGCTCGCCTACACGCTGCGAGTCGGCCGGGAGATGATGGAGGAGCGCTTGGCGCTCGTCGTCTCTTCGCTTGCTGAGCTACAGGAAAAATTGGAATCGTTCGCGCAAGGGAAACCGCTTGGCGACGGTGATGTTCAAAACAACGTGAAGTCTGGCAAGGGAGGACTGGAACTGCTCGCGGGTGAGGAGGGCAGAGCGTTCCTGCAGGTCATCTTCCACAAGCGGGATCTGTTCAAACTGGCGAAGCTGTGGGCGTTCGGCGTGGAGATCGAGTGGCAGGGGCTAGACTCGGAGCATCGTTACAAACGCATCACCCTGCCAACCTATCCGTTTTTGGGCGAGCGGCACTGGGTGCCGCAGAGCGGTCGATCCTTCCGAAAAACGTCCGCGCTGCACCCGCTGGTCGATCAGATCAATGCGAAGCGAAGTCTACAGGGTGGTCTCGTCTTGCAGAAGGCGTTTCATCCGACCGACCGGATCGTCGATGAGCATCGCGTGATGGGGCAGCCGATGCTGCCAGGCGTGGGGTATCTGGAGATGGCGTTCGCTGCCAGCAGACAGATTGAGGACGCGACCAATCATCGGCTCACCGACGTGGTCTGGTTGCAACCGATCGTCGTCGCCGAACCGAAGGAAGTGGAGATCGTCCTGCATCAACAAGGGGAAGATCTGTCCTTTGAGATCGTCAGCCATG
Source organism: Tumebacillus lipolyticus (assembly GCF_042682745.1). Taxonomy (NCBI): domain Bacteria; kingdom Bacillati; phylum Bacillota; class Bacilli; order Caryophanales; family Alicyclobacillaceae; genus Tumebacillus; species Tumebacillus lipolyticus. The sequence goes on along the minus strand of NZ_JBHUIO010000002.1, from coordinate 686,816 downwards.
AGGCGGAAGCGGTCGTGCTTCACGCAAGAGGAGAGCTAAAGCGGACATCCGATCCTGCCGAGCTGACCGCTCAATCGCTCGACATCCCCGCTTTGAAATCGCGGATGCGCAAGGTCGACGAGTACGATTCGCAGCATATCTACTCGCTGTTCGATGCGGGCGGTGTCAGCTACGGTCCGTATTTCCAAGGTCTCGGTGAGCTGTGGATCGGGGAGGAGGAAGTGTTGGCAACGCTGCACATGGCGTCAGGCACGGAGCGCGAACTCGATTCGTACACGATGCATCCTTCCTTGATGGATAGCGCGTTGCATGCGATGATCGGCCTCCAGCTGGGCAGCCGCAAGCGGAGTTCGCAGCCGACGCTCCCCTTTGCAGTCGGGGAAGTGGAGATCGTTCAGCCGCTCAAGCCGGTCGGGTTCGCCTATGTGCTGGCAGCCGGGGAGAATCGTTTCCACGTTGCCCTTTTGGATGAAGCTGGGCAGGTCTGCATCAAGCTCAGGGACGTCGCTCTGCGCGAGCGCAGAGAGGAAGCGGACGATTTCTATTATGGAACCACCTGGGTGCAGGAAAAGCTTTCGCCCGAGCGGATCGACCGTTCGGCGCAGGCGCAGCGCTCTGTGCTGTTCGTCCATTCGGCCAAGTCGTTCGGCTTAGAAAAAGAGTTGGTCAAGCTGTGCGCAGATGCGGACATCTATCGGATGCGCCTCGGACAGCGAAACCGTCGCGTCTCTGCGAGCACTTTTGAAGTCAAAGCGACAGAAGCGCAAGGCTTTGAACGCTTTTTGGCAGAGATTCCCGCATTGGACGAGGTCTATTTTCTCGGCGGGCTGGAGAGCGACAAGGTGGAGCTCGGCGATCTGGAAGCGTTAGCGAACAGCCAAGAGCTGGGCGTGCTCTCCCTGTTCCGACTGGTCAAAGCGCTGTCCAAGCAAGGTTTGCTCAGGCAGAACCTGAAGCTCAAAGTGGTCACCAACGACGTGCTTCCGGTGCTGGCAGGACAAACGACCACACCGTATGCGGCGAGCTTGCACGGATTCACGCTGACGATGGCAAAAGAGTATGCGGAGGCATCGATCACCTGCTTGGACATCTCGCTTCCGGCAGCGCCGACAGAAGATGAGCTGCGCGGTGTGACGCTTGCGATGGTAAACGAGCCGGGAAGCCTGAGCGGTGAAGTCGTGGCGATTCGCAACGGCAAGCGGTTCGTTCGCACCATCCATCCAATCTCCTTGCCTGCCGTGACCGATACGCCGTTCAAAACGAAAGGCGTCTACCTGATCGTCGGTGGAGCGGGCGGGATTGGGCTGGAAATGGCGAAGCATCTTGCGAATACTGTCCAAGGCCGCATCGTGCTGATCGGGCGCAGCGAGTTGGAGGAAGCGCGTATTGCCAAGCTAGGGGAGATCGAAGCGTTGGGCGGAGAAGTGCTCTATCTGCAAGCGGACGCGACCGATCCGAACAGCATGCGCGCGGCGGTTGCGAGCGCGAAGGAGCGATTCGGCTCGATCGATGGCGTGATCCACTCGGCGATCGTGCTGCGCGATCGGGCGATCGAGAATATGGAGGAAGCGACGCTGCTTGAGGCGCTGACGCCGAAAGTGCAGGGCAGTGTCGTCCTCCAGCACGTTCTTCAAGACGAACCGTTAGACTTTATGCTGTTTCTCTCCTCGGCCAACTCGTTTGTCGCAGGACCTGGCCAGAGCAACTATTCGGCGGGGTGCACGTTCAAAGACGCTTTCGCTCTCCACCTGGATCAAGTCATGCCCTATCCGGTAAAAGTGATCAACTGGGGCTACTGGGGAAGTGTCGGCATCGTCGCCTCCGAGGAATACAACAAGCGCATGGCAGAATTCGGCGTGCATTCGATCAAGCCGGAAGAAGGGATGCGGGCGATCGAGACGGCGCTTGCCAACCCGATCTCGCAGCTGATTCCCTACAAGGCGGAGCGGCGCGTCTTGGAACAGATGGGGGTCGACTACAGCAAAAAGATCGCCGTCTATCCGGAGCGCGAGCCCTCTCTGCTGCAGATCGTTGCGACAGCCACTCCGACCGGCTTTGCCGACATCGACCAGCTGGAAGGCAAACAGCAGGATTTTGCAGCATTCGAGCGTTTTGGGCAACTGTTGCTCCTGAAGGCGTTCCGCGAGATGGGTGTTTTCCAAAGCGGCGGAGAACAGCATGAGATCGAGGAGCTAAAACGGCAACTCGGCGTTCTGTCCGAGTATGATCGCCTGTTCGATGCGTTGCTCGACATGCTGCGCAAAGGGCGCTTTGCGGAGCTTGCGGGCACTCGATTGATCACGACGACCGAAGTGGATCGGGCGGAGACGATCGAGATGCTTGACGATCTGGTCGGTGAAAAAGAGCGTTTCCTCGCTTCACGATCTGACATGGAAGCGTATGTGAATCTGGTCTGGGCGTGCGTCACCGCATATCCTGAAGTGCTGACCGGGCGGAAAAACCATATGGAGGTCATGTTCCCGAACGGATCGAAATCGCTGGTGGAAAACATCTACAAAGGGAACAGAATGACCGATTACTACAATCAGCTGGTCGCAAGCTTTGTGCAGGAGTTTGTCAAGCAGCGACTGGCGCAAAACGACCGGGCGAGCGTACGAATTCTGGAGATCGGTGCGGGGACAGGCGGCACGAGCAGCGCGGTGTTGGAGCGGCTGCGCGCATTTGGCAGTCACGTGCAGTATGACTATACGGACATCTCGGTCGGCTTTACCCAACACGGGCGGCGCACGTTCGGCACAGACTATCCGTTTGTGGAGTTCACCGTGCTCGACATCGAAAAAGATCCGCTCGGGCAAGGGTTTGAGCCGAATCGGATCGACCTGATCCTGGCGACCAACGTGCTCCATGCGACCAAGCGGATCGCCAACACCCTCGGCCAAGCGAAAAAGCTGCTCAAGAAGAACGGCTTGATCGTGATCAACGAAGCGACAGCAGTCCAAGATTTTGCGACGTTGACCTTTGGGATGACCAGCGGTTGGTGGCTCTATGAGGATGCGGAGCAGCGGTTGGAGCATTCTCCGTTGCTCAGCGCGAAAAAATGGCAGGAAGTGTTGGCCGAACACGGATTTGGTCAGGCGAAAGTCTTTGGTTTGAGCGGCCAGCAAGCGGACGAATCGGGTCAGACTGTCATCGTTGGCGAAAGCGACGGCCTCGTCTGGCAAGATCGCAAGGCGATCCAGACGGAGCGCGCTGTGCAGACGAGCGTTGCAAAACAGGCGGTGCAAACGGAGCAACCTGCGAGCACAGCGACGCGGGGCACGGGCAAAACGAAAGAGGAAGCGGTGCAGGAGTTTGTCGAGACGATCTTCTCCGAAGTGCTGCGCATCGACCGATCCAAGCTCGATCGGCAGACAGAGTTTGAACAGTACGGTGTCGATTCGCTCGTCGTGATGGAGCTGAACAAGCAGTTCGAGAAAGAGTTTGGCAAGCTGCCAGCCACTTTGCTGTTCGATCATCCAACGCTTGCGAGGCTGAGCGAGTTTTTCCTGACCGAGATGCCAGACATCGTCGCAGAAAAGTTTGGCAGCGCCGATCCGGCAGATGTGGTGGAACAGGTGGTGCTCGAAGATCTGTTCGGAGCGAAGCGTGAGCGCAACTCCGATGCACCTCGTGAAGCAGAAGCGCGCATCCTGCAACTGAGCGGCGTACCGCTGCGCGAGGAGTTTACAAACTATTGGAAGACGATCCGCGAAAAAGGTATGGCTCCGCAGGTGATCGAGCGAGTGCAGCCGGAATCGTTGGCAGCTCGACCGCGCGAGCAGCTGGTGCATTTCCTGCTCGACACGCCGTCTGCGAAGAACATGGAAGTGGTGATGACCGGACAGGGACCGACGATACTCTTGATCCCCGGGTTCGGATATACCGCGCCACAATGGCTCCCGCAGATCGAGGAATGGGCGAGAGATCACCGCATCGTCGTGATTCACAGCCCAGGTTTTGGACTGAGCGAAGGCGGTGAAGATTTCAGCCTTGTCGGGGTCGCGCAGGTTCTGATCGAGGTGTTGGATCGCTTAGCCATCGGTGAGCCTGTCCATGTGGTCGGAAGCTCGTGGGGAGGCCAAGTCGGCCAGGTGTTGGCTGAACAACAACCGCAGCGCATTGCCTCGCTGACGCTGGTCAGCTCCTTTATCCAGACGCAGCAGGATGAGAACATCCCGCTCAAGGAGAAAGTGAAACAAGATTTTGCCAACATCGGCGCAGTCGATCATTATGAGGAGATCGCCAACTGGGAAGCTTCAAACGCGCACGCTCTTCATTATGCGCAGGTCTATGCGGATCAGGGCCCGTCGACCAGCGAATATCTGGCGGCGATTCGAACGCCGACGCTGATCGTCGTGGGGCAAGCGGATCAAGTGGTCGATCCGGCCGAATCAAAACGGTTGCATGAGCAGATCGCAGGTTCCACCTACTGCGAAATCGAGGGTGCAGGACATGCGCCCAGCTACACACATGCTGAAACGTTCAACCGAGTAGTCGGTGAATTTATCAAGCGTCACACCGCAGAAGCGATTGTGATCAACGCTTCAGGTTGAGCGCACATGATCAAGAATGCAGGAAGCTGAAGGCGCGATCAGATCGATCACAACATGCAGCGCGCTGTCAGTAGCCAAAAAACCCCCGCCAACCACAGTTTTTGTGGTTGGCGGGGGTTTTGCTATCCTTTTTGAGCGGGCGGTTCGTCCGAGGCGCTTCCTGACTGCGCCGCAAAACAGAAAAGCGGATGCTCTCCGAACTCGGGGCATCCGCTTTTCTGCGATGTGGCAGGGAGCGCTCATTGCGCCTGCACGCGCTTGGCCAGCTCCTCTTTGATCTTGTTCAGCGAAGCTTCGCTGAGCGAGCCGCCATTTTCTGAAACCTGTTCTGAAATGATGTTGATCACCGCGTCGTATCCGAGCTGATCGATCGCCTGTTGCACGATCGGCTCCTCCATGACGCTGGTCAAAAACTGATGGACCTTCTCCTGACCCACGTTGGCAGACTCCATCAGTTTTTTCTGAAGGGCTGCATCTTCTTTCAGTTGCTGCAAAGTGTCCTGTGCTTTTTGCTTCAACTCGTTCGCCTTCTGGGTCAAAGCTTCTCGCTCCGAGTCGAACGAGCAGCCTGACGCGAGGAACAGCAAAGTTGTCACGATGATGAGGGCAGATCGCTTTTTCATCGAGCAAACGCCTCCTTCAGCAGTGGGCTATTTGGTTTTCCAAGCGGGAGGTTTGACCTTGCCGCGCTTTTTGTCCCGATAGAAGACAAAACCGCCGAGAAAGGTGATCCCGCCGGTCATCAGGACTGCGCCGATCAGCATTTTCCACCAGATGACCGCGTCCGGATGAGCCATCTTGTCAACGATTGCGATGCGTATCAGGTTAAGTCCATAGCCGGACACTATAAAAACACCGAGTAAGATTCCCCAGACGATCAGTTTTCCAAGCATGTAAGTCTCGCCCTTTCGACAATGGCAATAGATTCAAGTTCACTATACCGCATCTGATAAGGGTTCACAAGAAGCGATAGTGTCGACCGGCTCCATGCAGGATTTCAGAAACTGAATGTCGAAGCGAGAAAAAACAGTGTGCAATTTTTTTCATGTCAGCATTCGTTTGCAGATCGTGTTCGATCGAGTTGCAACAGTACATAGAGTGGGGATGGTAACATTGATCAACATCTTGATCGTGGGAGCGGGCCGTGGGGGGACCGCTATGTTGCGCGCTTTTCAAGACTTGGCGAAAGTGCGAATCGTCGGGATTGTCGACATCAACCCGCATGCGCCGGGGCTCGCCCTCGCACGGGAGTTAGGCGTGATCACCGGAGAGAAGTACCAAGACTATCTGAACGACTCGGTCGACGTGGTGATCGAGGCGACGGGGGATGGACAGATCAACCGGAAGATCGCCGAGCTTTTGCCGAAGGGCACGACGCTCGTTCCAGGGGCGATCGCTTCCCTGATGATGCACCTGCTGTTAGAAAAGGAGGAGCTGATCGATCAGCTGACCGTGTCGCGTCAGGAGTTGCAGGTGGTCTTAAACTCGACGCACGATGCGATGATCGCCATCAATGCGGAAGGGATCATCACCTTGTACAACGCGGCCGCTCAGCGGTTGACGGGCGGCGAAGCGGAGGAGATGATCGGCAAGCTGGCGAGCGAAGTCGTGCCCAACTCGCGCCTGCACGTCGTTTTGCAAACGGGAGAGCCGGAGCTGAACCAGCTGCAAAACTTTCGAAACACGCGGATCATCACCAACCGGGTGCCGGTGCTCGACAGCAACGGAAAAGTGGTGGGGGCGGTGGCCGTCTTCCGCGATATCACCGAAGTGCAGCAGTTGGCAGAAGAGGTGACCAACCTCAAGGAAATTCAAGAGCTGTTGCAGGCGATCATCAATTCGACCCAAGATGCGATCTCCGTCGTCGACACAGAAGGGCGCGGCATTATGATCAATCCGGCCTACACGCGGCTGACCGGGCTGAGCGAGCAGGAGATCATCGGCAAGCCGGCCGATGCGGACATCGCCGAAGGGGATTCGATGCACATGAAGGTGCTGCACACCCGCAAGCCGGTGCGCGGCGTCAGCATGAAGCTCGGCCCGAAGAGCAAGGAAGTGCTGGTCAATGTGGCGCCGATCGAAGTGGACGGTTCGCTAAAAGGTTCGGTCGGCATCATTCATGATATTTCGGAGATCAAGAAGCTGACCGAAGAGCTGAAGCAAGCGAAGCAACTCATAAGAAAGCTGGAAGCGAAATATACCTTTGATGATATCATCGGCACTTCCAACGAGATGATCATGGCGATCGAACAAGCTCATAAAGCGGCCCAGACTCCGGCGACCGTCCTGTTGCGCGGCGAATCGGGCACGGGGAAAGAGCTGTTCGCCCATGCGATTCACAACGACAGCGAGCGCAAGTACAACCAGTTTATTCGCGTCAACTGCGCGGCGATCTCCGAAAGCTTGCTCGAATCGGAGCTGTTCGGCTATGAAGAGGGGGCATTCACCGGGGCGAAGCGCGGCGGGAAGAAAGGATTTTTCGAAGAGGCGTCGGGCGGCACGATCTTTCTCGACGAGATCGGCGAGCTGTCGATGAGCATGCAGGCGAAGATCTTGCGCGTGCTGCAGGAGAAGGAGATCTTGCGGGTGGGGGGCGCCAAAGCGGTCATCGTCGATGCGCGCGTGATCGCAGCGACCAATGTGAACTTGGAGCGGGCGATCCAACAGGGCGCCTTTCGCGAAGACCTCTACTACCGGCTCAACGTCTTGCCGATCATCATTCCGCCGCTGCGCTATCGGAAAGAGGATCTGGAGGCGATCGCCAACCGCCTGATCCAAAAGTACAACCAGGAGTACGGGCGAAGCGTGGAGCGGATCTCCTCGCGGACCCTGTCGAAGATCAAGGACTATCCGTGGCCGGGGAACGTGCGGGAGCTGGAAAACGCGATCGGGCGCGCGATGATCAACATGAAGTTTCCGGAGACGGTGATCGAGCAGCATCATCTGATCTTGCCAGGCGAAGTGCCGGAGCGAAAAGCGGTCGGGGGCACAGCGACAGACCGAGAGAACGTGTTGGGCGATCTGCCCGCATCTTTTTTGGACGGGCAGGTTCGCGCGCTGGACGATGTGGTGGGGGAGGCGGAGCGCCAGCACATCGAGCGTGTGCTCGCCAAGACGAAAGGCAATAAGACGGAAGCGGCCAAGCTTTTAGGGATCGCGGTGCGAAGCCTCTATTATAAGTTGGACAAATATGGGATACAGTGAGAGGAGGCGCTCACATTTGCGAGCGGGAATACGCAAATTGTTGCTTGCAATTTTTTGCGCATTCTCTGCAAATATCTGCACGTTGCTCTTTGAACGCTTTAGAGTGTCAGAGTCTTCTCGCGGGGGAAGACTCTTTTTCCCAAAGGAACTGTAACCGTTTTCAGGGAAATTGGCATGATCCTTGCATAATAGAATTGGCGTACACAGTCATCCGTCCATTCTCTTTTTTCTGAAGAAAGGACATAGCCGTTGCGCGAGTAGCAGATACTATCCATATCTGCCTTTCGCTACCACATCCAGGCGATGCTATGGTATTCTGTTTCTTGGGTGTGGCTTGTTGTTAAGACCTTATCTTAACCTATTGACCAAGTGATTCCAAACACTCGAAGGGGGAACTATCGTGAAAATTTTCGAATATATGGAGAAGTATGACTATGAACAGCTGGTGTTCTGTCATGATGAAGCATCTGGTCTGAAAGCGATTATCGCAATTCACGATACCACGCTGGGTCCGGCGTTAGGCGGCACCCGCATGTGGACATATGCGACGGAAGAAGCGGCGATCGAAGATGCGCTGCGCCTGGCGCGCGGCATGACCTACAAAGCGGCTGCAGCGGGCTTGAACCTCGGCGGCGGGAAGACCGTCCTGATCGGCAACCCGAAGACAGACAAGTCGGAAGCGCTGTTCCGCTCGCTCGGACGCTACATCGAGTCCCTGAACGGTCGTTACATCACCGCTGAGGATGTCGGCACCACCGTGACCGACATGGACTACATCCACATGGAAACTGAACATGTGACCGGCGTCTCCGTGGAGTACGGTTCCTCTGGCAACCCGTCCCCGATGACCGCGCTCGGTTGCTTCCGCGGTCTGCAAGCGGCGGCGAAGGCTGCGTTTGGCACAGACGATGTGGCGGGCAAGACGGTCGCTGTCCAAGGCGTGGGCAACGTTGGCTACTACCTCTGCAAACACCTGCACGAAGCGGGCGCCAAGCTGATCGTCACCGACATCAACCAAGAATCGCTCGATCGCGTCGTTCGCGAGTTTGGCGCAGAAGTGGTCGCTCCTGATGCGATCTTCAGCGTGGAGTGCGACATCTTCTCGCCGTGCGCACTGGGTGCGATCATCAACGATGAGACGATCCCGCAATTCAAGTGCAAAGTGATCGCAGGCTCGGCGAACAACCAGCTCAAAGAGGAGCGTCATGGTGACACCATCCACGAGATGGGCATCCACTACGCACCAGACTATGTGATCAACGCTGGCGGTCTGATCAACGTCGCGGTCGAGCTGGAAGGATATAACGAGGGATTGGCACGCAAGAAAGTGGAAAACATCTACAACATCATGACCACCATCTTCGACATTTCCAAGCGCGACGGCATCCCGACTTACAAGGCGGCCGACCAGATGGCGGAAGATCGCATCAACCAAATGAAAAACACTCGCTCGAACTTCCTGCGCACCGAGCGATCCTTGCTTTCGAAATAAACCTCTTTGAACTTGAACATCGGAAGGAGCCAAGGATTCAATGTCTGAACAATACGATGTTGTGGTCCTGGGTGGGGGCACGGGCGGCTATGTAGCCGCCATTCGTGCTGCCCAGCTCGGGTTGAAAGTGGCAGTGGTGGAGAAGGAGAAGGTAGGCGGAACCTGTCTGCACCGCGGATGCATCCCGTCGAAAGCGCTGCTCAAAAGCGCCGAGATGATGGCGGCCGTGCAAAAATCGAAAGAGTTTGGCGTGACGGTCGAAGGCGATGTATCGCTCGATTTCTCCACGGTGATGAACCGCAAGGAGAAGATCATCAACAACCTGCACAAAGGCGTGCAGAGCTTGCTCAAGAAAAACAAGGTGGACATCATCGAAGGCATCGGCCGCGTGATGGGGCCATCGATCTTCTCGCCGACCGCTGGCGCTGTCTCTGTCGAGCGCGCGAACGGAGAGGCGGAGATCATCGCACCGCGCAACGTGATCGTCGCGACAGGTTCGCATCCTCGCTCGCTGCCAGGCCTTGAAATCGACGGCAAATGGGTGATCACCTCCGACGAAGCGCTGCAGATGGAAGAGCTGCCGAAGTCGGTGATCATCGTCGGCGCTGGTGTTATCGGCTGTGAGTGGGCATCGATGCTCTCCGACTTCGGCGTGCAGGTGACGATGATCGAATACGCGCCTCGCATTCTCCCGCTCGAAGATGCGGACGTGTCGGCAGAGCTCGCCAAGCTGTTCGGACGTCGCAAGTCGAAGATCAAGATCCATACGTCGACCGGCGTGCTGGCAGAGACGGTCAAGGTCGAAGGGGATCAAGTGTCCATTCAAGCGAAGGTCAACGTCGGAACGGATAAGGAGTCGGTCGAAACGTTTGCTGCCGACAAGATCCTCGTCTCGGTCGGCCGCGGTGCGAACGTTGAAAACATCGGCCTGGAAGCGACCGAAGTGGTGGTCGAGCGCGGCACGATCCAGGTGGACGAACACTATCGCACAAAGGAAAAGAACATCTTTGCGATCGGCGATGTGATCAACACCCCGCAGCTGGCGCATATCGCAGCGCACGAGGGGATTCACGCGGTCGAGGTGATCGCAGGTGAGCACCCGCATCCGATCGACTACAAGATGATTCCGCGCTGTACATATACGCGTCCGGAGATCGCCTCTCTCGGCTACACAGAAGATGAGCTCCGCGATGGGGGACGCGAGATCAAAGTGGGCAAATTCCCGTTCCGCGGCATCGGCAAGGCGCTGGTCAACGGCGAATTTGACGGCTTTGTCAAAATGATCGCCGACGCGAAGACGAACGACCTGCTCGGCGTGCACATCATCGGTCAAAACGCGACCGATATGATCTCGGAAGCGAGCTTGGCGCAACTGCTCGATGCGACGCCGTGGGAGATCGGACTGGCGATCCATCCGCACCCGACCTTGTCGGAGGCGATCGGTGAAGCGGCGCTTGCTGTCGATGGCAAAGCGATTCATTTTTAGGGAGGTCTCAACATGTCCAAGTATGATTACAAAGAGCTAGGCCTGTCTGATGAGCAGGTTCTTGAGATCTACTACTTTATGCTGCTCGCCCGCAAATTGGACGAGCGTTTCTGGTTGCTCAACCGCGCCGGGAAGATTCCGTTTGTCATCTCCTGTCAAGGCCAAGAGGCAGCACAGGTTGGTGCCGCCTACGCGCTGGACAAGGATGTTGACTACCTGGCTCCCTATTACCGCGATCTCGGCTGCGTCCTCGTGTTCGGCCAAACGCCGACCGAAGTGATGATGTCTGCGTTCGCCAAGCCGGGCGATGTGAACTCCAACGGGCGGCAGATGCCGGGCCATTTCGGCGGTCGCAAATATCGCACCCTGTCTGGCTCCTCTCCTGTCACCACCCAATTTCCGCACGCGGTCGGCGCTGCTCTCGCTGCGAAGATGCGCGGTGAGAAGAGCGTCGCCTACACTTCGACTGGCGAAGGATCTTCCAACCAAGGCGACTTCCACGAGGCGTGCAACTTTGCTGCCGTCCATAAGCTGGCCTGCATCTTCTACATCGAGAACAACGGCTATGCGATCTCTGTGCCGCTGTCCAAACAGCTCGGCAACCACAACACGGCAGATCGCGCGATCGGCTATGGCATGCCAGGCTTCCAGATCGATGGCAACGATGTGCTCGAAGTGTACAAATATGCGAAGGAAGCGGCGGAGCGCGGCAGAAACGGCGAAGGCCCGACGATGATCGAAGCGCGCACCTACCGCCTGGTGCCACACTCTTCCGACGATGATGACAGAGCGTACAGAAGCCGTGAAGAGGTAGAGGCAGCGAAGAAACAAGACCCGCTGATCACGTTTGCGCAGTATCTCCGCGACAAGGGCGTTCTGACCGAAGAGAAAGAAAAAGAGATGAACGATCGCGTAATGCGTGAAGTCAACGAAGGCACTGAAGCGGCAGAAAAAGAGCCGTTCTTTGCGCCGGAAGACGCGCTCACGCACGTCTACGAAGAACGATAGGGGGTACTCGCAGACATGGCGATTAAATCATATATCGAAGCAGTGACCGAAGCGCTCGATCAGGAGATGGAGCGCGATTCCTCAATCTTTATCCTCGGTGAAGACGTCGGTGTGCGCGGCGGGGTATTTCGCGCCACCGCAGGTCTGATCGAAAAGTATGGCGAAGATCGCGTGATGGACTCTCCGCTGTCCGAGTCGGCGATCGTCGGTGTTTCGATCGGTGCTGCGATGGTCGGGATGCGTCCAGTAGCTGAAATTCAGTTTGCAGATTTTATCTTCCCAGCTTACAACCAGATCGTGTCCGAAGCGGCGCGCATTCGCTACCGCACCAAGTCGGACTGGACGGTGCCGATGACGATTCGCGCTCCATACGGCGGCGGCGTCCACGGCGCTCTGTACCACTCCCAATCGGTTGAAGCGCTGTTCCACCACGTTCCAGGGATCAAGATCGTCATGCCGTCCACACCGTACGATGTGAAAGGGCTGTTGATCGCCTCGATTCGGGACAACGACCCGGTGCTGTTCTTCGAGCACAAGCGCTGTTACCGACTGATCAAAGGGGAAGTGCCAGCAGAGCCGTACACGATCGAGATCGGGAAGGCGGATGTCAAGCGCGAAGGGGATGACGTCACCGTGATCACCTACGGCTTGATGGTACACTATGCGCTGGAAGCGGCAGAGACGCTCGCCCAAGAGGGCATCTCCACACACATTCTCGACCTGCGCACGATCAAGCCGATCGACCGTGAAGCGATCCTCGAAGCGACGAGAAAGACTGGCAAAGTGTTGATCGTCCACGAGGACGGCAAGTTTGGCGGCGTAGGTGCGGAAGTGTCTGCGATCATCTCCGAAGAGGCGCTGTTCGACCTCGATGCGCCGATTCAGCGCTTGTGCGGTCCAGACGTTCCGGCAATGCCATATTCTCCGCCGCAAGAGAAGTTCTACATGCTCACCCCTGCGAAGATTGCAGATGCGATTCGTGAACTGGCTAAATTCTAATTCGTAGTAAGGAGGACTTCTCCATGGCAACGATCTTGATGCCTCAGCTTGGCGAGTCGGTGACGGAAGGAACCATCGCCAAGTGGCTGAAACAAGTGGGCGACAAAATCAACAAGTATGACCCGATTGCAGAAGTCATCACCGATAAAGTGAACGCAGAAGTTCCGTCCGAGTTTGTCGGCACCCTGACCGAAATTCTCGTGCCGGAAGGTTCGACCGTCGCGGTCGGAACGCCGATCGCCGTGATCGCAGAAGAGGGCGAAGCACCCGCACCGGCAGCAGCTCCGCAAGCGGCAGCTGTCGCGCAGCCGGAGCGGGCAGCAGCACCTGCTGCACAACCGGCGCAAGCACAGGCGGCTCCCGCGCGGACAGCGGGCGGCGCTCGCTTCTCTCCGGCGGTGATGCGCCTGATTCAGGAGCACAACCTCGATCCGAACCAGATCGTCGGCACCGGTGCGGGCGGTCGGATCACCCGCAAAGACGTGCTGTCCTTCGTCGAAGGCGGCGGCGCAGCGACCGAGCTGACCAAGACGGCTGAGGATCACGCTTCGGTCGCAGCTCCGACTGAGCCGGCGACCGGCTTGACAGCGCTTGGAGCACAAGGCGTTTCCACCCCGCCGGCAGCGCCTGCACCGGCTGCGAAAGCTGCCTATCAGGCGGCAGACGGCGATCAGGTGATCGAAGCTTCGGGCATCCGCAAGACGATCGCTCGCCGGATGGTCGAATCGAAGCACACCGCTCCGCACGCTTGGACGATGATGGAAGCGGATGTGACCACGCTCGCCAAGTTCCGCGACAAGAGCAAAGATGCGTTCAAAGCGAAAGAGGGCGTGTCGCTGACCTTCCTGCCGTTCTTCATCAAAGCGGTCGTCGAGTCGCTCAAAGAGTTTCCGATTATCAACTCGACATGGCAGGATGATAAGATTATTATTAAAAAAGACATCAACATCTCGATCGCGGTGGCGACCGAAGATGCGCTTTTCGTCCCGGTGATCAAAAATGCGGATCGCCTGAGCATTTTGGGCCTGTCGCATGCGATCAACGATCTGGCGAAGCGCGCGCGCGCAGGAAAGCTCACGCCGGACGACATGTCGGGCGGCACGTTCACCGTCAACAACACAGGATCGTTCGGCTCGGTTCAATCGATGCCGATCATCAATTCGCCACAGGCTGCGATCCTGTCGATGGAAGCGATCGTCAAGCGCCCGGTCGTCATGCCGGATGATTCGTTCGCGATCCGCTCGATGATGAACATGTGCATGTCGCTCGACCATCGGATTCTCGACGGTCTGGTTTGCGGCCGCTTCCTGCAAGCGGTCAAAAAGCGCATCGAGTCCTATGTAGAGCCCAACTTGTACTAAGATTTGAGGAAAGAGGTGTGTCAGCGTGGAAGAACTAAACGTTCTGAGCGATTCCCCGAAGGCAACAGAGGAGGAGCGCCCGTTGCGACGGCCTGACTGGTTGAAGATTCAACTGCGCACGGGCCCGAACTTCACGGAACTAAAAGATCTGTTGCGGGGAAATACGCTCCACACCGTCTGTGAAGAAGCGCGTTGTCCCAACATCTACGAGTGCTGGGAGAACCGCACGGCAACCTTTATGATCCTCGGCGATATCTGTACTCGCGCTTGTGGATTCTGCGCGGTGAAGACCGGCCTTCCGTCTGAGCTCGATCTGCAGGAGCCGGAGCGCGTGGCCGACTCGGCTGAGATCATGAAACTGCGGCACGCTGTGGTGACTTCGGTTGCGCGAGACGATTTGAAAGATCACGGTGCATCTGTGTTTGCAGAGACGGTACGAGCCATTCGCCGCCGCTTGCCGCTGTGCACAGTAGAGGTGCTGCCGTCCGATATGGGCGGTCAATACGAATCGTTGAAAGTGCTGCTCGACGCAGAGCCTGACATTTTCAATCACAACATCGAGACGGTGCGCCGCTTGACGCCGAGAGTTCGCGCCAAAGCGACCTATGATCGCACGCTCGAAGTGTTGCGCTTCGCCAAGGAATACAAGCCGCAGATCCCGACCAAGTCATCGCTGATGTTAGGGCATGGCGAGACGTGGGAGGAGATCATCCAGGTGATGGATGATCTGCGCGCTGTCGATGTGGACATCATGACGATGGGGCAATATCTGCAGCCGACGAAGAAACACCTCTTGGTGAAGAAGTATTGGACCCCGGATGAGTTTGCAGCGCTGAAAGAGGAAGCGCTCAAACGCGGCTTTAAGCATGTCGAATCGGGTCCGCTGGTGCGCAGTTCCTATCATGCGCATGAGCAGGCGCAGTCGGCCGATCAAAAGTTCAGAGATAACGCGTAATCAATCGGGTCACAGCGTCTGCTGTGGCCCTTTTGTAAGGAGGGGTCGAGCATGAAGCCGCATTGTCATGTCTATGATCTTGGGAAAGTGGAGTACGGACCTGTTTTTGAGCTGCAAAAACAGGCGGTTCGGGCGATGCGAGAGGGGAAGCTCTCCAACACGATCCTGCTGTTGGAGCATCCTCCCGTGTTCACGATCGGTCGTGCAGGCGGTGCCGAGCACGTTTTGGTGACGGCAAAAGAGCGCGAACAGATCGGGATCTCGATGTTCGATGTGGACCGTGGGGGCGATGTGACCTATCATGGGCCGGGTCAGTTGGTCGGCTATCCGATCTTACATCTGGAGTCGTGGAAGAACGACGTGCGGCTCTATGTGCGAATGCTCGAAGAGGTTGTGATCCGTCTGCTGGCAGACTTCGGGATTCAAGCGGGGCGAAAAGAGGGGCTGACAGGCACCTGGGTGGGGGAGGAGAAGATCTGTGCGATCGGTGTCAAGGCGAATCGAGATACGGCGCACAAAGGGTTTATCACCTCGCACGGGTTTGCCTTTAACATCCATCCTGACCTGCGTCATTTCGGGTATATCGTTCCCTGTGGCATCACTGAGTATGGCGTCACCTCTTTGCATCAGCTGCTCGGCTCCGCTCCCGATATGCAGGAGATGAAGCTGCGCTGGGTGATGGCGTTCCAAGAAGTGTTCGGCGCGAGCGTCGAATGGCCGACAGACGACATTCGAGAACGCATCGCTTCGGGGCAGGGGGAAGCGGCGAGCGAAAACAACGCCTTTCGCACCGATCGCATGTATGAGTAACAAGCGTGCAGCAGCGCGCATACGCATTTGATCATCAGCAGCAAAAAAGCAACCGGCCGCGGAGGCCGGTTGCTTTTTGTGTTCTGGTCGACAGCTCGGTTAAACTGTCTCCGGATCTTTCGATTGGTCTTCGGTGCGGATCAGCTGGCTTGCCAGACGGCTCGCTTGCTCTTGGAGCGCTTGGTTCGACTCGTTGAGCGAGTAGATCGATTTGAGCTGTTCTGTAAAGTTCTGTTGAATCAGCTCGACCGAAGCGGCCGTCTGCTCCGACATCGACGAGACAGATTCGACGGTGGCGAGCAACGACTCTTTGCTCTGCTCGACCACTTGGATCGTCTGCGTGACCTTTTGTACAGAGCTTGCGACTTGCTGCACCGTGTTGCGGATGTGGTAGAAGCTTTGGATCGTGTCTTCGACCTGGGTGGTCTGCTCGCGCAGCGAATCCTCGGCGATGCGCATCTCTTGGCCGGTCGAAACGATATCGCGGGAGATGTCGCTGAGCAGCTCGTCGATCTCCTGCGAAGCTTGTTTCGTGTTGGCAGACAGCTTGCGAATCTCATCGGCGACGACGGAGAAACCACGACCGTGTTCACCAGCGCGGGCCGCTTCGATCGAGGCGTTCAGCGACAGCAGGCCGGTCTGTTCGGCAACGTCCTGAATGCTGGACAGCAGGGAGTTGATGCGGCGCGTACGCTCTTCCAACGAGTAGATCTTTTGACCGAGGCCGAGAGTGATCGCTTCCGTTTGCGAAGATTTCTGTTTGAGACCCTCGACGATGTCGATACCTTGCACAGATTCATCCACGCACTTTTCGATCGAGCTGTGCGCTTCCGACGTGTGAGTGAGAATCTCGCCGATCTTCGTGTTGATATCCCACAGCTGGCTGTTGCCGCGCTCCGCCTCAGATGCGAGGTACTCGGTGGTGGTGGAGATCTCCTGCAAGGAGCGCAACACGTGCTCCGCTTGACCTTTCGAGTTGTCCGAAACGGAAGCAACTTGCGTGAACGTAGTGACCAGTTGACCGGTCGCACCTTCGATCTCTTGCATCATGTTGCGAATCTTTTTTACCATCTCGTTAAAGCCGGCGACGACGACGCCAACTTCGTCTTGGCTGCGCACTTCAAGCTCGACATTCAGGTTGCCAGATCCGACCTGATCGACCGCATGGGACAGCTCTTTGATCGGGAACAGCATGCGCTTGAGGTTGAAGTATTGAACAGCGAAGATGATCAGGAACAGCACGACGAGCGCAAGTCCGAGGCGCTCGACCATCATCAATTGAGAATCTGCGATGATGTTTGCGCTCATGTCGATCCCGAGCACCGCGACGACATCTCCGCGGGAGTCGAGGACTGGCGACAAGGTGGTGAACCAACTGCCGATGTGATCGTCGTAAACTTCGGTGGTCGTCGGTTTTTTCGTATTGAGCATCTCTTCATAGGCGAGCACATAGGCGGGGAAGGGCTCAAGCTCAGTACCTGGCAGAGCTTCCAATTCAAGCAGGGAGGTCGGGTTGGCCACTGCGACAAACTTGCCATCCGCGTTCATTTTCGTTTGGAAAATGTAGGCCTGTGCGATGTTCGAATTGTTAGCTCCGATCTTATCCAACTCGGCAATCAACTGTTTTTGCACATCGGAATTGATGTCAGTATTGGTGATCGCTTCTTTCACGCGAGCGGTGTCAAAGCTTCCCGCTACGAGGCTTCCCAACCCTTTGCCCTGTTGCGACAATGTTTCATTGATCACCTTGCCTTCGAAGTAATAGCTCGCTCCGATCATTGTGATTCCGATCAATAAAACAAAAATTGCGGATAACAAAAGGTTCTTCTGGAAGAACGAAATCTTCTTAAACATAAGATCACACCGCCTTAAGATAATAAATATTTCGTTAGAATAATCATTCTACATCAACTGAGCGTAATCCTTCTTGTAAAGTATACTTCTGAATCGATTGTCTCCAAATTTTACTATGGAATTGATCAGCCGTGAGGAAGAATGGAATTTCAAAATTTATTGGATCATAAAGGACTATTACAAAACACCGAAAGCGGTGTGTGATAGGCGGTTAAAATGTTGGCTTCACGCTGCTCAAAATGACTTGCCGTCTGTAAAAGGGACAAAAAAGACACACCCAATCACACAGATGACAGAAACAAGACGGGAAACATCTGTCAGAGTGTTTGGGTGTGTCCGGGATGCCAGTTGCTACGCCATCACCAGTTCTTGCTTGGAGGTGGCAACCTGTTTTTTCTTTGCTACAGAAGCTGCTTCAAACGAGGTAGCGTTAAACGCTTCGTACAACGACCAGTGTGCAGAAGGCTTCATGTAATCGATACTAATCGCATATTTTAGAATCTTATAGATGAGATTTCGATCCGGTGCGGGACAAACCACATCGGTGCCTGCGAACAGCTCCTGCGTCTCAGTGCAGCTCAGGCGAATGATCGAACCGTGATCATCGTTTTCGCTCAGCTGCGCCATCATGCACTGCAGGGCTTCCTGATGTTCCTCTGACGAGTTCGATTGGAACAGCCACTGCTGATAAGAAGGACCATCGACTGGCAAGATGCTGTAGCCAAACGATTGCAACAGCTGGATAAACGTTTCCGTTTTGATCTGTTGCGGGTTGCACAGGTGCAACGTGCGTCCTACCGTATCGGTGCGGTTGGCAGAGTGTACGATCGCTTTGCTCGCATAATCGACCGGGGTTAGATCCACATAATGTTCATCTTGTGCTGTTACTCCGAGCAGCAAGGTAGCCTTAACGAATTGATAGAATGCGTTGCCTGCGATATTTTTTTGCATGCGGCCCGTCTCCGAATGACCGATCAGATTGCCAACGCGATAAACAGTGACGGGGATTCCTTCGTCCATCGCCTCGCGAACGAGCTTTTCTGCGATGAACTTGCTTTCTGCATACACGTTGTCAAATTTCTGACCGCGGTCAAACTCAGACTCCTTCGCTACGATCTCCAGCGGGTCGTTTTCCGACCAACCGACGATGCTCAGCGTCGACACATAGTGAAAGCGCACGCCTTCGCGCGCTCTTGCCACGTCGAGCAACTGCGTGGTCGAGCGGATGTTGACGTTGAGGAAATGTTCCGTATCGCCGAAATAGCGGACATCTGCACCGCAGTGGATGATCGTATCGACGCTGTGCAACAGCTCCGTTTCCTGCTCGGTCAACCCGAGACCTTCCGCTTCCAAGTCGCCAACGAAGACGGTGACCCGATCGTTGACCTTCTTCGCCACCTTGCGGCCGAAGTAGAAGCTCAGCGTATCGCGAAGGCGCTCCAGAGCGGTGGTTCCTTTTGCAGGGCGCACCAAGCAGTAGACGTGCGCGTCCGTATCTTGCAGCAGATTGCTCAGGATGTGCGCGCCGAGATATCCGGTCGCGCCGGTCAAGAAGACCGCTTTTGTCTCGTCGGCGATCCAAGTGTGGGTCGCACGCTTTTCCGCTTTCGGCTGGCTCAAGCTCTGCAGCTTGGTTGCACAGCTTTCGAAGCGAGCGGAGACATCCTTCGATTGTGCAGTCTGCGAAGACAGGTAGCGTTCAAGCTCAGCAACTGTCGGATGCTTATAGTAATCTTGGATGGTCAACATCGGAAACTGCGTTTTCAGCTTGACGATCGAGGGCAGGATGTTGAGCGAATGACCGCCCATCGAGAAAAAGTTCTCATGGATGCCGATCTGTTTCAAGCCGAGCACTTCCGCCCACGCATCGGCGATCAGTTGCTGCATCTCGTTTTCCGGCGCATCGTACTCAGCGTCACACGCGCCGATCACATCTTCCGGAGCTGGCAACGCTTTCGGGTCGATCTTGCCGTTGATCGTAACCGGGATCGACTCAATTTGCAGGATGTAAGAGGGGACCATGTAATCGGCCAACGTCTCTTTCAAAAACGCTTTCAGCTCGGTTGCATCCGCTTTCGTATCGGAGACAACATAGCCGACCAAGCGCTTCTGACCGAGTGGATCGGCGCTCGCAATCACAACGCACTCTTTGACAGACTCGTGCTGCATCAGAGTGGATTCGATCTCACCTAATTCAATTCGGTAACCGCGAATTTTGACCTGGTTGTCTGCCCGACCTAAGAATTCGATCTGGCCATCTTCACGGTAGCGACCGAGGTCTCCCGACTTGTACATTTTGGTTCCCGAAACGAACGGGTTGTCAATGAACTTTTCTGCAGTCAGATCGGGGCGCTTCAGATAGCCGCGCGCAAGACCTGGTTCTGCGATGTAGATTTCGCCGCACGCGCCGACCGGCATCATGTTGAGGTTCGCGTCCAAAATGTAGATTTCAACATTTGGCAGCGGACGTCCGATCGGAAGCGGTGATTCAATCGCTTTTTCGCGTTTGGAAGACCAAGCAGTCACACAGACAGTCGCTTCTGTTGGGCCGTAAACGTTCATGAAGTTTACTTGTTTGCCCCATGTTTCAGCCAGTGCGGGCGGGCATACGTCGCCACCCGTCACGATCGTCTCCAAGTAAGGTGCGCCATCGATTGGCAGCTGTGCGATCGCAGAAGGAACGGTTGCCCAGAAGGTGATCTTTTCGTTTTTCATCAGCTCGGAAAGTGCGATCGGGTCACGCAATACGTCAGACGGTGCTTGCACCAGCGTACCCCCGCGCAGCAGAACTGGGAACATCTCCAAGATCGAAGGATCGAACGAGATGGACGTAAACTGCAGCGAACGGCTGTGTTCGTTTACGCCAAACAGCTCGCCTTGCGCGAGTGCGAGGCAGCTGACCCCGCGATGCATGAGGAGCGTGCCTTTCGGTTTGCCGGTGGAACCGGACGTATAAATGATATAAGCTAAGCTCTCAGCGGTGATGTCCGTCGGCACTTTTGTCGCGCTGTAAGACGAGAGAACGGAAAGATCATCGAGACAGAACAGGTTGCCTTCATAGTTGGATAGCTTGTCCAAAAGATGGGACTTCGTCAGCACGACGGGAGCTCCCGAATCGCTCAACAGATAGTCGATGCGCCCTTGTGGAGCGTCCGGATCGATCGGCACATAGGCGCCGCCCGATTTAAGAACGCCGAGGATGCTGACCACCAGCTCCAAAGAGCGGTCGAGCACAAGCGCTGTGATCGTCTCCGTTTGGCAACCGCGCTCGCGAAGTGCGTGCGCAAGTTGGTTAGCATGAGCGTCCAGCTGTGCGTAGGTCAACTCCTGATCTTGGAAGCGAAGTGCGACAGAGTTCGGCCGAGCTGCCACCTGTTGTTCAAAAAGTTCGACAATAGTGCTGTCAGCTGGATACGCAGCTTGTGTCTGATTGAACGAGTTGATCAGTTGCAGTTCTTCGCGGCAAAGCATGTCCATCTCCTTCGGAGATTGCTTCGGCTTTTCGGCGATCGAATTGAGCAACACCAAGAAGTTTTGCGCCATTCGTTCAATGGTCGACGATTTGAACAGAGCGGAGTCGTACGTAAACGAAACCTGCGGTGCGGAAGCGCTCTCGATGACGGTGATGCCGATTTCAACGCCGAGGTCCTCATTCGACCAGTCGATCATTTTGCCAGTCTGCTCGTTTTGCACAGCAAAGCAAGCAGGGAAGGTCAGATTGCCAAACGCTGGGTTTTCGGCGATCGTCAATTCGAGCAACTGTTCGATGTCACAAGTTTGTGCCACCAACGTTGCCAGATTGATGTCTGCAAGCACCCCTAAGAAGTCGGAGTGTTGCGAAAAGTCGGCGCGAAGCGGCAAAATGAAGTCCTTCTCTTGCGGGTTGTCCATATACTCGGTCAACGCGGAGCAATGGACGCCGACCAGCAGGTCGCTGCCGCGGCTGTAGCGGTGCAAAAGCGCCGCAAACCCGGCGAGGATCGTCGTTGAGAGCGTCACGTTCGAAGTGCGGCAAAACGCGCGAAGACGCTTCTCCAGACTGGAAGACAGAGCTACAGAGTGCGTCTCGCGAGCCGACCCCTTTTTCTGGCCACGCGAGAAATCCGCCTGCAACTCAAGCACCGGCAAAGGAGCTTGCCAGTGTTTGGCATAGAAGCTTTTCAAACTGTCAGATGCTTTCGCTTTCCCCATTGCAGCGAAAACTTTGTTTTGTGCGGTCTTCTCCCCAGAAGAACCGTTCCCCTTTTTTTCAAATCGCATAACTTTGCCCATCCCCCAATGGTAATTTTTTCTTCAATCCCCATTAAAATTATACTTCTATCCTAACCCCTCGTCAACTTAATGGGTAGTAACGTTTAAACTGAGTTTATTTTCGAGTGGGGATGTTAACCAACTATCAACTTTTTATGCAGCTTTTGGCAATGGTGTTTTCAGCACCCAACTTATGCTAAAATGCAAGGTATAAACATTGTGTTGAGAACGAGAGGAGCCGTTTAGCTTGAGACGAGTATTTTCTGGTGTACAACCGTCAGGAAACCTGACGATCGGCAACTATTTGGGAGCGATCAAGCAGTTTGTGGAACTGCAAAACGAGGCGGAAGCTCTTTACTGCGTCGTCGATCTGCATGCGATCACCGTGCCGCAAGATCCGGCGGAACTGCGCAAGCGGTCTCGTGAGATCGTACAGCTGTACTTGGCGAGCGGTGTCGATCCGAACAAAGCGACCGTCTTCATCCAGTCCCATGTCAAGGAGCATGCGGAGCTGGGGTGGATCTTGCAGTGCGCTTCCTATATGGGTGAGTTGAACAGAATGACTCAATTCAAGGACAAGTCGGAAGGGAAGCAATCGGTCCATGTGGGACTTTATACCTATCCGATCCTGATGGCTGCAGACATCTTGCTCTACGATGCGACGCATGTGCCGGTCGGCGATGATCAGAAGCAGCACATCGAATTGACCCGCGACATCGCCGAGCGCTTCAACGGGCGGTTTGGCGAGACGTTCGTCATCCCCGAACCGCAGATTCAAAAGTTTGGCGCACGGATCATGGCGCTGGACGAGCCGACCAAAAAGATGTCCAAATCGGCGGAGAACGAAAACTCCCGCATCGCGATCCTCGAACAGCCGAGCGTGTTCAAAAAGAAAATCATGCGCGCTGTGACCGACACGGAGAACGAGATCCGCTTTGATGAGGAGAACAAGCCGGGAATCTCCAACCTGTTGACGATCTATTCGCTGTTCGCCAACGCGAGCGTGGAAGAACTGGTCGCTCGCTACCAAGGTCAGGGCTACGGCAACCTGAAAAAAGATCTGGTCGAGCTGATGACCGATAAGCTCAGCGCGATTCAGAAGCGATATGAAGAGCTGAACGATCCGGCAGAGCTGGACAAGATTTTGGTCGCTTCTGCTGAAAAAGCGCGCACCATCGCCGAGCGGACGGTCAACCGCGTCAAAGATGCGATGGGCCTTGTGCGACTATAGCACTATAAAGGAAGCGATTGACTGAGGCTTTCTGACTAGGCTGACAAGTTTTCCGATCGGAACTTGTCAGTTTTTTCTGTGCAAAAAATGAGCATTCATTCACCGATTGCCCCTTGTCGAAAGCGGTTGTGTGGTATAATAAGCACTATGTGCCAATCTTTTTTTTCATGGTGAGAGCATCTGGTGACAGCGTTTAAATGAACACATAGAAGTACATATGTAGGAGGTTTTGATTGATGTCAGACTTCAAGACGAGATTGCAGGACTGGCAGGCGAAGGCGGACAAAGCGGCATCCCGTTTTCCTGAGCGCAGCGAACAGTTTCGCACATCTGCAGAAACGATCGAGGTCAAACGGCTGTACACGCAGGACGACCTCTCGGGTGACTACTTAGAGAAGCTCGGATTCCCAGGCGAGTATCCGTACACGCGCGGGGTTCAACCGACGATGTACCGCTCGCGCTTTTGGACGATGCGCCAATACTCTGGCTTTGGATCGGCAGAAGAGACCAACCTGCGCTTTAAATATTTGCTTGAAAACGGCCAGACCGGACTTTCGACCGCTTTTGACCTGCCGACGCAGATCGGATACGATTCGGACGATCTGATGGCAATAGGGGAAGTGGGGAAGGTCGGGGTGGCGATCGCCTCGCTCAAAGATATGGAGACGCTGCTCAGCGGAATCGAGTTGGACAAAGTTTCCACGTCGATGACGATCAATGCGCCCGCTTCCGTCTTGCTTGCGATGTATATCGCGGTCGCGGAGAAGCAAGGGGTATCGGCAGACAAGATCTCAGGTACCATTCAGAATGACATCTTAAAAGAGTACGTGGCTCGGGGTACATACATCTATCCGCCGGAGGCGTCGATGCGCCTGATCACCGACATCTTCGGCTATTGTGCCGAGCACGTCCCGAACTGGAACACGATCTCGATCTCCGGCTATCACATTCGCGAAGCCGGTTCGACCGCCGTGCAAGAGGTGGCATTCACCCTCTCCAACGCGATCGCCTACGTCGATGCGGCGGTGAAGTCGGGCCTCGATGTCGACCGCTTCGCACCTCGCCTGTCCTTTTTCTTTAACGCGCACAACAACTTTCTCGAAGAGATCGCCAAGTTCCGTGCGGCGCGCCGCATCTGGTCGCGCATCATGAAGGAGCGCTTCGGCGCGCGCGATCCGAAGTCTTGGCAACTGCGCTTCCACACGCAGACGGGCGGCTCGACGCTGACGGCACAACAGCCGGACAACAACATCGTCCGCGTCACCCTGCAGGCGCTCGCCGCAGTTCTCGGCGGCACGCAGTCGCTGCACACCAACTCGAAGGACGAAGCGCTGGCGCTGCCAACTGAAGAATCGGCGCGCATCGCGCTGCGCACGCAGCAGATCATCGCCTACGAAAGCGGTGTGGCCGATACGGTCGACCCGCTGGCCGGCTCCTACTACATCGAGTCGCTGACCGATGAGGTTGAGCGCCAAGCGCTCGAATACATCGCCAAGATCGATGAGATGGGCGGAGCTGTCAAGGCGATCGAGCAGGGATATATGCAACGGGAGATTCAAAATGCGGCGTACCATGCGCAGATGTCGATCGAAGACGCATCCTCGGTGGTTGTCGGCGTGAACAAGTTCCGCATCGAGAACGAGCCGAAGCCGGAGTTGCAAAAGATCAATCCGGAGCTTGAGCGCATCCAAAACGAGCGCTTGGCAGAGCTGCGCAAGACGCGCGACAACGACGCGGTGGAAGCTGCGCTGACAGCGCTCAGGCAGGCGGCGAAGGGATCGGACAATCTGATGCCGTTCATCATCGAATCGGTCAAGGCGTATGCGACGCTTGGCGAAATCTGTAACGTCATGCGCGACGTGTTCGGCGAATATCAGCCGGCACAGTGGTAAGAGGAGGAGCACATCATGTCTGAGACAAAAATTCGTGTACTTGTTGCCAAGCCGGGGCTTGACGGTCATGATCGCGGTGCGCTGGTGGTCGCCAAAGCGCTCCGCGATGCGGGCATGGAAGTGATCTACACCGGCCTTCGCCAAACGCCGCAGCAGATCGTCGCATCGGCGATCCAGGAGGATGTCGACGTGATCGGTCTCTCCTCCCTGTCTGGCGCTCACATGCACCTGTTTCCAGAGGTGGTGCGCCTGTTGCAAGAACAAGGGGCGGACGACGTGCTGGTCATCGGCGGAGGGGTCATCCCGGATGAGGATATCCCGGCGCTTCGCTCCGCTGGAATCGCCGAAGTGTTCACACCGGGCACTCCGCTCTCGGCGATGTCAGAATACATATATGCTCACGTCAAAGAACGGGGGTAGAACGAATGTCGCACGTGCCATATAAGATCGACCATCTCGGGGTGGCAGTTCAAAGCATCGAAGAGACCCTCCCGACCTACACGAACGGGATCGGCCTCAAGGTGATCCACGAGGAGATCATCGAAGACCAGATGGTTCGCGCCATCTTTCTGCAGGTGGGGGACAGCTGTGTCGAGCTGCTCGAACCGACTTCGCCCGAGTCGCCGATCGCCAAATACATCGAGAAAAAAGGGCAGGGCATCCACCATATCGCCTATGCGGTGCAAGATGTGCAGGCGGCGCTCGATCATGCGAAAGCGCAAGGTCTGCGCTTGATCGACGAGCAGCCGCGGCGCGGGGGGCACGGCAAGCTGATCGGCTTTGTCCATCCGAAGGATACGCACGGAGTTCTGACCGAGTTCTGCCAAAGCATCGAGGAAGAGGAGGAATAGTAAGTGGAAAAGAAGCTGATGGAACTGCATGATCGACGCCGCAAGATCGAGCTTGGCGGCGGCGATAAGCGAATTGCCTCCCAACATGACAAAGGCAAGCTGACCGCTCGTGAGCGCTTGGAGATCCTGCTCGACGAAGGCACCTTCCGCGAACTCAACCCGTTTATCGAACATCGCGCCACCCATTTTGGGATGGCCGATCTGGAGGGGCCGGGGGAAGGCGTGGTCACCGGATGGGGCAAGATCAACGGCCGCATCGTCTATGTGTTCGCGCAAGACTTTACCGTCTTCGGCGGAGCGCTCGGCGAGATGCACGCGCTGAAGGTCGCCAAGATCATGGATTTGGCAGCCAAGAACGGCGCTCCGGTCATCGGGTTGAACGATTCGGGTGGAGCGCGCATTCAGGAGGGCGTATCGTCGCTCGACGGATATGGGCACATCTTCTACCGCAACTCGATTTACTCCGGCGTGATTCCGCAGATTTCGGTGATCATGGGGCCGTGCGCAGGCGGTGCGGTCTATTCGCCTGCGATCACCGACTTTATCTTTATGGTCGAGGGAACTTCGCAGATGTTCATCACCGGACCGAAGGTGATCGAGACGGTGACCGGCGAGAACATCTCGGCCGAAAACCTCGGGGGAGCGCGCGTGCAATCGAGCGTTTCTGGCGTGGCTCACTTTACGGCGAAGACGGAAGAGGAAGTGCTGAACGAAGTGCGCCGACTGCTCTCCTTCCTGCCGCAAAACAACATGGAAGAGCCGCCGCGCCTCTTTTGCAAGCCGGATGACGGATACAGTGAAGAGCTGCTGGAAGTGGTGCCGGTCGAAGCGACCAAAGCGTACGATGTGCGCGATGTGATCACCCGGGTGGTCGACGGTGGCGACTTTCTGGAAGTCCAGCCGAACTTTGCTAAAAATGCGGTCATCGGCCTTGCGCGCATCGAAGGGCATCCGATCGGGATCGTCGCCAACCAGCCGAAGTTTATGGCAGGAGGTCTCGATATCGACTCGTCCGACAAGATCTCCCGCTTTATCCGCTTCTGCGACTGTTTCAACATTCCGCTGATCACGTTCGAAGATGTGACCGGCTTCATCCCAGGCGTCATGCAGGAGCACCGCGGCATCATTCGCCACGGAGCAAAAATCCTCTACGCCTACTCGGAAGCGACCGTGCCGAAGATCACGATCATCTTGCGCAAAGCGTTTGGCGGCGCCTATGTGGCGCTCAACTCCAAAGCGATCGGTGCCGATCTCGTCTACTCTTGGCCGACCGGCGAAGTGGCGGTCATGGGCGCAGAGGGTGCAGCGAACATCGTGTTCGCCAAAGAGATTGCCGAAAGCGAGAACCCGATGGAAACGCGGGCGCAGAAGATCGCCGAGTACAAAGAGAAGTTTGCCAACCCCTATGTGGCAGCATCGCTGGGGATGGTCGATGATGTGATCGACCCGCGCGAAACGCGTCAGAAGCTGAAAGAGGCGCTGGAAATTCTGCGCAACAAGCGCGAGACTCGTCCACCGAAAAAGCACGGGAACATCCCGCTCTAAGGAGGATGTTATGTCTGACGAAAAGTTCGATGTGACGTTTATCAGAGGGCCGCGCGACGTATCGCCTTGGAAGCAGGCTGCGCGTGAGTTTTCGCTTGCGAACGGCCGCTTGCAGACCGAACGAGGGGCATTGCATGCGCGTGCAGGTTATCTGGAGCAACGACACGAAATAAACAGTGAGAACTTCCCGAATGCTAGCTTTCATCAGAAAGGAAGGAATAACAGATGATCCAAGTGAATCGCGAACGACTGATCAACGAATTTCTCGAATTGGTACAAATCGACTCGCTGTCCCGCGATGAGCGAAACATGGCCGATGCGGTCACCAACAAGCTCAAAGCGTACGGCGTTGAAGTGGTTGAGGACAACGCGGGTGAGAAGATCGATGGCAATGCGGGCAACCTGATCTGCACGATCAAGGGCGACCCTTCGAAAAAGACGATCCTCTTCACTTGCCATCTCGATACGGTCGCACCTGGCAAAGGCATCAAGCCACAGCTGTTGGCAGATCGCATCACCTCCGACGGCACCACCATCCTCGGTGCGGATGACAAGGCGGGGATCGCGGGCATCTTGGAGATGGTGCGCGTGCTGAAAGAGCAGAATTTGAATCACGGCAACATCGTGCTCTTCTTGAGCGTCTCCGAAGAGACCGGTCTGCTCGGATCTCGCCATGCGGATTGGAGCAAGCTCCCACCGGTCGACATGGGGTTTGCGTTCGATTCGAACGGTCCGATCGGCAAAGTGGTGACCAAATCTCCTTCCCAAGCTCGTCTCGATGTGGTGATCAACGGCAAGCTGGCCCATGCTGGCGTGAACCCGGAAGCGGGCATCTCGGCGATCAAGGTCGCATCTGCTGCGATCTCGCGGATGAAGCTCGGTCGCATCAATGAAAACACGACGGCGAACATCGGCACCTTCCACGGCGGCGAGGCGACAAATGTTGTCTGCGATCGCGTCGAGATCCACGCGGAAGCGCGCTCGCTCGACCCGGAAGAGCTCGATGTGCAGATCGCGCATATGAAAGATGCGTTTGAATCGGCAGCAAAAGAGAACAATACCACAGCTGAAGTTACCGTCAACAAGCTGTATCATAACCTGCGTCACGAAGAGAGCTCAGAAGTTGTCCAGACAGCATTTAAAGCGATCAAGATGCTCGGGATCGAACCGAGCACGATGTCTTCGGGCGGCGGTTCCGATGCGAACGTGCTCAACGGGCAAGGCATTCCGACGGTCAACCTGGCGATCGGCTACCAAAAGATCCACACGATCGAAGAGTTTATCATGCTTGACGATCTGGAAACGGCTGCGAAGCTGTTCGTGGCTGTAACCCAAGCAGTTTAGAGTTATTATAATTTATGTAATTTCGAGACCACTTTCACTTGAAAGTTGGTCTTTTTTTTCTTTAAAGAGGTTAATCGGTGTGGCTCGTCAAATTATATGCTTATACCTCTTGAGGAAGGATGAAAACCTTGAAATTGAGAACCAAAATGTTTTGCCTGCTGCTAGGAATGGCACTGATTCCAATGTTTATTATGGGCAGCATCAATAGCTTCTTCTCGTCACATTCGCTGGAAACTCTGCAAAAGTCGGCTGAGAAATCAGCAAAAGAGACGGCGGTCGAAGTGATCGAATCTGAGAAGAACACAGCGCTCATGTTGGCAGAGCAAGCGACCTTGGATCAGGACTTGATCGAGGCGTTGAGCCAAAAGGATCGAAAGAAGATCGCAGAGGTGGTCGACACGGTGTATGCCGCTCTCAAGATGAGAGATGTCACACTATTTGAAGTTGTCGATCAAGACGGAATGGTCGCATATCGGGGACACCAACCTGAAACGTATGGGGACAGCAAGCGCGGCGATTCGGCGATCATGTCTGTGCTCACTCGTGGCGAATCTCTATCCTTTGTCGCAGAAGGGGTGACCGGTCTTGCTCTGCGCGGAGTGTCTCCGGTCAAGCAGGGGGGCAAAGTCGTCGGAACTGTCACGATCGGCATGATCACCGATCAACAGTTTGTCGATCGACTGAAGAGAATGGATGGTGGAGAGGTCGGAGTTTTCAACGCCGACAAGAAAACGCTGCTCGTTTCGACGATTCCTGGGGAGCAGAGCACGCTCTCCGATCCAACATTGCTCGATGCGGTGATCGAACAGAAGCAGAGCTATAGCAGCGAAGGGGAATTGAACGGGGTGCCTTATAGCTTTCTTTATATCCCCCTCACCGATTTTGACAATGCGAAGACGCTTGGCGTTTTGCGCATCGCTGAATCGAGAGAAACGCTCGTCGCTGCAGAAGAGGAAAGTCAATTTTATCAACTCCTGATCTGGATCTTGGTGATGGTAGTCTGTGTGCTGATCGCGATCTGGACCACTCGCTCGATCATGCGACCGATCACCTCGGTGATGGACGGTCTGAAACGAGCGTCGGGAGGTCAACTGACCAAAGCGAAGCCGGTCAAAGCTTCGGGCGAACTCAAGATGTTATATGAACATTATAATACGATGATCTTAAGCGTATCAGACTTACTAGCGATGGCGAAAGAGACGGCAGGCAAAGTAGCAGACCTGACCGAAACACTGTCGCGCGGCGCGCAGGAAACTTCGGTCGCGGCCGAGCAAGTGACACAGGCGATCGACGCGGTGGCGGTCGGCAGCGACTCCCAAAACGATTCCTTGCAGCGTGCGAACGATCGGCTCAGCACGGCGATTCGCTCTCTGGAGCAGATCCAGAAGCGGGCATCTGAGCTCAGCCAGCGGGCAGAAGAGGTGGACGAGGCTGTGCTTGTCGGTCGCCGCACGATGGACAAGACGCGCACCGAGATGAATTCGATTCATCAACAGGTCGTGCAGACGGCGGAGACGATGAACCGCTTAGGAAAACAGTCGCAACGGGTCGGTCATATCGTCGATCTGATCGCTGGCATCGCCGGCCAAACCAACCTGTTGGCATTGAATGCTGCGATCGAGGCGGCGCGCGCTGGTGAGCAGGGCAGAGGGTTTGCGGTGGTCGCCGACGAGGTGCGCAAGCTGGCAGAACAGTCGGGAAAAGCGGCAGAGGAGATCGTGACCTTGATTCGTGAGATGCGCGATCAGGTGGACGAGAGCATCGAAGGGATGCAGCAGGGGCTGACTGCCGTATCGGCAGGAAGCGCGGCGGTTGAAGAGGCGGAGCACGCGTTTGGGCTTGTCAGCTCTGGATTGACCGTCGTGACGAGCGAGATCAGCCAGGTGCACCGTCTGACCGATGAAGCGACAGAAGAAGCGGTCGGGGTTGAAGGAGAGTTCCAATCGATCGCCGCCGTCGCGGAGCAGACGGCAGCCTCTAGCGAAGAGGTTGCTGCATCTGTCGAGGAGCAGAGCGCGACGCTTGCGACGCTGTCCGATTCGATGAACGAACTGGCGATGCTCGCAGACGAGCTGAACAAGGCGGTCAAACGTTTCAATTTTGAAGAGTAGACTCAACCTGAAGTAGCACCTGTCGGATGACAGGTGCTATTTTTTGCTTGACGCGCTGTCGACGAGCGACAGGTCGAGCTGTTCAAGCGAAAGACGGGACACCACAAACGGTCTCCCGATCGATCGTCTATGCGTTTGGTTCGTCCATTTCGATCATCGCAAAAACCGGATGGTCGATCGCAGCACCATCTTGCTGGTAGATGAGCACCGTATCGGCGGCAGGTACCGTCTCCTCCACATAATGGTGGTTCGGACACACCCGATAGCGGCTGCTAAAACCGGTCTGTGAAAGTGTTGAGATCAACTTTTCGCTGCAATAGGGGCAGCGGCCGGTGAGCGGCTTCCAAAAACGTTGCCAAGCGTTCATTTTTATCACCAAATCCCAATCATTATACTTGGTATTATAAATCGTTTTGCTGCTGTCTGACAAGTGACAACAAGCGGTACAGACATTTTTCACCTGTGTTACAATAGGTATAGAAGTGTACGTTTGGGTCTGGAAAGGAGATTCGGGAGTGACAGGTGTAGATGTGGTAGTATACGTGCTGATCGGCTTGATCGGTTCCTTCTTCTCCGGCATGCTCGGAGTCGGCGGTGCGATCCTGACCTATCCGCTCCTCTACTTTGTCCCTCCTCTGTTTGGTGCCTATGCGATGTCGCCGATCGAAATCTCGTCTGCGACGATGTTTCAAGTGTTTGCATCCTCCGGAATCGGGATGCTGATGTACCGCCGTTCGCCGTGGTTTTCGCGTCAGGTGGTGCTGATCATCGGGGGAGGTATGCTTTTCGGTAGCTTGGTTGGAGGCTTCTTGTCGGGCATGATCGACGGTGTGGTGATCCATCTGCTCTATGGCACGATGGCGTTGGCAGCGGTGGTGATCATGGTTGGCGGACAGCGGGGGGAACTATCAGATGAGATCGGAGCAGGAGCGGTGATCGATCGATCGCGCGCGATCCTGCTGTCATCAGTTGTCGGCATTCTATCGGGTATTGTGGGCGCGGGAGGTTCGTTCCTGTTGATCCCGCTGATGATCAATGTATTAAAACTGCCCACGCGCACGGCGATCTCCTGTTCGCTGACGATCGTATTTTTATCGAGCATCGGAGGTGTGATCGGCAAGGTGAGCGCAGGTCATACGCTCTACGCGCTTTCGTTCTTGCTCGTGATCGCCAGCCTAGTCGGTTCGTGGATCGGTGCGAAAGTTGGGCAGAAGATGAACGTTCGCCTGTTGCGCCTCGTCATGATCGGGGTGATCTTGTTGTCCGCTTTGCAGATCTGGGGCGAACTGATCTGGCAATGGTGGGTGTTGCGTTGAAACGATTTGTAAACAGAGCGGTAGGAAAGAACAGCCTGTCTCCGTCGCGGGTGCAAGCTGTTCTTTCCTACCGCTTTTCTTCGTGCCGGACGCTCGCTTAGCCTTGCCACAATCAGGTCATACTAGGTGCTGAAAGGAAATGTTGAGCAATGGCAAAGGGGTGATGTTGGTGCAACTGAACGAACAACAGGTGGTCAAGCGCTTTTTGGAACTGGTGAAGATCAATGCGCCTTCCCATCAGGAGCGCCCGGTGGCCGACTATTTGCTTAAAGCGTTGCAAGAATATGGTCTGGAGGCGTTCGAAGACGATGCGGGGCAGAGGGCGCTGCACCGGCTGAATCAGGAGACGGTGAAAACGTTGGGACAAGCGCCGAAGACGGGCAATCTGATCGCTTTCATGAAGGGCAATCAGGAGGGCGTGCCCGCTCTGATGTTCACCGCGCACATGGACACGGTCGTCCCGAACAAAGGCATTCGACCGATCGAGCAGGATGGCGTGATCAAAACGGACGGCAAGACAATCCTCGGCGCGGATGACCGCTCCGGCATCTGCGCCATCTTGGAAGCGATTCGGTATCTGCAAGAAAACGATGTGCCACATGGCGATCTGCAGTTTGTGTTTACGATCGCGGAGGAGACAGGTCTCTTTGGATCGCTCTATTTGGAAGAAAAAAATATTAGATCGCAGTATGCGTTCGTCATGGACTCGGGAGGTCCCCCGGACACGATCATCACGCAAGCTCCCACCGAAGTCGATTTTACGGTGCGCATCTTTGGCAAAGCGGCGCACAGCGGTGTCAATCCTGAGGATGGGCTAAACGCGATCTCCGTCGCAGCAGACGCGCTCGCCAACCTGACGTTTGGGCGCATCGACGAGGAGACGACGAGCAACATCGGCATCATCAAAGGGGGAGAGCGCACCAATATCGTCTGTGACCGCTGTGAGATCAACGGGGAGGTCAGAAGTCGGAACGATCAAAAGCTGAACGAGCAGATCGCCAAGATCCGCACCGCCTTCGACCTCGCCGTTGAGAAGTGGAGTGCCCGGATGGATTTTGAGGAGGAGAAGATCTATCTTGGCTTCAATCTGACCGAAGCGGACGAGGTGGTGCGGCTGGCGATGGAAGGGGTGCGAAAAGCGGGCCTTGAACCGAAGCTCGCGCCCCGCGGCGGCGGAAGCGACACGAACAATCTGAATGCAAAAGGCATTCCGGCAGTCAATCTGGGCGTGGGCGCTACAAAAGACCATACGGTGGAAGAGAGCCTGAAGGTGAAAGATCTGATCGATGCAACTCGCTTGGTGATCGGCATCATTCAGACGGCGGCAGAGCGCACAGAGGTGAAATCTCGATGAAGCGGCATGTGGAGCGAGGGATCGTGCGCACCGTTCTTCAGGCGACGGCGAGCGGTCGAGAGCTGATCGTCGAGGTGAACGGCAAGCAGGAGCTGGCGTTTGAGGAGTCGGGGGTGCACCACCCTTTGCGCGAGGGCGATGAGGTGCTGCTGAACACGACCGCAGTCAGGCTGGGACTCGGCTCAGGCGGGGTGCACTTTGTCGTCGTACCGCTTCGCCATGCCGAGCAAGACGACGCGCTTCTAGCTGTGGCCCGATCGGCTGGCCACATCATGAAATTGCGCTACACGCCGCTTCAACGAGCGGTGCACGCGGTGGAAGAGCAGGATCATCCTCTGCACGGATTGCTTCACGGCCGGGAGACGCTGGAAGGCGCTCAGGTGGTGATCTGTGAACTGCATTCGATGTTGCCCGCGGTGGTGATGACTTTGCAGCATCTGTTCGCACAGGCGGGCGACCCTCGCTGCCGGATCAGCTATGTGATGACAGACGGTGCAGCCCTGCCGCTCGCCTTTTCGAAGACGGTGTCCGCTCTGCAGGGACAGGGGCTTCTGCATGGTACCGTCACCGTCGGTCACGCCTATGGAGGGGATCTGGAGGCGGTCAACCTGTACTCCGGTCTGCTTGCCGCCCGCCACGCGATGCGAGCAGATTGCATCGTCGTGGCGATGGGACCTGGAATCGTCGGGACGGGGAGCAAGTTTGGCCATACGGGGATCGAGGTTGGACAGGCGGTCAATGCGGTTCACACGCTTGGGGGAAGCCCGATCGTCGTGCCGCGGCTGTCGTTCGCCGACCCGCGCCCGCGCCACCGCGGACTGTCGCATCACACGCTGACCGCGCTCGGGCAGGTGGCGTTAGCATCTGCCGTCGTGCCGCTGCCCGACTTGGAAGCGGAGCAGAACGGACAGATCTTCGCACAGCTCACAGCGGCCAACCTGCATCAGAAACATCGGTTCGTCGGAGTGAGCGGCAGGTCGATACTGGACGCAACAACCTCTTTTCAAGTACCATTGAAGACGATGGGGCGCACGCTCGAAGAAGATCCCGCCTTTTTTTTGGCGGCGGGCGCTGCGGCCGAATGGGCGTTCCGTCAAATCAAAAGACCGCCTCGGCATCACTCCGCGCGGTCTTCGACAGATGCGTTGTTGGCAGATAAGAACTGATGGAGGGTCGTGCTGCTCGTGCCCGCAAACGTGCGCAGAACAGCTCGAATCTCCCATGCTTTTCCGACCAAGCGCAACCTGTTGTTCGTCATGTAGGTTTTTACCATTCGGTTTGTCCCTCCTAGACTGGCTTCGGTTGTTCCCAGTCTATTCTTTCGTGGGACAGGTTATACCACCTGAGGGGGAGAGCGCGTTGTCGAATGAACATTTGATTGAAAAGACCGTATCGTCCAAGACGATCTATGAGGGCAAGATCATCGATCTCACCTTGCACACGGTCCAATTGCCCAACGGCAAAGAAGCTCAGCGAGAAGTGGTCCTGCATCCGGGTGCGGTGACGGTGCTCGCCTTGACAGAAAAGGACACGATCCTGCTCGTCAAACAGTTTCGCAAGGCGACAGAGCGCGTGCTGGTCGAGACGCCGGCCGGCAAGTTGGAGCGCGGGGAGAATCCGTTAGAGTCTGCCAAGCGAGAGTTGGAGGAGGAGACCGGATATGTCGCGAGCGAGTGGAAGCATCTCGCATCCTTTTATACGTCGCCAGGATTTGCGGATGAGCTGATGCACGCCTATGTGGCGACCGGGCTCACCTTGAAGCAGCAGAACTTGGATGAAGATGAGTTTATCGATGTGTTCGAAGTGACGGCAGATCAAGCGCTGCAGATGATCGTCGACGGGGAGATCTACGATGCGAAGACGTTGACCTGCGTCTACTGGTGGCTGCGTGAGCGAGCCCTGCAAGGAAAGGCGTAGTGTGTCACAGGCGATGCTTCGCGACTTTTACTTAGACTTGCACATTCACATCGGACGCACGCGAGACGGTCGCCCCGTCAAGATCACAGCAGCCAAAAATCTGACCTTTTATGAAATCATCCGCGAAGCTGCCGAACGAAAAGGCATCGAGATCATCGGGATCATCGATGCTGTTTCACCGCCGGTGCTTGCGGAGATCGAAGAGCAGGTACGTCTTGGCGTGCTGACCGAGCTGCCAGGCGGAGGGTATGACTTCCAGGGCAAGACCACCCTGTTGCTGGGAGCTGAGGTGGAGACGGCAGGCCCTGCTGGTGGTGCCGCTCATTTTGGCGTCTGGATGCCAGATCTGAGCGCGATGCGCGAGTTTTCCAACTGGCTGACCCAACGGGTGACCAATCCGGTGCTCTCTTCACAGCGAGCCCGCTGCACATCGTTTGAACTGCAAGCAAAATGTGTGGAGCTCGCGGGGATCTTTGTGATCAATCATGCGTTCACACCGCATAAAGGAGTGCTCGGCAACTGTGTGCCACGCGTGTCGGAGATGGTGGAGCTCAAAGATCTGACCGCCTTGGAGCTCGGACTGTCTGCAGATGCGGACATGGCCGATCTGCTCTCCGAGCTTCAAGAAGTGACGTTTATCTCCAACTCGGATGCCCATTCGCTGCCGAAGATCGGTCGTGAGTACAACCGGGTGCGGCTTGCGGAGCCGACCTTTGCTGAGGTGAAAAAAGCGCTTTTGCGCCAAGAGGGACGGTGTGTCGTCGCAAACTATGGGCTACAGCCCTCGCTGGGCAAATATCACCGCACCTTTTGTCTCGCCTGTGAGCAAGTGATCGATACCGCCACCACCCACCATCTGCACTGTCCGGCCTGCGGGGGGAACAAGATTGTGCGCGGGGTGTTTGATCGCATCAGATCGATCGCCGATCGCCAAGAGCCCGTGCACCCGGCGCACCGCGCTCCCTATCATTATCAAATTCCGCTCGAATTCATCCCGAAAGTCGGCAAGCGAACGCTCGATCGATTGCTCGACCATTTTGGCACGGAGATGAACGTGCTGCATGTGGCGACCGAAGAGCAGCTGCGCGAGGTCGTAGGGGCAAAGATCGCGCACGATATTGCGCTCGCCCGGATCGGGCAGCTGCCGATCGAGACGGGCGGCGGCGGAATCTACGGAAAAATTCTCTCCTGAGGGAGATTCATAGTCTCCTGTTCTCCGGCATAGACTGTAGCATCAGATATGTCGGAGAAGGAGGGGACAGCCGTGTTCGGAAGAATGAGACGAGCATCGTCCTTGTATGTGCGAGATCACATGAGTCTGTTTGTCTTTACGAGCGTCCTGTTTATGATCGGCGCACTGTTTGGCGCGATCGTCGTCGGCGCGCTGGCAGAGGATCAAGCCAATGCGCTCAACGAATCATTAAAAGGATTTTTTAACGCGATCTCCTTAGATCAGACGGGCACTTCTTCATCGGAGATCACCTGGCATTCGGCCGCCTCGTTTTTAAAGACGGTCGGCCTGCTCTGGATCTTAGGGCTTTCCATCATTGGATTGCCGGTGATCGTCATCTATATTTTCATCAAAGGTTTTGTCGTCGGATTCTCGGTCGGCGTGATCGTAGCGCAGTTTAAAGGGCAGGGGTTCCTGTTCTCGATGGCGGCGATCCTGCCGCAAAATCTGATCTACGTGCCGGCGCTGATCCTCTGCGGCGTTGCGGGCATCTCGTTTTCGCTGATGCTGGTCAGGAGCAGGTTCTCCAATCAGCAGCGCGGCGGCACAGGGACGTTGCTCTATCGAAAATTTCTCTCGTACACAGGTCTTGTGGCGGCGACTGCGCTCGTGATGGTGCTGGCCGCCTTTGTAGAAGGCTATCTGTCACCCTCTTTGATGCGCATGATCGTACCGCACGTGTAGGAAGCAAGGAGCGTACCATACCTGATGAGTCGAAAATTTACTGTGATCAATGAACGATTTGAATGCATTCATTGCGGGTTGCAGGTCGAGCCGCTTGCGCAGGGCTCCTGCCGCAATCACTGCCCGCACTGCTTTCATTCGCTGCATCTGGACATCAACCCGGGAGATCGGGCGGCAGACTGTGGTGGACTGCTCGTGCCGATCGACTTTGAAGAGCATAAAAAGAAAGGGCACATGGTGGTTCACCGCTGTCAAAAGTGCGGTCATATCGGCCGCAACAAGCTCTCGTTCGATGACCCGGTGCAACCTGACTCGTTCGAGCAGATGCTGAAGCTGATGCAGAAGCTGTCCTTTCAAAAATTCTAACTCGCACCGACTGGAAAACGGAACCGCTTTCGATCTTGATCGTCTATAATAGACGTGTCAAGAGAAGGGAGCGGTTTTCTTGCGGAAAAAAAGCGTGCTGTCCGAGCGAGAGGAAACGATTGTACGCCTTGCCCGAGCGGGCGAATGGCAGGAGCTGATCGAGTGGCTCAACAGAGGGACTCACCACGGCAAGCCGGGCGCGAGCATGGCTGAAAAGATGCTGGCAACCGAAGCGATGCGCGATGCAGGCGATCGGCAGGTGCTGACTGAGCGAGCGTTCGTGCTCGCCGCCATGCATTCCCCGATGGCCAAGCAGATCGCCTGCGCTCTGCTGCAGGAGCTGTGGCCTGACGACCTGAGCTTGACTGAGCTGGTGCTCGCGCTCACCATCGACGACGATTGGGAAGTGCGCGAATGGGCGGCGCCCGCATTCACCGCCCTGCTCGTTAGCGAATGGCCGCGACATCTGCCGATGATCGAGGAGCTGACGATGCATCCTCACGAGTCGGTCAAGCGGCAGATCGCCCTTGCGATCAAGCAGACGGCGCAAAAAAGGATCGCGGGGAGCGTCGATTCACTCTTGGCGTTGACGGAGCGTCTGTTGCCGGAAGAGCACGAATATGTGCGGAAAAACCTCGGGCCCTTCTGCATCGGCGATGGTCTGCTGCGCGTCTATCCGCAGGAGACGCTGTCGAAGCTGAAGCGATGGGCAACGGACGAGCCTTGGCCGGTGCGATGGAATGCGGTGATGTCGTTTTGCGGTGCGAGCGGGAGCGCTCACCCAGATGTCGCCTATGAGATCTTGAGCGGGCGAATCGACGACCCGCATCCGCTGGTGCAAAAAGCGGTAAAAAGGACGATTAAAAATCTGGCCAAGCGCTGTCCTGAAGATGACAGACTTGTCAGTCTGGCAAAAGTTTGACACGTCTAAAACCGTTGAATATAATAAGGAAGGATTTAGACAACAACCGCTTAGGGGGGCAGGAGATGCAAGAGAGGCTTGAACAAATCAAAAAACAACTCCATGCGGAGCAATTTAAACTGACCCCTCAGCGAGAGGCGACTCTTCGTGTGCTTCTGGAAAATGAGGAAAGCCACTTGAGCGCAGAAGAGATCTTTATGCTGGTCAAGCAGAAATCGCCCGACATCGGTTTGGCGACGGTGTATCGAACTTTAGATCTGCTGTGCGACCTGAAGATCATCGAGAAGCTCAACTTTGGCGACGGTGTCGCGCGCTATGAATTCCGAACGGACGATCATCCACATCATCATCATCACCTCATCTGCTTAAAATGCGGATCGCTTTCAGAGATCGAAGATATGCTCGACGACCTCGAAGCGCGCGTTGAGCGCGACCACAAGTTTAAGATTGTCGACCATCGCGTCAGCTTCCTTGGCTATTGTGAAAACTGTCGTGACGACCAGTGATGTGCGAATCGTTGCCTGCAAATCATTGCACAGTGTGTAATTTTTTGCAGGGTATGGATACTTTTATTCATTTGTTGTCAAACTAGAAACGGTAAGAGAGTGGACAAGTTTCCAAGTCGATTTGACTTGGCATATTTATTGCATAGGAAGTTTTGTTGGGACGAGCTATTCTCGCACCAATGAAGGAGGCCTACATAGTTATGAACGTTGGAATTCCGAAGGAAATTAAGAACAATGAGAACCGTGTTGCCATCACTCCGGCGGGCGTGGAAGCGCTCCGTCACAATGGACACAACGTGTTCATCGAAACGAATGCTGGGCTTGGAAGCGGATTCACCAATGAAGACTTCCAAACGGCGGGTGCGGTCATTCTGGAAACCGCAGCAGAGGTGTGGAGCACGTCTGACATGATCATGAAAGTGAAAGAGCCGCTTGCAGAGGAGTATGGATATTTCCGCGAAGGGCTGATCCTCTTCACCTACCTCCACCTCGCACCGGAGCCGGAGCTGACCAAAGCTCTGATCGAAAAAGGCGTCGTCGCGATCGCGTACGAGACGATCCAAATGCCGGATCGCTCCCTGCCGTTGCTCACTCCGATGTCCGAAGTGGCAGGCCGCATGTCGGTGCAGATCGGCGCGCAGTTCCTCGAAAAGCCTTGGGGCGGCAAAGGGATTCTGCTCGGCGGCGTTCCAGGCGTACTGCCGGGCAACGTCGTGATCATCGGCGGTGGTATCGTCGGTACGAACGCTGCGAAGATGGCGCTCGGACTGGGTGCAAACGTGACGATCATCGACAACAACGCCAACCGTCTGCGTCAGTTGGATGACATCTTCAGCGGCCGTGTTCGCACGTTGATGTCCAACTCGTTCAATATCGAAATGATGGTTCGCCAAGCGGACCTGCTCGTGGGCTCTGTGCTCATCCCGGGCGCTCGCGCTCCGAAGCTGGTCAAAGAGTACATGGTGAAGCAAATGTCCCCAGGCTCTGTCATCGTCGACGTGGCGATCGACCAAGGCGGTTCGATCGAGACGAGCGACCGAGTGACCACTCACTCGGAGCCGACCTATATCAAGCATGGTGTCGTTCACTACGCAGTGGCGAACATGCCAGGCGCTGTGGCACGCACTTCTACGCTGGCGCTGACCAACGTCACCTTGAACTATGCGGTATCGCTTGCGAACAAAGGTTGGTTGCAAGCGGTGCGCGACGATGCAGCCTTGGCAAAAGGCGTGAACGTCGTAAATGGCAAAGTGACATACGAAGCGGTAGCGAATGCACTTGGCTATGAATATACCGATCTGGGCGCGGTGACCGCGTAACCGGAGCGCAGTGAAAAGAAGGGGGAGTCCCCCTTCTTTTTTTGATTCCTCGTCCATAAGCTATGCTGAGAGCTTTTTGAGGAGGGGGATCAGGATGATCATCTCAGTTCGTCAGCTGTCGCGCTTTTTTCGCATGGTCATCTTTACGGTCATCTTTAGCTTCATCTGCTTCAAAGTGCTGATGATCGTGCAAGAGATGATTCAGCCGACCAACAAGTATAAGGAGCCGGTCGGCGGGGATGCGGTGAAGGTGGACGCTCGATACGAAGAAGTGCTGCCAGAGCGATCCTATCAGGAATGGTTTGACAGACTGAGTCAGTTTTATGAAATTGGGGAATAGATTTCTTTACATAACTTTTGTCGTTCGGCAGGAGAACGAGCCATTTTGCCGAACTTTATTTGGGTCAAGCATGGACAAAAGGAGTTTTTTCATGGACAGGCTGATCGAGCGATTTATCCATTATCTAGCAGTCGAACGGGGACTTGCGCTGAACACGCTTGAGTCCTATCAGCGCGACTTGATCGGGTATGTGAGTTTTTTGGAGCGAAGTGGGGTCACAGATCTCAACCAGACTCGACGTGCGAACATCATCGGTTTTTTGGCGGAGCTACAGCGCAAGGGACGTGCAACGACGACGATCTCTCGCAACCTAGCCTCTTTGCGCGCTTTCTATAGCTTTCTGTTGCGCGATAGTTTGATCGATGTCGACCCGACGGCCAACTTAGAGTCGCCGAAGATCGAGAAGCGATTGCCCAAAGTGCTCTCGGTCAAAGAGGTGGAGTCGCTGCTGGAAGGTCCAGATACGGGAACTGTCGCTGGCGGCAGGGATAAAGCGATGCTTGAACTGCTCTATGCGACAGGGATTCGCGTTTCTGAACTGGTCTCGCTGAACCTCTCCGATGTGAACCTCAACATGGGCTTTCTCAAATGTTTTGGCAAAGGTTCGAAGGAGCGGATCATTCCACTCGGTTCGGTGGCGCTCACGACGGTCAGCGACTACCTGCTCAACAGCCGTGGTAAGCTGTTGCGCGATCAGGCGGAAGAGTCGCTGTTTTTAAATCATCATGGACAACGATTGTCTCGACAAGGGTTTTGGAAGATCATCAAAAAATATGCGCAATCTGCACAAATTGAGAAAGAGATTACGCCGCATACGCTTCGCCATTCCTTTGCGACCCATCTGTTAGAGAACGGGGCGGATCTGCGCGCCGTGCAAGAGATGCTCGGTCATGCGGACATCTCGACGACCCAGATCTACACGCACCTCACCAAATCGAGGTTGAAAGAGGTCTATGCGAAAGCGCATCCGCGTGCGTGATGCGGTGATCGAAATGCTTGAGCAACCCCTCACGCCGTGGTGAGGGGTTTCCTATTTTGCCAGCCCGCTTTTGGCGGCGAATACGACGGTGAACAGCATTTGAAATCGTCAGAGCAGGGGAGAACGACCCTCGTCAGATTGGGCGGTTTTGACAACTATATGGTTGTCAGACATCCGTCCTATGAGGTACATTAATGGACAAGACAGGAACTACATAATCTAAATGTAAGTATCAGCATATCTTGGAGGTAATTCGACATGGCGTTTGAACGCGTTGTATGTATCGTATTGGATAGCTGTGGCATTGGGGAGATGTATGATGCTTCAGCATATGGCGATCAAGGATCGAACACGATCGCCAACATCGCAAAGGCTGTCGGCGGGCTGAACATTCCGCACTTGGAATCGCTCGGACTTGGCAAAATTCATCCGATCACAGGTGTGAGCGCAGATGTGAATGCGATCGGGGCGTATGGCAAGATGGCTGAGCTGTCGGCAGGCAAAGATACGACCAACGGCCATTGGGAGATGATGGGGATCAAGCTGGATCGTCCGCTCCCGACCTATCCGGACGGTTTTCCTCGTTCGCTGATGGACGAATTTGAGCGTCGCATCGGCAGAAAGACGCTGGGCAACTACCCGGCGTCTGGGACGGAGATCATCAAAGATCTCGGTGAGGAGCATATGAAGACCGGCTCTCCGATCATCTACACCTCGGCCGACTCCGTCTTTCAGATCGCCGCGCATGAAGAGGTGATCGGGCTGGAAGAGCTGTACAAGATGTGCGAGATCGCCCGCGAACTGCTGATTGGCGAGCATGCGGTAGGACGCGTGATCGCCCGTCCGTTCATCGGCAAGCCAGGCGAGTTTGCGCGCACAGCCAACCGCCACGACTATTCGCGCGACTTCGGTCGCACCGTGCTGAACGAGATGGATGAGCAGGGGCTGTCTGTGATCGGCGTTGGCAAGATCTACGACATTTACGGTGGTTCTGGCGTAAACGGCAAAGCGTCGACCAATGGCAACATGGACGGCGTCGACAAGACGCTTGAGCAGATGGAGCGGGTGGAAAAAGGGTTGATCTTCACCAACCTGGTCGATTTTGACGCCTTGTACGGACATCGCAATGATCCGCAAGGGTTCGCCAAGTCGATCGAGCAGTTCGATGCTCGCCTGCCGGAGATATTGAACAAGATGGGCGAAGGCGACCTGCTGATTATGACAGCCGATCATGGATGCGATCCGACCACGCCTGGCACCGACCACAGCCGCGAATATGTTCCGCTGGTGGTATACGGGAAGCGTGTGCGCGGGGGGGCCGACCTCGGCACTCGCAAGACGTTTGCAGACATCGGAGCGACGCTTGCAGAAAATTTTGGTCTGAAGAGCACCGGTCTCGGGGAAAGCTTCCTGCGCGAGATCGTCAAAGGTTGAGCGAACCGCAGTAGCAGGGCAGGAAGCAGACTCAGAGATAGAGAGGTTGCCGACGATGAGAATGT
Source organism: Tumebacillus lipolyticus (assembly GCF_042682745.1). Taxonomy (NCBI): domain Bacteria; kingdom Bacillati; phylum Bacillota; class Bacilli; order Caryophanales; family Alicyclobacillaceae; genus Tumebacillus; species Tumebacillus lipolyticus. The sequence goes on along the minus strand of NZ_JBHUIO010000002.1, from coordinate 643,436 downwards.
ATGACATCATTCACAAAAAACGCGACGGGGAGAGCTTGAGCAAACAGGAGATCGCCTACGTTGTCAAAGGGTTTACAGAAGGTACGATTCCCGACTATCAGATGTCGGCGCTGGCGATGGCGATCTATTTCCGCGGGATGAGCCCGGAGGAGACGGCCGAACTGACGCTTTCGATGGCGCAATCGGGCGATCAGATCGATCTGTCGGAGATCGCAGGGAACAAAGTTGACAAGCACTCGACCGGCGGCGTAGGCGACACGACGACGCTCGTCTTGTTGCCGCTCGTCGCATCGGTCGGCGTGCCGGTCGCGAAGCTGTCGGGGCGAGGCTTAGGGCACACGGGCGGAACGATCGATAAGCTGGAAGCGATTCCCGGCTTCTCGATCGAGCTGTCAGAATCCCAATTTGTCGATCATGTCAATCGCTACGGTTGTGCTCTGATCGGGCAGACCGGAACGATCGCGCCAGCCGACAAGAAGCTCTATGCGCTGCGCGACGTCACAGCGACGGTCGATTCGATCCCACTGATCGCCTCTTCGATCATGTCCAAGAAGATCGCGTCTGGCGCCGACTCGATCGTGCTCGATGTGAAGACGGGCGATGGGGCGTTCATGAAGACGCTCGAAGGCTCCTTCGATCTGGCGAAAGCGATGGTCGACATCGGCACGAACATCGGTCGCAACACGATCGGGGTGATCTCCAGCATGGATCAGCCGCTCGGCTTGGCGATCGGCAACGCGCTAGAAGTGAAAGAGGCGATCGACACGCTGCGCCTAGAAGGGCCGGCCGATCTAACCGAGCTGTGCTTGTTGCTCGGCTCATACATGCTGGTTGCGACCGGTCATGCGGCAGATGCAGCGGCGGCGAAACAGATGTTGAAAGACTCGCTCGAAAGCGGCAAAGCGCTGGAAACGTTCAGACGTTTTCTCGAAGCGCAAGGCGGGAACCCGGCTGTGGTGGATGATCCGTCCTTGTTGCCGCAAGCGAAGCGCCATGTGCCTGTGGTGCTGGATCGCTCAGGCTATGTGGCGAGCATCCATGCAGAAGAGGTGGGCACCTGTGCGATGCTGCTCGGCGCGGGGCGTGAGACGAAAGAGTCGGAGATCGACCTGGCTGTCGGCATCGTCCTGCACAAGAAGATCGGCGATCAGGTGGCGGCAGGAGAGCCGATCGCAACTTTGCACGTCAGCGATGAGCGCAAGCTTTCCGAGGTGATCGCGCGCTTGCAAGCAGCCTATGTGCTGACCGATCATGCGCAGCAGGCTCCTGCGCTGGTCTACGGAGTGGTCAGCCGATCGGGCGTTGAGCGATTTTGCTGATCCTCTCCAACCAAAGGCAGAATATGTGTGATTTCTTCTGGCAAGAATAAGCTCCATAGGGGGTGAGTGGAATGCCAGAAGGTGTAAAATGCCAGGTGGAAGAATGCGTATACAACAAAGAAACCGCATGTTCCGCGCAGCAGATCGAGGTGACCTCGAACGGAAACGATGTGGTCGGGACGAACAAGGGAACGATGTGTGGAACCTATGAATACCGTGATCACTATCGAGCGGATTCGGGACTGAACAAGGAAGAATATCGCGAACGACATGATTCCCAACACTGATCAAAGCCCCTCATCTGAGGGGTTTTTTCATGGAATAAAACTCCCACTCTGGAAGCATGCTACAAATGCTTTTTGTATACCGAAATGAGTTTAAGGGAGGATTTGCGATGTCTCTCACAAGAGGTTTGGGACGGAGATGGACAGCCCTGCTCTGTGCTACGGCACTTATGTTCGCGTCATTTACAGGCGTTGCCTCAGCGGCCGAAACGAAGCAGAAGCAACAGGCCGCACAAGTGAATCTCGCGAAGCAATCCACTTCGGCTGTGCTGATGGATCAGGCGACAGGCACCGTCTTGTTTGAAAAAAACGCGCATCAGAAGCTTCCACCAGCATCGGTGACCAAAGTGATGACGATGCTTTTGATCTTAGAAGCGGTGGGAAACGGCAAGGTAAAATGGAGTGATCGAATCAGAACCAGCGAAAACGCGGCGAGCATGGGCGGCTCACAAATCTTTTTAGAAGTGGGCGAGGAGATGACGCTCGACGAGATGTTTAAAGGCATCGCGCTCGCCTCTGGCAACGATGCGGCCGTCGCGGTGGCAGAACATCTGGCCGGATCGGAAGAGAACTTTGTGCAAATGATGAATGAGCGGGCCGCACAGCTCGGATGTAAAAACACGAGCTTTCGCAATGTGAACGGGCTTCCGGTCGAGAACCATTTCACGTCCGCACATGATGTCGCGCTGATGTCGCGCGAGCTGTTGAAGCATGAAGAGGTGACAAAATACACGGGGGTCTACCAAGATCATCTGCGCAAATCGAGCGAGAAACCTTTCTGGCTCGTCAACACCAACAAATTGGTGCGCTTTTACAACGGGATGGACGGGCTGAAGACCGGGTATACGGCAGAGGCGAAATACTGTCTCTCCGCGACGGCCAAACGAAACGGTTTTCGCGTGATCGCAGTCGCGATGGGGGCGCCGACCTCCCCTGTTCGGAACGCAGAAATCTCACAGATGATCGATTATGCGTTCGCCAATTACAAGTCGGAAGTGCTGTATAAGCCAGGTCAGGTCGTCCAGCAAGTTCGCATCGACAAAGGCGGCGTCCCCTATCTTCCGATCATCACGACCGATACGGTCGGGGTGCTGATGAAAAAAGGAGAGAAGCAGACCGCCTACCGTCAGGAGATTCGCTTAAACGAAGTCAAAGCTCCGATCCAAAAGGGGCAGATCGTAGGATCTGTCGTCATTAAAAAGGATGAGCAAGAGATCGCCAAAGCGGACCTCGTCGCCGGGCTGGATGTGGGCAAGGCGAGCATGTGGACGCTGTTTAAGCGGACGGTGGAAAGCTGGTTGTCGTTCGGGCGCTGACGAGCGGTTCGATCGGGGAAAATCTATGGAGAGCATCAAAGACACTCGACCGTCTTTGATGCTTTTTTTATGGTAGGATAAAGGGAAGCGAGGTGTTGTCCGTGTTCGAACAAGCCCTACAACTGCTCAAGAAATACTACGGGTACGATTCGTTTCGCGAAGGACAGGAACGGATCATCACCAGCATCTTGAGCGGTCATGATGTGTTGGGAATCATGCCGACCGGCGGGGGGAAGTCGATCTGCTATCAGATCCCCGCCCTGCTCCTGCCCGGCGTTACCGTCGTGATCTCTCCGCTGATCTCCCTGATGAAAGATCAGGTGGACGCTCTGCAAAGCATCGGGATCTCCGCTTGCGCCATCAATTCGTCGCTCACGCAATCGGAGGCGGAAGAGCGGATGGAAGCGGCCAAGCTTGGCGCGTACAAGCTGATCTACATCGCCCCGGAGCGACTCGATTCGGATCGATTCCGCTCCCAGCTGCAAACGTTGCCGATCTCGATGATCGCCATCGACGAAGCGCACTGCATCTCCCAATGGGGACATGATTTTCGTCCAAGCTACCTCGCCATCCCCAGCGTGTTAAAAGCACTGCCTGAGCGCCCGCTGCTCACCGCGTTTACCGCCACCGCAACAGGCGAGGTCACGCAGGACATCGTTCGTCTGCTCCAGATCGATCCGACCCAGACATTCGTGACCGGGTTTGACCGCGAGAACCTGAAGTTTGCGATCTTGCGCGGCGAAAACAAACGCGACTATGTTCTGCACTACCTCGAACAGCATCGCGAGCAGGCGGGCATCATCTATGCGGGCACTCGCAAAGAGGTGGATGCGCTGCATCAGGAGCTGAGCGCTCGCGGCTTTGCGGTCGGAAAGTATCATGCCGGGCTGAGCGATGAGGAGAAATCGACGTACCAGGAGCAGTTCTTGTATGATGATATTCGCATCATGGTCGCCACCAACGCATTTGGCATGGGGATCGATAAATCGAACGTTCGATTTGTGCTCCACGTCAATTTGCCGAAGAACATGGAGTCGTACTATCAGGAGGCCGGACGGGCAGGACGCGATGGCGAGCAGAGCGAATGCGTGCTGCTGTATCATCCGCAAGATGTGCAACTGCAAAAGTTTCTGATCGAGCAAGGGACGGCCGCCGTTGAACGAAAGGCGTCCGAATATAAAAAGTTGCAGCTCATGGTCGATTTCTGCCATACCACGCGCTGCTTGCGCAATTATATCGTCGAGTATTTTGACGAATCGCCGAAGGTGCCGTGCGGCGTCTGTTCGAATTGTCAGGATGACAGCGAAGTGAAGGATATCACCGTGGACGCGCAAAAGATCTTTTCCTGCATCTATCGGATGAAGGAGCGCTTTGGCGTCACGCTCGTCGCGCAGGTGTTAAAAGGGTCGGCGAACAAAAAGGTGTTGCAGTTCGGATTTGACCAGCTGCCGACCTATGGGCTGATGAAATCGTACAAAGAGAAGGAGATCGGCGACCTGATCCACGTGTTGATCGCAGAAGGATATCTTGTGCTTAGCGACGGGCAATATCCGGTGGTGCGGTTGGCTGGAAAGGCACTGCAGGTGTTGAAAGGCCAGGCGAACGTGTTGCAAAAGGTCAGAGTGCGCAGCGAACGAGCTCCGATCGACAGCGATCTGTTCGAGCGCCTGCGCGAGCTGCGCAAAGAGATCTCGCAGCGGGAAAAGGTTCCTCCCTACATCATCTTCCCCGACAGCACGCTGCGGGAGATGAGCGAACAGTGCCCGACAGATGAGCGCGAGATGCTGAAGGTCAAAGGGATCGGCGAGGGCAAGATGGCTCGCTACGGAGCTCCTTTTTTAGCGCTGTTGCAGGCGTATGCCAGCGAGCGGGGAAGTTTGCCGAAGCGACAGCCGATCGAGCAGGCTTCAACGCGGGAGGAAGAGGTGCCCAGCCACCTTCGCTCGTATGAACTGTTCGCACAGGGATTGACTGTGGCGGAGGTGGCAGCGGAGCGCGAACTGAAGCTGATCACCGTCCAAGACCATATCATTCGGGCCATATCGGAAGGGAAAGAGGTCGAGTGGGAGCGGATCGTGCCGCCGGAGCAGGAGCGTTTGATCGCGGAGGCGATCGATCAGCTCGGCGCCGAGACGCTCAAGCCGCTCAAAGAAGCGCTGCCGCCAGAGGTTGACTATTTTGCGATCAAAGGAATGCTGTGCAAGCGCTCGATGCAACACCAGTAAAGAAAGAAGGGGACGCGATTGGTCAGGAAAAAAGTAGAGCGGAGCGATCTGATGAAAGCGACAGAGTCACTCCTGCGAGAAAAAGGGTACGATGGGTTCAGCTTCTCTGCGCTCGCTCTGCGCATCGGTGTCGGTCGTAGCACGTTGTACGACCACTTTTCCTCCAAAGAAGAGCTGATCGTGGCCTGTATGACAGATGTGATGGAAAAGATGATGGTCGAGTGCGAGCAGCTGTCGCAATGCGAGGATGCGTGCTCCCAGATCAAAGGGATGGTTCGCACGTTCCACACCTACTCGCAGATTCACCAACTCGTCCAGTCGATGCCCGCATTGAAAAAGGCGAGCGCCCGTTCTGAGCGGATCGCAGAGGCGCTCGAACAGCTCGCGAAAGATCATCATCGCTTGATGGAGCTCTTGACGAACGCGTTCGAAAAGGCGAAAGAACAGGGAAGCGTGCGTCAAGATGCACCGACTTCCTTGCTCGCTTCGATGGTGTTTCATTCGATTCTGCTGCCCAACGTCGAAAACCTGCCGGAAGAGCGATGGAGCGAGCTGATCTTCGACCTGCTCTATCAAGGGATTCAAAGACATGAAAGTGATCTTGACTGAAAGCGAGCGCTATGTGATAATCAATCCGACACTAGTGTCGGATACTCGCATGAAATCGGGGGGAATCATATGCAAGATTGGTTGCTCTTTTTGCATTTGACCAGCTTGGCGCTGTGGTTTGGCGGCTTGGTCATGTTGAGCTTCTTGTTGGTTTCGATCAAGCAGAGCGCTGGCGAGGCAGTGAAGGCGCAGGTTTCAACCTATCTTAAACTTGCGAATCGACTGCTTCATCCAAGCGCGTTGCTCGTGCTGATCTCCGGTGCGATCATGATCGTTCAGATGGGGATCGAACGCGACATGAAACCGTTTTGGCTCACGTTCATGGAGCAGTGGGGCGGGACGGTGGTGCTGTTTTCCACGATCGCACTCACTTGGGTTGGCAGCCGCTTAAAGAAGCGTCTCACGGCTGCAGAAGGGACGGAGGTCTCGCAGGCTACCTTGCCATACCGGGCGTTCATGATGGTTTCTGTATGCGGGATTCTCGTCGTGATGGGTGTAGTTTCGCTGAAGATCTCCTAGAAAAGAGGCTTATGAAATGAATCTGGTATTATGGACGTTTGCGACCTTGCTCGCCGGCTTCTTCGCCGTGCAGATCCTGCAGGAGTGGGTCGCGAAGCGCAAGATGAATCAACTCGTGTGGCTGATCGGTTTCTTCCTATACTGCGTCAGCGCGTTTGGCAGCGCGTGGTCCTATCTCTTCGGGTGGGATGAGACTGTCTATCGTCTGTGGTATGTTGCTGCCGCGTCGCTGGTCGCCTTTTTGGGAGCTGGACAGCTGTATTTTACGCTGAAACCAAGATGGGCTAATGTATTTTTGGTTTTTGTCATCGGCGTCACGCTGGTGATGCTGTTCAAAGCGCTGACCGTGCCAGTCGATCTGGCCGTGTTGGAAGGCGCGCAAGGCGAGATCGGTGGCGCCGCATTGCCGAGCGACGTTCGCGTATTTTCGCCGATCTTGACCATTCCGGGCAGTTTGGCGCTGATCGGTGGGGCGTTGTTCACCGCGGTCGTCCGCCGCTCGAAGTCGGGGCTGTGGATCGGGATCGGTGCTTTGATCATCGCGATGGGCGGCACGATCACCCGCTTCGATCTGCCGCAGATGCTTCCGATCGCCAACTCGATCGGGATCGGACTGATCTACTACGGCTACGCGCTCGCACAGCGCAGAGCTTTGCAACGGAAGCTGGCATAAGCAAAGCCGAGGTGATTTCACCTCGGTTTTTTCTATGGAAATGGAGTTAAAAAAAGCCTATAATTAGTATGGATTGAAACCTTTTATAGGGGTGGAAAAGTGACGAACGAACGAAGAGTACAAGAGATCGCGTTCCAGCACGACTTTTTTCTCAAGTCGATCAATCTGGCACGCATGGGTTTGTTGATGGGTCTAGGCTTGTCGCTCATCTTTGCCGTACTGGACGTATGGCTCGTACCAGAGGTGAAAAGCCAGTTTTGGTTCCTTCGCTTTGCCTTGACGATTCCGCTAACATTGCTGGCGTTTGCGCTCTCCTACACGAAATCTTTTGAGCGCATGATGCAGCCGCTGCTGCTGCTCTTCCCGGCCGTCTCCGGATTAAGTCTGGTCTATATGATGTACTTGGCACCACAGGCATCCTATCTCTATTATGGCATGATGATGTTGCTCATTTTTATCTACACGATGTCTCGTTTGCGCTTCGTCTATGCGAGCGTGCTCGCTTGGATGATTTTCGCCGCCTATCTGGTTGTGGCGATCATGACGATGGAGTCGAACATGCAGCTGGTGACCGATCTGTTCTTCATCGCTTCGACCAATCTGGCGGGCATGTTCACCTGTTACATGCAGGAGAATGAGCTGCGCAAAGAGTTTACGCAGCGCAGCCTGCTCCATGCAGAGCAGGAAAAGACAGAAGAGTTGATCAGAGATATCTCGGTGCGCAACGAAGAGCTGTCGGTGGCGACAGACAAGATGCGCAGCCTGTCGAAAAAGCTGCAGCTGACAGCGGAAGAGGTGCTGAAGGAAGCGAAAACGGTCGCGAGCTCCTCCACACACGCTTCGGCAGCTTTGCAGGAGACGGCTGTCGGGATTCAAAACGTCGCCGGGCTCGCTCAGCAGGTCAGCGCCTATTCCTCTTCGCTGTCGGAGAAAAACGTAGAAGTGAAGCGCTCAGTCGGCGAAGGAACGACCAGAGTGCGCGAGATCATGGATGTGACCCAAGGTGCGTTTCTCACCGCCAACGAAAATGCGGAAAAGGTCAAAAATCTGCAGGCGGAGACGAAAAACATCGCGCAGATCATCGACATCATCGTCAACATTTCGCAGCAGACCAATCTGCTGGCGCTCAACGCTGCGATCGAATCGGCGCGCGCTGGGGAAGCAGGTCGAGGCTTTGCGGTGGTGACAGGTGAGATCAGGTCGCTTGCCGATGAGACTGCATCTGCAACGTCGAAGATCGCGCAGATTCTCGATAAGATTCGCGATGAATCGGATGCGGTGGCAGAGAAGTCGAACGAGCTCAAAGATACGACCGATAAGATTCGAACGAAGGGTGAGCAGATCTCCGAAGAGTTTGAGATGATCGCTTCCAGCGTGTCCTCGATGAGCGAGATGGTGCGCATCGTCGAGGAAGCGGCGTATGAGCAATCGGGTGCCGCGGAGGAGATGTCGGTCGAAACGGACAAGGCGATCACCGCTTCTGAAGAGGTGGTCAAAGTGTCGGAAGAGCTGGAGAAAATATCGTCCACGCTCGATGAGATGATGGACCAGTTTCAAAAATAGCTGAGTTGAATGTGACGGAAAGCCAAGGGCGTAGACCCTTGGCTTTTTGATTTGGGCGGCTCGTATCAACCATCCTGCGCTTACAGACCATATGTGAAGAAGCGACCCTGGTGAGTGCTGCCAAAGGGTAACCGGGCCGGTGCGTGAGAGGCAAGTGGCAAGAGGCAAGAGGCAAGAGGCAAGAGGCAAGTGGCAAGTGGCAAGTGGCAAGTGGCAAGTGGCAAGTGGCAAGTGGCAAGAGGCAAGAGGCAAGAGGCAAGTGGCAAGTGGCAAGTGGCAAGTGGCAAGTGGCAAGTGGCAAGTGGCAAGTGGCAAGTGGCAAGTGGCAAGTGGCAAGTGGCAAGTGGCAAGTGGCAAGTGGCAAGTGGCAAGTGGCAAGAGGCAAGAGGCAAGAGGCAAGTGGCAAGTGGCAAGAGGCAAGAGGCAAGAGGCAAGAGGCAAGAGGCAAGAGGCAAGAGGCAAGAGGCAAGTGGCAAGAGGCAAGTGGCAAGTGGCAAGTGGCAAGTGGCAAGTGGCAAGTGGCAAGTGGCAAGTGGCAAGTGGCAAGTGGCAAGTGGCAAGTGGCAAGTGGCAAGTGGCAAGTGGCAAGTGGCAAGTGGCAAGTGGCGATGGCGATGGCGATGGCGATGGCGATGGCGATGGCGATGGCGATGGCGATGGCGATGGCGATGGCGATGGCGATGGCGATGCCGATGGCGATGGCGATGAAGGCTGGCGGATAATTCTTTTCACATACGGGTAGGGGGTAGGGGAGTCTACCGCACGGATTTTACTTCGAGATTGCTAAGAAACTACGAGGATTGGCAAGCGGATGGTGCTTTAAAGATCGCTTGTATGCCCGAATTTTCCTCTCTTTCGAAAAGAAAGGTTGACATTTCCTCATCCTTGGAGTATTTTATATACCATAGGGGGGTATGGTTGATATGGAACATCGTGCTGAGCGCAACAAAGAGGCTCTGATTCGCGATTTGAAAAAGATTGAAGGCCAGATTCGCGGCGTGCAGAAGATGATCGAAGAAGATCGTTACTGCATCGACATTTTGGTGCAGTTGACCGCGATCAAGTCGGCCAGTCACCGCATCGGCCTGAAGCTGCTCGAAGGGCATACGCGCGGGTGTGTAACCCATGCAGTTCAAGCGGGTGGCGGAGAGGAGCACATCAAAGAGCTGATGGATGTGATCCGGATGTTCACCAAATAGGTGACCCAAGAAAGGAGTGAGAAAGATGAGTGAACAGAAAGTAACGCTTCAGGTGAGCGGTATGACCTGTGCAGCTTGCTCCGCACGGATCGAAAAAGTGGTCGGCAAGATGGAAGGCGTGGCAGATGCGAATGTCAATTTGACGATGGAGCGCGCCACGGTCACCTTTGATCAGGAGAAGCTGACTCCGCAATCGATCATCATGCGCATCGAGAAGCTCGGATACGGTGCGAGCGAGTTGGTCGAGAAGCAAGCTGGAGAACCGAACGAACTGGCAGAGAAGGCGAAGAAGCGCCAGATCGGCATGCTGATCTTTTCCGCCATATTATCGCTGCCGTTCTTGCTGGTGATGTTTGAGATGCTCGGCGTGTCGATCGCGCCCGACTTCCTGATGAATCCGTGGGTGCAGCTGGCACTGGCAACCCCGATTCAGTTTGTGGCAGGGTTTGGTTTTTATGTCGGGGCGTTCAAAGCGCTGCGCAACAAGAGCGCGAACATGGATGTGCTGGTGGCGCTCGGCACTTCGGCCGCCTACTTCTACTCGCTGTGGATGATTTTGCGCGGTGAGCATCATGTGTACTTCGAAACGAGCGCGATCATCATCACGCTGATCCTGCTCGGCAAGCTGTTCGAACATCTGGCCAAGTCGCGAACGTCCGATGCGATCAAAAAGCTGATGAATCTACAGGCGAAGACGGCGAGAGTGGTGCGCGAAGGTCGCGAGCTGGAAGTCAAGATCGAGGATGTGATCGCAGGCGATGTGGTGCTGGTGCGTCCGGGGGAGAAGATTCCGGTCGATGGCACTGTGCTTGAAGGCGTCTCCTCAGTCGATGAGTCGATGTTGACCGGTGAGTCGATTCCGGTCGATAAAAACCCGGGCGATCAAGTGTTCGGGGCGACGCTCAACAAAAACGGGGCGCTGCGCTTTACAGCGGAGAAGGTGGGCAAGGAGACGGCGCTTGCGCAGATCATCACCGTCGTCGAAGAGGCGCAAGGATCGAAAGCGCCGATTCAACGCATGGCTGACGTGATCTCCGGCATCTTCGTTCCGATCGTGGTCGGCATCGCACTGCTCACCTTTATCATCTGGTATTTCTTCCTGCAAAGCGGTCTGCACGATGCGCTGACCATCGCGCTGATGAACGCGACAGCAGTGCTGGTCATCGCCTGCCCTTGCGCGCTCGGACTCGCCACGCCGACGTCGATCATGGTCGGCACGGGCAAGGGGGCAGAGAACGGAATTCTGTTTAAAGGCGGGGAACATCTGGAGAATTTGCAAAAAGTGAATGTGATCCTGCTCGACAAGACAGGGACGATCACCAAAGGGAAACCTGCCGTGACCGATCTGCTGGTGATCGGGGAGCAGTTGGCGTCGCAGGACGATCTGCTCAGAACGGCTGCCCGCGCGGAAAAGCTGTCCGAGCATCCGCTGGCGACGGCGATCGTTCAAGCGGGTGCCGAATTGGGCGATCTGGAAGACCCGGAGCGGTTTGAGGCGATCACCGGCCGCGGTGTTCGGGCGGTTGTGGACGCTCGCACCGTGTTGATCGGCACGCGCAGATTGATGATCGAGGAAGGTATCGATGTCGCTTCGATCGAACAGATGATGGAGCAACTTGAAGCAGCGGGCAAAACGGCGATGATCGTCTCCGTCGAGGGAGCGGTCGCCGGGCTGGTCGCGGTGGCCGACACGGTGAAAGAGACATCGAAGGAAGCGATCGACAGCCTGAAGCGAATGGGGCTGAAGGTGGTGATGGTCACCGGCGACAATCTGCGGACCGCACAAGCGATCGCGGCGCAAGTTGGCGTCGACGAGGTGTTGGCAGAAGTGTTGCCAGAAGATAAGGCGGCTGCTGTCAAACGCTACAAAGGGGCGGGGAGCACCGTGGCGATGGTCGGCGATGGCATCAATGACGCTCCCGCCTTGGTGATGGCCGATGTTGGAATCGCGGTCGGCACAGGTGCCGATGTGGCGATCGAGGCGGCAGATGTGACCTTGATGGGCGCCGATCTGGAAGGTGTGGTGCGAGCGGTCCGACTGTCGCGCGCCACGATCGGCAATATTAAACAGAACCTGTTTTGGGCGCTCGCCTATAATGTGGTCGGGATTCCGATCGCCGCTTTCGGCCTGCTGTTGCCTTGGGTGGCAGGTGCGGCGATGGCGTTCAGTTCAGTATCTGTCGTCTTAAATGCACTGCGGCTGAAACGCGTCAAACTCGATGCGTAAAGCATATAGACAAACAGGAGAATGAGGAGGAAATTCACATGAGCACGTTCACGTTTAATGTATCGGGCATGTCCTGCGGTCACTGCAAAAGCGCGGTGGAAAGCGCACTGAAAGAGGCGGGCGCTGCAGCGGTCGATGTCAACCTTGAGCAGGGGACTGTTGGCGTCACCTATGATGCTGACAAATACGATCTGAACAAGCTGCGCACTGCGATCGAAGACGCAGGCTATGATGTAGCCTGATTGGATAAACAACAAGGGCCGGATCGATCCTGATGGGGATCGATCCGGCCCTTTTGCCGTAATCCTATTCTTTCGCCTGCTGCGTGCGTTTCAAGAACAGCGCAAGCACTAAGGCGAGCACAGCAAAGCCAAAGCCGATCACAAAAGCGTTGTGCACGCCAGCAACCATCGCCTGCGCGAGTTGGAGCGGTGCAGTCGGATCGGATGACTGCTCCAAAAAGTTGCGCTGACCTGATGACATGACGCTGATGAAGAAAGCGACGCCGATCGCGCCAGCTACCTGCTGCAAGGTGTTGAGAATGGCCGTCCCGTGCGGGTAGTAACGTGGGGGCAGTTGGTTCAACCCGTTCGTTTGCGCAGGCATCATGATCATCGAGATGGACACCATCATGCAGATGTGCAAGATCAGGAAGGTCATTTTGGAAGTATCTGCCGAAACCTGCGTGAAAAACCACATGATGATGACCAGGAAGGCTGAGCCGGGGATCACCAGCGCCCGCGGTCCGAATTTGTCGAACAGCTTGCCGGTGATCGGCGAGATCAGCCCGTTTAGGAGGCTGCCTGGCAGCATCAAAAGCCCGGATGCAAATACGGTGAGCCCAAGCGCGCCTTGGAACAGGAAGGGCAGGAGCGTCATCGTTGAAAACAGCGTCATCATCATGATGATCAACAGGATGGTGGTCAGTGAGAACATCGGAAACTTGAATGCTCGGAGATCCATCAGCGGTTCTTGCAGTCGCAATTGCCTGATCGTGAACAGCAGAAGCGCGATCCCGCCGACAAGAACGGTTCCGTAGACTTCCGGGTTGGACCAGCCGCCATTTCCTTCACCGGAGCTGCTGAAGCCATAGACGATGCCGCCGAAGCCGATCGTCGATAAGATGATCGACCACACATCTACTTTCGGCTTTGTCGGCGTGGACACGTTTTTCAAATAGATCGATGCGAAGACGATGGAGAAGATGGCGAACGGCAGCACCAGGAAGAACAGCCAGCGCCATTGCAAAGACTCCAGAATGAGGCCGGAGAGCGTAGGCCCGATCGCAGGAGCGAACATGATGACCAGCCCGATGCTCCCCATCGCCGCGCCGCGCTTTTCTGGGGGATATAGCACGAGGATCGTGTTCATCAGGACGGGCAGCATCAGACCGGTCCCGGCAGCTTGTAACAAACGACCAAACAACAGGAACGAAAATTGTGGCGCGATCCCACAGATGAGCGTACCTATGGCAAACAGGATCATCGCGCCCAAGAACATTTGTCTCGTCGTAAACCATTGGACGAGCAAAGCGGAAGCAGGAACCAGCACGCCGACAACAAGCATATAGCCTGTCGCCAGCCATTGCAGGGTCGACGGAGATACGCCCAGTTCGACCACCAGCTGGGGAAACGCGATATTCAGCAGCGTTTCATTTAGAATCGAGAAAAACGCCCCGATAATCAGTGAAATCAAGATCGGAAGTCGCTTCAAATTCCCAAGCTCCGGAGAAGCTGGGGGTGCAGACGTTGTGGCAGTGCTCAAGTTCTCATCCTCCTTATCTATACCATTCACCAGTATAGATGATAACTAGTATAACCGAATGCATGCAAACAGTTGAAATGCGCAATCGGGAAAACGGTAAAACAAAAAACCACCTGATCCACATTCTGGACAGGAGGTAGGCATAGAGACAAAAAGAAAGACAACTCCACATCAGGGAAGCAATTCTCTTCTTGAATATATGTAAGTCCACACACTGACCCCATCCAAAAAAATTCGTTAGATTACGAGTTTTTGCGTTGGAATAGGATTAGTAGATCATCGGACTAAGGTCACCCTTTCACTTTTAACTAACCAGACTCTACCATACCATTTTCATGAAGTCAAGGAATCTAGCATCGTGTGCATCGTTGTACTTTTGTGATCATCGAATTCGCAGCACTTTTGCATAGACGTTCGGATGACAAAAAGCCCCCTGATGCTGCTTGCAGAACAGGGGGCTTTTTGCAAAGGTGTTACATGACCAGCACGCGCTCGCGCAGGTTGGACTCGACGATGCTTTGCATTTTTTGCAGAGATTCGGTGGCAGACAAGAAGTCGCCTTGCATTTTGTAGATCTCGCCAAGCAGTGCGTACGACTTGGTCAGCTGACCGATCATGTCATACGTTTGGAACAGTTCGATCGCTTTTTCCGCATACTCGATCGCGTTTTCAAACTCTTCGAGGCCCAGTTCCACTTTCGCCAACGTGCGATAGAGGAACGCGGTTTCGCGGATGCCTGGCTCAAGCAACTCCAAAGATTGCTTGCAGTGCGCTTCCGCATCTTTGAAGCGGTCTTCTTTCAGCAACATGCGAGCAAACTCGCTGTGCACGTTCGCGATGTCAAAATCGTTGCCGTGTGCGGTGAAGCCTTCCATGCTCTCTTCGAGCAGAGACAGCGCTTCATCGATTTTGCCCTCATCACCTTTGATGATCGCGAGGTTCACTTTGCAGTGGTAGGACGATTTGATCAGGTTCAGAGATTTGAAGATCGCAATCGCATCCTGCGTGTGCTCAACCGCTTTTTTGTAGTTCTTCAGCTCTTTGTTCGCGTGTCCCAAACCGTTGTACGTCTCACCGATCAATTTTAGGTAATTTGTACCTTGTAACAGGTGGTAGGACTCGGTGTAATATTTAAGTGCGTCATTATATTCACCGAGTTTCAAATTAACCATTCCGAGGTTCGTGATAACAAACGCTTTGGTCGAGACGTCGATTCCTTCCGAACGGGACTGCACCTGATACGCCTTCTTCCAGTGGAATTGTGCGAGCAAGAGGTTTTCCTTGCGCATTTGGATCACGCCGAGCTTGTTCAGTGCCAAGACTGCGATGTTGTGCTCGCCAGCACGAATCGCCCCGTCAAGAACATCTTCAAACAGTTCGGTCGCACGCTCAAACTGCTCGACATGCAGGTAGCAGTTCGCCAGATCAAACGAGATGTTGGTCAACTGCAGATGCGGCGCCGGATTGTCGAGAAGTTCTTCAAGCAACGAAATCGCTTTCTCATATTCGCCCGTTTCCATGTACGCTTTCGCCAGCTTGTAAGTGCTCGTCTGCTCAAGCTTCGTCTGCATGTCAGAGAGGAAGTAGTCGACCGAAGTCTCAAGTTTTTCTGCGATAGCGCATAGCAATTTATGAGATGGATTCGCTTTGTCAGCTTCGATCTGTGAAATCATACTCGGGGTGACCATGCCGGAGCCGAGGTCACTTTGAGTGAGACCCTTCATGATTCGAAGTTCTTTAATTTTCTGTCCTAAAGACGTAGGCATTTGGGTTCCCTCCCACCCTAAATCTAGTTATGCTGTATAGTTTTATTGTACTATAGCGTCGAAAAGAAAGGAATACCTGATAAAATCAATTCATCAAGGAAAAACACGTTTTAAATGTTATATAGCTTATACACATTTCCTGATCAATATACCATCTTGACCGTTAACTGTCCAGTCAAGAGTGCCAGATTCACTGCATAAGTTTTAGATAGAATGTGTAAAGAAGAATCGATCTGCCCAGAGAGGGGGGTTCAGGTGTACGAACATTGGCATCCTCTTTTTCGACAGGCGTCGACAATTTTGACCACCCGCATCGTCGGTTCGACGGCGAAGAGCGCCGCGATCGGCATCGCGCAAACGGTGTTTCCTGCGAGCAGGCCGAACGCGGTGCTTTTAACTCGACCCGACTGCTATCCGGTGGCGCTCGGGGCGACGCGCCTGATGCATCACCCGTTTGCTGCGGTGATGCTGTTTACGGAAGGTGAGCGTCTGGAAGAGGACGTCTCCCGCGAGCTGTTGCGCCTGTCCCCGCTGGGCAGAGGCCTGCCCGCTCAGGTGATCGTGATCGGTGCGATGCACGCGAATGTTTTGCATGATGTGGCCGCTCTCGGTTTTACCGTCTGGCATCTGCTGGGCCAAGATCTAGCAGATACTTTAGGAAAGATTGCCGAATGCGAAGGGGTGCTTGAGGGGTCGCATGCGCTGCTCGTCTCGGTCGATCCGAAAGGCGGAGGGGTCGCCGCTGGCAGCTTTGCCGCCGCCTCGGGAATCCCGATCCTCTTCGCCTCAGAGCGGGGGTTGTCAGAGATGGCGGTGCGCTTTCTGCACCAGCGCCCACGCACGAAACTGATCGTGGTCGCACCTGCCCGCTATCTCTCCGGGACGGTCGAGCGTGAGGTGCGGAGGTTGGGCGCAAAGATCGATGGTTGGGTCGCCGGCCGCGACGGGTACGAGACGAGTGTTGAATTTGCCAAGCTGCATCAGGGCGGGCGCAAGAGCGGCTTCGGAAAAAAGTTGGCCGAGAGCGGCGCGATCGCCGTGGTGCCAGCTGAGCTGTGGCCGATCGGAACCGCATCGGCCGCGCTGTCGAGGCGAGGTCGATTGACACCGCTTTTGCTCACGCGGGCCGATCGCCTGCCACCCCCCGTCGAGGAGCATCTGATCGGCTGGCAGGCGCGGAAGCGGGGGCGCCGCGTGCACGGGTTTGTCGTCGGGGGCTATGAGGTGATCCATCACCAGGTGCAGATCGCGCTGCATCGGGCGATCGCGTCGGACGACATCTGAGCGCGACCGAGGAGTTCGATTTTGCTCGGTGGGGCATCCTTTCTGGTAGAAGGCGGAAAGGAAGGATGCTTGTGGGGAATCGTTGGAAGCTCGCCAGTTTTTTGATCTTTGCGATCGCATCGCTCTTGCTGATCAGCCTGTCGCCCCTCGCACTGGCAGACGGAGAGTTCGCGCGGGTCGGGCTGTGGGCAGGAGAGATCGCTCCCGACTTCGAGCTGCTCGATCATCGCGGCAATTCGCACAGGTTGCGCGATTTTCGCGGCAAGCCGGTGCTGCTCAACTTTTGGGCTTCATGGTGTACGCCTTGCCGGATGGAGATGAAAGACCTGGTTGAATCGTCCCATCTGTATCAGGACAAGGTGCAGTTTTTCGGCGTCAATCTGGCCGACCGAGACGCACCGTCCGTTTCGCAAGCTTTTCTCAAGAAGTTTAAAGTTGGCTATCCAAATGTGCTCGATCTGGAAGGCAAAGTGGCCGATCAATATCAGGTGCTCGTCATCCCGACCTCCGTTTTGCTCGATGCGCAGGGGCGGGTGGTTCAGCGGGTGCAGGGCCCGCTCTCCAATGAAGCGATCGACAGGCTCTTCCAGAGTGTGCTTCCTAAATTGCGCTAAGAAAAACGGTCCATCGTTTATTTCGCTCTCGCTTTGACCACAATGGTAATTCATGAATGCAATTCGTGAATGCTGGTGGGCTGGAAGAGGGGAATCAGGGTGGGCCGTTTCCTATTTCACCGCCCCGAACCTCGCGAAAAATGGCTTCTTTTCACGATTAAACAGTTGTTTTGTCGAGGGGCAGGAATCGGTTTGACCTCGGTAGAAATAGGGGCTAGACAGCAATTTCTTCCTCAAGGAGGCAGGTACGAGATGATGCAGATCTCCACAGAAGTTCAAGGTGTCACCCTGATCGTGCGGATGGCGGGTGAGCTTGACCATCATACAGCAGAAATGGTGCGCCGTCAGGTAGAGTCAGAACTTGATCGCAGTGCGACAGAAAACCTGATCTTGAACCTAGAGCAGCTGAGCTTTATGGATTCCTCCGGTCTGGGCGTGATCTTGGGGCGTTACAAGCGGGTGACGCAAGCAGGAGGGCGCATGGCGCTCTGCTCGGTGAACGATCAACTGAAAAAGCTGTTTGAACTTTCCGGGATGCTGAAGATTTTGCGCATCTACCCGACCGAATCGCAGGCGCTGGCCGAGACGGGGGTGGCGTAAATGCAAAACTTCATGGAGCTGAAGTTTGCGTCTCGATCAGAAAATGAATCGTTTGCGCGCGTGTCTGTCGCAGCGTTCGTTTCGCAGCTCGACCCGACGCTTGAGGAGTTGACGGAGATCAAGACGGTCGTCTCCGAAGCGGTGACCAACGCGATCATCCACGGCTATGAGGAGCAGGACGGACAGGTCTCGATCTCCTGCAAGATCATCGACGGGACGATCGAGCTTGTGATCGAGGACAGCGGGCGCGGGATCGAAGATGTGGAAGAGGCGCGCCAACCGCTGTTCACCTCCAAGCCGGAGCTGGAGCGATCAGGCATGGGCTTTACGATCATGGAGAACTTCATGGATGCGATCGAAGTGATGAGCCAACCCGGAGTGGGCACCCGAGTAAGGCTGGTCAAGCGTCTGAAAAGTCCTTCTGTCGCCAGCCACTAGGAGAGAGCAGGATGGCGATGGAAAAAACTGCCCCGCACCAAAAGTATACGGACGAGCAGGTCAAAGGTCTGATCGCAAGCTCGCAATCTGGCGATGATGATGCCCGCGAGGCGCTGATCGTCTCCAACCAGCGCCTCGTCTGGTCGGTTGTCCAGCGCTTTCTCAATCGCGGCTACGAAGCGGACGATCTGTTTCAGATCGGGTGCATCGGTCTGATGAAGGCGATCGACAAGTTCGATCTTTCGTACGATGTGCGCTTTTCCACCTATGCGGTGCCGATGATCATCGGGGAGATTCAACGCTTCTTGCGCGATGATTCGACAGTCAAAGTGTCTCGCTCGCTGAAGGAGACAGCGCGGCAGGTGCGTCGCACTCGCGACGAGCTTGCCAAGAAGCTCAACCGCCAGCCACATATCAATGAGGTGGCAGAAGCGATGGGCATGGAAGCGACCGAGGTGGTCTTTGCGCTCGAATCGATGCGGCAACCCGCTTCGATCCACGAGACAGTCTTCGAAAATGATGGCGA
The DNA here is from genome assembly GCF_042682745.1 of Tumebacillus lipolyticus. Classification (NCBI taxonomy): domain Bacteria; kingdom Bacillati; phylum Bacillota; class Bacilli; order Caryophanales; family Alicyclobacillaceae; genus Tumebacillus; species Tumebacillus lipolyticus. Next base: position 624,510 of record NZ_JBHUIO010000002.1, on the reverse strand, counting down.
CCCGATCTATCTGATGGATCAGATCTCCGATGAGTCGCAAAACAAATGGTTTGATAAGCTGGCGTTGCACGACGCGCTGGCTCGACTGCCCGAACGGGAGCGCTTGATCGTCTTTATGCGCTTCTTCCGGGACAAGACGCAGGCGGAGGTCGCCGAAGTGCTCGGCATCTCGCAGGTGCAGGTATCTCGTCTGGAGAAAAAGATTCTGCAGATCATTCGCGAACAACTGGGTTAAGTTCTGCAATTCTGCCCCATACTATCGAAAGGCAACGGCGAGGTGATAGGAGGGTGGACAAGTTGAGAACGACCAAGCGCAGAGTGCTGTGGGTTGCTGTCCTGTTGGCCCTGCTCGCCGTCAGTGCGGGCGGGTATGTCTGGTGGGAACAGACGGCGATCAAATACGAGCGGATCACAAACGCAAAACGCGTATGAAAGCGGCAGGCACCTTCTGGTAAAGGTGCCTGTTTTTTCGTTCATAGCGCAGGCTTTCGGTTGGCAGAATAGGACTACGGTAGGAAGGAATCGTCAACGAGGAGGGGTTGAGCGATGCAACAGGGTCCCAAAGAGAAGCTTGAATATAAACGGATCACACAGAAGCATTTGCCCAAGCGCCCTGTGTTTTCCAACTCGGTTCGCGCTTTTTTGGTCGGGGGCGCGATCTGTTTGCTCGGGCAGTTTGTACAAAAATTTTTTATCCACTTCTTTGATTTCGATCAAAAGTCGGCCGGCAATCCGACCGTTGCGGTGATGGTCTTTCTCTCCGTGCTGCTCACAGGTTTTGGCGTATATGATCGGATCGGACAATGGGCGGGTGCAGGTTCGGCTGTCCCGGTCACCGGATTTGCGAACGCGATGGCTTCGGCTGCGATCGAGCACAGAAGCGAAGGGATCGTGCTCGGGGTCGGCGGACAGATGTTTAAAGTCGCAGGCCCGGTGATCGTGTTCGGCGTGGTGTCCGCCTTTGTCATCGCCCTCGTCAAGCAGATCATCAAGATGGTGATCTGATCCTAGTCAAAGGAGGTGAGTCGCTCATGGGCTTGATCGGGAAGCAGACGTGGGAGTTTGCGTCACAGCCCGTCTTGATCTCGACGGGCACGGTCGTCGGCCCGAAGGAAGGGCAAGGTCCGCTCGGGCATGATTTTGATATGGTGCACCAGGACAGCTATCTCGGGCAGGGTTCGTGGGAGAAGGCGGAGCGGCGTTTGATGGAAGAAGCGTGCGAGACGGCGCTGAGCAAAGCGCACCTGAAGGCGGATCAGATCGACATCTTCTATGCGGGCGATCTGCTCAATCAGATCGTCACATCCGGCTTTGCTGCTCGCACTTTGGCAACTCCTTTCATCGGGCTGTTTGGCGCTTGCTCGACCTCGATGGAGTCGCTGGCGCTGGCGGCGATGACTGTCGATGCGGGGTATGCCAACTATGCGCTGGCGAGCACCGCTTCCCATCATTCGACGGCGGAGCGGCAATTCCGTTACCCGACCGAGTACGGAGGGCAGAAGCCGCTCTCGGCGCAGTGTACGGTCACCGGGTCGGGAGCGGCGATCGTCGGCAAGGCGGGCGAGGGGCCGCGCATCACCCACGCCACGATCGGGCAGGTGGTCGATCTGGGCGTGAAGTCGCCGTTTGAGATGGGGCCGGCGATGGCGCCGGCAGCTGTCGATACGATCGCTCAACATCTGAAGGACACCGGTCGGAAGCCGGAGGAGTACGATCTGATCGTCACCGGTGATCTGGCGCGGATCGGTCACAAGATCGCAGCGGAGCTGCTGGAGCAAAAAGCGGGGCTGTTTCTCGGCGACCTGTTCAAAGACTGTGGGATTCTGATCTTCGATCCCGATCAGGAGGAAGTGTTCTCTGGCGGGAGCGGCTGCGCTTGCTGCGCGGTCGTCACCTATGGACATCTGCTGAAGCGCATGGAGCGAGGCGAGCTCAACCGCATGCTGATCTGTGCGACAGGAGCTCTGCTCTCCCCGCTTTCCACGCAGCAAGGGGAGTCGATCCCATGTGTCGCCCATGCGGTCGTCATCGAGAGAGGGCGGTGGGACTAAGATGGATATGACCTTTTTCTACGCTTTTTTGATCGGGGGTCTGATCTGTGTGGTCGGACAGCTGTTGATCGATCTGACCAATCTCACACCTGCACACGCGATGAGCGCGCTCGTCGTCTTGGGGGCGGTTCTCGATGGCTTTGGACTGTATGAGCCGCTGATCGAGCTGGCCGGAGCGGGAGCGTCGATCCCGATCACTTCGTTTGGCAATGCACTGGTGCACGGCGCGATGGCCGAGGCGGAGCAGCATGGGATCGTCGGCATCATCACTGGTATTTTCGAAGTCACATCGGCAGGTGTGTCGGCGGCGATCGTCTTTTCCTTTTTTGCAGCACTCTTGTTTAAACCGAAGGGGTGAGCGATCTGATATGGGGAAGCGAAAGGTCATACTGATCACAGATGGTGACCAAGTTGCGAGAAGAGCGGTCGAGAAGGTGGCGGCCGAAGTCGGCTGCCGCGTGATCTCGCGCTCTTCTGGCAACCCGAGCCCGCTAAATGGTGAACAGCTGGTCAAGCTGATTCAGCATGCGAAGCATGATCCGGTGTTGGTCATGTTTGATGATAATGGCAACGGAGACTTTGGTTACGGAGAACAGGCGCTGGAACATGTGGTGAACCACCCGGGAATCGATGTGCTCGGCGCGATCGCCGTCGCATCGAACACGCCGATGGTCGATGGCGTGCAGGTCGACTTTTCGATCGATCAGAACTGTCGCAAGGTCGAGGAAGCGGTGGACAAGGATGGTCTGCCCGCTCACGATGGGGAAAAAGTGGTCTATGGCGATACGGTCGATGTGCTCTCCAACTGCGATGTCCCGATGATCATCGGCGTTGGGGATATCGGCAAGATGCAGGGAAAGGATCACTTTTTGAAAGGAGCCCCGATCACCAAGGCGGCCATCTTAGAAATCATGAAACGGAGTGGATATGAGCATGCCGCGAATCATGACGAACACTGATATCCCACCGGCCGATCAGGATTTGCAACTGGAGAAAAAGTTGGCGGAGAATCTGAAGTTTTTTGACAAGGTGCTCGGCATCGGCGAGAGCTACGACATGATCAAGCGGGAGATGCAGTTTGCTGGTCACGATTTTTGTCTGCTCTACGTCAACGGGTTTATCAAAGATGGGATCTTAGACGATATCTTGCGCCTGCTTGCGACCATAAAGCGGGAGAAGCTGGCGGTCGATACGCTGGAAAAGCTGATCCAGACCTATCTCACGCACACACAAGTGGAAAAGCAGAGCAAGACCAACACGATCATCACCGCCATCCTGTCCGGTCAGACGGCGATCTTGATCGACGGCTATGAGGAGGCGCTGATCGTCGATGCGCGCAGCTATCCGGCGCGAACGCCACAAGAGCCGGAGCTGGAGCGCGTCGTGCGCGGCTCGCGCGATGGATTTGTTGAGACGCTCGTGCAGAACACCGTGCTGACAAGGCGCAGAATCCGCGACCCGCGGCTGCGCATGGAGACGATGCAGATCGGCAAGCGTTCGAAGACGGACGTCTGCGTCGCCTACCTGCAGGATGTGGCCGATGAGGAGCTGGTGCGCGAGATCAAGACCCGCTTGGAAAAGATCGACGTCGACGGGTTGCCGATGGCGGAGAAGTCGGTCGAAGAATGGTTGACCAAGCGCAACAACTGGAACCCGTATCCGGTCATCCGCTATACGGAGCGTCCCGATGTGGCAGCCAACCACCTGCTGGAAGGGCATGTGCTGATCTATGTGGACACTTCTCCGAGCGTGATGATCACGCCGACGACCGTCTTTCACCATGTGCAGCACGCGGAGGAGTTTCGGGAAAACCCGGCGGTCGGTGCCTACATTCGCTGGGTGCGGTTCATCGGCATCTTTGTGTCGATTTTTCTGATTCCCCTGTGGATCTTGTTTACGCTGATCCACCGCGAATGGCTTCCCGAATCGTTCGCCTTTTTGGGGCCGGATGATGTGGGGGCGATTCCGATCATCCTGCAGTTTCTGCTCGCAGATGTCGGGATCGACATGATGCGAATGGCTGCGATTCACACGCCGACACCGCTCGCGACCGCGATGGGCTTGATCGCAGCGGTGCTGATCGGCGATATAGCGGTCAGCGTCGGGCTGTTCTCGCCCGAGTCGATCCTCTACATGGCGGTGGCTGCGATCGGCATGTTCTCGACGCCGAGTTACGAGTTGGCGATGGCCAACCGGCTGACCCGGCTGTTTTTCATCTTGGCGGTCGCCTTTCTCGATTGGTATGGGCTCGTCGGCGCCATCGTGCTGTGGTTTGTGTTGCTCATGCGCACCAAATCGATCACGCGACCCTATCTCTGGCCGCTCGTGCCGCTCAATGTCAAGGCGATGTGGGAGATCCTCGTTCGCACGCCGATGCAGTACAAAAACCAGCGCCCGGAGATCGTCAAACCACAGGATAAAGATCGTCAGCCGAATTAGACAGGTCCCTTGCGATCGGCGAACACTCCTGCTATAATCGAATATAATTTAATACCTACACACCTCATTCGCACGAGTGGGGTAGAGGCGCGGGAAAGATGAGTATCGATCGGGAAGCGATGGCACGCTGATGAACGATCGTGAAAGGATGACCGCCGAAGTGAAAAGTGAGCCATTCGCTTTTTCGCTGGGTCGACATTGAACAAGTGTCGGACTGTCACCTCGGAAGATCGATCTTGATCATGCCGAGAGTGATGCGCTACTTCATGAGTTGAGGGGATTAGATCTGATTTGGATCATCTCGTTCGAGTATTGATAAATCCAAACGGTCGGCGCCTCCCTTTGACGCCGGCCGTTTTTTGTGTTCTCAGAGAGGAGATAAACGGATGTTTTTGCACGGAACAAGTCGCATCAACGAAAAAGGTCACCTGGAGATCGGTGGACTGGACACCACAGATCTTGTCAGCCGATACGGGACTCCGCTGTACGTGTACGATGAAACGATGATCCGCCAGACGATCCGCGAGTATAAGCAAGCGTTTGCGACAGCGGGGCTCCGCCACCAGATCGCGTTCGCATCAAAAGCGTTCTGCTGTCTGGCGATGTGCCGTCTGATCGATGAAGAAGGATTGGCGCTCGATGTCGTGTCGAGCGGGGAGTTGGTCACAGCGCTCGAAGCTGGATTTCCCGCAGAGCGTATTCACTTTCACGGCAACAACAAAACGCCATTTGAGATCGAGCAAGCGTTAAACGCTGGGATCGGCGAGTATGTGGTCGACAACTTTCACGAATTGCGATTGCTCGGTGCGATGGCGAGCGAAAAAGGAATGACGGCAAACATTCTGTTGCGACTGACGCCTGGGGTGGAAGCTCATACGCACGAATACATCTCGACCGGACAGGAAGATTCGAAGTTTGGCTTCGATATGACCAGCGACATGGCGGAGCGCGCGGTAAGAGCCGCCTTGAACACAGAGGGGGTTCGCCTGATCGGTTTGCACTCGCACATCGGCTCGCAAATCTTTGAGACGGAAGGATTTGCGGTGGCTGTGGAGATCGTTTCGAAGTTCTATGGAGAGTGCGTGCGAAACTTTGGGGCGGAGCATCTCTACAAGCTCAATGTTGGCGGCGGGTTTGGCATTCGCTATACGGAGGAGGACACTCCGCTTCCGGCGAGCCACTATGTCGAAGCGATCGCGAGCGCCGTACAAGGGGCGTTTGACCAGTTAGGCCTAGCCTATCCGGAGATCGTGATCGAACCGGGGCGCTCGATCGTCGGCGCTGCGGGAACCACTCTGTATACGATCGGCTCGACAAAAGACATCCCGGGCGTGCGCAAATATGTATCGGTCAACGGGGGAATGACAGACAATCCACGCCCTGCGCTCTATCAGGCGCAATATGAAGCGATGCTGGCCAACCGCGCGAGCGAGGCGAGCGAGGAGATCGTGTCGATCGCGGGCAAAGCGTGTGAATCGGGCGATATGTTGATCTGGGACGTCGCATTGCCCAAAGTGCAGGCGGACGATATTTTAGCGGTCTCCTGTACAGGCGCGTACGGATATTCGATGGCGAGCAATTATAACCGCATCGCTCGACCGGCTGTCGTCTTTGTGCAAAACGGTCAGGCCGATCTGGTGATCAGACGAGAGAGCGACCGAGATCTCCTGTCTCATGATCTGATTCCGGCAAGAATGGTCAGCGAAGCGCTGACCAATCGCTAGGGGGCCGACGAGGGGGCAGATGCGGAAGGCAAGTCCCGTTTTTTGTGCATAGGATGGGTAGGGAAAGGAGGGGGTATGTTTGGGTCTCCTGTTCTCTTTCTTCCCGAGGATCTTTCAGTTCTTTGGAATCTTCCAAAGCGTCGTCGGCTTTATCCAGCCGATCTGGCCTGTGATTTCGAATTTCTTTTCCCGTCGGGCGGCTGCATAAGCCCGACTTTTTTATTGGCTTGAGATCCGAATCGAGCGGTGGCAGGCGGGCGATGATCGAGTGAGTTTTGCAAGCGGTCAGGTGACCAAATGAGAGCGCGAGCCATATCCTGATCGTATCTGAAAGATAGGCGGTGAGGATCGAGATGCCGATGCGCAAAGTGAAAGCGACCAATCAACACATTCGTCTGCTCGCCCAGCTGATGCAGGCGGAAGCGAGAGGGGAAGGCCGGCGCGGGCAGGAATTGGTCGGGTCGGTGCTGATCAATCGGGTTGTGGCAGACTGCAAGCCGGACTTCCACAACATTCGCAACATCCCGCATGCGGTCTACGGCAAGTTTGGCCCGTCGCGCTCCCCGTTCGAGCCGGTGCAAAACGGGGAGATCTATAAGATGCGCCCGAGCTCTCAGGACATTCGTCGCGCTCGCGATCTGGCAAACGGGCGTGTCGACTCGATGGCGAGACGAAGCCTCTGGTTTTTCAACCCGTCGCCAGGCCAACGATACAGAGCACCCTGTACGCCGAAAATGCCGCGCTCGCCCAAGACGCAGTTTGAGTATGCCTATAAAAACCACTGTTTTTACACCGGCGTTCCCGGGTATTGTCAGCAGTTTCTATAAGCAACAAAAAGAGCATCCGATGGAGATCGGATGCTCTTTTTCGTTCTAACGCTTCTTAACGCTTCGGATTCGGATTGGTCACTTCCCAGTCGCTCGGCATGTTGGTGTCGAGGAAGGGGGACTTGCGGGACAGGACTTGGCCGTTATTCGTATACAGGGACCAGTTGGTCACGTAGTTGTCCCAAGCGACGTTGTCGACGATCGCGCCCGTTGGATTTTTCAAGAGCAGGTTGTCTCCCGTGTTGGTCAAGGTCAGATTCATGCCGGAAACATCGAGCCCGAAACCTTTATAGTAGGAGAACGCCTGGCTGTCCTTGCCGACCATCAGATAGGAGTGTGCCGGGATCACCGTGCCGCTGGGCAGGGTGAAATTGCCCGATTTGTTGGAGAGCTTATAGCCGGTGAGGTCATAGGCGACGTTGTTCGGGTTGAACAGCTCCACATACTCGCGGGTCGCATCGAAACCACCCGTCTGGTACATCACCTCGTTGATTTGAATGTTGGCCGAACCGCGCGCCTCCTCTGGGTTCCAAGCTTGCGCGCCGCCGCTCCAGTCATACCAGAAGAGCGACTCGTAGTAGGCGGCCACCTCGGTGTTCTCGACGATCACACCCGCCTCACGGTTGTTTTCAGGAGAGTTTTTCGACCAGTTGATCGAAGAGACGAGCGTTTTGTTGCTGTCGGCGATCATGCCTTTGTTATGAATTTTTTCGATGCCGACCGCTCGGGTGTCCACAAGCTTCGCCTGCAGATCGAGCTGCTCAGCGCTGGCAAGATCGTTGATGTACTGGACTGTGTACTGGTTGTCCCGCGGATCGCTCGCATCGAGGAAAGCAGAATCGAGCAACACGCGAACTTTCACCCCGCGGCGCGCTGCGGCGATCACTTCTTCCAGATAAACATCTGGCGTGGTCGTCACGCTGCCAGCCGAGGTCGATCCCCAGTGTTTATGAATGTAGAGCTGTTCGACCAACAGCGTGTTCTGCGCTTGGCGAGCCATCCCGATGATCGAATTCTGTTGCAGGAACGTGCTGTCAGGTGCGAAGATCGGCGTCACGCGAAACTCGCCGTTGATCTGTTTGCTCGTGAAGCCGCCAGCGTAACTTCCGGTCGGAGTGGAGCTATTCGGCAGGAAGCTGAGCGCAGGTGCACCATATTTGCTGTGCGTCGGTGTGTACGGAAAGGAGTCCTTGGCGGACGTGTTCCAGTCGGTGTTGAAGATGTTTGTAAAATACTGTGCGGTCTGTGCGTCATTCACGATGATGCCCCAACCGCGATTGCCGTAGTTTTGATGGAAAGGCACTCCGGTCGATTTCCAGTTCTCCGATTGGGTGAAGATGCGCTTCCCATCGATGATCGCATATTTCGCATGGTCGAATCGATAGCGTTTATAAATGCCGTTTGCAGTATCGGAGATGATATAGCGAACTTGTCCACCCGCTTGGGTGATCTGATCGGATACGTACTTGCTGTCATCGAGCAGTCCGCCGACCGGTTGACCTTCGAGAAACACGCGGACGTTCACGCCGCGCTGGAGCGCCTGCTTGATCGCGTCGAGAAGTTGAACAGACTGGAATTCATAAACGTTCAAGTCGATGCTTTCGGTCGCCGAGTTCAGCAGTGCGACGAGGGTGGCATAGCTGTTGTCTGGCGAAGAGTACGGCTGGATCGTGCCCGCATAGGAGAAAGTCTGCAAGCCCATGCGCGATTGGCCCGCCTGATAGACGCGCAGGTGCTCCCAATCGGCTGCCGAGTCGGTGTCCGGATATTGAGCGGTCACCTCATTCTTCTCGCGGACGAAAATGTTACCTTCCGACACGACCGGCACGGTGGCTCCGACCCATCCGGAGCTTGCGACGCCAGATCCGTAGGCGAACGTGTCGATGTTCGCACCGCTTCCATCGCGGAGGTAGATGACCGAACCGGCGTTGGCAAGGCTTGGCACAGAACCTGTGACGTTCAGCTGCGGGACGGTGCTGTCAGAGTCGGTTCCGTATTCGAAGTTCGGCTGAAACAGCATCTCCGACCGGAATGTGGTCGCAGTCTTGGTCACATAGACTGTCTGGCCGGCAGCGATCGATGTGGCGGCAGGAAAGGACAGTTTGGTCGAGCCAACCTGGAGGTACCAACCGCCGATCGAAAGGGCGGAGGAGGTCGGGTTGGTCACCGCGATGTACTCTTCCGGCTCATAGGATACGTTTGTGTCCGCATACACCTCGGTGATGAGCGGGTAGGTTGGGCCGGCCGCTTGGGCAGAGGGGGCAGGGGTCAGGCCGATGCCTAAACTTGCGGTCAGCAACAAGGCCATCAGAGCGGAAAAGCGTTTTGTACTGCGTGGCTGCATGAGATTCACCATCCTTCTCAATGTGTGGTTCCGATTCTGAAGTAAAAATGACATTTTTACAATTAAATTATATCCGATGGTAAACCGATTCTCAAGAATTGTGCCGTGCGCTGAGCAGCGAACAGGTGCAGCACTCCTTATGATCGGCAATCTGATCAAAAAACACCTTGCCCACAGGAGTTGGACAAGGTGTTTACATCGAGCGACTTTTCCTAAGTTTTACAAATTTCTTCGGGAAAAAGAGCAGGAGTGGGATGAGTAAAGCGAGAAGTAGGAGTTTGTTCTCCGTTGCGGAGGTGACCTCTTCGATCGGAATCCCTGAAACTCCACGGTCGGCGAGCACATCTGCCGTCATGATCAGATGGCCGTCCTGATAGAGGTTGAGCGCACCGATCACCGCATCTTTGTCAAAAGGTGCGCGGGGAGGCTCCACTTTGGGAACCGATTGAATCAGCGCCTTGCTCGCAGCGGGAAGGGTTACATACACATCTTCTGGCAGATACGCTCGCACCAGGCTGCCTTCGACGTTGAACTGCTTTAGAACCTCGCCTTTCGAGGCAATTTTTTTATTGATGAACTGTTTGAAACCGTAATCGAGCAATCGCGTCGCCTCTTCGCGAATCTTGGGTCGGTTTTCGACTCCCATCAGGACGGCGACCAACTCGCGGTCTTGCCGCTTGGCAGAGACGGCGATCGTCTGTTGGGCTTGATCGGTAAATCCTGTCTTGATGCCGGTTGCGCCTTCGTATTCGTAGAGCATCTGATTGATGTTGAACAGGACGCTTTCCCATACCTGCCCTTTCCACGGCAGCGTCTCCGTTGCAACAATTTTCCGAAACGTTTCGTTGTGCATCGCGTAGGAAGAGATAACTGCCATATCTCGTGCGGTCGTATAATGGTCATCCTCGTGCAAACCGCTCGGCGTGACGAAGTGAGAATTGCGCGCTCCTAGCGCAACCGCTTTCCGGTTCATCAGCTCCGCAAACTGTTCGACCGAGCCGGCGAGATGCTCGGCGATCGCCACCGCAGCATCGTTGCCCGAGTTGAGCATCAGGCCATAGAGCAGGTTTTCGAGCGTCTGCTCTTCGTCATATTCAAGGTAGATGCGATTGCCTTCCTGTTCACGCGCCAGCTTCGATGTTTTAACCATCGCTTGGAGATCGCCGTTTTCCAAGGCGAGGATGGCGGTGAGAATTTTTGTGATCGAGGCGGGGTAGAGCCGCTCGTCCGCATTTTGCTCAAACAGGATCTGGCCAGACTGTCGATCGAGGAGCACTGCGCCCCTGGCGGTCAACCCGGTTGGAGCTTTCTTTTCATAGGAAGCAAACGCTGTGGAAAGACTAGAAAAAAGTAGGAAGCTCAAGATTGTACAGACTGTCAAGATGATGTGTCGCTTCGTTCGCATGTCTTCTTCACTCCACAATGAAATGGCTTGCGAGTACCAAGTTCCATTTTAGTATATATGTGCATCTTTATGCAAAGATGGATTAAAAAAATCTTTGGCTTGCATTCGAGCTCGCCAACGATTATATTCAATCTCATTGTGATGAAAACTGAGGGGATTCCATGGGAAAAAAACGTTCTTGGCAACTTCGGACTTGGCAAAAATTTTTAACACCCGCTCGATTTTTGGTCATCGGGTTCACGGTGTTGAGCATCGTCGGCGCGATCTTGCTCTCCTTGCCGATCGCGACAGAAAACGGTGCAGGGCTGAGCTTCGTCGATGCTCTGTTTATGGCGACATCTGCCGTCTGCGTAACCGGGCTGGTCGTCGTCGATACGGGGACTTATCTCTCCACCTTCGGCGAGGTGGTCCTCTTGACGCTCGTGCAGATCGGCGGTCTCGGCTTCATGACGGTCGCCACCTTTGTCACGATCTGGACGGGGAAGCGAATCGGCTTAAAGGAGCGGCTGCTCTTGCAGCAATCGCTCAACGTCGCATCGCTTGAAGGATTGATCCGCCTGGCGCGAAACGTCGTGTTGATGACGCTTGTGATCGAGTTGTTTTTCGCGCTCGTGCTGGCTGTGCGGTTGTCGTCGGAGATGCCGTTTGGGCAGGCGTTCTATTACGGGATCTTCCACTCGGTCGCAGCGTTTTGCAACGCGGGGTTTGATCTGTTTGGCGACTATAACAGCTTGTCCGAATATGCGACCGACCCCTGGGTCAACTTCTCGATCATGACATTGGTTGTCGTCGGTGGCTTGGGCTTGGCGGTGATGTCAGATCTGTTGCGAAAGCTGGTCAACCGGCGAGAGCGGTTGATGCTGCACACGAAGCTTGTCCTGATCGCGACTTCTGTGCTGCTTGTGCTCGGCACGATCGGGTACTACGCTTTGGAACACAACAATCCTGGCACGTTGGCAGATCGATCGGAAGGGGAAAAACTGCTTGCTTCCGCCTTCGCCTCGGTGACCGCTCGCTCATCCGGCTATGCGACTGTCAATTATGAAGAGATGACGCAGGGCGGGATGTTCTGGACGATGATTCTGATGTTCATCGGGGCAAGCCCTGGCTCGGCTGGTGGCGGGATTCGCACGACGACCGCGCTGGTGATCTTGCTGTTCGTCTTCGCCGTGATCATGAACAAGGATCAGACGGTCGTGTTTAAACGAACGATCCCCCCGCGCACGATCTATAAATCGCTGACGATCGCCGTGATGTCATCCGTTCTGATCGGCCTGACCACACTGGTGCTGACGATCACCGAAGATCAGTCGTTCATCCGACTGATGTTCGAAGCGGTGTCTGCCGCTTCGACTGTCGGGCTGTCGACCAATCTGACGCCCGAATTGTCGCATACGGGCAAGATCGTCATCTTGATCGTCATGTATATCGGGCGGCTGGGGCCGCTGACGATGGCGCTTGCGCTGGCAGCAAGACACCAAGGGAAGCCGGCCAACCTTCGCTATCCGGAAGGAAATGTGTACGTGGGCTGATCGCTTTTATCGAGTGCATTCCGAATGGGATGAGGGATGATCATGAGAAAAAAGGACGCGTGGAAAGTGAAGAGATGGGCGAAGTTTTGGACGCCAGCTCGCATCTTGTTGTTCGGCTTTGCCGCCTTGATCCTGCTGGGTGGCCTGTTGCTGTCCTTGCCGATCGCCTCGGAGAGCGGGGCAGGGCTGCCCTTTCTCGATGCGCTGTTTACCGCCACCTCTGCCGTCTGTGTGACAGGCCTGATCGTCGTGGACACCGGCACCTACTTTTCCACCTTTGGGGAGCTGGTGATCATCACGCTGATCCAAATCGGGGGTCTCGGGTTTATGACGATCGCAACGTTTTTGACCATTCTGGCCGGCAAGCAGATCGGGTTGAAAGAACGGCTGGTCATTCAGCAGTCGCTCAATGTCACCACGATGGAAGGTCTGATTCGACTTTCTCGAAATGTCGTCTTGCTCACGCTCGCGATCGAGCTGTTTTTTGCGATCGTGCTGTCACTGCGCTTTTCGGCGGAGATGCCGCCTGGCAGAGCGATCTATTATGGTATTTTTCATTCGATCTCCGCATTCTGCAACGCCGGTTTCGATCTGTTCGGCGACTTTAAGAGCTTGAGCGACTATGTTGGCGATCCGATCGTCAACCTTTCGATCATGTCGCTGATCATCTTGGGGGGACTCGGCTTTGTCGTCATGGTCGATCTAGGTCGCAAGGCGACCCGTCCCAAGCAGCGTTTGAGCGTGCATACGAAGCTCGTCATCATCGCGTCGTTCGCGCTGCTGCTGATCGGAACGATCGGATACTACGCGCTCGAAAATCATAACGAAGGAACGATCGCACCGCTTGCGGAAGGGGACAGATGGCTGGCGTCCGCGTTTGCCTCGACGACTGCGCGCACCGCAGGCTACGCATCGATCAACTATGAGACGATGACAGAAGGCGGGCAGTTTTGGACGGTCCTCCTGATGTTCATCGGGGCGAGCCCGGGCTCGACAGGAGGAGGGGTGAAGACGACCACGGCGCTGGTCATTCTGCTCTTCGTCTGGACGGTCATCTCCAACAAGGAGCACACGGTCGTGTTCAGGCGGTCGATCTCGCCGCGCACGATCTATAAATCGTTGACCATCGCGGTGATGGCGACGATGGTGGTCGTGCTCTCGACGATGATCTTGGCGGTGACAGAAGATCAATCGTTCTTGCGACTGCTGTTCGAATCGACTTCCGCCTTCGCAACGGTCGGGCTCTCCACCAACTTGACATCCGCTCTCTCCGAGCCGGGCCGGATCGTGATCATGGTGATGATGTTCATCGGCCGCCTCGGGCCGCTCACCATCGCGCTGGCCTTGGCAGCGCGCGGGAACGACAAAGGAAATGTCCGCTATCCGGAAGGCAACCTCTACGTGGGGTGAAGATGATTTCCCTTTACACGATTGGCGAGGAAGGATATACTTGGTTCTACAATGATATAGTTCCTTCAGGGCATGGTGAGACGGTGAGCAACTGTCAATTCCTGACCGGCGGTGATGATCTTCGCAACTTGAAGAGCTAAGTCCGCGAGCCTTCACAGGCAGGAACTGGTGCGAATCCAGTACCGACGGTATAGTCCGGATGGAAGAAGGAATGTAGTGAGCGGAAGGCAGTGTACATGTGCCCTTTTTTGGGGGCTTTCTTTAGGTGCGCATCTTTTGATGTGCACACGTACGCCTGTCAGCCGTATGCGCGCATAACCTGCCCTGTTGTCATTCGACTGCAGGGCTTTTTCTGCGCAGTGAACAGGAGGTGGATTCGAGTGACAGATCAACAGTATATGAAAATCGCGTTGCAGCTGGCCCAGATCGCCAATGGCAAAACGAACCCGAATCCCCTGGTAGGAGCTGTCATTGTAAAGGAAGACCGCATCATCGGGCAAGGAGCGCACTTGCGCGCCGGGGAGCCGCACGCTGAAGTCCATGCGTTTCGCATGGCAGGAGATGCGGCAGAAGGCGCGACCCTTTATGTGACGCTCGAACCTTGCAGCCATCATGGGCGAACGCCGCCTTGTGCCGAGCTTGTCATTCGCTCCAAGGTAAAGCGGGTGGTCGTCGCGATGCTCGATCCCAACCCGATGGTGGCTGGACGCGGTATTGCACGCATACGAGAAGCGGGTATCGAAGTGGAAGTTGGCGTCCTCGAAGCGGAGGCGCGTCAGATCAATGAGCGGTTTGTGCACAACATGGTGCACAAACGCCCGTTTGTGACTGTGAAGACGGCGATGACCTTAGATGGCAAGATCGCAGCGCACACGGGAGATAGCCGCTGGATCACCGGAGCGGAATCTCGCGCTTTTGTGCACCGCCTTCGCGATCAGGTGGATGGCATCATGGTCGGCGTCGGCACCGTCTTGGCTGACGATCCGGAGCTGACGACTCGCCTACCGGAGGGCGGAGGCAAGAGCCCGGTGCGAATCGTGCTCGACAGCGCGTTGCGGACGCCGGAGAGCGCTCGCCTGCTCGATGTGCAGGAGGCGCAGACTTGGATCATCGCGTCGCAGGAGGCGGAGCAAGCGAAGATCGCTCGGCTGCGCGAGCGCGGGGTGGAAGTGATCCAAGTGCAGAGCGGTCAAGCGGGGCTCGATCTGACCGAGGTATTGGACGAGCTGTATCGGCGAGGCATCACCGACCTGTTGGTGGAAGGCGGGGCGTCTGTCAACGGTGCGCTGTTACAGGCAGGCCTGATCGACAAGGTGATCTCGTTCGTCGCTCCGAAGTTGATCGGCGGCACAGGCGCGCCCACTCCATTCGGAGGAAGCGGCTTTGACAAGATGGCAGAGGCGGTCGAACTGATCGATCTGACCGTCGAGCGGTATGGGGAAGACCTCTGCCTCATCGGCTATCCGCGGCGAGTGGGGGTGTAAAGCATGTTTACCGGACTGATCGAAGAGGTCGGGACGATTCAAGCGATCCGAACGACCGGCAAAGCGGTGCATCTGAAGATTAAAGCGCTGGCGATCTTGGAAGATGTCGCGCTGGGCGACTCGATCGCAGTGAACGGAATCTGTCTGACGGTGACCGAGTATGATGGGGGTTCCTTTACGGTCGACGTCGTGCCGGAGACGATGAGGCGGACTTCTTTAGCGGGGCTGTCGAGCGGCTCTCCCGTCAATCTGGAGCGGGCGATGCAGATGGGCAAGCGATTTGGCGGGCATATCGTTTCCGGCCATATCGATGGGATCGGACGCATCGTCGAGGTGGTCGATGAAGATATCGCCAAAGTGGTGCGCATTCAAGCTCCAGCGGAAGTGCTGCGCTATTTGGTGGAGAAAGGCTCGATCACGATCGATGGCGTCTCGCTGACCGTGATGGATGTGGAACGCGATTCCTTCCGGGTCTCCGTCATTCCGCACACCTGGCAGGTCACCGTGTTGCGGCACCGCAGAGCGGGCTCGATCGTCAACTTGGAGTGCGACGTGATCGGCAAGTATGTGGAGCGCCTGTTGCAGCCTTACGCACCGAGCAAAGGGAGCGACAAGCAGAGCATCACGCTCGATTATCTTCAACAAAACGGTTTTGCGTGAAGGGGGAGACATCGCGATGTTTCATAGCATCGATGCAGCGATTGAAGATCTCAAACAGGGCAAGGTGATCATCGTCGTCGATGATGAAGATCGAGAGAATGAGGGCGATTTTCTCGCGCTTGCTGACAAAGTCACCGCGCAGACGATCAACTTTATGATCACCCATGGGCGCGGGCTGGTCTGCATGCCGATCACAGAGCAGCGGGCGGAGCAGCTCAACCTGCGGCAGATGGTCGTTCAGAACACAGATGCGCTCGGAACGGCGTTCACCGTTTCGGTCGACGCCAAAGAGGGCACGACGACCGGCATCTCCGCCTACGAGCGCGCGATCACAGTTCAGCGGTTGATCGAAGAGGGTGTGACGGGCAATGATTTTAAAAAGCCTGGTCATATCTTCCCGCTCACCGCAAGAGAAGGCGGCGTGCTGCGACGCTCGGGTCACACCGAAGCTGCGGTCGATCTGGCGCGTCTGGCTGGCTCCTATCCTGCTGGCGTGATCTGTGAAATTTTGAACAAGGATGGCACGATGTCACGCGTGCCCGATCTGATGCTGCTCGCCGAGGAGCACGACATCAAGATGATCACGATCGAAGACCTGATCGCCTACCGAAAAGACCGCGAACAGCTGGTCGAACGCGCAGCTCATGTCGAGATGCAGACAGACTTCGGCCCCTTTCAACTTTACGTGTATCGATCGAAGCTGGATCAGGTGGAGCACGTTGCGCTGGTCAAGGGCAAGATCGATCCGCAATCGCCGACGTTGGTGCGCGTGCGCAACGAATGTCCGATCGGCGACATCTTCGGCTCGCATTCCTGCAAGTGCCAATCGCAACTGCATGCTGCGCTGCGGGAGATCGCCGAGCATGGCAGTGGAGTTCTCTTGCATTTGCGCCAGGGAGCAAACGGCGCGAATTCATTGGCGCAAAAGGTGAAAGGGTATCAACAGGCGAGCGCGGAGGCGGCGAAGGGAGCCGTCTCGACGACCGATTACGGCATCGGCGCACAGATCTTGCGCGACCTTGGCGTGACCAAAATGCGCCTGTTGTCGAACAACCCGCGCAAGTTTGTCGGTCTGGAAGGGTACGGGTTGACGATCGAGGAGACGATCCCGCTTCGCGTGCGGGAAACGGATCGTAAAGGCGTTACATTGCCGCTGTAAATCAGCGAGAAGAAGCGAATTGAGAGGAGCATTTCGATGGCGAAGTTTTTGGAAGGCAATCTGATTGGAACCGGTTTAAAAGTGGGTGTGGTCGTCGGCCGTTTTAACGAGTTTATCGGCAGCAAACTGCTCGGAGGTGCGCTCGACGCTTTTAAGCGCCACGGGCTGGCAGAGGATGATGTGGAAGTTGCTTGGGTGCCGGGAGCGTTTGAAATCCCGCTGATCGCTCAGAAGATGGCACAGTCTGGCCGCTATGACGCGGTGATCACGCTCGGAGCGGTGATCCGCGGCTCCACTCCGCACTTCGATTATGTGTGCAACGAAGCGGCGAAAGGGGTTGCCAAAGTCGGATTGGACACCGGAACCCCGACCGTATTCGGAGTGCTGACTGTCGACTCGATCGAGCAGGCGATCGAACGCGCAGGCACGAAGGCGGGCAACAAAGGATGGGAAGCGGCAGTAACCGCCATCGAGATGGCGAACTTGACCAAACAATTTCAGTAAACTGAAGCGAGCGATGTGCAGACTGCACATCGCTTCTTTATGTTGGAAATCGATCCTGTAAGGAATATTCTTGCAAGCGAAAGCGGATATCTACTACAATAGATAGCATGTGAGAGATTGTATATGAATAAATATTTTGATACTCGTTGGGAAAGAGGGTGTACCTTTGGCAAAAACGAATCGTACAGCTGTCGTCGTCGCGGTGATGTTGGCCAACTTCCTCGCTGCCATCGACGTGTCGATCGTCGGTACCGCCATGCCGACAATCATTGGGACGCTAGGCGGCTTGCCGCTGATGTCGTGGGTGTTCTCCGCTTTTCTGCTCGCCTCGACGGTGACCGTTCCGATCTATGGCAAGCTATCAGATCTCTATGGGCGCAAGGCGATCTTTATGGTCAGCTCGATCGTTCTGATCATCGGTTCGATTCTCTGCGGGCTGTCAGAAACGATGGTGCAGTTGATCATCTACCGGGCGATTCAAGGGCTGGGTGCCGGTGGCATCATGGCGGTCGCGCAGACGATCCTCGGCGATATTTTTTCGGCGGAAGAGCGCGGCAAAATCCAAGGCTGGTTCAGCGGTGTCTGGGGTGTGTCGGCGGTGATCGGACCGCTGCTCGGCGGATTGATCGTCAACTATATCTCTTGGGAATGGGTCTTTTATATCAATGGACCGATCGCGCTGGTCGCGATCCTGATCTTAGGAACAGCGCTGCATGAAGATATTGAGCGCAAGAAACACAAGATCGATTACATAGGCTCGTTGACGATGACCGTCTCGATGACCGCCTTGCTGTTCGCCTTGCTCACCGGAGGCAATCAATACGCATGGTTCTCTCCGCAAATCCTCGCGTTGTTCGGCGTGGCAGCAGCCGTTTTCGTCTGGTTTCTCTATCATGAGCGGAAAGCTTCCGAACCGATGTTGCCGCTCGATCTGTTCAAATCTCCGCTGATCGCCGTCGCCTCTCTCGCCAACTTCTTGCTCGGCGCGGTGCTGATGGGGATCACCTCCTACATGCCATCTTACGCACAAGGTGTGCTCGGAGGTACGGCGACCGAAGCGGGCATGCTGCTCACGCCGATCTCGATCGGCTGGCCGATCGCTTCGATCATCGGCGGGCCGCGCATGGTCAAATGGGGGTTCCGTCGCACCGCGCTGATCGGGGCGACGCTGGTCGGCATTTCCTCGCTCTTGCTGACGTTCGTCTCGCAGGAGATGGGCTATTGGTACCCGATGATCGTGCTGGTCGTGCTGGGGATGGGAATGGGTTTGACCACGCTCGCCTTTTTGGTCTCCGTGCAGTCTGCAGTCACCTGGAACCGCCGGGGCATCGCGACCGCTTCGCTGCAGTTTATCCGCTCGCTCGGCTCTGCTGTCGGGGTGGCGGTGATGGGCGCGGTGATGAACGCGCGCATCCTCGGGATGCTGCAGGATGACCCTGAGGTGCAAGCCCCGCTGGAAGCGGCCAACTCGCTGCTCGACCCGGAAAAGCGGGAGTTGATCGAACCGTCCTTGCTGGAGAAGTTGAGCGATGCGTTCGCCAGCGGCCTGCACTACGCGTTCTTGTTGGTCGCCATCTTCGGGATCGGCGCGCTGGTGATCACGCTGTACTACCCTCGCGACAAAAAGAAAGCACAGCCAGAATAGTTCTTCAGCTAGAATGGTTCACAGGGTAAGAGCGCTTGCTGCGTCGTCAGCAGGTGCTCTTTTTGCCTCTTTTATGATATGATAAACTGGAACGTTTCTATGGTCGAAGGAGGACCCTTATGCTGTTTAGCGGACTCGATTTGGATGACCTTTTGTTTCGGGTCATCGCATTTTTGATCGCCATCACCGTGCATGAACTCGGGCATGCATTTGTCGCATATCGACTTGGCGACCCCACTCCGAAGCGAGAAGGACGCTTGACGCTCAACCCGATCGCGCACATGGATCTGCTCGGTACGCTGATGATCCTGTTTGGCCCGTTTGGCTGGGCTAAGCCGGTTTCCTTCAACCCGTACAACTTCCGTGGCAACAAGCGGGTGGGGAAGATCTTGACCACCGTTGCCGGGCCGCTCGCCAACTTCTTGGTCGCGATCGTCTTCTGCTTTCTCCTCGTGTTTTTCTTTCGCCTCGAACTTCAAGATGCGGTGTGGAACAACTTCGTTTTGCGGGTCGTGGAAGCTGTCGTCTCGCTCAACCTGATTCTCGGGCTGTTCAACCTGCTCCCGATTCCGCCGCTCGATGGCTATTGGATCGTGCGCGACCTCTTGCCTGCGAACGTGGCACCGAAGTTGCACGCATTTGAAAAATACGGACCTTTTGTCCTTTTGCTCGTCGTCTTCTTCGGCATCACGTCCTACCTCATCCTTCCGATCTATTATGCACTCGGCGACCTGTTGCTCGGGATGGTCAAGGGGCTGATCTAAGCGGATGGAACAGTCAAAATCAGATTCCTTAAAGCTCAAGTTGGAATCGTTCGAAGGGCCGCTCGACCTGCTCCTGCATCTGATCGACAAGGCGGAGGTGGAGATCACGGAGATTCCGATCTCACAGATCACCGACCAATACCTCTCCTACTTGCAGACGATGCAGGAACTCAACCTGGAGATCGCCTCTGAGTTTTTGGTCATGGCTTCCCAACTGCTGGCGATGAAGTCGGGACTCTTGCTGCCGCGCCCGATCGAGCTGGACGTGCCGCTGATCGATTACGATGAAGAGATGATCGATCCACGTCAAGCGCTGATGGAGCGCTTGATCGAATATAAGAAGTATAAGCAGCTCGCCGATGAGCTGAAAGATCGGGAGGAGAAGCGCCAGCTGGTCTTTACCCGCCGCCCGGAGAATTTGCGCCAGTTCGTTCCGGACGTCGAGCCCAATCCGGTCGAAGGCGTGTCGCTGTTCGATCTGCTCGACGCATTTCGCAAAGCGCTACAAAAAGCGCAGCCTGACGATCATGTGGCGGGCATTCACCGAGATGAGATCTCGATCGACAGCAGGATGCAGGAGATCATCGGCATGCTGGCCTTTCACAACGGCAGAATCTCCTTTTCCGACCTGCTCCACAATCAACACAAGCGTTCGGAGTTGATCGTGACCTTCCTCGCGCTGCTTGAGCTGATGAAGGGGAAGCAGGTGCGCTGTATGCAAAGCAGGCTGTTTGAAGAGATCATGATCGAATCGTACGACATTCTGTAACAAGCTAGGTGGTTCAGTTGGAGGCAAGTCAAATCAAATCTGTGATAGAAGGTCTGTTGTTTGTGGCGGGAAGCGACGGCATCGAAGCGCGGCAGGTGGCAGATATTTTGCAGATCGAGCTGGAGGATGCGAAAGACTACCTGTATGACCTCCAGACCGATTTTGAGCGCGACCTGCGCGGCATACGGATCGTCGAAGTGGCCGGCTCGTTTCAGTTGACGACACGAGCGGAGCACGCCCCCTTTTTTGAGCGTCTGGCCTACCAGCCGCAACATGCGACGCTTTCGCAAGCGGCGCTGGAGACGCTGGCGATCGTCGCCTACAAACAACCGATCACCCGAAGTGGCATCGAAGAGGTGCGCGGAGTGAAGTCGGAGCGCGCGATCAACACGCTGCTCAGCAAGCAGCTGATCAAAGAAGCGGGCCGGGCAGAAGGGCCAGGTCGGCCGATTCTCTTCGGTACGACGCGCGAGTTTTTGGAGTATTTCGGACTTCGCGATCTGAAGGAACTTCCACCGCCGCCCGCGTTGATGCCGATGGTCGATCTTGATGAAGAGGAGGAGCAACTGCTCTTTCAGATGCCCGATCTGTATCAAAATGAACCAGAATCATGACAGAAAAAGTCCGGATGATCCGGGCTTTTTTGTATGTTCAGGAATAAAACGGGTATCCTAGACGAGAATCTGGAAGATGTGGAGGAGGACCGAATGAAATGGCTTTGGGGACTCCTGTTGGCGCTTGCGATCGTGTTTGCCACGCTTTTTCTACTTCTGCACAAGATGTTCGCCTGGTATTGGATTGTGCTGTTGGCGCTGGCAGTTTTTCTGTTGTTCGCGATGGTACTACCGGTGACGATCGAAGTTCAATATAGGCGAGAAGGTCGGAATGATCGGCTGCATGTTGGCGTGCGCGCTTTGTTCGGGCTGATCCGGCTCGGCTATGAAGTGCCGACTGTCGCACTGCTTGAGCAGCGCATGCAGATCGGGTTTAAGCGGAAGCTGACAGCGGGGGACAATCCTCACGCGGGAGGATGGGTCACGATCACGGTGGAAAAGATTCAGCAGTTTCAGCGACAGGTCGATGAGCTCAGGGCGCGGATCGGCAAGTACAAGCGAGCGTTGCGTCGATTTACCAAATCGTTTCATATTGAGTCACTCCGCTGGCGTACCGCTTTTGGCACAGGTGATGCAGCACAGACCGGATCGATCACCGGGATGGCTTGGGCGGTAAAAGGAAGCCTTGCGAGCATACTTTACCGCCAGTTCACCGTCGAGTCTTCGCTTCGCTATACGGTGCAACCAAACTTTCAGGCGAAAGGATTTCGCACCGATCTTGTCTGCATAATCCGATTTTTGCCGGGCAAAGCTATACTTGCAGGACTTACATTGGCCTTTTTATGGTTGAGGGAGGGTGCAAAATGGCGGAACATCCGATCCAAGGCTTGATGCAGACGGCCATGGAAAACATCAAAGAGATGGTCGACGTCAACACGATCGTCGGTGATCCGGTTGAAACGCCGGACGGCAGTGTCATCTTGCCGATTTCAAAAGTGGGCTTTGGATTTGCGGCAGGTGGTTCTGAATTTGACTCGAACATGGGCGGGAAGGGAAACAGCAACGGCAACTCAGGACAGGCAGATGTGGAACTTCCTTTTGGCGGTGGTGCTGGTGGCGGTGTATCGATTACGCCGATCGGTTTTTTGGTCGTCGGCAATGGTCAAGTGAAAATGCTTTCGACCGAAGGGCCGAATCAACTGTATGAAAAGCTGATCGATCTTGCCCCGCAGATGTATGACAAGATCAGTGCGATGATCAAGCAGAACAAGAGCGGACAAGGCGATGAGCAAGGGCAGAACGGCAACGGTGGCATGCGAAAGTCGCAAAGCCAGAATGGAAAAGCTGCACAGATCGATTGTTAGAGCGGAAGAAAATCGGCAAGACGTCCCGTGGCGGGGCGTCTTTTTCTGTTCGGTCAACTCGGCGCGCTAAGGTGGGATAAGCCTACAGCTTGTGCATATACATAGGACAGACAGAACCTACGCGTGAGGAGTGAAGGACCCGAGATGAAACGAAAATCGCTCGTGGCCATTGCTGCGTTCGCCGTGCTGCTGCTAACTGTGTCGCCTGTGTCTGCCAATCATGATCCGAAGGGCAACGCAATTCTGGAAACGACGGTCGCTCCTGACAACCTGTTTGCGAGCGAAGTTGAGATCAGCGCCACTTCTGCAGCTGTGATCGATGTGCAGACAGGGCGGGTGCTCTATGAGAAGAATGGCGATGAGAAGATGTTGATCGCCTCGCTGACGAAGATTATCACCACCATTGTGGCGATTGAGTCGGGCGTAGATCTGAACAGCACGGTCACAGTATCAAACCGCGCATCGGGAAAAGAAGGATCTTCGATCTATCTGAAAGTCGGCGAAAAACAGAAGCTGATCGACCTGCTCTACGCGGTGATGTTGCGCTCAGGAAATGATGCGGCGACAGCAGTTGCCGAGCATGTGGGCAAAACGGAGCAGAAATTTGTGGAGATGATGAATCAAAAAGCGAAAGAGCTCGGCCTGCTCGGCACCCATTTTGCCAATCCGCACGGCTTGGATCAGGAAGCACATTATTCGACCGCACATGATATGGCGCGCATCACCGCGTATGCGCTGCGCAATCCGGTGTTTGCCGAGATCGTCCAAACGAAGGTCAAGTCGATTCCGATGCAAGGAGAGTCGTGGGATCGCAAGATGTATAACAAAAACAAGATGCTCGTTCGCTATGAGGGAGCAGACGGCGTGAAGACCGGCTACACCAAAGCGGCGGGACGATGCCTCGCCTCCTCCGCAACCAAAGATGGACGGCAGATCGCGGTGCTCACACTGAAAGCGTCGAGCGATTGGGATGATCATGCGAGGCTGCTCAACTACGGGTTTCAAAAGTATCAATTTCTGCCGATCGCCAAAGAGAATTCTGTGCTGCGAACGGTGCCTGTGGAGGACGGGGTGAAAAAGGATGTCGATGTGATCGTCGGTCACCAGTTCAACTATCCGGTGCGCGAAGATGAGCAGGAAAAGGTGACGCAGAAGATCGAGATGGAAGAGACGTTGCAAGCTCCGCTTGCTGCCGGCCAGAAGGTAGGGGAATTAAAAGTATATTTTGAAGATCGGCTGGTCGGGCAAGTGCCGATCATCGTCGGGCACGATGTGGAAAAAGAGTCGTTCTGGTCGAAGCTGAAAAATCTGTTTTCCAACATGATCAACCGCTGACAGAAAGGACGGTGACGGGATGATCAATGCGATCTGGGTGTTTATGATTGTCATCGGCGTGATCGTCGCCGCTCTGAACGGGCGGATGGATCTGGTGACCAACGCGGTGCTCAGCGGTGCGAAGCAGGGGGTTGTCGTCTGTTTCGGCCTGCTGTCGATCATGGTGTTTTGGCTCGGTTTGATGAAGATTGCAGAGGTGGCCGGACTGGTGCAATCGTTTGCAAAAGTGCTCTATCCGCTCGCTCGCTTTCTGTATCCGTCTGTGCCGAAGGACCATCCGGCGATGGGGTCGATCGTGGCGAACATGAGCGCCAACATGCTCGGGCTGGGCAATGCGGCCACACCGCTCGGCCTGAAGGCGATGCGTGAACTGCAAGAGCTCAACCCTGACAAGGAGCGGGCGACAGACGCGATGTGCACGCTGCTGGCGATCAACACGTCAGGGCTTACGATCATCCCAGCGACGGTGATCGGACTTCGCATGCAATACGGATCGGCCCAACCGACAGAGGTGGTGGTCAGCACGCTGCTCGCCACGCTGTTGGCGACGACGACCGCCGTGATCCTCGACCGCTTTTATCGGGAGCGCGAGCGCAAGAGATGGGGTGGCGGGCGATGATGGGCCTCGTGCAGATCATCGCCGCCTGGACGCTGCCCGTCCTGATCGCGTTCATCCCGACCTATGCCTATTTTTTTCGGAAAGTTCCCGTCTATGAGACATTTATCGACGGGGCAAAAGGCGGACTGCCGACGGTGATCAAGCTGATGCCGCATCTGGTCGGCATGCTCGTCGCTGTCAGCGTTTTCCGCGAATCGGGCGCGTTAGAACTTCTGATCGCAGGGCTCAATCCGCTGCTCGTCCCCCTCGGCGTGCCCCCAGAGTTCTTGCCGATGGCACTGCTGCGCTCCATCTCCGGGTCTGGCTCGATGGCGATCATGACCGATATCTTTCAAGCGCATGGCCCCGACTCCTTTCTGGGCAAGCTCGCCTCCACGATGCAGGGCGCATCTGACACCACACTGTACGTGCTGACCGTCTATTTCGGGGCTGTTGGCATCCGCAACGCACGGTATGCGGTGAAAGTTGGACTGCTCGCCGATCTGGCCTCTGTCATCGCGTCGCTCGCCGTCGTGCGTCTCCTCTTTCACTAGAGCATTCCAGCGGAATGTCGTTCACTTTGGCAACCCCCCTTTGCATATGATGCTGTTACTACCAGATGCGGTTGGATGCGAATCCAGAAGGGCGGGATGCTTCGAATGGGAGAATTTGCAGGCGTAGTGTTGCACGATTCTGCATGTCCCGCACGGACTCGGGCCGGGTTTGATTTTTACGTGTGCAAAGACGGGACGGTGGTGACGTCTCAAGATTTTTTAGATGATGAGCACATTCATGTTTGTGTGGAAGGGGATTTTTCTGTTCCGGTCACAAACACAGGTCTTGTGCGAGAGCAGATGTTTGTTCTCGTCAAACTGGTGTTGCGGCTGGCGTCCGCATTTAAATTTGATCCGGAGCGTCTGATCGCGCATGGTGATCAGTGTCCAGGAGAAGAATTTCCGTGGCACGAACTGAAGATAAGGATCGACCGCCCCCCGCATTGACCCCGATGCGGGGGATTTGATTTTGCCCTGCAAGTTCTTTAGAATGAGTGAGCAAAGGAAGAACGTGTGGGAGAGTGACGGAGAATGGATCAAATGGAGCGCTTGCAAAAAGTGTTGGCTCAAGCTGGGGTTGCGTCCAGGCGCAAATGTGAGGAGATCATCACAGCAGGGCAGGTAAAAGTGAACGGAGTCGTCGTGACGGAGCTCGGCACCAAGGTCGATCCGACGCGAGATCGCATCGAGGTGAACGGAGTGCCGATCGGAGCGGAAGAGAAGATCTACATCATGCTGAACAAGCCGATCGGCGTCGTCTCCACCGCCTCCGATCCGCAGGGGCGCAAGACGGTTGTCGACATCGTCGGCGCCAAAGAGCGCATCTACCCGGTCGGTCGTCTCGACTTGGATACGTCAGGATTGCTGTTGATGACCAACGATGGCGATCTGGCCAACGCGATGATGCATCCGCGCCATGAGATCGAGAAGACTTACAGAGCTTGGGTAAAAGGCGTCGTCAGCGGTGAGCGAGCCAAGCAGCTCGCAAGCGGAGTGGAGCTGGAAGACGGTCAGACTGCGCCGGCAAAGGTGCGGATCATGGAGAGAGGAGCGGACGAGTCGCTGATCGAGGTCACGATTCATGAAGGGCGCAATCGTCAGGTCCGCCGCATGTTGGAGGCGATCGGCCATCCGGTCAAATCGCTGCACCGCATGCAGGTGGCGTTCCTCAAGCTGGGCAGGCTGCGCTACGGCGAGATGCGCAACCTCACGCCGCTCGAAGTGGAGCGTCTCTTCGCAGTCGCTGGAATCAAACGGTAAACAGCGGGCAACCTATGAGCAGTGAATCTGCTTATGAGGAGGCTCCCTATGAATCGATACGCGAAATATGCGACCACATCGCTCATCGCACTCTCGCTTTGTACCGCGCTCTTCGGCTGCAATCGGTCGGCCGACTACACCAGACAACCGGCTCGCGAAACGAACGAGACGCGCGCAGACCAAGGCGTGCGTTCGTACAGCGGCTACAGACCGCCTGCCGAAGATCGACAGCTGAGCGCCGATCCGCGCAATTCTGCGGTGCGCACAAGCTCCCGCAAGCCCTATTCGGCACACGGGATGGCCAATGAGTTAGCATCGCTTTCAGCGGTGAAAAGCGCGGCGGTGATCGTGGCCGACAAAAGTGTTTATGTGGGTGTGACCAGCTCGGGGGTGGAGGAGCTACCGTCCGATCTGCCAGCTGCGATCTCAGCCAAAATTCGTCAGATGGACAGATCGATCGCCCAGGTTTACATCACGGTCGATCGACGAGCGGTGCAGGTGATCAGCGACTATTCGCGCGCACTTGAAGGCGGTCTGCCGCTCGACGGCTATGAGGGCCAATTCCGCGAGGTGAGACAATCCCGGTCTTGGGTGACCGGATCTTGATAGAATGATGTTGCGCTGGAGGCCTTTCCTGAATGGGACAGGCTTCTTTATTTCATAAAGTTGTCATGATCTGTGCAGCTGTGTTTCAATGCATTCCTGTATAATAAGCTGTGGATGTTCATCAATGAAGTCTTTCACTGATATTGGGGTGTAGAGAATGTCGAACCAACTGAACCGAACCAAGATCATCACCATCTTGGTCCTGCTCATCGCGGCGCTGGGTATCATGGCTGCCGTGATCAACTTCAACCAAAAGGATAACGTGGTATCCTTAGAGCTGGGCAATACAGCGCCCGATTTCACTCTGAAAACGCTGGACGGCAAAGAGGTCTCGCTGTCAGACTATCGGGGGAAAGTGGTCATGGTCAACGTGTGGGCTTCTTGGTGTGAACCCTGCCGTCAGGAGATGCCTGCGATCGAACAAGCCTACAAGACCTATCAGGATCAAGGGCTGGTCGTGCTTGGCCTCAACCTGAAAGAGAAGCAGGTTCCGATCCAAGGATTTGCCGATACGTACGGTTTGACCTTCCCCATTCTGTTGGATACAGATGGAAAGGTGGGCACCGACCTGTATCGGGTTCGACCGATTCCCACCACCTTTTTCGTCGACCGCGATGGGATCCTGCGCAACAAAGCGGAGACGCCGATGTCCTTTTCCTACATCGAGGGCATCGTGAAGCCGCTACTTGAAGCTGGGAGATGAAGCAAGTGCAAGCAGAAACTCAGAAGAAGAAGCAAAAGAGCCTGTTTGACCACATCTGGGATTTCTTTGCTTCCGTAAAAGTCGCGATCGTCATCATCATTCTGCTGGCGGTTACATCGATCATCGGTACGATCTATCCGCAGGAGAACGCGATTCCAAGTCCGAACCCGCAGTTTTACTATGCGGATACTTATGGCAAGATGGGCGACCTCTACTACCGCTTAGGGCTGTCCGACATGTACAACTCTTGGTGGTTCCTCGCGCTCGTCCTCCTGCTTGCGATCTCGCTGATCATCTGCTCGATCGAGCGCGTGATTCCGCTCTACAAATCGCTGAAAAATCAGCCGATCGCGCGCAAGGTGATCGCCATCCGCGGCGATCGTCTCTATGCCAACCAATCGGAGGCTGATCAGTCGCGCATCGACCAGCTCGCTGAAGCGTTCAAAAAGAAGCGCTACAAAGTTCGCCGCGAGGGGAACGCTCTGCTCGCCGAAAAGGGGCGTTTGCCACGATTTGGCGCGTACATCATCCACATCGGTCTGCTGATCATCATCGCCGGCGTCTTCGTTCGGCTGATCCCCGGCGCGTACTATTCGGGGATGGTCTGGCTGAAACAGGGCGAGCGTCAGTATATCGAGGATGTCGGCTTCGGCCTGCAAAACAACGGGTTTACGTTGGAGTTTTATGATGATGCACAGACGCGAGTCAAAAAGTATGAGACAGATGTGGCCGTCTATGTCGGGGATGAAGAAAAGGCCACGAAGCATCTGATCGTCAACGAACCGCTCAAATTTAACAATACCCTGATCTTCCAGAACTCATATGATCCCAACCCGATGTTCAAACGTGGGAAAGTGGAGCTGACCGACAAGGCGAGCGGGAAGTCGTATGGTACTTTTGACATCAACTTCGATGATCCGCAACCTTCCTATCAGGTGGGCGAATATACGCTGACCATGATCAACTACTATCCGGACATCAAGGTGGAGCCAGAAAAGGGAGGCGTCTACACCAACTCCCGCGATCCGTACAACCCAGGGCTTCAACTCTCGATCTCCAAGCCGGGCATGGAAGGGCAAACGCAGTGGATGATGCCGCTCGCGCCGTTTGTCGAAGAGATGCTGGGGAAAGAGTATCAGTTCAAACTGAAACTGGTGCAGGTCGAACTGTTTAACATGACCGGTCTGCATCTGCAAAAAGATCTCGGAATCCCGGTGGTCTATGCGGGATGCGCGGTGGTTCTCTGGGGGCTGGTGCTCTGCTTCTACTACCAACATCGCCGCATTTGGGCTAGACTAGAGGATGGGGAGCTGCACATCGGGGCCAACACCAACAAGAACTGGATCGGCCTGAACAAAGAGTTTAACAAGCTGATCGCAACGGTTGGGATCGACCCGGTCACCTTCAAACCGAAGGCGAAAAAAAAGGCGGCACAGCAAGCAAAACAACAGGATACACCACAATCTGATGCTCCTCATGGGAAGGAGGGAACTGAAAAATGATGACAGCCTCAAGCATCTTTTTTGGTGCGACGCTCGTCTGCTATTTTATCTCTACGATCCTTTATGTTCTCGGTGTGACCGGGCGCAAGATGAAGATCGCAGCCGGGAAGGCAAACATCTGGACGAAGTGGGGGTACATCTTTTCCATCTCCGGCGTGCTGATGCACATCGCGGCGATGATCACCCGCGGGGTTGGTGCTGGGTTTACACCCGTATCCAACATGTTCGAGTATATGAGCTTCTGGGCGTTCACAATCATGTTAGCGTTCGTAGTGATCAACTTCTTTTATAAAGTTCCCGGCCTCGGTGCCTTTGTCGTGCCGGTCGGTCTGACCATTTTGACGTATGCGTCCGTATTCCCGCGCGAGGTCAAACCGCTGATTCCAGCCTTGCAATCGTACTGGCTCAGCATCCATGTGACGACGGCAGCGCTCGGCGAAGGGATATTGACCATCTCCTTTGCGGCAGGCCTGATGTATCTGCTCGTCGTGACAGATCTGGCCAAACAGCCGCGCTCGGCAAAGTTTTTGGAGTTTATCGTCTATCTTTTCACAGCGCTCGTTTCGTTTATCGCGATTTCGCTCAGCTTCCGCATCGGCGGTTACGAAGTGATCGCGCAGACGGCCGAAGGGGCGGCACAGCTGTACAAGATGCCGCCGATCGCGGGGCCATCCGGCACCGACCTCGGCTCGCTGACCACGTTGCTCGGCGTGTCCTTGCCGCTGTTTAACGCGCCAGGCTGGATGCAGGGAACCGACTCTGCCATTCAGTTCAACACGATCATCTGGACGGTGCTCGGCTCGCTGGTCCTGTACGGAATCTTGAGACTGATCGCCAGAAAGCCGCTCGTCGCCGTCATCTCGCGCTGGGTGCGCGGACTCGATGAGGAGATGCTCGATGAGCTCTCGTACCGAGCTGTCGCGATCGGCTACCCGGTCTTCACCCTCGGTGCGCTCGTCTTTGCGATGATCTGGGCGCAAGAGGCGTGGGGCTCCTACTGGAGCTGGGACCCGAAAGAGACATGGGCATTGATCACCTGGCTGTACTACACAGCCTACCTGCATCTGCGATTGCGACAAGGCTGGGAAGGTGTGCGCACCGCGTGGATGGCAGTCGCCGGTTTTGTCGTCATCCTGTTCCTGCTGGTCGGGGTCAACTTGCTCATCTCAGGCTTGCACGCCTACGCATAATCGAACAAAGACAGACAAGTCACCAAGTAGGAGCGGTGGCTTGTCGTTATATTCGGGGAGAGTGAAACAGATGGAGCAAACGAAAAATCCGAAGATTTTAGTCGTTGACGATGAGGAGCGCATCCGCCGTCTGGTGCGGATGTATCTGGAGCGTAACGCGTTCGATGTAGAAGAGGCGGAGGATGGTCAGGTGGCGTTGGACAAGGCGTTGGAAAACCACTATGACTTGATCATCCTCGACCTGATGCTTCCGAGCATGGATGGCCGCGATGTGTGCGCAGCGCTTCGTCAGCAGAACAACGAGGTGCCGATCATCATGCTCACCGCAGCTGGTGACGAAATGAACCGCATCCACGGCTTCGAGCTGGGGGCGGACGACTATGTGGTCAAGCCGTTCTCGCCTCGCGAGCTGGTGATGCGCGTAAAATCGCTGCTCAAACGGGCGATGGTTGCGACTGACAAAGAAGCTCCCGCCTCCGTCTCCTCTGTGTTGACCTTCAAGAGCCTGACGATCAACATGGATGCGCGGCGCGTGCTGTGCGATGGGGAAGAGGTGTCCTTGACGCCGAAGGAATATGAGCTGCTCTGCTATCTGGCCCAGCGCCCGGAGAAGGTTTTTTCTCGTGAGGAGCTGCTGCGCGATGTGTGGAACTATCAGTTTTACGGAGATCAGCGCACCGTCGATACGCACATCAAGCGCCTGCGCGAAAAGCTCGGCAAAGCGTCCGAAGTCGCGGCTTCGATGATCGTGACCGTCTGGGGAGTCGGGTACAAGTTTGAGGTGGCTGAGTGATTCGGAACAGCGTCACCGGCAAGCTCTGGCTGACGATCATCGGGCTGTTCACCGTCGTCCTGCTGCTGCTCTCAATCTTTTTGGAACAGCTGTTCGACTCCTACTTCTATCAGGCGGAACAGGATCGACTTCAGATGCGAACCAATCATATGGCAGATGTGATCGTCAACTACCGTCAGGATGTGGCACTGATCATCCTGCAGGAGCTCGCACTGGAAGAAAATGCGGTGGTCAATCTGATTCAGCCACCGCAGAGCGACCAACTGATCGCCAAACTGTCGCTTGAGAAGTTAAAGGCGCTTCGCAATGGGAATGCGGTGATCGAACGAGGGTATGAGCCGAGCTGGAATGCGGATGAGAGCAAGAAGGAGCTCAACTTCTGGGTGCTTCAGCCGCTGGTGAGCCAGGGGCAGATCAACGGTCTGCTCTATGTCGTTCAACCGATCTCCGCATCGACAGCGATGGAGCGCGTGCAGGATCTGCTCTTTTTCTCAGCGGGGCTCGGCATCGTCTTGGCGACCGGGCTTGCTTTTGTCGTCTCGCGCAACCTTTCGATTCCGATCGTGCAGATGAACAAGGTGGCGGAGCGAATGATGCAGGGCGACTTTAGTGGCAAAGTGCAGGTGGTGACCGGGGATGAAGTCGGGCAGCTCGGCCTGACGATCAACACGCTCGCCCACAAGTTGGAGGAAAACATCGACGACCTGGAGCGGGAAAAAGAGCAGTTGGCCTCGATCATCACCTCGATGACAGATGGGGTGATCTCTGCCGACCTTAACGGGGCGATCACGCTCGCCAACCCGCCTGCACGTAGGTTCATTCGCGCCCAGCAGCTCGCGGAGATCGGGAATCCTTCCGATAAGCAACTGCCGATCGATCTGCTCGCTTTCGAGAAGCAGGTGATGAAGAGCGGACAGACCGTGGTGGATGAGCTGAATTGGCAAGGGCGCATCCTCATCATCACGATGGCGCCGCTTTATGAGAAGGACGGCGATACGTTGCGCGGCGTCGTGGCGGTGCTGCGCGACATCACAGATGAGCGGATGTTGGACAAGATGCGCAAAGATTTTATCGCCAACGTATCTCATGAGCTGCGCACGCCGCTGGCGATGATGCAAGGCTATTCGGAAGCGCTGCTCGACGAATTTGGCGATGATCCGGTCCAGCGGGAAGAGCTGACCAACATCATTCTCGATGAGACGCATCGCATGCGCCGTCTGGTCAACGATCTGCTCGATCTGGCTCAGCTGGAAGCAGGCCAGTTTCAGATGAACGTGGAGCAAGTGGACATGAACCACCTGCTTCGCCGCGTGGTTCGCAAGTTTACAACCATTGCGCACGAGCGACATGTCACCCTGCAGTTGACAGGAGCGGAAACTGGACAACCGGTGGTGGTTCTGGGCGACAGCGACCGGCTGGAGCAGGTGTTTACCAACCTGCTGGACAATGCGTTTCGCCATACACCGCAAGGCGGCACGATCACCGTGCTGCTGACGCGTGAAGATTCGGTGGTACAGATCGGCGTGCGCGACACAGGTGAAGGAATACCGCCTGAGGATCTCCACTATGTGTGGGATCGATTTTACAAAGTGGACAAGGCGCGCACTCGCAGCAAAGGTGGCACAGGACTTGGACTTTCGATCACCCGCAACATCGTCCAAAGCCATCATGGAGATATTGTGGTTGAAAGTGAGCCTGGACAGGGAACCACATTTAATGTGCTGTTGCCCCGCGAGGCGATCGAAAAATAAAAAGTGGTGTTCCGACAGCAAACTCGGAACACCACTTTTTTACATTTCGGGGATCAATCGAGAGACGATGTCTGCAATCTCGTTGGAAATTCCTTCGACCGGCTTCCCGCTTTGCACATCGCGAATCAAGGCGCGGGCGCGAGTGACGGTGTCGAGGTCTGCCGAGACCACCGCTCGGTATCCGTTGCCGCTGCGCTCGACCGCCTCTTTGACCGAAAACTTGATCGAATCGATCATCGAGCCGGTGATGTTCGATTTTAGGTCGATGCCGACCAAGGCGGTCTTGCCAGCCACCAAGACGGAAGCTCGTTCCACACCTTGAATGCGGGTTACAGTTTCGGCGATGACCTTCGCTTGCTGTTCTGCAGTCTGCTGTCCTTGACCTCCTGCTACATTGATCTGTGGCGCTCGAACTTGGTAATTTGGCGACCGCGTTTCATTGACCTGTTGACGGTTGGGCGTTTTTTCGGCAGGTGTTGATCGAGTCGGAGCTTCGCCGACGCCTCGCTCTGGGAGCGCCCCTTGCTTGCCGCATCCGACCAAACTGAATGCGAGCAGCAGGGCAAGCCATCCGGCTGCTAGGGATTTTACGCGCATGATTGTCACCCTCCTTTTCGTTTAGTCTGCACAGAAAGAAAATGCGGCTCTCGTGAAAATTTATAGCGGGGGAGGGGAATGCTGTAAAAGCGAAACCACGGTGGAAGGAGATCGCACAACATGTCATGGGTGTATTATGGCAAACTATTCGACAGCAAATTTCAAGCGGGGTGTCTGGCCGCTCGCTTTCGTGAGGACTGGTGGGCCAACGGGTACAAAAGTCCCTCCTATGTGGGAATCTATCGGACAAGCAAAGGTAGATATGGTGTAAAATACATCTGCTAAACTTTGTTTTCACGTGAAACAATTCAAAATATTGTGTAATTTTGTTGGAACATGTCGCCCGATCGATCAGAAGTTCGACAAGCGAGGAGGAGAAAAACGACATCGTTTGATCGTCCAGCGGGAATCTGTCAAGGCGCACTAGACAAAAAGAGCACCTTCAGTACAATGTAATGGTGGGGGTGTATCCTATGAAGCGAACTGCACTTATTCTTTGCTGTATCGGTGTGATCGGCATGATGTTTCTTGGCGCTTACCAAAAGCCGATCAAGGTCGATCTGACGACTGTAGCTGTGATCGCGCACTGATCTGTCCTGATTTGGGCATGCTATCTTGTGAAGGCGTACAGGATGGAGGCGCAAATGACGAACGATCAGGAGCAAAAACGAGGAAACGATCAGGGGTCGACTCCAGAGGGACCGACGATTCCGAACGCGATGCGAGGTCGCGTTTCCATGAAATGGCTAACGCTGGCTGCGCTTGCGAAGCTGATCAAGCGCTTCGAGCTGGAAGGAAGCGAGCCGCGAGTGATGCTGTTGACCGCTGGCGGGCAGCTTGAAGGCACATTGTGCGAGATTCGGCCATCTTACGCCGAGAGCTATAGGAAGCAGGCAAATGGCGATCTTTCTCCAGATGTAGCATCGATGGTTACTCACATGCGCAGTGATCTGCTCGCCCTTTGGGAGCAGGAGGAGCAGAGTCTGCAACTGATCGACTCTGCGCCGATCCTCTCGCTGCGGGATGTTGTGGTGTATAGCTATGATCGTGAACAGCAGCTGTCACAGCTCACCCTGTTTGCCGATCAGGTGATCGGGTTTAGTTTGACAGCGCTCCCAATCTTATCGAATGAAAAGTCTAATCGGTGAAAGCCTTGTCAGGGCAGGGAACCGATGGTATCATGAGAAGCGTGTAATCCCCTAGGGGTGCTTCCGGAATGGAGGAGGCTGAGAGAAGGCTTTGTGCCCTTCAACCCTTGGAACCTGAATCGACTGGGTAATGCCAGCGTAGGGAAGCGGGATGGCCAACACGCAAATCTACGAGTGTGATGGAGCCGTCTCTGTGCGTTCAGAGGCGGTTTTTTTATTTCAAGCTCAGAGGTTGAGGTGGAACGATGGATTCGAGATTATATCTGGTCACTGGTCATCAATTTCTCAACGGCCGTTCGCTGGAAAGTGTGATTCGCGCCGCGATCTCTGGCGGTGTGGATTGTGTGCAACTGCGGGAAAAAGACTTTACCGGTCGCGAGTTGCTCGAAGCGGGGAGACTGATTCGTCACATCACGCGGGAGCTTCACGTCACTTTTATCGTCAACGATCGCATCGATGTGGCGCGCGCAGTCGATGCGGACGGTGTACACCTCGGACAGAGCGACCTGCCGATTCAGGCTGCACGCGACATCTTGGGGCCAGGAAAGATCGTCGGGCTTTCCACGCACAATGTGCAGGAGGCGATGGAGGCGGAACGACTCGGGGCGGATTATATCGGGCTTGGTCCGATGCGGAAGACGATGACCAAGTTGGACACCGAACCGGTCGTCGGGCCCGCAGGAGTCAAAAAGGTGCGGGAGCACGTCTCGCTTCCGATCGTCGCGATCGGCGGCATCAAAGAGGATGACGTGGCGGAGATCATTCGAAGTGGTGCGTCGAGCGTTGCGGTCGTGTCGGCGATCATCGCCAGCAGCGATGTGGAAGCGACGGCGAGGAGAATGCGTCAACTCGTCGATCACGAGAGGGGGGCACAGGGATGAACTTGCTGATCAACGGACAAGAACGGGTACTCGAAGGCGTGCAAACGCTCGCCGATGTGGTCAGCCACTTCGGTTTAAACGAGCGAATCATCATCATCGAACACAATCTGAACATCGTGCCCCGCGATCTTTATGCGGGGACGCGAGTACAGGCTGGCGACAAGATTGAGATCGTTCATTTTGTCGGCGGTGGCTTCTAGAGGATACTACGAAGAGAGAGGTGCGAGAACGATGGCAGACATTTTGAAAATCGGCTCCTATCAGTTCCAATCACGACTTTTGCTTGGCACGGGCAAGTTCCCCGACCTTGACATCCAACAGCAGGCGGTCGATGCGTCGGAGACGGAGATCCTGACTTTTGCGATTCGTCGCTTGAACATCGACAATCCGGACAACCCGAACTTTCTTGAGCGTCTCGATTTGAAAAAATATACGTTGCTGCCGAACACTGCGGGTGCGCAGACGGCAGAAGAAGCGGTGCGCATCGCCCGACTGGCCAAAGCGTCCGGCCTGTGTGACATGATCAAAGTGGAGGTCATCGGCGACATGCGCACGCTGTTGCCCGACCCGATCGGCACGCTGAAAGCGACCGAGATGTTGGTCAAGGAAGGATTTATCGTCCTGCCCTACACGTCTGATGACCCGATGCTGGCGCGCCATCTGATTGAGGCGGGTGCGCATGCGATCATGCCGGGAGCCTCTCCGATCGGTTCCGGTCTCGGCCTGCTCAATCCGCATTACCTGTCCTTTATCATTGAGGAGTGCGAAGGCAAAGTCCCGGTGATCATCGACGCTGGTGTCGGTTCGCCTGCCGATGTGGCTGTAGCGATGGAGCTGGGCGCGGACGGCGTGTTGTTGAACACAGCTGTGGCAGGCGCGAAAGATCCGGTGCTGATGGCAGAAGCGATGAAGCTGGCGATTCAAGCGGGTCGAAAAGGGTATGTGGCTGGGCGCATCCCGAAAAAGCGCTATGCGAATGCATCCTCGCCGATGGAGATGATGATCGAGTAGTTCTTTTCTTGTGGTAATTGTAGGATGCCTCGCCTTCTGGCGGGGCTTTTTTGTGTTTGATCACACAAACGAAGAATGGCTTAAAAGATGGTAAAACCTAAGTTCCTCGGAAATGAGGCCCTTTTTTTATGGATTTGAGTTGCTAAGCACACAAGCCTTTCCAAGAAGAAGAGATTCAGCATAATTTGTTGGAGGAACAATAAAGGAGGGAAATGACGTGTACGGACAATTCGGTGGGTTTACCCGATGGGCTGTTGTTTTTCTGATCATCTTTGTACTGTTCATCTTGCTCATTCCAGGTCACGATGGCGGCGCTTATTAAGACATGAGTTGAGCTGAGGAGAAGAACCGTAGTAGGGGGTTCGATGTTTGTCGGAATCATACTACGGTGTAGACGGTCACGCAGGCAGAGAATTGTAAGGCAGAGCGAATTGCTCTGCCTTTTTGATAGTTCAAAAAAGAATCTGGCGAAACCTTAAAATAGAAGAAAAAACGGCAGTCAAAATTGGCCACCGTTTTGGGAAGTCTTATATGAAGAATCTGCGCCGCCTTATTGCAAGGAGCAGGAAAAACGGGATGAAGAAGAATGGGTTGAAAAAGGGTCGGAAAAACACATTCTCCTGTTGCGACTCAGCTCCTTGATCAGCATATTCAACTTCCAATTCCTTTTGACCATCTGCATAGCCAGCAGTGTTTCCTCCTTGCATATCCAGCACAATACCGTCAGGACGCACCTCCCTTAGGATTCCTGTACGCATTCCACTGGGGGTTTGGCAATCTACCCACTGGCCTACAAGAGAACGTGCGTATTGAGGACTTACAGCCAAATCTTTCACCTCCTTAAAAGGATGGGGTAAGAAATCTAATAGGTGCCATGGACTCCTGTGCCTGGCACGAGCAGAAGGAATAGAACGAAAATGATCAGAAACACTACTGCCCATCGGGTTAGGGAACCAAAAGTTCCATACATCTTAAAGACCCCTCGCTTCACATCCGTTTATCAGATGTTTTTAGTAGCATTGAATGCTGGTCGTTTGAACAGGGTAGCAGTTGGGGATCAACAAGATAAACAGAACAAAGATGATCAGAAATACAACTGCCCAACGGGTGAAATGACCGAAGCAACCATCCATTTTTCTTTCCCTCCATTTCGATCATTGTCTTGCATTCTATGCTTGACTAAAAAGCTTGGTTCAAGGCGCACGCTCTGTATGATAAAAAATGGTTTTTAGTTCTCGTGAGGGCTATCGACACTTTTATGCGCCACCGATCCCGTACATCGTAGGAGAGGTGTTGCCGTCAGGTCCAATGAAGCACTTAGATAAGGTCAAACCTGGCGTTCCGAATGGCATCACTTGTGAGCAGGTACCGCCAGGTCCGTTAGCATTGGCTGGCGACCCTACCGATCCTCTGATCGGCGATGTGGTACTAGGCGACCCTACATGGCGGTCGAGATTGTTCCAAGTGATCCGAACACACTAAACGGTGATCTCAAACCACCTCTGCCGATCAGAGCGGAGGACGTAGGAGTTGGCCCGACTGCATGGAAGGTCAATCCATCTGATTCAAACAGCCGTATGACACTGGTTTGCAACCAGAATCCTATCGAACCCTTCATGGATGATGCGGTTCCAACAAGAAAGTCAGCATAGAAAAATCCCCGTTCGTTTGAGCGGGGATTTTTCTATACTATATATAAGCGTTTGATGGGGGGATTGTCCCGCCGCCACCACCACCACCTCCACCAGTGCCACATCCGCCTTCACAATTGTATGACGGAGCTGCTTGCGCGGAAGAAGTAGTCAATAACAGGGAAGCACCAAGCAAAGCAGTAAGGATGATTTTCTTTTTCATAATATCAATCCTCCTTTTTATATAATTATAATATAATGAATTTTATGAAAATTCAATGTTTATTTTATGTTTGAAAAAATAGCAGAAAGAATGGACTCTCTTTCTATTTTTCGTAGAGAATGAAAGATGAATAATTCCTTCAGCGGACAGAAAATACCTGGCTCAATGAACTGGATATTTCTGTCGCTTTCTATTAAAAGCAGCACACAAGACCCCGCTCATCCGAACAGGGTCTTGTGTGTGCAAACGGATTATACGGAATCCAAACGGAATCAGTCGGTTTGAAACAGAGGAAGATCAACCTTCCATCCTTGACTATACGGATTCAAACGGAAATATGGGTGCTCTAATGGATTTTGGCAGAGTGTCCTGCTAGAATAGGACTCATCGATCAGAAAAGAGGTGGGCAGGGATGAGAACAGACTATCATGTTCACACCGAGCGCGGCCCCTATACGGTAGAGTGGCTGGAGCGCTTTATCGAAACCGCCCGAATGCGCGGTGTAGAGGAGCTGGGGATCTCGGAGCACGGGTACCGGTTCAAGCAGACTCAGGCGCTTTTTGACAATGAGTGGACGAGCAAGAAGCGCACCGAAGATCTGGATGAATACATGCAGATGGTGATGGACGCGCGGAAGGCTGGGCACAAGGTGAAGTTCGGCATCGAGCTCGACTATGTGCCTGGACGGGATGAAGACATGCGTCATTTTCTGGCCAGCTATCCTTTCGATTATGTGATCGGTTCGGTGCATTGGTTAGGGGATTTCGGCTTCGACCTGCTCGAATACCGCACACGTTGGGAGGAGCGGATCGTATCGGAGATCTACGAGGAATATTTTCAGATCTTGATCAACCTGGCAGACTCTCGCCTGTTCCAGATCGTCGGTCATCCGGACGTGATCAAAGTGTTTGGGCATGAGCCGGACGATCGGGAGTTTTTGCTGAGCTGGTATGCGCGCTTGGCCGCTCATTTCAAAAAGAACGACCAGTGCATCGAAGTTTCGACCGCCGGCTTGCGCAAGCCTGTTCAGAAAATGTACCCCGCTCCAGACTTTTTGCGGGCATGCTTTCAAGCCCAGGTGCCGATCGCGCTCTCTTCTGACGCACATCGCCCAGAAGATGTTGGCGCCGATTATGACACGGCGATCGCTTACATTCGTGAGGCGGGCTACACGAACATCTGCACATTCGAAAATCGTGTGCGCACGCTGGTTGCGCTCACCTGACATCGCTCAAACAGAGATGGAGACCCCGATCGGGGTCTCCATTTTTGCTTCCTTTAGGGAGTGGAACTTGGACAGATCAGAATGCCTGTGACCGGGTCGAGCGTGCAGGATTCCCAAATCGGTGGGTCATCTGCGAGCAGTTCGTTTTGCAAGAAGATTGCACTCACAATGAATAGGGCCAGCAACAGCAATGCAAGGACGATCTTTTTCATCCACGTTGGCTCCTCTACGATTTTTTTAGCAGTCTTCGATAGTGCTGGTTTGCTAGACGAACATAGTGGATAGCCTGTCGATCCCTCCCTTTTTGAATATAATGATCGCCAAGCTTTTCTGCCGCCTCGGCAAGCTCGGTCGAAAATTTCAGTTTTTCGAACGACTCGATCGCTTGCTTGTAAAAATGAATGAACACCTCTTCTTGGTTCTGCTGCAGGGCCAGGTCGCCAAAATGACGCTTTGTGATCGCCAGTTGCAAGGGGTTGTTCATCTGTTCTGCTCTGGTGAGGCACTCTTGAAGAATGCGTCTCGCCTTTTCAAATTCACCATAGTGTATTTCAACTTTTGCCAGCGCATGAAGGGTGTTCAAGATGCTCGCCTTGTCACCAGACTGACGCTTGAGCTTGAGCGCGCGAAGAAAGTGTTTGCGCGCTTTATCAAAGGAACTGATCTTCAACTCGACTTCCCCGAGGTTGTGATAGGAGCGTGCGAGTGAGCGCAGATCGTTCGTCTGGCTCAAAATGCGGATCGATCGCTCGATCTGTTGTCTTGCCTGGGTGATGCGCCCCTGATTTTTATAGGCGGTTCCCATCATCATCAGCGTGCGCCCGATCTTGATGATCTCGTCGCGATGTTCGAACTGTTGCAGCGCCTGCTCCGAGTACCAAATGCAGCCTTCCCAGTTTTGCAGCATCTGTTTGATCAAGGCCATGCCGAAATAGAGGTTGCCCGCTTCTTTTGTCGCAGTCGGGGTTGTCACCAGCTGTTCTGCCTTGCGCAGCAGGTCGAAAGCTTCCCACATGTTTCCGACCATGTAATAGTTTCGGCTGACGGTGATATACGTATTGATCACGCGGTCTAAGTGAGGCTCAGGGTCGAGCAGGCGCAGCGCTTCCTGTCCCCAGTCGGTCGAGGTGCTGTACTTGGAGACCGCATGGTAGAGCGTGCATAACAGGTAGGAGCTTTCCTGCAGATAGCGCGTGTTGTTCTTGACCAACGCTTCCGCATATAGGGTATGTAAAACTTCCATCGCTTCGTTCAATCGATTGGATTCCTGATGGCGAAGCGCCGTTTTGAGCAGATCCTCCAACCAATCCTCGCGAAGTTCGTTCATCTGAAGCAATTCTTGTACGGGGCAGTTCAAGCGTTCGGCAAACACTTCAAGCGTCTCCGCTGAAACATTTAATTTGCCACGCTCGATCAAGGAGATCGCTTGTACAGAAAAAAGACCTTTTGCTAGATGAGCTTGGGTCAGACCGAGAGCTTTTCTCCGTTCTCGAATATTTTGTCCAATCTGAATGGATCTTTTATTCTTCCAAGCCTGATTCATCTCCAACCTCCAAATATTGAAAATACATGATCTATATTTTATCAAATGGGGGCTTGAAAGACCATAGAGTAAAGCTTCTTAAAGTAGTATTTTGTCGAAAAATGTCGTTGAAACTTTAATTAAAGCAATTGTGGTTTTTTGTCGAAAAATTATGTTATAAAATAAGTAAATATCAAATCGTTATTCTTTAGTTGTGGTGTGGGGGAACAATAATGAAAAGATGGGGAGTCAGATAATCATGAGCGATTTGACCATTGGGATGCAGCTGAAGAAAATCAGGAAACAGACAGGGTTATCAGTAAAAGAGCTAGCCGATCGCGCTGGAGTTTCACAATCTTATATCTATGCGATCGAATCTGGAAATCGCGGTGCGAACGCGACTAAATTGTCGAATATTGCGAACGCGCTAGGAATTCCGGTTGCCGATCTATATGATGTTTGGAATCTCTAACTTTAATAAATCATTCTAAACTTACGAAGTAAGGGCGTCTCCCATTGTAGGAGATGTCCTTTTGATTTTACTTATGGTATAACAGAGTGAGGATTGGCTTTCAACAGGAGGGATTGTAGATGAGTATCAAAATACAGTTGCATGCGCTGGGGATCTTCCAAGAGAACTGCTACGTGCTCGTCGATGAGGCGACGAACCAAGCGGTGATCGTCGACCCCGGACAGGACCCGGATGAGGTGATCGAAGCCATTCAGGGGCTCGATGTGGTCAGCATCATCATCACGCATGCGCATCTGGATCACATCGCAGGTCTGCGCGAAGTGAAGCAAGCGGCTCCACAAGCGAAAGTGATGATTCATGAGGTGGAAAAAGACTGGCTGGTCGACCCGGAGCTGAACGGTTCTGCCCGCTATCCGGAATATATCGACCCGATCGATGGCCCAGGGGCGGATGTGATCTTGCAACATGGAGATCTGATCGCGCTTGGCGAGCACCGACTGGAAGTTCGCTTCACGCCGGGGCATTCGCCCGGGCATGTGGTCTTTGTCGGCGCAGGTTTCGTGATCGCAGGGGACACGCTGTTCAACAATGGCATCGGCCGCACCGACCTTCCCGGCGGTGATACAGCGCTGCTGATCAAAAGCATTCGCGAACAGCTGTACACTCTTCCAGAAGAGACGATCGTCTATCCAGGGCATGGCCCGTCGACGACGATCGGACGCGAACGCAAATCGAACTGGGCGGTGAACGATCAGGGCGATCTGCTTTCTGGCGGCTCCAACGTGCAGTGGACCTAGTCGATCACGTTCAACCATTTCATCCAGCTCCATGCTGATCGAGAGTGAAGCGCCCCCGCTACAGGGGGCGTTTTTTTGTTTCGCCTGTGCTGTTCGTTTCGATGACGTTCGTTTCGCTGAAAGGAGCGGATGAGCGCACAGGTTCTTCTCGATTGGAAGGAAGTCAGGTATCGAGAACCATGTATACGCCGATCGACAGCGAGGCGACCTCTCCTTGCACGGCGAGGGCGATCTCTTGAGCCAGCTTTTGACACTGCTCGGTCGAATCGGCGAGAAATGTTTGTGCTTTGCCCCCAGCCAGATGCTTTTTATCGGTTGCGATCACAGCGATGATGTTGCGGGAACGATTCGCCATCTCTCATTCTCCTTTTCGGTCAGCAACGAGCTCTGGGTCGCGCATTCGAGCGCTCTTTTTGGTCGATTCGAGCAGCGGCACTTCCGCCACAAGCTTGAGCAGTGTGCGAGCATCGCGGTGAATCGGGATCATCGCAAAACAGATGCGCCCATTGTCGAAGTCCCTGCGCATGCAGATGTAGCGCTTCAGCCCGAGGGTGCGCGCCGCTTCATGGATGATCGCTTGGCGCTGACCATAGTTGGCCAGCGCGATCTGTGCGTCCGCATCGCGCGGTGTGATCATCACCGCCATCCCTTCTTCCAGGTAGCGCGCTTGGGCATCGGGCAGTCCAA
Source organism: Tumebacillus lipolyticus (assembly GCF_042682745.1). Classification (NCBI taxonomy): domain Bacteria; kingdom Bacillati; phylum Bacillota; class Bacilli; order Caryophanales; family Alicyclobacillaceae; genus Tumebacillus; species Tumebacillus lipolyticus. The sequence goes on along the minus strand of NZ_JBHUIO010000002.1, from coordinate 581,389 downwards.
CATTTTTAACGATGATGTCGTCGACGCAGAGCATGTCCGCATCGAAGGAGATCTGGGCGAGACGAATGTCGGCGATCTCGCCGAGCGTTCGCCCTTTTGTATAGTTCCAGAGGAGCCATGCGGCGAGGGTGCCGACAGCCGCACCGCAGGCGATGTCGAGCAGGGGCCGGTTGCCAGGAATCAGCGTCATCGTCAGCACGGTGAGGAATGCGCAGATCAACGACAGGTAGTTGCGCGCCTCAAACGTTTTGGCGATGCCGTCGATATAGGCGGTGCCGCGGGCGGTAAACTCTGTCTGCTCCAAGTCGTGCAACGAGCTCTTCTCCATTTTCCGCACGTCGCGAAACTGCTGGATCGCCAGTGCCAAAAAGGAGACGCCGACAAAGTTTTTCGTCAGCAAGGAGGGAATCGCCACCGCACCGATCGCAGCTGCGACCGCTCCGGTGACCACATGGATGATGTAGCCGTTCGGATAGCTCGGATATTGGCGATAGTCTTCTCGCAAGGTCATCAGGCGGGCGAGCGTGCCGACGACGAAGCCGGTGGTGATCATCATCAAATGTTCGGTGGATAACAGCTCTTGTGCCACTGGATCGCCTCCATGATGATCAAGCTAAAGATAGTATGTGAATTTGGGTCATACTGTTATCCAGAAGGGAGGCTTGCGAAATGGAGCAACAGTGGAAAGGCTGGGCGAAGAGCGCGAAGCGTCCTGTCGCGATCACCGGAGCTGGCATCTCCGTTCCGAGCGGTCTGCCGACTGCCGCTGCGAAGTGGAGAGGGTTCACGTTGCAGGAGATCTTCACCGTCGACATGTACCGTCGGGAGCCGGAAACTTTTTATCGGTGCTACCGAGAGATGTTGCTCGACTGGCGCACTGCCCAGCCGAATCCGGCACATCGCGCGCTCGCCGAGGCGAAGGTGAGCGTCATCACGCAGAACATCGATGGGCTTCATCAAAAGGCGGGAAGTGCCGAAGTGTTAGAAGTGCATGGCAATCTGCGAGAGCTCATCTGTGAAACGTGCTATGCGCTCTATCCGTCTGAGGAGGCGAAAGGCGATCGGACGCCATGTTGTCCAAGCTGTCAACAGCTGCTGAAGCCAAACATCGTGCTGGCTGGGGAGGATGTGCGGCACATCGCGATCGCCGTCGATCGGGTCGGTCAGGCAGACCTGCTGCTGATCGTCGGCACCAAGCTTGAGATGAAGCCGGTCTGTGCGCTGCCGAAGATCGCAGAGGAGAAAGGGGTGCCGATTATCAGGTGCAACCACAGTGCGGAACTCCTGCTTCCGGAGCTTTGCGAATGGTTAAAACGATAAAAAGCCCCTGTGGTATGCCACAGGGGTGATGGTACGTATACATTCAAAAGGTTGAAAATAGGTTTACCAGCGAGCTTCTGGGCCTGCGGTGATGAAGGCGATTGCCAAGAATGCACCAGCAAATCCGACGAGGATTGTTGCGAATGCGGCCGCATTGACCGAAAGCAACAAGCCAAACAAAGCCATGATCATACACATAAGTGCGATGCCCATATAGTAACGGTACACAGGAGTCCCTCCCTACGCTCTGATTTCTATTAGTCATGATACCACTATTTTTCAAAGCTATGCAACAGATTTCACCTGTTGAAGCGCTCGCTTTCACAAAGTCGTAAGAATTGGAAAGAAGCGGTGCCGATTCCGCGCTGTTCAAAAAATGAAAATTCAATTAATATTGAGTGGAGAGGGGGCACGAGACATGTCGGACAACAGGAAGCGGCGCTATGTGGTCGCGCTCGATCAGGGAACGACAAGTTCACGGGCGATCATCTATGATCAGAACGCCTGTGCGCTTGCGGTCGAGCAGCTGACGTTTCCGCAGTATTACCCGGAGCCAGGACATGTTGAGCACGATGCGCTCGAAATCTGGGAGACGCAGTTGCAAGCGCTGAGACAAGCTCTGCAAAAGGCGAGCGTTCAGCCGGATGAGGTGGCGGCGATCGGCATCACCAATCAGCGCGAGACGACGGTGATCTGGGAGCGGGCGACAGGCAGGCCGATCGCGCCGGCGATCGTCTGGCAATGCCGCCGAACGGCAGGTCGCTGTGATGAGCTTCGTCGAGCTGGATATGACAAGATCATTCGCAGCAAGACCGGCTTGGTGGTCGACGCCTACTTTTCTGGAACGAAAGCGGAGTGGCTGCTCGATCGATCGCCTGAGCTCCGCGCGCGAGCAGCCAAAGGGGAGCTGCTTTTCGGCACGATCGACACCTGGCTGCTCTGGAAGCTCTCAGGGGGCAGACTGCACATCACCGATGTGACGAACGCGTCGCGAACACTCCTTTTCAACATTCACACGCTCGACTGGGATGACGAGCTGTTGCAGCTGTTCGGCATCCCGCGCAACATGTTGCCAACAGTCTGCGGATCGAGCGAAGTCTACGGGATGACCGACCGCGACCTGCTCGGGGTGGAAATCCCGCTCGCCGGCATCGCGGGCGATCAGCAGGCCGCTCTGTTCGGGCAAGGCTGTTTTGCGGAAGGGATGGCAAAAAACACGTACGGCACCGGCTGTTTTCTGTTGATGAACACAGGTGAGATGCCGAGAGAATCGAAGCGCGGTCTGCTGACCACCATCGCCTGGAAGATCGGTGAAGAGGTGCAATACGCGCTCGAAGGGAGCGTATTTATCGCCGGCGCGGGCGTGCAGTGGTTGCGCGATGAGCTCCAGATCGTGCAGGATGCAGCCGAGTCGGAACGGTTGGCCCGATCGGTGCCAGACAGCAATGGCGTCTACGTGGTGCCCGCCTTTACTGGACTTGGCGCTCCCTATTGGGACGCTTACGCTCGGGGTGGGATCTTCGGCCTGACGCGCGATACGTCCCGCGCGCACATCGCCCGTGCGATGCTGGAGGCGATCGCCTACCAGACGCGCGACGTGCTCGATGCGATGCGAGCAGATTCAGGACTGGCGATCTCCCGGCTGCTCGTCGATGGAGGCGCGACGCAGAACAGCTTTTTGATGCAATACCAAGCGGATCTGCTCGGCACAGAGGTGGTGCGGGCTGCAGATCATGAATCGACAGCGCGCGGAGCTGCCTTTCTGGCTGGCCTCGCGATCGGCATGTGGAGCAGCCTGGATGATTTGAGGCGGTTGGCTGGTGAGCAGATGTCATTTTCCCCGCAGATGGCGGCCGGAGAACGCGAAGATCGCTATGCTGGCTGGCAGAAGGCGGTCGAGCGGGTAAAGGGATGGATCGACGCCTAGTGGGAAAAACTTTTCTTGGTGTTTTAAAGGGAACGAGGTATAATGGCAATGAAAGAATATTTCCATATGCGAAAGTTTTGAAAGAGAATAGAAGGAGGAACTTGAGATGAACTTTACTCTGGGTACATATCAAGCGGGCAAGACGACGATCCTGCCTGTATTTATCGGTCAAAACGTTGAAAAGCTCGGCCTGAAGCTGAGCGATTATCATGGCAAGAAAAAAGACCATGTCGTATGGTTCGATCATGAGGGCACCCGCTTTGTTGTCGTCGGTCTCGGCGATGCAAAGAAGTTCGAGCTGAACAAGTTCCGTGACGCGGTGGCGTTCGGCGCTCGCGCAGCGCGCAAAGAAGGCGTGGCTGAGGTGACCGTCCTGCTCCCAGAAGGCACTTCCTACTCCAAAGATGATCTCGTGCACACGGTGGCAGAAGGCTACGTGATGGGCGAGTATCAATTTGACAAATACAAGTCGAGAAAAGAAGGATCGACCGTTCAGTCGATCACGATCGCTTCGCTCGACGGTGACCTCGCAGGCCATGAGGATGCGATCACCCGCGGTAAGATCTACGGGGAAGGCACTGTGATCGCTCGCGAGCTGAACAACGAGCCGACCAACAAGATGCGCCCGTATGACCTCGCAGACTACGTGACCAACCTGTTTAAAGATTCGGGCGCTACTGTGGAGCTCTTCAAGGATGAGGAGCTGGTCAAGAACCAGTTTAACGGCCTGATCACAGTCGGTCGCGGATCGATTCACAAGCCGGTCATGATCAAGATCAACTTCCAAAACGATCAGTCGAAACCGCTGACCGCTCTGGTCGGCAAAGGTCTGACCTTTGACGTTGGCGGCTATTCGCTGAAGATCGCGCGCGATCTGTCAGACATGCGGATGGACATGGGCGGAGCAGCGGCGACTGTCGGTGCGATGTACATCTTGACCCGTCTGAACGCACCGGTCAACGTTGTGGGCATCATCGGTTCTTGTGAGAACCTGATCGACAACAACGCGATGCTTCCGGGGGAGATCATCGAATACCGCAACGGGAAGACTGTCTCTGTCGGCAACACCGACGCAGAAGGTCGCCTCGTGCTCGCCGACGCGCTGATCCTGTCGCAGGAGATCGGGGCGGAGCGCGTGATCGACATCGCGACGCTGACCGGCGCTTGCATGCGCGCGCTCGGTTCGAAGATGGCTGGCTTCTGGGCGAACGATGAAAGCGTAGCAGAAACGGTTGAGCAGGCAGCGAAAGTCACCGGAGAAAAGGTGTGGGAACTCCCGCTGTTCGATGAGTACGAAGATCTGCTGTACTCTCCGATCGCCGATCTGTCGAACATCTCCTCGGGCGACCTGGCTGGTGCGATCACCGCAGCTCTGTTCTTGCGCAACTTTGTCGGCGAGAACCAAAAATGGGCGCATGTCGATATGGCTGGCCCGATGGCGGTCAACCGTTCGCACTCCTTTAGCAACGAAGGGGCGATCGGCTACGGAGCGCGCCTGTTGGCAGAGTTCGCTCAACGCTAGAGGCTGCGAGAAAGAGACAGCTAGATGTCCTATATTCGTTTTTGGTGGCGCACCTGTCTTGTCTTCTGCCCAGCCGTCTTTCTGATCCTCTTCCTCAGCGGCGTATCTCTGCTCTACTCGGTGCTGTCAGCTCTTGGCGTGGCAGTCATCGGCATGCTTTTGATCTTGCCATTCATCTTTGTCTTCTCCCGCGTCGATCGCACCATGTGGTCGAAGGAAGAGGAGATCAAGCGCAAACTTCGCTATCAGCAGAAGCTGCGCGAATGGGAAGATCAAGACGAGGACGAGTCGGAAGAGGAGCGAGGACGTTAATTCTGAAAAGCGAGGAGACCTGACATGTATTTCGCCTACGTACTCGAACAAAGCCGAAAAGCAAAAGCGACGCGCAGCGCTTATGAGCATGTCAAATCGCATATGAAATCACCGCTTTTGCCGCCGGTGACGATCGCCGATTTTCTGTTGACAGATGGTGTGGTCGTGCAACAGCAGGACAAGCACAGAGTGCTCAACTTGCGACTGCACGATGAGCATCTCAGCCCCTATTTGAAATCGAACGCTTCTCTGTTCCACCTGTTGATGATCGACGACAAGACAGAGACGAAGATCTATCGCGGGGAGAACGGTTGGATGCTCGTCTTCGAAGGCATTCAGGCACAACCGAAGCCATTCGGTCAAAACGGCTTCGATCTGCGATAACGAAAACACCATCCCAGCTGGGATGGTGTTTTTTTTACTCCGGATGTTTTCGCAGCGGTGGAAACACATCGATGTTGACGACAGCGTTGCGCAGGACAGAAAGGCCCACCGTGTCACCAACACGCACATCTGAAAACGTGACGACCTTCGTGTTTTGCGTGACCGATGCTGAAGGAGGAACGGCATAGGTCACTTTTCGATTGGCTTGGTGCAAAGCTGTCTTCGTTTTCACCAGCAAGGTGATCGATCCTGCGCTGTTGTCTGTCGGCGGCTTGTATGCCAACACCTGCCCGTGGAAATGCTGTTCGAACTGCTCATGCGAAAGCGGCTCCTTCGACGTGCGATCGATGGTGAGCTCAGCAGATAAGAGTGCGGAGCGTGCTCCGACCTGCCGCTCAAGCAGCAGGTGCTCCGCGTAGTGATTGGCGCTTTCGAAATTTGTGAATCGATCGACCGGCTCGTCGAGAGCGAACCACCTCGCTTGGGCGACGCTTGACGCGCTGAGCCCCGTTGTAAACGATGCGATGAGCAAAAGAAGCTTGAATCGCTTCAATCGGACCGCCCCTTTTTTTGTTTAGCTTGCTTCAACTTGTCGCGCGCGATGCCATACGCGGTCCAAAGATAATAGGTGGCGTATGATTCGTACCCTTTCCAGCCAGCTGCAAATTCGCGCACCTCCTGCTCGGTCGGCTGCACCTCCAGTTGCCAGAAGTGCTGAATGGCGTTGCGCAACCCGATGTCTGCTGCGGGCAAAAGGTTGGGGCGACCCAGGCCGAACAGCAACACGCACTCTGCCGTCCAGCGCCCGATGCCGCGCAATCTGATCAGAAAGTCGATCGCTTCCTCGTTGGACATGCTGTGCAGACTGTCCAAATCGATGCTTCCCTCTGCCACCCCGCGGGAAAAGTCGATCACATATTCCGCTTTGCGCTGGGAGAACTTCAGCGCTCTCAGCTGATCATACTCCAAGCGGGCGATCTGCTCGGCGGAGGGAAAGGCATAGTGGCTCTGCCCATCAACTTCGATCGAAGTCGCACAGAGTTCGACGAGAGAACGCTTGAGCGCCTCGGCGAACGTCAGGTTGACCTGTTGTCCGATGATGGAGAGGATCATCGATTCAAACGGGCCGGAGTCGAGCAGCAGATGCATGCCTGACAGCTCTTGGGTGATGCTGCTCATCACAGGATCGTTCGAAATACGTTCGTAGAAGGGAAGCAGAGAGCGATCGACCGATAGCATGTGACGCCAGATCTGCGCAGCCTGATCCGCTTGCTCCCGATCTGTCGCGCCTTGCACTTCGAGCAGGATGACCGGAGGGTGTTTGACGTCTTGGATCGCATCTGTTGAGACATGCACCAACACGGGACTACCTCCGATGATGTGCGCCCGCGACAGGCGACTCTCCCCGTACGAGTAGAGGTAAGAGTTGGACGAGTTGGCCACTCGTTTTTGAAAATATTCGAAGCGATAGGGTGCGGCAGGTGTCAATTGATAGGACATGTTGGTCGACATTTTCTTCTTTCCCCCTTAATGTAGTTTTACTGTATAGTAGAGTTGAGCTGATCGTCAAATGAACGGAGGTTTTGAGATGGAATTTTTGGTGCGTCCTGTCCAGCCGGGAGATTTGCGACACCTCACGCACCTCGTCCATGCTTCGAGAGGACTGGAGGGTGCGGCGCTCGATGAACTGGTCGAGCGGGAAGTGGCTCGCTTTCAGGAGCAGGGCATGGTGGAGATGATCGAATCCAACACGCTGGTAGCGCTCGATGGCGAGCGCTTTGCCGGGATGCTGCGCTATGGTGAGTTCGAAAATGAACTGCAGCTTCTGCGCCCGGATGTCGACCCTCGCTATGATCAACGAGCGGTGGCAAAAGCGCTGTTGACCGACATCTGGTCGTTCGTGCGGCAGGAGATGACCCATGCGACCTATGTGGATTATCCGATGCACTCCTCGACGCTGGGCGATGTTTTCGAAGAGGCCGGTTTCTCGCTCTGGTTGGAGCGTTTTGATATGCGACTCAAACTGAGAGAGCAAGTGGCGCCACGGGGGACAGGACTACAGTTTTTTAGCTTCACCGAGGCGGTCAAAGCGCGTTTTTACCAAGTCTATGCAGCTTCTTTCGCCGGATCGCTCGATCCGATGATGAAGTGGTGTGTCGATCATCCGGTCGAGAGCTTTGAGATGTTTCAGACGCGGTATGGGCCGGTCGATCCAGAATTATGGTTTCTGGCGAGCGATGCGGACGGACAGGACGTCGGGATCGCCATGTTTCAACAGATCACATCGGGGCGCTATGCGGGCGATACGCTGCTGATGTATACGGCGGTTGCCGAGCATGCCCGAGGGAAGGGATATGGCGGCGAGATCGTGCGCGAAGGTCTCAGGCGGGTAAGGGATAAGCAGGGGCCAGCACATGCGGTATCCTTGAGCGTGACGCGGACCAACGCGCCTGCTGCCAACATCTATGCGGGGATCGGGTTTCGCAGGACGGAAGAGTTTAACGTCTACAAGCGAGACAGAGAGTAGGGTCGAAACTCTCATCCGTTTTTGATACACTTGTAAAAAGAAGCTCAGTCTGAGAGAGGAAGTGAACCATGGCGACATATCAAGGGTATTTGAGCGAACTGCGACATGAACCGGAAGCCCCGGTTCGTTATTACTTGAAGGTCGGCGAACATCGCATCGCCTTAAATCGATTGATCGGCACCGAGTTGCGCTTTTCGTTTTTGGGTGAGCGGGCTTGTTGCACCTGCGGTCGCAAGGTGAATAAGCTGTATGGTGGAGGTTATTGCTATCCGTGCGTCACCACTTTGCCGGAGACAGACCTGTGCATCGTCAAGCCGCACGAATGCCATTTTGACAAAGGGACCTGTCGCGACGAGGAGTTCGCAACAACGCACTGCATGATTCCGCACTATGTCTATCTCGCGCTCTCCTCGGGGATCAAGGTCGGGCTGACCAGAAAGAACCGCGAGCTGACGCGCTGGGTGGATCAAGGCGCGATCAAGGCGATTCCGATCGCAGAGCTTCCCACTCGCAAGATGGCAGGGGAGTTGGAGATGGCGATTGCGGAACATGTCGCCGACAAGACCGATTGGCGCAAGATGTTAAGAGGTGTGGTGGAAGAGGTAGACCTGTTTGAGATGAGGGAGAAGATCAAGCAGGTGGTGCCGGCAGAGTATCAGCAATACCTTTTTGATGTAGAGGAACTGTATGAGTTCACCTATCCGATCTTAGAGACGCTTGAGAAAATCAAATCGATCGGATTTGACAAAGCGCCGTTGGTCACGGGCAAACTGCTCGGAATCAAAGGGCAATACTTGATCCTCGACTGCGGAGTGCTCAACATCAAGAAGCACACCGGCTATAAGGTAGAGGTGGAAATCACCGAGGCGGAAGAGATGACCGCCTGATGAAAGGAGGAGGGCCTGACCGATGGACAACCGGCCAGGCCCTTCGAACTTGCAAGAGGTGAATGGCTGCTATTCGAAGCTGGCGAGCTCCTGTTCGATCGCAGCTTGCAGCTTGTTCCAAAGCTGATCTGTCGTATCGGCCCAGTAGATCTCCCCATTCACATAGGCGTATGGATGTTGCGCACACTGCGAACAATTGCTAAGGCAGGGCGTGCGGATCACGCTTGTGCCCGGGTATTTTATTTCCAAGCTCTCCAGTTCGAGTCCGGAAGCTGGGTTGACATCGCAGACTTCAACGATCACGATTCCCATTGTATGCAAAGACTCCTTCTCCAGATAGCATCAGTTCGCTTTTAGTGTACCAAGAATGAGCAGGCTTTACTAGCAGGGCACTTGCCGATACTAAGCGGTAGGATATATTCTAACGTAAGAAGATAGAGGAGTTGATGTCTGATGGAAGTTCAAAAAAGTTCTTTAGGGTTTACGGAGATCACTCACTTTTCCATGCATGACGAGCAGGGAAAGGTGGAATTTGCGGTGATTCCGCTTCCCCCTCAATACTTGCTCGGCATGGCGATGGGGTCGAAGTTGGTGATCCTCTCGGAACCGCATCAGGGCACCGCGCTGTTCCAAGCGGGCGTGACGGCCGAAGAGGTACAATCGAAGTTTAACCTGTCCAATCGAGAGGAGGCGCTGCGCATCTCGGTGATGCTCACCACCGCCTTCATGGAGATGCCGGGTGCCGGTCATACGCCGCATATCATCTTCTAACTGTGGCCACGCTCGGCGAGAAAATCAGCGCTCTCAGGCGATCGGCTGGCCTCTCGCAGCGAGAACTCGCAGCAGGTTTTGTCACCAAAAGCATGATCTCGCAGATCGAGACAGATAAGATACTTCCTTCTGCCGATCTGTTGCATGCGTTGGCAGCAAGACTTGGGGTATTGCCAGAGCACCTTTTGCCTGCAAAACATGCGGAACAGGAACGTCTGGCTTGCTATCAGCAGGCACAGGCGTTTTTGTCGCTTGGGCATGTGACAGAATCGTTGCCGCTGTTGTTAAGCTGCTTGCGCGACCCACACCCGACGTGGTCGGAGTTCGCACTGCTCAATCAGATCGGTTCTTGCTATCAGCAGTTGGGGGAATACGAGCAAGCGAGGCGCTACTACGAACAAGCGCTGCGACTGGCGATACGAGACGAGAGGATCGGCGAGGCGATACGGCTCTATGTTCGAATCGGAGAGATGTTGCATGCGGTCGGACAGATCGAGCTTGCTCTCCTGGAATGGCGGCGTGCAGAGCGGGAGTTAGACCACGATGCGGCTCCGAAGCAGGAGCCGCTTTTCGTGCTTGCTCTGCGCATGCACATGGCTGGAGGGTTGAGGGCGCTCGGCGAGCTGCGGGGTGCGCTGCATTACTATCGCCTGGCGGAGCAATCGCTGCGAGGTCTGTCCGGTCAAAGCCGCAAACGAGCGGAGGTGCAGCTTGGCATCGCGCTGACTTTCGAGAAGATGGAGCGGCCCGCACAGGCAGAAGTGCATGTGCGGGAGGCGAAGCGTTATTATATGGCGTGCAACGATCGACGGATGGCGCTGTATGCGCAAATCCTGCATGGGCGGATGCTCAGGATCAGCAAGCGACTTCGGGAAGCGAGACAGGAGTTGAACGCCAGCTTGCAGGAAGCGGAAGAGATCGGAGCATCCGACCTGATCTTGCGAGCGAGCTGTGAGCTCGGGAGAGTGCGAGCTGAGCTAGGAGCAACAGCAAGCGCTGTGTCCTTGCTGCGCAATGCGCTCGATCGGACAAATGCGTCACCAAAGGAGCGCGGCTTGACCTATCTCACTTTGGCCAACCTGTACGAGGCAAACCAGCAGATCAGCTTGGCGTTCGAAGCGGCAGAACAGGCGCAAAGGTTGCTGCAGTCGAGTCGGGAGGAGCTGCTTCCCGTCTATCGGTTGCTGATCAAGCTCTGCAAGCGACAGGACGATTATCGCCAAGCGAGCGTCTGGGCGGAGCGGGCTGATCAGCTGATCGGTTGGAAGATGCATCAGCACGGCTGGTGGGAATCAAAACCCCTCGACGTTCAGTCGAGGGGAGAGAGAAACGAATCGAGCAACGCGAGTGTTGATTCGATCAGCGATGCGTGATAATCGTTTCCGTTGCGCCGGTCGAACGCATCTGCAAGCGATCTCGTCTTGGCGATCAAGCTCTGCAAGTGATCGCTCAGTTCGCCTTGGCGACGCAATCGTTCAAACAGCAGCCAACCGGCAAGGAAAAAATAAAATTGATTGCGCTGGTGCGCGCTCGTCATCGCATGATCAAGATGTTTTTCAAACAGCTCCTTCGCCCGTTCAGGATCGAGCAGGGTGAGGAAGCGGATGTGGTTGGCGATCCCATCGAGAAACGAGAGCTCATTTTCGATCTTCGCGTAACCACGCCTTTGCAGGTCGATCGCCTCTTCGATTCGTCCGAGACGAACGAGCGCGATCAGCAGGTGATGATAGGTGTTGTGCGGCACAGTGGAGCAGGAGAGCTGTCCGTTTAAGATCGGTTCAGCAAGCGCCACCGCGCGTTCATCCTCGTGCAACCAGACCATATATTCGACCTGATGTGCGCGCTCGCAGGCGGTGCAGTCGGAAAAATCATCGACTGGCGCGGTCAGCCACAATCGATAGAGCGTTTCACAGTCATCCTGCTGACCGGCATGCATCGCATGTGCGTGCAGATGGCGGTAGTAGGGACGAAGCGATAGTCCCTGCTCTTCGTAACGACGCTTCATGTCGTCCATCATCTGTTCGATCAGCGCGCGCGACATCTGCGAGAACGAATCGATGTCGTCCACCACCCATTTATAGGGCCAGAGCATTCTCGTCGGTTCGAACAGGTGTGGATGTTGGTCCACATGGGAGAGGCACCACGAAAAGGCGACGAGCATCTTCATCGGATTGCCAGCAGCGCTGGCCGCATCGATCAGCTTTTCCCGCAGTTCAAACGAATCGATCTGCTCGTTGTGCGAGTCGGCTAAACGAATCGCCTGTTCGAGCAAAGCGAGCCTTGCTTCGCCATCGGGAAGCATGTCCGCCTGGCTTTCTAGCAGATAGAGCTGTTCCTGATAGTTCATCCTCTCCACTCCTTTACCTCATCCCGAGTTCGATCAGGTGCAACAAGCCGTTGTTCAGCAGTCGCATCTCCTGTTGATTGAGCGGGTGGTGGCCCATCAGGAGCGCCTGGACGTAGATCATCTCCACCGCTTTTCCCTGCAGGGCGGTGTTGTCAGACCGGACCAGCTTGGCGATGACCGGATTGTGATAGTTGAAGCACAGCTGTCCGTGCGGCGTCTGCATGCCAAACGCTTGCGAGAGCGACTCCAAGATCGAGGCAAACAGCGGATTGGTCTGCTCCTGCGTGCGCTCGACCGAGCGCATGAAGGTTGCCTCTTCACTGGTGGAATAGAGGGCTGGCAGTTCGAGGGGCAGATATTTTTTAATTTCCGCCTTGCATCCGAACGGTTGCAAAACAAGGTCGGCCGTTCGCAAGAACGCCAAGGCCGATTGCAGTTCGGCGATCGTCAGCTCTTCAAACGATTCGGTGATGTCGAGTGGGTTGATCCGGACAATCTCATACTGCGGGAAAAATTGCGGCAGTCGCAGGATCAGCTCCGTATCGAACACATAGCCGCCATTGATGACGCACATCGACTGTGCGGCCGTCACCCTGGAGATCTGGCGAAATTCATCGAGGGAGGATGTGAAGCGTATTTCGGTGTTCAGCTCTAAGATCTGTTCCATCGTCAATCTGCCTTGCGATGTTTCAAACGGCAGCCACTTGATGAAGAGGCGATAGAGTTGATCGTCCTGCACCGCGAGCGCTTTGATCGAGAGGAAATGGATGGCGATCAGCTTGTGCAGGCGAGGCAGGTCATGCTCTGCGAGGTAGACGAGATAGTCGCGCAGGCAGTTGCCGAGCGATTCCCGAACTTGCGCTAATTTCGCATCCTCATAAAATTCCTCTCGGGAAGCGGTCGGCATCAGATCGTTCGTGTTGATCATGCACTTGACGAAAAATGCCCAGTCCGGCAGGATGTTTTCCACATGCTCCGAGAGAAGCATGCCTTTCAAATAGACTTGATGTTGCGTTTTGGCTGCGATCGAGGCGCGGTGAGGCAGGATGAAGGCAATACCGCTCACATCGCCGATCTCAGAGCGCAGGGGGATATAATCGATAAAGTTCTCCCCGAACAGCTGACGTCCATGTTCGAGCACCGCCTCTGGAGCAGCGGTGTGTTGCCAGTCTGGTAGAAGCCACGGCGGCTTGACCGCATTGATGATCTCGCTTTTCATTCCGTCCGACAGGGAGATGGGGAAAGGGAGCATGCCGCCGTACTGGCGACAGAGGTCGCGCACAGTCGACCGCTCGAAATATTCTTCAAAGCCTAACTTGCTGCGCAAGTAGATGCGCGTCCCCGGTGAGAACTCTCCTTCCAGTCGCCGGAGCAGATAGGTACCGTCCGGCTTGCCGCGCCACTCGATCGCTACATCGCTATGAATGGAGCGGGTGATCAGAACGATCTCGTCGCTTACGACGAAGCAGGAGAGCAGGCCGATGCCAAAGCGCCCGATAAAATCGGAGTCGCGCATCTCTGCTCGCCGCTTTGAGGATTCACCGATAATTGCCAAAAAGGTATGTACTTCCGCTTCGGACAGGCCGATGCCATCATCTTCAAAGATCAGCGTGTGATGCCCATCGCCTGACGAAAACACCTCGATGCTGATCTGCCCCTCATAGTCAGGGTCATGCTGGATTCTAGCGCGTATCGCATCGGTTCCGTTTTGCAAGAGCTCGCGCAGGTAGACGCGCGGGGAGCTGTACAGATGTCCAGACAGAAGCTCGATCATGCCCTGCAGGTTCACTTGAAACCGATAATTGGATTCCTCCTGTTGCAATATCTTTCACCTTCCTCGTGGTTTAACGCGTGCTTTAATCTTACTTTATGATCTAGTTAGATTTTATCATAAAAAAGAGCACCTGCGTGCAGGTGCTCCGACCATTTCGCATCTGGATTACTCAGCGTCAAGCCAATGTGGCGAAGGGTAGAGGACAAAATCGACGCGCCCCTTCAGCATGTCGACGGCCACGAAGCCAACCCGAGGGTCACGGGAGTCTAAAGAAGCTCCGGGATGCCTGTTATCGCCCATCACGAACAGATGCCCGTCTGGCACGATCGTCTCTGGGAAGTCGGTCGTCACCGCATCCACATACGCTTCCTTCTGTTCTTCAGCGTTGAGATAGAGGGTGCCGCTCTTGATCTCTACCACATCGCCGGGCAGTCCGATGATGCGCTTCACATAATCGCGCGTATCGTGAGGAGCTGGGAACACCACAATATCGCCGTGCTTCGGATCTTCAAAATTGTAAGCCAGCCTGTTAAGATAGACCCGCTGATGATCTTCCAAAGTGGGCATCATCGAGAGACCGTCGATTTTGGTGATCGCAAAGACGTGCTCGCGGATGAGAATGTTGATCAGAAAGGCAGCTGCCAAGACGGTTGCCCAGCTGAGCAGCTCGCGCAACCATTTGTTTTGAATGTTTTTATACATAGTCTGCGAACCTCCTTCTGAAGAGAAAACGGAATTCTCAGTTACACTATTCGCGATCGAGAGGGCAATTCCTACAAAAAGTGTGCCAGAAAATGTATCTCTTCGATAAATTTGTGAATGCCAGACTGTTGTGAGCAGGTTTGTGCTTCATGATTCCTAGAGAAAATTTGAATGAGTGGAACAAATGGAAAAAGTGTTGCGTATTTACAGACTTTAAGTTATAGTATGTTTCATAAATGGTGTAATTCATTCTCGCCATCATAACGTAGGAGGTAGTATCGATGAAAATCGCAGTATTGATTGGAAGCTTGAGTGCCGATTCGGTTACGATGAAAGGGGCCAAGGTGGCCATACAAGCAGCAAGAACTGCAGGAGCAGAGGTAGAGATTTTCGACCTGCGTGAGCGCCCGCTTCCGATGTATGATCCGGAAGATGAGGGGAAATACGAGGAGGAGAACGTGAAGGCGTTTGTCGAATTGATGACGCAGGCGGACGGCTTTATTCTCGGATCGCCCGAGTATCACAACGGGATCTCCGGCGTGTTTAAGAACGCGCTCGACTTTATCGGCTCCACTCAATTTGCAAACAAGCCGGTCGGTCTGATCGCGTCTGCAGGCGGCCCTGTCGCGACCAATACGCTGAACCAGATGTTGACGATCTTGCGCTCGCTGCACGCTTATGTCGTGCCGCAGTTCGCATCTGTCGGTTACGGGGTGACCTTTAAAGAGGACGGCAGCTTCGAAAACCAAAACATGCAAGAGCGCTTTGAAAAGGTTGGACGCGATGTGGTCAACCTCGTGAAAGCGATGAAACAATCTGCAGAAGTAAAGTAAGCAGTTCTGGAGGGGTATGATGACAACCGGTCTACTTTTGGTTGCACACGGAAGCCCGATCCAAGTCGCCAATCAGGATTTGTTTCTGCTCGTGGAGCAGCTCAGATGCAGATGCGACTATGAGGTGATCGAGCCCGCTTTTTTAGAAGGGGCGATGCCGAGCATTCCGGATGGCATTGCAGCGTGTGTTGACAAAGGGGTGAGGCGAGTTGTCATCATCCCTTACTTTTTGTTGCCAGGCAAGCATGTCGCAGAAGACTTGCCTCGCTTTGTCGAGCATGCGAGGCGACAGCATGCTGAGGTGGAGTTTGTGCTGGCTGAGCCGCTGCGCTTTTCGCATCGACTGGGTCAAGCTGTGCTCAGGAGAATTGAGGAAGCAAATGTGCTACAATGGAAAGCAGAAACGGCTGAAAGAGGCGAACGTCATGGAAGCGATGGAGATGTTTGAATGCCCGTCGTGCGGTCGCGAGGTCAAGCCGGACGAACTTCACGAAGAGCGCGGGATTCAAAAGGCGAGCTGTACATCCTGTGGAGCCAAGTTTTCCCGGACGTATGCATTGTATGAAGGAGAATGGGTATTCGGTCTCTGGCGAAGCCAGGAGACAGGTCGCGTGGCCTGCTCCTATTACAAGACCGCATTCGGTACAGACGCTTTTGACTGTGAGTGAGGAGGTGCCTGAAGATGACGTGGGAAGATGCGCAAGATCTGGCAGATGCGCTTCATGAGTTGCACCCGGATGAGGATGTGCTGTCGCTGCGCTTTGCGACATTGCGCCGTTGGGTGATGGAACTCGAAGGTTTCGAAGGCGACCCGGCAGATTGCAACGAGAAGATATTAGAAGCGATTCAAATGGCTTGGTACGATCTGGTTTCCTAGAAACGTGCCCGAAGTGAAAAAACGTCCTTTTTGTTAGGAGAGGGCGTTTTTTCCTTTTGACAAGGGCAACCTATCCATACATTCTAACGTTTGGAGAGGTGCATGATTTGATGGAACAGGTATGTCCGCTGTGCAATGGGTTGACGAATGTCTCCTTAAAATGCAAGAATTGTGGTGCAACGATGACCGATGCTGGGTTGAAAAGCGACTATGACGGACCGTACGCTCCTTATGAAGTTGACCTGCAATTTAAACAGGGCGTCGAGGGGCCTTGTACGCACCTGTTGCACTGTTTTACCTGCGGAAATGAGACCTATGCGATCATTCGATGTGACTTCATCTGAATGGAATGGTAGAATAGAATGGTAAGCCATCATTTTTTATGGAATTTTATCCTCGAATTGATGTAGAATAAAGAAGTATTGTGTCAAGTTTTATCTAAAGGAGATGTCTGTCGTGGCTTCATCTGTGAAATGGGTGTTTTGTAAGCAAAACCTTGAAAAGCATTCCCAGCGAGTTTATGATGCGTTGGTCTCTAAATATCCGGAAGAAAAAGTGGACATCAAAGAATGCGCAGGTGCTGATCTCTGCTCGCTCTGCATGGATGTTCCGTTTGTGTTGCGCAACGGTTCGATTCTGCACGCGAAAGATGAGCGCGATCTGTACTTTAAAATTGACAGCTCGATGCAGTTCTTGAGCCGTGAGCGGCTTGTACCGCTTCCGCCGGCTCCGCCAGCTGCCGACAAGGATGCGGCACCGAAGCCTGCAGCAGCTCCCAAGGCAGCAGCTCCAAAAGCAGAAGTGACAGTGAAGGCGGAAGCAGCACCGAAGGCCGATGCGGCTCCGGCAGCCGAAAAAGCGGAAGCAGCACCGAAGGCTGATGCGGCACCGGCAGCCGAAAAAGCGGAAGTTGCACCGAAGGCTGATGCGGCATCGAAACAAGAGGAAGCACCGCAAGAGACGAAAGCTGACGAATCTCCAAAATTGGACTAGGAAATGCCGACCCATACGGTCGGTTCTTTTTCTTAGGACAACTCTACATAAATCGAAATTTATACTGAAAATTTTGAAAGGGGCAAGACGAATGAACATCAATCTTCAAGTGCAAGGCGTTGTGAATGTGGAAGCGGATGTTTTGGTCATCGGGCTGTTTCAAGGGGTGGCACAACTGGAGGAAGCAACAGCTTCGATCGATGAGGCGCTCGGCGGTCAAATTTCGGCGCTGATTCAATCGGGGGATCTGACGGGAGCTTTTAAAGAAACTCGCATGCTCTACACGTTTGGCAAACTTCCGGCGAAGCGAGTCCTGATCCTCGGCTTGGGCGAAGTGGAAGAGTTCAACGCAAACCGTGGACGATCGATCGCAGCGCATGCGGCGAGAGCGTCTCGCGAACTCGGTGCTGTGACATATGCAACTCTCGTTCATGGCGCGGGCGTTCTCGGCGTGGAAAAAGCGGCACAATCGCTCGCTGAGGGCACGCTGCTCGGCCTGTACCAAGTGAAAAACTTGAAAAAGACGCAAGCAGTTGTCAAACTGACAAACGCGATCGTCGTGGAAGCTGACGAGAGCAAAAAAGCAGATCTGGAAAAAGGTTTGGAAATCGGTCGTCTGTATGCGGACAGCACCAACTTTGCGCGCGATCTGATCAACGAGCCGGCAAACATCCTGACTCCGACCCGCCTCTCCGAATTGGCGACAGAAGTTGCGAGCAAGCACGGATTGGGCATTCAGGTGCTTGGCGAAGCGGAGATGAGCGAGCTGAAAATGAACGCGCTGCTGTCGATCGGACAGGGCAGTGAGGAAGAATCGAAGCTGATCGTCCTCTCCTACCTCGGCGATCCTTCCTCGGAAGAAACGCTCGCGCTCGTCGGCAAAGGCGTCACGTTTGATACGGGCGGATACTCGATGAAGCCGCCAGCTGGCATGGAAACGATGAAGACCGACATGGGCGGCGCGGGCGCTGTGATCGGCGCAATGCAAGCGATTGCACAATTGAAGCCGAAAGCGAACGTGATCGGGGTGATCGGCGCCGCTGAGAACATGGTTTCTGGCCGCGCGATCAAACCGGGCGATGTGGTGGTCGCGATGAACGGCAAGTCGATCGAGATCGTCAACACGGACGCAGAGGGCCGCGTGGTGCTGGCAGATGCGCTGCACTATGCGATCGAGAAGTGCAAGGCGACGAAAGTTGTCGACGTTGCAACGCTGACCGGTGCGATCGGCGTCGCGCTCGGACGCAAAGTGTGCGGAATGTTCTCCAACGATACAGATTTCGCATCGGAAGTGAAAGATGCGTTCCACCGCTCTGGAGAGCGCGCATGGGAAATGCCGCTCGTCGAAGAATACAAAGCGAGCTTCTCCAGCACTGTGGCAGATATGAAGAACACCGGCGGTCGCGATGGCGGTTCGATCACCGCAGCTTTGATCCTGCGCGAGTTTGTTGACAACACTCCGTGGGTTCATCTCGACATCGCTGGCGTTGCGCGCGATGCAGAGGGCGGAGAGCTGAACCCGTCAGGCTCTACCGGTTTTGGTGTGCGCACGCTGATCGAGCTGGCACGCGGCTAAGCATTCGAATGTTTGAAGCCTCCGAGAGATCTCGGAGGCTTTTTTACTTGAGCAGGCCGAGCGAAACGATCGATTGATAGGTGACGAGGAACCCGATCAGCACGATGATCCCCGCGCTCAGCGTCGCCATGATCTCGCCGAAGCGCTGCCGTTCCAGCACGCGGACTTTGTGCTCCGCTTTCAATAAAAGGATGCCGAGCAGCGAGAGGGCGAATGCTCCGCCGATCGAAAAGGCGATGACAAGTCCAATGCCAAGTGAGATCTGTCCAGCCGAGATGGCGGCGAGCAGCATCACCAGCGCGCTCGGACAGGGAATCAGTCCGGTCAACACGCCGATTGTCAACAATCGTTTGACGGAGCGATCCTGCTTGACCACCGCCGCAACCGATCCGCCATGCGCGTCATCATGATGATGATCATGTTCATGGGAGTGACCGTCCCAGCGATGGTCATGATGAATGTGGCCGTGACTGCAGACGTAAGCATCGCTCGAAGTAACTCCGATCCGCCCGAGCGATACGACGGGCGGGCTGAGGCGCAAGTACACCATGCGCATCCCGATGCCGGTGATGATCGCACCTGAGATCAGGCCCAGCCATGCCTCGATCTGCTCAGGAAGCCAAAGCTGAAATGCCGATGTCGCAACAAATGCTAAAAACAGGATGGAGAGGGTGTGGGAGAACGCCGATGCACAGCCGAGAAAGACCGCATCGCGTAGCCGGGCTCGCGAAGAGATCAGGTAGGCGGTCATCACCCCTTTTCCATGTCCAGGCTCCAAGGAATGGAGCGCGCCAAGACCGAATGCCATCGGGATCGCAACGATCAGTTCCATAGTTGTCATCTCCATTTCTAGGCTTGTCATCTACATGTTTATGCGAGACGAGCGCCCTTTTTGTCATCGAGGACAGACTTAGGCTCACATGGAGAGATGGCGAGCACATAGGATGATGATACGAGGTGAGCAGAGTGAAAAAGCGCGATTCGAAAAAAAAGTATTCTGCGGCGCCAAATCATCGGCGCAAGTCCAAACTCGCCATCCCTAATTTCGTGAGCATCGCAAATCGATACAAAAATGCGATTGTCAATATCGAGGTGATCAAGCGCGAGAGCCGGAGCGCTACTCGCCGACGAGATCCATTCACTTTTCAGCAAGAGGATGAAGCGCGGAAGACGATGAACATCGGAACGGGATTTTTTTTCGATTCGCGCGGTTACATCCTGACCAATGAGCATGTGATTCACGGGGCTGATGAAGTCTTTATCCGCTTTTTTGACAAAGAGGAAGAGGTGCCGGTTGAAGTTGTCGGATCGTCCTATGAACTCGATCTGGCGGTGTTGAAGGTCAAGCCACCGAAAAGAATTCGCACGATGCCGCTGGGCGCATCGAGAAATGTCCAAGTTGGCGAATGGGTCCTCGCGATCGGCTGTCCACTCGGTCTTGACCACAGCGTCACCGTCGGCATCATCTCGGCGAAAGAGCGTCCGATCACGATCGGCGATCGCAACTATGCGAAGCTGATTCAGACAGATGCGGCGATCAACCGCGGCAACAGCGGCGGGCCGTTGATCAACATGCGTGGGGAAGTGATCGGCATGAATACGGCGGTCAGCGCTTCTTCACAGGGCATCGGCTTTGCCATCTCGGTCGATGTGATCAAAGATGCGATCGATGAGCTGATGGGGAAGACTTCGAAGAAGCGGAAAACTTCGCGCAAGAAATAGGTGCAACAACTTGGAACTCTTATTCTGAAGAGCAGATCGCAGACGGAGCAAATGCGACCTCAGTTCAGTATCACACTGAACTGAGGTCGTTTCTGTTTGCAGGTGCGCGGTTGCTCTCGGTCAGATCGGGTCTGCGAGGTGGCGCTGAAGGAAACCAACTCTAAAATTGTTGAGCTGGCGGACAAACAGGGGGTGAGCTTCGAGAGAGAATGAGAGATCGCACAGGCGTTGCTCAGCGATAAGCGATCGTTTGGTCGGGTCATCGCTGCGTATCGTTTGTGTGCTCAATCAATCTGGAGGAGTTGAAACGAATGAAAAAGGTGATCGTTGGAGTCGTGCTGAGTGCTCTGCTTTTGACGGGTGGTCTGTTTTGGGGGACGAAGGTTGCGTATGACATTCCCAGCCTGTTGAAGAACAAGCAGGTTGCGTATGACATTCCCGGCCCGTTGAAGAACAAGCAGGTAGTGTATGACATTCCCGGCCCGTTGAAGAACAAGCGGGTAGTGTATGACATTCCCGGCCCGTTGAAGAACAAGCAGGTGACGTAAGGCACTCCCAACCCGCTTGCGAACAAGCGTGTGGCGCATGAAATCCCCGGCCCGCTAGTGAATAAGCGGGACGCACAACGCCAAAACAGGCAGCCTTGATCAAACCAAAAGTCCTTCAGCCAACTTCTAGGCTGAAGGACTTTTGGTTGTGACGGTCAACTCCATATATTCGAAAAGAATTTCATTCAGCAAGGGCATCAGCGAGTAGTTTCCTCGCAGTAACGAAACGGCAGCATGCATCTGGCGTTCAAACTCGCTTCGATCGCCCCTCTGAAGTGAGACCTGAGCGATCAGGCGGTGAGTTCGCGCCCTTCTCGAATCATCCAGAGCGGAGTTCTCAAGCACCAACCGACAGAAGGACAACGCTTTTGCATAGTCCTTTTCTGCAAATGCGATTTCGGCGATCAACAGCTCAGACTCGGCTAGGCTTGCAGGCCAGCCGTCCACCGTCTTCTTCAAGGCGTATGCTTCGGTTGCTACCTCGTATGCCTTGCGCGTATCACCGCTTTGCAGATAGGTTCGCGCGAGGTTGGTTCGCATTCGTATCGCGCGCATCTGATCGTTCGCTGACTCGTAGTGCTGGTACGCTTTTTCAAAAGCTTCTGCCGCATCGAGGAAGGACATCGCCTCGTTTAAAGAGACGCCGAGCAAGAAATATTTGGTTGCCAACAGCAGATCCCGTTTTTGCTCGGGCGCTTTGGCGATCAGTTTTTCACTCTTGGCGAGGTACGTGCGCATGATGTCAAAATCGTTCACTTCGACCGCACAGATCGCGATCGAGAGATACAGTCGGGGGAGGAAGGCAGAATCGATGATCTTGTTGATTGCGACCTTCTGATCGATCAGCAAGAAGCGTTCGAGCGCCTGGCTGATATTCGATTTGACGAGATCGATGTTTGCAAGTTCAAAAGAGGCAAGGCAGGCGTTGAAAATATTACCCGTCTGCCGAAAGATCTGTTCGGCGAGGCAAGCGTTTCGCACCGCTTCCGGATAATTCTTCTGCTTGGAATACATCTCCGCCTTGAGCAGATGGAGCTCGCCGACCGAGTCGAGATCGCGTTCATTCGCGTTGATCAAAATGGACTCGGCTGCCGCAAGACAATCATCGACCTGTCTGTCATTCGATAGGTAGTCGGCTCTGATCTTGTTGACCAGGATGGAGATCGGCTGTTCATCCTGCGAGGTGAACCCGAGGACGCGACCGATATGTTTCATGTGATGAGCAGACACATTCTTTGCCTTTTCAGATTCGATCATCGCAATGTAAGAGCGAGCAAGACCGACCGAATCTGCCAGTTCTTGTTGGGTCATCTTCAACGCTTTTCGTCGTTTTCGAATCTCTGCTCCCGTCGGAACCATCACCTTGCCCTCCCTTACATCAAGTCTGCAAAAATTGTATCAAAAAGGCGGATTTATAACAAATCATTTAAATTCCTCAGCGAAAGGGCTCGGACACGAGGAGCGGGATGCTAAAAATATGAACTTTGCTAGGTAGAAATTCCAGATTTTGTTTGCGGGCAGATGAACATCTGAACCGGAGATGCGCAAACGCGCTGGAAGTTGATCGGAGGACTTCAATTTCTGTCGTAAGTTAAAGCTGATCCAACATAAGTCGTGTGATTTTGTCACTGTTGACAAAAAAATAGATATGAAATACTCTCTTAACAAAGATAAAATTACGCAACTCGCAGGCGATTGAAAAAATGGTAAACCATAAGTCGTTTAAGCAAAAAAAGAGCGACCCGCCAAGGTCGCTCGCACAGCGCATCGCCAAATGCGCTGATAGGTTGTGCATCTTGCGTAAGAATGAAATCAGGGCTCGACAAGTTCCACATCACTGGGTCGAACAAACCACCGCCATGGAATGTTCGCAATTGTCATCCAGCACACTGACAATTTAATTCTACGACAGGGATTTCAGTTTTTCAACGCGAACCTTTGTTCTGTCGAGGATTCCAGCGATGGGGTGCGCCGAGCATCTCAGAGACTGGAGTGAAGATGAACATGACAGATGTAAATTCGGCAGCGGTCACCGCGACTGCTCTCGCCGCATATCGGGAGCTCTTTGCTGGACGAGACGATCAATTTGTGCGTTTGGTCGAGCTATTGCGCAGTCACCGCCACCGATTTATCGCCAAGTTTTCCATCAAAATGCCTTCGCTAGACCGCTCCGATCTGGAGTCGACCTACATGGAAGCGCTGTGGATTGAGGTCAAACGCTACCGCTCTGCAGAAAAAGGGGCGTTTCTCATGCTGCTGAACAGAGCGATCACCTTGCGCGCTCACGATCTCGGACGGCGAACGATCCGCGTTTCGAAAAGGGAAGAGTCGCTCGACTGGCGCATCGCACAGCTGGGAGAGACGTCGCTTCCGACTGTGCGATCAGAAGAGGACAGCTTATTGCTTCGTGAGACGATCGAAGAGCACTTGCGGCGCACCGCCTATTTGAGCGGGGAGATGAGTGCTGATCAGCGGGCGCTTTTGCGCACACAGCTCGAACAGGGCCTATCGCTACATGAGGCGGTGAACCTCGCGCCTGACATCTACCGCAATCGCCAACAGATGTGGAGAGCGACGAAACACAGACGCGCTCTTTTTTCACAGCGAGGAAGATAGGAACACCAAGAGATGAAGGACATGATTCTCCACCTTCCGATCGATCAACTGCATGATCATCCGCGCAACTTTTTTCGCAAGCTCGATGAGGATGAGTTGGCAGAGCTCGCGGCGAGCATCAACGAGCATGGTGTTCAGCACCCGATCGTGGTCACACCGCGAAGCGAAGGCGGGTATACGATCATCAGCGGGCATCAGCGCACGAGAGCGATGCGCTTGTTCGAGCTGATGGAAGCGCCCTGTGTGATCAAACAATATGCGAGCGATGAAGATGCGGAATTGGCGCTGATCCACGCGAATACGAAGACGCGCACCTTGTCGCCGCTGGAGATCGCGCGCAGCATTCGTCGAGAAAAGCAAATCTACGGCAAGCGTCAAGGTCAGCGCTCCGACAAGATCGTGACTTCGGGCAATGATTGCCACACGTTCTCGGGGCGTACTCGCGAGCTGATCGCCAAAGAATATGGCCTGAAGCCGCGCCAGATCGACCATTATGACAAGCTCAACGATCTGATCACACCGCTGGAGCGCATGATCGAACATGAAACGCTCTCTGCGACTGCCGCCTATCAGTTCGCCTGCATGTCGAAAGAGGATCAATACAGCGTGGTCGAAGCGCTTTCCGAGCACGCGAAGATCGTGACGGTTGCCGAAGCGAAGCGCCTCCGCAAAGAATTCGAAACGAAGCTGAGCGAGGCGCGGGGACGAGATCAGAAACATGCGCGGGAGATCGGCGAGCTTCGTGATCGGCTTCGGCTGGAGCAGTGCCGCCGCGACGAACTTGCTGCAGAATATACGGCGCTGCTCGCCAGCAACGGAAATGTCAATGTTGATGATTATGAAAAGCGAATCGCTGCCTACCAGCATGAGCTGCGAGAAGCTGAGCGGTTTGTGCACGAACTGAAGCGCGATCTTGACGCCAAAGAGGTTGAGATCGAGCGGCTCAAAGTGAGCGCAGAGCCATCTGCGATCACTCGCGATGTGGCCAACCAGTCTGTCGAGCAGATCGTTTCGGTCGCTCACAGCCTTTACAACTGCACAGAGCGCTGGAAGGAAGACGTATCGAGCCTAATCTCCGTCTGCAAGACCTATCACAAAATCGAAGGAAATGCTGCAAGACAGATCGCGGAAGCAACAGAGATTCTCCGGAAGCAGCTTGCTGAGATGGAGCGCATTCAACTTGGACCGAGGTAAACTGTGATCGATTGCAACCGATAGTGTTTTGCAGTGCAGTGATGTAGACGCAACGTAAGACTTCACCGCCTTGGGCATCGGACCAGGCGGTTTTTTCATCAAAGGCGCGACAAGATATGCAATCGGGCGATGGACAGATTGTATCGATACAACGAGAGATTGTTTGTAAGGTACTTACAAATCTTCCAAGATCATTTGAAGTGAAGCGAAATACGTTGCAGAGCATTGCTCTTGGGTGAATCTGCGTTTGGAAGAATCAGACAAGGCGTTAAGAGGTGTGCGCAGTTGGGAGTTGCTAGCGAATGACAGCCGCTTGCGATTGACAGCGATGCAAAGGAAAGGGGTGCATTATGGCACAAAATAGAAAATATGAGATCATCTTGCGAGACGGAAGAAATGTGGAAGTTATCGAACAACATCTGATCAGCGCCCTGTGGAAGGTGACGAGCGAAAATGGATTAGAGGGGGAAGACATCGTTTCGATCACAGAGATCGGCCTCTATTCGGGGAAGGTCATCCCGTTCCCCAACCGCCATCGAAACGACGAAGATGGAGGTGTGAAATGATGTGCCGCCGAGGTCATCAACTTAGATTCCTGTTTCATGAAACGGAGCTGCAGACCGATCTGGCTTCAGCTGTTGCAAAAGTTGAACGCGGTAGAAGGGCGAACGATCGTCATGCTCGTGCACGATCTGAATCACGCGTCCCGCTTTGCCCATCATATGGTGGCGATCGAGACGGGAACTGTGGTCAAAGCAGGAAAGCCTGAAGAGGTGATGACAGAAAGCGTGTTGCGCGAAGTGTTCGCGATCGAAGCGGATGTCATGCCAGACCCGCGAACAGGAGTGCCGCTCTGTCTTCCGCATGGATTGGCCACGCCTGCTGGAGCAGGAGCATGAGGAGTTGTTGCAGCAGGTGAATGAGCAAGTGGAGCTCAAAATGTTGTACGTTGATCATGGAAGGTGATCAGCCGCTCTGCAAAAGGGAACGTGTAGGCAGCAACTGCGGACGGTTCTCTTTTGCGCGAAATGAATAGGATACTTCATCAGGCATCTGTTCGCGTGTGATGAAGTGTCTTTTTTTCGTTACAGACGGTGCGATCGGGAGAGAGAAGGGAGGGCGATCAACTGAGAATGAAGCTGTCAAATTTTTTTCCTCGCCAAGCGGAATTGTTTAGCGTCTCGAAAAATTTCAAGGAAAGAATCAGATTTTTGTGATACGATTACAGCACACAGAATGAGAAACCAAGGGGGTTCGCACATGCTGTCTCAAGCGATGATAGAAGACGTATTAGCAGCAGCTCTAGAAACTGGGGGCGACTTTGCTGATGTATTTGTAGAGGACAAGACGAGCACATCGATCAGCATGATCGGCGGCGGCGTTGACGCGGCACTCACCGGTCGCGATTATGGGATCGGGATTCGAGTGATCTCCGGGCTGTTTGCCGTATATGCCTATTCGAACGATCTCCGCCGCGAGAACCTGATCAAGATCGCCCGTTCTGCAGCGCAAGCGATTCGGGGAACGCAGCGAGATCTTACACTCGATCTGCGAACCGTTTCTTTGAATCATGCACATCCGATTCAAATCGTGCCAGCATCGGTGACCAAGGCGAAGAAGATCGAGTTGATGCGTCGGGCGCACCTTGCGGCCAAATCGTATGATCCGCTCATCTCGCAGACCTCGATCAGCTATAAGGATGAGGATCAAAAGGTGCTGATCGCCAACTCTGATGGTCTCTTTATTGAAGATAGACGTATCCGTACGCGACTGTATGTAGAAGCGGTCGCCACATTGGGGCGTGAGAAACAGGTCGGAACCTCTTCACCAGGTGCGCACCAGGGATTTGAATTTTTGGAAAACCTCGATATTGAGAAGCATGCTCGCATTGCCGCACATACGGCAAAGACGATGGTCGGCGCCGAATTTGCACCGAGTGGGAAAATTCCGGTGATCATCGACAATGAATTTGGGGGCGTCATCTTCCATGAAGCGTGCGGGCATGGCTTGGAAGCGACGTCTGTTGCGAAAAAAGTGTCTGTGTTCTCCGACAGGGTGGGCGAGCTGGTTGCTTCCCCACTGGTAACTGCGATCGATGACGGCACGATTCAAAATGCGTGGGGCTCTTCGACGATCGACGATGAAGGCACCCCGACGCAGCGCAATGTGCTGATCGAAAACGGTGTGCTCAAAGGCTATCTGATCGATAAGCTAGGTGGCAAGCGGATGGGGATGGAGTCGACAGGCTCGGCCCGTCGCGAATCCTACAAGTTTGCTCCGACTTCGCGGATGAACAACACCTATATTGCAGCAGGCACGTCCACGCCGGAAGAGATCATCGCCAACACCGAGTATGCGCTCTATGCGAAATATTTAGGCGGTGGATCGGTCAATACGGCCACCGGTGATTTTAACTTTGTTGTGCGCGAGGGCTATATCGTTAAAAATGGCAAGATCGAAAAGCCGGTGCGCGGCGCAACGCTGATCGGCAAAGGCATCGACGTGTTGCAGAAGATCGACATGGTTGGCAACAACTTAGGATTTGGTCAAGGGATGTGCGGTTCGATCTCCGGTAGCATTCCGGCCGATGTTGGACAACCGATGATTCGCGTGTCAGAAATCACTGTCGGTGGACGGAAAGGGGACTGATCGACGATGACGATCGAACGCAACCGATTGAAAGAAATTGTGTTTGCCAAAGGCGCCGAGTACGGATTTGGTGATATGGAGATCTATTACCAAGCGGATCGCGCCACTTCCGTTCGGATTTTTAAAGGCGATATCGATGCATTCAACATCGTAGAGCGGGCCGGGCTGTCGTTCCGCGGTGAATATCAGGGGACGATGGGAACCGCATTTACTGAGAAGCTCGACGAGGAGTCGATCGATCAGCTGCTGCAGGCAGCGCGGGAAAATGCGGAAGTGACGCAGAGCGAAGAGAAGACCGAGCTGTTTGCAGGGTCGGAGAGCTACCAAAAGGTGAGCAACTTCTCTCAGCAGTTGATCGACACAGACTCGCAAGCGATCATTTCGACGGCGCTCGCGATGGAAAAGGCGGCGCTTGACGCTGACCCGCGCATCGAGATGTTAAATTCTTGTGCGCTTGTCTGGAGCAACAGTGAACTGCTGATCGTCAATACGAAAGGTCTGGACTGTCACACAGCAAGCACGATGGCGGTCAGCCAATTGTCGGCGATGGCAAAAGAGCATGGGGCGGTCGCAACCGCGTACGATTCTGGCTTTACCTCCCGCAGCCTCGATGATCTAAACGTGAGCGACTTTGCCGATCGCGTAGGTCGTGATGCGGCGGCGAAGCTCGGCGCTCAGACGGTCGAATCGGATAATTATGAAATCATCTTCCGCAACAATGCGATGTCTACGCTGCTACAAACCTATTCGCCGATCTTTTCGGGCGCAAATGCGGAAAAAGGGCTTTCCGTGTTGCAAGGTCGCCTGGGCGAACAGGTCGCAGGCCAGAACATCACGATGATCGATGATGCGCATCTGCCTGGTGCGCCGGGCAGTGTTCCGTTCGACTCTGAAGGGGTGGCAACTGGGCGCAATGAGGTGATCAAGGACGGGCAGTTGGTCACGTTCTTACATCATCTGAAGAGCGCGAAAAAAGCGGGGGTCGAACCGACCGGCAACGGGTTTAAAGCGGGCTATCGCGGCGATCTGACGATCTCGCCGAACAACCTGTACATCGAGCCGGGCGATCGGTCGCTCGATGAGCTGATCGCAGGTACCAAGCGCGGTATTCTGATCATCGAATTGCAAGGGATGCACGCTGGCTCCGACATGGTCTCCGGCAACTTCTCGCTCTCGGCGCTCGGTCATCTGATCGAGGATGGCAAGGTCGTCCGCCCGGTCGATCAGATCACCGTGTCGGGTAATATCCTCTCCGTTTTACAAAATGTAGAGGCGATTGGGAACGACTTGCGTTTCCAAGGCTCCGGTCGAGGTGCATGTGGATCGCCGTCGTTAAAGATCAACTCGCTTTCGATCTCCGGAAAATAATCTGGAAAATAAGAAGAACGGACCATCAGGTCCGTTCTTTTCGTTTGCTCGTTCGAGAATAGATGGTGAAGCACAAAGTTGGCAGCGCGAGCAGGATGACCATCACCAGCAGCAAGTTGAAGAACGAGGTGTTGTCATAGAGCAACCCGCCGAGCAGGGGGCCGAGCATCCGGCCAGCAGTCGCGCCACTGCCGATCACACCTTGTAAAAAGCCTGCTCGGGACGGCGGGGAGAGCTGGGAGACAGCTGCTGGAATGCCTGGCCAGAGCAACATTTCACCGAAAGTGAGGATCACCATACCTGCGACGTAGATCAGGTAGTGATCCGCAGTTAACAGCAGGGCGAAGCAGAGCAAGAACAAGGCAGTGCCAAGATACATCTGGGAGGCCAAGCTGCGGAAGTATTTGATCGCAAATGCTAGCAGTGGCTGACCGAGGAAGATCAGCGCACCGTTCAGCGTCCAAAGCACGCTGTAGGCTGATAGTTCGATCCCGTTCGCCTGCATATGCACGGAGATCGACGTTTGCCATTGCACATAGACGATCCAAGCGACGAGCAGCCCAACAAACAGAGAGAGGACTGGCACCCACGGAATCTTTGGTTCGACGAGCGCGCTGGTTGCGGCCGTCTCATGTGCGGATGCGTGAGCAGCAGGTGCAGCCTGATCCGCTTCTTTTTTGCTGGGGCGATCTTGAATCTTAAAGATGACGAAGATTGCAAAGAGCAAAAATGTGATCGCTGCTGAGAAGAAGGCCAGCTTGAAAGAATAGGAGGCAACCAGTCCACCGATTGCCGTACCGGCAGCAACGCCGAGGTTGTTCGCAACATAGATGAAGTTGAACGCTCTCCTGCCGCCTTCAGGCCATGACTTGGCAGCCAAGGCGTTCATCGCCGGGAAGACGAGCGATGCTGTTAAGCCATAAAGGACCATCACCGTCACATACAGCGGCCAGGAGTCGAAGAAACCGATCAAGCTCATCAGCCCGGCAGAGCCGAACAGACCGATCAGGAGCACCGGACGCCCTCCGATCTTGTCAAACAGCGTACCACCGACCAGCTGGCCGATCGAAGCGCCCGCCGAGTGCAAGAGCAGCACGATCCCGGCGACGGTCAGCGGTTTTCCTAACTCTTCATGGATATAAATCGAGTTTAGCGGCCAAATAAAAGATAGCCCGGCAACGTTCAAAAACGCGCCAAATGCAAGAAACCATAACAGCTTCGGATACGAGTTCAACGCACCGCGAAATCTGGTTGTAATCGCCATCTGAACATCATCTCCAAATCATTCGTCTACGACCTGACTATTCTATCACTTCGCAATAAAGGCGACAATGGATGCCAACTGGCAGACGTTGCAAAGAATGGGAGTCTTCTCAGTTCTATGATCCAAGTGGTATGTCTCATACGCATTTGCTCTCTGCTAGACTTTTCATTATAGTGGAAATCAAGAAAGGAAGTCGAAGTGTATGGATTTGACCAATCTGCTCTTATTGATATTGCTTGCAATCGGAATCATTGGAAATAACCACACCGTTTCGATCGCGGTGGCAGTGCTGTTGTTAATCAGGCTGGTACACTTGGAAAAAGTGTTGCCGAGCTTGGAGC
This sequence comes from Tumebacillus lipolyticus, assembly GCF_042682745.1. Classification (NCBI taxonomy): domain Bacteria; kingdom Bacillati; phylum Bacillota; class Bacilli; order Caryophanales; family Alicyclobacillaceae; genus Tumebacillus; species Tumebacillus lipolyticus. Next base: position 550,935 of record NZ_JBHUIO010000002.1, on the reverse strand, counting down.
AGCATGGCTTGAACGTCGGTGTGATCATCCTGACCATCGGTGTGCTGGCACCGCTTGCGAGCGGCAAGATCAGCATAAATGAAGTGATGCACACCTTCACCTCTCCAGCAGCCCTGCTGGCAATCGCGATGGGGATGTTCGTTTCTTATGCGGCCGGACGCGGCATTCCACTGATGTCTGGCAATCCGCTGGTCGTCACCGGGCTGATGATCGGTACGATACTTGGGGTGGCATTGTTTAAAGGGGTGCCGACCGGCCCGGTGATCGCCGGTGGTCTCACTGCGCTGCTGTTAGGGCTCTTTCAACGATAACTGCTGAGGAGGATGCAAACATGCAAAGGTGGTTGGAACGCGCTCGGGAGGCGGTATGGCCCGACTGGAGTGCTGAGGAGACGAACAAGATCAAGTTGCTCTTTCTCGAATCCTTAGGACGGTCGTTTGCCGGAAGAGGTGAGGAAGAGGGGGAGCGGCTGGCGGAGCATCTGGAGTCGTTTGGCGGGGAAGAACAAGCGATGCTGTTTGCCAGCGGGCGCATGGTGCCAGCTCCGCAGGCGGTGCTCGGCAACGTGATGCTAGGCGATCAGCCGTTGCTTTTTCCGACCGTCTTGGCGGCGATCGAGATGCAGAACAAAGGCGGCAAAGAGCTCCTATCCGCGCTGGGTGTCGGACTGGAGGCGACAGCTCGCATGGGCGATCATCCGCAAGCGGAGTGCTTTGGCGCGATCGTCGGCGTGGCCAACGCGTTTGAACTGGATGAAGACGGATGGCAGTTGCTGCTCGGCGTGTTGAACCATCGAGATCTCACTGTGCGATCTGGTATGGCTCGCGCATTGTTCGCCCACGATCTGCTGATGATCGGCTCCCTCGCGCGGGAACTGTGGAGTGAGGAACGATCTGAGCGCGGGGAGGTGCCAGCCGACTGGCTCGCGGCGATCAACCAATCGACAGACTCCGAATTCCCTGCGCTGTCAAAAGTGATCGAGGTCGATCAGCAGGGGATGATCGCTGCATTTCGCGAGCGGGTGGCAGGAAAGATTCCAGAGCCGCACATCGAGTATTATATTGATGCGGTGATGGGGATGGAAGACATCTGCTGCGTACCGCTCTTCTTTCGCAGATAGGAAAAGCAGGCCTGATGAGCGGCCTGCTTTTTACTGAGGATCTGTATCGACGATCGGAGCTAACAGCTCTTCGCTGAAGCCTTCCGCTCGAATTTTTTCAACCAGCTCGGGCACCTTACCGAGATCGCAGACGATGCTTTTCGTCGGTGAGACGCCGATGACGAGCTTGAGCTCCTGATACTCGAGCAAGCTGAGCACCGCTCCCAAAAACTGTTCGCTGATTCCGACAGCACGCCATTCGGGGTTACTGTTGCGGACCACCCCTTCACATTCACGAGCGACCGCTTCGACCGGAAAGAGCGGGACGACCATCGCTTGACGTCCGAAGGGCAAATCAATACCCGGATAGGCGTAAATCTCCCCTAAATTTTTCTCGCCTTCGAACTTCATGAGCGAATAAAAAGGTTCGCCTGAAGTAGCGAGTGATGGGAGATGCTCTTCCCATTGTTTGCGAAGCATTTCAAGGCGCTCCTCTGTAAACGTTTCCACGTGAATACCTCCCTCTCTTGATGTTTCTTTTTGATATCTTACTTCACTTTTATTATAATACAAAGTCGATTTAAAAGATATAGTGAAAGATGCCCTGATTTTGCTACACCGCCTTTGTGCCGTTCCATGTGAAGAGCTCATACATAAAATGTGGAAAAGAGGGCAAGAGGTGAGAGCGATGGAACTTCCAGCTTGGGTGCGCAAAAATCGCGCGGCGATCGAATTGAGCTTGCAAGCGGTATGCTCGATCAGCATTTCCATCCTGTTCTTTGCTCAGTATTGGTAAAGGAAACGAAGAGCACTTGTCGAATGCGTAGTGCGGGGTGATCATGAGATGATGAAAAAAGCAGATGTTCCCGTGTTGATCGAACACCTGCGGGAGATGTATCCGGACGCACACTGTGAGCTCCTGTACAACAATCCGTTCGAACTGCTGATCGCAGTCATTCTGTCTGCACAATGCACAGATAAGCTCGTCAATGAAGTGACGCCAGGACTGTTTGAAAAGTACCCGCATCCCCACGATTATCTGCGCTTGAGTCAAGCGGAGATGGAGGAGCAGATACGGCGGATCGGGCTGTTTCGAAACAAAGCGAAAAACATTTTGGAGACGTGCAAGCGACTGGTCGCCGAACAGAAAGGACAAGTACCCAACGATTATGACTATCTCGTATCGCTGCCAGGGGTTGGTCGGAAGACGGCCAATGTGGTGCTGAGCACCGCCTTCGGCATACCTGCCATCGCGGTTGACACTCATGTGGACAGATTGGCTCATCGAATGGGGATGACCAAAGCGACCAACGTGTTGCAGACGGAGCGGGATCTGATGCGAAAGCTCCCCCAAGCGGAGTGGACGTTCGTGCATCATGCGCTCATCTTGCACGGCAGACGCGTCTGTGGCGCGAGAAGTCCTAAATGTGAGATCTGCCCACTGCAAACGATCTGCGACCATTATAAAAAAGGAAGGAAAACGGCGCTGAAGCAACCCAGCAAACAGGCGACTCAGTAAGCCTTAGCGGGGGTGCTTCGGCGCTTTTTGCTTTTTCTGAAAGACGAACAGATATTCATGATTGTGGAGCGGGACGGGCAACTTGTGTAGAGGGGTGCGGGAATCATAGGTGTCAAGAACGGAGAAGCCGCGAGAGAGAAAGCGGTGGATGAACTGAAAACCGAGGGGCATCATGCGACCTTGCGCCTTGACATCACCGATCAACAGGGCGCAGATACCGTTTGGCTTCATCACGGTGAACAGCTCGGCTGCCACCTGTTCGATCGCCGTCAGAAAGTCGCGGGAGGAGAGCAGGGAAAGATCATCAGGATTCTGGGTGGAAAAGCGGTAGGTGCTTCCATAGGGGGGCTGTGTGATCACGAGGTCGATCGACTCTTCGGCGAGATAGCTGCTGAGCTTGCGGGCGTCTCCGCAGAGCAGCGTGGGGGTGTTGCCCTCTGCGAAGACGTCGATGCGCCGCAATGCTTTGTCGAGCATGTCTTGATTGCAATCGATGCCCAACGCCTCACGTCCCATCATCAGCGATTGCTGCACGGCGCATCCCGAACCGAGAAAGCAGTCGAGCACCAGATCGCCAGGTCGCGAGAAGGAATTGATCAGATGGCGGACAAGATTGGGGGAAAAGGAGAGAGCAAAGGCTCCGGCTACCTCCCGCTCAAGATGAGGAGCTTTCCAATCTACATCGAGCAGATCGAGCTGCGCACTAAGAACTTGAGCATGTGAACGAATGGGGGGTTGGTTCAACCATGCGGGATTTGCCATGAACCTTCACTCCTTTCAAAGTCTCTGTAACTAGATTGTACTATGGGAGGAACGATTTGGCAAGAACATATGTTCTCTTTTGTGCGAAGTTGATTTTTTCATTATGATCAAATGGATAAGAACACCAAGAGAGGGGAATTGTTATGAACGTGGTTTTTATTGAGATCGGAATGGGTGTTGATCTGCATGGACAGGATGCGACGGTCGCTGCGATTCGCGCATGCAAAAATGCGATCGGAACCAATTCGATGCCTGGCATTCGCTCAATCCTGCCCGATGGAGACATCAACAAGATGATCGTGCGAGTCAAACTCGGCGTGCCCGTTCCGGCAGAGCAGGTGGACCTTGAAAAAGTGAAAACGACATTTCCCTACGGTCAGGTTTCGTTCGAAGTAGTTCCTGGCGGTCTGATCTGCTCAAGCGGTGTCGTCTTGCCGGACAAGGGAGATGTCAATGACGAGGTGATCGTCGTCAACGCGGCGATCGAAGTGGGGTACTAGATCAGGAGCCGGGTGGCAATCGCCTGCGCTTTTGGTGAATGATGTTTCTAAACGGTGGAAAAGCCTACATAGGATGTACAAAGAAGATCACTCTTTCCTAGGGTGGTTTTTCTTTTGGGAAGAGAATCAGAGCTTGCGTGCGAAAGGAGTCGAATGATGAACAGGAGACAGCAATGGGTGACCGCTTGGTTGATCATGATCCTCACTTGGGTGCTCGTCCTTCCCAGTTCGCAGACCAGCGTCACTGCGCTCGCGGAGGGGCGACCGCTCGTTCAGCTCGATCTCTCAGGGCGTGGTTTCGACCTTCGCACAGAGAGTCTGCGAGCATCCTCGATGTTCGAGATCGGAACGGGGATCAGCCTGCAAGAGCTGCGAGCGGAAGATCAGAAGCTGCTCGAACAGAAGCGGCTCGGCCGTCGTGCCGAAGAGCTGTCGATCCCGCGCAACCTGCTCACCTCGCGCTCGATTCACCTCGCCCAAGCTGCCAAGCAGGTGCAGGAGCAGAGCAGGCTTCGCGTCGCTCGCGAGGCCGAGCGGTTCATCGGAACTCCGTATGTATGGGGCGGTACGACACCGCAGGGGTTTGACTGTTCCGGGTTTACGCAGTACGTCTACCGAGTGAACGGAGTGGAGGTGCCGCGCAACTCCTACGATCAGTTCGCCGTCGGCGAATCGGTTCCGAAGCAAGAGCTGCAGCCGGGCGACCTCGTCTTTTTCAGCACCTATGCTCCTGGCCCCTCGCACCTTGGCATCTATGTTGGCGAGGGCAAGTTCGTTCATGCGCTCAACGACAAGACGGGCGTGATCACTTCGACGCTTGAGGAACAATATTATCATTCGCGATTCATCGGTGCGAAGCGCGTCATCTGATCGATCAGCCTGCTCGATTGACAGGTGGGAGAAAACATGCCACGATTAGTGAACAACCCGCATTGAGCATCAGGAATCGGGGGCCGAACGAAGGAGTTGAGGCCGATGAAAATCGTACATAATATCGCCGAGTTGATCGGTGAGACGCCGGTGGTCAAACTGTCGCGCATCGCAGGTGCCGACATGGCGGACGTCTACGTGAAGCTGGAGATGTTCAACCCGAGCCGCAGTGTGAAAGATCGCGCGGCGTACAATATGATCGCAGAAGCGGAGCGACAGGGTCTGCTGAAGCCCGGCTCGACGATCATCGAGCCGACCAGTGGCAACACGGGGATCGGGCTTGCGATGGTCGCGGCAGCAAAAGGGTATCGCGCGATCTTGGTGATGCCCGACACTGCGACTGAGGAGCGCATCTCCATCCTGCGGGCCTATGGGGCGGAGGTGGTGTTGACGCCGGGAGCGAAGCGGATGAACGGTGCTGTGGAGCGGGCGGAGGAGCTGGCTTCGCAGATCGCAGACAGCTTCATCCCGATGCAGTTTGAGAATTTGGCCAACCCGGACGTGCATCGCAAAACGACCGCGCAGGAGATCTTTAAGCAGATGGGTGGACGTCTCGACGCGTTTGTGGCGACAGCTGGGACGGGAGGGACGATCACCGGGACTGGCGAAACGCTCAAAGAGCTGATCCCGGGCCTCAAGGTCTACGTGGTGGAACCGGAGACTTCTGCAGTCCTCTCGGGTGAGCCGCCAGGGCCGCATAAGATCGTGGGGACGAGCCCTGGATTTGTGCCGAAGATCTTGAATCGGGAAGTATATGATCAGATCTTTCGGATCAGCGACCGCGATGCGCAGGAGACGACTCGCAGTCTTGCCCGCAGCGAGGGAATCCTCGTCGGAACGTCTGCAGGAGCGGCTGTTCATACCGCCCTACAGGTTGCGAAGCGGCTCGGCGCTGGCAAGCGAGTGCTCTGCATCGCACCTGACACGGGGGAGCGCTATTTGTCGAGCGATCTTTTTGGAGAGTAATAAGGAGGATGAAAGCAGATGGCAAAGGAGATCGATGGCATCCGCCAAGTGGATGCTGCTGAGTTACAAGCGCTGATCGCGCAGTTCGAAGCGGGGAAGATCAAGTTGATCGATGTTCGCGAACCGCATGAATACACGGCAGGCCACATCCCGGGCGTGCCGCTCGTTCCGATGAACACGATTCCGAGCATGTTGGCTGAGCTGGGCAAGGAGGAGAGCTATGTGCTCGTCTGTCGCAGCGGCAACCGCAGTCAGCAGGTCGCCCGCTACATGAAGATGAACGGCTATGAAGATGTGATCAACTTCTACGGCGGAATGCTCTCCTGGAGCGGCCCGACGAAACAGGGCATGGATCAGTGATGCTGTTGTTGCAAAATCAGATTGTGCTGATCACCGGCGCCTCTTCTGGAATCGGACGAGAAGCGGCGCTCAAATTTGCCAAGCACGGAGCGATTCCCGTCTTGGCTGCTCGCTCGATCGAAAAGCTTCAAGAGTTGTCTGCTGAGATCAAGCAGCGCTACAACATCGAAGCGCCCTATTATTCGCTCGATGTGACCGATGGGGATAACGTGACGAGCGTCGTGCAGGATGTGCTCAAGCGCTTCTCGCGCATCGATATCCTGTTGAACAACTCCGGCTATGGGCTGTTTGTCTCCACCGAGGAGATCGCGATGGAAGAGGTCGAAGGCATGATGGATGTCAACTACTTCGGTCTCGTCCGCATGACGCGCGCGGTTCTGCCATCGATGCGAGAGCGCAACAGCGGGCACATCATCAACATCGCTTCGATCGCCTCGTTCATGGCGGGCAAGAAACATGGGGTGTACGCTGCGACCAAGCACGCGGTGATGGGGTTTTCCGATGCGCTGCGCTATGAGTTGAAAGGGTCGGGCATCACCTTGTCGACGATCAATCCAGGGCCGGTCGAAACCCCATTTTTTGACCGAGCGGACCGACACAGCGTACCGAAGCTGGTGGGCTTTTTGAAGACGGAAGAGGTGGCGGAGACGGTGATCAAGGCGGCCGTACAGAAAAAGCCGCTCTACCTGTTGCCGAAGTTGGCGGCGATACCGGTCAAGCTGCGCCACCTGTTTCCACGCCTCTACGACTTTGCGATGACCCGCGTAAAATAAAGAGGCTCTCGCTTGCGCGGAGAGCTCATGCTTACGGGATAAACCCGTTTTGTAAGCTGCTGACAGACAGATGTTTCTCCAGATAGAAGTGCTGACGAGGCGACCAGTTGTAGATCGTGTGCAGCATGGCAAACATCTCGTCGACCAGAAGATCGTACTCTTCGCCCAACTGCAGGGTGATATCGTGTAGTTGCAGATGATGATTGCGGTGATGGACGCCATCCTCAAGCTCTTGATATGGATATTTTTGCACGGCCGCGCGCAGGAAATTGTGTCGCGAGTCTGTGGTGTACAGCGTGAAATATCCATTTTCATCGAGAAAGAGAACTGCTTCCGGCTTGAAATAATAATCGTCTGGGTCCTCCACGTTGACCAGATAGATCTTTGTGAGGGCTGTGCGTTTTTTCTTCATGGAATTTCGCTCCTGTTTGCATCATAAATATTTTTTATCTCGCGAAGGAAGATTGACTTCGAATTTCATACGAGGTAAAATATTACACAAAGGTAAGATAGGACAACAAGTTTTACCTTTATCTTTAATGTACCGTTAGGAGGATTCCCATGCAAGGAAAAGTGAAATGGTTTAACGCTGAAAAAGGTTACGGCTTCATCGAGCGCGAGGACGGCGGCGATGTATTCGTACACTTCTCCGCTATCCAAACTGATGGTTTCAAGACCCTCGAAGAAGGTCAATCTGTATCTTTCGACATCGTCGATGGCGCTCGCGGTCCGCAAGCAGCAAACGTAATCAAGCTGTAATCACACTGCGAACAAAGCCTCCGGGATTGATTCCCCGGAGGATTTTTGTTTTTACAAGGGAACTACTCCTTCAGCATACACATGAAATGGGACGCTCATACTAGGGAGGCACACTTTAGAAGCTCTGTGAGGGGATGCAAAGATGAACCGAATCGAGTTGCTCCTGTGGGGATGGGGCGATGTACTGTACCGGTTGCTGCGCAGATTCGACTTCGAAGACCGTCGAGGCAAGAATATTTTTCGCATTCGCGTTCGGCACTATGCTGGCCCGGTGATCCGACTGCCAGATGGTCAGGAGATACATGAAGGCGATTGGGTTGGCTTTTTACACATTTATAATCTGCGCTTGCAGCAGATGTTGCACGGGGTGAAGTCTGATAACAGAAGAGGGGTGATCGTGCTGCGCGAAACGCAGCGCTCACTGCCCGAACTGGTGGAGTTTCTGCGCAGACATCCTCGCGGCGAACGGATCAAAGCGCTGATCGGAGTCACGCTGCTCAATCGCGGGGTCGAGCCGCTCGGGTTTACCGTTCAGAGCGTCCCCGACACAGGCTGGTTTCGTTTTAAAGCGTGGTACATGCGACTGATGCTCTTGATCTGTCATCCGGAGGGCAGACGGCTCTCTCGAAAGCGGGAAAAAGCGTTCGCGCTCAAGCGGGTGATGATCTCAGTCGAAGAATTGGTTCGAAGGTATGGGAAAGTCCAACCCTCAGTCGTCATAGATATAGACAGGAGATAGGCCAATCTCTCAGATCGCTGAGGTGGTGTGATTGAAGTCGTGGGTGATTGCCGGCATCGTCGCCGCATTCGCATACGGGGTGTACAGCATCCCGTTAAAATATTTGAGCTCCGACAAATACAGCAAGGCGCCGCTTGAGTTGATCGCGCTCGGGTTGGCGCTCGGCGTTGCGGTCACGGCGGTCCTGTTTGCCTGGTTGCGCGGTGGAACGGTGGTGCTCGGATCGCCCCAGGTGATGTCCAACCTGCTGATCGGAGCTCTGGCTGGCGCGGTCTGGCTGATCGGCACGCTCGCTGTGACCGGAGCGTTTCGCGACCCGGGGACCAACGTATCCCAGCTGATTCCGCTCGTCAATGCGAACACGCTGGTGGCGGTGGTGCTCGGGTTGATCTTCTTCAATGAGCTGGCCAACGGTGTCAGCCTCAGCCGGATCATGATCGGGGGGAGCCTGATCATGGTCGGCGGATATATCCTGAGCGCCTGATCAAGACCGTTTTGAATCTGAAAATTACATCTACATCGACAAGTGAAACCCCTTCCCTGCGTGAATCGTCTTATATAGGGAAGGTCTTTTTATTTGGACAGAAAAAAAGCCATCTCTGCGAATAGGAGTAAGCAGAAGTACCAGAAATTGCGATTCTTGGACGAGAAACTGTGTTGTAGAGAAAGGTGTCGTGCAGTAGAATGTGCAAAAGAGGTGATAGGTAGTGGGGAAGAAAATCTTGAGGAGCATCTTGATCGCCTTTTTGGTGACAGGCATCGCTGTGATCTTGATCGGATGCAGCATTGCGCTCCCGACATTTGATAAATCGAAGCTTGAGATCGAGTACAAGACCTCGTATATCTATGACAAAGACGGCAATGAGATCATGTCCTTTCAGTCGTTTGCTGGCGAGCCGGCCAAGCTGAGCGAAATCCCGCAGCCGTTGCAGGACGCATTGGTCGCGGTTGAGGACAATCGCTTTAAGACGCACAACGGCATCGATTTCCGTGCGGTCGGTCGTGCGGTCTACCGCGATATTATCACCGGCTCCAAAGCGGAAGGTGGTTCGACGATCACCCAGCAGCTTGCGAAGAACGTCTACCTTTCGCACGAGAAGACGTTTACGCGGAAGGTCAAGGAGATTTCGCTCGCGGCACAGATCGAGCGAAACTATTCGAAAGACGATATTTTGGAGATGTATTTTAACCGCATCACGTTCGCGGGCAACGTGACCGGCATCAAATATGCGGCAGAGGTTTACTTTGACAAAGGGGATCGCATGCAGGATCTGACATTGGCGGAGAGCGCCCTGTTGGCAGGTCTGCCGAACGCGCCGAGCGCGTACAACCCTCGCTCCAATCCGGAGCTTTCGATCGAGCGCCGCAACATCGTGCTCGATCAGATGCTCAAGTATGAGTACATCACCGAGGAGCAGTACAATCAGGCGAAGACAGAGCCGCTGCACCTCTCGGAAAAGCCGGGCAACGACATCAAGGGGATGGACCAAGAGGTCAAGTACCCGTACTACCTCGACTACGTGTTGGAGGAAGCGTCGAACAAGCTGGGCATCGAAGCGGAGCAGATCTTGCGCGGAGGGGTCAAGGTGTATACCAACTTGGACCCGAAATTGCAAGACACGCTTCAAAAAGCGTATGCAGATCCGAACAACTTCCCGCGAAATGCGGCGGACGGCACGTGGGCGCAGGCGGCGTCTGTCATCGTCGATCCGGAGACGGGTGGCGTGCTGGCGCTGGTGGGCGGTCGCGACAAGCCGGAGCTTGAGCACACTCCGCAAGCGGTGCTCAACCGGGTGTCGATGGCGAAAGTAAGACCTGGTTCGTCCTTCAAGCCGATCATCGCGTTCGGGCCGGCGATCGACACGGGAGCTTACACCCCGGCCTCCATCTTGAACAACAAGGCGGGCACCGAGTTCCCCGGCGGCTACAAGCCGAACAACTGGAAACTGTGGCCGAAAGATAAGGTGACGCTGAGCGAAGCGATGATCTGGTCGCTGAACATCCCGACCGTCTCCGTGCTCTACGACATGGGCGTCGATGTCGGCTACAAGTATGCGACGCAAAACTTTGGCATTCCGCTCAAAAAAGAGGACGGTCAGCGACTTGGCGTGGCGCTCGGCGACGTCGATGTGACGCCGCTCGATATGGCAGGCGCTTACACAGCGTTTGCGAACAACGGCGTGCGCACCGAGCCGTTTGCGATTCGCGAGATCCAAAGCGCAGATGGCAACAAGCTCGCTTCGATCGACGTGAAAACGCACCAAGCGATCAAAGGCGATACGGCAAAAACGATCACCAAGCTGCTGAAAGCGTCGGTGGAACAAGGAACGGGTACCAGCGCTCGCATCTCAGGGCGCGACGTGGCCGGCAAGACGGGTACGACCGAGATGGGCAACACGGGCGGCAACCGCGATGCATGGTTTGCCGGCTACACGCCAGGCTACGTGATGGTGAGCTGGATGGGATTTGACCAATCGGATGAACAGCATTATCTGGGCAGTCAAGGCTCGGAAATTCCGGCCGCCCTGTTCTCGAAAGTGATGTCCCAAGGGCTGCAAGGACGACCCGCTCTGCGCTTCGACACGAACGTGCAGAACAAGGACGATGGGAAGAACAAAGAAGAGCAAGAGAAGGAAAAGGCGATCGTAAGCGATCTGTCGGTCAAACTGGAGGGCAACAAAGCGGTGCTCTCCTGGTCGCCGGTCGCTGTCGAGGGAGTGAAGTACTTCCTGTTCCGCGCGGAGAAAAACCAAAACGGGACGGTAGCCAACTCTGGCGGCATCGGAGAGCTGAACAAGCCGGGCTATACCGATGCGACGATCAAGCCGGGCAAGACATACCTTTACTCGGTCGTCGTGATGAAGGGTAGCGAGAAGCTGTCCGATTCGAACTTTGCCCAACTGTCGGTTCCAGGCAAGGACCCGGACCAACCGAATGAACCAAAACGTCCGACCGATCCGCAAAAGCCGAACGACGATGGGAAGGAGAAGCCACCGGGTAAGGAGCCGAACGAGCCGGGAAAACCAGACCAGAAGCCTGACCCGGGGAAGCCAGATCAACCGAAGCCACCTGATGATGGCAATCAGCCAACTCAACCGGGCGATGGGGGAAGCGGCGGAACGGGCGGTTCTGGTGGAACGACTCCTCAAAACTGACAGCTGACAGCAGTTGTAAGAAAAAGGGCTTCTCCCGACGTGCAGGGAGAAGCTCTTTTCTTCGATCGCTGAGCATGATTTCGATGTGCGGAGGAAAAGTAAGGAGAGAGAACCAAGAGACGGGTAATGCGCCAGACCCCATTTGACAAAAGAGCTTCCATTTGTTTATAGTAGGGATTGCATTTCTATGACTCTATGTGCAATAGATGATCAATCAACAGATTGTAAGATATTCGCTAGGAGGTTCCAGCAATGGCATTTGATCACGATAAATTACAGGCTGCAGTTCGCATGATTTTAGAAGCTGTCGGAGAAAACCCAGACCGCGAAGGTCTGCTCGACACCCCGAAGCGCGTGGCAAAAATGTATGCAGAAGTGTTTGAAGGATTGGGGAAAAATCCTGAAGAGGAGCTCTCCGCGATCTTTAATGAGATGCACGAAGAGGTGGTCATCGTCAAGGACATCCCGTTCTTCTCGATGTGTGAACATCATCTCGTTCCGTTCTATGGCAAAGCGCACGTCGCCTACATCCCGCGCAACGGTCAAGTGACCGGCCTGTCGAAACTGGCGCGCGTCGTCGAGACGGTTGCTCGCCAGCCGCAATTGCAAGAGCGCATCACCGCGACGGTTGCCGATACGCTCGTCAACAAGCTCAACCCGCACGGCGTTGCGGTCATCGTGGAAGCGGAGCATATGTGCATGACGATGCGCGGCGTGAAAAAGCCGGGCGCCTCGACCATCACCACCGCTGTGCGCGGCATCTATCAAGAATCGTCAGAAGCGCGTGCAGAAGTATTCTCGCTGATGCGCGGATAACCTATAGAAATCAACCGAAAGGATGCGCTCGTTGGCATCCTTTTTTTGCAGGTTCTGCTATCATGGAATTCAGGAGGGGAAGATGTCGATGAAACAGCGATTGCTCGAATTGTTAGGGATCGAATATCCGATCATCGAAGGCGGTATGGCGTACATAGGTGATGGCAAGTTGGCGGCTGCCGTTTCAAATGCGGGCGCATTCGGCCAAGTGGGTTCTGCCGGCCGGTCGCTTGCCGATTTTGAACTTCAGATTCAGATTGCATGTGAGCAGACCGATCGACCGTTTGGTATCAATCTGCCGATCGGTGAACATAGCGACCCTCGCGAACGGGTTGAGATGATCTTAAAATACAAAGATCAGATCAGCGGCGTTTCGATCTCCGCAGGGAACCCGCGGCCGTTTATTCCCGTATTTAAAGAAGCAGGACTGCCGGTGATGGTCGTCGTCTCGACGGCGATGCACGCTGCGAAGGCGGAGCAGGCAGGCGCTGATATTCTGATCGCAGAAGGAACGGAAGCGGGCGGGCACAACGGCCCAGCAGAGCTGACGACGTTCGCTTTGGTTCCACAGGCGGTGAGCGCCGTCCAGATCCCGGTGATCGCAGCGGGCGGCATTGTCGACGGGCGAGGATTGGCTGCTGCGCTCGCACTCGGTGCGGCAGGTGTGCAGCTGGGCACTCGGTTGGTCGCCACTGAGGAGTCACCAGCTCATGATCGCTACAAGCGGGCGATCGTAGCTGCCCAGGGCGAAGATACGACGATGATCGAGCGAAGCATCGGTCATGTGACGCGCGTGCTAAAAGGGGAGTACATCGAGGAAGTGCTGCGTTTTGAAAAGACGGGCCCGACACCTGAGTCTCTCTATCCGTACATCAAAGGGGAGAAAAATCGACTGGCTGTGCTCGAAGGGCGGCTCGAAGACGGGTATGCGTACAGCGGGCAAGGCTGCGGATTGATCACCGAGATCCTGCCTGTCGAACGGGTGATCTCGACGATGGTTGAAGAGGCCCGCGCTGTGATCGCCAAGCTTTCACAGCTTTGAGCGCAAGCATGGAGAAGCCCCGCTGCTCACGCTTTCGATGACGTGAGCTTGAGCGGGGCGAAGTTGAGGTAATCACAGGCTGTCAGGTGAAATTCGATCCCGTGATGCACGCCTTCTAGCGCATGACGATGACCTTCCTTTCCATGAAGGTGGCCGTAGACGACCTTGTCGACCGGATAGCGGGTCAGCATTTCCAGAAAGCCGGACGCATGATGCTTCTCATTGGTCGGCGGGTAGTGGAGCATGACGATCAGCTGACGAGCCTTTTGGTTCATCGCATGGTCGAGCGACATCTGCAAGCGCACGACTTCCCGTTCATACACTTTTCGATCATGTTCATCGAACTTGTATCCGCCGGGGCAATCCCAACCTCGAACTCCGGCGATCGTCACATCTCCGATGGTGATCGAGTCATTTTGTAAGACGTGAATCGAAGGATCGACGCTTTTGCGAATTTTTGAGATCGATGACCACCAATAGTCGTGGTTGCCGCGGATCATCACCTTCGTGCCAGGAAGTGATGCGATATAATCAAGATCTTGCTTCGCTTCTTCCAGTTGCATCGCCCATGAGATGTCGCCAGGGATCAACACGAGGTCTTCAGGTGCAACTGTCGCTTCCCAAGCGGTCCGGATCTTCTCCGGATGATCGTTCCAAAGCTCGCCGAAGATGTTCATCGGCTTCGGATTGGCAAAAGAGAGATGCAGGTCGCCAATGGCGAATATATTCATGCAGGACACATCCTTTCAGGGGGTAAACGGGAGCGTGGAAAGTTCAGAACAAGCGGTACAACGACAGACGACTCTGCTGTATCAGTTGGCAGAGCAGCTGATCGAACACGATGATTTTTCTATTTTGCCACAAGTTTCCCAAGCGGGGCAAGAAACGCTTAGCCAAGAAGAGGTTCAACCGATCGTGCTGGTGCGACGGCGTTGGAACACAGCACAGGTCGTGCGCTTGCTCCCGGTCGACCGGATCGGGACCGACCAGATCGAAAAAATGTTGATGCAAGAGGCGCTTTACCTCCGCCAAGCCAAGCAACAAAACGGGGTGCGCAAGATGTACTCCCTGACGCTGTTCGTCTTCTCCCATTGGCGCTCCGACGAGAACATGAATGCGATCGCACTCGCTGGCGTGTATGCGGGCATGACCAAGAGCACAGGGGCGGTTGCGGTCGGCGTCGACTTGATGCGCGGTGTGGTAGGACCGATGCCGTGGGGACCGGCAGTCGAAAATATTCAATTGGAACATCTGACGCCGCTGATCAAAAAGTTTTCAGAAGAAGAGCCGAGCGATCAGATGATCACCCGCTCCGCAGAAGCGTGGCAGCAGTTGTTGCTTGCGAGGTCGCTGGAGAAGCGCGTGCAGGTGACAGAATCGTTAAAGGGCAACCGAAAGACGCCGACAGTCTTCAGCATCATCGGGCTGACCGTTTTGATCTGGATGATCGGGCTGCAATACACAGAGCAAGTGCTGGGCTTTGGTCTCCTCATCCCTGAATTGGTTCGGATGGGAGAATGGTGGCGACTGCTCACCTCCGTCTTTTTGCACTATGAGATCACGCACATCATGTTCAACATGGTGACGCTTTATTTTTTTGGAAGCATCGCGGAGCGCATCTTTGGTGTCTCGCGCTTTCTGGTCATCTACGTGCTGGCGGGGATCGCCGGAAGTTTGCTCTCAGTCGCATTCGCCGGAAACAGCTCACTTGGTGCTTCTGGCGCTGTGTTCGGTCTGTTTGGCGCTCTCCTCGCCTTTGGGCAGTTCAATCGGAAAGCGTTTTCGATGACGATCGGGACTTCAGTTTACGCGCTGTTGGCGATCAACCTGATCTTCGGTTTCATCATGCCCAACGTGAACAACTGGGCACATATCGGCGGTCTGATCGGCGGCTTTTTGATCGCGATGACAGTCGGCATACCCGATACTCCGAATCGAAAGCGATTGCAATACGGGCTGCTCTATCTCGCCTATACGGCGATCACAATTTGGATCGGTCTCGAAGCTCCTTTCCGTTGAAGCGGGAAGGAGCTTTTTATCTTGAAAAGCGGAACCGGACAGCGATCAGCGATCGGAAAATTAAAGATGTGACGAGCAGAAGCGGCGATCGCCTCGCCTTTTCTTTCGCTTGCAAACCAACCTGATATTGGATAGAGTAGGAATACTGTCTTTTGAAGGGGGAGTTATCAGATGATGATCACGTTCGATCGAGGGATTGCCCGATTCAATCATCGCGCGGCTGGAGTGTTTATCGATGAGGGATACGTGCTGTTGCACCGGCTGGAACGAGACGATTTTTGGGCATTGCCTGGCGGGAGAATTGAGCTGATGGAGCGGTCTGCCGAGACGATCGTCCGCGAGATGGAAGAGGAGATCGGCATTCAGGCGCAGGTCGAGCGTCTTTTGTGGGTGGTGGAAAACTACTTTGATCACAGTGAGCACCAATACCATGAAGTGGCTTTCTATTATCTGCTGACTGCTGATCGGACGCTGCCGATCTTCCGCAAAGATGTGGAGCACAGAGGGATCGAAGTCGAACACCCTTTGATCTATAGATGGTTTCGGTTCGAAGAGCTGCCTGATCTTCGCGTGTACCCCACCTTTTTAAAGACTCGTTTGCGCGATCTTCCTTTGCAGCCTGAGCACATCGTCCATGTCGACCCGAACGACGAGTAAACGGTGGAGGCGACGGAGCGGATGGAGGAGCAACAACTGCAATCGTTGACAGAGGAGATCTCAGAAACGTTTTTCGGTTTGCCATTTTTGCATCATATCTCATTCAATGCTCGGCTGAGGACGACTGGGGGACGATACCTCTTGCGAACTCATAACATCGAGATCAATCCGCACCATTATCGAAAGCATGGCTTGGAGTCGATGATCGGTACGATCAAACACGAGCTTTGCCATTATCATCTGCATCTGCAGAAGCGCGGATATCGCCATCAAGATCGAGACTTTCAAGAGTTGCTGGCGCGGGTCGGCGGGTCGCGCTACTGTCCGGACACCGGGCTCAGGCGCGAGGTCAAGACTCGCTATGAATATGTTTGCACAGCTTGTGGGCAAGAGTATCAGCGCAAGCGCAAGATCGACCTCGATCGATTCGGGTGTGGGCGATGCCGCGGAAAAATAAAATTGCTGCGGACCTTTTTGCAGCAAGACAGGAATTGACTATATGCTGTCGAACTCTTTTTAAGAAGAGTAGCGGCAGTTTTTTTTGAAAGTAAAGGGGATGAAAGCAGCATGTTGCAGCAAGGATCTGGGGCGTTGCGCTACAGCTTGGAAGGTTTTTTGAAGCGAGTGTTACACTGCGCACCATGCCCGCTGACAGAGGAAGGGTTGGTGGAGGCGGTCCTATCCGATTGGGCAGGGCCGGATCAAGCTCGCGAGTCGATCTCAGCCCGCGTAAGAGCTTCGTTGCAAGCGACAAACGGTGCGTTTACCTCGGTCGCTGAGGATAAATATATGCTGCGCCATGCGGTGGGAGATGATCTGCAAAACCTCTCCTATCAGTATTTGACCGAGACGGGCCAGCCGCAAAAGCTTGGCGATATTCTGCGCTATCTGCAAAAGGTGACCGGACGCGGCCGTGGGGAGCTGATGTCGCGCGTCGATCTCGACTGCGACCCGCGATTTGTGCGCATGGATGGGGGCGAATGGCTCCTGACCGAATGGGAGCCTGTCAATGATCACCTCGCCAGGCTGATGGTCGAGCGAGGTCAGCGCCGCGGAGAGCTCAGCAGTCTGCTCGCGCTCCTCGGTGAGGAGCAAGATACTCATCAATATCAGATCTTTTATCCGGAGTACGATCCGCGCTTCACCGTGAACGGCGATGTGGTCGAATGTCTGCTCGTCGAACGGGAAGTTGCAGTCGCTTCGAATCTTGATACGAACTTGGAGGAAGAGAAAGTGGAAGAGTTGAAAACAGAACAGACGTTGATGACCCAAAAGTTGGACGAGTTGGCGAGCGTACCGACCCCTCAGCTGGTGGCAGCAGCTTTGCAGCACCTCTCTCTGCTCAGCGCAGCGCTGCAAGAGCGCAATCAAGCGATTCCGAACGAAGTGTTGACTCTTTTCAACTCGGAAGATCTGGCAGGGATCGAATCGCTGATGGGCGAGCGCAAGCGCGTCGGGGCGCTGGCGGATGACCTGGCTTCGTTCGTCACCAAGTGGAGCGAGAGCGAGTAGCTCGGTTCGGAACAGCCTGAGTGATGTGGAGACCGACTGATCATCTGGAAGCGCGATTTGACCGCTTGCGTCAAATTGTCACCCTGTGGGAAATTCGCTATAATCAATTGCCGAGCCATGCGATGGAGCTGTTTGATGCGCAGGACATCGCTTCCATTCGCGAACTGCTCATGGAAAAGCGTGAACTGAGGCGATTGATTCCCGACATGAAGGACTTTATCGAGCGCTGGGAGCCCGTTTCTCAGATGGTTGGCTCAGGCGATGAGGAGCAAGAGACCTCTTGAAATCGCTAGGAGGTTGAACGGATGAACCAATCGGATTTTTTGGCGCAACTTGGCCAAATCGGCATAGAGTTGAACGATGAACAGCGAGAGGCGGTCTGCCACACGGCAGGGCCTCTCGTCGTGTTTGCAGGGCCTGGCAGCGGGAAGACGACCGTTTTAACCTGTCGAGCTGCCTATCTGATGCAAGTGGAACGGGTGTCAGCAGCCAAGATGCTGATCGTCACGTTCACCCGCGCGGCTGCCGCTGAGATGCAGAATCGCTTGGCGGCGATGCCTGGCATCGGCCAGCAGAACATCAGGGCGGCTGAGATCGGTACGTTTCACTCTGTGTTCATGCGGATGTTGATGCAGCAAAACGGCGGGCAACTGCCGGCGCTGTTGGCAGAGAGTGAGCAGCGCACGATCATCAAAGCGCTGCTGCGGGAGCTTGGGGAAGATGGCGATGATGAGCAGGTGGCAGACGCCCTCTCGAAAATCGGGCTCTGCAAAAACAATTTGATCCTCCCGGCGAGGATCAAAGTCACCAAGCCTGAAAATCAGCAGTTTCGCGATCTGTATGCTGGCTATGAGCGGGTCAAGCAGCAGGAAGGTCGCTGGGACTATGATGACATCCTCGTCTCTGCTTACGAGATGCTCAAGCAGAACCGCGAGGTGCGCGAACATTACCAACGACGGTACTCCTGCATTCTCGTCGACGAGTTTCAGGATACCAACCTCGCCCAATATGAAGTGATCAAGATGCTTGCAGGACACGGCAACCTGTGCATCGTCGGGGATGATGACCAATCGATCTATCGGTTTCGCGGCTCGCGGGTCGAGTTCTTGCTCGACTTTGAAGCGACCTTTCCCGGTGCGAAAAAAGTGATCTTGGCGGTAAACTATCGCTCGACAGATCAGGTGATCGACTCCGCTTCCCGGCTGATTTTGCACAATCGATTGCGCCAGAGCAAGCTGATCCGAGGCACCGGCAACACGGGAGAGCGCCCACAGCTGTTGCGAGCGGACGGGGAGAAGGACGAGGCGGAGCAGATCTTGGCCCAAGTATCTGAACTGCTGGCGGCCGACCCTGAGCTGGATGCGAGAGAGATCGCCATCCTCTACCGGACGAATATCCAGGTGCGAGCGATGATCGACGGCTTGGTGCAGCGTGGTCTGCCTTTCACCCTGCACGATGCGGACGGCGACTTTTACGGTCGCTGGCAGGTGCGCGATGTGCTCACCTACTTTAAGCTCGCCTATCAGCCTGATGATCTCGATGGGATCGTCCAGATCCTCAACCGACCGAAACGCTATCTCTATATGGATCGACTGGTTGATCAGATGCACTCGCTGCGCCGCCAGCAGAACATCACCTACTTAGAAGCGCTCGCGCAGATCGAGAGTCTGGAGCCCTATCAGCGCACCAAGGTGGAGCAGCTGATCCAAGACTTGATCTCCCTGCGCCTGCTATCGCCAGCGCGAGCGTTGCACAAAATCCGCAAGGAGATCGGCTATGACCGCTATCTGGAGGAGTTTGCCGCCAAGACGGGCAATGATCCCAAGCTGATCGGCGAGCCGCTGGACGAGCTCGAACAGGCGGTGATCGGACATGCTAGCTTGCACGACTTTTTGCAGCACGTCGAAGAGGTCAAGGAGAAGGTGCGACAATCGCGGAGCAAAGGCGAGGGAATCCAACTGATGACCATGCACAAGTCGAAAGGGTTAGAATTTCTGCATGTGTATTGCATCGGGCTGGTAGCAGATATGTTGCCGCATCCGAAAGCGCTGCAAGCGGAAGGGGACAAGCTGTCGGCAGCCGTCGAGGAGGAGCGCCGCCTCTTCTATGTCGGCATGACTCGGGCCAAGCGTTATCTTACGCTTTCCGCACCGCTTCGCTACCATGGACATCGCGCAGAGCCCTCGCCGTTCCTGTTCGAGACAGGGCTGTTGCCACGTTCAAAAAGAGTGGCGATCGCTTCAGCAACAGGGCAGCCTGCTGCCACGAGCAATGCGCCGAAAGCTGTCTCCGCTCCAGCCAGCGAGCGCATGAAGAGCGCGCTGGCCAAATACGGATCGGTCGCTTTCGCTGCGGGAGACACTTTGCATCACAAAGATCTCGGACCGGGCACCATCCGCGAGCTGAAGGAGTTGACAGGCAGCAGTGGACGCCGTGCGGTGATCGATTTCCCCGGGCAAGAAAAAGCGCACGATCTGCACTTGGAGCTGTGCTTGTACTTAGGTTTGTTGAGCGCGCCAGTAAAAGTGTAAGCTTCAGCGAAGGAGGCATCCGCCTCCTTTTTTTTATTTGCTGAACACAGAAAGCGTCAAGCTGTCTGGCACCCAATAGACTTTGGCACCGATCGATTCGAGGATCGGGCGCAGCGGCAGGTAGAGCGTTCCGTCGAGCAGGAGGACCGGAGATGGTAAGGGGATGCGCATTCCATCGATCCGGACAGCGTTTGCACCGACGCGAGTGCGCAGTGTTCGCCGTGCATCCTGATCGATCGCTTTCAGCTGTGGAAGGCTGATGTAGATCGTGCTGTTTTCCCAGATCAGCCGAGTGGGCAGGTTGCGCGCGTTGCCGTTCCAGAGCAGGTTGGGCTGCTGATCGGGTGTGACGAGGAGCGGCGTAAACCTGCCGAACAGCTGATGCGCGATCTGTTTTGCGATCATCTGATGTCCGAGCGGATTTGGATGAATATCGTGGTTGGCGAGATTGACATATTCCTTTTCATGAGTGGCAAACAGGCTGGCGACGGGGACGACCGTCGCATCATATTGGGTCGCCACCGCTAGGATCGATTCGTTGACCCAGGTGATCCACTCGTTGAACAGGCGATGTCGCGGGTCCTGCTGCTCAAATGGGTTGTACACTTCCAGCACAAACAGTCGCGCCCGCTGATTGACCTTTCGGAAGGCGGAGAGGATTTTTTGAATGTTCGACCTGTATTTGGTCAGCGCGGCTCGCATCGCCATCACGTCGCCAGGCTTTTGGTGCTCCGTCCAGATGATGTCATTGCCCCCGATGGAAAGGGTGATCAGGTCGGCTCGACGAAGCTGCTCAACCGCTTCCGGCCAATGGGCCAGCAAAAAGAGAAACTGTCCGCTCGTCAGGCCAGCAATGCCGAGATTGTGCATCGTCGCCCGGCCGTGCGCTTGCATCTGGCGGTGCAGCAGGGGGGCATAACCGTTTAAGCGGGCGCCATCGATCAGCGGCGTGCCCCATCCAGCGGTGATCGAATCGCCGATTGCCACATATTCGATCGGTCGGTCGAGCGGGAGCGGCGCGCTCGCCCCTGCCGATTGGGCGGGAAACAGGAGCAGCAAGAGCGAGCAGACATATTGACGAAGACGGCGGGCCATCTTTTCGATCACCTCCGAGCTTTCAATCGTTCCAGCCATAAGTCGAGCGCGAGATAGACCACCGGGATCAACACCAGCGTGATCAGGGTGGAAAAGGTGAGGCCGAACAGAATCACCGTCGCGAGCGGCGCTTGAATTTCCGCCCCCTCCCCGAAACCGAGCGTGGCAGGGAGGACGCCGAGCACCGTAGCGCCAGCCGTCATCAGGATGGGACGCAGGCGAACGGGAGCTGCGCGCAGCACCGCTTGGAAGCGGTCGAGACCGCGACGGCGCAGACGGTTGATATAGTCGATCAGGATGATCGCGTTGTTGACGACGATTCCGACCAGCACGATCAGCCCGATATAGGCGCCAACCCCGAGCGAACGCCCGGTGACCAGCAGGCCGAACACCACGCCAACACTGGTGACCGGAACGGAAAACATGATGACGAACGGGTGGAAAAAAGACTCGAACTGAGCTGCCATCACCATGTAGACGAGCACGATCGCGAGCAGGAGCGCACCTTCCAACTTTTGAAAAGCATCGTTCATCTGTTCCGACTCGCCGCCATAATCGATCGCATAACCTGCCGGCAGCTCAAGGTGTTTGTCCAGCCGATCTCTGATGTCATCCATCACATGTCCGAGGTCACGTCCGACAAAATCGGCTTCGACGGTGACCTCTCGCTGGTTGTTGAA
The DNA here is from genome assembly GCF_042682745.1 of Tumebacillus lipolyticus. NCBI lineage: Bacteria > Bacillati > Bacillota > Bacilli > Caryophanales > Alicyclobacillaceae > Tumebacillus > Tumebacillus lipolyticus. The sequence goes on along the minus strand of NZ_JBHUIO010000002.1, from coordinate 529,021 downwards.
GCGAGAGATGCCAGACGGCCCTTTGTCGATCTTGATCTCTGCGATCGAGCCGAGCATGACCGTTGTGCCGAGCGGGGAAGAGATCGGCAACTGCTTGAGACGTTCGACCGATGCTCTCATCTCAGCTGGAATCTGCAGACGGACATCGATCTCTTCGCTCTGCGCGCGATAGGAAGTGATCGTCTGCGACTGTGTGGAGAGATTGATCATCTGGGCAACCTGTGAGCTGGTCAGTCCGTAAGAGAGGGCCGCCTCACGATTGACGATGATCTGCACTTCATCGACCAGCTGCTCGCGCTCTGCGGATGCTTCTCGAACGCCCTCGACCTTCATGATCTGCTCAGCAGTATGAGCTGCCAGCTTGCGCAGCTGTTGGTCGTCCTCTCCGCGCAGTCTGATCTGGATAGGGCGGCCCGTCCCACCGCCAAATTGATCGCCAGCCACCTGCACATAGGTCGTCGCCTCCGGGATCTGCCGCAGTTTGGTGCGCAGTTCATCGGCGACAGCAACGGTGCTGCGCAGGCGTTTTGAACGGTCGATCAATTGAATGTTCAACGTCGCTTTGTGCGATTGGATACCAGTGCCCTGACTGTACATCGTTCCGCCACCGATGGTGACGAAGATCGTCTCCACTTCGGGAAGCTTACGAATCGAAGCTTCAGCGGCGCTCACCGTTTGGCCTGTTCGCTCTAGCGGTGAGCCAGCCGGCAAGCTGAGGTTGACAGCGATCGCGCCTTGGTCACCTTTGGGCAAAAACTCTTTGCCGAGCACAGGGTAGGCGACTGCAGACAGCAACACCAGCCCGAGGCTTGTAAAAAGCACCGTCTTGCGATGATCGACCGCCCAGCTCAAAAGTCGCAAGTAAAGGCGTCCTAGACGGTCTAAGCGCATCGAATCGGCTTCATGCTCGGCCGAAGTGGAGATCGGAAATTTTTGAGCAGGTTCGTCTTTGCGCAGAAAATAGTAGGCGAACATCGGCACGAGCAACAGGGCGCTAAACAGCGAGGCCAGATGGGAAAACGTGACGGTGAGCGCCAGTGGGCGAATCAGCTGTGCTGCAAGTCCAGAGACGAAGATGATCGGGGCGAACACGACCACCGAGGCAAAAGCGGCAGCTGTCACAGCCAAACTGACTTCGCTCGAACCTTCGAGCACCGAATCATAAAGCGAACGACCGAGTTGACGATGGCGGTAAATGTTCTCCAAGATCACCACCGCCGTATCGACCATCGCCCCGACACCGAGCGCCAATCCACCCATCGTCAACATGTTGACCGACTGGCCGGCAAAATAGACCATGACGAAAGTGGCGATGATCGAGATGGGGATCGATAGCGCGATGACCAGCGTACTTCTCCAACTGCGGAGAAAAAAGTACAGGATCAGCGCCGCAAAAACTGCACCGACCAACATGTCGCGAGTCAGTGTTCGAATCGATTGTTTGATAAAGACAGCCTGGTCGAAGAGCGATACCAGCTGCACGCTGTCAGGCAGCGCTCGCTTCAGGTCGGTGAGCACAGATTGCACGCCGCTTGAGACCTGAACGGTGTTTGCTTCAGACAGTTTTCGAATCGACAGCGAAATGCTCGGCTTGCCGTTCATGCGCGACAAACTGCTCGCTTCGTTGACCGATTCTTCGATCGAGGCGACATCGCGCAGATGAAAGCGGTTGCCCTGCTTGGAGGTGAGCGGTACATTGCGCAGCGCTTCCAAACTGGTAAATTCCCCGCGAATGACGATCGAGAGATCTCGCTCAGACTCGCGTACCGCTCCGCCGGACAGGGTGAGGTTTTCCGAAGCGAGCAGTTGACTCAGTTCGATCAGAGTCAGACCGCGTTCAAAGAGGGCGTTCGGATCGACCGTCAGATTGATCGTGCGCTCAGCCCCGCCGCTGATCTGAACGGCAGCCACCCCTTCGACGCGCTCGATTCGGCTGCGAATCGTCTCGGCGATCGAATTGAGTTCGGTCAGATCACGCCCGCCGGTCAGACCCAATTGGATGGTCGGCAACATGTTTGGATCGAAGCGCAAGACGATCGGCTGTTCAATTTCCTTGGGCAATTGATTGCGGATGAAGTCGATCTTCTCCCGCATCTGGAGGGTGGCAAAATCCATGTCTGTGCCCCAGTCGAACTCGACGAGCACCATGACTCCGCCGCTGCGGGTGACAGAGGAAACATTTTTCACATTGTTGGCAGTTCCGAGCACTTCTTCAAGCGGCCGTGTGACCATCTGTTCGAGCACCTCAGGTGCTGTGCCTTGACTTTGCACGGTGACGCCAGCCAGTGGAAACGTCATGCGTGGAAACAGTTCGACCGGAAGTTTGAACAACGAGACCCCGCCCAACAGCACGAGAGCGATGATGATCATCGTGGCGGCGACCGGGCGTTTGACCGACAGCTCAGAAAGCTTCATCGCCCGCGCTCCCTCTGGACGACTTTGACCTCTGCACCAGGTTGTACGCGCTCGATGCCCTGATGCACAACCTGATCTCCTCGCTGCAAGCCAGATCGAATTTCAACCCATGTGCCATCATCATAGCCACAGGTGATCCGCGTTGCGGTCGCTTTGCCCTCGATGATTCTGAGCACATAGCTACCCGCCTGATCGGTCAGGATCGCAGCTTTTGGCACTGCGTTCACGCCAGCATGGGAGGCGAGGCTGATCACCGCTTGTCCGATCATGCCCGGCTTGAACAGTCCGTTTTCATTCGAGATCGGGGCGCGAGCTGTAAACGATTTTGCTTGCGGTTGGAGGGCAGGAGAGACGGATGATAGCTTTGTTGTGGTCGCAGGCAGGGACCCGATCTGCACCGTCGTTTGCTGTCCAGGAGTCAGACGGGTCACGATGTTCGGATCGACGAGCAGTTCAAGTTCTAACCGTTCGACTTGGCCGACTTGAAACAGTGGAGCGCCAGGAAGTGTCGAGCTGCCGGGGGCTGCGCTGTTGGTGAGCAGTATGCCGTTGATCGGTGAGCGAATGCGGGAAGCGTCTACCTGCGCTTGTGCCGCTTGCACCGTTCGATTCGCCTGTGCCACTTGTAGTTGGAGCCCTTGCAGCAGAGAAGTGCGAAGCGGAAGCAAAGAGCTGATCAGAGCCGACTCGGTCTCCATGCGCACCAGCTCTTTTTGGAGTAGAAGCAGTTTTTCGCTTGCGGTAGACAGTTTCTCTGGCGTGGGTGTTTCTCCCGCAGCGATCGCAGATGTCAGTTGCCGAATCTGCAGCTCGATCTGCCGTTTTAACCTGTCGATGTGCACTCCCGAATTGGCGGTTGCGCCGAACGATCTGAGCTCTGACATCTGTTGTTCGAGCGCTCGCAATGTTTTTTGCGCTTCTTGCAGGGCAGTTTCTGTCGCTTGGCTGTTCAAAGTGGCGAGCAGTTGTCCGGCGGCAACAGGCTCCCCGACCTGTGCGTACACCTGTTGCAACTGTCCTGGCATGGTGGCAGAGACGGTGACCTCGTCTGCTGAGACGATGCGACCTGGAAGGAGAACAGTCTCCGGGATATCGCGAGTCGCCACCTGATAGGAGCTGACAGGTAGGAGTGCATCAGCATGTTCTTGCGCTTGCTGGTTGCCACAGCCGAAGAGGGCAAATAGGGTGAAGCTGATCGTGAGACATCCGACGGGCAGGGTTCGATTCATCCGCACACCTCCACCTTGCATCCAAGTACCAAAGGTGAAAATAGTGTAGATCAATACCAGCGATTCTATGTGTATCCTTAAATTGGGAACTATAGGTGAAAGAGCGTATTTTTAATCATAGTTGAGCATCGAGGGGATATTTGCTTTGTACGGTTGTTCGCATGTTTGAGTTAAATTTTGATATCATGATATAGTCGTTCCTAGAACGACAGGGTTCGACAAATCATTTCGATAATTCGACACGAGTTTGTTAACTTTGCTCTTCAAGCCACAGTCGAGTTGCTCGACCGGGTGGTTTGAGGGCTGGATACATATCAAGCACGCCTTACTGCAGAAGGGACTGCGGCAGGGCGTGCTTCATTTTGGCCGTCCTCGATACAGTTTTTGATAGGATCGCAGCACCCAATAGCCGAGACCGCCGCCGCCGAGGATCGTCACGATGTCGAGCGCAAGGCGTGTCAGCAGGGCGGCATCGACGACCGAAACTCCTGGTGGCTGACGAATCTGGTGCAGGATCGCCGCGAGCAGCACGATCGCCGTGACCGCCAAAGCAACCCCGTAAACCCCACGAAATCTGAAGATCAAGAAGAAGAAAAAACCAAGCAGCATCGTCGCGACCAAGTGCGGTTGCACGGCCGGCTGCCGAATGGTTAAGTTGGTGATCAGGTATGCGGTGATGATCACCCACGCGAAAAGCCATTTTTTCATCCTGTAATGCCTCCTTGTCCCATTCTTATGCCCCAGATTCTGATTTTAAGACAGCGTGCGCACAACCTCGCAAGTGATTCTTGAAATTCTCTTGACAGTGTTGTCAGTGTTTGATAATAATAGGTGTGTCCTCAAACGGTACATTTCAATAGAATTACCAATCGCGCAAGCGGTTGGTCAAAAAGCGTGTCCCATTCAGCGGGGGCACGCTTTTTTTGGATTCTGCACAGCTTGGCTGCTACCAAGTGCAAACGTATCATTTCGATGGCGATCCCGATCAAAAGCAGATAGAAACCATATGTGTTAGATCCACTTGAGAGGGTCGTGAACGGTCTGAGGCACGTGGAGGAGAGCGCAGGGGCAGGTGCGTTTTGCGTCAGGTTGTCGCGATGATCCACGAGGTGAAGTGAGGCATTGATGGGCATTTGATGTGCATTCGGTTCATTTATACCATTGACATTTATTTATTAACTCTATATTCTATTATCAAATCAACTGGGATTTTGTCGGTGCTGCTCAGCGATCGGAGCGAACGGCCCACCTGCGGTCGGTCTGCCCATCGGTTCGTATCATCGGCAATCCTATACAGCGTGTTTTCCGTTGCGGACGAGCGTGACGGGGAGCACGCTTTTTCTTTGCGCGATGCGCTCTTGTACGTGCCTGTGCAAGCGGCTGGCGCATACGATGAGGTAATCTATCGAGACAGAGGGAAGGGGGTCGGCAGATGGGGTAACAGCCGTTCGCTATCTCGGACCGACGAGCACCGGATATTGCCGTCCGCAGATCTTTGAGTGTGACGATGGACTTTCGTATGTGGTTAAGTTTTTGTCCAATCCGCAAGGGCTGCGGATCTTGCCCAACGAGTGGTGGGCCTATCGACTCGGATCATCGCTCGGTCTGCCGATCGTCAAGAGCGAGAAGGTATATCTACCAGAAGAGTTGATCGACCTTCCACAGTTCGCAGAGTTTCAACTGCAAGCAGGTCCGCATTATGGCAGTCGGTATCTGGTGGAACACACGCTCTGCACGACGATGGAAAAGGTGGCGCGGTGTGTCAATTTGGATCTTGTGCCGCTGATGATCGCATTCGATTATTGGATCAACAACAATGATCGCTATGCGAGCAACCGCAATCTGCTGATTGAAAAAGGAGAGGTTTGGCAGTTGCGCATGATCGACCACGGAAGCTGCTTTTGTGGTGCGGGGTGGACGGTAAAAACGCTGAACGCAAATGCGGAGCGGGTACAGCCTTATTGGGGAGAACTCTACCAGCGCCTCGTAAGCTTCGTGGACGAAAAACAGATGTTTGAAGAGGCGATCGCCCGCTTAGAAGCGCTTCCAGACTGTCAGATCGCCGACGCGATCCAATCTGATGTTCCGGAGGAATGGGCGGTTACTCCTGAGGAAAAAGAGGCGCTCGTTCACTTCCTTTTGACTCGCAAGCCATTCGTGCGAGCTGCGATTCATTCGGTGATTCCGCTGATGAAAGGAGGGCAAGGATGAAAATACTGCTCGCCTCCTATTTTGCACTGCCCAATACAGGGGGACTTTGGACGTATGTCAATCAGCTAAAAAAAATTGTCGAGGCGCGTGGCCACGAGGTAGATGTGCTAACTCAACATCCGGATGGGAAGCATTACTACCTGATCGGTCAGGGAACACGCTTTGAAAAAAAGCCAGCTCAACAGGCGATTGCCGAACATCTCGCTTCTCACTATGATCGGTTGTTACCTGCGCTCGATCCTGGCATCTTGCGGATGGAAATGCAGCGCTATTTGTTTGAAGCGGCAGCAGCTGCGCTCGATATCTCTCGCTATGATCTGTTTCACACGCAAGATGTGATCTCCACACGCGTCCTCTCAAGAATCAAACCTCCGCAAGCGCCGCTGATCGCAACCATTCACGGTTATTATTCCTTCGAATTGCTGCAACAGGGGGTCATCCGAGAGCCCCACTCGGCTCATCACCGCTTTTCGCTCGCACAAGAGTCGATCGGCATCGCCTCAGCAGATCTCGCCATTCTCCCCTCGAAATGGATGAAAGATATCTTCCTGCGCGACCTGTCCGTTTCGGAAAAAGGTCTGCGCGTCATTCCAAACGGGATGGACATCAGAACGTTTTGGGCAGCGATGGGTCGACCGACCGAACAGCGCAAGCCGCATGGGAAGCAAGTGATCGCAGTTGTCGCTCGTCTGGATCGGCTGAAAGGACATATTCATCTGCTCGACGCGCTCGCCGAACTAAAAGCTCGTCGGGGAGGCTGGGTCTGCTGGCTGATCGGCGAGGGCGCGGGGCGCAAAGAGATCGAAATGCAGATCGGTCAGCTCGGCTTGCAAGAGGATGTTGAGCTGCTCGGCGATCGAAGCGATGTGCCAGCATTGCTCCAACTTGCCGATCTCTGCGTGCTGCCGAGCCTGCAGGAAAACTGTCCGTACTCGATCATGGAAGCGCAAGTGGCTGGCAGGACGGTGATCGCCTCGGAGGTAGGGGGGATTCCAGAAATGATTCGCCCAGGAGCGACCGGTTATCTCACGCCACCTGCAGACAGCGCAGCGCTGTGCAACTCGATCATGCACGCTCTTGCGGATCGAGCGGGCTGTGAGCGAATCGGTGCGACCGCAAAGGCCTGGGGGAGTCAGCAGTGGTCGCTGGAGACGATGCGCGTGCGGACGATGAGGTTGTACCAAGAGATCCTGCAAGGGAAAGCTGTTCAGATGCGACAGGCGCAATTTCGCAGCGCTTCGCTACAACAAGCAACTTCCCCCGCATGGCTCGCGCAGCTCGGCAGTTCCTATCCGGCAGATTACCAACTGCCAGATCCCACCTTTGTGCAGGTGATGCGCGGACTCTGATCGCGGTTGTACTTTTACACCGTCTCCACAAAATTGATCGGTTCATAGGATATAAGAACCAATTCTATCTGAGAAAGCAGGGAGGTTTATGCACGTATCGGTTATCGGTACAGGATATGTTGGCGCGACGACCTGCGCCACACTAGCATCGATGGGACATCGGGTGATCGGCGTGGACGTCGATCAGCAGAAGGTGGCGATGCTAAACAGCGGACGATTGCCTTTTTATGAAGAAGGGTTGGAAGCGCTGATGGGGTCGTTGATCACGCAAGGCAGCCTGACCTTTACCACCGACCTGCCCAAGGCGGTGACAGAAAGCGAGATCCTCTTCCTCACAGTCGGCACGCCCTCGCAATCGGACGGATCGGCCGATTTGAGCTATATCGAGGAGGCTGTGCGGCAGATCGGTCGCCATCTCGATCGCTACAAGGTAGTGGTCAGCAAGAGCACAGTTCCGGTCGGAACGGGCGATCGAGTGCGAGCGATCCTCGAAGCAGAGCTTGCCAAGCGAGGTGTGGTCATCCCGTTTGATGTCGTGTCCAATCCAGAGTTTTTGCGGGAAGGAAAGGCGCTTCACGACGCTTTGCACCCGGACCGCGTGGTGATCGGCTGCGAATCGGACAAGGCACGAGCCATGATGACAGAGCTGTACCAAGGTGTGCGGACGGTCATGCTGTACACGAGCGTTCGCGATGCGGAGATGATCAAATACGCATCCAACGCCTTCTTGGCGCTCAAAATATCGTTTGTCAACGAGCTCGCTCGCCTCTGTGAAAAGACGGGAAGCTCGATCAGCAAAGTGGCTCGCGGAATGGGATTGGATTCTCGAATCGGTCCGCAGTTCTTGCGCGCAGGAATCGGCTATGGAGGATCTTGTTTTCCCAAAGATGTGCGAGCGCTGATCCATCTTGGCAAACAACAGGGGGTGCCGCTCCAGCTGTTAGATGCGGTGACCTCGATCAATCAGACCCAAGCGCCCTGGTTTTTGCAGAAGGTAGAAACGGCGATCGGCCCTTTTTCCGGCAAGCGAATCGCCCTGCTCGGGTTGACCTTCAAGCCTGGGACTGACGACATTCGGGAAGCGCCAGCGCTTGCGATGATCGAGATGCTGCAGGAGCGCGGGGCAGAGGTAAGCGCTTTCGACCCTCAAGGCATGGAGGCGGTGCGGCAAATTCACCCCCAAGTAAAAATGGCGACAGATGCATACGGGGCGATCGACGGAGCGGATGCGGTGCTTTTGGTCACCGAGTGGCCGGAGTTTCTCGACCTCGATTGGTCAAAGGTGCGCAAGCGGATGCGCGGTCGTTGGATCTTGGACGGTCGCAATGCGCTTGACGGCGACAAGTTGCGCGCAAGTGGCTTTGCCTATGCGTGCGTTGGGGAGAGGCGATCCGAATGAAAGGCTTAATTCTTTGTGCGGGGCGAGGGACGCGGATGCATCCATTTTCGCATACCACCCCGAAGACGCTGCTCCCAGTCGCCAATCGGCCGATCCTTGAGTATTGCATCGAAAAGCTTCGCGGGTTGGGGATTGTTGAGATCGGCGTGGTGGTCAACCCGCAGCAGCTGGCGATCAGCGAATATCTGACTCGCTATGACACGCAATGCCGAATCGAGATCATCCCGCAGACAAAACCGCTCGGCATCGCCCATGCTGTGCAGACTGCACAGCAGTTTCTCGGGAAAGAGCCGTTCGTGTTGCTGCTCGGTGACAACCTGATCTATGAGGATTTGCAGACGCTGAGCTCAGCGTTTCAAGGCCACGATGGGGCGATCATGCTTGCGCGCGTGGAGAATCCGAGCGACTATGGGATCGCAGATATTCGGGATCATAAGATCCTCTCGCTGGTCGAAAAGCCGAAGCGCCCGAAAAGCGATCTTGCCGTCATCGGAGCGTACGTGTTTCAGCCGAGCATCTTTCAGGCGATCACCGAGCTGAAACCGTCCGCAAGGGGGGAGTACGAGATCACCGATGCGATTCAAAAGTTGATCGCTTCCGGCCGCTCGGTCTCCTTCTCGATCACAAACAAACCGTATTCGGATGTCGGAACTTTAGAGCGCTGGATTTTAGCAAATCGTTGGATGCTCGATGAAATGCAGGGCAGTCGGGTGATCATCGGCAAAGATTCGAAGGTGGAGAACTGCACGATCAGAGGTCCGGTGTTAATCGGAGATGGCTGCCAGCTCAAAGATGTGGTGGTCGGCCCGCACGTGTCGGTCCAAGATGGCGTGATGCTCCAATCCTGCATGATCGAGGATAGCATCTGCCTTGAGGGCGCCTCCATCTGCGGGGTGGAGATGAAGATCGAGCAGAGCGTGTTCGGACGGGCGACCAGACTGCACAGCGGCAAGGAAGCGGAGCGAATCATCTGCATGCTTGGGGATCACTCCCAAGTGCAGTTGCCCGATCGGAAGAATGATCATCAGCCCTAGCAAGCCCCCTCTGACATGAGGGGGCTTGCTAGGCTTGTGCGATCGCTCCTGATGGACAGGCTCAAGAGAGCGGAGCGTGCGAGCAGGATGCGATCCAAAAGCAGAAACAGCAGCGCCCTCTCCGCGGGGGAGCAGGGCGCTGCTGTTCAGAGGTTGTAGAGCGAGCGCACCTGTTCGATCTGCAGGTGAACGCCTCGTTCCACATCGAATTGCGGGTTGTAGCCGAGAGTGGTTTTGGCCTTTGTGATGTCTGCAAACGTGTGTTTCGGATCGCCTGGCTGCTCGGGCAGTGTCTGCAGGTGAGCTCGCTTGCCAGCATGTTTTTCGATCAGGGAGATCAACTCGTTGACGGTGAGACGGGAGATGCCACCGATGTTGAAAACCTCGCCTGCGCTGGGGGAAGCAGCTGCCAGCAGGTTGGCGGTCACCGCATCGTCTACAAAGGTGAAGTCTCGCGATTGCTCCCCATCTCCGTAGATTTGAATCGGATTGCCGGTCAGAATCTGCTTAATGAACTTGTGAATGGCCATATCCGGCCGCTGTCGTGGACCGAAGACGGTAAAGTAGCGCAAGGAGACGACTGGAACCCCGAACACTTTGGCATACAGTTGGCAAAGCTGTTCGGCAGACAGTTTGGTCACCCCGTACGGGGAGATCGGATGTGGCGGGCGCGTCTCGTCTGTCGGGCCCTCCATGCCGCCATAGACAGAAGAGGAGGAAGCGTAGACGATCTTTTGGACGTTCGAATTTTTGGCCGCTTCGAGCAGCGCTTGGGTGACCAAAATGTTGTGATCGACATATTGCTGAAACTGACCGCCCCATGAAGTGCGGACTCCTGGCAGCGCCGCTTGATGAAACACTTCATCGACGCGGAGCAAAAGTTCGGAGAAGGACAGGTGGCGCAGGTCGCTTTCGAAAAAGTGGAACTGGGGGTGGAGAAGGAGCGAAGAGAGGTTTCGCTCCTTGATCCAGCGGTCATAGTTGGGGACGAACATGTCGATTCCGTACACTTCAATTCCCTCTCTGAGCAATCGTTCACAGAGCGAGGAGCCGATAAAGCCTGCGCATCCGGTGACGAGCACTCGCTTTCGTCTCATCGCCAAACCTCAAGGATCTCGCGAATCACCCGTGAAAAGCCAAATCGCTGTTCGGCCAACTTTCGCCCTTGTTGCCCCATCATCCTCATCTTCCCAGTATCGGAGAGCAACATTGAGATTTTCTCACCAAAAGCGTTCGGGTCTTCCGGCGTCTCGATCAGCAGGCCGTTCTGCCCGAGGGAGATCACTTCCGGATTCCCGCCGCGAGCGGTGGTGACGATCGGAAGTTCGGCCGCCATCGCCTCATAGTGAACGCGAGCGAGCGGCTCCTCCCATTGCGAGGCGCAGACGAACAGGTCGCCCGCATGAAACCAATGATGCACCTGATCGGCTGCGACGTAGCCGGTGGTGACGACCGGGACGGGTGAGCGAGCAGCCAAAGCGCGCACATAGGCCACATAGTCGGAGATCTCGTTGTCGCTATACCATTTGCCGCCGACGATCACGAGCGCTGCATCGGAGTGACGCTGCGCCACCTGTTGCATGGAGCGAACGAGAATGTCCGCCCCTTTTTTGGGAGAGAGCCGTCCGACGAACAGAATCACTTTTTTGTCAGAAATGCCGTGCTCGCTTCGCAGTTGATGACGAATGGCGTTCGCCTCTGACGTTTTTGCGTAACGCCCGAGATCGACGCCGGAGTAAATGGTGCGCAGCTTCGGCTGCGCGCTCGGGTAGAGTGCGGCGATGGCGTTTCCGACATAGTCGGAGACGGTCACGATGCGCTCGACCTCATTGATCGCAGTCTGTGCGTCCTCCGGAGAGATCTTGTCTGGTGTAAACATATCGTTGTGCATCGAGAGCACGATGCGGGAGCGTGGAGCCATTTGGCGCACCGGCCCGATCAGACGGGGGCGGTTGAACACGTGGATCAGATCGTAATGCTTGCCTTGCAAAAAGCCAGCCACATTCTCCGCGTACAGGTCGAACTGTTTGCCTGGCACCCGTTCAAACTGAATTCTGCCCAGTCGCTCCGAGTTGGGTAGGCTAGGGTCGGTGATGCCGAGGATGGTGATGTCGTGCTGAAGGGAAAGCTCAGGGGCGATCCCTGCGATATAGGTTTGAATCGCTCCCCCCCGCACGGGCGGGACGGGGAGCTTTTCGGTGCAGATCATTAATATTTTCACGTACGCCGTCTCTCCTTTCGTTTGACGATGATCTTGTTGAGCAGTTCCTGGGTGTAGGGCGACAACTGTCCGACCTGCGGAATCGTATTCAACTCCAAGTTCAAACTGGTGTTGTTAAGAATTTCCTGCGCTCGTTCCACGATGCTCTTGCTCTCTGGCTCCTTGTGATTCCAGTCGGATGAGAAAGTCCTTTCCGATGCGGACGACCTTCTGGAAGCGGAAGGTTTCTTCGCGGCGGGCGCCTTTGTTGGAAAAGAAGGAATGGAAGCTGGCGTCGGCGTTTTTCGCATCGCGAGAATCTGTTCGCGCAAGTTATCGACCCACTCTTGGTAGTTCGGCAGTACAGAGTTGGTAGCTGCGGGAATGCTGGTGATCAGATTGTCGAACGACTTGAGTTCCTCAGCTGCGACAAGCGGCTGTTCCGGTGTGATCGACGGTGCGTCTTCGTAAGCGATCCCCGGTGCGATCCCCGGTGCGATCCCCGGTGCGATCCCCGGTGCGATCCCCGGTGCGATCCCTGGTGCGATCCCTGGTGCGATCCTCGGTGCGATCCTCGGTGCGATCCCTGGTGCGATCTCCGGTGCGAGCTCGGGGGAGACGACCCCGGTCGTGTCGAGCGCGAGGCTTTGGTTGGAAGCTGGTACGAGATGCGCCTTGAGCGAGGGCACCCAGTCGGCCGGAGCTTCGAGGATCTGTGCGCCGAGCTCTTGCAGGGCAGGCCATTTGGTTGCATCTGTCGCTTCCATGCGATCGAGCATCGCTTCCGTCTCGGCGGTCAAAAATAGCTCTGGCGCATAGACGACCTCTTTGACGTGTTTGTAAAACTCATTGGGCATCGCCATATCGATCAACAGCACTTGCATCAGTTCCGGCTCGATCGGATTGGATTGATGATAGGCGTCGATCATGCCGCGAATCCACGCCAGATCCCATTGCCCCATATCTTCCATCGTAGAAGTCATCAGTTTGCGCAGGTCGCGAATCGGCAAGTCGAAAGCGACGCCGTCCAGGTCGATGATCCAAATCTGACCGTCGGGGCCGACCTGACCGTTCGACCACCCGTAGTCTTGATGGGCGAACCCCCATGTTGCTTCACCGCGTTGCACCAATTCCTTGTAGGGGGATTGTTCCAACGTGTACATCGCATTACGCGCCTGTTGCTCATATTTGCTGATCAGCGAGAGCAGTTTCTGACTGGCAGGTAGATCGGAGTAGAGGGTGGCGATGTGGCGGAACCAGTCGAGCTTGTTCAGTATTTTGTAATAGGACATCGGATAGCGATGGAGGCGGGTGGCGTTCACCGCGCCTTTTGGTGGCGTGTATCCTTGCGAATGCTTATGAAATTCACCCAGTCCGAAACAGAGTTGCTGAGCGCCAGTGAGATCGACTTTGGCTGCTGGGGTCAGCGGTTCGATCCAATCGGTGACGATCCAGAGCTTGCCGCCGCGCTCGACTGATAGCTCGCCCCGCCTGTCTGGGATCAAGGCGGGAACCCGCGCCCCTTTTTCCACCAGATATTGTTGGGCACCAACGCTGAACAGGCTGCGAGCTGGTGTGCGGTGAAGCACTTTTAAGCTGCGCGGACCGTGGTTGGTCTGGATCTTCCAGATGGCGCCGCCCTTATCCGGTTTCGTCGTGATGAGCAACAGTTCGCTGACCGACATGTCGTACTCTTTGATCACTTCATAGGCCATCGCTTCCAGCTCGGGCGGGACGGTCGGCACATCGCCTTCCACGTCACCCCATGGCTGAATCAGCCATGGGTCAAGGGTGGTCCCTTCCTTTGGCTGACTGATCATTTCCTCCATGTGCTTCCCTTCCTTTGCATGCGTTTTTATCAGTGTATTTACATGAGACGACTCTTGTAACGTACAGGCAACCACGGGCGAGCTTTTGTCTTGGACTTGTGTTGCCGCTGTGATATGGTGAAAGCAATGAGAAGTCGCTCAGAGCGTGCTTGCTCGCATCGGACAGATTGGAAGGAGTGGAAGAGGATGTTCGTACAAAACGAGTTGGCCAGATCGCTGTCGTGCCTTCGCTGTGGGGCGGAGTATGAGTGGGGCGATTACACGGCAGGTTGCCCATCCTGTCTGGCGCAAGGATTTCCAGCCTCGCTGAAGATCGATTATGCGGCGGACGCGGCGTGGAGCGTCGATCCAAAAGTTCGGGGGATGAGGCGCTTTGCCGACAGGTTGCCCTATCGCACGTATCCGACCTTGGGCGAAGGGGACACACCTTTGGTCGACCTGCCCGATTTCGCAGCAGAAGTGGAGGTCGGCAGTCTCTGGCTGAAAAATGAAGGGCAGAACCCGACAGGATCGCACAAGGACAGGATGAGCGCGCTGGTCGTCGCTCGCGCCAAAGAGATCGGCTGCACGACGGTGGTCGCCGCATCGAGTGGAAATGCGGGTGCATCGCTCGCCGCCTACGCGGCGGCAGCAGGCCTGAACTGCGTGGTGATCACGACGGTCCAGATGAATCCGATCTGGGGGCAAGCGGTGCGTTCGACCGGGGCGGAGCTTGTCGCGGCACACGATTCGCTCAAGCGTTGGTCCTATATGAGAAAGATGGTAGAGGAGCAAGGCTGGTATCCGGCGACCAACTATCTCGATCCACCGACAGGCAGCAATCCATTTGGCGTGCAAGGGTACAAGACGTGCGGCCATGAGTTGGCAGAATCATTCGCTGGGGCAGGCCTGTCCGCAGTAGTTGTCCCGACTTCGAGAGGGGATTTGCTCTGGGGCATTTGGCAGGGGCTTAAAGAGGCACAAGCGGCAGGGTGGATTCAAACCGTTCCGCGCATGTATGCGGTCGAACCGTTTGGTCGCTTGTCCCGCGTGTTGAGTGGGGAAGATTATCGCGATCATTTTTCTGGAGATCATGCGAACACCGAGTCGATCGGCGGGACGACCGTCACCTATCAATCGGTGCATACGCTGAAAGAATCGGGTGGACGAGCGATCGATGTAAACGGAGGCGAAGCGCTGCGTGGACAAGCGGAGCTAGCACGCCGCGGGCTGTATGTGGAAAGTTCGTCTGCAGTCGTCTGGGAAGCGGTGAAGAAGTTGAAAGCGAGCGGAGAGATCGGGGAAGCGGACCGAGTTGTCATGATCGGGACGTCGAACGGGTATAAGGACAATTACTTTGCTCAACAGCCAGAAATGAGAGTAATCGACGCAGAGTAACGCACGCGAAGAAAAAAGGGAATATCTGTGCCTTGTCCCTGCCCTTCCTCTACTTGTAAACTAGTGGGTGAATGACTAGATTACGAGGGGAAGCGAGGGAAGGGTTGTGCGCATGTGGTTAAAACGTACCATTATCGGGTTGGTGACCGCCGCAATGCTCGTACCGGGAGTTTCCACACAAGCTGCCGAGGGCAAGTTTAACATGTCCTATCTTTACTTTGGAAGCACATCGACATATGTGGATTCGGTCGATCGAACCAAAAATTCACTTCATGTAGTGTCTCCCGATTTCTTTAATCTAAACACGGATGGGACATTGAAGTTAACGACCAAGCTGTCCACCTCCTTTATCACGGAGATGCACAAGCGGGGGGTCAAAGTCGTTCCCTTTTTGAGCAACCATTGGGATCGGGAACTCGGACGCAAAGCGTTGCAGAATCGCGAACAACTCGCGACACAGCTGGCAGACGCGATGCAGAAGTACAATTTGGACGGCGTCAATGTCGATCTTGAAAATCTGAACGAGGCAGATCGCGCAAACTATGTGGATCTGGTGCGGCTGTTGCGGGCAAAACTTCCGGCGCAGAAAGAGGTGTCGGTGGCGGTTGCCGCCAACCCACGCGGATTTCAGATCGGCTGGCACGGTTCCTACGACTACAAAAAATTGTCCGATTACAGCGATTATTTGATGGTCATGGCCTATGACGAAAACTATTCGGGCGATACGACAGCAGGTCCTGTCGCCAGCGATTCGTTTGTGAAAGGCTCGATTCAATACGCGTTGGATCAAGGCGTTCCGCGCAATAAGATCGTGTTGGGCATTCCCTTTTTCGGTCGCGTCTGGAAATCGGACGGCACGATGAACGGCGCGGGGGTATCCAACTCGCGCGTGCCAGAGCTGCTGGCGAAATATGGTGGGCGCGTCGTGTACGATGCTGCGACCAAGTCGGCGAAAGCGACATTTACAGTCAAACCGACCGATGAGGTGCTGGTCATCGGCTCCACTCGCTTTACGGCGGGGACGTACACACTTTGGTTTGAGAACGAAACGTCGATCAAAGAGAAGTTGCGCTTGGTCGAGAAATATCAACTGAAGGGCACCGGTTCTTGGAGTTTGACCCAAGAGGCGGATGGGACGTGGGACTATTACTCGCGCTGGTTGAACGGTCGCTACTTTGAAGATACGGAAAACCACTGGGCCGGGAATGATATTCTCGCAATGCTCGACAAAGGCTGGATGGTCGGAACTGCACCGCTGAAGTTCTCGCCTGAAAAACCACTGACGCGGGCTCAAGCGGCTGTGATCTTGGTGAAGGCGTTAGGTCTGGAAGAGCAGTCGGCACCGAGTGCAGGCTTTCGCGACGTACCTGCCAACCACTGGGCGAAGCGCCATATCGACATCGCCAAACAGGCAGGTTTTATTTCAGGGTTGGAATACAACCTGTTCGCCCCTGAGCAAAATGTGTCGCGTCAGGAGATGGCGTCGATGCTGGCTCGCTTGCTCAAGATTGAAACACAGCCGAGCGTAGGTGCACCATTTGTCGACGTCACCGACGGCTGGTCCTTTGAGGCGATCTTGGCGATGAAACAGGAAGGCATCTTGAGCGGATACGAGGGTGGTTATTTCCGTCCGCTCGCCGGAACGACTCGTGCGGAGATGGCTTCGCTGATGAATCGAATCGCAGAGAGACTTACAACGCTACCTTAAACGAAAAACCATGTGCTCTACAGGACGGTAGAGCACGTGGTTTTTTTTTTCAGCGCGATGCAGAAAATTCTGTCGGGTATTGCCAAAGTAAGGCGAAACGGATTAAACTTAATTTATTGATTTTATTTACGAGCCTTGATCCAAGCAACATCGAAGACATACTCAACTATTTCTTGGACCTTGGAAAACAGCAAACGATTTTGCCAGATGGCATCGGGTACGAACTTCGGTTGACCGTTGAACGCGTTGGCTGCCAACGAACGTTCTGCCGGCACCTGCCGACCGGCAGCCTGCCCGAGCCATCAGACTCTCTTTCACGGCAGCAGAACGGCCGATGGAATCAGCGAAAGAGAGTGACGCTGTAACGAACAATCGCTGGGAGGAAAAGAGATGGGACAGAAACAATCGATGTTTGCACCGGTCAAGCAGCGTTCCTTTCGCAACCTGTTTATCGGCTCGCTGTTCTCCGATTCGGCCAACTGGCTTGATATGACCGCCCTCGCGGTCGTCATCGCCTACGAATGGGGCATGGGGGCGACGGAGATCGCCTCGATGATGATCGTGCTCGCTTTGCCTTGGATTTTCATCGGTCCGGTCGTGGCCGTTTGGGCGGACCGACTGCCACGGCGAATGCTGATGGTCACTTGCGTGTTGATCAGGGCTGTGGTCATCTTGGGCTTGTTTTTCGTGCCCAACCTGTATCTGATGTTAGCGCTCGTCTTTCTGCGCGCATGTGTCGCTACGCTATACAATCCGGCGCGGATGTCGGCGATTCGCTCGCTGGTCAGCGACGATCTGTTGCCCCAGGCGATCTCGCTCGGGCAGATGTCGATGTACCTCACGCAGATTGGCGCTCCGATGCTCGGCGGCGCACTGATCCCGCTGATCGGAGCGCGGCAAGTGTTTTTGGTGGAAATCGGTTTCTTGCTCCTGTCCGCTCTCTTTTTGGCATTTTTGCCTCCGCTGAAAAGCGAAGCGAACGAGTCGGAGCGCGGTCAACACTTTTGGAAGCAGTTCGCCGCAGGGATCGTGCACGTGAAGTCGAAGCGCATCCTGTCCGTTTCGATCATCCTGATGACGATCGGCATGTTCATCGTCCTGCTCTATGATGGAATGCTCGTCATCTGGACGAAAGACGTCGGGCTCGGCGAGCATGCGTTCGGCTATCTCGTCTCAGCGCTTGGCATCGGCTCTGTCGTGGGTGCACTGCTGATGGGCTCGATCCCAAGATGGCATAAAAAACCTCTGCACATGCTGATCACACTGGCGCTCATCTGCGGCCTCCTCGACGTGGTGATCGGGCTTGGCGGCCTGAAAGTGATCACCGTAGGGCTGTGGATGTGGTTTCTCTATTTCCTTTTCTTCGGCATCTTTTCGGCCGCAGCGATGATTCCGTTCTCCTTCATCATCCAGAAGGAGACGCCCAAACATCTGATCGCTCGGGTGTCCGGTGTTTCGACTGCGACCACCGCCCTCTCGATGTTGCTCGCTCCGGCACTAGGAGCCTGGTTGTCCAGCTTGATCGGCATCGGTGGTACTTTTGTGATCGCAGGTCTGTTCATGTCGCTGATCGCGGTGATCGTTCTGCTTCTGCTCAGCCGGATTCTCAACGAGAAACAGGATGTTGTCAACGAGTCGCCCGCACCGTCAGCCTGATGAGATCTGCATGGCTGTAAACGAATCAGCTGATACGATGGACGCCTGCGAAACGCAGGCGTCCGTTTTTTTCAAAAAGAGACCACCGCTTACGAACGGAGCTCCGTTTCGCTCATCGGCGGTACACAGGCGCGACTGCGCGCACGATTCTGATCAAGAAAGCGAGAGCAAATCTCACTATCGCATGCCCTCTCGCTTGAGCAACTCGATACACTTTTCGATGATGTCGCGCTTGAGCTCTGCTCGCTCGATGCGCTGAACGCCGATCGCTCGTTTCCTGTGCGCAGACGAACGGCGATCGAGCAGTCCGACCTCGCCCTCCTCGCGATATTTGCGCATCCATACCTTTAAACGGTCGAGATCGTAGATCCCAAGCGTATCGGCCACCTCCTGTTTGGTCATGCCGCACAACAACATCTCGATCGCCTTTTTCTTGGTTTCGAAACTGTAGCTGTTAAATTTTTGCCCTTTGTAAGCCATCTGAAAAGCACCTCCTGATTCGTTCACAAGCATACTTTTGTGGCGGTGTCTACTTGCAGAAGTGCGAGATGTGCTATACTCATCACCAATCTGATCCATGGAGGTGCTGCGCTGTGAAACGTCTGTGCATCATTCCTTGCGGCGCGAAAAAGCTTTGGGATCGTCATCCCGATACGGAAGGTCCAGTGGAGGCGGAACGAGCCTATCTCGGCACATTCCATCAGCTTTGTCAGTCCTACGCGAAAACTTTTTTTGGCGATGATTGGGTGATTCTCTCGGCGAAACACGGCTTTCTTCGACCGAGCGATCTCGTGCCAGAAAATTATGATGTGCGCTTTTCAACACAGCGCCCATTGCGGAACATCGATCTAAATGGGTTTCAACGGCAGGTGTGGGAAAAGGGGATTGATGCATATGAGGACATCACGATCCTCGGGGGCAGAAAATATGCGGAGATCGTTCCTGCGATCATGGGAGAGACACGAATCTATCACACACCGCTGCAAGGATGCAAGGGGATCGGCTACATGCTCCAGAAGATTCGAGGGGCGCTTGAGTCGGGACAAGAACTGATCACACGCCCGACCGAAGGCTGAACGAGCGGCTGAAAGCGGGTCGTGGTAAGCGGGCGGTTGTGCGCGGCGAAGGAGCGGGCAGTTACCGCCGCTTAGTTTTTCATGCGGGCTTCGAGCGCATTCTGTTTCGAAATTGAGCGGCCGTATGGTAAAATGAGGCTATATTTGCACTGATAAAAGGGGAGTTTCCCGTGAACAAGACGATCTACGATGTAGCACGAGAAGCGGGCGTCTCGATGGCGACCGTTTCCCGCGTTTTAAACGGTACGGCAGTCGTAAAGGACGAGACGAAAGCGAAGGTTCAAGCGGCGATCGAAAAGCTCGCCTATCGACCGAACGCTGTCGCCCGCGGGCTGGCCAGCAAGCGGACGAAGACGATCGGCGTCATCCTGCCCGACGTCTCCGACCTCTTTCATGCGGAAGTGCTGCGGGGCATAGAAGATATTGCAACCATGTATCAATACCATATTATTCTCACCAACTCAGACGCGAGAGAAGAGCGCGAGATCGACCTGATCGGGACGATGTGGGAAAAGCAGGTCGATGGTCTGATCTTCATCTCGGAGCAGATCACCAAAGAGATCGTCAAGACATTTGAGCAAGCGCAGCTGCCCGTCGTGCTCTGCGCGACCGAAGATCCGGAAGGTCGCATTCCGTCCGTCTCGATCGACAATGAGTCGGCCGCTTTTGATGCAGCTCAGTTTTTCTTGAGCAAAGGAATCTCCTCGATCGCTTTTATCGGCGGTCCTACCTCGCACCGGGTGACGATGGAGCGCCGAAGCGGGTACGAGCGAGCGCTGTCTGCGGCGGGCCAGCCTTTGCAGGACACCTTGATCTTACACGCTCCCGATATGAAGTATGAAGGAGGTCTGGACACTGTCGACCGCTTTCTGCAGGCGGGGCACCGCGCCGAAGCGGTTGTCGCCGCTTCGGACGAGCTCGCACTCAGCTACTTGAATGCGATCCGCGATCGGGGTGGGAACGCGCCTGACGATGTGCTCCTGATCGGGTTTGACAATACGCGCCTGTCGAAGATGGTGCGACCCGATTTGACGACTGTCGCTCAGCCCACCTATGATCTTGGCGCCGTCTCGATGCGGCTGTTGACCAAACTGCTGAACGATGAGCCGATCGACGACTACACCGTCCGCCTGCCGCATTCGATCATCGAGCGGGCTTCGACAGACCGGGGGTGAGCAGATGAACAGGCGACCGCGCGTTCTCGTCACCCGCGCTTTGCCAGAGGCGGGTATGAAAAAGCTGTTCGAGCACTGTGAGGTCACCGTGTTCTCGGCGGAGCGTCAGCCGACGCAGGAGGAACTGCACAGGCTGCTTCCCGAGCACGACGCGCTGATCTGCACCTTGGCCGATCGAATCGACCGCGACCTGCTCGCGAGTGCGAGGCCGCAGGTGATCAGCAACTATGCGGTCGGCTTTGACAACATCGACATCGCCGCCGCGACGGAGCTGAACATCCCAGTCACCAACACGCCCGGGGTGCTCACCAACGCGACCGCAGAGATCGCTTGGGCGCTGCTGATGGCCGTCTCGCGCCGCATCGTCGAAGCGGATCGATTTGTTCGCGAGGGGCGCTGGCAGGGCTGGGAACCGCAGATGCTGCTCGGCACCGAGCTTGCGGGGAAGACGATCGGCATCGTCGGTTGCGGTCGCATCGGCCTTGCGGTGGCCAAGCGGGCGCGCGCATTTGAGCTGAACGTCTGCTACCACAATCGCCGCCAGCTTGACCAAGCGATCGAGCGCGAGCACGGGCTGACCTATGTCGAGCTGGAGCGGCTGTTAGCAACGTCCGACTTCGTCTCCTTGCACATGCCCTACACACCAGAGTCGCATCACATGTTCGGCCGCGCGGAATTTCGGAAGATGAAGCGGACAGCCTATCTGATCAACACGGCGAGGGGCTCCGTCGTGCAGGAGAGCGAGCTGGTCGAGGCGTTGCAACATGGTGAGATCGCCGGGGCAGGGCTCGACGTCTTCGAACAGGAGCCGATCGTTCATCCCGATCTGCTCGCTCTGCCAAACGTGGTGCTCGCCCCGCATCTCGGCAGCGCAACGCTTGAGACGCGGACGAAGATGGCGGAGATCGCGGTCGAAAACGCGCTTCTCGTTCTGCGCGGCGAGCATCCGCTCTCCCTGGTGAATCATCAGGTGTGGACGAAGCGCTAGACTTTTTTGAAATCATACAAAACGGAGAGAGGAGCTGCATAGGATGTTTGCAAAGTGGATTGATGAAAACAGCGAACAGATCATCGAGAAAACACAGGGGGTTTTGCGGATCAACTCGGTTGGCGGGGAGCAGACAGCACCTGACCAACCGTTTGGCCCAGGCTGTGCAGAAGCGCTCGACTATGTGTTGCAACTCGGCCGCGAGCTTGGCTTTGCGGTGAAAAATGTGGATGGATACGCGGGTCACATCGAATTTGGTGAGGGTGATGACTACATCGCCGTGCTCGGTCATCTCGATGTGGTTCCGGTAGGTTCAGGCTGGACCTATCCGCCGTTCGGTGCAGAGATCCACGACGGGAAAATATATGCGCGTGGCGCAATCGATGACAAAGGGCCGACGATGGCCGCTCTCTTCGCGATGAAAGCGATCAAGGAGTCGGGTGTCGCGCTGGGCAAAAAAGTCAGGCTGATCATGGGCTTGGACGAAGAGTCGAATTGGCGCTGTATGGATCACTATTTTCAAAAGGAGCCCTACCCGATCGGCGGGTTTACCCCAGACGCAGACTTCCCGCTGATCCACGCTGAAAAGGGTATCTACTGCTTCAACTTGAACAAGAAGCGCGCCAACCTCGAATCTGCACCTGTCGTCGTTCGTGAGCTGACAGGCGGCAACCGGGTGAACATGGTTCCAGATGGCTGCCGCGTCGTGCTTTCGGTCAAAGGGGACGCACAGGCGGTGGCAACCACCATTCAGGAGGTGGCAGCTCGCGAGGGCGTGCGTCACGAACTGCAGGTAGCAGCTGGTGAGATCACCCTGTTTGTCGAGGGGGTGTCCGTCCACTCGATGGCGCCGCACACCGGGATCAACGCGATCGTCCAAGCGGGGAAACTGCTGCGCGAACTCGATACGGCAGACCGCGAGACATGGTCGTTTCTCTCCGAAGTGGACACGGAAGGTGCGCGCATCGGCGTGCAGATGGTCTGCCATGCGACAGGCCCGCTCACGAGCAACCTCGGTCTGGCGAAAGTGGATGCTGACAGCGTGACGTTCACCTTTAACCTGCGCTTCCCTGTCGACAAGACGGATGCGGACATGTTGAAGTTGGTGGAAGACAAGGTGGGCCCAGAAGGGTTCGAAACATCAGATCCCGGCATTGCAAACATGAAACCGCACTATGTGCCGATCGAGTCGGAGATCGTGCAGACGCTGCTGAAGGTGTACGAGGAAGAGACGGGGGAGAAGGCGACGCCGCTGACCACTGGCGGTGGCACCTATGCGCGAGCGATTCCAAATGCGGTCGCTTTTGGTGCTCAATTCCCCGGACAACCGGATGTGGCGCACCAGAGGGATGAGCACTGGGAAGTGGGTCATTTGCTCTCATGCACCAAAATTTTTGCCAAAGCGATTTATGAATTGGCAAAGTGACCTCGCTTACAGAACGGGTGATCTTGTCGTTGCATAATGATAGGTAATGAACCAAGAAGCACCCTATCTCTCTGCGAAGGAGTGATGAGAATGCGCGTAGAGAGGCTCGGAGACAACAAAGTGCGAATTATGCTCACTTACGATGACCTCGACCAACGTGGTATTGACCGGGAAGAGATCTGGCAAAACGGCCGAAAGGTTCAAGAGCTGTTTTGGGATATGATGGAGCGAGCGTATCTGGAAGTCGGCTTCGAAGTGGCAGGGCCGATCGCAGTGGAAGCTTTCACCATGCCGACCGAAGGAGTCGTCGTGGTCGTCACGCAGTTGCCGGCGTTGCAACTGGAAGAGCAAGAAACGGTAGAGGAAGAGGACGATGACGCGTTGCCGACAGCAGTCGCTCCCGATCCGTTCGGCGCTTTCACCTTCGTGTTTCAAGATCTGGAGGATGTGATCTCCGCCGCGCATTCGCTGCAAGCACTGCAAGCGGTCGGGGGCACACTGTACCATTACAAGGAGCGTTACCATCTGTACTTCGAGGAAGATGAGGTCGGGGAAGAGATGTACGACATGTTTTGGTCCGTCTTGCATGAATATGGAGAGCTATCGCCTACGACAAAGGCGATGCTCGATGAATATGGGAAACGAGTGATGGATGGTGATGCTGTTCAGACGATCACCAAGCATTTTCCCCTGCACTAAGTACGTGTTAACAAAAGCTCCCCGCCGAACTGGCGGGGAGCTTTATTGGTGGTTAGCGAAAGATGTAGTTGAAGATCTTGAACAATATGGCAGCGATCGCGGCCGCCATCAGCGGACCGACCGGGATTCCTTTAAAAAAGACGATGCCGATGACAGTACCGATGACCAGCCCCATCATCAAGGCGGGGTCCATCTTCAACATATACAGCCCTTGACCGTTCAGATAGGTGGCCAACACCCCACCGATGATCGCACAAACCCCTCCGACCGTCAGGAAGGCGTTGAGCAGGTCTTTTGTCGCCATCTTGCCGTTGACCAGCGGAATCAAGACGGAGATCATCAAAAACAGCAGGCCGAGCTCCAGCCCTCGTCGCTCAAGCGTTGGAAAGAAACGCTGCAAGCTGAGCAGTTTGAGAATGAGCAAAATGCTGGCAGCTGTGGCCAGGATGCTAGCTCTGGCGACGATGCCAATGATGATAAAAACGACGAGGATCATCTCACCGACCACGTTGACCGCCCCTCACGTGCTACGACTTCAATACAGATTATATGGAGGAGGGGGACAAGGTAGACCATGAACTGCAGAACGGTGATTTACAGCGTCATGCGAAGCGTGTCGCTGCGCAACCCGATTCGGAGCGCCTCCAGCGAGATGATGTCACGCGGATTGATGTTGCCAAAATTGACGTTCGGGCCGAACAGTCGGATCAATTCCTCCTGCTGGGACTTCAGCGGCGCTTCCCAGATCAGGTGATCGAGGTGCTGAATTTGGGAGGTCAGCTTGGTGAAATCATCGTGACGAATCGATCCGTCCTCATCGAAAAAGCCAACCGCTTTGCCCGACTCTCTCCCTTCGAGGATCACCTTAAAGGCGCCCGCTTCCAGGTCGGCATCGATCAACTCCAACTGGACGTCGACGGGGAGGTACAGACCGTCCTCTTTTTTGCCCACTTCGGTGATCACCGTCAAACCTTGGCTGTTGGCGTAGCGAATCACTTGCTGCCGCAGCTCGCGAGATAGTGGAATCGTACCATCAGACACTTCGATCGTGCGAAATCCGAGCTCTTGGCATCGCGCCAAGAAAGATTTCCAACAGTTCTGCAGCACAGCAGCTTCAAGAAATGTGCCGCCCGGATAGACTTCGATCTGATGAGCTTGCAACCATCCGATCTTATCGCGAAGGACGTGTACAGGGTACAGTTTTGATGTGCCAAATCCCAGCTTGACATAGTCGATGTAAGAACCGGCTAACTCCACCAGGTCGCGAATCTCACCGAGTCCAAGTCCTGTATCGATCAACATGGTGAGCCCGCTGGACGCGCGCGGCTTGGCGGTGCGGCCAGGTAGCGGATCATGCAAGATATCATCCCATGCCCGGGCGGACGTAGAATGAAGCATACACATTCTGCCTCCTTTCCAACCCCCGATGGTCAGCATCGGAGCGTGGGCTGTTCCATCCTATGAAAAATGCGTTTCGATGGTGAAGGAGGTACAATCCTCGATTTCACAAAGGGTATTCGATGCTTTTATTTGCTTGCGGATTGTCGTATAGTTAGAGAAATCAAAACGGGGGGAAACAGATGGCGACGATCGAAGATTTTTTAAAGTTGGATATCCGTGTAGGCACGGTGATAAAAGCAGAACCATTTCCAGAAGCGCGAAAACCTGCGATCAAGCTGGAGATCGATTTTGGTGAGATCGGGATCAAATGCTCTTCGGCGCAAATTACCAAGCGATACGAACCGGAGCAGCTGATCGGCAGACAGGTGATCGCAGTCGTCAATTTTCCCGCTCGGCGCATTGCCGGTTTCAAATCTGAAGTTTTGGTGATCGGCGGTGTGCCAGAAGAGGGGGATGTGGTGCTCTTGCGGCCAGATGAACCGATTCAAAATGGTACACCGATCGCCTAGCGTGTAGAAACCCTTCAGACATTGCTCTGAAGGGTTTCTGTCTGTGTTTGAGCGGTAGGGATCGCCGAGGATCTCTGTCTGGATGCAACACTTTTGATTACGCCCGCGCTTTCATCCGCGTCAAAAGCTTTCGCTCCTGTTCGATCTTTTCATAGCGCCGCGGATCGGAACCGCCGCCCCCCTGTTCGAGCTTGAGCAGAAAGAAGGCCAGCACGACCGCAAGGGCTGCGAGCCCTGCCATGATCAGAAACATCAGCTTTGGCGTATCCATCAGCGCTCCGAAGATCGGTGGGCCAGCTGCAACTCCTAAAAAGCGCACACTGCCATACAAAGAGGTGACCGCACCGCGCTCCGCCTGTTGGACAGCGGAGGTGATCAGCGTGTTTAAGCAGGGGAGCACAAGACCGGTGCCCACGCCTGTGATCACCAGCAGCCCGAGCGACACGTATGGATTTTTAAAAAAGGCGGCCACAGCGAGCGGTGCTCCGATCAACGTCAACCCGACCAGGATCAAGATCCTCATCAGCTGAATGTTCTTCTTGATCTTCGTTCCGGTCACGTAGGAGACGGTGCACATCGCCAAGAGTGGGATCGCGAGGATCGCACCGCGCAGCAGATCGGCAACCTTGTAGGTTTCTTCGAGGAGCTGGGCGATATAAAAGAGCACACCAAACAGGATGAACAGGGCGAGCGCACCGGCAAAATAGGCGGTGAGCAACCACTTGGCCTGTTTTTGAAAGATCTTTTTTAACGAGCCTACATAGGCGCGAAACGATTGTGATCGACCTTGTTTCTTCGGCTCTTTGACCAAAAAGTAGACAAGAGCTGCCGAGAGGAGACAGATCAGCGGAAAGGCGAAAAACGCCGCATACCAGACGAGCAAAGCGAGCAGAGAGCCGAGGATTGGGGAGACCACCTTGCCGAACCCGTTGGCCGCTTCGATCAGGCCGAGCGACTTCGAACGAGCAGCGCCGCTCCAAATGTCGCCGGCGAGCGCCATCGCGATCGGCGCCGTTCCTGCCGCTCCGATCCCCTGCAGCACGCGCCCGACCATGATCACCGCGTACGGTTTGTCGATCAGCCAAGCTGCGAGGCCGGCGATGATGCCGCCCGCTCCGTAAAGGAGCAACGAGGGGACGATGACGATTTTGCGGGAGAAATGATCGGACAGAAAGCCGGCGAGAGGGATGATCACGCCTGCGGGAACGGAGAACAGGGTGACGACGAGCGAAGCTTGAAATTTGGAAATCCCGATCTCCTGCTGCATCTGTGGCAGGATGGGGATGAGCATCGAGTTGCCTAGCACCATGATCAACGGCACGGTTGCCAGCGCGAAGAGCGGCCAGAAGCGGATCGCATGTTTCGATTGGGTCGCAGTCATGGTGTCACTCCTTGAGAGTCAGATCGAATCAGCATTAGTTTGCTACCGTCTTGACCAGCTATGAGTGACAATATTATGCTTGACAACAGCAGATGCAGGCGGTATGTTTAGATCATTCAAACTAAAAAGAAAAGATTCTCTTATCAAGAGTAGGCGGAGGGACTGGCCCGATGATGCCACGGCAACCGACACGATTTTTGTGCACGGTGCCAATTCCAACAGATTGCGAGAGCGATCTGGCAGATGAGAGAAAGCGCTCTTTGTGGATTCCAAAGACCTTTCTCGACTCGGGAGAGGTCTTTTTACATTCAGGAGGAATTCGCATGCATTTGGATACCTGTTTAGCGCAAATCGGCAACAATAAGCAAGATGTGACCGGGGCGATCTCGACACCGATCTATCATTCGACGACCTATCGTCACCCGCGGCTTGGCGAGAGCACCGGA
Source organism: Tumebacillus lipolyticus (assembly GCF_042682745.1). Lineage (NCBI taxonomy): Bacteria > Bacillati > Bacillota > Bacilli > Caryophanales > Alicyclobacillaceae > Tumebacillus > Tumebacillus lipolyticus. The sequence continues at coordinate 501,513 of NZ_JBHUIO010000002.1, read as the reverse complement.
TTTGATTATACGCGTACGAAAAACCCGACCCGTCAGACGCTCGAAGATGCGATCGCCACCCTGGAGTGCGGGGTGAGAGGGTTTGCCTACGGCTCGGGGATGGCGGCGATCGCAGGCGTGCTCGGGCTGTTCGGTCAGGGCGACCATCTGCTCGTCTCCCATGATCTGTACGGGGGGACCTATCGACTGCTGGAACAGATCTTACCGCGTCAAGGCATCACGACGACGTTTGTCAACACAGAAGATCTGACCGAGGTGGCAGCCGCACGGCAGGAAAATACGCGAGCGATCTTCATCGAGACCCCGACCAATCCGACGATGCGGATCACCGATCTGCGCGAGGTGATCGGATGGGCAAAAGGGTACGGGTTGATCACGATCGTGGACAACACGTTTATGACGCCCTATCTGCAGCGCCCGCTCACGCTGGGCGCCGATGTGGTGGTGCACAGTGCGACCAAATATTTGGGCGGGCACAACGATGTGCTGGCAGGTGTTGCGGTCGCGCGCGAAGAGGAGTTGGCGGAGCGAATCTACTTTTTGCAAAACTCGATCGGTGCAACGCTCGGTCCGCAGGACGCGTGGCTGCTGATGAGAGGGATGAAGACGCTCGCGCTGCGCATGGAGCGACATCAGCAAAACGCGCAAGTTCTGGCCGAGTGGCTCGATGGGCATCCTCTGGTGAAAAAAGTCTACTACCCGGGCCTTGCCGCTCATCAGGGGCGGGAGGTGCACATCTCCCAAGCGGAAGGATACGGCGGGATGCTGTCGTTCGAACTGGTATCCGAACGGCTGGTCGAACCGCTGTTGCGACATCTTGATCTGATCGCTTTCGCCGAGTCTTTGGGCGGCGTGGAGTCGCTGATCACCTACCCGGCCAGGCAGACGCATTTCGATGTGCCAGAGGAGATTCGCAACAGCTTAGGTGTGACCGATTCGCTCTTGCGACTGTCGGTCGGCATCGAGCACGATCGCGATCTGATCGAGGACCTCGCACGAGCGTTTGAAGCTTCGGAGCGCGAGATCGCAGAACAGGAAGGGGAGTTGGTCTAATTGAAGGAGAACCAAGAGCTGTCATTTGCGACCCGTCTGTTGCATACGGGCAATGAGATCGATCGAACGACAGGCGCATCAGCTGTGCCGATCTACCAAGCATCGACCTTTCATCAAGAGGATGTCGACCAGGCGCAACCGTATGAGTACGCCCGCTCAGGCAATCCGACGCGCGAGGCGCTGGAGCGGACGATCGCAACGCTCGAAGGGGGAACGCGAGGCTTTGCATTCGCCTCTGGCATGGCGGCGATCTCCACCGCGCTGCTGCTCTTTTCGGCAGGCGATCATCTGATCGCGACCGACGACATCTACGGTGGGACGTTTCGGATCTTGACGACCGTGCTCAACCGGCTGGGGATCGAGACCACCTTTGTCGATGTGACCGACCTGGAGAACATTCGGGCAGCGATCCGACCGAACACGAAAGGATTGCTCTTAGAAACGCCTTCCAACCCACTGCTGCAGATCACCGATCTGGCCGGAGCGGCGAAGCTGGCCAAGGAGCACGGGCTGCTGACGATCGTGGACAACACGTTCCAGACCCCGTATCTACAGCGTCCGCTCGATCATGGCATCGACGTGGTGGTGCACAGCGCAACCAAGTTCCTCGGCGGACATTCGGACGTCGTTGCAGGGCTTGCGGTCACGAAAGATCAAGCGCTGGGACACCGACTGAAGCAGTTGCAAAACTCGTTTGGCGCTGTGCTTGGCCCGCAGGATTGCTTCTTGCTGCAGCGGGGGATCAAAACATTAAAAGTGCGCATGGACGCTTCTTGCGATGGCGCTGAGCTTGTGGCGCGCTGGCTGGCGAACCGAGAAGAGGTGGCGAAAGTGTACTATCCCGGGCTTGCCGCGCACAAAGGGCATGGTGTGCATCTGGAGCAGTCGAGCCGCTCGGGTGCGGTGCTGTCGTTCGATCTGGGAACTGAAGAGCGGGCCAAAAGGCTGATGCGGGCGGTAAAACTTCCGCTCGTGGCAGTCTCGCTCGGCGGGGTGGAGAGCATCCTGTCCTATCCGGCAACGATGTCACACTCGGGGATGCCGAAAGAGGAGCGCCACAAGCGAGGAATCTCAGACGGTCTGCTGCGCCTATCGGTCGGCTTGGAAGATCCGGAAGACATCATCGCCGATCTGGAACAGGCGTTACAAAACGGTTAAACGATCAAAAAAAGCGCCATTTGTCCATATTGTCAAAATGATTTGATCATTCTGTGGAAATTTCAGTTGAATTGAAGTAAACTATCGATGAGGCATCCTGACATCTGCGAAGCGTAGGTTAGGATGCCTTTGCACATCGAGAGCATCCGCGGTGTAAGTTCTGGGCAAACTAATCTGCGAATCCAGCCAAAGGGGGAGAACGGATGAAGCCCTTTCATGCGATCTCGCGCAAAGATGACAGACAGGATGGAATCGCGTTTGACAATCCTGACGATGCTCCAGAACCGATTTTGCCAGAGGCGCGCGGCTATGAAGAGACGATGGTCGTTGTTGACAATCCTGACGATTTTCCGGATGAAGGGGAAAAGGTGGAACCGGAAAGCGGTTCGCCGATTGAAAAACGGAGATCGTAGGCGGAAACGAACTGTTTTTGCTAAAAAACGAACCAAAACACTCTTCTTGACCGAGTACGCGGTAGATTCGAACAGGAAAGGTGTTAGCTCACCTTTCCATGAACAGAGGTAAGGTGTATATTGATTGAAGGTTCACGAATACCTGTAAAAGTTCAAAGGTGGTCGAGTCGATTGGATACCCAGAATTTGCCGTCAAATGCTAATGCAAACGAGCCTGCTGAAAATTTGAACGTGTTGACCAGCACTCAACTTGTCATTCAAGAAGCCCTGAATAAACTGGGCTATGCGCAAGACATGTATGAGTTGCTCAAGGAGCCACTTCGCGTGCTCACCGTTCGGATTCCGGTGCGCATGGATGATGGCAGTGTCAAAGTGTTCACCGGTTACCGCGCACAGCATAATGACGCGGTCGGACCGACGAAGGGTGGCATTCGCTTCCACCCGGAGGTAACCGAAGATGAAGTGAAGGCATTGGCAATTTGGATGAGCTTGAAGTGCGGGATCGCCAACCTGCCGTATGGCGGTGGGAAAGGCGGCATCATCTGCGATCCGCGCGAGATGTCTTTCCGCGAATTGGAGCGTCTCTGCCGCGGCTATGTGCGCGCAATCTCGCAGATCGTTGGCCCGACAAAAGACATTCCGGCTCCAGACGTGTTTACCAACTCGCAGTCGATGGCATGGATGATGGACGAATACTCCCGCATCCGCGAGTTTGACGCGCCGGGCTTCATCACCGGAAAACCGTTGGTGCTAGGCGGTTCTTATGGACGTGATTCTGCAACTGCGCGGGGCGTAGCTATCGCGATTGAAGAAGCGGCCAAAGTGAAGGGGATTCAACTTAAAGGCGCACGGGTTGTCGTTCAAGGCTTCGGCAACGCGGGCGGATATTTAGCAAAATTTATGCATGATGCAGGTGCGAAAGTGGTCGGGATCTCCGATGCTTACGGCGGCTTGCACGATGAAAATGGTCTCGACATCGAATACCTGTTGGATCGTCGCGATTCTTTTGGTACGGTGACCAAACTCTACCAAAACACGATCACCAACCAACAGCTGCTCGAACTCGATTGCGACATTTTGGTTCCGGCTGCAATCGAGAACCAGATCACAGCGCGCAATGCGCACAACATCAAGGCGAGCATCGTCGTCGAGGCGGCCAACGGTCCTACGACGATCGAAGCGACCAAGATCCTGTCCGATCGCGGCGTGCTGCTCGTGCCAGACGTGGTAGCAAACGCAGGCGGTGTTATCGTTTCCTACTTCGAATGGGTGCAAAACAATCAAGGGTACTACTGGTCGGGAGAAGAGGTCGATGCTCGTCTGAAGACGATCATGTCCCGCTCTTTCAACTCCGTATACGAAACGGCCAAGCTGCGCAAGATCGATATGCGATTGGCAGCGTTTATGGTCGGTTGCCGTCGCATGGCAGAAGCATGCCAACTGCGCGGTTGGGTCTAAGCAAAATGAAAAACGTCTGCCAACATGCTTGGCAGACGTTTTTTGTCGCGAAATGAAGATTAGTCTTGGTCAAAATATTTTTTCAAATGGGGAACATCGCCCGTTTCGGCGAGCGCGGTCATCAGCTTGATCCGAGCTTTCTGGCCGTTCAGACCGTTCGAGAAAAGCACGCCGAGATCGCGGAGCTGTTTGCCACCGCCTTCGTAGCCGTACACATCTTGAACGATGCCGTTGTAACAGCGGGAGACGAGCACGATCGGAACTCCTTGTTCGATCGCCATCCGAATGCCTGGCACGACGGTTGGCGGTACGTTGCCGAGGCCGAGCGCTTCGATGACGACGCCGCGAATGCCGCCATCGAGCAGGTACTTCAGCAGGGAGTCATCCATCCCGACCGCCATCTTCAGCAATCCGACCTCGGCGACCAAACGATCGACTGGGATGTGAGCGTGAGGCTTTGGAACATGGCGAATCTGCACGGAGCGCTTGTCGAGAAAGCCGATCGGGCCGACAGCTGGCGATTGAAACGTTGCGACGTTGCTCGTGTGCGTCTTGGTAACAAATCGAGCGGCGTGGATCTCATCGTTAAAAACGACGAGCACTCCTTGGCCGACCGCATCTGCAGAAGCGGCTGTTCGCACCGCGTTCAGCAGGTTGAGCGGGCCGTCAGCGCCTAGCTCATTGGAAGAGCGCATCGCCCCCGTCACGATCACCGGCTTGCCAGGCGGTAAGATCAGATCGAGGTAATAGGCGGTTTCTTCCAGCGTGTCGGTCCCGTGTGTGAGCACGATGCCGTCGATGTTTTCATCCTGAAGTTTTTGCTTGACCTGTCTGCCCAGTTCGACCAGATGGTCGAGCGTCAGGTGCGGGCTCGGCAGGTTGGAGAATGACTCGACCAGCACGTTCGCTTGGGCGTTCAGGTTGGGAATCGCCTTCGTCAGATCGGTCGCGCTCTCCGCAGGTCGAACGCTCTGTGTCAACGGGTCTTCGAACATCGCGATCGTACCGCCAGTCATCATGATCAGAATTGTTTTCATCGTAGAGATCACACCTTTTGTCCGATAATCTTGCGCTCTACGTCATTATCCACCTGTGGGCATGCTCTGTCAAAGCAGGATTTTAAATTGGAGTCAAGAAGTACAAGGGATCATCGCATTAAGGGTACGGGGAGGGAAACGGGAAGTGGAGTTCTTGCTGCTTATCGGCTGTGCGGTCGCACCCGGTATAGCGCTGATGTCGTTTTTTTACCTTCGCGACAGCTGTGACTCCGAGCCTTTAAGCTTGGTCGGGCTGTTGTTCTTCTTGGGGATGTTGTCGACGATTCCGGTAATGTATTTTAGCGACTGGGTGAGCCAGAGCATCGAGTCTCCTTATGCTCGCGCTTTTTTTTCGGTAGCGCTGATCGAGGAGTTCGCCAAGTACATCTTGACGGTGATCTTCGCTTTGCGACTGCGAGAGTTTGACGAGGAGATCGATGGGATCGTCTACGCGGTCGCCGCGTCGCTCGGCTTTGCTACTTTGGAAAATATTATCAAGGCGCTCGTTCTCGGCTGGGAGACGGTGGCGATCCGTGCGTTTTTCACCGTGCCAGGACACGCTTTGTTCGCCGTCACGATGGGCTATTATCTGGGGAAAGCAAAGTTTGCTACGAATAAGCAGAAGCGCACCCTCTTTTTCTCCTTCGCGCTGTTCTATCCGTGGTTGTTCCACGGGACGTACGATGCACTGCTCGTGTCGGATCATCTCTATTTGATCATGCTGATCATTCCGTTCATGATCTTCTTATGGATCTACGGCCTGCGAAAAATTCGCCACGCACAGCAGCGTTCGCCCTTTGAACAGCTCGGGGGGAGCGCACCGGACGTATAAGGGATAGGCCCGCTTGTCAAGACTGTCTCTACGAGCGTTCATCAACTCGTAGGAGGAGGGGACAGTGTGTTGACAAGAGATGAGAGAGTAAAAGTGCACATTCGCTGCCGCCAGTGTGGAGAATCGTTCATCCTGCGGGGGTCGCGTGACTATCGGGGTCAGGTGGATACCGGTTTTAAGCGCTGTCTGTGCGATAACGAAGAGTCATTCGAAATCGAAACACTGGCCTGATCAAACGTCAGAAAGGGAATGCCGAATCGCGGCATTCCCTTTTTTTGGTGCTCATATCGAACCCCTTCCTTTCTCAAACTAGCGATAGGAACAATCACTTTATACTGGAGGGGGTACCATGAGTAGGAAATGGAGATGGCTTGTGGCAGCCTTTGCACTGGTGTTGACGCTGTTCTGTATAAATGGGGTGCCGATCGACTCCATCTCAAAACAGGATGGAACGGTCTTTACCACGCGCAACTTGGTAAAGGGAAGCAAAGGCACCGACGTGCGGGAGCTACAGGGGCGGTTAAAACATCTAGGCTACTACAAAGGGCGCATCGACGGTGACTTCGGCTGGGGTACATACTGGTCGGTCCGCAATTTTCAGTACAAATTTGGCATGAAAGTGGACGGTGTGGCCGGTTCGAAAACGCGGACAAAACTGACGCGAGCCACTCGTGGGTACAACCCGTGGGCAGCAGGCGGGGGAGGCGGAGGCAAATCGGGGAGCAAAAGCGCGTCAAAAGCGCCAGCAGCCGCAACAAAGAGCGCCTCGTATGGCGGGAAGAACCTGTCGGCGAACGACTTGAAGCTGTTGGCAAACGCGGTGTATGGCGAATCGCGCGGTGAACCGTATGTCGGTCAGGTAGCGGTCGCAGCGGTCATCCTCAACCGCTTGGACAATCCGAACTTCCCCAACTCGGTGCCGGGCATCATCTTTCAACCTGGCGCGTTTACAGCGGTGGCAGATGGGCAGATCTGGATGACTCCGAACGAAAGCGCGAAAAAAGCGGTGCAAGATGCATTGAAAGGTTGGGATCCATCATCATCGGCGATCTACTACTTCAATCCGGTGACCGCAACCTCGAAGTGGATCTGGTCGCGCCCGCAGATCAAACGGATTGGCAAACATATCTTTTGCAGATAGAAAGGAGGGAGCAAGCGTATGTTTAGCCGAATCACCTCTGTCGTGCTCCTCGTCGCCCTTGTGGTCGCAGGTTTTTGGGGGTATCGCGAACATAAGGAAAAACAGGCGTTGCTGCTCAAGACGGAAAACCAATACCAGCGAGCTTTTCACGATCTGAGCGATCGGATGAACCTGCTCCAAGACCAGCTGGGCAAGTCGCTGGCGATCAATACGAAGAAACAGCTCACCCCATCGCTGACCGAAGTGTGGAAGCTGGCTGCAGAAGCGCGCAGCGATGTCGGGCAACTGCCTTTGTCGCTGATGCCCTTCAACAACACGATGGAGTTTATCAACGATGTCGGCAATTTCTCCTATCGGACAGCTGTTGAGCGCGATGGCAAACAAGGCCTGAACGATCAAGAATTTAAAACGCTCACCGAGCTGTACAAGCGATCGAAAAAGCTGGAAAATCAGCTGGCCGATGTGCAATCGAATGTCATCAAATACAACCTGCGCTGGATGGATGCAGAACTAGCGCTCACGCAGACGAAAAAACAGACGGACAACCAGATTGTCGACGGCTTTCATGCGATGGAAAAGTCGGTCAAAAACTCTGCGCCGCTCAACTTCGGACCGAGCATGAAATCGATGAAAAACAGAAACAGCGTGAACGTGCAAAATCTGACCGGTCCACAAGTTTCCGAACAGGAGGCTGCAAAGATCGCCGCCAAGTGGCTGGGGAAAAGTTCGACAGATGGCATTCATGCCAAACAAAACGGAAAGGGCGCTCCCTACCCGTCGTACACCGTTACGGCAGACCAAGGGAATCGCAAAGGAGCGATCTTGACCGTCACGGTGAAAGGCGGTCGCGTCACCAACCTGCTCAACGATCGCACGGTGAACGATGAGAAGATCGACCTGAGTCAAGGGGCGCAAAAAGCGATCGACTACCTCAAAGCGCAAAACATCGGCAACGATCTTGAGGTGGTCAATATCGACACGCACGATAAGATCGGGGTCTATGACATCGTGCCCAGGCAGGATGGCATTCGCCTCTACCCGGATAAGCTCACCGTGCAAGTCGCGCTGGACAACGGGGAGATTCTTGGGGTCAACTCTCGTGAGTACATGTTTAACCACCGCCCGCGCACGCTGGCGAAAGCGGCGATCTCCGCGCAGCAAGGGCGCACATTCGTCTCGCCGCGCGTCAATTTGCAAGAGACGCACCTTGTCGTCGCGCACAATGCGCAAAATGAAGAGGTTCTCGCCTACGAATATGTGGGCACGATGGACCGAGACACCTACAAAGTCTATGTCTCGGCGCTCAACGGCGACGAGGTCGGTGTAGAAAAACTGAATTAAGCAGAGACAAAGGAAAAATGGAGCTAAATCTTCCATGTTTGTGATCGGGACTTTAGATTCAGCTCTATCGGGACTTTAGATACTCCTCAACGCCCAATGCGATCGCTTGGGCGAGTTTTTTTTGGTACAAAGGACTGGTCAGATGGGCACGATCCCCTGTAATATTTAGATATCCGCACTCGATGATCAGCGAGGGGATCGGCAGATTCTCCAGCAGGTAGTAGCTCGCTGGTTTCGCATCTCTTCTGCTCATCTCAGGCAGTTGGTGCAGTTTCGATTGCACCGATTCGGCGAGGAGCTTCGCCTCTGGCAGCTGTTCGGAGTAGAATACTTCCGCACCGCCGCGAGTAGCTTGGGAAGAGGCGTTCACATGGAGCGAGAGAAACATTGTCGCACCTTGTTCGAAAGCGAGATCCATGCGACGATTGAGATCGGATCGCTTCGCCGTTTTTCCGCTCGACCCGCGCGTTGCGTAATCGGTGTCCGTCTCTCGCGTCATCACCGCTGCGATTTGCAGCTCGGCAAGCGCAGTTTTTAACTCTTTGCCGATCGCGAGCGTAAGATCTGCCTCTTTCAGATCGGCAGAGCGGACGCCCGGATCATAGCCGCCGTGCCCAGGATCGATCATCACGAACGCCGGGTGTTTGGCAGGCACGGTGATCGCCTCCGCTGCGGGATCAGGCGAGCGATTTTGAAAAGCTAACAGAAAGATCAGGGTGAACAGGAGTGCATAGGGTGCAAGACGCTTCATGTTCAATTCCTCTTTGTCCATTTTTCTACAGTTGTATTCATCGCAGTAAGCATTCATTCTGGTTCTGTTCACAGTCTTTTGACCTCGTCTTGACCAATCGTTCGGGAGACGGGAGATCTTAACTTTTGGAGAGTGAGAGATTTGGCATACCCAGTTATCGGGCAGACCATCAGCTTGTCGATCGCAGAGGGCTATTTTATGGGTCGCTATCAGGCGCGTGTTCAGGATATGGAAAGAGAGCACATCTTTATCGACATGCCGCTCAAACCGGGCGCAAAGATTCCGACGATCCTGCCGAGCGGACAGGTTGTGCTCGTGCAATATCGGGCGATCGACGGTGCGCAGTGCACGTTTCAAACCCAGGTGACAGGGCGCGATATCAGGCAGATTCCGCTGCTCAGTCTGCAGAAGCCAGACTATTCGCAAGTTCACCGTCATCAGCGACGGGAGTTTTTGCGCGTGCCGATCTCCGCAACGTTCCATCTCGTCTTTGTGAACAGTGAGAACAAAGAGATCGTCCATGCTGACGGTATCGGTCACGACATCTCTGGCGGCGGCGTGACCTTTCGCGTGCACAAAGACCTGCCGATCCACCGCGATGACATCATCGGCTTTCGCTTCTTGTTGCCGCTGGAAGGGAAATCGCAAGAGGTCGTCGGGAAAGCTCGCGTGATTCGCGTCGCACCGGTCGATCACTATGATCGCAAGCTGATCTCGCTCAAATTTTACGAGCTTCAAGAGCCGGATCGTCAGGCGATCATCCAATATTCGTTTAAGCGGCAGATCGAGATGCGCGAAAAAGGCGTTTTCCGCTAGAAGTATGAAAGCCCCCAGACTTGCATAGGATGGAACGTATCTGGGGGTGGTACAAGTTGGAACAAAAGCGCCAGCAATCGTATGAAGAGCGCTTTTTGAACGCATATGAAAGGTTGGAGAAGCCGCTGTTTCGAGTGATCCTGCTCGGCTTTGTGCTGATCCTGATCGCACAGCTGGTGCTCTCCACACCGCAGGGGCGTCAATTTTTGTCGGCGACCGATCGGATGGAGGGGCAGCGCGCGACGGGCGTATTGCCCGCCGCTGCCGAGTCGGCCGCAGCTCAGCTCACGATTCGCTCCGTCGATGCAACAGCTTCGCTCAGCAAAGTTTGGGTGAAGGTGAACGGCGTACCGACCAGCCCGTTTCAAGATGGAATGGCGACCGTCTCCATCAAGCAAGGGGATGTTGTCACGGTGGATACAACGCTTTTGCCAGGCGTGTTCCGCTTTGAGGTCGATCATGATGACCCCGCGATCTCCTATCCGATTCCCGGCATGTTGGTCGAGGCGATGGAGGGACAGCTGGCAGAGGTCGGCCCGATTCACTTCATGAAATAATTGCGCCCGTCGCAGCGAATATGATACTATCAGTGAAGAAGAGATTGACAATTGAAAAGTCGCGTCACATCGTCCTGACACGAGGATGTTTGAAGTGAATACACTGTCATAAGAAGCGGGCGATGCCTGCTTTTTGTGTTCTGTCCCACTTCATGTGTAGTTGCGAATCAGGAGGCAAGTTATTGATGAAGACATTGCGCGTTGCTCTTGATGGACCTGCCGGCGCAGGAAAAAGCACCGTAGCGAAGCTGGTGGCCAAGTCTCTCGGCCTGACCTATGTGGATACGGGGGCGATGTATCGCGCCATCACTTGGAAAGCGTTGCAAGAGCAGATCAACCCTGCCGACGAAGCCGCCTTGACTGCGATTTCGAGCCGCGTTCAGATCGACTTTAAGCTTACCTCAGAGGGACAAGATGTCTTTCTCGACGGGGTGGACATTACGGAGGAGATTCGCGCGCGGGATGTCACGGCGAACGTCTCTGCTGTCTCTGCCGTCCCTGGCGTGCGCGCCTCGCTGGTGAAGTTGCAGCAGGAGATCGCCAACAAGATGGGCGTCGTGATGGACGGACGTGACATCGGCACCGTCGTGTTGCCAGATGCTGATGTGAAGATTTGGCTCACCGCATCGGTTGAAGAGCGTGCGCGGCGTCGCTATGAGGAGATGACAGCGAAAGGTCATCAGCTCGATTTTGAACAGCTCAAGCGCGATATCGAGCGTCGAGACGAGTTGGACAGCGGCCGCGAGCATTCGCCGATGAAGCGTGCGGACGATGCGGTGATCGTCGACACTTCCGGTCTCGGGATTGAAGCGGTCGTCGAAAAAATCTTACATATCTGTCGCTCCGCTGAAGCACAGAATTTCTAGGGGGCGTATACTATGGTGTTGTATCGCTTCTTCCGAGCGCTGTTTCGCGGATTTTTTAAGATCTTTTATAGATGGCAGGTGATCGGCAGGGAGAACATTCCGCAGGAAGGCGGGTTGCTCGTCTGTGCCAATCATATCTCCAACCTCGACCCGCCGTTGGTCGGTTCCGCGATGGAGCGACCGCTCAGCTTCATGGCGAAAGACTCTCTGTTTAAGATCCCGGTGTTCGGTGCGGGGATTCGCAGCGTCGGTGCCTTTCCGGTGCGGCGAGGTGCGGGCGACCGTGGCGCGATTCGCGCTTCCCTTGAGCTCTTGAGCGCAGGAAAAGCGCTGTGCCTCTTTCCAGAAGGCACGAGGTCGAAGACGGGCGAGGTCAACAAAGGGCAAGGAGGAGCGGCGATGCTCGCTCTGCGAGCGAACGCGGAGGTCGTTCCGGCGGCGATCATCGGTCCGTACCGACCGTTTCGCCCGGTGAAGATCGTCTACGGTCAGCCGGTCGATCTTTCCGCCTATCGCGGGAAAAAGACGAACAGCGAGATGATCGAGAAGGCGACGGAGGACATCATGAATGCGATCCGTCAGCTGCTTGCTGAGCACAGCTGATCTCGTATGGAATGCGGCTTCCAGTATCATACTAGGTGATGTTACCAAACGTTCTCATCACGTTTATTCTGAGCTGTTCTTTTACCGGAGAGGTATCGGTAGCTATGGGAGTCGCAAGAGTCTCATAACGCCATCCCTATAAATCAACGATTCGAAGCGTTTTTGGCGCTAGGAAAATAGGAGGTAAATCTATGGTAGAGGACATGAAAGAGATGGATCTCGTCACAATTCAAAAAGGTGACGTGGTGAAAGGGCGCATCAGCAAGATCGAAGAGGGGCAAGCGCTCGTAGATGTGGGCTTTAAATATGATGGCGTGATTCCGATCGGCGAGCTTGCGCCCGTTCGTGTGGAGAACGTCACCGATGTTTTGCAGGTAGGGGACGAAGTTGAAGCCAAAGTGCTGCGGATCAACGACGAGGAAGGCAAGATCATCCTGTCGAAAAAAGCGGCAGACGCGATCAGCGCTTGGGATGAGCTGGAGCGCAAGTTCAACGGCGGCGAAGTGTTCGAAGTGAAAGTTCTCGATGTTGTAAAAGGCGGTCTGGTCGTCAACGTCGGCGTGCGCGGATTCATCCCCGCTTCGCTGGTCGAGCGCCATTTTGTGGAGGATTTCTCCGACTACAAAGGTCGCACCCTGCGCGTGAAGATCGTCGAGTTCGACCGCGAGGAGAACAAGGTGATCCTGTCCCAAAAAGCGGTGCTCGATCAAGAGTTCGAGAAGCAGAAGGAAACTCGCATCGGCGAGATTCAGCCCGGTCAGACGCTCAGCGGGACCGTTCAGCGCATCACCTCGTTCGGGGCGTTCGTCGACTTGGGCGGTGTCGATGGTCTGGTGCACATCTCGGAAATGGCGCATCACCGCGTAGACACGCCGGCAGATGTTGTCAAAGAGGGCGATGCGGTTCGGGTGAAAGTGCTGAAGGTTGACCCTGCTGCGGGCCGCATCTCGCTGTCGATCAAAGCGGCGACTCCGGGGCCGTGGAGCGACGTGGAAAACAAGTTCCACGCGGGCGACATCGCGACCGGAACGGTCAAACGCCTGGTGTCTTTCGGCGCATTTGTGGAGCTGTTGCCTGGGGTCGAAGGTCTGGTGCACATCTCGCAGATCGCCAACCGCCATGTGGCGACCGCAGATGAAGTGCTGGAAGTCGGTCAAGAGGTAAAGGTGAAAGTTCTTGAGGTGAGCGAAGCGGATCAGCGCATCTCGTTGTCCATCCGCGAAGTGGAGGGCGACCGAAACCGCCGCGAGATCGATTCGTACATCAACCAAGACAGCGGGAACGATCAGGGTGGTCTCGGAACGCTGGGCGATGTGTTCGGCGATCTGTTCAAAAAATAAAATGATGGTGAGCGGGGGAAGCATGTGTCGACTGAACAGCGCAAGTTAGATCATGTGCGGTACGCTTTGGAACTGCCGGTCACGATGAGCAATGGCTTTTCCGATCTTAGCTTCGTGCATCGTGCTCTGCCTGAGCGCGACCTTGCTGATGCCTCCCTCGCGACTTCGATCGGCGGACTGACTCTCAGTTCGCCGATTTTGCTTAATGCGATGACTGGAGGAGCGGGGCCGACCGAGGCGATCAATCGAAAACTTGCCGAGTTGGCAAATGAGACGGGCATCGCGATGGCGGTCGGTTCACAGCGTGCCGCCTTGAACGACGAATCTCTGCGCAGTACATACCGGATCGTGCGCGATGTCAACCCAGACGGGGTGATCATCGGCAACTTGGGAGCGGGGGCGACGGTGGAAGATGCTCAGCGAGCGGTGGAGATGATCGATGCCGACCTGCTGCACCTGCACCTGAACGTTGCTCAAGAATTGACGATGCCCGAGGGAGACCGTTCGTTTGCAGGACTGTTGGAGCGAATTCAGCAGGTGATCGAAGGCGTGTCCGTCCCGGTGATCATCAAAGAGGTGGGCAACGGGATGAGCATCGAAACGTATCGGATGCTCGCGAGTATCGGTGCGAGGTGTGTCGATGTGGCGGGGCGCGGTGGCACCAATTTTGTGGCGATCGAAAACAGGCGGCGCAGCGGCATGCAGTTTCAACAGCTAGAAGGCTGGGGGCAGACGACAGCAGTCTCGCTGTTGGAAGCGCAGACATATCTGGATCGGTTCGAGTTGATCGGTTCGGGCGGTGTGCAACATGCGCTCGACGTCGCCAAATGTCTTGCTTTGGGAGCCAGAGCGGTCGGACTTGCTGGCGCCATCTTGCGTCCGCTGATGGAAGCTGGCGTCGAACATGCCATCCAGCAGGTCGAGCACATGCACAGCGAACTCCGGACGATCCTGACCCTGCAAGGGTGTGAGCGAATTGCAGACCTGTCAGCGCGACCTTTGATCGTCCGCGGCGAGACGGCAGAATGGTGCAGGTTGCGCGGAATCCCGCTTGAGCCATTCGCCAGGCGCGGACTGTAAGCGGAGGGGAGGAAGTGGAGCTGATGAAGGAGATCGAATTGAACACGTTTTCGATCGTCGCCCGCGACCCGGAGACGGGGCGGTTTGGCATCGCTGTGACCACCAAAGCGCTAGCGGTTGGATCGCTCTGCCCGTTTGCAAAGGCAGGTGTTGGCGCAGTGGCGACACAGGCGCGCGTCAATCCGGCGCTTGGCCCCAAAGGGCTGATGCTTTTGGAGCACGGGCTGTCGGCGGAGGAAGTGTTGCATGAACTGAAGAGATCGGATGCTGGCAAGGAGCTGCGTCAGATCGGCATCGTCGATCGCTACGGTCATGCGGCAGCGTGGACAGGGGCGGACGTGCAAGAGGGAAAGGGACACATCACGGGCGACAATTTTTCGGTGCAGGGGAACCTGCTGACCGGCATCGAGGTCGTCCAAGCGACAGCAGCAGCCTTTCGCGGTTCGAACGCACCGTTTGAGGAGCGCTTGCTCCAAGCGCTGGATGCTGGGCAGCAGGCAGGAGGGGACAAGCGTGGGAAGCAGTCTGCTGCCCTGCTCGTCGTCGATGTTGAAGATTTCCCCTATATCGATCTGCGTGTCGACGATCATCCTGAACCGCTCAAAGAGCTGAGGCGCCTGTTCAACCTGCACAGCAACGGTCTGATGAAAGACTATCACGAATGGGTGAGAACGACTCGACAAGGAATCGTTCCCGATTCGGGCAAGCAGGACGGCCAAGAGGATACAAAGTGAGGTAGTTTGAAAGAAGAGAGCGTCGTACCGCGTTGGTACGGCACTCTTTTTTTTCAGTTCCTGTTCAACCGAAATGCGTCGCTCCTGCAGTTACCAAGAAGGTTGGTCGAGCATCGAAAGCAGATCTGCGAGTTTGTCGATCTCCACATCTGCTCGGGCAAGCTCTGCTGGCCAATCGAGACCATTTTGAAACCAGGCTGTCTTCATGCCGACCTGCCGCGCTCCTTGGATGTCATTGTATGGATGGTCGCCAACAAACAGGCACTCCTCTTCGGAGAGGGCGAGTCGTTGTGCCCCACGCTGAAAAAGCATCGGATCTGGTTTGCGCACCTGTTCTTGTTCAGAGATCAGAATGTGATCGACGAGCGAATGCATACCCATCGTGCGCATGTTGGCCATCTGGAATGCTGTCTCGCCATTGGTGATGATCCCGATCTGATAACCCCTTTTTCTCAGCTCGATAAGAACAGCGTGCCAACAGGCATTCCCCTCCACATGATCGGAAAACGAAGTTCGATAGTCGGCGAGCAATTGCTCAGTGGTCAGACCATTAATCTTCCACTCTGTGAGAAGCGTGGAGTAAACCTGCGATTTATGTACATATCCTCGCTGATCCAACTCACAAAATCGTTGTTCAAAAGTCTCTGGTGCAACGTGCTGGAATGCAGCCTGAAACCGAGCGTACTGCCCATGCAAAAAGCGGTTGAGCGAGCGGGTTCGATCCAAAAGCGTTTCATCTAGGTCAAAAAGAACTCCGCGTATCATTTTGTCATGATCACCTCCTTTCCATCCTAGCATAGATGAAGGTTTCCGATCGATTCATCTCCGCTCTTCCACACAGACCGGATCGGCGCGTATACCCCCGTAAAAGGCTGGAAAAACTGACATCATACTGGTGAGTCGCCTTTTATCTGAAAGGAGGGGTACGTGTGAACCCTGGCGTTGTTTCCAACATCATCATGATCGTGTTCGTGATCCTCCTGTCGACCGGATGGGGAGAGAAGACGTTGCGAGATGGACGACTGTCTCATGTGCTGGCAGCCTGCGGGCTGATCGTGTACCTGGCCGCTTCAGAAGTGACGTTTACAGGGCCATTTGACGTGCGCTGGAACCTTGGCTGCACGCTGATGACGATCGTGCTGACAGGTTGGACGCTTTCTGTGTTCGACTCGTGGTCGCACCGATTGCAGTATGTGCTCGGGGTGTTGACCGTCTCTTGCGCTCTGCTCGTGTTGATGACGCTGGTGCCGCTCGATCCTGCCTTTTTTGTCTTGAATGGGGATCTGCTCTATCCGCTGATGGCGCTGGTGATCTCCGTCGTGAGCGTGAAGCGGCCTTTTGTGGCCTTTTCGATCGCCTGGGTAGGGCTGATGATCGCGGCAAGCATCGATCCGCTGTTACACCGCACGTTCGATCTGGGGGTCACCATCTTTGGCAGCGGGGAAACTCGTGATTTGCTCGCCGTCGCCGGTGCGGGGGTGTTGGTCGCACACGGGCTATACCATGCGACCGTCAGCTATTTGCAGAACATCGTCAAAGGGTTGCGAGAACGCCGTTCGAAGGGAGGCCCGGAGCATGCATAAGTTTACGATGATCATCCTGATCGGAGCGCTCTGCGGAATCGCCTGCCGACTTTACTTGCTGCGGACCGACTACAGGCAGTATCCGACCTATCCGCACGGCGTCGTGATTCACATCGCGCTCGGCGTGATCGCATCTGGGCTGGGCGCGATGTTGGTCGCCACGCTTTTGAAAAAAGATTATACGGCGGTCACCTTTCTCGCCTTGGCTGCTCAGCAGTTTCGCGATGTGCGAAACATGGAGCGTCAAATGCTGACCAACGTCGATGCGTTGGAACTGGTTCCGCGGGGAGCGACCTACATCGAAGGGATCGCGATGGCGTTCGAAGGGCGCAACTACCTTGTCATCGGCACCGCATTTTTTGCGGCGCTTGCCACCCATCTCTTCTCGTTCGTCGGCGGGGTGGTGGTCGGCCTGATCTGCATCTGGCTGTCCCACTGGCTGATGGCGGGCAAAACGCTGGAGACGATGGTGAACATCCGCGAGGGCAGCGTGCATTTTCAAGGGCCAAACCTGTTTGTCGACAATGTGCTGATCTACAATACAGGGCTGAAAGATTCGCAGGAGCGCATCTTGAAAAACGGGCTGGGCTTTATCTTGGAGCCGAAAAATGCGAACGGGACGGTCTCGCTCGGAAACCTCGGCCAGCGGCAAGCGATCTTACACGACGTCTCCACCATCCTCGGCGTCTATCGCGACTCTGGCGAACCGTCGCTGGTGCCGCTGTCCAAGCGCGATCTCAACACAGGTCGGCTCGCCTTGTTTCTGCTGCCGATGGACAAAGATCCCGAAAAGGCGCAACAGATCATCAAGCGGGTGCCGGTGCTGGAGAACTCCTACCGCAAACCGCTCAAGGCGGAAGTTCGACCGGATCGACAGCTTTAAGCAGAGAGGGGCAAAGCTCAGATGTCGATGCTAAACAATTTTATCCTCGCCGTCTGCACCACCGAAAAGGATTGTGTCAGCGGCTCTGGACCGATCTTTTTCTGCCACACGGAAGAGGAGTTGCAAAAAACGTCGCTCTATCTGGAGAAGATTCTCGACGCGATGGCACACGAGGTCCGTCCTGGCACGATGATCTTGGTGAAGCACTGAATGGCGAATGGCGGCGATACAGCGGTACGCCGTTTTTTTAACGCCAGCTGCGCGGGCGAGACGAGGAAGCATCCGTTAGTCCCTCGCGTGTGCCCACGCGCTCATCGCTTTGGTCGCTCCGGTTGAAAGCGACCTATTTTTACAGGTGAGTGGGGTTCTTCGATCCTGTCAGCTTCCTGTAGAAGGTGACACATAAAGCGGGAAAGCGCATGGATACGCTGGCTAGATACGGTTGACTTTCCAATCTTTTTTATAGATAATATACAACTGGCAAATACCAAGTAACAGAGAAAGGCAGGGATCTTCCATGCCAACACCAGTAGTTGCGATTGTAGGTCGCCCAAACGTGGGAAAATCGACCCTTTTTAACCGATTGGCTGGGGAGCGAATCTCCATCGTCGAGGATAAACCGGGTATTACCCGTGACCGGATCTATGCAAGTTCGGAATGGTTAGAGCATAAGTTTCGTATGATTGATACAGGTGGGATCGAAGTCGGCGAGGAGGACGAGATCGTTTTTCGCATCCGCGAACAGGCGGAGCTGGCAATGAACGAAGCGGATGTCATCATCTTTCTTGTCGATGGACAAGACGGGGTGACGAACGCCGATAAAGAGGTTGCGCAGATTTTGTACCGCACGAAAAAGCCGATCGTGCTCGCTGTCAATAAATTGGACAACCCGAAGATGCTGCAGACGGTCTACGATTTTTATGAGCTCGGCTTTGGCGAGCCGTTTGGCATCTCCACGACACATGGAGTGGGGCTGGGCGATCTGCTCGATGAGGTCGCGAAGAGCTTCCCCGAAGAGTATGACACCGCCTATGCGGAAGATGTGATCAAAGTGTCGATGATCGGTCGACCGAACGTCGGCAAATCTTCGCTCGTCAACGCCTTGCTGGGCGAGGAGCGCGTCATGGTCTCCGCTGTGGCGGGCACCACTCGCGATGCGGTCGACACCGAGTTCGTCCATGAAGGACAGGAGTATGTGCTGATCGATACGGCAGGGATGAGAAAGCGCGGCAAAGTGTATGAGACCACCGAGAAATACTCGGTGATGCGGGCGATGTCTGCCATCGAGCGAAGCGATGTCTGCTGCCTGGTCATCAACGCCGAGGAAGGGATCATCGAGCAGGATAAGAAGATCGTCGGCTACGCGCTGGAGGCGGGACGCGCGATCATCATCCTGGTCAACAAGTGGGACACGCTGGAGAAGAACGACAAGACGGCGATCGAATTTGAAAAACAGATTCGCAAAGAGTTTCCCTTCATGCCGTGGGCACCTGTGCTGTTCGTTTCGGCGGAGACCAAGCAGCGTGTAAATAAAATCTTGAGCTTGGTAAAAACAGCTTCTGAAAACCATTCGATGCGCATCTCGACCTCGACGGTCAACTCGATCATCGAAGATGCGGTGACGATGGTGCCCCCGCCGACCGACAAGGGTAAAAAGTGCCGCGTCTACTACACGACACAGGTGGCCGTTCGCCCGCCATCCTTCGCTGTGTTTGTCAACAATCCGGAAATTATGCATTTTTCGTACGAGCGTTATTTGGAGAACAAACTGCGCGATGCGTTCGGCTTTGAAGGAACGCCGATCAAGCTGTTTGTGCGCAAGCGGAAACAGGACGAGAAAGAGTAATCGGGTGACGCATCGACGACTCGTGCGGATCGCACAGCAGTTGCGTCAGGTTTAGCCTTGTGGCGGCGACCGCGCGATCAGCGGTCGCTTGGAAGCCGGGAGCGAGAAGAAGCTCGGAGCAGAACATAAGGAGGGGGAGCCCTTGGTACAGCAGGTGGCGGTCATCGGGGCGGGTAGTTTTGGCACCGCGCTCGCCAACGTCTTGGCGGAAAAAGGGTACCGAGTCGACCTGTTCGCTCGTCGACAGGATCAGGCGGATGAAATAAATGAGCACCACACGAACAAACAGTATCTTCCCGACGTGGCCCTGCATGAAGGGATTCACGCATCTGTCGACATCGGTCAGGTGGTCGAGGGGAAAAAGCGGGTGGTCATCGTCACCCCGTCTTCTGCATTTCGGGAGACGCTAAAGGCGATGCGCCCACATTTGGAACAGGATGCGCTGTTGGCGCACGCGACAAAAGGGTTTGATATCGATACAGGCCAGCGGATGACGCAGCTGATGGAAGAAGTGCTGGCAGACTTCGACCCAGGACAGTTTGCGGTCATCTCCGGCCCATCGCATGCGGAGGAAGTCTCGCTGCGCATTCCGACGACCGTCGTCGCCGCTTCGCGCAGCCAGCGGACAGCAGAAGCGTTTCAGGATTTGCTGATGGCGCCCTATCTGCGCGCGTACACCAGCCCCGATGTGATCGGAACGGAGATCGGCGGGTCGTTGAAAAACATCATCGCGCTCGGTGCGGGCATCTCTGACGGCCTCGGCTTTGGGGACAATACGAAAGCTGCGCTGATGACGAGAGGTCTGTCGGAGATCGTCCGGATCGGCGTTTCGCTCGGCGCTTCGCAGATGACCTTCTCAGGACTTACCGGGCTCGGCGACCTGATCGCCACCTGCACTTCGCTGCACAGCCGCAATTACCGCGCGGGCTATGCGCTCGGTGAGGGCAAGAGCCTGTCCGAAGTGCTCGCCCAGATGGGCATGGTCGTCGAAGGGGTGCGGGCAACGAAGGCAGCCTACAAGATCGCCCGCGACCAGAGCATCGAGATGCCGATCACCTTCGCCTTGTACGGTGTCCTCTTCGAAGGCAAGTCGCCGAAGACGGCGGTGGAAGAGCTGATGGGGCGCAGGCGCATCCACGAGATGGAGGAAGTGGCAGAAGCCGTTTCGCTGCGATGGGAATCATAAGCGAGGAAAAAGGTCAAGCTGTTGTGAGACGGCGGTATGATCTGGTACAATAGGCGGTAGTTTGGAAACTTTTTTGAAGGTGCAAGGAGGAATCATTGTGAGCAACGTCCCGAGCAATCTGAAGTACAGCAAAGAACATGAATGGGTACGCGTTGAAGGAAACCGCGCTTACATCGGCATCACCGATTTTGCACAGTCTGAGCTGGGCGATATCGTGTTTGTCGAACTGCCGGAAGAGGGTGGCGAGCTGACCGCAGACGCAACGTTTGGCACAGTTGAGTCCGTCAAGACGGTCTCCGACCTCTTCGCGCCGATCTCTGGCAAGATCGTGGAGATCAACGCTACGCTGAACGATGTACCAGAGAAGGTTAACGAGTCTCCTTATGAAGACGGATGGATGGTCGTGGTGGAAATCGCTGACACAACTCAGGTGGACAACCTGATGACGGCAGACGAGTACACCGCGCTGATCAGCAAGTAAGGAACAGCAGGATGGAAACGTGGCGCGTTTTGAATACGGGTTTTTCGGGTCCCGCTTGGAACATGGCGGTCGATGAAGCCATTCTAAACGCTCATAGTCGGGGGCTCGTGCCTCCGACTATTCGTTTTTTTGGCTGGGACCCGCCCACATTGTCGATCGGTTATTTTCAGCGCTCCGCCAAAGAGGTGGATTTTGAAGCGCTGCAAGCGAAAGGTCTCGGCTTTGTCCGCCGTCCAACTGGAGGTCGTGCCGTCCTGCACGATCAGGAACTGACCTACTCGGTCATCGTCTCCGAATCGCATCCGATGATGCCGTCCAGCATCAATGAGAGCTATCGCATCCTCTCGATGGGGCTGCTCGAAGGGTTCCGCGAGTTGGGATTCCGCGCAGAGATGGTGTCGCTCGCCGACGAAGAGGAGAAGAAAAAATATGAGTCGATGGGCTCAGCAGCCTGTTTCGACTCTCCCTCGTGGTACGAGTTGGTCGTCGAAGGGCGCAAGGTGGTCGGCAGTGCACAAGTTCGCCAGCTGCATACGATCTTGCAGCACGGCTCGATCTTGCTCGACCTCGACGTGGAAAAGCTTTTCTCTGTCCTGACTTTTTCCTCGGAGCGCATCCGCGAGCGGATGATGCAGACCTTTAAAGAACGAGCGGTGTCGATTCGAGATTTTTCGGGCCAGACGGTGTCCTACGAGCGAGCGGTCGAAGCGTTCACGCTGGGCTTTGCCCGCGGGCTTGACGTTCGGTTGGAGGCTGGCGCGCTCAGCGAATATGAGCAGGAGCTCGCCGAACAGTTGGTGCGTGAAAAATACGGTACCGATTCGTGGAATTTTAAAAAATAGCATGACATATCATGACATTCGGGAGGTTCTCCCGGATGTTTTTTTTGTGGGTGCATGGAGGGAGAAGGCTTGTTCTACGTCGCAATCTGCACTCATAGAGTAGAACCATAGCACCTCCCATCATTGGTTGGACAGATTGTGCAGACAGACAGCATAATCTCCTTTTGCGGTCATATACATGTACTGTCCAATTGGGAGAGTTTGAGTTTCGGCTTTGATAGATGCCGTGTTTGCCTTTCAAGGGGAGGGATCGGCTGCAGGAGGTTCGCGTACAAAGTCATCGCCGATCAGAATAAGGAGGGAACAGAGTGGAAAAGTTCGACATTTTCAAAGACATCGCGGAACGGACAGGAGGCGACATCTATCTCGGCGTCGTAGGCCCTGTGCGTACAGGAAAATCTACTTTTATCAAAAAGTTTATGGAGCTGATCGTCCTTCCGAACATCAAGGAAGAGGCGGACCGCGTACGCGCGACTGACGAACTGCCGCAATCGGCTGCCGGGAAGACGATCATGACCACCGAGCCGAAATTCATCCCGAACCAAGCGGTTGAAATTGGCGTTGCTGAAGGTCTCGACATTAACGTGCGCCTCGTCGACTGCGTGGGCTATTGCGTGAACGGTGCGCGAGGATATGAAGATGAAAACGGGCCGCGCATGGTGAGCACGCCGTGGTTTGACGAACCGATTCCGTTTCAGGAAGCGGCCGAGGTCGGCACGCGCAAAGTTATCGCCGATCATTCGACGATCGGGCTCGTCGTCACCACCGACGGTTCGATCTCCGAAATCGATCGCGATTCCTACGTCGAAGCGGAAGAGCGCGTCATCTCCGAGCTGAAAGAGCTTGGCAAACCGTTTGTGATCGTCATCAACACGACAGAACCGCGCTCCGAGCGCGCCGAAGGGTTGCGCATGGAGCTGATGGAAAAATATGACCAGCCTGTCATCGCACTCTCTGTACAGCAGATGCGCCAAGAGGACATCATGGCGGTGCTGCGGGAAGCGCTGTACGAATTCCCTGTGCACGAGGTGAACGTCAACCTCCCAAGCTGGGTCATGGTGCTCGATCAGGAGCACTGGCTTCGCGCCAACTTTGAAGAGTGCGTGCACGAGACGGTCAAAGACATTCGCCGTCTGCGCGACATCGATCGGGTGGTTGCACAGTTTGGCGAGTTTGAGTTCATCTCCCGGGCTGCGCTCTCCAACATGGATATGGGTCACGGTGTGGCAGACATCGACCTGCTCGCGCCAGATGAGCTGTATGATCAAGTCTTGACCGAAGTGGTCGGGGTGGAGATTCGCGGCAAAGATCACCTGCTGCAGCTGATGAAAGACTTTACCTACGCCAAGCGCGAATATGACAAGGTGGCAGATGCGCTGCGGATGGTGCGCATGACCGGCTACGGGATCGCGCCGCCGGTGTTGGAAGAGATGACGCTCGACGAGCCGGAGCTGATCAGACAGGGTGCTCGCTTCGGTGTGCGGCTGAAGGCGACCGCACCGTCGATCCACATGATTCGCGTCGATGTGGAGAGCGAGTTCGCCCCGATTGTAGGTACAGAGAAGCAGTCGGAAGAGCTGGTGCGCTATCTGATGCAGGACTTTGAGGAAGATCCGCTGAAGATCTGGGATTCGGATATCTTCGGCAAGTCGCTCGCTGCGATCGTTCGCGAAGGCATCTCGGCGAAGCTGTCGATGATGCCAGAAAATGCGCAATACAAGCTGAAAGAAACGCTGGAGCGGATCATCAACGAAGGAAGCGGCGGACTGATTGCGATCATCCTCTAGCGCGGCAGAAGCGATGCGGCTGTCCGCAGGCAAACCGCGATCAAGTATGAGATACAACCCCTTGAGAAGCGCAGTGATGATCTGCGCTTCTTCGCTGTTATGAGTCGAAAGTCCTGATGAAAGAGACGCAACTGGACAATTGATAAAACATGCCATATAATGACCCATATATTCTGATAGAAACCTTTGGTGGCACGTTTAGAATGACATTTTCTTGCTCACAAAGGTAATATGCAGAGGAGGTGTAATAGGTCATGAACAAGACAGATCTGGTCAACCTCGTAGCTGAAAAGGCGGATCTCTCCAAGAAGGATGCTGCTGGCGCAGTCGATGCAGTGTTTGACGGCATCGTGGAAGCGCTCGCAAGCGGCGACAAAGTACAGCTGATCGGCTTCGGCAACTTTGAAGTGCGCGAGCGTTCTGCACGCAAAGGCCGCAACCCGCAGACTGGCGAAGAGATTGAGATCGCAGCTGCGAAAGTTCCGGCATTCAAACCGGGCAAGCAATTCAAAGATTCGATCAAGTAATATACATACAAAAAGGGCCTCGATGTACGAGGCTCTTTTTTATTTCGCTAGTTGCAGGAATTTTCGTTCAATAGGTGGAATAAAGGTACGGTAGTAAATCAATTATGCAATGTTTGCATCAGGGGGAGAACAGCGATGACGATGGACAATGCGTATGAGCAAAAAGTGAAAGATTTCACCTTCGATGTGCCGGAAACGTATAACTTTGCCAAACAGGTTGATCAATATGCAGCCGCTCACCCTGAGCAGGTGGCGATCCATTGGGAAAACGAAGCGGGTGACGTTCAGGAGCTCAGCTATGGAGAATTGAAAGCGGCATCAAACAGATGGGCCAACGCGCTCTCTGCCAGCGGCCTGACACATGGCGATCGGGTGATCGTGCTCCTGCCGCGCTCGCTCGAAGCGTACATCGTCTATCTCGGCTTGATCAAAGCAGGAACGGTGATCATGCCCGGATCGGAGATGCTCCGCCCGAAAGATATCGAGTACAGAGCCAACCACGCGGAGGCAAAAGGCGTGATCGCCTTCGGTGCGATCACAGCCGAAGTGGATCAAGTTCGCGAGCAATGCCCGACGCTTTCGACCTTTATCATCGTCGGCAGCGAGCAGGCGGGATGGACATCCTACGAATCGCTGGTAGCAGGCCAAGCTGATGAATTCGAGCCGGTCTTCACTCGCTCCGATGAGATGGCGTTCCTCTCCTATACATCGGGGACGACAGGCGGGCCAAAAGGGGTCATCCACACACACTCTTGGCTGTATGCGCACCAGCAGATCGCAGCAACCTATTGGTTTGATGTGAAGCAAGGTGAGATGGCGTGGGCGACCGCAGGCCCAGGCTGGGCGAAGTGGATCTGGAGCCCGTTCGTCTCGATCCTCGGCAAAGGCGGCACCGCGTTCGTCTACGCGGGTCGATTCAATCCACAGGCCTATCTGAACCTGCTGGCCAAGCATGAGATCTCGGTGCTGTGCGCGACGCCAACCGAGTATCGGCTGATGGCGAAAGTGGACGGGATGGATGCGTATCGTCCCAGAGCGCTGCGGAGCGCCTGCTCGGCTGGAGAGCCGCTCAATCGAGAAGTGATCGACGCGTTCCAGAAGAATTTTGGAATCACCGTTCGTGACGGCTATGGCCAAACGGAGAACTCGCTGCTCGTCGGCAACTTGGTCGGTCTTGACGTTCGCCCCGGTTCGATGGGACGCCCTTCGCCTGGCGTGAACGTGGCGATCATCGACGAGGACGGTCAGGTGGTGCCGACCGGAACGGTAGGCGACATCGCTGTCGCCAAAGATGCGCCGATCCTGTTCAAAGGCTACTTGAACGACGAAGTTCGCACCAAGCGCGCTTTCCGCGGCGATTGGTATGTCACCGGCGACCAAGGGCGGATGGATGAGGAAGGCTACATCTGGTTTGAAGGGCGTGCAGATGATATTATCATCTCAGCCGGGTACACGATCGGGCCGTTCGAGGTGGAGGATGCGCTCGTACAGCACCCCGATGTGGCAGAGTGTGCTGCGGTGGCAAGCCCAGATCCGGATCGGGGCCATATCGTCAAAGCGTTTGTCGTTTTGAAGCGTCCAGAGCTGGCATCTGATGAGATGGTGCGCGATCTGCAAGAGCATGTCAAAAACTTGACCGCTCCTTACAAATACCCGCGCGCCATCGAGTTTGTGGAAAGCCTGCCGAAGACGACATCAGGAAAAATTCGCCGTGTCGAACTGCGAGCAGCCGAGCGGGAGAATGCTCGCTAGATCGATACGCGTGTTGGAGGGGTCATGATCATGCGCAAAGATCGCTTGATCCATACGTTCTCGATCGTCGCCTGCGATACGAAGACAGGCGAGATCGGCGTTGCAGTCGCATCAAAATTTTTAGCGGTCGGTTCGGTCGTCCCGTGGGCGCAGGCAAATGTCGGCGCGGTGGCGACACAGTCATGGGCGAACACCGGGTTTGGGCCGGATGGTCTTCGTCTGCTCGCAGAGGGCAAGACGGCACAGGAGACGCTCGACCTGCTGCTCGCAGGCGATGAGGGGCGCGACTGGCGGCAAGTCGGGGTGGTCGACCGTCATGGCAATGCGGCCGCATTTACCGGCAAGCTGTGCCACGACTACGCGTTCCATCAGATCGGGGAAGGGTTCACCTGTCAGGGCAATTTGCTCTCAGGCCCAGAAGTGCTCGATGCGATGGCCATCTCGTTCCAATATGCGAAAGGCGATCTGGCAGACAGGCTGCTGGCTGCGCTGATCGCAGGGGATGAAGCGGGTGGTGACAAGCGCGGCAGACAGGGCGCTGCGCTCTATGTGGTCAAAGAGCGGGGTGCATATGACGGTCATATCGATCGCTATGTGGATCTGCGGGTCGATGATCACGAGTCGCCGACGTATGAACTGAAGCGCCTTTTGAATCTCCATCGACTGTACATGGGGGAAACGGACCCAGCGAAACTTCGCCCGATCGAAGGGGAAGTGCTGAGCGAACTGGTCGACCATCTGAAGCGCTTCGGGCTTTTGCCGGGAGAAGAGCGGCCGACGAGCTATGAGGAGCGCGTGAAAAACGCGTTGCAAGACTACTGCGCGGTAGAAAATTTTGACACTCGTTGGCGGGAGGACAACCTGATCGACGAGGAGATCTTGCTGTACATGCGCACCAAGTAAACGAATCTGCATACATTGTGGGGGAGCCGATTTGGGAATGCGGCTCCCCCTGTGTTATGATGAAGGAAGATGGAGAAGTTACGATCGACAGGAGAAGGAGGGAGCGGATGAGCGGCAGACTGCGATGGTGTATCACCGTTGTATTGGCGCTGTTTTTGTTG
Source organism: Tumebacillus lipolyticus (assembly GCF_042682745.1). Lineage (NCBI taxonomy): Bacteria > Bacillati > Bacillota > Bacilli > Caryophanales > Alicyclobacillaceae > Tumebacillus > Tumebacillus lipolyticus. Next base: position 474,382 of record NZ_JBHUIO010000002.1, on the reverse strand, counting down.
CTTGGCATCGGCGATCACTCGCGCGCAGCCGAACAGGTACAAGCCACCTATTCGGCACCTGGCGGGATGGTGATCACCAGCTACTCTCCAAAGTGGAAAGATCAGGTACAACTGAAGGCGCTCTATGGTGAGTTATTGCAGAATGTGCATGGGGAAGAGCTTGAACTGCTTGAGGAGATTGTGATCTATGATGGTTATCCGCACGGAAAAGGCGTTGCGGGTCAATATATATTTCAGACGGTGACCGGCGTCTTTCAGGGCACGCCCAAAATGCGCCCTGGCAAGATCGAGCTGTATGGGGGAGATGATCATACGACAGCAGGGTCGTTTGCCCACACACTGTCTCACGAATATGGTCACCATGTCACCCATTACTACACGCTGAAGCGTGACAGCATTACGCTTACCGACAGCAAGCGGTGGAAAGAGACGACCTATGCGAGGATGAGAGGTCTTTCCGAAGATGATCGCGTCGGTGTCGCAGATGGAATCGAACACCGCTGGCAGTTGGCCGAGATTGCAGCTGAAGATTATGTCCAGCTGTTCGGCTCCCCGCTCGCCAAGGCCAAGACGCCCTTTCCTTCGCGGATCGAGCAGGCGATCAACGGGGAACAGGTGGGGGTGGTCTCATGGAACGGATCGATGTTCAACGTGCAGCCGCAGGAAAACCTCTCCTTGCCGCTGGCAAGCCAAGTGCCCGGCCTCTATGAGTATCTGTATAAGCAGATGAAAGGGCAGGAGGGCGAGTTTGCCCCGCCAGTAAAGCCTGAACTGAGCTTGGCCTCCTATTCCCAGCAAGGCGAAGCGGGGTATCAGCTGCAGTTTACGTGGAACCAAGAAGGAGAACAGGGCAACTACCACTACACGTTGGTCACCTATCTGGATGGAGACTTGTTGGCCGAGCCGATCGTCACGCGCGAGGCGGACGAGGAGCAGGGGGCGCTCTACGGGGCGGTGCTGATTCGCAAAGGCGGAGTGGTCTATACGTACAAGGAGCCGAAAGCGGCGACCAAGCGCCATTTTAAGCTGTACGTCTTCGGTAAAAACGGTTGGGTGGCCGACTCGGCGGTGCTGACCGTCGATATGCGCAACCCGAGCGAAGTGCAGGTCAACGAGCAGAAAGTGGTTCCCGTCGAGAAAGTGGAGGGGGAGCCAGCGAATGATCTGATCGGACTTCCCCAATTGGATTTTGGTGAATTGCTGTCCACGAAGGACTGGTCGTGGATGGACGGCATACTCGATATGTTGACGATGCTGATCGATGCGGTGGCAAGCCTGCTGAGCAAACTGTTTTCTTGGCTGGGCTGAGGGAATAGTGAGGGAATAGTGAGAGAATTGAGTCTATTTCCGTGGGAATGAGAAAAATCGCGTGAACTGACAAACGGACTGTCGAAGGAGTCGAACGAGGATGGCAACAAAGTATTTGCGATTTGAAGCGGAAGGACGCGAAAAATACGGGCTGTTAGAAGGGGACAAAGTCAGAGAGCTTGCCGGGCACTATGTGCGGACGGCCGTATTGACCGGGGTGGAATATCTCCTCTCCGAAGTGAAAGTGCTCGCGCCGACCGTCCCCTCGAAAGTGGTCTGCATCGGTCTCAATTATAAGGCGCACGCCGTCGAGCGGGGGAAGCAGCTGCCGGAAGAGCCAATGATGTTTTTAAAACCGCCTTCTGCGATCATCGGATCGGGCGACGAGATCGTCCTGCCCGACATCGCGAAGAACGTAGAGTATGAAGGGGAACTGGCGGTCGTGATCGGCAAGCGTGCTTCGAACATTTCTGTCGCAGAGGCGAAACAGCACATCTTCGGCGTCACCGTGTTGAACGATGTATCGGAGCGCTACTATCAGGTCAAAGATGGGCAATGGGGACGAGCTAAAGGGTTCGATACGTTCTGCCCGCTCGGTCCGTTCGTCGTAGCGGGATTGGATTATCAGAACTTGAAGATCGAAACTAAGATCAACGGTGCGGTCAAACAATCTTCGTCCACATCCGATATGATCTTTACGGTGGATGAGTTGGTCTCCTTCGTATCGAAAGTGATGACGCTCGAACCGGGTGACATTTTGACGACAGGTACGCCAGAAGGAGTAGGTCAGCTGCAGAAGGGCGACCTCTGCGAGATCACGATCGAAGGCATAGGGACGCTTCAGAATCGCGTTCGTGCATAAATCGGCACGGAGCTAGCATATGGTAAGGGGAGGGAGATTTCTAACAAGATGTCCCTCCTTTTTCTAAAAAAGCTCTTGCAATTGACTCAACACTCCTATATAATTGCTTTTGTGTCCAGCAACTCTAAGTGGACTATTTTCACCGGAATATAGCGCAGCCTGGTAGCGCGCACCCTTGGGGTGGGTGAGGTCGTGGGTTCGAATCCCGCTATTCCGACCATATGAAGAAGAAACGTGCTGGAGTTGCTCTGGCACGTTTTTTTGTTGTGCGGGTTGAGGAGAAGGGTTGGCTACCTTGCGATTCTCTCCATTCTCCACCTCTTAGCATTTGGATGCCTCTCTTCGATGACTTGGGGGTTTTCGAGGAGATATCGCTATTTAGTGGATCATTTCATTTTCGGCTATGCCGGGTCAATTATACTCCGTCGGTAACAAGATCGCTACTTCCCCAGTAATCGAGAATGACGAGGGAGTTGATTTGGACACCATAATTGGCACCACTTCTCTAGATCTCAAAAATATAGGAAGCTGACAAAAGTTCCTGTCAACTTCCTCTTTTATTTTGGGGGATCTGGGTGGACTACAAATTGTACTTCTTGAGCGCTTCTCCCTTGAGCTTGTAGAAGTGTTCGAGTTCGAAATCCTCCCCCAAAAACTCTACGTCTGGGTCAAGGAAGGCTTTTTTCAAGTCTTTGTGTTCCTTAGCACGATCCTTCCGAGTTAGATCAAATTTCCCCTCATAAATGCCAACGATTACATACGTATTATCTGATGTCCCAGGAGTAAGGAACAACAAATACTTTCCGTCCTCATTCATCCATTTATAACCCTCTGTAGCAATGTAACGTTGATTGTCAGTTAGATAGCAGTCTTCAAATACCTCGATGGTACTATTTTTTTTCTTATCACCTTTAATGACCTTATCTATCTTGACGACCGACTTAGAAATAGTTGAAATGTAGTCGCCCTTACCGTCTTTTGCAACAAAGTTCTCTCGTTTGCCAGTGAATGACCCCAAAACAATAAGTTCAGCCTCATCAGCCAACTCGTCAACGCTTTCATGATGCTCAAACGATGCACTTGTTGTTGCAACGCCGAAATTCTCATAGTTTTGTTCTTTTTTCATGCTGTAGTACCCAACACTACCGATTACAAGAGCAGCGGCTACTATGAGTAAAACACGTTTTTTCATCTCGTTTCCCCCTTTCCATCAATACATGTACTGAAGATTCACTATATCAACTGATGTAAGACTCCAGCTTTCATAAGAATCATCTTGCATGACGGAAGCTAAGTGACTATAACCAATAGGCTGGTGCTTCATACTCATGACATGACCCATTTCGTGAACGGCAACCCGCCTACGTTGATTACTATTCAATCCTTTGTATTCCATTTTGTCGTGGTTCAACAACAAGTCAACCTTACTCCAAGCATAATATTGTGCGTCTACAGTTCCAAGTTCGTTTCCATTGATGTCGTAATTCGTAGTGTGACCGTACCAATATAAATCTCTTGAGTTACCTCCCGTTTTCATAAGTATTCTGAGCGGGGCTGTGTTAATTTCAGATGAGGTAGCTTTTCGAAAATTTATCACAGCATCGGTCACATTATCGAACTCGGTTCTAGCGGCTAAAGTGTGACCTGAGTATCCCATCGTGGAAACAGCAGTTTCTTCATAATAAACCAGTGCCGCTATAGTGGCGTCCGGCAAACCATTTCCCTGGAAGAATGCATCACGACCATAATACGTGGCATGTGCATCATCGAGAAGTGAAATGGAAGAAATATCCACCACTAAAGCAACTGTACTTTTCACGCGCCTGCTTGTCATCACTCAACCAATCCTTTTATTTGTGATTTTTGTTTTACAATATCATGTGTATTGTAGATGATCTACTAGTTTATGGAATAAAAAATTCTGTATAGCTGTACTACACGTATTTGTTTTTTGCATTAAGTGGAACCCGTCTAATACATCTTACGGCACAATTGAAGTTGGACACTCTTTCTTCCTATTGCTGCTATCCCATTGTCACAGTCCCTCTAAGCTCGCAGAAGATTATCTCCTATCTCTCCTTCGACCAATTGCGAAGCTGCGAGAGGAAATAAGACAGCGATAAACAGATGTGAAGGGAAGCCCCACCTTTCATTTAGAAATCTCCAGAGAAATGTATACATTCGGTATTAGCATTGATATAATTAATGAAGATGAATTGTGATAATAATCTAAACAGATAGCATATATATTTGACAAATGGGGGCATTTACATGAGCACTCTTGTTGCACCAAAAGAGACAACAGTTGACAAGATTCCTTTAGGACGCAGGATTGAGGAGATCAAAAAGGAAAAGGGTGGATATTACTCCACTGCTGCGATGTCAACTCGTATTGGTGTTCATGAGGAAACATTGCGTATGATGATTAAAGGAAAGAGGGACATCTATTCGTTCGAGTTAGAAAAAATCGCGAAGGACTTAAAAATGCCAGTCGAAAGAATCACTCAAGATGATGTAACACGGGGAGCGGCTGAACTGATCGAACTTCTTGCGACAAAAGCTTCACTTGAAAGAGCGCATGAACTTGCAGTCGGCTTATTTGAAGTTTCGATCGGCTTGACCGAAAGATGCAACGCGTTGAATAACATTGGGAGAGTTTACTTTTACTTGGAAAGGTATGATTCTGCTTACGAGTATTGGATGAAAGCATATTCGGTTGCAGAACTAATTCATGAGAAATTCAAGGACAACGAGCGTTTACACATTGTACTATCAAACCTTATTGCATTGTTTGCTGCGCGAAAACAATACTCACGGCTCTCGGACATCATGATTCGGATTGAGGGAGTGTTTGACGGTCAACCTGAAAAGAAGGCTTCGATACTTCATGCGAAAGCCATGTTGGCTGAGCATGAAGGAAAGGTAGAAGAAGCGGGTAACTTTTTGTATCAAACTTTGGATTGTCTACAGGTTAGCGGGCATACAAACAAGATTGGAAGAGCAGAACTGAACATTGGCTATTATGAATACAAGCAAAAGAACTACGCAAGAGCCAATGAAATATTGAAACGTTCATTAAATCACTTAGTGCTGGATAAACGGGTATGGCTAATTGCTATGAAGGAGTATGCGAAGACATTGATCAAGCTTAATAGGACTGAGGAAGGGACTCAGATTTTTGACGAAGCGATCAGTGAAACAACTTCGCCGGACTTGTATGGAAAACTGCTCCTCCTACTATCGGTAGCAAAGGGGCAACCGAAGATTGCAGAAGAAGTATTGTCTTTATCTGTAGATGATAAGATTAAGGAACTAGCTTGCAAGTATTTAATGCATTATTCGTACAGTACCGGTGATTCGGATGGGGTAATGAAGTATTATGGAATTACGGAGGGGTTAAGGGTTTACAACTCCGATATTTTACACGAGGAGGATTTATAACCCATGAAAAAAAGACTATTGCTTGGAACGTTTATTACGGTTTGTGTTCTTACCTTGATTGGAATTTCTTTCGATGAGAAAGGAATGAAAATGGCAGAATATGTACCTATCGGTACAAATGGTGTCGTAAAAATTGATAAGTTCTAGCAATACCTTTTCATGCTGTACCTCAACGCACAATCGTGTTCTATAGGATTGACTGACAGTTTCACACAAACCTGCAACCTAAAAACACCTCTTCTCTGTCTGGGGTGTTTTTATAATTTTCAGACTTTTTCTTGGGTTGTAATCAACCCGAGTGACGTTATCAATTTTTGATATAAAAATAAATAGGGATGATACCATTGTAATACCGAAGAACTCAACGAGAGGTGGTATTCTAATGTTCTCCCTTGGACAAAGAATTCGAGAACTGCGTTTGAAGAAAGGTGTCACTCAAGTTGAACTGGCAATCGGATTATGTACACCGAGCATGATATCACAGATCGAATCTGATCGCGCAAAACCGTCGTACAAGATCCTTACGAGGATCGCTGACCGCTTGGAGATTTCGATCGAGAAACTTCTGTCTGATGTCAATCTTGATCTTGAATTTACAAGCAAATTCAAAATGGGGATGGGATTTGTTCAGGCAAAGGAATTCAGAACGGCGATTCCACTCTTTCAAGAGTTGCTCGACAGTTCCCATCACCGTATTAAAAACAGTGAAATCCTACTAGAACTTGCCACTTGCTTTCTGGAATTGGGAGATGTGGAAGAGGCGATCTCAAAATTGAATGGCGTGTACGAGGTCGCAAACATGCGGCAGGATCATGAAATGCTAGCTACAACCCTCATGCGCTTGGGAAGCGCTTATCAGAAAAAAGGGGAACTTGCCTTATCTTTATTTCACTCGAAACGAGCATTCGAGGAGTTGGAAAAAGTGAAAGCTCCAGATCCGGTTCTGCACTCAAATGTGCTTACGCGTTTGGGCAGCGTACACGATGCGATGGGGAAGGTGGCAGATGCGGCGAGGCTTTATGAGGATGCGCTGATGCTAGCTCAAGGAAATATCGAAGAACGGGGTTTCGCCTACCTCCACGTTGCAGAGATGCATCACCGAGCACAAAGCTTTGAAAAAGCGGAGGAGTACGCAAGCAAAGCTTTCACGATCCTGGAACAATTGTCCAACGTCGAACATGAGAAAGAGTTGAAGTATCGACTGGTCAAGTTGAAAAGCAAAAAGGAAGATTGGCAGAAGTCCGTGGAAGTACTCTTACGGATCGCACAATACTATGAGGCAACATCAAATAAAGAAAAAGCAGGAACTGTATATGCAGACATCGCCCTGATCTCCTCGGAGCATTGTGAACTCGAAGAAGCGTGGGCGTATGCTGAGAAAGCAAGATTATCACTTTCAGATCTTCATCCGGCAATGGGGATCGTCCATCGTGTTCTTGCCAGTGTTTATTTTGAACGCAGCAATGATGAAAAAGCGGAGAAGCATCTGCTCAATGCGATCAAGATTTTTCAACAGCATGGCAAAGTCGCAGAGTTTGAAGAAGCGAACGGTCAGTTGTGTGAGCATCTGATCAGCGGAGGAATGCACAAAGAAGCGTTTGAACAGCTATCGAAGTTTCAAAGTTTCATGAAGCAAAAGCTCGAACAAAAAGGGATTGTGCTGTAATGAGACATTTGAACTCTCTCGTAAAGGCGAGAAAGGGTAAGAAATTAACACAAGAGCAATTAGCAGGCGCTGTTGGGATTACTAGAGCCTATCTCGCAAATATCGAACGCGGCAGGCATGTCCCCTCGCTTAAAGTAGCTTACAGGCTCGCAATCCGTCTCGGCTATTCAATTGAGATGCTGTTTTTTCATCAAAGGGATTCTCCTGATCCACTGAAAAGGTCATCCAAGAGTTGTCCCATTTTGATGTCGAATTGTAACGAGAGTGGCAGTTTTGAATAGCAAGGACAGGCATAATTGGGTCAGCTACACAACAGCCAGGATTCAGATTGGGAAATTGAGCGGAAGGCTATTCAGAAACAGAGGCAATTGGAATGTGTGGTATTTTCGTGGGTAACATGTGACAGCAATAGACTTCGCAGAAGCATTCACAAAGCTTGAAGAGGCAATCTTTTCTCTCCCAGAATTATCGAACGATTCTCTTTGGTCAAAAGTAGGCTCGATGATCGGAGTGAGAGGAAAATGGGGGTACTTATATAAGAGCGTGGCGAGATTAGGTGTTTGGGTGTGGTGTGGGCATGAGTTTGGGGCTGAGACAGAAAAGGATGCTAAGGGGCATTTGGGAGGCTGGGGCAAGGATTTATGAGCGGTGAATTGGGCGACCTGTATCGGTTGCTCTTTTCTTTTTCTGTGAGGTAGTTACGGATTAGGGGTCAAAAGTAAAATGGAACACTTTGGAATGGAGGTATCTGTTTTTCACCGATTCCGATTATTAGGAGAATTTTAAGGATGAAATTGACTTGTATCGTTGAGAGATAGGGGTTTTACCGATTGAGGATACTCACTAAGATGAATATCGGCAAATAGCTTATTTTCTAGGCGTTTAGTGCTATTTTTGTAAAAAGTTATGTGTGACAATATACAAAAACTCCGTTCCGTGAGATATTAGGATCATCAAGAGAACTTGGACGGAGATTGAATAATGGAGAAAGTGTTCGGCTATATTCGGGTCAGTACGGAGACTCAGGCTAAGAGCGGTTACGGGGCAGATTCGCAAGAGCAAGCAATTGAAGACTACTGCAAGAAAAACAATCTGGAGCTTGTGCGTGTCTTCAAGTATTTCGGGGTAACTGGCACGGTAGTAGATCGTGAAGGACTCACTGACTTGATCGGGAGTTTTAACGGTATCAATTGAGTCATTGTTTTGAACACTTCACGCCTCTGGAGAAGCGACACAGCGATAGTGTTGATCAAAAGGGAACTGGAGAAGTTGAACGTTTATGTAATCAGTATCGAGCAGCCGAACTACAGCGTACATACCAAAGACCCGAATGATTTTCTGCTCAACGGAATGATGGAACTCTTGGATGCTTATGATCGGATGTCCACAAATCTAAAATTAGCAAGAGGAAGAAAGGCGAAGGTAAAAGCCGGAGTAAAAGCAAGTGGTGAAGCCCCGATAGGCTACAAGTGGAAACATGATGATGAGAAAAAACCAATCATTGTGATTGATTGATCGAACGGCTCACATCGTCAAAGAGATTTTCAAACAATACTTGGAGCTTGGCAGCATCGGAAAAGTAAAGAAGTACCTGATCGAGCAGGGATATAAAATGAATAGAGGGAAAGAATTCACCGATATGTCGATCCGCAACATTTTGAAAAATGAATTCTATATAGGAAAGGTGACTTGGAACGAATTGGAGGTAAGCGGTCAGCATGAAGCGATCATAAACAAAATCACCTTTGGGAAAGTACAATCGAAATTGGAGCGACAAAACAAAAGGAACACCGAATAAGCCATCCGTGAGGGTGGTTATTGCGTGGGGGGGTATGAAAACATCCCAAATCGAGTTTGGCTTTTACTGACAAAGATGAGCACTTCCATTTCTAGAATAATTTTATTACTCTGGTAATATTAAGTGAGATGTATTAACATTACACTATTGCAGTACAGAATTCGTATACAACGTCACGTAAAATGTATTATTCACCAACAGATTTGCTTGGAGGAGAAAGATATGACAAAAATATATAGATTTATCAGTTTCGAGGTATTTATTGATATGTTGATTAGAAAATCACTAACTTTCGTTCATCCAACTGCTTGGGACGACCCATATGAGCTAAAGTTGCTTGAAAATAACCTTAAACAAATCATTGGTTCTAGCAGTTCTATTGCTGATGAGGGTACATTAGGTGCGATACTCGAACATATTATTTCGAAGAAGTTATACTGTCAATCTTGGACAAAACTAAATGAAAGCGATGCTTTGTGGAGAATTTATAATCATCATAACACCTCGGTGCGCATTGAAACCGATTTAAATAAAATCTCGAAACTCGAAGGTGTTGAAGCAATAGAAGTAAATTATGTGGATGATCTAGATATAACTTCAACAGACTCCTTTTATGGTATGATTGTTACAAAACGGGAAGTGTTTTCACATGAACGTGAGATTAGGTTGGTAACTCATTATAAATTTAGCGGAAAGGAAGATGTTGTAGAATACTCAAATGATTTTTTAAAGCTCAGTGGCGATTCGAGGCTATTTAATAAATTTGAAATCTATGAAATTGACGAGGGAATAGATAGAATAATCTCGAAGTTAAATTACACTATTGAGGACAAAACAACCCAGATAAATTATGGTCATATCGAAAATTTTATTGAATCCGTAATGCTAAATCCATTTGCACCTAGTTGGTTTGAAGATACATTAAGAATGGTCTGTGAAGTGTTCGATATTAAGTTTTTGGGTAAATCTAAAATATATAAGTTGAATGAGTAAGTGAAATGAGATACTTTTCCTAACAAAGTCTCGCTAAAATTCAGCGGTCGTAAAACATTTTTACTTAAGAGATAACGGAATCAACTTCGGAATGCTTGGTCATCGCTGCTGACGCTAATGATGAACCTTATCCAAAGTAGAAAACTGGCTTAATGCAAAGATGTTTTGGAGGTTGAGAAATGAATCATCTAATAACAGCGTACTTTGATCTGCTCGGAATAAATTCTCTCCTTCTTACCAAAGGCAGCAAGAAGTTTACGGCCGCCCCAATACATGTTTTGGCGAGAAATGTTTGTTTGATAATATATCAAATACATCATGATATTTTGGGTGAAATTGACTCGCTGGATAAGGACTACAAAAAAATCAGAAACAAGGTACACCTGCATCAAAAGAAAAATAATAAAAAAGTGTATAATGAAATTTTATCCTACCATGTAGCGAGATTTGGTGATGATATTGATAACATCGGTTTTTATCTAGATGGTACAGAACTTGCAGGCAGTACGGTTTATCCTACCTATGTCTTCTATGACACAACGTTTTATAAAAGCAGTGGTATAGAAACGAAAGGGGAAGATATAATTCGGTTTTTTACAATGACAGGCGAGTTATCCGCAAATTTGATGGAAAAAATTAATGAACTTGCAAATGGACAATTGCCACTATTCAATCAACCATCCTTGTTCTATGATGACGTAACGAGTTACGAATTTAAGGATGTCCATTGGAGTTTGGTATTTTCTAACGATGAAGCCCAAAATGTACTTACTACTAGACTATTGCTTATTGCACAGGAAGCAACCACTTGTATTTGGTTAGGGAACGCGCTTCAATCAGCCCACGCAGTGGGAGGGTTCAATAAATATATCTTATTGCGTTTCATATCCATAAGTATGGATGAAATAATGGATAATCTGATGAATATGAAGAAGCACATGAAACCCTACTACGATATGTTAGATAAACATAGCAATGGCCGTGTATCGTATTTGACTGATCAATATTCCAAAGGAATACAAGAGGAATGTCAAATTCTACGAAATATGCTCCATTATGATGAAAAGGGACAGAATTATTGGGGGTACATTCAAATCAAGTTGCACAATGAGCCTAGTTATGTCGATTTTATGATAGAGAATATTTTGCACGGGTTCTTAGATCCAATAAGCAAAATCATCTCTAACTATTTTGATATACATAATAAAAGGAGCTTGAGCGATTGGGAGAAAATCGTGACGAGGTTGCGTAGAAATATGGGGAAATGGTCATTTAGACAGGCTAGACATTAACTTGAAGCACAATCCCTTGTGTGTTAAATCAAAATTACATAACTTGCATAGAATATAAAAAGACCATAGGTGCTAGCAATGAATTTTGTTAAACAAATATTATTAGTTGGAGGGGTATCCATATGCCGAGTTGTGATTTTAATCGCCCATGTGATTGCAGAGATTGCAGAAGAATTGACTATACGATCAATTGTCCACATTGTTCATTTGAAAATGATGTTTCGGTGGTTGGAATCGCCAAATGGGAAACCGATAGAAAAGGGTTCAGCGGTGTCACGTTTACTAAACCAGTCTTGCCAGTTAGAGATCTGACTTGTTACAACTGCAAATCAATAATTCGGAATGCAGGTGTATTTGATAATGTCTGTACTGAGGTCATGGAACGGAAACTTGGAAAACTGAAAGCAATTGAACAAGGACGGATTTGTTTTTTGTGTAGAAATGTAGAGGGCTATGATGGTTCATTCTTGGGGAGAGATGAAAAGTATAGAGAGAAAGACGGTAAGAAATATTGTTCTACTTGTTTACCAAAAATAATAGAGAAGGAAACACCTAATCCTTCAGATACGGATTCTAAATATGAATTCGACAAAAATAAACTAGAGTGGGTGCTTCGAAAGGTTAAACAAACGTGTACTAGATGCCAAAAGAAAAGATGGTTGAACGTTGAAAACAGATGGAAGAAACTTTGCAGTTCATGTTATTCAAGCTCTAGGTGAATTTTTAGGAAGCCGTATATATTTTTGGATGCAATTTTTGTTTGTTCAATCCAAGTCTCCCAGTTGGGAGAATGACCTTGATAAACCGCGCAGCTCATAGTAAATTTGTAGTAGAGTTCGCTAGGGCTTTACACACGAATTTATCAAACTAATCAGTATGAACGCCATACAGCCCTTGCTACAACTTACCACTTGCCTCTCACCAAAGAGAGGTACCGAAGTGGTCATAATGGGGCGGTCTTGAAAACCGTTAGGGGGCAACTCCACGCAGGTTCGAATGCTGTACTCTCCGCTAAACAATGTAGTTCAAGGACTCGTTGTTTTTCGACAGTAGATGGATCGATCACGAAACACGCGCCAGTCTATGTGATCGTTCGCCGGTGCAAGCGGTCTTCTAAGATATTGAGAACATCAGAATGCGTCATGGACATTTGTCCGTGGCGCTTTTTTTATTCAAAGAAATCGAAACAACCTGAGTCCGATAGTCGATCGGACTCAGGCCGCTTATAAGGTACTTTGTTAACCCAATGTTTACTAGACAGGATTATAATCAAGCGATGTTTTAAAGTTCCCGGAGAAGGTTCCGCGGTCAATCGAGCACTTTCTTACGATCGAGAGGAAGCTGTACAAAGAAAGTCGTGTGCTCTTTCACCTCGCTCTTGGCGTAGATCTTCCCTTTGTGCTGCTCCACGATCGCTTTGGCGATGGCCAACCCAAGCCCGTAGCCACCATGCTTCCGTGCTCGGGAGGCATCGGTGCGGAAAAACCGCTCGAAGATGAGGTCGAGATGCTCCGGCGCTATGTCTTCTCCCGTGTTGGCGACAGACAGAACCATGTCGTGATGATGCGTTTTTAATTCAATGCGTATCGAGCCGCGGGGATAGGTGTATTTCAAGGCGTAATCTAGGAGGATCATGACGACTTGCTTGAACTGTTCGCTGTTGCCGCGCACCATGACGCGCGGTTCAATGGCGTAGTTCAACGTGATCTGCTTCTCGAAGATGGCAACTTCCATCATCAGGATTACGTTTTCGACAGCTTCGCTCACATCGAACGTCGTGAAGATCATTCCTTCTCTCGCATCGTCCATTTCGGTCAGGTAGAGCAGGTCTCCCGTCAGCTTCGACATGCGTTCGGTCTCCGACTTAATGTACGAGGGCCACTTTGCTTGGCTGCGGATCGTGTCTTCTTCGTTCGCTAGCAGCACATCTGTGTTGGTGTTGATGATGGCGAGCGGCGTCTTTAATTCATGGGATGCATCGGCGATGAACTGTTTTTGCTTGTCGAACGCTTCTTGAACCGGAGCGATGGAACGATTGGCGAAATAGCGACTGATAAAGAAGATCACGATCAGCATCACGAATCCGACAACTAAGAAAGTATAGACCAGATTGGTCAGGATGCCTTGTCTGGTGGTCACGTCGAGAAAGACGATTCGGTGCCCTTCCGACACGTCGCGGACGGCGTATGCCCACTCGTTGCCATCCAAGTTGACTTGGCCCCGTTCCTGTTATTCTGAGGTCACAATTTGCAAAGCGTTATTGTAGAAACTGTCTTCCAGCGTAAAAAGGGAGGAGACGCTCAGACGGTTCCAAGATTTGTCCGTCACAATCGTGAAGGCAACGGAGCGCTCTGGCCCGGAGTCGTGTTTGGCATCGGGTGGCTGCTGCGGATGATCTCCTTTTGGCTGGCGCGGATCCCCCGGCTTGTTGTAGAATTCAACGACCCTATCCAGCTCCATCCGGATGGCCTGCTGCACGTTTTGATAGGTCATCATATAGATGGCAGCAAACGCCAAGAGCATCATGAAGGAGATGGTCACCAAGTTCAAGACCAAGAAGCGGTTGCGGAGTTTCGTAAACATCAAGTCGTCGCCTCCAACACATAGCCGACTCCGCGAATCGTGTTGATCTTCACAGTCGATTGCAGAAAGGCCAGCTTTTTGCGCAAGAAGGAGATATAGACCTCTACGTTGTTGCTCTCCACCTCCGAATCAACCCCCCATAGCATGGGAGTGCCGTTGAAGCGATCAGCTACGAGGCAATAACCGGTATGAAAAAACAGTTGGGCAAGTGCGACCAACTGTTTTTGGGGTTAGCGATTGGCAGGTTCGAGGACTGCAAAGACGTTCTCTTTGATCGAAACCTAGAGTCTGAAGCTTAAAAAAGAACCCTTTCCATAATCGAAAAGGGTTCCATGTTCGCAAAGCCAAGTGAACTAGCTGTACATTTTTTCAAGCTGTTCCTTCACGCGATCATCTTCCAAAAACTCGTCATAGCTCATCTGCTTGTCGATGAGACCGTTCGGAGTGATCTGGATGATGCGGTTCGCGATCGTTTGCACAAATTGATGGTCATGCGAAACGAAAATCATCGAGCCTGTGAAGTTGATCAGCCCGTTGTTCAGGGCGGTGATCGATTCGAGATCCAAGTGGTTGGTCGGCTCATCGAGCATCAACGCGTTCGCGCCGACGTTCATCATCTTCGAGAGCATGCAGCGCACTTTTTCGCCGCCGGAGATGACGTTCGCTTTTTTCAGCGACTCTTCGCCAGAGAACAGCATGCGACCCAAGAAGCCGCGCACATAGGTCTCATCTTGATCTTTCGAATACTGACGCAGCCAGTCGACCAAGTTCAGGTCGGTATCAAAATACTCGGCGTTGTCTTTCGGGAAATACGCAGAAGTGATCGTGATGCCCCATTTAAACTCGCCGCTGTCCGGCTCAAGCTCGCCTGCCAGCACTTTGAACAATGTGGTCTTTGCCAGTTCGTCCGGGCCGACCAGCGCGATCTTGTCGCCTTTGTTGACGGTGAAGGAGATGTTGTCGAGCACTTTCACGCCTTCGACGGTCACAGTCAGACCATCGACAGTCAAAATGTCGTTGCCCGCCTCGCGCTCCGGCTTGAAATCGATGAACGGATATTTGCGGTTCGACGGACGGATATCGTCGAGCGTGATCTTATCGAGTTGCTTCTTACGAGAAGTCGCCTGCTTGGACTTGGAAGCATTCGCGCTAAAGCGACGGATGAACTCTTCCAGCTCCTTGATCTTCTCTTCCTTCTTCTTATTCGAGTTGCGTTGCAGGGAGAGTGCCAGTTGGCTGGACTCGTACCAGAAATCGTAATTGCCCACATACAGCTGAATCTTGCCAAAGTCGATGTCGGCAATGTGCGTGCAGACTTGGTTCAAGAAGTGACGGTCATGGGAGACGACGATGACCGTGTTTTCATAGCCCAGCAAAAAGTTTTCCAGCCACTTGATCGACGCGAGATCCAAGTGGTTGGTCGGCTCGTCGAGAAGCAAGATGTCCGGGTTGCCGAACAGTGCTTGTGCGAGCAGGACGCGGACTTTCTGGCTGCCGTCGAGTTCTTTCATTTGCTTGTCGTGCAGGTCAACCGGGATGCCGAGACCTTGTAGCAGCTCCGCCGCTTCCGATTCGGCCACCCAGCCGTTCAGCTCGGCGAAGTCGCCTTCCAGTTCAGCGGCACGCATGCCGTCTTCTTCAGTGAAGTCGCCTTTTGCGTAGATCGCGTCTTTTTCCTCCATGATGTCATAGAGGCGCTTGTGACCCATGATCACGACTTTCAAAACTTGAAACTCATCAAATTCGAAGTGGTTCTGCTTGAGGATCGCCAGACGCTCGCCAGGCGTGATGCTCACATCGCCGACGCTCGGTTCGATCTCGCCAGAGAGGATTTTCAGGAAGGTCGACTTCCCAGCTCCGTTCGCTCCGATCAGGCCGTAGCAGTTGCCAGGGGTGAACTTGATGGTGACGTCTTCAAATAGAGCGCGTTTTCCATATCGTAAGGTAACACCGTTTGTGCTGATCATTTGTTTGCAATACCATCCTTCTTTTTTATCCTATCAAACACCTACTATATCATAATTGAACAATTAATGCTTGTGCGAAACGAGGAACATTGTAAGATCGGAAGAGAAAGGGGGAGGGAGCGAGGGAAATGGTTGCTCTAAAAAGTTTGCTCGTCAGCTCGATCTTCTCCAAGTTATTGTTTTTCATAAATATAATTCCCTGCAACTATGTAACTCAGACAAAGTGATGTATATATCAAACACCCTATTCAGTCTGACCGAATAGGGTGTTTTTTGACATGGCAAATGTAGATGCAGCTCGCTTGGCAAATCTATCTCAGTATCCTTTTCGCCTTTGCCTCTTTAAGCCACATCGGAAACTCATCTAACAACTGGTCATAGAGCTGCTCATCGGAGACTGTTTCAATG
The DNA here is from genome assembly GCF_042682745.1 of Tumebacillus lipolyticus. Classification (NCBI taxonomy): domain Bacteria; kingdom Bacillati; phylum Bacillota; class Bacilli; order Caryophanales; family Alicyclobacillaceae; genus Tumebacillus; species Tumebacillus lipolyticus. Next base: position 458,064 of record NZ_JBHUIO010000002.1, on the reverse strand, counting down.
TTGTCAAAGTGGAAGAAATTCGCGTTGTCTACAACTCGGCCTTCCATCGTGTCTAACTTGCGCAAGACATCAAAGTTCGAATCTCCAATCCCTACAAACTGCCAGAAGATAGGTTGGCTCGAAGACTCGACGATGAACTTCTTGATCCCCGCTTTGCACCCGCCATCATTGATGAAAACCAAGAAGACAGGCAGATCGCTAGGCTCTTCTTTTACATATTTCTGTAGAACGTCTGCCATCACTTGCGGCTCGTCGTTCCGGCCAAATTTATGGATCGATTCATCGTTCAGAATATGATTGTTTACGTAACCGATAAAATCTTTTTCCGTCACTGCCGGCAATCGGGAAAATTCATTGTCGTAAACCCAAACATCCAAAGAACCATCATCATCAAATTGACTTGCTACCGCTAAAATGCGTTCGACAACTTGCTGAACGGTTCCATTTTTATAGAAGTTCCGCATCGATCCGCTGATATCCAAGACCAATCCTACTTTTGCAACAACGCCGCGTAACTGCTTTTTCTCAAGCACGACCTGTACACTTTTCTTCATCAGAGAAACTGAGTTCATTCACTACTCCTCCTCATCTTTCCTGTTAATCAAACAAGAAAACCATCAACAAAAACATTCATTTTCAGTTTAGCAAAAGATATGTTAGAAGAACATAGCGGATGTACTATTTAACCCCGATATGATGTTAGAGAGGCCGAGGATGGTTGCGGCGCGAGAATCTATCACATCGATCATGTCATGAGCAATCTGAAAAAGGAAAACTCAAAGTTCGGAAGAATTAGTAGATAAAGTGTGCTAACAATTAAGGAGAAGTTTTATGTCGACGTTTTGGATGGTTGTAGGTGGTATGTTTATACTTTCTATTTTGCTTGAACGCGCAACAAAAAGTTCGAGGAAAAGAGGTCGATCGGGCAAACGGAACGGTTTGCCGAAAACAAAGGCAAAGCCCGCTTTTTCGAATGAGGTGCGTCCGGATGCGACGCTGCTCAAAACGCCGCTTCAGGAGCTTTCAGGATTCGAATTTGAACGGCTCCTCGCACTTTACTTCCGCGATCAAGGGTACAAGGTTGAGGAAACAGGTGTGGGTGGAAATGACGGTGGGGTTGATCTGGTGCTGATCAACCGAAAAGGGGAGCGAACAGCAGTTCAGGCGAAGCGCTATGCGGATCACAACAAAGTGCCTGTGCAGACCGTGCGTGAGTTGGTTGGAGCAAAGCGAAATCATAATTGTATTTTAACCTTACTGGTTACAACATCAGACCTTACAGAGCCTGCTAAAAAAGAGGCTGAGCAATTCCATGTTGATTATTGGCATGGCGGCATCGTGGAGAGGAAATTGGCAGCATGGGGCAAGTATAAGCCAACGAAGAAAAAGCAACGCTCCGTTCGCAAAGAGGTAGCGGCAACAGCAGAAGTCATTTGTCGATGTGGTCATTTGATGGTCATCCGTAAAAACAGGCAAGGGGAGTCGTTCTATGGTTGTTCCCGCTTTCCTAATTGTCGACACACCAAGTCGGTTGAGTAAATGAAACAGTAGGGAGAATGCTACCCTTTCGACTTGTATTCAATGCAATTGAAAACAGCATGTTCAAATCTATTGAGAATGAGAATGGAAAGAGCTTATTGATCACACTGAGCAATTGGATAGGATCGAATCTTAATATCCGCAATGCTCACATACAACAAGAAGCTTTTTGGAGGACCGATCGATGGGGAAAACGAGGTTGTCAATCATTGCGGTGTGTACCTCATTTATTTTCGCTCTAGCCGGATACTATATCTTATTACCTACCAAAGTACCAGTTGCGGCCCAAGTAAAGCAAGTAGATGCTGTAGCGGGTGATGAAATCAAGATCGTGAACGTTTCCTGGATCATACCAGAAAAAACGAAAACAGAGTTGGTGGGGGAATCACAATTGATTCTCTCAGGAAAGGTAAAGGAGATCTTACCAAGCAAATGGTCGAATCCAAACTTTGAGCGTGGGGAGCATATCTCGAACGTGGTGCAGACCGATGTCAGGGTGCAAGTTGATCAAGTATTCAAAGGGCAGCCCTATCATAAAAATGAAGTGATGATTCGGATCAACAAGGGCAAGGTTGGCAACATCGAGTGGAGATTGGAAGGTTTTCCAGACTTCGCTCTCGATGAGGAGATCGTTTTATTTTTGCAGCAAGATGACAGTGACAACGCAAGACCTGAAGAGCAGAATTATGTACTGAGCGGCATGAAACAGGGGAAGTTCTCTAAATCTCTGCCAGAAAGTACGTCCCTCAGCAATGGAAAGGATGCTCTCACACTCGCTTCACTCGCAGAGGAAATCACAACTGAGCTTCAAGCGTACAAAATATTGACCAAGATGGCCGATCCCAAAATTCACAAACCATAACGTCTGATCGGCAATGAATTTTCCGGCAGATTCGCAAACATTTCAGATCTGACACATAATCGCACTCCATTAAGTAGACAGACAGCGGGGGAGATCTCGACTCTACTTAATGGAGTGCTTTCTATTGGAGTGACAACTACCAGACCGAGATGCTCGTGTAGAATAAATAGGTAGCGAGTAATGAATCTCTGTGCTATTTTCAAACCAATGACATCTTGATAGATAGCAGTTATGTGATGGTAGTTATGGTCGATCTAAATGTCTCATTGAAGTTTGAGCAAGACGAGCCCCGGAACTGAGCTAGTTCCAAAAAAGATATGAAAATCGTTCCTACTGAACACCTACGATCAGCAATGTGAATGACATTCTTACCATCAAGATCGATCAATCAGCAAGTCTAGGAGTGAAGCATGAGATGACAATCGAGAGCCAACGATTACAGGAGCTATTACACAAGCATCTTCGCCCACGAGTCAAAGAGATTGACGAACTGGGTAGATATCCTGGCGACTTTTTAAGACTGCTCGGCGAGGAAGGATTCTACTCCCAATCCCCGTCAGACAATCTAAAGCTCATTCGCGACGTGGCCACAGTCTGTGTTTCGACAGCGTTTGTTGTCTGGTGCCAGACTGCTGCGATCAGCTTTGTGAGCAACGGAACGAGCGATGAGTTGAAACAAGAACTACTCTCTTCTTTACTGACAGGGGAGGTGCTTGGCGGGACAGGCATTTCAAATGCGATGAAGTTTTACGCTGGGTTGGAAGAGCTGAAGCTGGTAGGAGAGAAAACACCGACCGGATACTGTCTGCATGGAACTTTGCCCTTTGTCTCGAATCTTGCGCCTCATTCTTGGTTTGCCGTTGTGTTTCGTACCGAAGATAATCAACGGGCAATCGCACTCGTGCCTACCGATCTTGAGGGAGTGAATTTGAAAGAGGCGAACGGGTTCCTCGGCTTGAACGGGACGGCCACCTACAGCTGTCAATTTCAAAATGTCCATCTCTCTCAGAAATACGTCGTATCCGAGCAGGCGGACGAGTTGATCGCCAAGATTCGCCCAGGCTTTCTACTGACGCAGGTTGGTCTAGCTCTTGGGGTAACTCGCGCGAGTCTCGACAGCATGAACAATCTGCAGGACAAGCAGAACGCGGTCAATCAGTTCCTCAAGGTCCAACCAACATCTTTAGAAAACCGCCTGCAGCGGCTGACCGATCTCGTTGAGCAGTTGTCCGATCGTTCAGCGATCGCGACAGTTTCGTTTCGAGAGGTGGTGGAAGCGCGTCTGGAAAGTGCCTATCTCGCGATGGACGCAGCGCAAGCTGAGATGCTTCATGCAGGAGCTGCCGGTTACGTCGCGGGGAGCCACACTTCGCGCCGCTTGCGAGAGTCGCTGTTTCTCGCGGTGGTGACGCCAGCCGTGAAGCAACTGGAGAAAATGCTGAAGAGCCTATCCTGATCTCGCACATAATCAGCTTGAAGGGATCACGAACTGTCAATTGCGCAGAATGATCAAGTAGATAGGTGGATGATAGAGTGCCTGCTCATTTGGGGAGGCACTCTTCCTGTTTCTCAAGGACAGCTTTTTTTCTAGGCGATCCTTATCACCTCTGATGAGAATCAGTGGCGATTCTTATCTCCTCCGAACAGCAACATTAGAGAATCATCTACTGGTCAGTCTGATTTTTTCTATGATTTATCCTATCTGTGTCAGAATTGCGATACGAGAGAGCAGTCTGTTTCTCAACATTATCTCTCGCTCCAAAATCCCCTTTCAATAAAAAGGCTGCGAACGCATCAATCGTTCGCAATTTTTTGTCCTTCTACATGATCTTGAGCAGGAAAGGCAGGCATTTTGGATGATGTTCGTTAATAAAATATAGTATGAATAGACAACCCTAGATTTGCTCTACGCGCTTTACAGCCTCAGCATGCTTGAGCTGGACAGACGATGATAAACAGAGTGGAATTGATCGGATCGCTTTGGGCAACGAAACTGGGCATTTTTGAAATATCGGTCTTCGCATGTGTCTGCCGAAATCAATTGAAGATGATGAGTCAGATTGGTCATTTACAGCATTTCTATAAATTGCTATACTGCTAGTTGGTAAATGGTAAAGTATGGATTGTGTGTCATCGGAATAGAACCGCTTATTTTCGATTTATGGACAGTAACCGGATGTTGGAGCACCACATTATTTCCTTGCTGACATCGCAGAGGATTTGAAAGATGAGGAGTGTATTCCGATTGAGTTTGATCTATAAAGTTGCTTCCCATGCAGATGAGATGGAACAGATCTTTCGCTTGAATTATAAAACGTTTGTGGAAGAGATCCCTCAGCACCTTCCGAATGAGCAGCGAAAACTGATCGATCGCTACCATGAGCAAAACACATATATGATCGCACTTGATGAACAGAGAGTTGTCGCGATGCTGGCAATCCGGGAGCACAGACCTTTCTCTTTGGATCAGAAAATAGCAGACCTCGATCAGCATTTGCCCTTTCGACCGAGGAAGATGGTCGAGATCAGACTGCTCGCGATCGAAAAGGAATATCGCAAAGGACAGATTTTTTATGAGCTGTTTCATTTCCTGCTACAGCATCTGCGCGAGGCGGCCTTTGACATGGCGGTCATATCGGGAACGACTCGCGAGCTGAGGCTTTATCAGAGGATCGGTTTTCGCCCATTTGCTCACCTGGTGGGCACGACCGAAGCAGCCTATCAGCCAATGTATATCACAGAGGAGACGTTTTCCCAGTCGGCTGCCAGTCGAATGCTCCAAGAAAAGAATCGGCGACATCAAACGGCTACACCAGAACGGTACTTTTGAGCAAATCGAGTCAGCTCTTTTCCATTTGATCTTTGCAAGTGCCTTTGGAAATGCCTTTGCAAGTGCGGTCTCATCGATCCTATCTCGATCTCTTCGTTTCCAAATTTATCAGAAGGTGCCGATGCCAACCGTTTCGACGAGTCTGGTGTCGGCGCTTTTTTCGGACATCATCTGCGCGGCGTGGAATGTTTTTCAAGGAGTAACGGAGATGTTCTGGTGGCAGTTTATCGATAAGCATCTGTAAGTTGAAATGATCGAATGGGAGGCAGACTGTTGAAGATATCGAGATTATTCCTTCTGTCCACTTTGCTCTCCAGCCTCTGTTTTTTCCACAGTGCGTCGCATGATGAGCGTGCAAGTGCAGCAATCGCCACACCGAAAGGCATTCCAGCAGGTTTTTTTTTACCAGCGGGTCGGAGAAGTCCCAGATGGTGGCGCTGTCGTTTGACGATGGCCCAGATCTAGAGTTCACCCCTCAGATCCTCGACATTCTGAAGCGCGAGAATGTCAAAGCCACTTTTTTTCTACTGGGAAAACGCTCCAAAATGTACCCGCATATCGTTCAGCGAATCGTGGCGGAAGGTCATTCGATCGGAAATCACACGTGGGATCATCCGATTCTGACAAAATCAACGCCGCAAAAGATCCGCGCGGAAATTCAGAAGACGGATGATGTGCTCTTCAAAATTGTCGGATTTCATACCTACATGTTTCGCCCTCCCTACGGGGAAGCGACCACCGCCAACGTGTTTCAGATCACGAAGATGAACTACAAAGTGATCGATTGGTCGGTCGACACAAGAGATTGGATCGCAAGTTCCCCCGATCAGATCCTGAACATCGTCAATCAAACGGTCAAACCGGGGGCGATCATCTTAGGGCATAGCGCAGGTCCCAAACAGATTCAACACACGGTCAACTCGCTGCCTGACATGATTCGGATGCTGCGTGCCAAAAACTATAAAATTGTCACTATCCCCGAATTGTTGAACATGAAGGCGCTCGAATATGAATAAGTGTGGAAACAGTCTCGTCAGATCGAGACTGTTTTTTTATGTGCAGAAAACAAACGTTTCACTACCACATTTGTACCTTCCAATGCTTATCGATAGAACATATACAATACTAGAACTGGTGCGACTCGAAAGGTGGTGTGTGACAACAATGTCCGATGGGAAGGATTGTTCGGAACTGATCGATCAAGCGATTGATGAATTGAAAGATGCGAAGAAGCACGTGAAGGAAGGCAAAATCGGCAAGGCTGAATCTGAGATTTGCGATGCGCTTCGCCATCTAGAGAAGGCGAAACTCTGCTTGAAGCGTGAAGATCCTTGCAACAAATGCTGCCAATGTACATGCCATTCTCCTTGTACGTGCTGTTGCCCCAAACCTCCAACCCCGCCAAAACCTCCCCATCCACCATCAGCTGCACTCACCTCGAAAAAGTATTTTGCCCATGCTTCCGCTGGTATGGTGTCAGGCCAGAATCTGATCTTTGCAGCGATGAGCTTCGTGGATGATCAGGGGAATCCGATCAGCACGTTTCCCTCCGAGTACAGCTACTTCAACCTATATATTAACGGCATGATCCAATTGAATGGTGTTGCCGCAGTAAATTCTACGCTGCTCATGATCACAGGTGGAGCATTGCTCGATTCTGGCGATCCGATCTTCATCGAATTTGTCATCCTGAGCTAAGCGCTCGATCGGGTGCGAATTATTGAAAGGAGGTGAGACAATGGCTGCGAGCATAGTTCCTCCCAATTTTAAGAGCAAAAAGTATTTTTCAGTCGCGTCGAGCGGCACAGTGGCAGGTGCAGATCTCGTGCTTGATGCGGCAGACTTCGTTGATGACACAGGTACTGCGATTACCGCATTCCCGTCGTTTGCCTTTTATTCGCTGTACATCAACGGCATGATTCAACAAAACGGTGTTGCTACGCTGACCTCCAGCACGCTGACAATTCTCGGCGGCGCGGTTCTGGACGGCGGCGACCCGATCACCGTTCAGCTGGGCATCAACTTCTAGTCTCGTCGCAAATGAGCGTTTGATGAACGCTCTCGACTTGAAAGGAGGTGAAAGAGATGCCTGCTAGTATTGTCCCTCCAAATTTTAAAAGCAAGAAGTATTTTGCGTTGGCATCTGCCGGGACGGTCGCTGCGGGGGACTTGACGATCCTTGCCACAGCATTTGTCGATGACAGCGGCAATGCGATCACAGCTTTCCCGACCTACGCCTATTTTAACCTGTACATCAATGGCATGATCCAAGAAAATGGTGTTGCCACTCTGACATCAAGCCAGGTCGTGATCACCGGCGGTGGTGCGTTAGACCCGGCAGATCCGATCTTTATCGAGCTAGGAATCAACTTCTAGTTTGATCTGCTGAGAAGTAATATTTTTGTGCAGCTCTTGGAGCCGGTGCCCACTTGGGGTACTGGCTCTGATTTTTATCGAGTCGGGATTGAATCTGAAGTGACAAGATGCGATGCTTCAACTTCTCTCATAGCGTAGGAAGAGAACGATGGAGAGGTGAGTCTCGCATGCAATTTGCTTACGGAGATCGAATGCCACTTCGCATTTTGGACGAAGTGCAATTTTGGAAGTTGCAAGAGGCGGAACATACGGTCGTCATTCGTCAGATGGTACCGCAGTTGGAGCGCACTTTCGTCGAAGCGTTGGAGCGATGGGAGAATGCGCTCAGTCAAACGCATGCTCAGGTTGAGCGGTACATCGAATCGCTCGTTCGACTCGGGCATCGAGTTTCAAAAGAGCTGCAAGAGCAGATCATCAACTTGACGTCCTTCAGTTTCCAACAGAGCCAGTCGTTCATTTCGTTGCTCAATCAGATTGAAGCGGGCAGTACAGCGCTAAAGAGCATTCCGGTCGCCAATGTGGTCCTTCATCATATCAGGAGGGAGTCCGAATACTTTCTCGGGGTGGCGCAAGCGATTTTAGCAGATGGATGAGCGGGAACCGATCAGAAAAAGACACCTTCTGCCGAAGCTGAGAAGGTGTCTTTGTGGATTGTGGATTCGGTGTTCGATTACAGGGTGGAGATACCACGAGCAGCCCAGATCGCATCGATCACAGCAGCGTTCGCACCACCGTTGAGCAGTTGGTCTGCCGTTTTGATCGCTTTTGCACCCGCGTTAAAGCCGGAGCTTGAGGTGAGGGAGAAGTGAGATTGCAGAATGATCTTCGTCGCCGTATCGACACCGAGCTGTTTCCCCATCTCGTACAAGCCTTGCGACCAGATCTCACCATCTTCATGAACTTCGCCATACCAGCTGCCCGGCATGACTTTGTTGTTGTCCAGTCGGCGCAAGCATGGCGGGTTGCCGCCCGAGTTGTAGGACATCGCATCCCATTCACCGACACATGCGTTGCCGTAGGTGGAAGGAGCGATCAGCTTGTCCTCCCAGATCGCGCCGAGGTAGTCGCCGAAGCCTTCACCCATCGCGCCGCCCTGCAGCGTGCTGCCAAAGCCAGGTACTTGGTTGTCTTGGATGGAGTGGCCGTACTCATGTGCGATGATGCCCGCATCTTCCGCATCGTCAACACCGCCCGTGCCGAAGGTCAGCTGTTTGTTCGACGGCGAGTAGAACGAGTTGTCAGCCGTCGTGCCGTTGACGTTGACAAGAATTTGACGGTTGTTGATGTTCGTGAAACCGAGCGACTGAATGTAGCGTTGGAGCGAGTCGATATGGTAGTACACCATCACGTTCTCGAAGTGTTTGCTGCTGCGGGTGTAGTTGTAGGTATAGGTAGCCGAGTAGCTGTTCGCGCTCGACTGTTTGGCATAGACGTAGTCACCTTTCAGGTAGCCCGAGCCGTCCAGACCTAGCAGGGTGACCGTCTTCAGCTGGCCTGTCAACGCGGCGGAGTCGGCGTTGTTGTTGTCAGCAAAACCAACTTTGGTGCCTGCCGATGCGATCGGATTGGGGAGGAACACTTGGCCGGTGCCGCTGGCCTTTTGGTTCAGGTCTTTATTCTTCACGATCTGACCGTTGTCAGCGTTGATGAACGTCTCCCAGTTGGAATGCGTGTCAGCATCCAGCGCGGTCACTTTATAAACCGGAACGGCAACGCCGTTTTCAACCGTGTACCCGAAGACGCGAGAGACCAGCTCTTTCGTCTTTTTCACTTTGTTGTGTCCAAGCGCTTTGCCTTCCGCTTCGTTTGCAGACAGTCTGCCTTTGCTTTTCGAACCGGTCAGGTTGGGCACGTAGTCGGACGTGATCAAGAGGGGAGTGCCTGCGCTGTCCAAGGTGACGGTCACTTGGTGATAGAACAGATCTGCTCCATCTACCGTCTGCTGATAGCGCACATAGGAACCAGCCTTCGTGTCGGTGGTCGACACATGTTTCAGGTCGGAAAGATCCGATTTGAAACCATATTCACCAGCGCTTTGCTGCAAGAAGCTGTCTGCTGCTGACTTCATGTCGACCGTTGCGACCACAGCTGCCCCTTGTGCAGTTTCTGCCATCGCTTGTGGAGCAAGCATCGTCAACATGATGGCTGTCGTTACTGCTGTTACGAAAGTTTTGCGATTTTTCATGACCCATATAACCTCCCTATATTTGTTTTCGTAATAATCTTATAATTTTCTCTTTGAAATTGCAATAGTTTTTTATCAATAAAAAACGATAGACGAAACATATATTTATGCAACTAATATACTATTAAAAATATGCATAAAAATACCGCATTCCCCAATAAGAGGAATGCGGTAAAACATCATCAGCCAAGCTATGAGCAACGGTTAGCGATCGGTCATCGTGCGACCACCGCGGAACAGGAGTGACAGACAGTACAGACCGGAAATCCCGACCAGCGAATAGATGATTCGGCTGAGCCATGATGATTCACCACCGAACAGTGCTGCGACTAAGTCCCATTGGAAAAGGCCGACGAGCAGCCAGTTCAGCGCTCCGATGATGACCAAGGTCAACGCGGTACGATCCAGAGAACTCATAGTGTGCGCCTCCTTTCGATTTCCGTCTCTACTATAGAATTGCCGCCTGAAGACGCTCGTATCGGCGGTAGTTGTTGGCAACCGATCGCCGATCATCCGTGCGAATCATGCTCAGCATTTGCGTGCCGGAGCGATCGATCGCTCGCAACTCAAATGGCTGCGGCGTTCGGAAAGCCGGAACGCCTTGTTTGATTTACATTGCAATTTCTTACCACGTGATGGTATACTAAAATACGAAGTTTTGGAGGGCGGGGATTGAATGTCAAACGAGTATTTCGTGATTAAAGCACAAGATAATGGCGTACAGGTGATTGGGCTTACTCGCGGTCAAGACACGAGGTTTCACCATGCTGAAAAGCTGGACAAAGGTGAAGTGATGATCGCCGAATTTACGGAGCACACTTCGGCTGTGAAAGTCCGTGGCAAAGCGACGATCTGGACCAAATTCGGCAAGATCGTAGCGGGCGAGGCCGATTCTGAATAATAGCAGGTACGAAAGGGCGAGCGGGTGTCTAACAGGCACAGGGCTCGTCTTTTTTTCAACCGACTTGCATATCCTCTTGGTAGTGGGAAAAGGAGGAGAGCGAGATGTCGAAAGGATTGATCGCAGCACTCCTCATCTCGACAGCGCTTGCGCTCGCATTGTCCTTTTTGCCTGAGCAAGCGCTCAAACGGTGGGGAGGCGAGCAGTTCGAAGCTCATCTGAGCGGAGATGTACCTGTGATCAAGATGAACCAGATCGTCGATGAGCTCGGCAGCTTGAAGCTCGGGAGCCATCTGCAAAAGGTCGTTTCTGAAAATGAGCGGCTGATCGTCTGTCTGGCGGTGCCCGCCGCAAAGCTGCGACAGGAGCGCAACCGGCCCTGGGGCGATATCTATAAGATCGCGCATCGCTTTTTGGTGGAGGTGCCGAAACAGCAGGTGGTCGAAGTTCGCGTCGTGTCCTATGAGCGGCCCGATGCGGTCGCGTTTGCTGTGATCGCCGAGCGAAAAGATATGATCGATGCACCCAAGCCAGATTCGCAAGCGGTGCAAGCGTTCGTTCAACAAAAATTGGACGTGATAGAAAATATTGAGGAATCGAGATGATGCGCGGTTTAGCCGCGTCTTTTTTTCTCTTCCGTGAAGAATTTTGTATGCTATACTAGGGGCTAGAGATTGTTGCAGGAAATTTCATATTTCCTGACGAAAAAGCCCATGTTAAACTTGGTTTAGTAGCTTTGTATCCTAGGGCTGGTCGGGCCTTTTTCTTATGTATAGGGGTTTGGCAGCCAGTCTGAGTAGGGGATGGAACGATTGCAGGTACAACAACGCATCGAAGAGACAGGCATGCAGAACATCCGGTCGAAGATTCATGGCGAAATGGATCATCCGTACTTATCTTCAATCATCGAACAACCGACCCCGGATAAGTTGCAACTGACACTCAGTGAAGCGATCTGTACAGCGGCTGGCTTGAGCAAGAAGGAGACGGAGGTCATCGTGTCGACGCTGCTTCTGATCTACCACGGTCTCGCTGTGCACGAAGAGATCGAGTGGTTAGCTCGCCATGCTGATGAGCGCCATCGGCAACTTGGGGTATTGGCTGGCGATTACTATTCGAGCAAATATTATCGTTTGCTGGCAGAGAGCGGTCAGATCCAACTGATCGGACATTTTGCGCTGGCGATTCAAACGATCAACGAAGTGAAGGCAGAGCTTGTCCGCGCTCCGGTCGACTTTACCCTTGACGTCGAGCGATACCTTCAGATGCAGGAGAAAATTCACGCTACCCTGCTCCACGCACTTCGAATGGCGCTGGTGCCGCATCAACCGCAGTGGGAGGCGTTGGTCAGCCATCTGGTGCGCGCGCATGTGCTCAAGGCTGAGCTTGAGAAGATGTCTGCGTCTACATGGACTCGCCATGCGGCCAACCTTTCCTTGTGGCAACAGGCGACCAACGAAGAAAAGAAGTGGCTGAAGGCGATAAAAGCGAGCGATGAGCGGGATAATAGGATTATGTCCCTGTATGTGAAATATGGCACATCGACATATCTGTTCTCCCTGCTGGAAGCAGCAGCAGCGCTTGCGAAGCCTGAGATGGTGGTGGCAGATGGCGCAAGCGAAGAGTTGCGCAACCTATTGGAGCAGCTTTTCGCGCCAGATGCTCTCCCACGGCGAGTTTGCGAAGAAGGTTGAGGGGACGCTGAATGGATAAATTTGTATCAAAAGAAGAAAAAGTTCATTATGTCTTCGAACGCGTCGCCAAGCGTTACGATCTGATGAACTCCGTCTTGAGCGCAGGGTTTCACAAGCGTTGGCGGAAGGTGACGATGCGGCGCATGCAGATTCAGCCAGGTCAGTCGGCGATCGACGTGTGCGCAGGCACTGGCGATTGGACGATCTCGCTGGCGAAAGCGGTCGGCCCGACCGGCAAGGTGGTCGGATTGGACTTTTCGCAAGAGATGCTCAAGTATTCTTATCCGAAGATCGAAAAAGCGGGCGTTGAAAAGCAGACGTCGATGATCTATGGCAACGCAATGGAATTGCCCTATGAGGACAACACGTTCGAACACTCGACGATCGGCTTCGCGCTGCGCAATGTCCCGGACATCCGCAAGGTGCTCTCCGAGATGATGCGCGTGGTCAAGCCGGGCGGGCAAGTGGTCTCGCTTGAGCTGTCGAAGCCGGTCTGGAAGCCGTTTCGAGCGCTTTACTTTTTCTATTTTTATAAGGTCTTGCCGATGTTGGGCAACCTGTCGTCCCGCGATGGGATCTCCTATTCGTGGTTGCCCGAGTCGCTGACCAACTTCCCAGATCAGCAAGAGCTGAAAAAGATCATGGAAGAGGTCGGCATGACCGATGTGAAGGTCTGGAATTTCTTCGGGGGCATCTGCGCGCTGCACATCGGCAAGAAGCCGCATGTTGAGGAGTCGCCCGATGCGTAAGGAATATGTGGTCGGCATGACGGGGGCGAGCGGTGCGGTGTATGCGATTCGCCTGGTGCAGGAGCTGTGCCGGGCGGGGCATCGCGTACATCTGCTGCTCTCCGAATCGGTCTGGCAAGTTTTCACCCTTGAGATGGGCTGGCCGGTGGAGCATGGTGATCTGAGCGCGATCCCGTCTCTTTTTGAACTGCCTGAAAGCGCAGATCTGCACATTCACGGCAGCCGAGATTATGGCGCTCCGGTCGCTTCCGGTTCCCATTTGACAGCCGGCATGGTGGTCGTTCCCTGTTCGATGGGAACGCTTTCAGCCATTGCCAACGGTTCCTCCGACAACCTGTTGGAACGCGCGGCAGACACTCATCTCAAGGAAGGTCGTCCGCTCGTGCTCGTGCCGCGGGAAACACCGTTTAATAAAATCCATTTGAAGAACATGCTGGCAGCTGCCGATGCGGGTGCGAGCATCGTTCCCGCGATGCCCGGCTTCTACCATCGCCCACAGACGATGAACGATCTGATCGATTTTGTGGTCGGCAAAGTGCTGGATGCCATGCATGTTGAACATACTCTGTTTCGCCGTTGGGGCGAACGGGAGAAGGAGTAGACGGGGGGAAGTATTGTGGAAATCATCACCAAAGACCACCCATTTGCAGAAATTTGGGAGAAGGTGCAGCGCGAAGAGCGTCTGACCTTCGAGGATGGCGTGAAGCTGATGTCCTCTGTGGACATCGCATCACTCGGTTTTATGGCCAACTACGTGCGGGAGAAGAGGCATGGTGACAAGACGTTTTTCAACACCAACCGCCATATCAACCCGACCAACATCTGCCAGACTCTGTGTGACTTCTGCGCGTTTGGCGTCCGCATGAAAGACCCGGCCGCCTATACGATGACGATCGAAGAGGTTGAGCATCGCGTGGACATGATCACAGATGACGCGACCGAAGTGCACATCGTCGGCGGCAACAATCCGGCGCTGCGCTTGGATTATTATGAGAACATCTTGCGCGCGGTGAAGAAGAAGCGGCCCAACCTGCATGTGAAAGCATTTACGGGCGTGGAGATCGACCATTTTACCCGCGTCAACAAGCTGTCGATCGAAGAGGTGCTCGACAGGCTGATCGCAGCAGGTCTCGATTCGATGCCGGGCGGCGGTGCAGAGATCTTTGCAGATCAACCGCGCTCGATCATCTGCGATCACAAGACGAGCGGTGACCGCTGGTTGGAAGTTCATGAGGTCGCACATCAAAAAGGTTTGCGCACCAACTCGACGATGCTTTACAACCACGTGGAATCGATCGAAGATCGCATCGACCACATGGTTCGTCTGCGCGACGTCCAGGACAGAACGGGTGGCTTCCAAACGTTCATCCCGCTGTCGTGGCATCCGGACAACACCGAGTTGATCAAAAAATATCCGCATCTGAACTGGTCGACAGGCTTTGATGATCTGAAAGTGGTCGCCGTCGCTCGCCTGATGCTCGACAATATCGACCATATCAAAACGTACTGGATGCAAGTTGGCGACAAGTTGGCGCAGACCGCACTTTGGTTTGGCGCGGACGATCTCGACGGCAACGTTGTCGAAGAGAAGATCTATCATGCTGCAGGCGCGCAGACATCTCAGGGAATGACAAAAGCAGATCTGGTGAAATTGATTCGAGAGGCGGGTCGCACACCGGTTGAACGCGATACGCTGTACAATGTCGTCAACACCGACTTTTCGCACCTTGACGACACGAAGAAACAACCGCAAGCTGAGGAGCTTCCCGTACTCTAGTGGAAACCAAGGCGAACGGCGCGCTGCAGGTCGCAGACCCCTTGTCTCGAACGCATGTGCGGATCGGTCATATCAAGTTCACCAATGCATTGCCGATCTGTCATTTTCTCGACAGATCTGACCCTGAGATCGAATTTCTGCCGGGTGCACCGAGCGAACTGAACGCTTGGCTTGCAGACGGTACGGTGGACGCGGGGCTATGCTCTTCGTTCGCCTATGCCTACAATGCTGATGATTATGTCGCTTTGCGCGGACTGTCCGTCTCATCGCGTGGACCGGTCGGCTCCATCTTCTTTTTCTCCAAGCGCCCTTTGGAGGAATTGAACGGCTGTGTGGTAGCATTGCCGACCATCTCCGCCTCCAGTTCCAACCTGTTGCGAATCCTGCTTGCTGAGGCTGGGATCACACCGTCAAAATACGTAACGCTAGAGCCCGATCTGCCCTCGATGTTAGAACAGGCGGAAGCGGCTCTGCTGATCGCAGATGATGCGCTCTACTGGTCGGTTCAGGATCATGGATGTCACCTGTACGATCTAGGAGAAGAGTGGAATGTGCGCACCGGCCATTCGATGACGTTCGCTCTCTGTGCGATTCCGAAGCGACTGGTCCGCGAGAATCCGGAAAAGGTGCGGAAGATCCACCGCTTTTTCCTCGAAGGGAAGCGCAAGGGGTTGGCCGATATGGACGCTGTCATCGCCGAGGCAACTCGCATGCTCGGTCAGACGGAGGAGTTCTGGCGCAACTATTTCAATAAACTACGTTATGATCTGGACGAAGAGTGGGCGGTTGGCGCCAATGCATATTTTGATGCGGCCTATCGCCACGGATTGATTCCAAAACCGGCCAAGGTGGAACTGTGGGGTGACGAGGAATGAGTTTTGTAAACACAAAAACGACCAAAGTGGATGAAGTGATCGATAAAGCGCTACAAGGGGAACGCCTCTCTTTAGAAGAAGGTAAGATCCTGTATGATTCGAACGATCTGATCAAACTGGGCGCTGCAGCCAAGCAGGTGATGCAAAAGCACGTTCCAGATAACTTGGGGACGTTTGTCATCAACCGAAACATCAACTACACGAACATCTGCGATACCTACTGTCGCTTTTGCGCCTTCTATCGGACAGAGCGAGATGCTGATGCGTATGTGCTCAGCGATGAGGTGATCTTCGATAAGATTCAGGAGACGATCGACCTCGGGGGGACGGAGATCTTGATGCAAGGTGGTACGCACCCGAATCTGCCGTTCTCTTACTATCTCGATCTGCTGCGAAAGATCAAATCCCGCTTTGATATCACGATGCACTCGTTCTCAGCGGCAGAGATTTTGAAGATGGTCGAAGTGTCCGGACTGCCGCTCGACGAGGTGATCAAGCAACTCCGCGAAGCGGGGCTCGATTCGCTGCCAGGCGGCGGGGCGGAGATCTTGGATGATCGCACGCGCCTGCGCATCTCCAAGCTGAAAGAGTCTTGGACCAAATGGATGGAAGTCCACGACGCTGCTCAGCGTCAGGGGATGAACACGACCGCGACGATGGTCATTGGCTTTGGTGAATCGGTGGAGGAGCGTTTGCTGCACTTTGTGCGCGTCCGCGAACAGCAAGATCTGACCGGCCGATTTACCGCATTTATCTCTTGGGTTTATCAGCCGGACAACACGGCGCTTAAAGGCACTCGTGCGACCGCTGTTGAATTTTTGAAAAACCTCGCGATCTCTCGCCTGATGGTGGACAACATTCGCAATTTCCAATCCTCGTGGGTGACGATGGGGCCGAAGATCGGTCAGTTGGCACTGGAGTTTGGTTGCAATGACATGGGATCGACGATGATCGAGGAAAACGTTGTCGCAGCTGCAGGCGCACACAACCGGATCAACAAAGATGGATTGATCCGTCTGATTCGCGATGCAGGGCGCACCCCGGCTCAACGCGATACGCAATACAACATTCTGAACATTTTCTAAGGTGGATTTTGAATGAAGTTGCTGGACATCTATTTTTCGCTCAAATCGGATCTTGACTTGGTGGAGCGTCGGCTTCTCGATGAGGTGCACACTTCCCAATACAACCTGAAGAAAGCATCCTCCCATCTTCTGAAAGCGGGCGGCAAGCGGATTCGTCCTGTCTTCGTTTTGCTCGCAGGGAAGTTTGGTCGCTATGACGTTACCAAAATGGCCCAGGTCGCCGCAGCGCTTGAGCTGATTCACATGGCGTCGCTCGTCCACGACGATGTGATCGACGACGCTTCCACGCGGCGAGGGACCCCCACGGTCAAGGCTGAGTGGGGCGATCGGATGGCGATGTACACAGGCGATTTCATCTTTGCCCGCGCCCTCGTCCTCCTTTCAGAGTTCTCAGATGTACGGGTCCATCAACTTCTTTCCAAGGCGATCGTCTCCATGTGTGAAGGGGAGATCGAGCAGATTCGAGATTTCTATAACAAAGATCAAAACCTGCGCACCTATCTGCGCCGGATCAAGCGCAAAACGGCTCTGCTGCTTTCGATCTCTTGCACGATGGGGGCGATGGTGGCAGACTGCTCGCCGCAGGTGGTGCGCCTGCTGGAGCGCTACGGCTATTATGCGGGGATGGCGTTTCAGATCATCGACGACATCCTCGATCTGACCTCGACGCCGAAAAAGCTTGGCAAGCCGGTCGGCTCCGACCTGCGCCAAGGCAATCTGACGCTGCCAGTTCTGTACGCCTTGCACAATTCGCCAGACGGACTGCGGTTGCGCAGCTTGATTCATCGCGACATGTCCCAGGCAGAGCTTGCGGAAGCGGTTCGAATCGTCAAAGCGTCCGGCGGAATCGAATATGCGCGGCAGATGGCAGACCGCTACATGGAGAAGTGTCTGTCCGCTCTGCGCGAGTTGCCGATGATCGATGCGCGTGGAAAGCTAGAAGGTATTGCCCATTTTATCAACGAACGCGATCATTGACCGATCGCGTTCGTTTTTGTATCAGTTTTACTCTGCGACTTGCGTCTCGCCAATGAGCTTGGTAAAATGGACAAGGATTGTAATGTGTACATAAAGGAGTGTCTGAACCAATGGCAGTTGAACAAACTTTCCTCATGGTAAAACCGGACGGCGTACAACGCGGTCTGATCGGTGAAATCGTTGCTCGTTTCGAAAAGAAAGGCTTCAAACTTGTGAACGCAAAGCTGATCCAAGTTCCGCGTGAACTGGCAGAGTCCCACTATGCAGAACTGTCCGACAAGCCGTTCTTCGGTGAACTGGTCGACTTTATCACATCCTCCCCGGTATTCGGCATGATCTGGGAAGGTGAGAGCGTGATCACCACCGCTCGTGCGATGATGGGTGCTACTAACCCGGCAAACGCTGCACCGGGCACCATCCGCAACGATTTTGCAATCTCCGTCGGCATGAACATCATCCACGGTTCCGACTCCCCGGAGAATGCAAAGCGCGAGATCGATCTTTGGTTCGGCGGCGAAACGCTCGCTTACGAAAAAGCGATCAACAAGTGGATCTAATCGGCAACATGCGAAAGCCCGCTTCCTGTCAGGGAGGCGGGCTTTTTAATGTCGAGGTCTGAGATACTCTTTGAGCTCTTCGATTTTGGCAAGCGTTGCTTTGCGCCCTTGCTCGATGCAGTAGTCGATCTTGTCAAACGAGGTGAAGGTGACGTTTTTCATCATCGGTTTGATGGCGAATACGTTTTCATCCATCAACTGCAACGAGATGATCTCATCTTGCATGATGTCGAGGCTGCGCATAAACACATCGAAAAAAGTTTTCGGCGCTTTCGTCACATGTTTCATCTCCGTTTCGTGGAGGTCGACCACAATCACTTTGTCGCAACCGGCATGGATGAGCACTTCGGCGGGGATGTTCGTGCGGACAGCGCCATCGACCAGCGAGCGTCCGTCGATCACGCGCGGTGTGAACAGGCCGGGCAGCGAGCAGGAAGCGCGGACACAGGCACCTCTGTCCTCGATCGGGAGGTAGACGTATCCTTCCGGCGCGTAGCTTCGAAATCTCGCATAGTCGGTAAAGAGCACCGATTCGGCAGTGACGATGTCCACCGCGGTGATGAAAAGCGGAATTTTTTGGTGCGCAGGGGGCAAGCTGAACAGTTGATTGAGGTATCGCTCAAAATTCGATCCTCTGATCAGCCCCTGGGGGAGCAGGCGATCCCAATTTTTTGCGAGGCCCGCATAATGAAAGGGAAGGCGGGCGATCAGCTTCAACACGTCGAACGCGCTGGTCGTCCAATCGATCAGCTCACGACCTTTAAAGCTTTTTGCCAGCCGCTTGAGCGTGCTCGGAGCGAGCCCGTGGGCGTATAAGGAGGCCACCACCGCGCCGGCAGATGTTCCGGCGATCATGTCAGGCTTGATGCCCGCTTCGCTGAGCACTTCCAGAACGCCGATATGAGCGGTACCGCGCAGGGTACCTCCGCCCAGCGCCAAACCGAGTTTCATGGCGATTCCCCCTTTTGGCAATTTTGTGTCCACAGCAGGACTTTTGGGGGGCAAAGCGAATATTACTCCGATTAACATGAAGGTTATGAGGAGGTACTAGCCTTGCCGCTCGTCGATGATTTTGATCTCTTTATGGAAAATATTTATAACTATACGAAAATCGATCTCCGAAAATACAAGCGGCCTCAGATGCAGCGCCGTTTGACCGCATTGCGCGACAAGCGAGGCTATCCAGATTTTGCAACCTATTTTCAAGCGTTGAAGAAGGAAGATGCGCTGTTCAGTGAATTTCTCGACCGCATGACGATCAACGTCTCCGAGTTTTTCCGCAACCCGAATCGTTGGGACGTCGTGCGCGATCGCGTGCTCCCAGAGCTGTTGAAGCAGAAAAAGCGGGTCAAAGTTTGGAGTGCTGCCTGCTCGACAGGGGAGGAGCCATATACGCTGGTGATGTTGCTCAATCAGTTACTGCCCTACGCCGACATTCAAGTGTTGGCCACCGACCTCGATGAAAGTGTGATCGCCAGAGCGAAGCAAGGGCTCTATTCGGAGCGATCCCTGCACTTTGTGCCGGACGATTTCAAGCGCAAATACTTCACCGATGCGGGGAACCACCTGTTTGCGATTTCCGATGCTGTTAAGCGCTGTGTTACGTTTAAGAAGCACAATCTGCTTGAGGACAAGTTCGAATCGGACTTTGATCTGATCGTCTGTCGCAATGTGATCATCTATTTCACCGAGGATGCGAAGGACAAATTGTATCAAAAGTTTTCGGACGCGTTGCGACCTGGAGGAGTGTTGTTCGTCGGAAGCACCGAACAGATCTTCAATCCTCAAACTTTTCAGTTCTCGACCTACGACACGTTCTTCTATCAGCGGCAGTAGTTTTACTCATCCATATGTGCAGATGAGGATGTCTTACGACGATTTCGTTTGTCGAAATACATCGAAATATGTCGCGTTATTTACATGCAAAAATTTTGAACGGGATATCGAATAACTATTTACATTCTGCTGATTAGAACGTAGAATGAAGTAGGAAACGGGATTGGATTCAACTTCAATTTCCAAAGAGAGAGCCCCACCAAAAAAACGGGGACAGGGAGGCACTTCTTAAATTTTCGGTATACTGTATTTAAATGAGCTACCATATATACTCCTGATGTAGCAATTGAGAGCAGAAAAAGACTGTCCGTGAAGGACAGTCTTTTTTCACCAAACAAAAAGGATTCAAGCGAAAGTCGCAAGAATCCGATTGTCGATTATTTATCGAGATTAGTAATGTATTGAGCTACTGCACTAATTTCTGCATGGTCTTTCAAGTTGCCACCCGCATATGGCGGCATGTTCGGTGCTACACCGTCAGTGATGATCTGTGCGATCGTCTCCGCTGACAGCTTTTGACCTTTCTCATGCAGGTTCGGAGCGGTTTCCGTTCCTTTCAGATCCTTGCCATGGCAGGAGGCGCAGTTTTGCGCAACGAGCTTTTCAGCGTCGATTGCTTTTTCTTCCTTATGTTGGAAGGTGTCTGCAGAGTATGCAGCGAAGCCGCTAAATGCGATGCCCAATACGAACAGGACGAGTACAATGCCGATACCACGTAAGCTCATAGTTCACACTCCTTTCTTCTACCTACCCATTTTACCATGACAAAAAAGAAATACGTACACTTGATTTTTTGATAACTTGTGTCCAAATAGGTACATTTTCGGAGAAGGGTCAGAAAAATAGTGGAAAATCGAGTTGTATTCTATAAACTTCCGGTCCAGAGGTATGACTTTTATTAATTTTTGTGTTAAGATTAATCTAGTAGAACTGTATCGGCAGAATGGATGTGACGTTCCATGACGGAGACCCTGCATAAATTGACAGACACCCGCTATACCATTGTGGAGCAACTTGGTGTATGTCCCTATTTTGGGGAGATCTTTGCAGGATTAAATCAGGAGAAGGATGAGCGAGTTCGGCTCTTGCGATTGGCACCTCATGTGGTGTCCTTCATTGGTCATGATCAAATTGCACTGCGGTCTAGCTTGTTTCAAGAGCAAGACTTACCGATGGTTCGTGTGCAGGATGTCTTCTCCGCAGAGGGTGGCAGCTATGTTGCGTATGAGTGGCAGGAGGGGGAGCAACCGCTTCTGACCTACACGAAAGGCAAGCCGCTTCCCGTCGTGCTGGACGTGTTGCGCGAGCTGTGCATTGCGATCGCGTCCCTTCACAAGCGAACGATGTGGCATGGTGGGATCGCACCCGAATATGTGTTGGTACAGCCGGATGGCAGCGTGCGCCTGCTGACGATGCTCACAGACTTGCCCTTGTCCTTATACAACGCGTGCGGCACACATGATGCCCTTCAGTTTTTTGCTCCGGAAACGATGACGATGAGTCCGCTCGATGCGCGAACGGACCTTTATAACCTCGGTGTGCTTTTCTATCTGGTGCTGACAGGTCGCTTTCCGTTTGACGAGGAAGGGGACGGTACGATCTTCCCGCCCTCCAAGTACAATGAGCATCTGCCACCGCATCTTGATCGTTTGGTGCTCAAGATGATCAATCGCAAACCGAGCAAGCGCTTTCAATGGATCGGACAGATCATCGATGAGCTGACGCGCACGTTAGGGCGTCACGATTCGATCTGCCATGCCGATGAGCAGACGTTCGGTTCCCAGCATCTGTTCTCCGCAGAATTTACCGGTCGCGAAGACGAGGTGCGGGCATTGTCCGACTATTACGAGGGTTTGATCATCGGATCGAGCCAGTCGCTGCTGATCACCGGACAGCTCGGAGTCGGAAGGAAGCGCTTGATCTACGAAGTGTCGGGACGCTACATGCACAATCTGTCTGTGCTCTCGGCGACGGTGCGCGAAACGCCGTTCGGTGCGGTCGAAGTGCTGGTGATGAAGCTGTTCATGCTCTGCTTTGCCGTACCGAAGTTGGACCGGCTCGGGCGCATGTATGTCAATCGGTTGAGCAGCGTGTTGCCGCGCGTCGCGTTCGAATACAGGGACATGCTGACTGCGGAGAGCGTTGCCGAGGCGAAGGTGCAAGAGCGGGAGAATCTGCTCTTCGAATTTTTTACAGAAATTTTGGACGCATACGGTGAGCCGATGGTGTTTGAGCTGTACGATGCTCACCTGCTCGATGGGGAGTCGATTCAGTTTTTCAAACGCCTGCTGGCCCAGGAGCATCTGACGATCGGGTTTGTCGGGGTGGCGCAAGCGCAATCTCAGGCGTTGCAAACGCTGTTTCAAGAGCAGTTGCATCTGGAGCCGCTCCCGCTTGGGCAGATGAGGGAAGCGGTGCTATCCCGATTTGGGAGCGCCGACTTTTTGAGCGACGAACTGATCCAGTGGCTCAATTATCACAGCCGCGGTTCGCTGGAACAGGTGTTTCAACTGATCGAATATCTGGCTGACACCAAGCAGATCTATCAGGAGCGCTACGTGTGGCGGATGGTGCCCGATCAGGTCGATAAGTTTGAGATCCCACATTCGATGGAATCGCTGATCCTCTACCGACTGCAGGCGTTGCCTCCCGATGCGAAAGAGGTCTGTCAGGTGCTGTCGCTGTTTAAAGGTTCGATCGTCGTCGAAGCTGCCGCGCGGGCGGTCGGCTTTGAAAAGACGCAGGACTTGTTGCCTGTTCTACACCAGTTGGAGGAGCAGGGTCTGATCTGGCAGATGCACAACCTGTATGGGTTTACCTCGAACAACATCAAAGATCATATCGTCAGAACGATCCCTTCAGATCGACGCCAGGAGATGCATCGCACGCTGGCCAAGCGCCTGCTGGAAGTGGGCTCCACCTCCTATATCGAGGTGGCTCATCATTTTGAGGCAGGTCAAGAGTGGGAGCAGGCGATCTATCTGAACATCATCGGCGGCAGACGCTGGTATCAGCGGGGGCTGTTTGCAGAAGCGGACACGCAGATCAAAAAGGCGATCGAGCTCTATGACCGCTTGCCGCATCGGGAATGCCCCAATGCGCTGTACGCGTTTCGAGCGAAAATTTTACGCCTGCTCGGGCTGTTAGATGATGCGACAAATGTGATCACCGATCTATATGAGCGGACCGGATCGGTGCACGTCCTGTTGACGCTGATGCTCCTCTATGTCAACATCGGGAATTTCCAAGGCATCGAGCCTTTTATCCCGCTGTTAAGGGAACAGATCGGCAAAGAGGAGCTGTCGGAGCAAGACAGGTTGTACACGATGGTCGTCGTCGGCATTTACGAGAACGAAGCGCTCGGCGATTACGAAGCGATCAGAGCGATGGTTCGCTATCAGCAGGAGAACGGTCACCGACTGCGCGAGGCGATCAAGACGAGACATTACATCTCTTGGCTGTACAACTTGCAACTGCTCTTGATGTACGTGCCGGGCATCTCGTGGGAGGAGCGGTCCTGCTACCTGCACGAGGCAGCATCGCTCGCAGAGCACACCAACAATCGCCAACTGTTGATCAGCATCTACAACAGCATGGCGAGCGGTTTCCAAGAGACAGACCCGCTCCGAGCGAAAGATTACTATTTGGAAGCTGCCAATCTGGCGGCAGACCTGGGCAATCGGATGCTGGAGGGGATGGCGTATGTCAACCTGGTCGAGACCTATCGATTGCTCGGCGATATGTACCATTCTCAGCGCTATATCGAAAAGGCGCGCGAGATCTGTCGCGCGGTGTTTCCTGACGATGAGACGAGCTTGTTGCGCAATGAGATTGAACATTTTCTCTTTATCGAGGAATATGAACAGGCGGATCGGGTCATCGACACGCTGGCACGCGTTTCGAAGAAACAGGGGCAGAAGAAGATGCGAGCCTTTGCCTTCATCTATCGCTTCCGCACGGCGCTCGCACTGGGCAAGTTCAACAGGTGTGCTCGGATGTGGCCGATTGTGGAGCGCATCTGTGAGCTCAGAGGATTCACTTGTGAACATCAGCTGCTGCGCGCCCGCTACTATGTGATCACCGAGCGTCAAGAGCAGGTGATCGAGGAGTTTAGCAAGCTGATTCTTGAGCAGGACGTCCCGACAGAAGTCAGGATCAAGCGCTATCTGCTGCTCGTGATCGCCTTTATGAAAACGAATCGCAGTGAAGAAGGGCTGCAAGTCGCGCTGATGGTGCAAAAGTTGATTCACAACACTGGCTATATCGGCTATCTGCCGCTCGCCCATTTTTATCTCGGTCGTCTGCACCAACAGGTACAGCAGTTTGTCGAGGCCAACTTGAACTACAAACGAGCGTTGATGGGCTTCCGCAAGCTCAACCAGCAATCGCGGCTGGGGCATGTGGACTATCTGATGCGTCAGACCAATCGAGAGCTGGTCGAACAGGCAGAGCTGATCATCGACAACATGCGACAAGATGTGGTGCGAACATCCCCAGAACTGGGGGAGACGATCGACTCTGGCGTTGAGGAGCTGAGCGCATGGTCGGGCAAGATGGTCGATGAGCGCCAAGAGCTGATCGATACGCTGACCGACAATGAAATTTTGCTCGATGCGGTTCGTCGCGTCTCCTCGTCGATCATGGTCAAGACGGTCTGCGAGAACTTGGCGGCCGTCATCTTTGAGAACCTCCTGTTCGACAACATTCATCTCTGGGTCAAACTCGGAGCGGAACGGATCGAGCGCATCCACCTCAACGAACAGCTGCAGATGGTGCTATCTGCCAATCTGGAAGTGGAGGAGATGTGGGCAAAAGTGCTTGAGTCGGAGCAGCCGACAGAGCGAGAAAGCCGCAGCTCCTATCTGTACGGCATGCCGGTGTTTGCGCATGACCAGCAGGTGATCGCCGTAATGGTGTTGGAAAAATTGAGTTTGCAAACGCCGTTCTCTTTGCGCGACAAACGATTTATCAACTCGCTGGCCCAACTGGTCTCCTCAAACGTCGAAAATGCGATCATGTACGAGGTGATGATCACCGACAACCTGACGGGACTCTATCAGCGCAATTACTTTATGAAGCGATTATCTGAAGAGTTTATCAAGGTCAAACGATACGGTGTCGATCTCTCCTTCCTGATGATCGACTTGGATAACTTCTCCTCGATCAACAACCGCTTTGGGCACAATGAAGGAGACCGCGTGTTGCGCATGGTGGCGAAGACGTTGCAGCGATCGGTGCGCAACGTTGACATCGTCGGTCGCTTCGGTGGGGAAGAGCTGATCGTGATCCTGCCGAACACGAACGGCGCTGCCGCTCGGATCGTAGCGGAGCGCGTGCTGAACAACCTGCGCAACATTCCGATCGAAGGTGATCGCTATCAGATCACCGCCTCGATCGGGGTGGCTTCCTTCGATATGGATCAACCGGTCGATGCGCTCGATCTCTTTGAGAAGGCGGATCAGGCAGAAACGTTTGCCAAGCGGATCGGCAAGGACCGTGTGGTCTGTCATTGGGAGCTTCCCGTCGAGGAAGAGCAGAGTTGAGCAATGTCTGCTCGCGTTCGCTGGTCGAATCGTGCGGATGTTCAATAGAGCGGATGTCCAATTGAAAAGAGCGCAAAGCCTGTGAAGGGGCTTTGCGCTCTTTTGTCTTTTGTGTGAGGCGTGAAATGGTGGCGCGAAACTGGTCGAAGTGCGGGAACTTGCCGGTCTGTCCTCAGGAAAACTGTAGCAAATAGATGGCGGTGAGGGGGAAGAGGGTGTTGAGCACCGATGAGATGTAGAGACCTGGGCCGCGGCGATACCAGCCGATCAATAGCCCCTTTGTCAGATCGCCTCGCAGCGACAACAAAAAGAGCAGCGACTCGAAGATGACGATCCAGCCGTACCAAGAAAGCGGGCGCACATGGTTCATCGCGGTCAGCACGTAGAGCAAGTAGACTCCGGTGATGCCGTAGATGACCTGTCTGATCCCATTGCCCATACCTGCTCGCTCCAAATCGTGAAAGAAGCCTTCAGGCTTCTGGCGGATCGTTTGCCAAAAGGAGACGAGCGAAAGCAGCAGAATCGGGTAGGAGATAATCAGCAAAAACGTCTGCAATGAACTTCCTCCTCGAACTGAGAAATCTATACGGTAATGGTACATGAAATGAGGGGAGACGTATAGACTAACTTCAAATGCAAGGGCGGAAAGGGAGTGCAGGTGGGCTTGAAAAGTACGGAGACGCGCGCCCGAATGCTCGACAGATATTATCGACGACATGCGGGGATGGTAAAAAAAGTACGACGCTACTACCTGATGAAGGACGAAGAGGAGTTGGCGGTGATTCGAGCGGAGTTGACCCGCCGACAACACATGCTCGGGAACATCCCGCTGCTCGCCTCGACGACGCCGATCGTCTTCTTGATCTTTGGCAGCCAGGTCAATCGTTATTTTCCGCATGACTCGCTGCACTGGCTGATCGTCGCCATCCTGTCGATCCTGGTCATCGTCTGGTCGATCAACCACCACTTTAAACAAAAAGGGCGGGTGCATCTCGATCTCTGGTTGATCGAACAGATTCTGAAAGATCGTTTCCAAAATGCGTACAGTGCTGTACAATTGGGAGAGGTAAGTTTTGGGGGCGCAGCCCCACCTTTTGATAGAAAGGATGGATCGAAGTGAACGTAAACATTGAATGGCAGGGAAAACGCAAATTCGAAGCGATTGGCGGCTCTGGTCACCCGGTCACGATGGATGCGAAGGCGGAAGTGGGCGGCGAGGATACGGGCCCGCGTCCGATGGAAATGCTATTGATGGGACTTGGCGGCTGTTCGGGGATCGATGTGGTGATGATCTTGGAAAAAGGTCGGCTGACCATCGATGAATTCCGCATGGAACTGTCAGGGTCACGAGCGGAAGAAATGCCCCAGCGCTTTACCAACATACATATTCATTACGTGTTAAAAGGCCCCGACCTGACGCGGGACAAGGTGGAGCGAGCGATCCATCTCTCCAATGAGAAATACTGCTCGGCGTCCGCCTCGTTGAACGCAAGCTTGACCGCCTCCTATGAGTTGAACGGAGAGCGATTCGAACTGGGAGGCAACGCATGATCATCAAGTGCACAGATTGCTACGAAGAAAATGATGTGAGAAATGATCGCTGCTGCCGCTGTGGTCGTCTGATGGACGATGCGCGCCGCGAGCAGACGCGCGACCATTTTGAATGGCAGCATCACGATGCGCCAAATACGATCGTTCGTCGGGACAAGCTTCCGGACGGAACTCGAAAGACGGTATGGTAACACAAGCACCCTTGCCTTCTGGGCAGGGTGCTTGGCAACTTCTGGAGGTAACGAGATGATACCGCTTCGTCGAAAGCTGACCGGGCTGCTCGAAGTCTTGATCGGGCTCGGCTTGTTGGTAGGCTTTTTTCCTGCAGCAACCCTGTTAAATTTAAACCCCTCTCCGTTCTTTCTGTTCGTGATCTACGGCGCATGGGTCGCAGGCCCTGTGATCGGTGTTCTAGCAGGGCTTTTAGCCTCCCTGCTCTATTTGGCCATGCTCACGTTCACCACAGCTTTTCCACTCAATGCTCTCTGGACATTTATCATCGCTGATCCAACCCACTATCTGACCCCAATGTTTTTGATCGTCGCAGGCTATGTGCTCGGCGAATTGCGAATCACGATGGAGCGGCGCATGCAGCGCTTGCGCGATCAGGCGGAGCTGCTGCAAAAGGAATCGGTAGCTGCCAGGTCCCGCTTGCAACAGGCGGAGACGGCGCTGCTCGAATTGCAAGGTCGCGTGCTGGGGCAGACGGCGACGATGACCCGACTCTACCAGATCGCACAGAGTTTGAACGTGCTGTCTGTCGAAAAGATCTTAACCGAGCTGCTCGGCGTGCTCGAAGACCTTTTGCAGGTGGAGCAGGCGAGCATCTACCGAATCGAGGAGGGCAATCGATTTGCACGCCTTGCGGTGCGCGTGGGTGAGCCCGCCTGGTCCAACTCGGTGTCGATCGATGCGCATGAGCTGGTGAAGAGAGCGATCGAAGCGGGGGAAGTGCTCACGTTTCAGGAGGCGGACGAGCGTCCGGCGCCGATCTATATCGTGCCGCTCTTTCGGCAAAAGCGGACCTATGCGCTGATCGCGATTCACAAGTTGCCGCTCTCGAAGGTGACGGCCGACACGACACAACTGTTACAGGTCTTGACCAGATGGGCATCCTCTTCGCTTGAGCGTGCGACCGCTTTTGAGACGGCCCGTCAGACCGAGGCGACCTATCCGAATTCGCGCTTTTTGCGAGCGCCCTATTTTGAAGAGCAATGCGCGATCGAGCATGATCGCTATGTTCGTTATGGGATTCCTTATACGATTATCGAAGCGACTTTGCATACGTCTTTGCCGGACGATCAGATTCCCCAGCTGTTGACCGAAAGGCTGCGGGGGAAGATGCGCACCTTCGACCTCGCGATGTGGGAGCCATCGTCGATGCGCTTGCTGTTGCTCTTTCCGACGATGGAGCAACAGTACGCCGGAGGGGTTGTTCAG
The DNA here is from genome assembly GCF_042682745.1 of Tumebacillus lipolyticus. NCBI lineage: Bacteria > Bacillati > Bacillota > Bacilli > Caryophanales > Alicyclobacillaceae > Tumebacillus > Tumebacillus lipolyticus. The sequence continues at coordinate 429,286 of NZ_JBHUIO010000002.1, read as the reverse complement.
CGAATCGAGGAGCGAATCGAGTCGGCAGAATTTCAAATTCTCGATCTTCAAGTGTTGCACAATGAATGTCAAATACGGATAGAAAGCAAGGTTGAAGCGCGATGAGTGCAGAACTGAGTTCGCGCAAAGCGAAACACAGCAAGCAAAACGTGTTCGATACGCTGGTGCGAGCGCGCCATCTGCGCTCGATCATCCTGTTCGCTCTGTTCGCAGTAGTGGATTTATTCCTTTTTGTATTCGCGCTGCAGGGGATGGTCTGGTTGCTGTTCCTGCGAGCGGCGTTCGCGCTCTTGGTCGCTCATCTCGCCCAACCGATCTCTGGAATTCAGCCGTGGAGTTCTCGGCAAGCGCTGACCGCACTGACCTGTTTCTTGCTGCCTGGGATCGGAGGTCTGATCGCCGCCCTTTGGTCGACACAGGTGACTCGGGTACAGGGAGCTTGGCAAGATGTACCGGTCGCCCAAGAGGTGTATCGCTCTTCGATCGATTGGGGGGGCGTGCTCGATGTCGTTCCGCTGATCGATGTGCTGGAGGGTCAGGACGCGCAGAAGAAGAAGCGCGTGCTCTTGCAGGCGCAGTCGATGAGCTCCAAGATTCAGGTGCCGGTCGTGCGAAAAGCGCTCGATGATCCTGATCCGGAAGTTCGCTATTATGGTGCTTCTTTGCTCTCGCGAGCAGAAGCTGCTCATTCTGCACAGATTCGTCGTTTGGAAAAACGATTGGAGCGCATGCCCGAAGATGTTGACGCTTGGAATGAACTCGCGACCGAATATGAGCTGATCATCGAAGAGGGGATTGCCGGCGCAGAATTATCTCACTTTTATTTGGACAAGCGCTTAACAGTCCTAAAGCGATCGCTTTTCCTCAACCCCGATCAGCCGCAGGTGGGCATCGAAAAGGCGCAAACCCTCTTTTTCTTGAAGCGATATCAGGAGGCGGAGGCGGAAGCGAAGCTGTGGTTGGGACAGCGACAGGCGGAAACGGCGGACCGGGCAAGAGGGGTCTTGATTCAGCTCGCCTATGAGCAAAACGATCAGGAACTGCTGATCCGCTTGGTACGCGAGGTGACAGATGTGCACCATCTGCCAGACTTTATGCAAGGATTGGTGCAACTGTGGCGACGGGAGGGGAACAGATGAGAAAGACCAAGCTGCCCGTCTGGCGAGTTGCAGTCTATGCGATTTTGCTGATCGTTTTAGCGCTCACCATTCCCACCCGTGTTCAGGAATGGGTGGGGAGCGACAAAAGGTGGTCGCCAGAGTTCGAATTCACGCACTCGAAGCAAACGGTGTTGCCAGATGCACCTCACCAGCGCTACTTGCTGTTGTATAACGCAGAGGACCGAATTGCCGAGACGAAGGCGACCCGGGACAATCTGGCGATGGCGATGAGCTATGGCAAACTGCCGGTCGATGTGATGAGCTTTGCCGAATATCGCCAGCTGAACACTCCGCTCGATCAGTATGCGCAAGGTGCGATCATTCTGGTGGCCGAACAGCAGGCCAACTTGCCGCACGTTGAGAACATCAAAAGATATGTAACTGAACAGGGCGGGCTGTTGGTCAACACGATCCGCAGCTCCGATTCTCCGATCAACTCGTTCATGGGCATCTTAGGGTCGGTCGACTTCGCACCGACCGCGCCGACCGGCTTGCGCTGGACGGAGAAGATCTATCCTGGCTTGAGCGAGCAGACTTTGAGTGCGGAGCGGGTGACCTCCTCGTCTTTAGAGGTGCAGCTGAGCTCCCAGGTGAACGTGTGGGCGGAGTCGGTGGAGCCGAGCGGCATTCCCTATCTTTGGCGAATGGAGCAAGGAAAGGGCGGCGTGTTGTACTGGAACACGCTGCTGCTGCATGAGTCGGTGATGCGCGGCGCGTTTGTGCAGTCGATGATCAAAGCACAGGGCGATGGTGCCAAGGCGACGATCGGCGGGCAGGTCTGGTTTATCGATGACTTTCCATCGCCCGCCTACAACCGCGTCTCAGAAGGCAATCTGACGGGGATGACCGATTACGATTTTCGGCTGAAGCGTTGGGACCCAGATATGCAGGAGATCGCCAAAAAATATGGCGTTCGCTATTCGGTCGGGACGATTTTTATGTACAGCGACCGCGTGACGCCACCGTTTGAAGTTCTGCACGAAGGCCAGCAGCTGTTGTTCGACTTAGAGGTAAAGCTGATCGAAGACAGTGGCGAGATCGGTCTGCACGGCTTCAATCACCAATCGCTCAACCTGTCTTATACGCCAGAAGAGCAGGAGCTGTACGGGTACAGGCCGTGGCCATCTGAGCAGGCGATGCTTCAGTCGCTCCTCGCAGCTCGCAACACGTGGAAGGCAGAAATTCACTCGCAGTTGCCGACGATGTACATCCCGCCTTCGAACGTTTTGAGCAAGGAAGGAAAGGATCAGTTGCTCAAAGCGTTCCCCGATTTAAAAACGATCTCATCGCTCTATGCGACGAGCGGAAAACAAGGGGAGCTGGCGCAGGAGTTTTTGCCCGATCCTGATTATCCGCAAGTGATGGGCACGCCGCGCGCGACCTCTGGCTACTCACCGGAGGCGGACGAACTTTCCGATCTCTACTCGTTGGTGGCGACGCTCGGCATCGTCTCCCACTTTAATCATCCTGACGATGTGTTCAGCGATGAGCGGGGAAAAGGCATGACGTGGGACAAACTGCGCGATGGATTTGATCGGTTGGTCCAAGATGTAAACTTGCGTTTCTCCTGGTTGCAACCGCTGACCGCAAGCGAGCTTTCAGATAAGCTGCGCCTGTATCATCAGACCCAGGTGCAGATCGATCGGTCGCAGGCGGGGAGATTGACCGCCTATCTGACTCCGCTAAAAGGGCCGGTCTATCTGGAAGTTCGGGTCGCAGCGCCGCATGATTGGGATGTGAAAGCGGGTGGAAAGATCGTTTCGCGCAATGAGGAGTACGGTCTGCTCTGGGTGGAGGTCACCGAACCGATGTTGGTGCTGGAGGTGGCGAAGTGAAGGTGACGTTGTTGCTGGAAGGAACGTATCCATACGTGCAAGGAGGCGTCTCTTCTTGGACGCACCAGCTGATCAGAACGATGTCAGATTGCGAGTTCTCGCTGGTGTACATCGGTGCGACCCGCCAGAAAAACGCGCGATATAAGTATGAGCTGCCAGCGAATGTCACGCATCTGCAAGAGGTCTACCTGCACGATCAAGATCAAGAGCAGGGCGGACTTTGGCGCTGGCGCAAGCGGCACCGTGAAGAGATGCACCATTTTTTTAAGACGGGTGAGCTGCCAAGCCAAGAGACGCTGTCGATCATTCGCTCGAAGCGGCATACGCCTTCGGTCGAAGCGATCTTGGAGGAAAAGTGGGCGTGGGAAGTGACGCTCGATGTGTATCGCGAATTGCCGAACGCACCCGCTCTCGTCGATTTTGTCTGGAATTGGCGCTCGATGTGGCTGCCGATGTTGCACCTGTTTCGAGTGCCGCTTCCGCCAGGGCAGTTGATGCATGCGGCATCAACCGGCTATGCCGGGTGGTGCGGTGCGGTGATCAACCGCCTGTCGGGGCTGCCGCTGATCATCACGGAACACGGGATCTACACCAGAGAACGAGAAGAGGAGATCGTGCGCGCCGACTGGGTATCGTTGCCGCTCAAAGGCTGGTGGAACCAATTTTTTGTGCGCGTCGGGCGCGCAGGATACGAGTCGGCAAAATATGTGACCACGCTTTCACAAGGCAATCAGAAAGCGCAGCTGTTCTACGGGGCGGTGCAGGAGAAGATGCGCTTGATTCCAAACGGTGTCAACCCAGATCTGTATGCGCAGGTCACTCCGACGCCCGATCGGCCGTTCACGATCGGGGCGATTCTGCGGGTTGTCCCGATCAAAGATGTGAAGACGCTGCTGCGGGCGATGGCGGTCGTGCTCAGGCAGCAGCCTGACGCGAGGATGATGCTGATCGGACCACAGGATGAGGATCAGGAGTATTTTGAGGAATGTTTAGCCCTGATCGAATCGCTCGGCATCGCCGAGCGCGTGCAGTGGACCGGGTCGGTCAACGTCCTCGACTACCTGCCCAAGCTCGACTGCATCTTGCTCACCTCGATCTCGGAGGGACAGCCGTTGGTGATGTTAGAAGCGATGGCGGCGGGACTGCCGATCGTCGCCACAGATGTCGGCGCGTGCCGAGAGCTGATCGAAGGGTTTGCAGGGGATGATCTTGGCGAATGCGGCATCGTCACCCGATTGATGGCGCCCGATGAGACGGGGGCTGCACTGCTCAAGCTGTCGGGCGACCGGCCGCTTCGCGAGCAGATGGGGCGCGTCGGGCGAGAGCGTGTGCGAAGATACTACACGTTGCGCGATGTGATGCGATCGTATCGCAAGCTCTACGATGAGGCGGTGATGTCGTAGTGGCGGGCATCGGATTCACTTTGCGCAAAGCGCTGGGCGAGCTCGGCAGATCGGGAAAATGGCGGGTGTACAGCGCGGCCGCTTTCGTTGCGGCAGGTCCGTGGCTACTGACGTTGATCTCACTGTTTCTGCTGTTGGCGTGGGGAAATGCGCTCGGCCTGCAGGCGGATCAGCGCGATCTGTTTTTTGCGACGATCACCTATGCGATGATCGGTTCCAACCTGATCTCGACGACCGCACAATTCTTTTTGACGCGCTATCTGGCAGACGCCCTCTATGTGGAAGCGCCGGAGCGCCTGCTGAGCGGATTTACCGGGATCTATCTCTACACCGGCTTGGCGGCGTTAGCGTTATCCACCGCGTTTCAATGGCTGTTGCCCTTGCCGATCGCGTATAAGATCTGGACGGTCGTGCTGACCGTCCTGCTCACACAGCTGGGACTTGCGATGATCCTGCTCTCCGCAGCCAAAGCGTATTGGGACATCGCCCGCGGTTTTTTGTTCGGGCTGCTGATGCTCGGCGTATCCGCACTGGTGTACTCGATCTACTTGAGCGTGGCGAGCGCCCAAGTTGACGAAACGGTGATGCTCGGGCTGTTCACCTGCGGGCAGGCGGTCGCATTTCTTTGGTTGGGTCGGGTGATCGTCCGCGATTTTCCTGGCCAAATGCCTGTGCTATATGATGCGCTCCCGCAGTATCGGCGCTACCCTGAACTGCTGGGCATCGGTTTTTTGTACGCGATGACGCTTTGGGTGGACAACGGGATCTATTGGTTTTCCGATCAAGGTCTGATCGTCGGGGGGAGCTACCTGCTCTCTCCAGGGTATGATCTGGCGAAGTTTTGGACGTTTTTAGCCTTCATCCCCGCCTTTACGCTGTTCTCCGTCAACATCGAAACGGACTTCTACCAAGTGTTCCGGCGCTTTTATGATGCGATCGAAAGCGGTGACACGCTGGCCCCCGTACGGATGTTTGAGGAGGAACTGAGGACGGAGACGAAAGCCGCTCTGCTCCGGATGATGAAAATTCAAGCGTTTGTGGCGAGCCTGTCCTGGGTGTTTGCTCAGCAGGTCAAACAGTTCTATCCCAATGTGATCGACACGTTTCAGTGGACGATCATCGGTTCGGTACCGCATATGGTCTGGATCACCGCCTTTTTGCTCCTGCTCTACTTTGATGCGCGCAAGCAAGCGTTGTGGGCAGCTGGGATTGCCGTGCTCGCGCTGCTGGCAGGTGGGGCGCTGGCAACGGAGCTCAACTGGTCGCCAGGTGCAGGATACTTGCTCGGCTCGGTCGTGATGCTGCTCGCCGCTTTGTGGCTGTTGAACAAACAGCTGGATCGCCTGTTGTTCTACGCTTTCTATGACCCTAACGGCGTGCGCAAGCGCAGTCTGCCCCCAGCAGCTTCTGCACACCCTCGACAAAGGCGACTCGGGCATCCGGTGCTCGATCTGGACGAGGAGGAGCGCTTCTATCAAGAACAGGAAGAAGCGAACCGCTGGGAGCTGGAGATGCGCCTTCCCTCGCGTCGGGAAAAACATGGGAAGAATAAGCGGAAGGAGGAGTAGACTCTTTTGATGAAGGATGAGTTGTATGCGCTGACGATCGATCAGGAATGGGCGGGAAAGCAGATCAAAGAGGTGCTGCAAAAGCGATTGCACATGTCGCGTCGCGTCATTCGCAAGCTGGTCGCAGCGCAAGGGGTGCTGGTGAACGGCGAACCGATCTGGCTCTCGTGGCGGTTGGCAGAAGGCGATCACCTGCGCCTGATCCTGCCGGCAGAAGAGTCGGTCGACATCCTGCCGGAGCCGATCCCCTTTCAAAACGTGTTTGAGGATGAGGACGTGCTGGTGGTGGAAAAGCGAGCAGGTCTGATCGTGCACCCGACGTCAGGCCATTGGACGGGCACGCTCGCCAACGGTGTGGTCTACGATTGGCAGCAGCGGGGCATCGTCGCTCGCTTTCGTCCCGTCCATCGGATCGACCAGTGGACTTCTGGCCTGTTGGTGATCGCCAAAAACCACCATGCGCATCAGCTGTTGAGCCGCCAGATGATGGAGCGCACGATCGACCGTGCCTATACGGCGATCGTGAATGGTGTGCTTGAGCGGGACGAGGGCTTGGTCGTCGGACCGATCGGCCGCAACGATGACGATTTTCGAGTGCGTGAGGTTCGAGCGGACGGGCAGGAGGCGAGCACCGAATACCGGGTGACCGACCGTTTCGCGGAGGGCACGCAGGTCGATCTGAAGCTGCATACGGGCAGAACGCACCAGATACGAGTGCATATGAAGCATCTCGGCCATCCGCTGTTCGGGGATGCGATGTACGGGACGACAGATGATCAGCGATGGATCGAACGGCAAGCGCTGCACGCAAAACTTCTCGGATTCGTCCATCCGCGCTCAGGTGAGAAGATGCTGTTTCAATCCCCTTTGCCGGAGGATATGTGTCGGCTGGTCGAAAGGCTAAAAGGGAACAGTGAGGAAAGGGAGGACTGACCGTGACTGAAGTGGAGAAGCAGTTTGTGCTGGAGTGCTGTTCGAGCAATATGTTTTTGGATGACATTGCGACGATCGATTGGCTATCTGCGACCTATCCGGAGCTTTCGATCGAACCGGACGGGTGTTTGGATCGCTGTGGAATCTGTATCCGCTATGCGTATGTGGTGATCAATGATGATTTTCTCTATGCCAACTCGGTAAGCGAATTAAAAGATCAGATCGTAGCGTATATTGAAAACCACCGTCAAGGGCTGGCCGATGCGAAACAGATTTTGGATGGAGAGACGAAAACGGAGTGAGGAGTGTCCTACATGCAGGTGCGAGCGATTCGAGAGGAAGATTATCGGGAGGTCATCTCGGTCATCGATGAGTGGTGGGGCGGCCGGCAGATGGCAGCCATGCTTCCGAAGCTATTTTTTATCCATTTCCAAGACACGAGCTTCGTGGTGGAAGATGAGGGAAAGATCGTCGCCTTTTTGGTCGGCCTGGTCTCGCAAACAGCTCCAGACGAGGCGTACATCCATTTTGTCGGGGTCGATCCGAACTATCGAAAACAGCAGCTGGGCAACCGCTTGTATCAGCTCTTTTTTGAGCGAGCGGTCGAGAAAGGCTGTCGGAAGGTTCGCTGCATCACCTCCCCGGTAAACGAAGGGTCGATCTCCTTTCACAAGCGGATGGGCTTTGCGGTCGAGCGGGTGGCCGAAGATTATGACGGCCAAGGGCAGAGCCGTGTCCTGTTTATCAAGCAGATCGGGTAATCGAACCCACAACGAGGAGAGAGGCTGAGAAATCGCCCTCCGCTATCGTTGTTCCAATCAGAAAAGAGCGCATGGCCGTAAAGGCTGAATGCGCTCTTTTTTTGATTCTCAGCAGCTCGCCGTTTCATCGACTCGATAGTTCGAAGGGGGTGAGCGGTAGTGGCAGATCGCGCCGTCTCAGCGACATCGTGTCGATCTCACACCAAGAGCAGTACTCCGAGCGAGAGCAACAGCGAGGTGACGATGATGATCAGCAGGGGGCGACCCGCTTTGCTGCGCAGATCGCGCAGGGCAACGTTTAGACCCAGCCCGACCATCGCCATCGCCAGCAACAGGGTGGTCAGCGTCGAGAGCGCGCTGAGCATGCTTGCGGGCAGCAGAATCAACGTGCCGATGACGCTCATCGCCAGAAAGCCGAGCAAAAACCACGGAAATTCAACCGGCGCGGAGCTGCCTCCCTTTTTCCGTTGCCAGAAGAGCAGCAGGAAGGAAAAGGGAACGAGGAGCAGGACGCGCCCCAATTTTGCCAACAAGGCGAGCGCCAGCGCATCCTGCCCAGCGGGGGCGGCGGCGAGCGCGACATGTGCAAGCTCATGCAAGGTCAGCCCCGACCAGATCCCGTACGCTTCAGCTGAGATCGGAAGCAGCGGAAGCAAGAGGATGTAACCGACTGAGAACAGGGTGCCGATCATCGCGATGATCCCGACGGAGAGGGCCGAATCCTCCTGTTTGGTTCGCAAGATCGGAGAGACTGCCGCAATCGCAGCAGCACCGCAGATGCCGGTGCCGATGCCGAGCAGCAGCGTGAGGGAAGCGTCCGCTTTCCACCACTTGGCGAGCAAGATCGAGAGGGTGATCGCGAAAAGGATCACCAGAGCGTCGAGCGCTAACAAGGGAAGCCCTTGGCTGAGCATCAGGTCGAGATTCAGCTTTAATCCGTAGAGGATGATGGCGATGCGCAGCAGTCGCTTGGAGGAGAACTGAACGCCGGTGCGCACCGCTTCAGGATAGCCAAATTTTTGCCGATAGAGGATGGCGAGCAAGATCGCACAGGCGAGCGGGCCGATATGATCGAGCCCTGGCAATTGCGCCAGCGCAAATCCGAGCAGGGAGAGCAACAGGGTGAAGAGGATGCCGAGCGCAAAGGCGAGCGCGGGGCGTTCGCTGATGTGAGTCTTTGTGAAAGCTGTCATGCTAGATCACTTCTTCCTACAACATTTTGTAGTTTGAGTATAGCGTGGTTCGATTTCTTTATTAAATCGGAAGATTTTATGAGTATCATAAGGATTCCTAATGCTCGGCAGATGCGCGGCGAACCGCTGTTGAAATGAAAAGGTGTGCAGCTGGAAAGAGGAGGTTTCGCACTGTAGGTTGTAATATGTATGAAGTATGTAAATCGGGGAGGTTGAACGATCGATGATCGGTGGAGTGGATTCGCTGGTTGGCCTGCTGATGCGCCGTGCGGCAGAACAGCCAGAGCAAATTGCATACTCGTTTTGGGGAGAGGATACAAGAATAGAGCTGACCTATGGAGAGCTCGATCTGCGTGCGCGAGCGATCGGCGCATGGCTGCAGGCGAAAGGCGCGACCGGGGAGCGAGCGCTGTTGCTGTATCCGACGGGGATCGAGTATGTGACCGCCTTTTTTGGCTGTTTGTACGGAGGGGTTGTGGCAGTTCCCGCCTATCCTCCACGCCAAAACGGCAATCTCGGACGACTGCAAGCGGTCGTCGCCGATGCGGAGGCGAAGTTTGCCCTGACGACAGAGACGATCTTGGCTGGCATCGAAAAGCGATTTGCAGAGTCGCCCGAGATGGAGGCGCTCCGCTGGCTGGTCGCAGATGCGACCGATCGCTCGCTGGCCGAGCTGTGGCTTGAGCCTGATGTCGGGATGGAGAGCCTTGCGTTCCTGCAGTACACGTCAGGCTCCACATCGACACCCAAAGGGGTGATGTTGACACATGGCAACTTGTTGCACAATTTGGAGATGATCGAAGAGGCGTTTGGGACGACAGCCGAGAGCCGGGGCGTGGTCTGGTTGCCCCCCTATCATGACATGGGGCTGATCGGTGGGATCTTGCAGCCGCTGTTCACCGGGTATCCGATGATGCTGATGGCACCGGTCGATTTTATTCAAAAACCGCTCCGCTGGCTGCAGGCGATCTCCGAGACGAAAGCGACGGTGAGCGGCGGGCCGAACTTTGCCTACGAGCTTTGTTTGCAGAAGATAACGCCGGAGCAGCGGGATGGGCTCGACCTCAGCAGCTGGGAAAATGCGTTCACCGGGGCAGAGCCTGTCCGCGCGGAGACGCTCAAACGGTTCGCCGAGTTTTTTGCGCCCTGCGGATTTAAGGAAGAGGCATTCTACCCCTGCTATGGGTTGGCAGAAGCGACGCTTTTCGTATCGGGAGGCACGGTCGGTCACACTCCGCAGATCGAGCGGATCGAGGCGGACGCGCTGGCGCAAAATCGAGCGGTTGCAACGACAGCGGAAGCAGACTCGCGGTTGATGGTGAGCAGCGGGCGAGGCGACCGCAAGGGGCAACAGCTGCTGATCGTCGATGCCGCTTCGAAAACGGCATGTGCAGACGGGCAGGTTGGCGAGGTCTGGGTCAAAGGCCCGAACATCGCGATCGGGTACTGGAATCGCGAGCAACAGACGGAGGAGACGTTCTGCGCCGCGCTGGCCGATTCGGGAGACGGACCGTTTTTGCGAACGGGAGATTTAGGATTTAGGAAAGAGGGTCAGATCTATCTGACCGGACGGATCAAAGACCTGTTGATCATCCGCGGGCGAAACTACTATCCGCAGGATGTGGAGTTTGTCGTGCAGGAGAGCCATCCAGCCGTCAAGAACAGCAACGGGGCAGCTTTTGCCGTGGAGATCGGCGGAGAAGAGCGGCTGGTCGTCGTTCAGGAGATCGAGCGCACCCATCGAAAAGGCGATCATCAGGCGGTCATCGCTGCAGTTCGCAAGCGCGTGTCGGAAGAGTTTCAGCTGCAGGTGCACGCGGTGGTGCTGATCAAACCGGCGAGCATTCCGAAAACGTCCTCCGGAAAGATTCAACGCCATGCTTGCAAAGAGCGTTTTTTGAACGGGACGTTAGAGGTGGTGGCAGACGATGCGATGGCGCAGGCGGCGATGGGGGCAGGCGCAGCTGTCGAAGCGTCCGAACGGATCGAGTTGAACCTCGGCGAACTGCTCGCACTGCCGACAAACGAGCGGGAGGCGCCAATCGCGAACTTCTTGCTTGGCGAATGTGCTGAGATCTTAAAAGTGACACCCGGTCAGCTTCCGATCGATCGCTCGTTGCATGCGTACGGAATGGACTCGCTGATGGCGGTGGAGATCAAACATCTCGTAGAAGTGACGTTTGCAGTGGATCTGACCATGTCGGACGTTCTGGATGGCCCCAGCGTAGCTGAGCTTTCCCGCCTGATCTCGGAGCAGCTGAACGCAAGTGCAGACCGATCTCCGCTCGAAGCGGTCGAGCCGGAGGAGCGAGCGGAGTCTCTCCTTTCGTTCGGTCAGAAGTCGCTCTATTTCATGCAAAGCGTGGCGCCAGAGAGCGCGGCGTACAACATCTCCAAGACGGTTCGCATCGCTCAGCGGCTGGATGTGCAAAAGTTGAAAGCTGCGTTTGCAGAGCTGTTGACCAGGCATCCGCAGCTGCGGGTTACGGTTGAAATGCAAGATGACCAGCCGATCCAAAAGGTGGTGCCGCAAGCGGAGGCATCAGTTGTAGTCAAGGACGCTTCTCTGCTATCGGCAGATCAACTGCGGGCAGAGCTGATCGCCGAAGCGAATCGCCCGTTCGATTTTACGACCGGCCAACTGCTGCGCGTCCACCTCTGGCAGATCTCAGAGACGGAGCACCTCTTGCAGGTGACCGCCCACCATATCGCGGTCGACTTCTGGTCGTTCGGCTTGTTGTTGCAAGAGTTGGGCGCGCATTATTCCGAGAATGGAAAAGCGGAGGTCGATCACAGCTATTTCGACTATGTGCGCTGGCAACAAGAGCTGTTGCGCGGGGAGGAGGGCGATCGCCTCTGGTCCTATTGGCAGGAACGGCTCGAACAGGTACCGGTGCTCGATCTGCCGACCGATCGCACGCGCCCTGCGGTGCAGCACTCGGCAGGTGCTGTGCAGGCGTTCGAGCTGCCTGAGCAGATCACGCAACAAATGCATGCGCTGGCGAAAGAGCTGGGGGTTACGCTCTATACGGTGATGCTCACCGCGTTTCAGGTGCTGTTGTATCGCTATTCGGGACAGGCAGATTTTGTGATCGGCTCGCCCAGCGCGGGGCGCAGTTCGGCTAAGTTTTCCCAGACGGTGGGCTATTTTGTCAACCCGGTGGTGCTGCGCAGTCAAATCGTGCAGAAGGCGCCATTTGTAGAGGTGGTCGAGCGAGTGCGGGCAGATGTGCTGACCGCGCTCAAGCATCAAGACTTTCCATTCCAGCTTTTGGTCGAGCGACTGCAGCCAGATCGCGATCTCAGCTCGCCGCCCCTGTTCAATGTGATGTTCAATTATCAGTCCGCTGCGCTTTGGAAAGAGGAGGGGCTGATCGCGCTCGCATTGGGAGCAGCAGGAGCAAAGATCGCAGCAGGAGAGCTAATGCTGGAGTCGATTGCGCTCCCGCAGCAGTTTGCCCAGTATGATCTCTCGCTGATGATGGGCGAGATGGGCGGAAAGCTACACGGTGTATTCGAGTACAGCACATCGCTGTTCGATCGAACGACGATCGAGCGAATGATCGGACATTTTCAGACGCTGCTCACAAGCATCGCAGAGGCGCCCGCATCTTCGGTGGATGCACTTCCGCTGCTGACCGCGAACGAACAGGAACTGTTGCTCGGATGGCAAGGGGAAGTCGGCGCGGTGACAGCCGATCGCCTGCATCGGCTGCTCGAACAGCAAGTTGCACTCACGCCGGAAGCGGTCGCCGTCTCATTAGAAGGGCAAATGTTGACGTACGATCGCTTGAACCGCCTGTCCAATCGAGTCGCGCATCAGCTGCGCGAGCTTGGCGTGGGGGCCGATGTGCCGGTTGGAATCTGCATGGAGCGTTCGCTTGAACTTGTGGTGGGCTTGCTGGCGATCTTAAAAGCGGGCGGTGCCTATGTGCCGCTCGACCCCTCCTACCCGGAGGAGCGAATCGCTTGGATCGCTGAAGACACAGCAGTCCCAGTCGTGTTGACACAGGAGGCTCTCCTCGCAAAGATTCCGATCCAAGCTGCGACGGCGATCTGCTTGGATCGCGACGAAGAGCGTATCGCAACCTACCCAGAGCACAATCTGGACGTTGAAGTGTCGCCCGACCATCTGGCCTATATCCTCTACACGTCAGGCTCTACCGGACGACCGAAAGGCGTTGAAATTCCGCATCGGGCGATCGTCAACCACATGCTGTGGATGCAGGAAGCATATCCGCTGGGCGCGGGTGATCGCGTGTTGCAGAAAACGCCGATCGGCTTTGATGCGTCCGTCTGGGAGTTTTGGGCACCGTTGCTCTCTGGAGCACAGCTGGTGCTCGCACGTCCGGGCGGGCATCGAGATAGCGGGTATCTGGTGAGCGCAGTCAAAGCGCAACAGATCACCGTGCTGCAGCTGGTGCCGACGATGCTCGGCCTGATGTTGGAGGAGCCGGAGATCGCTAGCTGTCAGAGCTTGAAGCACGTATTTTGTGGCGGGGAAGCATTGTCGATCGATCTGCAGGAACGCTTCTTCCAAGTGCTCGACGCGAAGTTGCACAACCTGTACGGACCGACCGAGTGCACGATCGATGCGACCGTCTGGGACTGTCAAAAAGGCGAGACGAAGCGGTCCGTTCCGATCGGACGACCGATCGCCAACCTGCAAACGTTCGTGCTTGACGGCCAGATGCGCCCCGTTCCGGCGCTGGTGGCAGGCGAACTGCATATCGGCGGGCTGGGATTGGCGCGCGGGTATCACAACCGTGCCGATCTGACCGCAGAAAAATTTGTTTTTCACCCAACTGCGCACGGGGAGCGTCTGTACAAGACGGGAGATCTGGTTCGCTTCTTGGCAGATGGGACGTTAGAATATCTGGGCAGGTTGGACCATCAGGTGAAGATTCGCGGATTTCGGATCGAGCTTGGGGAGATCGAAGCGGTGCTCAAAGAGCATCCTGATCACCGGGAGGCGGTCGTGATCGCCCGAGAAGATGTCAGCGGTGATGTGCGATTGGTCGCCTACCTGATCGGCCCAAGCACGGCCGTTTCTGACGCCGACCTGCGCAACCTGTTGAAGCAAAAATTGCCCGACTATATGATTCCGTCTGCGTTCGTCCTGCTCGATTCGTTCCCGCTGCTGCCAAACGGCAAGATCGACCTGCGCGCTTTGCCGCAACCGACAGTTGAGGCAATCGATGCGACGGTGCCTTATACAGCTCCGCGCACCCCGACCGAAGCGAAGTTAGCGTCGATGTGGAGCGAAGTGCTCGGCATCGAGCGAGTGGGCGTGTATGATCATTTCTTTCAGCGGGGAGGACATTCTCTGCTCGCGATGCAGATCGTCACCCGCGTTCGCAAGCTGTTCCAAGTCGAAGTGCCGGTGGCGCGGCTGTTTGAAAACCCGACGATCGCGGAGCTCGCCAAGATTGTGGACGAGTCGATCGGCCGCGAGAGCAAGCCGAAAAAGCCTGCCATCGGCAGACTGTCCCGCGAGGCGCACCGCATCGACGGATAAAGAGCACAATCTCGTAAAAACAACGAACGGCTCCCAAGAGATCTTGGGAGCCGTTCGCTTGTGAGCGAGTGAGCTTGAATGATCGACAATAAGTTCGAAGGAAGTTATGCGATCTTGGTGTCGAGCTCTTCGTCAACTTCGGTGTTAAACGCCTCGCGGTCAAACTCACCTTCCGAGTTGGCGATGATCAGCGAGGAGACGGTCGTGCCGGTCGCATTGATTGCGGTGCGCGCCATATCGACGATCGCGTCGATGCCGAGCACCAGTGCAAAACCTTCCAGCGGCAAGCCGAGCGAAGTGAGGACGACGGTGGTCGAGATGGTAGCAGGTCCCGGAACGCCAGCCGTACCGATCGATGCGATCATCGCGCTGCCGACGATCAGCAGATAATCGGTGAAGACGAGGTCGATATCGAAGACCCGGGCGACAAAGATCGCCACGATGGCAGGGTACAGACCGCCGCATCCGTTCATGTTGATCGTAGCGCCGAGCGGAGCGACGAAGGAGGCGATCTTCTCCGACACTTTCACGCGCTTGGTGATCACTTCAAGGTTGACCGGCAAAGTGGCATACGAGCTGCGCGTCGTGAAGGCGACGGTGATCACCGGATAGATCTTCTTCAGGAAGCGGAACGGGTTGACGCGAGCCACGAAGGTGACGAGCGAGCCGTAGGTGATCACAAAATGCAGCAGGCAAGCCACATAGACGGCAAGGATCACTTCACCGAGCGGCAACAGCGACGAGAAGCCGTACTTGGCTGCCATTGAAGCCATCAAACCGAAGACGCCGTATGGAGTCAGCGCGATGACCAGCTTGGTCACTCGGAACATGATCGCGGCGAAAGAGTTCAGGAAATCCATCACCGGTTGAACTTTTTCCGGTTTGCGCCCGCGCTCGATCAGGATGGCAACCGCGATGAACAGGGAGAAGATGATGACCGGAATGACCTTGCCATTCGCCATCTCATTGACCGGGTTGGACGGGATGAGATCAAGCAACACTTTGTCGAAGGTCGGAATTTCTCGCGCTTGAAACGCAGCATCTTTGACGAAGGTGACGCCTGCGCCTGGATCGATCACCAGAGCGACCAAGATGCCGATCACCGCTGCGATCCCGGTGGTGGCGAGGAACAGAGCGACCGTTTTCACACCTAACTTTTTCAACTGCTGTGGATCGGTCAGCGCGGTGACCGAAGTGATGATCATCGCGATCACCAGCGGCATGACGATCATTTTGATCAGGGAGACGTAAATCGTGCCGATCGTGCCGACTTTAATGGCGTCTCCTTGGAAGAAGGCACCGACGGCGACACCGAGCAGCATCGCGAGAATGACGCGACTACCAAAACCTACTTTTTTCCTTTTCAAGTAATACAATAAGGCCAAGATCACAAACGAAACGATAAAACTTGCAATCATAGGGGACACCTCCTAGAGAATCAATGGTATGTAATCACACTCGGATTACTGGGTATATCATATTGCGATCCAGTAGAGAAGTCAATAGCTTGATGAAAATGTGAGAACTATGAGAACTAAGAAAAATCTTAATATTTAGAAAATAATGAGTAGGCTGTTATTTTCTCACCGAATTCTGTCCAGAAAAATTGGAGGAGCAAGAATCTTTCTGGAGTGGCGAGCGAAGCAAAGGCGCGATCCTGCACACTATAAATTTTCATAGGTCACAACCTCCGTAAAAACTTTAGGATTTCAGGAAGGTTTATTCTGGTTTAATAAAGAAATAGTTGTCAGAGATTGCATTGAAGAGTCGAATCGTTTTGTCGATGCACTTGTGACAGGGTTAGGGAGGTCGAAATGATGGAGCACACAGGAAATCAGGCGGTCTTGGAGGAAGGGGCGTTCGTCTTCCCCGCGTCTTTTGCTCAGCAACGGCTATGGTTTCTCGATAAGCTGATGCCGGGCAGTGCCATGTACAACATTCCGTTTGCCATTCGACTACAGGGGAATCTCAATGTGGACGCATTGAAGCGGAGTTTAGAGGAAATCGTAGATCGTCACGAGACGCTGCGCACCATTTTTATCGAAGAGGGCGGCGCTCCGATGCAAGTTATTTTGCCGGAGGTCTCGTTTGAGTTGCCGATGATCGATCTGCGGCATGTGCCGGCCGAGAGCCGCATGGATCACGCTAAGCGAATGGCGTTCGAAGATGCGAACCGACCGTTCGATCTGAGCAAAGGTCCGCTGATGCGGACAGCGCTTTTGGAACTGAATGAGGAGGAGCATGTCCTCCTTTTGAATATGCACCACATCATCTCAGATGGTTGGTCCTGTGGCGTGATGATGAAAGAGGTTGGGGTGCTCTATGAAGCATTTGTCAACAACTTGCCATCTCCGCTGCCCGAGTTGCCGATCCAATATGTCGATTTTACCAATTGGCAGTTGGAGCATCTTTCCGGAGCTGAGCTCGAACGGCAGGTCTCCTATTGGAAAAAACAGTTAGGAGATCATCCGCCAGTCCTGCAATTGCCGACAGACCGTCCCCGTCCGGCCGTACAGAGCCATCGCGGTGCTTCGGTCGAATTTGTCGTTCCGAAAGCGCTGACCGATCGGTTGATCGATCTGACGCAAACGGAAGGCGTGACGCTGTATATGACGTTGTTGTCAGCGTTCGTCACGCTGCTCTATCGCTATAGCGGGCAGGATGATATCGCGGTCGGATCGCCGATCGCAGGCCGCAACAACGCCCAGATCGAAGGGTTGATCGGATTTTTTGTCAACACGCTGGTCATGCGCACCGATCTTTCCGGTCGACCGACGTTCCGCGAAGTGCTGTCGCGCGTTCGCACAACGGCGCTCGATGCGTACGCTCATCAGGATTTGCCTTTTGAGCGGTTGGTCGAGGAGGTACAGCCGGAGCGCAACATGAGTTATACTCCGCTGTTTCAGACGATGTTCGCGCTGCAAAACGCCCCGAAGGGCGCAGAGCAGATGACCGGGCTGAAGATGAGCGGATTGGACGCCGATCACGCCAGTGCGAAGTTTGACCTGAACCTTGCGATGTCTGAAAGCAAGAACGGTTTATACGGCACGATCCAGTATAGTACAGACCTGTTCGATGAAGCGACCATCTTGCGCATGACCGAACACTTTACCGAGCTGTTGCAAGGCATCGCTGCAGATCCTGACCGCGAGATCGCCGCGCTCCCGCTGTTGACCGCTGAGGAGGCCGATCTGACGCTGGTGGAGTGGAATCGCAATCGTGTCGATTACCCGCACGATCTGACCATTCCGCAGATGTTTGACGAGCAGGTCGCCCGCGTGCCGGCAAAGGTAGCGCTGTCGTTTGAAGGTGCAGAGCTGACCTATGGCGAGCTCAACCGCCGCGCCAACCAACTGGCGCGCCTGCTGCAAAAGAAAGGTGTCGGCCCTGATGTGCTCGTCGGCCTCTGCACAGAGCGCTCGCTGGAGATGGTGGTCGGGATGCTCGGCATCCTCAAGGCGGGCGGAGCATACGTGCCGCTCGATCCGGCCTATCCGCAAGATCGCTTGAGCTACATGTTGGAAGACAGCGGCGTGTCTGTGCTTCTCACGCAGGAGAAGCTGATCGACGATCTGCCCGCACATGGCGCTGAGTTGATCTGTCTGGATCGCGATTGGCCGCACATCGCGCTTGAGGGGGAGGAAAACCTCGACGTTGCGCTCGATCCGGAACATCTGGCCTATATGATCTACACGTCCGGCTCGACCGGCAAGCCAAAAGGTGTGCTGATCCCACACCGCGGGGTGGCACGCCTTGTGAAAAACAGCAACTATCTGATCTTCGGCGAAGAGGAAGTGTTCCTGCAACTGGCGGCGATCTCTTTCGATGCGGCCACGCCAGAAGTGTGGGGGGCGTTGGTCAACGGTGCGAAACTGGTCGTGTTCCCCGCGATGACACCGACGATCGATGAAGTCATTCGCGTGTTGAGCGAGGAGAAAGTGACGGTCGCGCTGTTAACCTCCGGCCTGTTGCCACAGTTGGCAGAGGCGGATTTGGAAAAGATCGGCCACCTGAAGCTGCTTTCGGTCGGCGGCGATGTGATGTCCGCTCCGCATGCGAAGAAGTTTTTGCAAAAGCTGCCCGGATGTCTGCTGGCAAACGCATACGGGCCGACCGAAAACACGGTCGCCTCGACGACGATCTGGCTGTCTCAGCCAGAGGAGGTCGCAGGGGTGGTACCGATCGGACGGGCGATCTCCAACAACGAGCTTTATGTGCTCGACTCGCTGTTGCAACCGGTGCCGATCGGCGTGCCAGGTGAACTGCATGTCGGCGGTCCAGGTCTTGCGCGCGGATATTTGAACCGCCCGGAGCTGACCGAGGAGAAGTTTATCCGCAATCCGTTCCGCGAAGACGGATCTCGCCTGTATAAGACGGGCGATCTGGTGCGCTATCTTCCCGATGGCAACTTGGAGTTTCTCGGGCGGATCGACCATCAGGTCAAAGTGCGGGGATTCCGAATCGAGCTCGGCGAGATCGAAGCTGTGATCGGACAGCATGCAGCTGTAAAAGAGACGATCGTCATCGTGCGCGAAGATGTGCCGGGGGATAAGCGGATCACCGCCTATGTGGTGGGCAACGGTGTGGAGCTGACCACCATCGAACTGCGCAACCATGTGAAGCAGCAGGTGCCCGAGTATATGGTTCCGTCCGCCTTTGTGCTGCTCGATCAGATCCCGCTTACGCCAAATGGAAAAGTGGATCGCAAAGCGCTGCCGCTTCCCGACGGGACGCGCAGTGCAGAGCTGGAATACGTGCTGCCAGAGAGTGGGGTGCAGGAAAAATTAGCTTCGATCTGGGCGGAGATCTTGCGGATCGACCGGGTGGGGCAGCATGACAACTTTTTCGAATTGGGCGGCCATTCGCTCCTCGCCACCCGCCTGATGTCGCGCGTGCACGATGAGTTTGGCATCGAACTGCCGCTCCGCACCCTGTTTGAAGCTCCTACGCTTTCTGAGCTAGCCGGATGCATCGTGGCGGCAAGCGGGCAAAGGCTGGGGATGGAGGATCAGGGGCCGACCGTCACCTCGCGTGGAGCCAGCTCTGAAAATGAGGAGGAAGTTGCCTTCCCGACTTCGTTCGCTCAGCAGCGCTTGTGGTTCCTCGATCAGTTGATTCCCAACTCACCACTATACAACATTCCGCTCGGGTTCCGCATCTATGGAGTGCTCGATGTGGCGGCGCTGGAGGCGAGCTTTAATGAGATCGCTCGTCGTCATGAAACGCTGCGCACGACGTTCCGCAAGAATGGAACGATACCTGAGCAGGTGATCAAGCACAGCCTGCAAGTGCCGCTGCCGATCATCAGCCTGCAGGAGCTGCCAGCGGCGGAGCGGGAAGCGGAAGCGATGCGGCTGGCAGGCGAAGAGGCGCGGTTGCCGTTCGATCTCGCCAAAGGGCCTTTGGTTCGTGCCCAGCTGTTGCAGCTCGATCAGCAGGATCATGTGCTCCTGTTCACCATCCACCACATCATCGCTGACGGTTGGTCGTATGGCGTGCTGGTCAAGGAGATCACCCAGCTCTATCAAGCGTTCGCCAACGGAGAACCGTCACCGCTGCCAGACCTGCCCCTGCAATATGCTGATTTTGCTGTGTGGCAGCGAGACTACCTGCAAGGGGAAGTGTTGGAGGGGCAAATCAACTACTGGAAACAGCAACTTGGTGGCACGCTGCCCGTCTTGGAGTTGCCGACCGACTTTAAGCGCCCTGCTGTGCAGACCTACAACGGTGATGGCATGAGCTATCTGTTGCCAAAAGATCTGGCAGACAAACTGCAAGCGCTGAGCCAACAGGAGGGCACGACGCTGTTCATGACCTTGTTGGCAGCTTTCAATACGCTGCTCTTCCACTACACCAAGCAGGACGACATCCTGATCGGAACGCCGATCGCCAACCGCAACCGAAGCGGCATCGAAGGTCTGATCGGATTTTTTGTCAACACGCTGGTCATTCGCTCCGATCTGTCGGGGAACCCGAGTTTTCTCGAACTGGTCAAGCGCGTGCGGGAAACTGCATTGGCAGCCTTCCAGTATCAGGATGTCCCGTTTGAAAAACTGGTCGAGGAGTTGCAGCCAGATCGCGACCAAAGCCATTCACCGGTGTTTCAAGTGATGTTCGCTCTGCAAAATTTTGAGAGCGATGCAACGGTTGCGGCCGATATCACGCTCGTTCCGCTGTCGCAGGATAGCAAGACATCAAAGTTCGATCTGCTCTGGACGATGGCGGAGAGAACAGATGGGCTGATCGTCTCCATCGAGTACAACGTGGATCTGTTCCGGCAGGCGACGATGGAGCGAATGCTCGGTCACTTCCATACGCTGCTCGAAGCGATCACCGTCGATCCGGCACAGCCGATCGCCGTTCTGCCGCTGATGACAGAGGAGGAAGAGCGCGGCGTGCGCGAGCTGGCGCACGGCATCGCGCTTGACGATTCGGATGGGAAATGTGCGCATCAGCTGTTCGAAGAGCAGGTGGCGCGCACCCCGGATGCGGTGGCGCTCGTGCTCGACGAAGCGCAAGTTACCTATCGCGAGTTGAACGAGCGAGCCAACCGCTTGGCGCATCATTTGCAGGCGCGCGGTGTGCAACCAGAAGCGTTGGTCGGCCTCTGCATGGGGCGCTCGCTCGAACTGGTCGTCGCGACGCTCGGCATTCTCAAAGCGGGAGGCGCGTACGTGCCGCTCGACCCCGCACATCCGAAAGATCGCATCGAGTTCATTCTGAAAGATGCTGAGGTCGGCGTGCTGGTGACGCAAGCCGATCTGGTGGACGACCTGCCGACAGACGGTGTAGAAGTGGTCGCGCTGGATCGCGATTGGGAAGAGATCGAGAAGTGGCCGAGCCAAAACCTGAACGCTGGCGAGACGCTGGACAACGCGCTCTATGTCATCTATACATCGGGGACGACCGGCAAGCCAAAAGGTGTGATGATGACGCATCGCCCGCTTCGCAACATGATCTCCTGGCAATTGAAGGAGACCCCGTTTGCACCGCTTGAGCGGACGTTGCAATATGCGTCGATGACCTTTGATATCTCGTTCCAAGAGTATTTCTGCACGCTGACGACGGGCGGCACGCTCGTGTTGGTCAAAGAGGAAGTGCGCCGCGATCCGCTCCGCCTGCTCCGCTATCTGTCCGAACAGGGCGTACATCGCATCTACTTGCCGTTTGTCGCCTTCCAACAGCTCTGTGAGGTAGCAGAAAGTCTGAGCGAGCGATTACCCCTACAGCTAAAAGAGATCACGACGGCGGGCGATCAACTGCAGACCACGCGACCGGTTCGCAACTGGTTGGCCAGCTTGGAGGGATGTCGCCTCTACAACCAGTACGGCCCGACCGAATGTCATGTCGTCACTTCGTACACGCTGCCGCTCGGGCAAGAGGAATGGCCGCTGCTGCCGCCGATCGGCCGCCCGATCGCCAACACGCAGATCTACATCCTCGACCAGCAGATGCGCCCCGTTCCGCTCGGCGTGCCAGGCGAGGTGTTTATCGGAGGCATTTCGCTCGCCCGCGGGTATTTAAAGCGCGAGGAGATGACAGCTGAGAAATTTATCACCGACCCGTTTAGCAAAGAACAGGGGGCGCGCATGTATCGCACGGGCGACCTCGCGCGCTATCTCCCAGATGGCAATATCGAGTTCTTTGGTCGGATCGACACTCAGGTGAAGATTCGCGGGTATCGGATCGAGCTCGGCGAGATCGAGACGATCCTCGGTCAGCACCCAGGCGTATTGGAAACGGTGGTGATGGCGCGCGAAGAGTCGGAAGGCGCCGCCAAGACGCTGCTGGTCGCCTACGTGGTGCTCGATCAAGAGCTGGAGCCGAGCACGCAAGAGCTGCGCAGCTTCTTGAAAGATCGCCTGCCCGAGTACATGGTGCCGCAGCTGTTCATGCCGATCGACGCTGTGCCGCTCACACCGAACCGCAAGATCGACAGAAAGGCCCTGCCAGCTCCTGACGGCTCGCGATTGGAGGCGGCAGAGTCCTATGTGGCACCGCGCACCGCAACGGAGCAGCTGATGGCAGACATCTTCGGCGAAGTGCTCAAGGTGGATCGTGTCGGCATCCATGATCATTTCTTCGATCTGGGCGGCCATTCGCTGCTCGCCACACAGCTCATCTCGCGCATTCGCGAAGTGTTCGGCATGGAATTGCCGGTGCGCGCCCTGTTTGAAGCGGCGACCGTCGCGAGCATCGTCGAGTATATGAAGCACCACAGCGAGTTGGCAACAGGCATTCAAATTCCGCCGATCGTCCCGGTGGGTCGCGATCGCGAATTGCCGCTGTCGTTCGCCCAGCAGCGGTTGTGGTTTATCGACCGACTGACGAAACAGTCGAGCTATAACATGTTCTCCGGCGTGCGCTTCAGCGGGGATCTGAATGTGGAGGCGCTCGATCAAGCGCTCCAAGAGATCGTGCGCCGTCACGAAGTGTTGCGAACCACGTTCTCGATGGTGGAGAACCGTCCTGTTCAGGTGGTGCAGGCAAATTATACGCATCGTCTGGAGCGCATCGATCTCCAGCATCTATCGAAAGAAGCTTGTGAAGCGGAGATCTTGCGCGTTGCCGGAGAGGAAGCGCGCAAACCTTTCGATCTGAGCACCGGACCTCTGTTCCGCTCGACGATGTTGCGCGCTTCGCAGGACGAGGTGGTGCTGCTGTTCACGATGCATCACATCGTGTCGGACGGCTGGTCGATCGGGGTGTTCGTGCGCGAGCTAGGCGAACTGTATGCCGCCTTTGCGGAAGGCAGGGAGACGCCGCTCGCAGAGCTTGAGGTGCAGTATGCAGATTTCGCACACTGGCAGCGCGCATGGCTCCAAGGGGACAACTTGCAGGCGCAGCTGGCACACTGGAAGGATCGACTACAAGGGGCGAAGACGGTGTTGCCGCTCCCGCATGACCATCCGCGCCCACCGGTGCCGACCTTGCGGGGCGGATCGCATGCGCTGCGCATCTCAAAAGATCTTTCTGATCGACTGCAAGCGCTCTGCCAGCAAGAGGGTGTCACGATGTATATGACGCTGCTGGCAGCGCTCAACACTTTGCTCTTTCGCTATTCCGGACAGGATGACATCCTGATCGGTTCGCCGATCGCCGGACGCAATCGCAAAGAGATCGAACCTCTGATCGGCTTCTTTGTCAACACGATCGTCTTGCGCACCGATCTCTCGGCACAGCCTTCGTTCCGCGAGCTTTTGCAGAGAGTTCGCCAGTCGGCGCTCGACAGCTATGCGCATCAAGATCTGCCGTTCGAAAAGCTGGTCGAAGAGATTCAGCCGAATCGAGACATGAGCATCTCGCCGCTGTTCCAAGTGATGTTCGCGGTGCAAAACGCACCGATGGGCGATCTGACCTTGCCTGGTGTCACGATGTCAGCGCTGGAGGCGGGAGGCGGTGTGGCCAATTTTGAACTCTCGCTGATGGTCTATGAGTCGGAGGAGGGTCAGCTGCATGCGTTCAACTACCAGACAGACCTGTTCGACCCCAGCACGATCGAGCGGATGGCCGGTCATCTGGAGCAGCTGTTGACCGCGATCGTCGATGATCCGGATCGCAAGCTCACAGAACTCTCGCTGTTGACACCAGCAGAAGAAGCGATGCTCGAAGGCTGGAATGCTGTATCGGACAACTTCCCACGCCGCTGTGCACATCAGCTGATCGCCGAGCATGCGCGCACGACGCCAGATGCTGTTGCGGCAGAATTTGCTGGCGAGACGTTAAGCTACCAAGAGTTGGACGAGCGGGCAAATCGTTTGGCCCATCATCTGCAAACGTTCGGAGTGGGGCCAGATGTGCTGGTCGGGGTCTGCATGGACAAATCGCTTGCGATGGTCATCTCGTTGTTGGCCGTCCTGAAGGCGGGCGGTGCGTACGTGCCGATCGACCCATCGCATCCGAAAGAGCGAATCGCCTACCTGATCGAAGATGCAGAGATGGTCGCGCTGTTGACGAAGCGTGAGCTGGCAAGTGGGCTCCCGACAGACGTGCCGTTGATCTTTGCCGAAGAGGAAGCGTCGCTGGCAGAGTATCCGATCACAGCGCCGAACAGCGCGGTCGAGCCGCATCATCTGGCGTACATGCTGTATACATCCGGCTCGACCGGCAAGCCGAAAGCGGTGATGATCGAGCATGCGCAGCTGGTGAGCACGCTGTCGACGGTGTTAGAGCAGTTCGACTTCAGCCGCGAAACGCGCATGCTGTCGGTGACGACGATGACATTCGATGTCAGCGTCGCCGAGGTGTTCGCTCCGCTGCTCTCGGGGGGTACTACCGTCCTGATGTCGAAAGATCGGGTGCTCGACCTCGCGCAGCTGGTCGGGGAGTTTCGATCCGCGACGACATGTCTGTCTGTGCCAAGCCTGATGCGCCACGTCGCGCAGGAAGTGATGAAGTCGCAAGCGCCGGTAACCTCGATGCGGACGGTACTCGTCGGCGGCGAAGCGGTCACGGCCGACCTGCAGGCAGAGCTGCGCCAAGCGTTCCCGAATGCGAACGTGATCGTGGCTTACGGGCCGACAGAGGCCACCATCCTCTGCTCGTTCCACACGGTTGAAGCGGAGCCATCTGAGCGTTTGGTGATTGGGCGAGCGCTTAAAAACGGTAAATTCCGCGTCTGTGACGGTGACGGACAACGGGTTCCGGTCGGTGTTCCGGGCGAGCTCTATATCGGCGGACATGGCGTTGGTCGAGGCTATCGCAATCAGCCGGAATTGACCGCCGCGTCGTTTGTCTGGATCGACGGCGAGCGTTGGTATAAGAGCGGTGACTTGGTGCGCTACCTCGCCGATGGCAGCCTGGAGTTCCTCGGCCGGATCGACACGCAGGTGAAGGTCCGCGGGTTCCGCATCGAGATCGGGGAGATCGAATCGCTGCTGACCGCACATCCGAATGTCGCTTTGGCTACCGTGCTTGCGATCGATGATCCGCACGGCGAGAAGCGTCTTGTCGCCTATGTGGAAGCGGTGGCGGTCGAGGAGAGCATGGCGACCGAACTGCGCGGGTATCTGCGCCAATCCTTGCCCGAATATATGGTTCCATCTGCGATCGTCGTGATGAAGCAGCTTCCGATCAACGAGAACGGAAAAGTCGATCGTCGCGCCCTGCCGATCCCGGAAGAGATCGTGTTGGAACGAGAGGCGGAGTTTGTGGCCGCACGCGATGAAATCGAAAAAGAACTGGTGAAAATTTGGGAGGAGCTGCTCGGCAGAACTCCTTCTGTGAAAGACAACTTTTTCTCGATCGGCGGACACTCCTTGCTCGCAGTGCAACTGATGGCATCGATCGAGCAGCGGTTAGGTCTGAACATGCCTCTGACCGTGCTGTTCCAAGATGGCACGATCGAAGGGTTGGCGATGCTGTTGCGCCAAGGAGTGGGAACGAGAACTGGATCTTCGCTGGTTCCGATCCAACCGCATGGCTCGCAAAAGCCCGTGTTTTTCGTCCATCCGGTCGGCGGCGGTGTCTTCTCCTACTTCGAGTTGGCTCGACGCCTCGGCACCGATCAGCCGTTCTATGGGCTGCAGGCGCTGGGCTTTGAGGATGATCGCCTGCCGCTCACTTCGATCGAAGAGATGGCCAGCTGGTATCTCGAAGAGATCAGACGAGCGCAGGCGGAAGGGCCATATCGTCTCGGAGGTTGGTCGCTCGGCGGCACGGTCGCCTTTGAGATGGCGCGGCAGCTTCGCGAGCGGGGCGAAGAGGTCGAGTTGCTGATCTTGCTCGATACGATGGCTCCCGTCCAGGAGAATGAGCAGGAGAAGATGGACGATGTTCAACTGCTGATGGCATTTGCAGGAGACTTCGCGGGGGCGAACGGTTTTGATTTCTCCAACATGCAAATGATGATGCATCAGCTGGGCAGGCTCGCCATCGATGACGCTTTGAGCATGCTGTACCAGCAGGCCAAAGCGATGGGATCGCTGCCAGATGGGCTAAAATTTGAGCAGGTGCGCCGCCTGTTTAAGATTTTCAAAGCGAATACGAACGCGTTGGAGAAGTATGAACCGACTCCTGGACTGGCTGCAGATGTGCCGATCGCCTTCTTCCGAGCGAGCACGGCACCTGCGCACGAAATGTATGAGAAACTTCGTCGCGACAAGTTCTATCGCTGGGGTCAGCTGGCGCAACAGATCGATGCGCACGAAGCGCAGGGGGATCACTTTACAATTCTGAGCGCTCCTCATCTGCAAGCGCTGACCGATCGAATTCTCAAATGTTTGGCGCAAGCGCAAAACGTGCAAGGCTAGCCAGCAAGCTACGTTTTTGGCAAAGGTGAAGGGTCTCGACGATCTTCACCTTTGCCTTTTTCTGTGACGTTCTCCACGGAGCAGGGGTGGCACGCTTCGAAGGCGAAGGTGAAAAACTGTTGGACAAACGAGGTCATGGTCGCGCAGAATATAGGTTTGAAGAGGCGCAGATAAGGAGGGGGACATCCGTTGGCAAAACCGAGGAACATCACGGCAGAAGAGGTGCTCGCGCGGCTCGACCGCGGGGATGTGTTGCAGATCCTCGACGTTCGCGAAGAGTCGGAAGTGACGCGGGGCATGATTCCAGGTGCCATGCATATCCGCCTGCCAGAGGTGGAGGAGCGATATGAAGAGCTTGACCCGGAGCTGGAGACGGTCGTCGTCTGTCGAAGCGGTCGTCGCAGTCGTTCCGCTTGCAATTTTCTCCAAGCAAAAGGCTTCACCAACCTGTTGAACATGAGCGATGGGATGCTCGCTTGGAAGGGGGAGCTTGAGGAATATTACCCATAAGTTCACTGTGAAAGCCTGTCGGACGTGGTACCCACTTCTCAAAAAGCGCGCGGACATGGTATCCTAGTTGCCAAACATTGAGAAAAGAGTGATTCCCATGTCAGACACCCTCATTCGTGCTCTTGAACCGTCCGATCGGGCGTGGCTTCGCGATTTTTTGATCGAGCATTGGGGCAGCCCGCAGATGGTCTACTCGAAAGGAATACATCATTGCGACAGATTGCCTGGGTTTGCTGCCTTCCAGAACGGTCACCCGATCGGTTTGATCACCTATGCGCTGAGCGATGAGACCTGCGAGATCGTCTCGCTCGACTCCTTACAAGAGGGCAAGGGCATCGGATCAGCACTGATCGAGGCGGTGGAAGGGGAGGCGGAGAAGCGCAACATCGGCCGCATCTGGCTGATCACCACCAACGACAATCTGAACGCGCTGCGCTTCTATCAGAAGCGCGGTTACCAGCTTGTCCACATACACCGCCATGCGGTTGCGAAAGCGCGCAAGATCAAACCGCAAATCCCGCTGATCGGGTTTGATGGGATTCCGATACAGGATGAGATCGAACTGGAAAAGACCTGCTGATCGCGATCGGCAGGTCTTTTTGGCAACTTGTTTTTTGTGAAGAGGAACTCGCAGCTCGTGCAAAAAACTAAGGTCATATCGATTCGGTTCCTGTAAAATAATTTCAGAACCCGAAAGAAACTTTGCGTTCAAAAGGTGGGGATTTGTTTGATCGTGCTTGAAACAGAGCGGTTGATCGTTCGGTATTTGACAACAGGTGATGCGGAGTTTATCCTTGAGCTTTTGAACGACCCGTCCTGGCTGAAGTTCATCGGCGATTTCGGGGTGCGCACGCTTGAAGATGCGCGCAACTACATTGTCAAAGGACCGATTCAGATGTATGAACGAGAAGGCTTTGGCCTGAATTTGACAGCGCGGAAAGCGGACGCGGTACCGATCGGGATCTGCGGCCTGATTAAAAGGGATACTCTGGAAGATGTGGACATCGGTTTTGCCTTCTTGCCGAGGTACTGGGGAAAAGGATATGCGTTCGAATCTGCTTCCGCTGTGATCGAGTACGGAACTCATAGCTTGAGACTGAAGCGAATCGTGGCGATCACAGCTCCAGACAATCATAACTCAGCGAAACTGCTGGAACGGCTGGGGATGCGATTTGAACGGATGATCAGACTATCTCCTGAGCACAAGGAAAGTCGGCTGTTTTCGATCGATTTCTGACCAGTATTTGTAAAGGTGATAGAGCGACCAAAAGCTGATCGAAACGAATGCAGCGCATCGCACCGAAGTAGCCTGAAAAATACTATCATTTCGCATTTCCCTGATCCCCCTGAGCGAATGATCAGGGAATTCCCCGATAGTCATCATCTTCGACTTGATCTATAGTTAAGAGGAAGAAGCCTAACCCGATATCTTCCAATTGTGTTGCCGCCGTCCAGCTGGACAGGCGGCCTTTTTTTTGCAAAAGAAGGATGGAACGGTTAACTTGCAGAATTGAAATATAGTTCAGGGAGTTCCGGCAGCAAAAATCAGGGAACCTCCCGACTTACAACGATGCTGCTTACATATAAACTGAAACTAGTACAAATGATACAGAACATAAGGAGGAACCGCCCATGTTCAAAAAAATTCTTGTAGCTCTCGATGGCTCGCAAGCGTCTGAAAAAGCGCTCGCTTGGGCAAAAGATACGCACGACTCACTGCCAGATGCACAAATTACCTTTCTGTATGTCCAACAGGTGCTGAAAGCATCCACGTTTGCGGCGTATGCGCCGGTCGGCTATAAGTTCGACTACGACCTGCAGGGGGCTGCCGAAGAGCTGCCATCTGAGCATCCGGCAAAGCGTGCGGTCGAACAGTTCACCAGCCAAGAGCGCGTGACCGGCTTGGCCAAACAGGGTGTACCGTCCGATGTCATCCTGAAGGAAGCGGATGCGGGAGAATATGATCTGATCGTCCTCGGTGCAGAAGGGCACGGTGTGGTCGAGTCGGTCTTGCTCGGCAGCGTCTCGGCGAAGATTCTCCACTACGCAAAAATTCCGGTGCTCATCGTCCGATAGTTTCGGTGCAAAAAACAGCTCGTTCGCCTGGCAATGTGTGCAGGCGAGCGAGCTGTTTGCTTTTTCCGGCGATCTTTCTTCCTTGAATGCGAATCAGCGTGCATTCAGAAGCTTGCGCGCCGGGCCCGCTTTTGCACTCGTCGAGCGCCAGATCACAAGTGGCAGTCGGAACTGTGCAAAAGCGGTACGAGCGCAGGATTTTTAAGGCTCGTATTGAATAAGCAATCTAAGCGCGGATGCGTTCCGAATGCGTGTATACATTGAGCGAGCGGTTACGAATGAATCCGACTACCGTGATTCCCAACTGATCGGCCAGATCGAGAGCGAGCTCTGTGGGGGCCGACTTGGAAAGGACGATTTGGCAACCGATCTTCGCTGTCTTGATCAGCACCTCGGAGGAGACCCGACCGCTGAAGACGATCACCTTGTCATCGAGCGGAATTCCGTTTTGTAAGCAGTGACCGTATATCTTATCGAGCGCATTGTGGCGACCGATATCGAGGCGAGCGATCAAGATCCCGTTTTGATCACAGAGGGCCGCATTGTGAACGCCCCCCGTCTCCCGAAAGGTCTCCGCTTCCTCCTGCATGCTCCGCATCAGGGCGAAGCAGTCGGTGTAGCGCAGCGATACTGTTTGCGCGAGTTGCTTTTTTACAGTTCGAGCATCGTTGTAGAAATAGAAGCTCTGACGGCTGTTACCACAGCAAGAGGTGAGGTAGCGCTTGGCATGCAAGTTTTTTGAAAGCGCATTCACCCGGTGGGTCTCTACATAGGCCAACCCGCGCTCCTCGTCGATCAGCACCTGTTTCAGATCTGCGCACTGTTCGATCACGCCTTCCGACGCGAGAAAACCGACGGTGAGCTCTTCCAAATGCTCAGGCGTGCACACCAGCGTGGCAAATTCCTCATCGTTTACAAAGATCGTCAGCGGATACTCGGTCACGACCAGATCTTCGCGTTGATTCACAACTCCCTCATGGTAGGTGGTGATCAACCTGGACTTTACAATTCGTTGCATCTGCGTCACTCCTCTTGCGTTCCATTATATCTGTGGCATATCCACCAGCAACAGCTGGCAATACTGAAATTGTTGAAAAATGTACGGTTAGGTGGTGCTACTGTTGAGCGATCAGAATTTTTCGATTCGAATCAATGATCAAGAATTTACGTGTCGGGCCGATCAGACCGTCCTGCAGGCGGCAAAAGCGCATGATTACTACATGCCGCACATCTGTTATCACAACGATCTTGGGCCGATTCAAAGCTGTGACACCTGCATGGTGGAGATCGATGGCGAGTTAAAGCGCGCCTGTTCGACGCCTGTCGCACCCGGAATGCAGGTTCATTCTGTCTCCGAGCGAGCGAAAGCAGCACAGCATGAAGCGATGCAGCGCATTTTGAAAAATCATGAGCTGTACTGCACCGTCTGTGACAACAACAACGGCAACTGCACCGTGCACAACACGGCTGCGTTTCTGCAGGTCGAACACAACGAATATGAGTTTACGCCAAAACCGTATGCGCCAGATCACTCTCATCCATTTTACCGCTATGAGCCAGACCAGTGCATCCTCTGCGGTCGATGCGTCGAAGCGTGCCAAGATTTGCAGGTCAATGAGACGCTGACGATCGATTGGAGCATGGAGCGCCCTCGCGTGCTCTGGGACGGCGGCGTGGCGATCGACGAGAGCTCCTGCGTATCCTGCGGGCATTGTGTGACCGTCTGCCCGTGCAACGCGCTGATGGAAAAAACGATGCTCAGCGAAGCGGGTTATCTGACGAGCATCTCCGAAGATCTGCTCTTGCCGATGATCGATCTGACCAAGGCGGTGGAGCCGAGCTATCAGGAGATCTTTGCGATCTCGGAGATCGAGTCGGCGATGCGCAGCTCGCGCATCAAGCGCACGAAGACGGTCTGCACCTACTGCGGGGTCGGCTGTGCGTTCGAAGTGTGGACGAAGGACAGGCAGATCTTGAAGATCGAGCCGCAGACAGAAGCTCCGGTCAACGGGATCTCCACCTGTGTCAAAGGCAAGTTCGGCTGGGACTTTGTCAACAGCGAAGAGCGGCTGACCACACCGCTGATCAGACAGGGAGACAAGTTTGTCGAAGCGACCTGGGAGGAAGCGCTCGATCTGATCGCCGACAAATTGGGAGCGATCAAGCAACAGCATGGCCCCGACTCGATCGGCTACATCGCCTCCTCAAAATGCTCAAACGAAGAGAATTTCATCTTTCAAAAATTTGCTCGCGCGGTGATGGGCTCGAACAATGTGGACAACTGCTCGCGCTACTGCCAATCGCCGGCGACAGCAGGGCTGATGCGAACGGTCGGCATCGGTGGCGATGCGGGCACGATTCATGACATCGCCGCAGCCGACCTCGTGATGATCGTCGGCGCCAACCCGGCCGAGTCGCATCCCGTTCTGGCGACCCGCATCAAGCGAGCGCAAAAACTGCGCGGTCAGAAACTGCTCGTCCTCGATCTGCGCAAACATGAGCTGGCGGAGCGCGCCGACCTGTTCCTTCGCCCCAACCCAGGCACCGATCTGGTCTGGCTGTCCGCTGTGAGCAACTACATCCTCGAACAAGGGTGGGAAGATCGGAGCTTTCTGCAAAACCGAGTGGTCGGATTGGAAGAGTATCGCGCATCGCTTACGCCCTACAGCTTGGAGTACGCGAGCGAGAAAACAGGTCTGTCCCGCGAGCAGCTGATCGAGATCGCCACGATGATCCATCAGGCCAAGTCGGTCGTGGTCTGTTGGGCGATGGGCGTCACCCAGCATCTGGGGGGCACCGACACCTCGACTGCGATTTCCAACCTGTTGCTCCTGACCGGCAACTACGGGCGTGAAGGGACTGGCGCCTATCCGCTGCGCGGTCACAACAACGTGCAGGGCGCCTGCGATTTTGGCACGATGCCCGCTTGGTTCCCCGGCTATGAGTCGATCACAGACGAGTCGGTTCGCGCGCGTTACGAAGCGGCATGGGCTGTCAAACTTCCGCCAGAGCCTGGCCTGAACAACCATCAGATGATCGAGACGATCCACGATGGCAAGCTTAAGGCGATGTACCTGTTCGGCGAAGACATGGGGTTGGTCGATTCGAACTCCAACCATGTGGATTCCGCTTTTGAAAAGTTAGATTTCTTCGTCGTGCAGGACATTTTCTTCACCCGCACCGCTCAGTTTGCTGACGTGGTGCTTCCAGCAGCGCCGAGCTTAGAAAAAGAGGGCACGTTCACCAACACGGAGCGCCGCATCCAGCGCTTTTACCGTGCGCTCGACCCGCTGGGCGATTCGAAGCCAGATTGGGAGATCATCCAGCTCGTCGCCAACCGACTCGGGGCGAACTGGAACTACCAGAGCACGGCGGAGATCATGGCGGAAGCAGCATCGCTTGCGACCATTTTTGCTGGGGTCTCCTACGATCGCTTGGCAGGATGGGGCTCGCAGGTCTGGCCGGTGCAGGCGGACGGTACGGACACACCGCTGCTCTACACGGAGCGCTTCGCCTTTCCTGATGGCTTGGCGCGCCTCTATCCGGTCGAGTGGACACCGCCGTTCCAGCCGGGAGCAGAGTATGATCTGCACTTGAACAACGGCCGACTGCTCGAACATTTTCATGAGGGGAACATGACCTACAAGTCGAAAGGTCTGACCCA
Organism: Tumebacillus lipolyticus; assembly: GCF_042682745.1. Classification (NCBI taxonomy): domain Bacteria; kingdom Bacillati; phylum Bacillota; class Bacilli; order Caryophanales; family Alicyclobacillaceae; genus Tumebacillus; species Tumebacillus lipolyticus. Next base: position 396,414 of record NZ_JBHUIO010000002.1, on the reverse strand, counting down.
TAAAGTGCCGAGCGAGTGGGTGGAGATCTCGCCTGAGCTTGCGCAAGAGCGCGGGGTGCAATCAGGTTCGCTGGTGCGCTTGACCTCACCGTATGGCAGCGTGAAAGTGCGAGTGGAGGTCACCGATCGCGTGCGAGGGCACGAGCTGTACATCACGATGAACACGACGGGGGATGGGGCGGTCAACAAGCTCACCTCCTCCTATCATGACAAGGTCACGCACACGCCCAATTACAAAGAGATGAGCGTGAAGATGGAAGTGCTTGAACAAAAAGGGGAGCGTCCGCTGCCGAGATGGAACCATCGCTTCGGCAACCGTCAGCCGCAGATCGGCATCAAGATCGAGGAGAAGTGGAAGCGGGCAGACTATGTCCCGCTCGCAGAAGCGATCGAAGGAGGGGAGCGCCGTGGCTAAAGCGACCACACAGATCGAAAAGCGCGTGCTGAGCCAAGCGGAGCAGGATGCGCGATCGCTTAGCGAGCTGATCAGCGCGGTGGCGCAGCACAAAGACGCGCTGATCGTCTTTTTGGATATCATCGGCGAACTGCACGCGTCAGGCGCTCTGGAAATCGTACAGGGAGCGTTGAAAAACCGTCAGGCGATCGGTGCGATCGGACTCGATCAGCTGAACAAGTCGGGCGCCCAAAATCTGATCAAAAACAGCATGAGCACGCTGCAGTTTCTCGGCAAGCTCGACCCGGTGAAGATGGAGACGATGCTGACGTCGGTCGCTGCTGGCGTCGAGCATGCGGTCCAGCCGGCAGACGAGGAGCCGAAACAGTCGGTCGGGCTTTTGAAGTTGATGCAGCAGTTGCGCGATCCAGAAGTGAGCGCTTCGCTGATGATGTTGATGCGATTTCTGCGCGGCATGGGGGAAGCGAAACAGCAGGAGTAGCGCCAACGTCTGCGATCTGCTGGGCATTTCTCGGTCGATCGGAGAAAAAGGAAAATGAACGGAACGAAAACTCCACCTTGCATGAGAGAGCACCGCAAAACACAGCATAAAACTTGGAAACAGCATCTAACACGGATGCTGTTTCTTTTATAATGGAATTGATTCTACTAAGGGAGGGACGATTTTATGTTGTTTACATCAAAGCAAACCAAAGCATCCTTTCATGCAGAGCTCTATGAGCTGATCCCCGAATACCATGTTCTACGTAAGATCAACGAGGCAGTGAATTTCTCTTTCATACACGAGTGAGGGCTAGGCGTTCGAGCGGAAAGACGTGACAACGATCATGATACAGGATTATCGCTCGTACATGATGAACACGCTGGACCAAAAGCCCGCCACGATCAACAAGGCGCTGGCGACGTTAAAGACGTTCTTCACTTGGGCAGTGGAAGCGGGGCACATCGCCGCCGATCCAGCCCGCAAGGTACGTATGAAGCGCGTCCAGCAGTTTTCGGCCCCCAAGTGGATGACCGACCAAGAAATCAATCGGCTGACATACGCCTTAGAGACGGAGAGAAACGAGTTTAAAGTGACCAGAGATCGGGCGATCTTTTACACGATGTTTCGCGCTGGGCTGCGGGTCGGGGAGGTCAGTGATTTGAAGCTGACGCATGTTGATCTACGGCGTGAGATCGTGAGCGTTATGGACGGCAAGGGTGGGAAGTTCCGTGTTGTTCCGATGCATACGGAGTTGAAGAAGGTGCTAAAGACGTGGATTGCGGCTAGAGAAGCAAATGAAAAGCCGTTCCACCGAGAGAGAGGGTATCTGTTCGTTTCGGAACGTGTGGGCAAAATGATGACGCGAGGGATTGAACACATATTGGACACCTACCTTGAGCGGTGCGGCTTGTTGGAACGGTCAGCTGACGGCAAGAAGTTGGAGGGACAGCACTCGTGCCATTCGCTGCGTCACACGTTTGGGAAGCGTCAGGTGGACGCTGGACGACCGCTCAATGAAGTCAAGGAATTGATGGGGCATGACAACGTCCAGACGACGATGTGATACGTGGAGCCGTCAGAAGACGATCTCAGGAAGGCGATAGAGGCCGTCAGGTAGCGAAGGAGACGAATATCCGAGTCATTTAGTCAGAGTTTTATAAAATCCGCATCAGAACTGGCCTTAAACGTTCTCACCAAGTTTCCTAAATCGGTAAAACTCTGACAACCATTGGTTACATACATAAGACATGCTGATTCTTCGGCGTGTAACAGAATGAAGTAATCAAAGCTTGTGTTAGTCAGTGCCTCCAGATGGGGGCATTTTTTGTTGATTATGAACTGAAATATAAGTGCAAATGTGTCCATAGCTCACTAGCGTTGCATAAATAACTTCGGAACTTTCACTCCCTATGGAAATGTGCAACGCTAGTGAACCACTTTAGAAGAAACCCGAAATGTGATGACGAAATCATTGGATTCATTCAAAAAGTGTATTGACAAGTAAATTAGGAAGTATTATTTTATGTTAAAAGGAGGTATTTACATGAAAAGGAAGTTGTTCGGAACCTTAGCAATTGCCCTAGCAGTGTGCAATTTAACTTCTAGCTTTGTCTCTGAAGCCTCGTTTGTTCAGGGAACACAAAAGCATCAAGTGAAATCACACTCTAATCAGGAGGAAAAAGCAACTTCTTGGAACTACAAAGACCTTGAGATTGAAGTATTTCAAAATGGGGGGGTGTCTGATCAAGATAGAAAGAAATTTGAGACCGACATTGCCCTCATGCTCTCTAATGACAAAAATGCTCAAACTCAAAACTCAACAATTACCTCCAACAATGCCTCCAATGGAGACCCTTCCTATGTCCCAATTGGTGAAGGTGGAGCAACCACCATTTCAGGTCCAGCTTACAAAACCCATGACAACACCGTTACAAACTTTATAGTGGAGGCTTCCGTCCGTACTGTCTCGTTTTACTTATTGGCACAAGTTAAGTCACCGGCTTGGTTACAGGGAACTGTTCAAACTTGGCTCGTATACCTTCACGGGTGGCTGAATACTCATCAGTACGCTTATGTAGGATATAAGACCTCAAAGGCATGGAACAGCTATTACGGATACTACGAAATTTATGAAACCATCGTGTTCTACGAAAATTCCAACTACACTTCTCCGTCAAAAGTGTATTATTATGGAACTGGGCAAAACGCTGCTTCATACGGCTACTAAAATCGCACTGTGATTACCACCGAAGTAATTTCGGTGGTTCATATTTATATAGACGACTTAAGGAAGGAAGGTTGAATTTATGAGAAGTATCCTGTTTGCCATCATTGTGGGCGCAATTTTGACTACGGTTTTTCAAGTTGATTATTTCAGTTCCAATCTTTTGGTCACTTTTTTGGTATCAACGCTAGTCATTGTGATTGTAGATTCTGTAATGAGAAAACTAATGAAAAAAAGACCGGAAAGTAAGTAATTTTTACGAGTACCCTTACAAAGAGGAGGAAGGGGCATTGTCGATTAGAAAAACTTCGTTGATCTCGTACAAGAATTTCTTCGATTTCCATCAGTGCCCCCAACTCTCGCGATACCACACAATCAAGGTCAATCTAGCGCTACCCGCGGGAGTTTTTCAAGACCTCGTAACTGAACTCTCAAAATCAAACCTCGTCTGCGGCGCATTTCAAACAAAACGTCAAAATCCTTGATTCCGATCAACACCTTCGCTTCAAGAAACACAAGTGGGCCACGTTCCGGCAAACAAAGGCTGGTATCAGGGTTTCACCTGCGCCCCTCGTTCGCCAATCAGGATGACGCCTGACAAGATTGCCCTCTTAACGGCGAAGCCCAGTGATCGTTCACAAATGGAACAGCTCCTTGATGAAAAGGACATAACCTACGTTATTCGACCGAGAGGATATCTTTGAATAAGACTACCTCCGCAGGTTTGTTCTCTCGTTTCTCTTTGCGGTAAATATCATTGTTGGTGTTTTATGCAACGCTGGTGGTGTTGTTCAGAGCATCGGCTTTGATGCTGACAGAGCCGGAAAGGAGTTTTTTGTAAACTAGACTGAAAACTGATATGGACAGGGTAGGAGAAAGATGATTTCAACACAGATCGTCAAAGATTGTAATTTTATGAAGTATTGGGTTGGCAGTTTGTTTTCCGGTCTCGGCGATGCTGTGTTCGCGCTCTGCTTGACTTGGATGGTGTATGACGCGACCGATTCGGGGGCGGTGGTCGGCGCTTTGTTTCTCACACTCGGTGCGCCGCAAGTCCTGTTGACAGCGTTTGCAGGCGTGCTTGTCGATCGGATCAACCCGATCAAAGCGATGATCCTCTGCGGCTGGTCAAGAGTGCTTTTGATCGGCTTTCTTTTTCTGCTCAGCGCGTTCGGATCGCTTCCCTTGTGGAGCCTGTTCGCTGCAGCGTTCGGATTTGGGACGCTGGAAGCGTTCTTCTGGCCAGCCGCTTCGGCAGTTCGTCAGCGATTGGTGAAGCCGGAGTTGTATACTCAGTCGAACGGGCTGTTGATGATCGCGATGAAGACGACTGCGGTGATCGGACCGCTCGCAGGTGGCACGCTGACTGCGCTCGGAAGCGATCAGACGGTGCTCCTGCTGATCATCGCCGCCTTTTTCGGCGGCGTGCTCTTGCTGATGACGGTGAAGATCGATCCGCTTGCGGCGGTGAAACAGGAAGGGGCGACAAAAGTTCGAGCTTCTTATTGGATGGATTTGCAGGAAGGGGTCTCGTTTATCCTGCGCACGCCCATTCTGCTGGTCACCTCGCTCACCGCCTTTCTCGTCAATGCGTGCGCAAGCGTCGTGCCGATCGGAGCGCCCTTTCTGGCCAGTGCGCTCGGGGGCGGGGAACAGGAATTCGGTTGGTTGAACGCGAGCATCGGTGTGGGCGGGACGGTCGGCGCAATCTTGTTTGCGCTGTTGGTCATCAGGCGTCCGACGCCGCGGATGACGCTGATCGCCTGTTTTTTTGAGGGCCTGATCATCCTCTTGCTCGGGCTGACTGGGCATCTGTTGCTCGCGCTCCTGCTCTTGGCGCTGTTTGGCATCACCGATGCGGCGATCAACGTGATCGCTCCGAGCGTCACCCAGTCGATCGTGCCGCCTCAGCTGATGGGGCGAGTGGTCGCGGTGATGATCTTGCTGATGTCAGGCTCTGTGCCGATCGCACGGGCGGCGAGCGGCTATCTGGTGGAGGCGATCGGCGTGAACAGCGTGCTCGCGCTGAACGGAACGGTGGAAATGCTGATCGTGCTCGCCGCATTTTTCTTGCCAGCCATTCGAAATTATCGCACATCGACAAAGGTGGTCGCCGATTCTCTCTAGCGGGAATCTAGGCGACCACCATTTCTATTTTTAGCGATATAAAGTGAAAATAGAATTCTGGTACTTTGTTGTCTGAAATTTTACACTTTAATTCTTATCGAAGTTATATTATACTTTTTATACGTACTAACTAAAGGAGATTTTCATATGAGCAATGTGGCAGAACAATTTCTTCAACTGTTGATTGACAGAGGGCACCGTTCGTATACAGGTGTACCATGTTCGCTCTTGAAAGGTGCTTTTCGGTATTTAGAAGGGGAGATGGAGCAGGAACGGCCGCGCATCCGCTACGTGAGCGCAGTTCGTGAAGATTCGGCGCTCGGCTTGGCGGTCGGGATGTACCTCGGCGGCGAAAAGCCGGTGGTGCTGATGCAAAATTCCGGCTTGGGCTACTGCTTAAACGTGTTGACCTCGCTACATCTCGTCTACTCGATTCCGATGCTGTTGATCATCTCTTGGCGAGGGGCTGAAGGGATGAACGATGCGGTGGAGCATGAAGTGATGGGGAAAAACATGCCCGATGTGTTGTCGGCGGTGGGCATTCCCTACGTGCTTCTCGAAACGGACAAGATTGAAGCGAGTGTGGACGCCTGCTTGGCCAGGTTGGAGGCGGAGCAAAAACCGGTTGCTCTGCTGATTCGAGAAGCGTTGTGAGGTGAGCGATCATGAAGATGGCAGATGCGATGCAGGCGGTGTTAGACCGCTACCCGGATGCGTTATATGTGAGCACATGCGGCTATATTTCAAGAGATCTGTTCAACTTAAAGGACAGCTCTAACAACTTTTACCTGCTCGGCTCGATGGGGATGGCAGCTCCTGTCGCTCTGGGATTGGCCTTAACGCACCCGGACAAGACGGTGGTCGCGTTTGACGGCGACGGTTCTTTTCTGATGAACCTTGGCGTGATCGCGATGATCACCAGCGAGCGCCCGCAGAATCTCGTGCATGTCGTGCTCGACAATCGTTCCTATGAAAGCACAGGCGGGCAGAAGCCCGCTCGGTTTGAAAATATGGTGCAAGTAGCGCTTGCGGCAGGATACCAGCACGCGTACCAGATGGAGCAACCGTCTGAGATGGAGAGCGCTGAGCAGTCGAACGGTCTGACGTTTGTGCACGCTTTGATCGACCCGCGAACGGAGAAGATCGGCAAGCGGATCGAGTGGACGCCACAACAGTTGGTCGCTCGGTTCCGATTGAACTCGGAAAGAGGGTGAATCTGATGTACGTGGTCAAGATTGGCGGCAGTCTGCTCACCAACAAAGACGGGTACTGTGCCCCCAACAGGGAGATGGTGCGTCAATATGCAAGCTTGATTGCCAAAGAGTGGGACAGGCTGAGCGGCAACTTGATCCTGATCGTCGGAGGCGGCTCGTACGGAAATGCGGTGCCGATTCGCTACAATTTAAAGGACGCATCGCTCCCGTGGAGAGAGCAGGATCTCTCGATGATGACCGTCAAGATGTTCGAGTGGCTGTCTTTGGTCACCGAGATCTTTCGAGAAGAGGGCGTTCCCTGCTATCCGTTTCAGACGAGCGGGTATGTGATAACAGATGATAAGCATCCGCTTCGCTATTTTATCGAGCCTGTTCAACATGTTTTGGAGACCAATGTGCTCCCCGTTTTCTCTGGCGATCTCGTGTTTGATCTCTCGCGAAAATTTACCATCTTTTCGAGCGACAACATTCCGGAGCTGTTTGTGGAGCGCATGCGGCTGACCCGCGTGGTGATGATGACAGATGTTGAAGGCGTGATGCGGTTCGACCAGGACGGGCATGAGCGAACGCTGATTCCGACCGTGACAAAGGAAAATTTTCGCGAAGTGCTTCTGTGCACAGGGCCCTCGCGGAAGCAGGACATCACAGGCGGGATGAAAAACAAGCTCGAAGCGCTGTTGCGGCTTGCTGAGCGGGGCGTGGAAGGCGTGATCACCAGCGGGTCCGACCCGGAGGCGTTGCTGCCGGCCCTGTTCGATGAGCGCCCTGCTGGCACTTTCATTCGACCGTGGGTGAACAACATGAGGAGGCAAAAAGCAGATGTTGATTGCGTTTTCGGGATGTGACGGAGCGGGGAAGAGCACGCAGGTACATGCGGTGAAGCGCATGTTGGAAGAGCGTGGCTATCAGGTTCAAGTGCTCGACAAGTGGGATGTGCGGGATCATCAAAAGTTTCCAGAGTGCCGCATGATCAACATCGAGCTGGAAGATCTGAAAAATGCGGTCGGCGAGATGGAAGGGCCGAGTCGAGCTCTGTTCCTCTTTTGGGCGATCGGGATCACGATGACCCGCGATGATCTGGACGACCGATCGAAAATCTACCTGCTGGATGGTTACTGGATGAAGCATGCGGCGGTGGAGATCGAATACGGTTGTGATCCCGCGTGGATCGAGCAGACGGCGCGTCAATTCCGCCCTGCCGACCTGACTTTCTATTTTGATGTCACACCAGAGGTGGCGTTCGAGCGCAAAGATGATTTTAATGTCTATGAATGCGGGCGCGACCCCGAGTGTCGGCCAGCATCATTTTTGGCCCATCAGACCAAGCTGCGGGCGCGGATGTTGGACTGGTCTGATCGTTTCGGCTGGCAGGTGGTCTCCTCGCTGCAAGATCAGGCGGAGATCACCAAGCAGGTGATGGCGCAAATCGATCAGTTGTTGGCGAGCGCTCACGAACAGGTGTAGGCAAACGATTGATCCTGTCGCCGCGAAGCTAGACGGGCAAGCGATGCGGCTGGCAGATGACAGAAGGCTTGCGACCTGTTCGCGAGTCTTCTGTCCAGTTTTATCAAGGTGGGTGAAGTTATGATAAAGGTTGGATGGTTAGGAACGGGCGTGCTCGGCGCTGCGATCGTCAAGCGTTTGCTGGAGTGCGGGCTTGAAGTGGTCGTCTACAATCGAACGGTAGAAAAAGCTCGTGAGCTGGAAGCGTTCGGTGCACAGGTGGCCACCTCTCCTCGCGAGGTGGCAGCAACGTGTGAGATCCTCTTTCTCTGCGTCAAAGGAGAGGCGGCAGCCGAGTCGCTCCTCTTCGATGAAGATCAGGGAGTCACCGCTGCGGGCAGACGGGGGATCTGTGTGGTCGACACGAGCACGGTGAGCCCCGACTTTGCAGTCTCCCTGCATGAACGGTTGCGCCAAGCTGATCTGCACTATCTCGAAGCTCCCGTCTCCGGCGGTCGCGAGGGTGCGCTCAAGGGAACGATGGGCATGGTGATCGCAGGTGAGCAGTCGGCGGTGGACGCGGCGCGTCCGGTGCTCGACCGTTTCACGGCAAAACTGCACTATGTCGGTGCGCCGGGCAAGGCGCAGCTGATCAAAGTGTTAAACAATTTGGCGGAGAGCATCAACCTGCTGGCGGCGAGCGAAGTGATCGCCATCGGACTGAAGGCGGGCATCGACCTCTCCACGCTGCACACGGCGCTCTCTTCGATGCGCGGGTACTCCACCTATATGGGCGTGCTCTTCGAACGCATGTTGGCGCCGTCCGACACCGTTTCCACGTCGCTTGCTGTGCGGTTGAAAGACCTGGGGCTGGCTCATTCTGTCGCCGATCAGTATGACGTTTCCATTCCGATGGGCGCTTTGGCTCAACAGCTGTTCAAGCTGGCAGCGCAGCAGCAAGACCCGGAGGTCGATCAAACGAAATGTGTTCAGCTGTTGCTCGAACAATAGCAGATGCCAACCGATCCAGATCGGTTGGCATCTTTTCGGTTTGCCGTTCGGCGGTGGTGTTTCGACCATGTCGATCTTAATCTGCTCCGATCGGGAAACGCTGATTGGACAACCGATCGGCTAGCTCATAAAATAGAAGCAGTTCCCTCCGCGCGTGGAGGGGCTTTCTGACAGATTGAACCTTCAACTACAAGGAGCCAAGCCACCAATGATGCAATCTTCCATCCTTCAAATGCTTCGCGAGCGCCCTGGCGATTTCGTATCGGGCGAGGCGATGTGCAATGCGCTCGGCGTATCGCGTACGGCGATCTGGAAACATATTAAAGATTTGCAAGATACAGGCTATCAAATCGAGGCGGTTCGCAACAAGGGCTATCGATTGCTCTCCGCCCCCGACCTGGTGACAGCTGCCGAAATTCGGGACGGTCTGACCACGACGCTCTTCGGGCAGAGCATCGTCTTTCGACCGACGATCGATTCGACGAACAATCTCGCCCAAGAGCTTGCCAACAACGGGGCTTTGGAAGGAACGCTCGTCATCGCCGACGAGCAGGAGCAGGGGAGAGGCCGTCGCGGCCGCAACTGGTATTCGCCTCCTCGCTCTGGAGTCTGGATGTCGTTGATCCTCAGGCCGCAACTGCCGTTGGCTCATGCGCCACAGATCACGCTCGTCACAGCGATCGCGCTGGCGAAGGCGCTGACACGGCTGACCGGCGAACGCGCCGGGATCAAATGGCCGAACGACATTCTGTTCGGCAAAAAGAAATGTTGCGGCATCCTCACCGAGATGAGCGCAGAGTTTGACCAGATTCATCATCTTGTCGTCGGGATCGGCATCAATGTGAATGTCGCGCAAGCCGATTTCCCAAAGGAGATTCAAGACATTGCGACATCGTTGCGCGCGGTGAAAGGCGCCACCCTTCCGCGGGCAAAGGTTGTGCAGACGGTGCTGGAGGAGCTGGAGCCGCTCTATCGTCAATATGTGGAAAACGGTGGGTTCGGAACGCTTCGCGAAGACTGGAAGCAGATGAACATCACCTTGGGCAAGGAGATCGTCGCGCATACTGCGCAAGGGACGATTCGCGGACGCGCGCTCGACATCGACGAATTTGGCGTGCTTTTGGTGGAAGACCAGTCGGGAGAGCAGAAAAAAATCTACTCGGCCGACATCATGTTTACATAGAGGAACGACGCGATCGACGCAGGTGCAGAGGCGTTTAAAAAATGCGGATGATTGGATTTTCATGTAAGCGAGAACACTATACAGACAATCCATTCCAATGTATACTGATGGTGGAGACGGTATCATGGAATGAACTGTACTCCGCATGTCATACAAGCGCAATGCAATTTAAACTGAATCTGCTCTGAGCCGAATGCGGACCGAGACAGGACTAATCTTGATTCTGACAGGACTCTGTGTGCCTCTTCGCGGCTCATGGGGTCTTTTTTGGCTTATGGCAGGCTCAACAAGGAGGAGTCTGGCTGTGACAACCACAAAAGCAACGACAGTCAAGCTACGCGAGATGAAGCAGGAAGGCAAGAAGATCGTCATGTTGACCGCTTACGATTTTCCGACTGCGCGGGTGGCAGAAGAAGGCGGGGCCGACATGATTCTGGTCGGCGATTCGTTAGGCATGGTGGTGCTCGGCTACGAAACGACCTTGCCGGTCACGATGGAAGACATCATCCATCACACGAAAGCGGTTACACGCGGCTCGAAAAGCACGATGATCGTCGCTGACCTCCCGTTTCTCTCCTACCACATCTCCACGCCGGAAACGGTGCGCAACGCCGGGCGCCTGATCCAAGAGGGTGGAGCGGACGCGGTCAAGATCGAAGGCGGACGCGAGGTGATCGAGGGGGTCGAAGCGATCGTGAGAGCGGGCATTCCGGTCGTCGGACACCTCGGGCTGCAGCCGCAGATGGTCAACCAGCTGGGCGGCTTTAAAGTGCAGGGGAAAGATTACGAATCGGCCCTGCGCATCTTCGAAGACGCGCTTATGCTGCAAGCGGCAGGATGTTGCGCCATCGTCCTCGAATGCATACCGACTCCGCTCACCAAGCTGATCAGCGAGCATCTGGACATCCCGACGATCGGAATCGGCGCGGGCGATACGGCTGACGGACAGGTGCTGGTCATCCACGACATGCTCGGGATCACCGACCGCTATATGCCAAGATTTGCGAAGAAATACAGCGAGCTTTTCCAAGAGATGACCACAGCGGTCAACAACTATGCGACAGAAGTGCGAGATAGCCTCTTTCCAACCGCCCAGCATAGCTTTAAAATGAATGAGGATGTTTTGGAGAGACTAAAGAGTGAGATAAACCAGAGGAGCTACTAGTCACTATGATCATCGTCCATACGATTCAGGAGATTCGAAAGCATGTGCGCGATCTGCGCGCAGCCGGAAAAAGCATTGGATACGTCCCGACGATGGGCTATCTGCACGAAGGCCATCTGTCGCTGATTCGATCAGCAAAAGAGCAGAGCGATGCTGTGGTGATGAGCATTTTTGTCAACCCGTTGCAATTTGGCCCAAACGAGGACTTCGAACGATATCCTCGCGACCTGAAGCGCGATGCAGAGGTGGCTGGGGCGGCCGGATGCGACATCCTCTTTGCCCCGAGCGTCGAGGAGATGTATCCGCGCGGCGACGGCAAAGTGCTGACCACCGTCGATGTGGAAGAGGTCACCCACCAGCTGTGCGGCGCGTCCCGCCCAGGTCATTTTCGCGGCGTGGCGACGGTGGTGTCGAAGCTCTTCAACATCATCCTGCCTGACAAAGCGTTTTTTGGGATGAAGGATGCGCAGCAGGTGGCTGTTCTGCAGACGATGGTCGATGATCTGAACATCCCGGTTGAGATCGTTCCTTGCCAGACGGTGCGCGAGCCTGACGGTCTGGCGATGAGCTCGCGAAATGTGTTCCTGACCGATGAGCAACGTCAGCAGGCGCTCGTGCTCTCCCGCTCGCTCAAGGCGGCAGAAGCGGCGGTGGCAGCCGGTGAGCGAGATGTCTTGCAGCTGAAGCGACTCGTGCGCGAGATGATCGAAGCGCAGCCGCTGGCCGATATCGATTATGTGGAGATCGTCAATTTTCGCGACCTTGCGACGATCCTGACGATCGAACAGCCAGCCTTGCTGGCGCTCGCGGTGCGCTTTGGCAAAACTCGCCTGATCGACAACACCGTTTTGGCGGGCAGATAGCTTCTTAGAAAAAGGAGAATCGGGTTATGTTTCGTACGATGATGAAATCAAAAATCCACCGGGCGACGGTGACGGAGGCCAACCTCAACTACGTTGGCTCGATCACGATCGACCAAGATATTTTAGATGCGGTGGATATCTTGGAAAATGAGAAAGTGCAGATCGTCAACAACAACAACGGAGCACGCTTGGAGACCTATGTGATCTCCGGTGCTCGCGGCTCCGGTGTGATCTGCCTGAATGGTGCGGCCGCTCGCCTCGTGCAGCCGGGAGATACGGTGATCATCATCTCTTATGCGACGCTTTCGGACGAGGAAGCGAGAAAGCACCATCCGGTCGTCGCCCTGATGGACAGCGAGAACAAGATCGCCGATATCATCAGCGAAACGCACGGCACCATCGTCTAACTTTTGCTTGATCTGGATAAAAAAAGCCTCCCGCGCCAAGACTAGGAAGTAAGTCTGACAGGAACGGGAGGCTTTTTGTCATGTTTGAGAAACCGTTTGAACTGCTCAAGCGCGCCGTGGATCGCATCGAGCTCCAGCTGCAGAGCGCCGACCTTGATCAGAAGCGCATCTTGGGGGAGGAACTTCTCGCCCTTCGCGGTGCCTGCGACACGTTCGTCGAAAAATGGCTCGCCTTTGAAGAGCGCGTAGCCGAACTGGGGGAAACCTATCGACTCGATCTCGATGGCACACTGCCGAGCGAGGAGCTGCAGGCGATGCAGCAGAAGCTGTCCGCCCTGCAAAAACCGTATCTGCCCACGATGCGCCAAGAGGAAGACGCACCGGAGGCAATGGAAGGCGCTGAGGAACTAACTTCCTTCGCCGACGGGCCAGCTCCCACTCCGAAAGTGATCCTCTCGATGGGAGAAGGGTCCTCGATCAGGCCGGTGGAAGAAGGCATGGTTCGTTCGTTTCGGCGCGGTCTCGGCTATTTCGATCTGTTGATGTTTCAGGAAGCGACAAAAGAGTTCAGCCGAGTGCTTGAGGTCGATGCATCGTTTACGATCGCGAGGTTGTATCTGGCGTTCGGCTGTCTTGCCCAGGAAGAGTATGAGGCGGCAAGCCAGCACCTCAACCAGCTGAAACTGGAGGAGGACGACGAGCTGATCCGCGCGACGGTACATGCTACATTCGGCCATATTTTTGCCGCACAGGCGCAGTATCGACAGGCGGTGATCGAGTTTGAAGCGGCGCGCAAACTCGTGCCAGACTTCCGAGATATCGAGTTTAACATCGGCTGTTGTCACTTCAACCTCGGCCAGCAGAAAGAAGCGCTGCTCAGCTTTCAGCGAGCGCTGATGCTGTCCCCGGAAGATTGGGAGGCGCATCGGCTGTGTGGGCTGCTGAACGCAAAGCTGGGCAACCGAGAGCGCGCCTACCGCCATCTGGCGCGCGCCTATGATGTCAACGGGGCAAATGAAGCGGTGATGATCGAGTTTGCTCGTCTGTCCGAACAGATGGGGCGAGCCGAGCATGCGGTCGCGCTGTATCAAAAGGTGCTCCGCTACCATCCCGACTCGGCGGAAGCGTACGGCGGACTGGGGTGGATCAGGATGCGTGCGGGCGATCATCAGCAGGCGGCCGCCCTGTTTAAAAAACAGCTCTCCTTCAAACCGAACGACCGTCAAGGCATGTTCAATCTCGGCTGGTCGGCGTATCACCTCGGGGATTATTCGAAAGCGGAGCGATGCTTTGCACAGCTGCTCAGCCAAAATGCGCGCGACATCTTCGCGTTGGCAAGCATCGCCCGCACTTGGAGCGTGACGGGGAAGCGGGCGGAAGCGAAAGATCAGCTGTTGCGGCTGGTGGCGATGGAAGGGGCGGCCGAGAAGAAGCTCGGTCTCTACAATCTGGGTCGGCTGGCGATCGAAGAGGAGTCATACCTGCAGGCATTGCGGTACTTTAACGCAGCCCTCGTCTACGATCGGAACTGTGTCGAATCGATCTTTTACAAAGGCATCGCCCATTATGCGCTCGGTGAACAGGAGCGAGCCGATCAGTGTTTCGAAAAATGCAAGCGTTTGACCTCGCTTCCACAGGAGGAGGTATACGCTTGAGCAATGGGAAAGATCAGCCTGGTCGCTGGTCTTTTTTGTTCGTTCCGCTAGACACGCCGATGCGGTCGAGTGCGCCGAAAAGTCATCATTTTCTAAATTTCTTTCCAAGCTGTGAAACTATCGCGCCGCAACTAGCGTCCTTAGTAATAGAGGGTTCTTCGATCAATGATTTTTAAAAATGTAAGCATAAGGAGGCGTTTTTGTGAGCAAGGCGAAACATTCGATTGCATGGCTCCTCGCAGCCGGATTGGTGCTTTCTTCGCAGTCTGCGTGGGCGATGGTCGGCGCACCAAAAGTAAAATCGTCCGATCAGATGGTGATCACCGTCTTCGATCCTGACGGAAAAACTCCAGGAGGCAGCATGATCAACGATCCGGATCTCCATACGATTCAAATCAAGGCTCCGCAACTGCAAGATCTGGATGGGCATTGGTCGCAACATTCGCTTCAGCAACTGCTCAAAGCGGGCGTGCTGACGCGCGGTGAGCTCGGTGTCTTTAAACCGAACGAACAGATCAAGAAAAAAGAGTTTGTAAGTTGGGTCGGTCGCCTGTTGGGCAAGAAAGAGACCGCGCTGGAAACGAGCGAAGGGGTGACCCGCCTTGAGGCGGCCGTCTGGCTGGCAGATCTGCTGCCGGCGATGAACACCGGCATCAACGGAGCCAATCTCAAATATCCGTTTACCGATACGGCTGGAATCTCCCAAGAAGAGCAAAGCTCGATTCATTATCTTTACCAGCTGGGCATCATGATCGGCGATGGTCAGGGTCGCTTCTCTCCGCAGGCGAAGCTGACCAGAGCGGAAGCGGCTGTATTGCTCGACAAAGTCCTCTCCCGCGCCAACCAGCTGGCGAAACCGGCAAAATATGATGTCCTGAAGGGCACGCTGCCGGAGACGGTGCACACGCTGGTGCAAGAGAATAAGACGGAGGCGGGCGTCTACACGGTCGACGAGGAAGGTGTGCGCTACATTGTGGTCGCAGGCGGTTCGATGCCGAACCCAGGCTATTCGATCGAAGTGACCAGCCTGAGCGAGTCGGACGGAGCCGTTTTTGTCGGAACGAAAGTCAATGCGCCTACACCTGGCTCGATCAACCCGGAGATGATCGCATATCCGGTGCTCGTGCTGAAGACTGCGGCCTCCACCAAGCCCGTCTTCCTGCTCAACTGATGAATATTGTTTCCTGTACTAGGAAAAAAAGAGAAGTGGCGATGACGCCGCTTCTCTTTTTTATGTCAAACGAATGCAGACGGCAGGATTTATCGAACGAAAGGCGAACAGAGTCTATTCACAAACGATAAATAGGAGCTGACCCAGAGCGTGTCCGAGATATATGTGGTGTTTGACCTTGAGACAACCGGATTGAACGCGGCTCAGGATCATATCATCGAGATCGGTGCGGTTAAGCTAGTCGATGGCCGTATCAGCGAAGAATTTCAAACATTGATCCATCCAGGTCAGCCCCTTCCTGCTTACATTCGTGAACTGACAGGTCTGACGGATGATGAACTACAGGACGCCCCATCGCTAGAGGAAGCGATCGAGTCCTTTTTAAAGTTTATTGGCGATTCGATTCTGGTTGCGCACAACGCAGACTTCGATCTCAGCTTTTTAAATGAAGCGCTTGAGGAGTGCGGCTACCTGCGCTATGTGGGCGAGGTGATCGACACGGTCACGCTGGCCCAGATCGTCTGGCCGCGCGAGTCCAGTTTTTCATTGGGGTCGCTCGTTGAAAAGCACAGCCTTGAACATGAGCGAGCGCATCGCGCCCTGGCCGATGCGAAGGCGACCGCTTCGATGTTTACGCTGCTGCTCGAAAAAGCGGAGCGATTGCCGTTTTTGATCCTGCAACAGATCTACGGCCTGACCGAGTACAGCGATTGGCCATTGCGCCATCTGTTCCGCAGGCTGGCAGAGTCGACCACATCGCTGATGCAGATCGACGAGCCGGAAGGGTGTGTCACGATCGATCGACTGATGCACAGACCGGTAGTGATACCAGCCAAGGAGAATGAGTCGGGGGGATCGTCTGCCAGCTTTTCTGTCGAAGAGGTGGAGTCGGTGCTCGCCAAAGGCGGGCCGATGTCCGATCTGATGCCAGGTTATGAGGAGCGGCCACCACAGATGCAGATGCTGCGAGCCGTATCGGAGGCGTTCGACGAAGGCAAACACCTGCTGGTCGAAGCGGGGACGGGGACAGGCAAGTCGCTCGCCTACCTGATTCCGGCTGTCTACTACGCGAAGACGAAGGGAGAGCGCGTCGTCGTGGCGACGCACACGATCAACCTGCAAGAGCAACTGCGCGAGCGAGATGTGCCCTTGCTGACCGAAGTGGTTCCCTTTCCTTTTGAGATCACGGTGCTCAAAGGGAGGAGCAACTATCTTTGCATGCGCAAAGTGGCGATGGGAGTCAATCATCCTGGCTTGATCACCGAGCACAGCGAGATCACCTTTAACGTGCGGATGCTCACCTGGCTGCTGGAGACGGGCGGCGGCGATCGCGAAGAGTTGACTTTGTCCGGACCGCAAGCGGACGGATGGAGCAAGGTGGCTTCCTCGTCAGACTCCTGTATCAACAAAGCGTGCCCCTGGTTTCGCAACTGCTATTATCACCGCGCGCGAGCACTGGCGCAAAACGCCGATGTGGTGATCACCAACCACTCGCTGGTGTTGACCGATGTCAAAGCGGATCACAACGTATTGCCCGGCTATCAGCACCTTGTGCTCGATGAGGCGCACCATATCGAAGACGAGGCGACGAAGCATCTCGGCACAGAAGTTTCCTACTTTCAGATGTACGGTGCGCTGAACAGGCTGTTCCGCGACAAGAACAGAGGGTTGCTCAATCAACTCCTGCAAAACATCGACATCATGCAAGGCGGAGATCGGGAGGTGTATGCCGATCTGCGCGCTGCGGTCGAGGCGATGCTTGAGCAGATCGGGGAGCTGCGGGACTCGAATGAAGAGGTGTTCCGCATGCTGCAAGAGTTTGTGATTCACAACTCGACAGGCACAGACAACGGGCGATATACGCTGCGCCTGCGAATGGAGATGTTTGAGAGCGAAGCGGTCGAGAAAGCTTGGGAGGCGATCGCGTCCGCCTCTGAAAATCTGCAGACGGACATGCAGTCGTTTCGTCGCTTCGCCGGGAAGATGGAGGACTATTCGGAAGAGCTGATGCGCGATGAGATGTACGCAGGTCTGCTCACCGATATCGGCGGACAGGTAAAAGAGCTCGATACCGGCTGGCAAGGGCTGGCGACGTTTTTGCGCTCCGTCGGCTCGGAGACCTCTGTGCTGTGGATGGAAGCGGAAGATCGGACGCATCGGCCGGTCGTCTTTCTCAATTCAGCCCCGATCGATGTGGCGCCGCTCCTGCACACTCATCTCTTCTCCAAAAAGGAGAGCATCGTGCTCGCCTCCGCGACGCTGTCGATCAACCATGATTTTAAATATGCGATCAGGCAGCTCGGGCTGTCCGAATCTGACAAGGTGGATCGACTGTTGACGCTTCAGGTCGATTCTCCATTCGACTACAAAAAGCAATCGTTGCTCTGCGTGCCTGCTGACGCATTGCCGGTCAAGGGAGTGAGCGAGAGCGAATTTACCACCTCCTTTGCCGAATCTTTAACCAACCTCGCCCGCGCATCGCAAGGGCGGATGCTCGTGCTGTTCACATCGCATCGAATGCTGCGCGAGACCTACAACAAGGTCAAGCCCTCGCTTGCCGAGCACGGCATCGGCGTGTTGGCACACAATATCGATTCCACCTCCCGCCATCGTCTTGTCCAAGAATTTCAGCGGCATGAGAAGGCGGTGCTGTTCGGGGCGAATTCGTTTTGGGAAGGGGTGGACATCCCAGGCGATGCGCTGTCGCTTTTGGTGATCGCACGGCTGCCGTTCTGGCCGCCCAACCAGCCGGTCGTCGAAGCGAGAACTGAGAAGTTGGAGCGGGAAGGGCGCAACGCGTTTATGGAATACAGCGTGCCACAGGCGATCATTCGGTTTAAGCAGGGGTTTGGCCGTCTGATCCGCACCAAGCGGGACAGGGGTGCGATCGTCGTCTATGATCGGCGCATCGTCGAATCACGCTATGGACGTCATTTTATCAAGTCGCTGCCCGGTCCTTGGTTCTATCAAGGAACGGAGCGCGAAGTGTTGCGCACCGTCTATAATTGGCTAAAATCTCCATTAGTGGTCGATTGATGGGAAGGATTCGTATTGAATCCTTCCTTTTCTATTTATTTCTTCACTTTTCGACATTATTTTCGGAATTTTCTTCAATGGTGCAGGAATGTCGAAAAAGAACCAAATAGCGCTATATTCGGGAGATAAATTGGAAATATCGGCGATTTTCGTCATTTGACGTATCTTAATGAGGGAAGTTAAGATTATGACAAATTAATAGATTTTATGAGGTAAGTTGAACAGTACGCAGATGAACTTGAGGTGATCGCGGTGGCAATGGCAAAGGCAGAAGTGCGTTATACAGCAGAGTCCGTTCGAGCAGAGAGCGCTGATCTTACTTTTGAAGAGACAGTGTTGCGAGCACAGCAAGGTGATGAGTTTGCGGTTGAAGAAATTTTTCACAGCTTCCATCCGATCGTGAGAATGAAAGCACGGTCCTATTTTATCGCGGGCGCTGACAGCGAAGACCTGATCCAAGAGGGCATGATCGGCTTGTATAAGGCAATTCGGGATTTCCAGCAGGAACGGCAGATCCCATTTCGCGCGTTTGCGGAGATCTGCATTACCCGCCAATTGATCACAGCGATCAAAACTGCGATGCGACTCAAGCATCAGCCGCTCAACTACTATCTCTCGCTCAACCGGCCGATGTATGAAGAGGACACGGATCGAACGCTGATGGATACATTGCCAGGCCCTGCGATCTGTGATCCGGAGTATGTCTTTTTGGTCCGCGAGCAATTGAAAGAACTGCGTGAAGAGCTGGCAGGCTCCCTTTCTCCATTTGAGTTGAAAGTGTTGACGCTGTATGTCGATCACAATACGTATAAAGAGATTGCGGACGAGATGGGGACAACCACCAAGGCGGTCGACAATGCTCTCTGTCGCGTCAAGCGCAAACTGCTTCCGTTCTATTCCAATAAAAAAATGACAAAGCTCACCTCGTAGTTCGCAGGAGTTTTTCCCCAAACGGCGAAGTTTCTAGGATATTCGCTATGAGGGGGGATCTACCTGAAGACGCCGAAAATTTCAAAAGCGGTTGTGCGACGGCTACCCGTCTACCTGCGGTATTTGCAACTGCTTGATGAAATGAATATTCGCACGGTCTCCTCCTACGAGCTCGGGCAAAAGCTCGATATGAACCCTGCTCAGATCCGAAAGGATCTTGCCTATTTTGGCGAGTTCGGGCGGAAGGGGATCGGGTATGAAGTGGGCTACCTGGTCGAAAAGATCAAGCAGATTTTGAAGCTCGATCGTCATTTGAACGTTGCGCTGGTCGGCGCAGGTCATTTGGGTATCGCGCTGTCCAACTACAACCGATACACGAATGAGAAGATGTCGATCGCAGCCATTTTCGATACCGACCGGGAGAAGATCGGCACGCAAGTTGGGAATCTGATCATTCAGCACATCGATGAGTTAGAACAGGCGGTGCGCGAAAAGGAGATACGCATCGGCATGATCACCGTACCGGCACCTTATGCACAAGGGGTTGCAGATCGGTTGGTCGAGGCTGGTGTGAAGGGCATTTTAAATTTTGCTCCCGTCTCGCTCCTCGTGCCTTCAGATGTGCATTTGCGCAGTGCTGACGTGACGACCGAGCTTCAGTCGCTCGCCTATTACATCGAAGAATCGTGATACGAGAAGAACCCCTCATGGAGATCATGAGGGGTTTTTTGTGCCCTGACACATACTAAGCGCAAACTGAGCTAGGGGTGAGCGCGAGTGCATACCATGTGGAAAGGTTCGATCTCTTTCGGGTTGGTCAACGTCCCGGTCAAGATGTTTGCAGCCACAGAAGATCATGATATCAAGTTTCGCTACCTCCATCGCGAGTGCAACACTCCGGTCAAAAACATTCGGACCTGTCCGAGCTGTGAGCGAGAGATCGAATGGAGCGAAGTGGTAAAAGGATATGAATATCAACCTGGACAGTTTGTGATCGTGAGCGATGAGGAGTTTGAAAAAATTGCGCCGGTGCCAACGAAGACGATCGATATATTGCACTTTGTACAGCTGCAGGATATCGATCCGATCTATTTTAATAAATCGTACTACCTCGCACCGCAGGACACGAACAGCAAGGCGTATGCGCTTTTGCGGAAGGCGATCGCCGAGACGGGAAAGATCGCAGTCGCCAAGATGATCATTCGTTCCAACCAGCAGCTGGCCGTGCTGCGTGCGTTTGAAGATGTGCTGGTGATGGAGACGATCTTCTATCCGGATGAAGTTCGCCAAGCGAGTCAGATTCCGTCGGTGCCGAACGATCTACAGCTTGACGAGCGGGAGGTCAGCATGGCCAAACAGCTGATCGAAAGCCTCGCCTCCGAGTTTCAACCCGCCCAGTACAAAAATGAGTATCGAGAACGGGTGTTGGCGATGATTGAGCACAAGGTGGAAGGGGAAGAGGTCACGCTGCCTGCCGAACAGCGAAGAGATGAGATCCACGATCTGATGAAGGCGCTCCAAGCGAGCTTAGACGTGACGCGCGACGCGGAGGTGGAGCGGCCGGTTGCGGTGGGAGAAGTGCGTGGGACAGATGCTGGAGGGGACGCAAGCGCTCTTCCGTCTGACGCCAAGCCAAAGCGACGTCGCCGCAAGACGGCAGAATGATCACCAATACGCCGCTTGAGCCGATGGCGCTCGTTTTGGTCGAGCAGCCTTTCGATGACCCGAATTGCCTGTACCAGATCAAGTGGGATGGAGTGCGGATGGTCACCTATTTGGATGAATCGGGCCTTCTGCTGTTCAATCGCAAGCAGAGAGAGCGCACCGCCAACTACCCAGAGCTGCAGGAGATCAAAACTGCAATGAAAGCGCGCTCCGCCATCCTCGACGGCGAGATCGTCGCGCTGGGGGAAGGGGGCAAACCTGATTTTTCGAACATCCTCAAGCGCGATCTCGCGCTGCGCAGTGACAAGATCGCCTCGCTGGTGCGGAAGATCCCGATCTACTATCTGGTGTTCGACCTGCTCTACCTCGACGGACGCTGGTTGATCGACCTGCCGCTCACCGCGCGGCAAGAGCGGTTGGAAGACGCGCTTCGGCCTACCGCGCACGTGCAGTTGGTCGCCAACCACAGCTCGGGGGTACAGCTTTTCAATCTGATGCGCGAACAGGGAATGGAAGGGATTGTGATCAAAGAGAAGGCGGGCAGCTATCATATCGGCGAGCGGCATCCAACGTGGAAAAAGGTGAAAAACTTTCGCACCCTCTTCGCGGTGGTCGGTGGCGTCTCCCTGCGGGGCGGCCAGGTCAATTCACTTCTGCTCGGACTTTATCAGGAAGGTCGACTGCACTATATCGGCAAGGCAGGCTCCGGGCTGACCGGCGATCAGCTGCGAGCGCTGACCGCTTTTGTCGGTCAGCTCCCGCGCCAGCCGCACCCGTTCGCCAGCCTTCCACAGCTCACAGCGGGCACTCGTTATGATCAGATCGCCTACCTTCCGCCGCAGTTGGTGGTGGAAGTGCAGTTTTTGGAGTGGACGAGCGATTTGACGTTGCGTGCGCCCAGCGTGCGTGGGTTTCGGGAGCGAGATCCGCGCAGCTGCATATTTTGAGCAAGTTGGTCAGATCGTACCGAGGTGATTCTGCCGGCTATCGAACATGATCTGCTTGAAACTGACAAGGTCGACGGAGGTTTAGGATGAGCTCAAACACCTTGATGGCCGAATACCCGGTGTCTGTCACCCATCTGGACAAAGTGCTATGGCCAGAGCAGGGGATCACAAAGGCAGAATATATCCACTACATGATCGCGATGAGCGAGGTGATGGTTCGACATTACCAGCAGCGGTTGCTCACCGTCGTCCGCTATCCGCACGGGATTCACCAGCAATCGTTTTACCAGAAAAACATTCCTGCCGGAGCGCCCGAATGGATGGAAACCTACCCGGTCTGGTCGGATGACTCGAAGCGGGAGATTCATTACATTCTCGCCAACAACAGAGCGACGATGATCTGGTTGGCCAATCAGGCAGCGATGGAGTTGCACCTGTCCTTTTCCAAGATCGACAACCTCGATCGGCCGACCAACATCGCGTTCGATCTCGATCCGACGGTGCAAAGCGTCGATCGCGCCGGGTTTCGCAAAGCGAGCCGCGCGGCGCTCCTGCTGAAAGAAGCACTCGATGATCTCAGGTTGCCCAGCTATCCGAAAACGTCCGGCGCCACAGGGCTACAGGTATTTGTGCCGATCGCGAGCGGCTACTCGTTTGCTGACACGCGGCAGATCACACAGTTTCTCGGACAGTATCTGACGAAAAAGGCACCCGAACTGATCACCGTCGAGCGCTTGAAAAAAGATCGCGGGGACAAAGTGTACTTCGATTTTCTTCAGCATCACAGAAGCAAAACGCTTGCCGGCCCCTACACGCCGCGGGCAGTTCCCTCGTCGGCAGTCTCAGCGCCGCTCGCTTGGGAGGAGGTCGAAGAGGGAGTGCTGCCTGAGCTGTTCACGATCAGAACGATGCCCAAGCGAGTGGAAAAACATGGCGATCTGTTTGCGCCGATGTGTTCGCCAGGTGTTGAAATCGGAGAGATAATTAATTTTATAAGGAACCATCCGCTCGGTTGATCGTGTTTCATCCCTTGACGAAGTGGAAAGCGCTCTGATTAAATGGAACTGAATGACTGTTGGTAACACTAGGAGGCACAGAAAATAAATGCATGCAGAGTATGCCATCATCGGCGGGACAGGCGTATACGATCCCGCGATGCTTCATGACGCAGAACGACATACGATCGAAACTCCATACGGCCTTGCAGAACTGACGCTCGGCACCTATGCGGGCAAGCGCGTCGCTTTTATGCCGCGCCACGGGTACAAGCATAGCGTGGCTCCGCATAAGATCAACTATCGGGCAAACATCCGCGCTTTGAAGCAGCTCGGGGTGCACACTGTGTTTGCGACCGCAGCTGTCGGCTCGCTCAAGCAGGAGCTCGCACCTGGCGATCTGGTGATCGTCGATGATTTTCTCGATGTGACGAAAAGCCGCCCGCAAACATTTTATGAAGGCGCGCCAGAAGGTGTTGTGCACATCGACATGACCGATGCGTATTGCGGTCGGGTGCGTCAACATCTCGCAGAGGTGGCGGGGGAGCACAGCCTCGCGGTGCGCTCTGGCGGTGTCTATGTCACGACAGAAGGGCCGCGCTTTGAAACACCAGCTGAGATCCGCCTTTACGCCGCCTGGGGTGGCGACGTGGTGGGGATGACCTCGGTGCCGGAGGTGATTTTGGCGAAGGAGTCGGAGATGTGCTATGCGACCGTCGCGATGGTCACCAACTATTGCACCGGGATCTCTCCGCATCCGCTCACGCATCAAGAGGTGGTCGACACGATGAAAGCGAACGTGCAAAAGATTCGCGAGCTGTTTTTCCATGCGATCGCGAGCGACTCTGGGGAGCGCACCTGCGCCTGCCCGCACGCGCTGGCAGAACTGGGCTCGCTGTAGACTGAAACTGGAGGAGAAATCATGCAACCATTGCGCTTTACCGGCAGAACGCTCGAAGTTCTGGATCAAACTCAGCTTCCCGAGCATGAGATCTGGGAAACATGCGATACATACGAAGGG
This sequence comes from Tumebacillus lipolyticus, assembly GCF_042682745.1. Classification (NCBI taxonomy): domain Bacteria; kingdom Bacillati; phylum Bacillota; class Bacilli; order Caryophanales; family Alicyclobacillaceae; genus Tumebacillus; species Tumebacillus lipolyticus. Next base: position 372,458 of record NZ_JBHUIO010000002.1, on the reverse strand, counting down.
GTAGCGGAGGCGATCGAAAAGATGAAAGTTCGGGGGGCGCCTGCGATCGGGGCGACGGCCGCCTACGGAATTGCGATCGGAGCCCAACAGGGGAGCGAGCTGAGCAAAGCGGAGTTTCTCCCGTTCTTAGCGGGCGTCTGCGAGCGGCTGGCAAAGACTCGCCCGACTGCGGTCAATCTGTTCTGGGCGATCAAGCGCATGCGCGGGCTGATCGAGGCGAACGCTGAGCTGGAAGTGGCGCAGCTGACCGAGCTGATCCTCGCCGAAGCGAATCTGATCGCCGAAGAGGATGTGCGTCTGAACAAACAGATGGGACAGCATGGCTTGCCGTACATTCCGGACAATGCTCGCATCTTGACTCACTGCAACACCGGCTCGCTGGCGACTGTCGATTATGGCACCGCCTTAGGCGTGATTCGCGCGGCGCACGAAGCGGGTAAAAATGTGACCGTCTACGCGGACGAGACGCGCCCCTACTTGCAGGGCGCTCGTCTGACCGCATTTGAACTTCATCGGGACAACATTCCGGTCACCGTCGTCACCGACTCGATGGCCGGCTACCTGATGCAGCAGGGGATGGTCGATCTGGTCATCGTCGGGGCGGATCGGATCACAGCAAACGGCGATGCGGCCAACAAGATCGGCACTTACTCGCTGGCCGTCTTGGCGAAGCATCATGGCATCCCGTTCTACGTTGCGGCACCGATGTCTACGGTTGACTACGAGCTGGAGACGGGCGCGAGCATCGAGATCGAACAGCGCTCCGCAGATGAGGTGGTGTTTATCGGCGGCAAGCGGATGGCGCCAGAAGGGGTGCCAGCCCTGCATCCCGCGTTTGATGTCACCCCGCACGAGTTGATTACGGCGATCATCACCGATCGCGGTGCGGTCGAACGTCCCGATACTGATCGCATGGCGAAGCTGAAGTAAGGAGGAGCGAGCGCGAATGACGCAGCAAACATTGGAACAACACCGCGAACTCGTGAAGAAGACAAAAGGGGAAGTGCTCACCGCTTCTCTCAACATGTACCGCTCCGGTTTGGTTGCCGCTGTGTGGGGCAACGTTTCGGCGCGAGTGCCAGGAAGCGACCTCGTCGTGATCACCCCGAGCGGAGTCGACTATGAAACGTTGACAGAGGACATGCTCTGCGTCCTCGATTTGAACACGGAGGAAGTGGTCGAAGGCACCTTTAAGCCCTCTTCCGAACGGCTCTTGCACCTGGCCGTCTACCGCGCCCGCGAGGACGTGTTCGGCGTGATGCACACGCACAGCAACTATGCGAGCGCGTTCTCCGTCGCGCACAAAGACATCCCGCCGGTGGTGGAAGATTTGGCGCAGGTGGTCGGAGGCTCTGTCACCTGTTCGAAATATGCGCTGCCAGGCACTCCAGAACTCGGTCAAAACGTCGTCAAGGCGCTGGGGAAAAAGGGCGCTGTCCTGCTTGCCAACCACGGGGTCGTCGGCGTTGGCCACACGGTGGACGAAGCGTTTCGCACCTGTCTGATCGTCGAAAAGGGCGCTCAGATTCAGGCGGTCGCCAAGATGATCGGCAACCCGGTCTTATTATCGCTCGAAGATGTCGAGCACCTGCGCCACGGCTATCTGCACAGCTACGGACAAAAGTAAACGCTGGAAAAAGAGAGGGGAAATGAGAATGGCACGCACGTTGATCCACGGCGCTGTGATCGTCACAGCGACGGAAGACGCTTGGATTCCGGAAGGGTATCTGATCGTGGAGGGCAATCGCATTCAAGAGGTGGGCACAGGCGCTTATCAGGGGTCGCAGGAAAGTTTTGATCGGGTGATCGATGCGAAAGGCAAGCTGGCGATGCCAGGCTTGATCAACACGCACGGCCATGCGGCGATGACGCTCTTGCGCGGATATGCGGACGATCTGCCGCTTCAGACCTGGTTGGAGGAGCGCTGCTGGCCGGTGGAAGACAAGATGACGGCAGACGACATCTTCTGGGGGACGCAGCTGGCGATTCTGGAGATGTTGAAAGGCGGCACCACCACGTTTACCGATATGTACTTTGAGATGGATGGTGTGGCGCAAGCTGCGAAAGACTCTGGCATCCGCGCGGTGCTGTCGCGTGGATTGATCGGCTTCCCACCGAAAGGGGAAGCGTCTCGCGCTCAGGCGATCGAGTTCAACGAGAAATGGCATGGCGCAGCAAACAATCGAATCACCGTCACCTTCGGCCCGCATGCGCCCTACACCTGTCCGCCCGACTACCTGAAGACGGTGGTCGCCGTCTCCGAAGAGCTGAATTTGCCGATTCAGATTCACCTGTCCGAGACTGCGCGCGAAGTGAGTGAGTGCATCGAGCAGCATGGCATGACGCCGATCAAGCTGATGGAGGAACTCGGCGTGTTCAGCCGCCCGACTTTGGCGGCACACTGTGTGCACCTGACAGATGAGGACATTGAGATCCTGGCAAAATATGATGTCCGCGTCGCGCACAACCCCGACTCCAACCTGAAGCTCGGCTCTGGCGTAGCGCCGGTGACCAAGATGCTGGAGAAGGGCGTCACCGTCGGTTTGGGCACGGACGGGGCGGCGTCGAACAACAACTTGGATATGTTCGAAGAGATGCGGATGGCTGCGATGCTCCACAAAGGAGTGAATCAAGACGCGATCGCAGTCAACGCCTTTAAAGCGCTGGAGATGGCAACAACAGATGGGGCGCGCGCTCTGTTCCTCGAAGAGTCGCTCGGCACTTTGCAGGCGGGCGCTCTGGCCGATCTGTTGCTGCTGGACATCGATCAGCCGCATTTCTATCCGCGCCACAACATGATCGCACACCTCGTCTACTCGGCCGGTTCGCGCGATGTGACGCATGTGTTGATCGATGGCGAGCTTGTGGTCGAAGATCGCAAGGTGCTGACGATGGACGAGCAAAAGATCTACGCGGAGATCGAGCGCGTCTGTGCTCGCCTGTTCGCAGAATAAGGCGAATCGATCGCGCTGCAAAAGAGCAAGGGGAAGGGATCAGCGAAGAGCAGCTGATCTCTTCCTCTTTATTTGCATGTATAGTCACATTTTGTAACGGGCAAAGTACCGATGTGCAAGCTATCGATTCGTCTCTCCACGCAAACGCAGTTGGCTGTTGCGCATCTTGCTCAGGCTGTCGGGGACTGTCAGCTCGCGAAGGTTGGGCGTGGCCCAAAGTTCCATCTGCAAGAGGTCGGCCAGCCCAACCTCTTGCGCCATCTTTTCGGTGAAACGCTTGACCTCCTCGGTGGAAACCGTCCTACAGGTTGAAGTTGTCATCCGGTTCACCCCCTAGTGTTGTAGCCATAGTATCTCCGCTGGCTAGGGCAGTATGTTGAATGGTTTTTACCATTCGGGTACAATGGTCGGAAAGGAGAGTGGAATGATGCGTATTTTGATTTCGAATGATGACGGCGTGCAAGCAGAAGGGATTCGCGTGCTTGCTGAGCGTTTGAAGACGGTAGGGAAAGTGGTTGTGGTCGCCCCAGATCGTCAGCGCAGTGCAGCGGGGCACGGCATCACCTTACATAGACCTTTGTTCGTAAACTATCATAAGCTTTGTGATGGCGTGGATGCGTACGGCGTCTCGGGAACGCCTGCCGACTGTGTAAAGCTCGGCGTGAACGAGATCATGAAAGACGCTCGACCAGATCTCATCGTGTCGGGAATCAACGAAGGTAGCAATCTGGGCAGTGATGTGATGTACTCGGGCACCGTCTCCGCTGCGATCGAAGGGGCGGTTCAAGGAATTCCATCGATCGCTGTCTCCCAGTGCGGGCACAGTCAGCTCGACTACGCAGGGGCGGCCGACTTTACGGCCAAACTGATCACCCAGGTGATGAAGAACGGGCTGAACAAAGATACGGTGCTCAATGTGAACTACCCGGCGCTCAAGCCGGACGCGGTCAAAGGCGTTCGGATCACCAAGCTTGGCGAACGGCGCTATCACAACATTTTTGAAAAGCACTACAGCCCGCGCGGTGAAGCCTACTACTGGCTCGCAGGTGACCTGAAAGACCTCGCCGTCGAACCAGACTCGGACATCCAAGCGATCATCGATGGCTATGTGACCGTTTCGCCGGTGCATTTCGATTTTACCCATTTCCAGTTGATGGACGATCTGCGCAATTGGACCCTTGACTAACGGGCGAAAGAGGAGGAAACTAAATGGAAGAAACCAAACTTGTCACATTGGGCACTGCGGAATTTGACAATCCGAGCGATCTCTACCACGTCGTCGATTTTTTGAATCACACGTTAAAAGAGCGTCGCTTTGTGTTCGGTTTGAGCAAGGGCGAAGACGGTCTCCTCCACATTTCGGTCTATGAGGAATTGGAGCAATAAGAGAGAAAGCGAGTAGCATTTTGGATGAAGAAGTACATCTGGATCACCATTTTCATCCTGGCGGCTCTGGTCGGTGGAGCCATCTTTGCGGTGCGAGAAATCATGTATTCCCAATATGCGGGTGCGGAAGAGTCGGTACAGACTGCGCTCGATACGACTGTGCTGCAAAAGGTGCGCGATGTGAAGCCTTACACGGGCGGCATGGACGGTTTTTTCATCGCAGGCATCGATGAGCTGGAGCGGGAAGTCTATGTCTGGACGCAGGCGGGGAAAGTGGTCGCTCAGACGTATGCGGACAAAGGTCTGACGGAGGAGAAAGCGATCGAAGCGGCGAAGAAGCCGGTTTGGGCGCAGCAACTGGTGCGCAAGGAGCTGGCGGAGCAGAAGTTAAAGCCGATGGTCGAAGTGCTGCATGCCACCCCCGGCCCGGTCGTTCCGAAAGCGAAGACAGAGTTTCAGACAGCGCCGAGCAAGTTTGTCTGGGAGTTCTACGGAACGTTTGACAACGGTGAGCATGGTTACACCTATCTCGATTTTAAAAGCGGAGAAGTGCTGTGGCAGATCGAGTTGCCGCAGTCGAAATAAACGCCACTTCCTGATGGAAGTGGCGTTTTCCATTACTCTCCTGCTCAGATCAATTGATCGATGTGCTATACTGTCAGGGTCGAGTTGTACGTTATGTAAACTAATAATTCGAGTCGTTCGACTTGAAATAGAACAGGTTAAGGAGGGGATGACCATGTCTCGAATTCGGATGGTTCCGATTCTGGCTATCGTTTGTGTTACGTTGTCGCTGCTGTTTGGTGGATGGGAGTTGTACCGCAATTTCGGACTGGTACGCCCCCTCGAAGAGCAGTTGATGGCGACCGGAACGGTTGAGCATGTCGAATCTGTCGTAAACGGCCAACAGCGTGTGATCAAGGTCGACATGAAGCAAGTGCCCGATCTGCAGGCTGCCTATCTGCAGGTTGAGACGATCGTGAAAGATCGTTTGGGGTCTTACGTGACGATCGACCTGGTCGACAAGCGTCAGGACGAGCTGCAAAACACGTATCGCGATCTGCAGCCAGCACTGTACGCAGGCATCGCGCAAGGCGAGTTTCCGGCGATGATTCAAAAGATGAACGATCAGGCGAAACAGGAGCAGATCGAATCGAAGATTTCGATGAACGATCAGTATATCTTTGTCGAATTGAAGAAAGCGGATCATTATCTGTATGAGGTGGTACCGTATCAATCGAGACAATCCTTTGTGCTGAAGGAGGTGCCTTCGCCATGAAACGATACCTCAAAGAGCTGATCATCGGGGTTGGAGTGACGACCATCGCCTTTGTCGCGGTCAATTTCCAACAGCTGACCATCCCGTTTGTCCTGTTGTTTGCCATTCTTTTGACCTTTGCCTTTGTGGCGGATCGCAACCGGGGGGCTGCGGCGACCGTCTCGCATGAAGTGGCCAAATCGCACCGCGTCGAGTTTGATCAGATCGGCGGACAAGAGATGGCGAAGCGAGAATTGACCGAGGCGCTCGACTTCCTTCGTCACCGCGACAAGATCAAACGACTTGGAATCAACCCGCTCAAGGGGATCATCTTGACCGGGCCGCCGGGCACGGGGAAAACGTTGCTCGCCAAAGCGGCTGCCACCTACACCGATTCGGTGTTTGTGGCAGCGTCCGGCTCTGAGTTTGTGGAGATGTATGTCGGGGTTGGTGCATCGCGCGTGCGCCAGATGTTCCAGCGGGCGCGCGCACAGGCGAAAAAAGAAGCGAAAGACTCAGCGATCATCTTTATCGATGAGATCGATGTCATCGGCGGAAAACGAGGTGGCAGCCAATCGCATCAAGAATACGATCAGACATTGAACCAATTGCTGACCGAAATGGATGGCATGCAGACCACCTCTTCGCCGCTCGTCCTTGTGATCGCAGCGACCAACCGCTTGGATATGCTCGATCCTGCGCTGATCCGTCCGGGACGGTTTGACCGCCAGATCAAAGTGGATCTACCAGACAAAAATGGACGCTTGCACATCTTGCAGATCCAGACGAAAACTCGTCCGCTGGCAAGCTCTGTCGATTTGGATCAGGTGGCATCCGAAACGTACGGCTTTTCTGGCGCACAGTTGGAGAGCTTGTGCAACGAAGCGGCGATCCTCGCGATGCGTGAGAACAAAGAGCAGATTGAACAGATGCATCTTCGCGATGCGGTCGATAAAGTATTGCTCGGCGAGCGCACAGGGAAGCGCCCGCGTCAAGAGGAGTTGGAACGGGTGGCCGTCCACGAGCTCGGCCATGCGATCATGAGCGAGAGCGTGCGCAAACGATCTGTGTCGCACATTACGATCGCACCGCGCGGCAACGCGCTCGGTTTTGTCCGCCAAGTGCCTGAGGCGGATGGATATCTCTACACCTATGATCAATTGGTCGATCAGATCAAGATCGCACTCGGTGGCACCGTGGCGGAAGAGCTGATCTATGGCAACCGTTCCACAGGTGCGCAGGGCGATATTCAACAGGCGACCAACATGGCGAGAACGATCGTCGCCTGCGGTCTGTCCTCGCTCGGCATCGTCGACATCGACAACTTGCAGCGCAATGTGCTCGATGAGGAGATTCGTCGCATCTTTGCGGAGCTGTACGAAGCGACGCGTGAGCTGTTGTCCGCCTATCAGGAAGGACTGCGCACGCTGTCGGTCACGCTCGTCGAAGAGGAGAACATGTCGGGCGATGCGTTCCGCATGTGGATGGCAGAAAATGAACTGCAACCGGCACTCGTCTAGCTTGACAACCGCTTTCCCAGTCGGGAATAGCGGTTTTTGTTTTTCCGCACCTGATCTTTTATAATGAGTGCAAGATCTCGCTGTGAGAAAGGCGGTGCTTTGACGAGTGAACATGCACGCTGAAGGCAAATCGCGGGTGATTCAACGAAGTATGGTGCTCGATCTGACAGCAAACGAAGCGTATATGATGCTCACACAACCTACCGAAATGCAGCGGTGGCTCGCTCATCATGTCTCAAGAAGCGAGAACGCGATGCAGCTGGTCTGGGAGTTGGCAGAGCGGACTGTTTTGATCGACTGTCAGATCGTTGAAGAAACCCCGGGCAGATCGTTTTCGTTTCGCTGGGCGGGCGCACATCTTGCCGGTGAGACGCAGGTGAGTTTTACGATTCATCCGGAAGCTGGCGGTTCGCGCGTCTTGCTGACAGAGAGAGGATTCGGAGCGGGTCACCGCTGGGACCTTGCGATCGCAGATCTCAGCGAGCGCTGGGATGAAGCACTCGATACGCTCGCCCATCTGACCGGGCTGGCGAAAACCCGTCAAATCGTCAAAGAGACGGTCGTCCCTTTTCCAGCAGATCGTGTCTACCGGGCGTTTATCGATTCTGAGCAGCTGGTTACTTGGTTTGTTCGCGAGGCTGATGTGGACATGCGCCAAGGCGGGTCCTATCGATTGCGGGATCAGTTTCCCACAGATGGCACCGGCTATGTGCTCGAATTGGTACCGAACAAGCGCATCCGCCTTTCCTGGCAATGGTACATGACCTCATTGCCGCCAACCGAACTTAGCGTCGAGTTGCAATCTTCATCTGATGAAACGCGCGTTCATGTCGAACATGTTGGATTTGGCATCGGACCGGAGTGGGATCAGGAGTATCATGAGCATGAGGAAGGCTGGAGTCGACTGTTAGGATTGTTATGGAACCATCTCTATAGCTACGAAGCTTCCAGTCTGTAGGTGCGTTTCATTCAATTTTTACCACTGCTGAGAACAAGCTGAGAACATTTTCGATCGAACGGAGCGATGGATCGATTCAAGCGGTACGTCACTTCAGATATAATTGTTGTCAAAGCACAAATGAACGGAAGACCGCTTGCAGATCATCAGGATCAAGGCAGGCGGTCTTTCTATTGAAAGCAACCTGTGCTACCAGATCTTCCAGAAACGGCGATCCAGCGATTTTTGTCCGTTTCACCGTTTCGTAAATCATTGATTGGAAATAATTTTTGTTTCTTGAAGGTGGGCTAGTTAGGCTGCAGCGAGCTTATCGACTGCAATCTGATTGATCTTTTCGATTAATACATTCAGCTCTTTATTTATTCCCTTACATTTTATATACTGGAAATAAATTCTACGGTGCAGTTCCAATCCACTAAAAAGGGGCATGTCAGATGAATCAGGAAGTGACAGATTTTATCGAAGCGGTAAAAGAACCGTGGCAAAAGGAGCTATGTGTCCAACTTCGGCAAGTTGTCCATCAGGCAGTACCGGAAGTCCAAGAGCGCATTCAATATAAGAAACCTCACTTTTTGAAAAATGGAAAATATGCGGCCGTCATCTCCACTTCGAAAGACGCGGTGAGTTTTGTGATCTTTAACGCAAGCGAGCTGGTGCTTCCAGAAGGAATGTTTGAGGGCCCGCAAGAGCGAAAGACGATGAAGCTACGAAAAGGGCAAACGTTCGATGCTGACCAGCTGTTATCGTTTGTCAGCCAGGCAGTAGAAACGCTTTAAGCGCTTCTGCAGGCTGTAGCAGCGATTCGATCGACTGAACCTCCCTCGACCTCCGCGCAAAAGCGGAGGTCTTTTTTGGTTATGCTACAGGGAGGAGGGGTTCGATGAACATACAACAGGTTGGCATCATCGGAGCTGGGAGCAGAGGGCAAGAGGTCGCAGAGGCGATCGCCGGTGTCGGCATCGAGGTCATTCTGCTCGATCGAACGGAGGTGGCGTTGACACAGGCGAAGCACAGTTTGGAACGCTTGCTCGACCAACGGCTGAACAAGTGGGGGATTACGGAGGCGGAGAAAAAGGCGATCCTGTCACGCATCAAATGTACGACCGAACTTGCGGAGCTAGGCGGCTGTCAACTGCTGATCGAATGTGTGACCGAGCGGATCGATGTGAAAAGCGAGCTGATGGCGAGCATCGAGCATGTAGTTGAGGCCAACACGATTTTGGCCTCGAACACTTCGACCTTGTCGCTGACTGAGATCGCGGCAAAGACGAAACATCCAGAGCGGATGATCGGTCTCCATTTTCTACATCCCCCACAGCATCACGAATTGGTGGAAGTGGTGCGAGGGTTGCAGACTTCAGATCGGACATTCCAAGTCGCAGCACATTTCGTTCACACGATCGGAAAGACGGCGATCGAAGTTTACGAGTCGCCAGGTTATGTCACCACCCGCTTGATGTTGCCCCTGATCAATGAAGCGTCTTCCCTTTTGGCGGAAGGGGTGGCGGGCATCGCCGATATTGACACTGCGATGAAGGTGGGGTGCGGGTTTACATATGGCCCGTTCGAGATTGCCGATCAGTACGGGCTGGACTCGGTGGTGGAGATGCTCCAATCGCTGTATGAGGAGACATCCGATCCACGTTACCGGCCGACCGCCTATCTGCGCAAGCTGGTGCGAGCGGGGCACGTCGGGCAGAATGTCCGTCGAGGATTTTATCGCTACGATGAGCTGGGGAATCGAATCGAGGCGAGCGAAAGGGGAGCCAGCAGATGAAAGTCCTTGTGCTCAACTGCGGCAGTTCTTCACTCAAATATCGGCTGTTTGCTATGCCGGAGGAGAGCGTGTTGACCAAAGGTGTGATCGAGAAGATCGGAACAGAGGATGCGATTCATCGCTATGGGACTGAAAGTGAGGAGAGCAGTTTGACCGAGCCGATCTACGACCATCGCGAGGCGCTGAGCCGAGTGGTGGCGACGCTCACGTCCAAGCAGGCTGGGGTGATCAGCTCTGCGCAGGAGATCGGGGCGGTCGGACATCGAGTCGTGCACGGTGGGGAAGTCTTTTCTTCCTCGGTCGTACTCACCGCCGAGGTGAAGGAGTCGATTCGGGCGATGTCGGCGCTTGCCCCGCTGCACAATCCGGCCAACTTGCTCGGGATCGAAGCGATGGAGGAAGTCTTGCCTAACGTGCCACAGGTCGCCGTGTTCGATACAGCCTTTCACCAGACGATGCCGCAGGAGCACTATCTCTATCCGTTGCCCTTTGTGCTGTACCAGCGACACAAGGTGCGTCGCTACGGTTTCCACGGCACGTCACACCGCTATTGTGCTTCTCGCGTCCCAGCCTTGGTCAAGCATGACCTGAGCGGGTTAAAGGTGATCTCCTGTCATATTGGCAACGGTGTCAGCGTGACGGCGATCGAACGCGGGCGCTCGATCGACACCAGCATGGGGATGACGCCGCTGGAAGGCGTGATGATGGGGACGCGCAGTGGCGATCTCGACCCGAGCCTGCACCAGTTTGTGATGGAGCGCGAAGGGCTTAGCTTTGATGAGCTGGCCTCGATGTTGAATAAGCACAGCGGCTTGTACGGCATCTCCGGCATTTCCGGCGATGTGCGGACGATCCTGGAGGCGCGGGCAAAGGGCAGCATCCGCGCGACGCTCGCCTTCGCGATGTACGAATATCGGATTCGCAAGTACATCGGCGCCTATGCGGCGGCGATGAACGGGGTTGACGTACTCCTGTTCACCGCCGGCGTGGGGGAGAACTCGCCGCTCCTGCGAGCGCTGATCTGTTCCAACCTCACCTACCTCGGACTTGCGCTCGATCGCGAAGCGAACGAGCAGGGGACGGGCGAGCGAATCATTTCAAGCCCTGCCTCGGCGATCAAAGTATGCGTCATCCCGACCGCTGAAGAGCTGATGATCGCTCGCGATGCACACGCGCTGGTCATCGGGTTGCAAAGAGATGAGGAATGATCGCCTGCGCCGAAAAAGAGCGATGATCCTCGCTCGATGCGCCAGATCGTGCAGACGCTTTTCCCATCAGATCAGGGCGGCACTTGCTTCGCGGTCAGCCTACATCGGCGCGAGCAGATCGTGGCGATCGAGCTTCATCACCGCGATCTGCTCAGGCTCTTCCGGATGGTGCATCGTAGCTAGTTGTCGAAACCCTGCCTTGCTGTAGGCGCGCAATGCTCGACGATTGCTGATCAGCGGGGTGATCACACAGCTTTCGACTTCCCGATCGGCGAAGATCACCTGCAGGGCAAACGATCGGATCAGCTCCGCGCCCAATCCGCGGCCGAGATACGCCTCCTCGCCGATGAAGAGGTCAAGGCCTGCCGTCACCTGTTCGAGCTGAAGTTCGCTGCTGTAGGCAGGATAGTCGCGCCACAGGTAGGTCTGTATATACCCGATCGGAACTTCATCAGCGCAGATCAGGTAGGGGCGAGCAGGATCTTCGCCCAAGATGCGGGGGATGTATTTCTGCCTGACATTTTCATAGGTCATGCCGAGCGGCCCGCTGAAAGTCTGCTTGATATGCTGCCTGTTCAGCCAATCGTGCAGAAGCGGAAGGTCTTGCTCTTGTAAAATGCGAAACTGTAGCATCCGTTAGCCACCTCTCTCTGATCGAAAGTATAAACGAAAACTGGTCATTTTGGACAAAGTGGACTATAATATTGGCTATCTACATACAGGAGTAATACTCTGTTTTCGCAACAGTTGGAGGGATAGCAAGTGACTGTAAAAGCAAGAATTGACCGCATCGGCCAATATGTCGATCAAGAAGTTGTCCTCGAAGGCTGGCTCTGGAACAAGCGTTCCTCAGGCAAGATCGCCTTCTTGAATTTCCGTGACGGAAGCGGATTTATTCAATGTGTGGTCGCCAAGCAAGATGTGCCGGAGGAACTGTTTACCCTGGCCAAAGGGCTGACCCAAGAGTCTTCGATTCGCATCACCGGGTTGGTGCGCCGCGAAGAACGTTCTCCGATCGGCTACGAGATCACCGTGAGCGATATCGAGGTGGTAGCGCGCACGGAGGATTACCCGATCACTCCGAAGGAGCATGGTGTCGACTTCCTGCTCGACCATCGCCATCTTTGGATTCGCTCACCCCGTCAACGCGCGATCTTGAAAGTGCGCGCTGAGGTGATCAAAGGCATGCGTGCCTTCTTTGACGAGAACGGTTTTACCCAGGTCGATCCACCAGTTCTCACCCCTTCTTCTGCAGAGGGGACGACCAACATGTTCGAAACCGAATATGTGAACGGCGAGAGCGCATACCTGTCCCAATCGGGTCAGCTTTACATGGAGGCGGCTGCGATGGCGCTCGGTCGCGTGTACTCGTTCGGCCCGACCTTCCGCGCTGAAAAATCGAAGACCCGCAAGCATATGAACGAATTCTGGATGATCGAGCCGGAGATGGCGTATGTCGAGCATCAAGAGAATATGCAAATTCAGGAAGCGCTGGTCAAATATACGATCCAGCATGTGCTTGAGCATTGCCAATACGAACTGAAAGCTTTGGATCGCAACCTTGAGCCGCTCGAACGGATCGTGAAGGAGAAATTCCCGATCATCACCTATGCGGAAGCGGTTCAGATTCTGCAAGATAAAGGGCATGATTTCCCGTACGGCGAAGATTTTGGGGCGCCGCATGAGACCGAATTGACCAATCACTTCGATCTGCCGGTGTTTGTTGAAAAGTGGCCGGCGAACATCAAAGCGTTCTATATGCAGCCTGACCCGGACAACCCCGATCTGATCTTGGGAGCTGACCTGCTGGCACCGGAAGGATATGGGGAGATCGTCGGCGGTTCGCAGCGGATTCACGACTATGAGCTGATGAAGAAGCGCTTTGAAGAAGAGAAGTTTGATGACTCCTACAACTGGTATTTGGAGTTGCGCCAATATGGTACCGTTCCGCACTCTGGCTTTGGCATCGGTTTGGAACGCACGATCGCATGGATCTGTGGGATCGACCACATTCGGGAAACGATCATGATCCCGCGCACTCTGTATCGACTGTATCCGTAATCTTGTGGCGACAAGAGGGCGAGCAGAATAGCTCGTCCTCTTTTTTTGCATGTGCGCACATCCGTTCGCATTTGTTTTGTGGTATACTTATTGTCGCTACTAGAGAAGAGGGGGAGAGACGGATGCAGAGACTGTCACCTAACAATGCTTTCTCCGTTCTCATGACATCCGGATTTGTCACCGTTCCGGGAATTTTATTGCGCGAGTACAAGCGGTTGGGCTTAAGTGAAAATGAGATGATGTTGTTGCTCCAACTGATCCAGTTTCGACAGGAAGGGGTTGCCTTCCCGACGGCGCTCGAACTGAGTGGACGCATGACGCTGAGCACCGAAATGATCACCAGCATGGTACAACAGCTGATGAACAGGGGATTTCTCGACATCGAGACATCGGGTGCTCCCGGGTATGGAGAAGAGTCGTTGAGCATTCAGCCTTTATATGAAAAATTAGAAGATCTGCTGCAAGCGAATGTGAAAGTCAACCATCAATCGAGCTTGGATCTGTTGGAGAAGAAGGACAGCAAGAATCTGTTTAGCCTGTTTGAACAGGAGTTTGGTCGCCCGCTTTCCCCGATCGAATATGAGCGCATCGCCTGTTGGATCGATGAGGACATGCATCGTGAAGAGCTGATTCGCGAAGCGTTGCGCGAGGCGGTGCTGGCGGGTAAGTTTAACTTCCGCTACATCGACCGCATCCTCTTCGAGTGGGGAAAGAACAACATCCGTTCCTTGCAAGACCTGACCGTTCATCGCGAGCAGTTTCGCAATCGTATTCCGACACGCGGACAGAACAGCAGAAGCACGGCCGCTGCCAAGCAAGCACCGACTCCAGAAACGGGAAATAAGTATGATATGTTCTACAAAGTATATGGCGGTCAAGAATAAAGCAAAAAACCCAGGCGCATGCCTCGGTTTTTTTGCTTTTTACAGGCCTTGTCTTTCGACAGGGCTGTTCGGTTCTGGCGATCGTTCCTCACGTATCCTCTGCAACCGTTCGATTCCCCGTTGCAGCAGGGCGGAACTTCGCTGATAGGCAAACCTGGCGATTTTGACGAGCGGCCGAAAAATACGCACCGAGCCGATCAAGGCAAAGCTCTTTTTGGGCATCGGTTTTCGCATATCTTCTAACAGGACCAATGGCATATGCAAGACCTCCTGTTCTTGTATTGTTCCTACAGTACGTAACAAGGCGCTTGGCCTATGCGAACTGTTCAAGAAATGAGGGTTCATATTTGCGAGAGGGTTGCATTTTTGATCCGGTCGTGGTAAATTATGTACTATTATCTGCGAAGGAGTTGAAGGAATCCAATGTCTATGTCTGTTGTTATGCAACGCGTATTGGCTTAAGACGGGAGAACTATGCCCATTTTTGCCAATTCCAAGTTGCAAGCACAGCGAGACAGCACACGGATTTCCTCAGGTGTAGGTATTTCTTTTGCCATACACACGGGTAGAGCGTGTTTGCTCTACCCGTTTTTTGTTGCCAGTTTCGCGGCTTGCGCTTGGAAGAAAAACCAAGCGGAGGAGTGACTGTGATGAGCGTGATCCATGTAGAAGGACTGACGCATAGTTTTGGCGAGAAGATCGTATTGCGCAATGTCCAATTTCGACTGCTCCCAGGCGAGCATATCGGCCTGGTTGGACCAAACGGAGCGGGAAAGTCGACATTGCTAAAAGTTTTGACCGGAAAGATCCTGCCTGATGAGGGCAGGGTTGATTGGCTACCACAAGTGCGTCGCGGCTTTCTTGAGCAGCATGTGGAGTTGCGAGCAGGGGAGACGATGCGCAGCTTTTTGCGCGATGCGTTTCAGGAACTCTATCAAGCGGAGCGAGAGATGATCAAGGCTGCCGAAGCGATGGGGACCGCCACTGGCGCTTCGTTAGACTCTATGTTAAAGCGTTTCGGGCAGCTGCAAGAGTTTTTGGAAGAGCAGGATTTCTATACGGTCGATGCAAGGGTTGAAGAGATCGCTGCGGGGCTCGGTTTGATCGAGCTCGGACTGGAGCGGGATGTTCGCGATCTGAGCGGCGGTCAGCGCACCAAGCTGCTGCTGGCGAAGCTGCTGTTGCAAAAGCCAGATGTGCTGCTGCTCGATGAGCCGACCAACTACCTGGATACGGCACACATCGAGTGGTTGGTCGAATATTTGCGAGGCTATCCGCACGCATTCGTCCTGATCTCCCATGACACCAGCTTTTTGAATCGGGTGATCAACGTGGTCTATCACTTGGAGCATCAGACACTCACGCGCTACCCTGGTGATTATCAGCAGTTTTTGCAGGCGTATGAGCTTAGGAAACAGCAAGTCTTTCAAGCGTACGCGAAGCAGCAACAGGAGATTCAAAAGCTGGAAACGTACGTGCAGAAAAATAAAGCGCGCGCTTCCACCGCCAAGCAGGCGAAAAGCCGCGAGAAGCGCCTGCAGAAGATCGACCGGATCGACAAGCCGCTTCAGACGGCGAGACCGAGCTTCTCTTTTCAGATCAACGTGGAGCCGGTCAGCAAAGTGCTGACGACCGAAAAGCTGACGGTCGGATATGAGCGCGCGCTCTTTCAACCGCTCGATCTGAAGCTGATGCGCGGGGAAAAGGTGGCGCTGGTCGGATACAACGGCATCGGCAAGACGACCACTTTGCGCACTTTGCTCGGTCATCTTCCCGCTTTGGACGGAGTGGTGAAGTTGGGCGAGCGGGTCAGACCTGCCTATTTTGAGCAGGAAGCAGAGTCGCAAGCGTTGCATACAGCGCTTGAAGAGATCTGGCATGCTCACCCGAAAATGACGCAAAAAGAGGTGCGCTCAGCACTTGCGCGATGCGGGTTGCGGACGGAGCATATCGGACAGCCGATGAAAGCGCTGAGCGGTGGGGAGCAATCGAAAGTGCGCCTGTGCCAGCTGATGCTTTCCGACAGCAATCTGCTCGTGCTCGATGAGCCGACCAACCATTTGGATAGCGTGGCCAAAGAGGCACTGCAAGAAGCGCTGAGCCGG
Organism: Tumebacillus lipolyticus; assembly: GCF_042682745.1. Taxonomy (NCBI): domain Bacteria; kingdom Bacillati; phylum Bacillota; class Bacilli; order Caryophanales; family Alicyclobacillaceae; genus Tumebacillus; species Tumebacillus lipolyticus. The sequence goes on along the minus strand of NZ_JBHUIO010000002.1, from coordinate 356,347 downwards.
TATGCGGGTACAGTGCTGGTCGTTTCGCATGAACCTGAATTTTATCAAAGCTGGGTCAACCGCGTGTGGGATGTCGTACATTGGAAAAAATAAGAGATGGGTAGAGCGCGGGTGCAGATGGCACATCGCTGGTGAAGCGACAGGACATGACGAGAAAATGCTTTTTGAGGGGGAAAATGATCGAAAGATCTCATTTCCGCGGAAATGGCAGCGTGCGGAGGAGCGCGGTGGGTAGCGCGGTCGCAGCGCTCTGAGCCGCATCGAACCGCACAGGAGAGCGAGCAACCCCACCTGTCGATCGCGTCAAGTGGGTGCTCGTGCAGGAGCGACGATCGAAGTCCAACCTGCTGTTCGCCGCCCGCAGGTTGCTCGTGTAAGGAACTTGCCAACTGACTATGCGGGCAACAGACCAAACTTTTCGGCGAGCTTGTGACCGAGATCTTCGCTCAGCGTATGAAAGTCGCCTTGGTTAAACTCAATCGGTGCTTCGGCGACCATCGTTCCCCAGAAGTGATCCGCTTGGACAGACTCTTCGATCATGTAAGGGAGATAAGGGCGATCCTCATCGCGTCGCAGCTCATAATAATAGAGCTCCGGATCTCGGTCATCCTCTTGAATGCGATCTGTCGTAATGCCTACCTTTTGACCTTTAAACTTTAGATAACGCATTGCGCTCATCCTTTCCATCGCGTTTTCCGTTCTCCGCTTCATTATACTCGAAGCGGAGAACGGAACAAAAGTGGAGGTGGTGGTCGCGGGATGCGCCGCGGTGTAAAATAACGAAGAAGAACAGAAAAAGGGATGATACTATGCATGAAATAAATGAGCAGCAGAACCGAACAGAACGAGCGGTGCTCGTCGGACTGCGCTTGAACAAGCAGGAAGATGAAATCTGGACGATGGCGTTCGAGGAGCTCCGCGGACTGGTCGAGACCGCAGGGGCTGACGTGATCGCAGAAGTGGTGCAAAATCGAGGTCTTCCCGATGCGGCAACCTATATCGGCAGTGGGAAGCTAGCCGAGCTGTGCGCGGTGATTGAGGAGCTGGGAGCAGATCTCGTCGTTTTTGACGCAGAACTATCGCCGAAACATGTGCGCAACCTGGAAGCGGCTTTGCCTTGCCGCGTGCTCGATCGGACGCAGATCATCCTCGACATCTTCGCCTTGCGCGCGCGGACGAGAGAAGGCAAGCTTCAGGTGGAGCTCGCCCAGCTCAACTACCTGCTGCCGCGCTTGACCGGCCGTGGCGTTTCGATGTCGCGATTGGGCGGCGGTGTGGGGACTCGCGGACCGGGTGAGACCAAGTTGGAAACGGATCGCCGCTATATCCATCGCCGATTGGTCGAGCTTGGTCGCCAGTTGGACGAGGTGCGAAAGCATCGCGAGCTGCATCGCCAACGGCGGAAAAAGCAAGAAGTGCCGGTGATCGCGTTTGTCGGCTACACAAACGCGGGCAAATCGACGTTGATGCGCAAGATCGTCGAGCGGTACGGGACGGGCAGCAAAGAGGTGGCAGAAGGGCGCAACCGACTGTTCGACACGCTGGATACGACGACGCGCCAAGTGCAACTGCCAGATGGTAAGACGGCGATTTTCTCCGATACGGTCGGCTTTATTCAACAGCTGCCGCATTCCTTGGTCAAAGCGTTTCGCTCGACATTGGAAGAGACGGCAGAGGCAGATCTGATCGTTCATGTGGTCGATGCGTCGCACCCGAACTGCGATGTGCAGATGGAGACCGTCTATCAGGTGCTCGCACAGCTGGATGTGCTGAACCGGCCGGTCCTGACCGCATTCAATAAGATTGACCTCGTGCCGGGAACTTGGATCGGCAATGATCCGAACGCGACGGAGACGATCCGCCTCTCTGCCCTGCAGGGGGATGGCGTGCAGGATATGATGGAGAAGATCGACGATCTGGTCGGGGTTCGACATCTGATCGTCCGGGCGGAAGTGCCATACAAGGAAAGTGCGCTGGTGGCCAAAGTATATCGCGAAGGACGCCTGTTTCAGGAGGAGCACCGTGAGCTGGGCACGTTCTTGCACGCGGAAGTTCCCCAGTGGTTGGCAGAAGAGCTGCGCGCTCACCTGATTGGCGAACCACAAGCAGTGAAGGTGAGCAAGCAGGCGAAGCGAAGTGATCAGATGATTTTCGATATGACCGATTCGACGTTACAATAGAGGTCGTCGAATAACCCCTGGAATGTTGTTAAATTCCGGGGGTTATTTTATTTAGGCGAATTAGATACAGAGTAGAATTTTTTCAATAGGAAACTTATTGACTTTATGGAATCATCAGATTATACTGAAAGCAATAGAGAAAAAGAGATGATGAGAGCAGCGAAAGAAGGAGCACCCTCGGGTGCTCCTTCTTGCATTGGAAACCGGCGATCGAGCAGGGTGATCATTGCACTTCTGCGCGCAGAACCTGTTCGATCACCATTTGCAACGGCAGGGCGGACATCGACTCCAACCGATAGCTGTGCCCTGCAAATGCGAGATGCTGGGTGATCGAGTTGGGGACGATGACGCAGTGCATACCAGCAGCTTTGGCAGCGCGAAGACCATTGAGGGAGTCTTCAAACGAGAGCGCGTGCGAATGATCGACGCCGAGTGCCTGCAGCGCGGATCGATACAGCTCCGGATCAGGTTTGACCTTTTGGACATCATCGGCAGTCCGAATCACTTCAAAATGCTCTCGAATGCGGAAGCGCTCCAGATAGCCGACCACCCATTCTCGCTTGGAGCTGGAAGCGAGGCCGACCTTGAGTCCTAGCGATCTTGCTTGATCCAAGTATGCTTCCACGCCGGGGCGCAGGCCGACCTGTTCCATGATCTGCGCATGTTTTTCGGAAGTTCTCCTCCGAATCGCATCTAAATCGAGCGAGCGACCGATACAGGTCGCCAAATGTTTGTAAGGGTCGAACTGTTCGAGGCTCGTGCCGACGCACTGCAGATAGGTGTCTAGCGGAAGGTGAGCGTCATGTTCTTGGTAGACTGCAAGCAGTGCTTCGTACCACGGTGTCTCCGTGTCGACCAGCAATCCGTCAAAGTCGAAGATGATGGCTCGGATCATCGCGATGCCTCCTTTGGAAGATTAATACAAGAATAGGCGAGCTGACCGCGTGCGGTCAATCTTGATTTTTCATATTTTTCGACCCTTCGATGAAACTTTTTATGCTGTGAAGTCGTGTAAATAGTGTGATCACAAATGCAAACATTGGGAATGAACATGTTCGGAGAGGAGAATTCATGGTAACGCTAGAAATCGCAGGGTTGCGAAAATCATATGGCAAATTCCAAGCGTTAAAGGGGATCGACCTAACGCTAGAGCGGGGACTATTTGGACTTCTTGGCCCAAATGGAGCGGGGAAGACGACGTTGATCAAAATTTTGAGCACGCTGCTCGCCTATGAGGAAGGCGAAGTGTTTGTGCATGGTTTGAACTTGCGAACGGAGGGGCACCAGGTGCGCCAAATGCTCGGCTATCTCCCGCAACAGGTCAACTTGCCGCTACAATTTACCGGTGAGGAATTTTTGGAGTATGCGGCTTCGATGAAAGGGGTGTTGGATAAACGAGCGCGCAAACGTGAGGTTGAGCGTGTGCTGATTGAAGTCAACTTGGAAGAATGTGCAAAGAAAAAAGTGAAAAGTTATTCTGGCGGTATGAAACAGCGGCTTGGAATCGCGCAAGCTCTGCTTGGTGAACCCAAGTTGATCATCGTCGATGAACCGACTGCTGGGCTTGATCCGGCAGAGCGAATCCGCTTTCGCAATCTGATCGCGAGCCTTGGCGAGCAGCGAACGATCTTGCTTTCTACACATATCGTAAGCGATATTGAGTTGAGTTGTGAACAAGCGGCTGTGCTCTTACAAGGAGAGCTGGAGTTTAAAGGCTCGTTGTCAGAGCTTGCGTCACTGGCTGACGGGTTCGTCTACGAAGTGGGGATACCAGCGAGTCATTATGAGGAGTTCGAAAAAAATCATATCATTCTCGCTTCGAGAAAAGAGCAGAACAATCTGATCTTGCGCGTGTTGGCACAAGAGCCGCCTCCGTATGAGACGAAGCTTGTCAAACCGTCCATAGAAGACGGTTATATGGCGATCTTGAAGGGGGTTGCCCATGCGTAAATTGCTGAAAGTCATACGCTTCGAAGGTCTGTTGCTTTTGCGAAACAGGGTGGCGATCAGTTTTTTGATTTTGTACGCGCTCTTTTGGGCGGGGGCGATCGGGTATTATGTGATGGCGGAAGTCCCTGAACCGCGTGCCGGTTATTTTTATGAGATGTTGTTTCGACAATACACGTTGTGGGTGCTCTTGATTGTGTCCGGGTGGGCCGGCGTGCATCTTGCGCGTAAGGATCGAGTGAGCGGTTTTGAACAGCTGTTTCTTGCGTGGAATGTAAAAAACGATGTCTGGTTGTTCGGCAAGTGGATAGTGCTGCAGTCTTATGTGGGCGTGATCACTTCGATCACATTGATTGTCTGCGGTAGTTGGTTTGGCTTAGGCAGCTATGGTCTTCTGGATTGGTTCCAACACATGATCTACGTGTTGCTAAATGTCGGAGGCGGGATGCTGTTCTATTCCTCGCTCGGTTTTTTGCTGGGACATGCAATGCGCAGTCGCTTCGTCTATTTGCTGCTGACAGCACTTTGGGGTGTGATGGTTTGGGCTCAACTTAACATCACTGGAGTTTCCTCTTGGAATCCGAAATGGCGACTTTTGGCTCCATATGATTCGGTGTACTATTTTTCCCCATTCGAGGATGTGTTCGAGTTAGCAGGGCGATTTCCAGAGGTTTGGGTGCATCAGACTGCCGCCATTTTGACCGGTGTGTGCTTTTTACTGCTTTTGTTAAGCGTTTACCGCATTTTTCGCATGGAGGTCTGGGAGCGCCGAAGGGGTTGGTCAATGTTGCTTGTGGTCTTCATTGCGGGCACGACGCTCGCCACATTTCGATATGAGGCTTTCGAGGAGAAAATGAAGAGTCATAGGGAATTTGTTGAGGAGAGAATGGTCGAGGAGGACACCGGATCTTTTGTTGCAGGCATGAACGATCGAGCTGACACGAGCTTTACGATGGATCGTACCAATCTTGAAGTGCGGTTGTTCGGAGGCGATCAGATCAAGGCAAAGGCGATGTTGACCGTCACTTATCATGGCAAAGAGAGAACGAAGCGCCTTGATCTCACCTTGTTAGGGAGTCTGAAAATTGCTGATTTGGTTGCCGAAAACGCAGGAGAAATCGAGTGGGAGCAGGAGGGGGATCAGATCGCGGTCATGTTCCCTGAGCCGATCGCTGCTGAGCAGCCGTTACACCTGACCCTCCAGTATGAAGGAAGCATTCAACAAACAAGTGACGACCTGATGGCCGAAAGCTCATTTGCAGAACCTGATCGGATCAATTTGAGCAAATCGAGCGGATGGTATCCTTTGATCGGGAAGCGATCATTATGGAAAGCATATGCGCACAACGGTCGCTATTTTAACGCTGTTCTGTACAAGGTGTCAGAGCGGGAGCCGAGTCCCACCGATTTTACGGTGAAGATTGAAAGCGAGATGCCGACCAAGAATCCGCTTGTCATGTCGATCGCTCAACAGGATGAAATGACATTTTCTGGGCGAAGCACAGATCTGATACTCCTATCTGGAAATTTGACCGAGCGTTCAGTGAGTGGGATTCGGGTGGTCGCGCACCCCGATCTGATTGAACTAGCGGTAAAGCGAGTGGAAGAAAAAGTGTCTGGCTGGAAATTTCTTGAGCAATGGTTGGGCGATGAGTTGGTCCCACAAACTGTATTTGTGATCAGTGCCCCTGGTTTTGCCGACCCAGTATATGATGATCCGCTGGTGCAAAAATGGGGAGCGTGGGCGTTGCGCATCAAGGAAGAGAACTACTACTACAAGACCGATTATCTGGTGCAGTTACCGTTTGCGAACGGTATGAGCTGGGGGGAAATATCCAAGCCGGCTTATGATCGAGACCTTTTCGTACAGGCGATGAAGTGGGTGGTGCGCAATCATTTTCAGGACAGGGTCACGCACACTCATTTTGCCGATTTCTATCGAGAGAGCAGCTACTGGACTTCCACTTCGGCTTCTGGTTCGCAAGACAACGCTGTTCTGCGCGAGCGAGTCGAAAAGTTGATCGATGTTCTAGGCGAGTATGACATAAAGGACAGGACAGAATTTAAGCGAGTGGTCAGCTTCTTGTACAAACAATTTGATCGTAGCAAAACACCGGATGAGTTTGATTTGGAAGAAGCGTTAAAACTTTATCGACAGACTGAAGAATTATGATGAATGGACTGATAGCTCGTCATCTACTGTTCTGGCGACTCTTTTTCCGCTCGTGGTCAGCTTACGGAATGCTCGCTCTCTTTTTGCTCACTGTGTATGCGACTGGTAGATTGGGACAGCTTGAGCGTGATGCGATTTCCCTGCTCTATGAAACAGTAGGTGTTTTGTTCCTGATCTGCTACATGCAGTGGTCGAGTAAAGTTGACTTCGATTCGAAGTTTTTAGAACTGATCTTCACTTATCCGCAATGGCGATGGAAGGTACTCCTTGAGCGTTTTCTGTTTGGCTGGGTGCTGTTCTCACTCACGATGTGTTTGCTTTCGGTGGCGTATTCCTTCCAGATGTCCCTTCCGATTTGGAAGGAGCTCCTGTTTGTCATGCCTGTATATCTAGCCTGTACCGGAGTCGTGGGATTGGGAACAGTGCTTGTGAAACACTCGCTGGGTGGATTGTTGCTCGGGTTGATGTTTTGGCTGTTTTTTGCTTTGGCAAGAGGCTTGCTCGGGCCTTTTTCGGGAGTGATTCTTCACTTTACTGGGGTCAGGTATTTTGCTTTCCATCATGAACTTGCTAGCAGCAGTGACACTTGGATTTTGTACAATCGACTTTTCTTTCTCTTGCTTGCTTTGCTCCTCGGGACAGCGACGATCGTTTGGTTTGCAAGAAAGGAACGCTAGGGGGGACCCGCTTTGCAGGATGAAGAATACATGTTGGAACTTGCGTCAGGCAACGATGCGGCGCTCGACATGATCATCATTCGGTACCACAAGCCGCTGTTTGGGTACCTTTATCGGCTGACGCTCGATGAGAAAGTAGCGGAAGACTTGGTGCAGGAGACGTTTGTTGCGATCTATCAACAGGGGCAGCAGGGGATCGTCCCGCAAAGGTTTAAACCTTGGTTGTATAAAATTGCAACCAACGCTTGCAAAGATTATTGGAAGAAGGCTTCTTTTCGAAAAGAGTCGCTGCAAGCGCCGCCTCGTGAACAAACTTCACAGGTTGCAAATCTAATCGAAAGACAAGTGGAACGTCAGTGGATGATCGATGCGTTGAATCAACTGCCGATCATGTATCGCACCGTTTTGTACCTGCGCTTCTATCAAGATTTGAAGTATAGCGAGATTGCCTCAGTCGTCGATTTACCGATCAATACGATCAAGACGCAAGTCGGCCGTGGGTTAAAAAAATTGGAGTGCATCTTGCGAGAAGAGGACATACGAGCGGAGGTGGGTAGAAGGTGAAGGATCAAAATCCGTTTTTTGAGCTTGAAGAGGAAGAGGTTTTGGAGGAAGAACTAGAAGAGTTAGAGCGCAGTTGGAGCGGACGCATGGAAAGATTCACGATTCCGGTGCCGACTTTGGAGCAGAGCTTACAGCTTATTTCTAGCGTAAAAGCAAGTGTAGCTCCGCAACAGACAGCATTGCGGGCTGAACTAGAAGCCTATCATCGGGAGCGACTGACACTGCGCAAGTTGTGCAACCTCTTCCTTGCTCAGTGGAACGTATATGGAGGTCGCAGCTGGCTGTTGACAGCGTTGCTGATGGCTCTTTCAACAGTCGGCACCATCACATACCTGCCGCTTGAGCCTCCAATCTTCGTGCTGATCAAATGGGTAAGTTTAACAACATTGATCATGATTCTTTCGGTCTCCTATGCTTTTTGGCCAAAAAATGAGGGAATGGAAATCTTGGAAAAGTTGAGCGCTTACACCCTGATGCAACAATTGAGTGCTCGCTTTGTACTCGTGGTCGGATTTCATATGATCGTTTCTGTACCATTGGCATCGCTGATCGGTTCAGAAAGCGCATCAATCGGTGGACTTTTGTTGTCATGGTCGATTCCAATGCTATTTTTCGGTGTCACCTGTTTCGTCATTGCCACTTTGTTGTCTACAAAAGCTGCGATCGGCTGTTGTCTCTTGGTATGGTCGATTGAGGTGCTGTTTCATGAACATTTAAAAGTCTTCGACCTGTTCTCAGCACCTGGTGATCTGTATTTTCTTGAATCCAGATGGGTAGCATTCGGGATCATCTTGCTGTTGCTCAGTCTCTTTTACAACAAAAAGCGATGGGTGGGAACGAGCGTTTGAACATGCGGATTCTGGTAAAGAGCGTTGGGTACAGCATCGGATCGATGACGATCTTAGATCAGATTCAACATACCTTTACGACGGGGGTCACTTTTGTGATCGGCCGCAATGGAGCTGGCAAAAGCTCGTTGCTCAAATTGCTGACCACAGTGATCCCGCCGAGTTGCGGGGAGATTCTGTTCACTCAGTCGAGCATACAACCACAGTTGGGAAGGCATCGGAAAGTTTTATCAATCGAAGAGGTGCGCAGATTGATCGGCTATTTGCCTCAAGAGTTCACCGGCTATCCGCAAATGACGGTTGAACAATTCATAAAAAATACGGCAATCCATAAAGGTATCCCCCCTTCGCGGGTGAGAAGTCGAGTCGAAGAGATGATCACAGGCACTCGCTTGCATTCTCTGCGCAAGAAAAAACTCCGCCATCTATCCGGGGGTGAATTGCAAAAGGTCGGACTTATTCAAGCGGTGATTCACGACCCTCCGATCTGCATCTTGGATGAGCCGTTCGAACATCTAGACCTAGAAGAGATGCTCTACTTTCGCCATCTGCTGCAACGGTTGTCGCAACATTCGGTCGTGATCATCAGCACACACCAGATTGAACAGATCGATCTACTGGGGACAGCCGATGTGATGGTGATCGAAAGTGGTGCGTTGAGAGCGAGTGGAACCGTTCAGTCGCTAGGAGATCTGCACCGATTTTTTATGGTATAGTGAAAAGGACGTTTTAGAGATGGGAGAGACGTGCTTTGTCCTTGTTGCAACTCTTACAAAATCCGACTTGGCTTCAGCTCACCGCCAAGATTGAAAAGAAGATTTCCGAACAGTTTGCTCTGATCGACGATACGGTCGTCTACAACCAAGCGAAGATGCTCCAAGCGTTTCAAGAGGAGCGGGTGAGCGATTTTCATTTTGCCTCTTCGACCGGGTACGGCCATAACGACGCAGGTCGAGAAGTGCTTGAGCGCGTCTATGCGAAAGCGTTCGGAGCAGAATCTGCATTGGTTCGCCCACACATCGTCTCGGGAACGCATGCGATCGCGCTGGCGCTCTATGGTGTTTTGCGCCCAGGCGATGAGTTGCTCTACCTGACAGGCAAGCCGTATGACACGTTGGAAGAGGTGATCGGCGTCCGCGGAGAGTCGGGGGAGGGGTCGTTGAAAGAGTATGGTATCTCCTTCGACTCGGTGCCGCTAAAAGGCGATCAGGTCGACTACGAACTCGCTGCAAAGCGGATCAAACCGAACACGAAGATGATCGGCATTCAGCGCTCGGCGGGCTACTCGTGGCGCTCCTCCTTTTCGGTCGAGCAGATCGGGGAGATGGTGCGCTTCGTCAAAGGGATCAAGCCGGATGTGATCGTCTTCGTCGACAATTGCTACGGCGAATTTACGGAGCGGCGTGAACCGACAGAAGTGGGCGTAGACCTGATCGTCGGTTCGCTGATTAAAAATCCTGGCGGCGGCTTGGCGCACAGCGGTGGGTATGTAGCTGGACGCGCCGATCTGGTGCACCGCGCTGCCTGCCGTCTGACGGCGCCTGGCATCGGAGCGGAGCAGGGCGCGATGCTCGGAACCAACCGCACGATGTTCCAGGGGTTCTTTTTGGCACCCAACGTGGTCGGGGAAGCGGTGAAAGGTGCCGTCTTTGCTGCTGCGCTATTCGAAGAGCTCGGATTGGTCACACATCCAGCCTCCACAGCGCCGCGCACAGACATCATCCAAGCGGTTCAGCTCGGCACGCGGGAGAGGTTGATCTCGTTTTGCCAATCGATCCAAGCGGCAGCCCCGGTCGATTCGCATGTCAAGCCGGAACCGTGGGCGATGCCCGGCTACGCGGATGAGGTGATCATGGCGGCAGGAGCGTTCATTCAGGGCTCGTCGATCGAACTGTCTGCCGATGGACCGATTCGCGAGCCGTACATCGGCTATCTGCAGGGCGGTCTGACCTATGCGCATGCGAAAGTGGCTGTGCTTTCTGCAGTTGCAGCGCTGAAAGAGAAAGGACTGCTGTAACAGTTGTCATACGGAACATCAGAAAAGACCATGTTAAAAGTGACGTCAGTCGCTTTGAGTATGGTCTTTTGCTGTTGGCCGGTGAGCCAGAAAAAAATCTATGTCAGATTTCCTTACATGCGTTGACACCTATCCTTGACACGGCATATAATATGGCTATCACAGGAGAGGCGTTGATGTGAATGAACGATGAACTCAGACGCAATCTCGCCCTTTTTCCGATTGGCATCGTCCAGAAGCTAACCGATCTCACTGCCCGGCAAATTCGCTACTATGAGCAACATAACTTGGTACAGCCGGCGCGCACAGAAGGAAATCAACGATTGTTTTCCTTTAATGACGTGGAACGCTTGCTCGAAGTCAAGCGGCTGATCGACCAAGGGCTGAATATTGCAGGGATCAAGACGGTGCTTGGGCCTGCCAAGACCGCTTCAAGCCTCCTGCCTGATACAAAGAAAGAACAGGCGGAGAGAGTGGCTCAAGATGCGAAACGCGATCTGACCGATCGCGAGCTTCGCGAAAGGTTGAAACAGGAAATGCTGCGTCGTCCGGGCATGCAGGGGCACAACCCGTTTAATGCTGGCGATCTGTCGCGGTTTTTCCACTAAAACAATATAGAGCATTCATTCCTATGAGGGTGGAGCCTAAGGAGGAGAACCAGAAATGAACTACAGCACAGAAGACATCAAACGCATGGCGAAAGAAGAGAACGTGCGGTATATCCGCCTGCAATTCACCGATCTGCTTGGCGTCATCAAGAATGTAGAGATTCCGGTGTCTCAGCTTGACAAAGCGCTGGACAACAAGATGATGTTTGACGGTTCCTCCATCGATGGCTTCGTTCGCATCGAAGAGTCCGATATGTACCTGTATCCGGACCTGAACACCTGGTTGATCTTCCCGTGGGAGACAGAGAAAGGCTACAAGGTAGCCCGCCTGATCTGCGACATCTACATGCCGGACGGCACCCCGTTCCCAGGCGACCCGCGCTCCACCTTGAAGCGCGCGCTGGAAGAGGCAAAAGCGATGGGCTTCGACACGATGAACGTAGGTCCGGAACCGGAGTTTTTCCTGTTCAAGCTTGACGAGCAAGGAAACATCACGACTGAGGTGAACGACCAAGGCGGATACTTTGACCTCGCACCGGTCGACCTCGGTGAAAACTGCCGCCGTGAGATCGTGCTGACGCTGGAAGAGATGGGCTTTGAGATCGAAGCTTCTCACCATGAAGTCGCTGTTGGCCAACATGAGATCGACTTCAAATACACAGATGCTGTCACCGCAGCAGATAACATCATGACCTTCAAGCTGGTGGTGAAAACGATCGCTCGCAAGCACGGCCTGCACGCGACGTTCATGCCGAAGCCGATCTTTGGCATCAGCGGCTCGGGCATGCACTGCCACCTGTCCCTGTTCAACGGCAAAGTGAACACGTTCTTCGACGACAAGGATGAGCTGGGCTTGTCTCAGACGGCAAAACATTTCCTGGCTGGCGTGCTGTTGCATGCTCGCGGCTTTACTGCGATCACCAACCCGACGGTCAACTCGTTCAAACGTCTGGTTCCTGGCTATGAAGCGCCTTGCTACATCGCATGGTCTGCGAAAAACCGTTCGCCGCTCGTTCGCATTCCGGCATCGCGCGGTCTTTCCACCCGCATCGAGGTGCGCAACCCAGATCCGGCGTGCAACCCGTACCTCGCGTTGGCTGCGATGCTGCAATCAGGTCTGGATGGCATCCGCCGCGAACTGCAGCTGACAGACCCAGTGAACCGCAATATCTACGTGATGAACGAAGAAGAGCGTCTCGAAGCTGGCATTCACTCCTTGCCTTCCTCGCTGAAAGAGGCGATCGATGAGCTGTTGGCTGACGAGGTGATCGTCAAAGCGCTCGGCGAGCACGTGATCGCGAACTTTGTGGAAGCGAAGCAAATCGAGTGGGATATGTTCCGCACGACCGTTCACGAATGGGAGCGCACGCAGTACCTGACCACATACTAAACAGCAAAAGCCCCGTCCGATGGACGGGGCTTTTTATCGTTCAATCACATGATCTCTCTGAAAACGCCGATCACTTTGCCGAGGATGGAAACGTTTGCATAGCGCATCGCTTCCATGGTCGGATTCTCCGGTTGCAGGCGGATATGATCAGCTTCTCGATAAAACCGCTTGACGGTCGCTTCGTCATCTTCGGTCATCGCTACGACGATCTCGCCGTTCAGGGCGGTCGCCTGTTGGCGGACGATCACGAGATCGCCATCATAGATGCCCGCATCGATCATCGACTCTCCGACAACGTTTAGCAGGAAGACGTTGTTGTCACCGACAAAACGGGTCGGCAGCGGGAAATAATCCTCGACATTTTCGATCGCGGTGATCGGCGTGCCTGCGGTCACGCGGCCGACGATCGGCGCCATCACAGTCGAATATTCAAAGCGAGAGTCGGTCGACTGATCCAAGTCGAGCACTTCGATCGCTCGTGGCTTGGTCGGGTCGCGGCGAATCAGCCCCTTCTGTTCCAAGCGTGCCAGATGGCCGTGCACGGTAGAACTGGAAGCGAGACCGACCGCTTCGCCAATCTCGCGAACGGACGGTGGGTACCCTTTGTCTTTTACTTCTCTCTTGATGAACTCCATGATCTCTTGCTGACGCTTCGATAGCTTTATCATGTCAAATACACTCCTCGACTACAGGGTATGAGTAGGTTATCAGAATGAGAAAATATGTTCGCAGATTGATTGTTGAAAGAATTATACCACAGGTTGGTAATAGATACAAACGTAAGTTCTTATTTTCTCAATGCTGGCGAGCGTTCGGACAGTTTCCGCGCATGTGAGAAGGTCGTGCTATAATCAAAGCATCAACATATAAATGCAAGGGGGAGTGGCAGATGCGGTTAGCCGATAAGACTGCGATCATCACCGGCGGGGCAAACGGGATCGGAAAAGAGACGGCGCTGCTGTTCGCCAAAAACGGTGCGAAGCTGATCATTGCCGACTTTGATGAGCACAGCGGAACCTCGACAGTCGAAGAGGTTCGAGCGCTCGGTGCACAGGCGCATTTTGTAAAAGCGGACGTATCGGCTGCAGACGATGTGAACCAGCTCGTTACGCGCACAGTCGAAGCTTTCGGCCGCGTCGACATTCTGGTGAACAACGCGGGCATCACGCGCGATGGTTGGCTGGTCAAGATGGAACAAGCACAGTGGGAACGGGTGATCGGGATCAACCTGACCGGCGTCTTTCTCTGCACGCAAGCGGTGGCAGGGGTGATGATCGCCCAAGGGGAAGGCGTGATTCTAAACGCGGCGTCTGTCGTCGCTCTGTACGGGAACGTCGGCCAGACCAACTATGCGGCGACGAAAGCGGGCGTGATCGGGATGACCAAAACGTGGGCGAAAGAGCTCGGGCCAAAAGGTGTGCGGGTCAACGCGGTCGCCCCGGGATTTGTTGCGACGGCGATGACCGAAAAGGTGCCGGAAAAGGTCTTGCAGCTGATGAAGGAGCAGACGCCGTTGCGCAGGCTCGGTCAACCGCGAGATATTGCCAACGCCTATCTGTTTTTGGCATCAGATGAGGCGAGCTTCATCAATGGTGCGGTGCTGTCTGTCGATGGAGGCTTGAGCTTCTGAACGGATCGATCGGCACAGCAGTCTCATTTTGACAAAGATTGAAGAACGTACTACTATATTTTTACGATGCGCAAAGTATTGCAAAAGCGCGAGGTGAACAGGGAAATGCGACGGGGCAACCTGTCAGGTCGTTTTTCCAGATAAATGGTTGTGCTGCAAAGCCTTGCTACATAGTTTCGCGCATCGACAGGGAGGTACATACTGATGAATCTAGTTCCGTACGTCGTGGAACAAACCAGCATGGGAGAGCGTTCCTATGACATCTACTCACGGATGTTAAAAGATCGCATCATCTTCTTAGGTACCGAGATTAACGATAACGTGGCCAACTCGATTATCGCACAGTTGCTGTTCCTCGCGGCTGATGATCCGGACAAAGACATTCATCTCTACATCAATACACCGGGCGGTTCGACGTCTGCCGGCATGGCGATCTATGACACGATGCAATACATCAAACCTGATGTATCGACGATCTGCCTCGGCATGGCAGCCTCGATGGGAGCTGTCTTGCTGGCAGCAGGCGCAGATGGCAAGCGGATCGCACTGCCGAACGCAGAGATCATGATCCACCAGCCGCTCGGTGGAGCACAGGGGCAAGCGTCCGACATGGAGATTCAAATGGAACGCATGCTGCGCACGAAAAAGCTGTTGACCACCGTCCTTGCTGAGCGCTCCGGCAAGCCATATGACAAAGTGGCGTCCGACATGGATCGCGACTACTGGCTGTCAGCCCAGGAAGCGCAAGAGTACGGCTTGATCGACAAGGTGATCGAGAAGCTGTAAGGCACCACACCGACCACCGTGAGCGGATCCACCGCTTGCGGTGGTCTTTTCGTCTTCCTGAGGAGCGAGGTTCGGGCAAGGCAGGAAGCTGATCTTGCGGTGAGATTGTGCTACACTCAAAGTGAGGTGAGAACAAAATGATCATCGATGTGAGCGACGTTGCGGTGGAGCGGATGAAGGAAATGCTGGCCGAAAAGGATGGCGAGCAGTTGGGCGTGCGCATCTATGTGTTGCCGGGCTGAGGCGGTCCTACCTATAAATTGGCTCTGGATGAGCCAACACACAGAGATACGCAAGTGATGGAGTCGGGCATTTTGTTCCTGTTTGGCGCGAAGACGGCGACACTCGTACAGGATCTTGTGATCGATTATGAGGAGAGCGAAGGATTTTCGATCTACGATGAAAGCATCCCGAGCTCACAATGTTGAGCGACTTTCGCTGGAAGTACATAGAAATATGATCGATCACGCATCGATTCTGATCGATCGCCCCAAGACCTCTTGAGCGGAGGTCTTTTTTTTGTAAAATCTGTAACCAAATGCGGGGAATGCTCGTCTATATAAAGGAAGGAATCGTTGCTGAAACTGTGAGAGCGAGAGGAGGGCCGAATTCGATATCTCATCGATTCCCTGCACAATATGGTGAATGATCGAGAATTTGACTCGAACCATAGATCGAAAGGACGAGCAAGGCGGTATTTCTTGGATCGAACGCGAAGGAGGCGATCGAGGGTGGATATGGCGAACTGGCAGGTGAGCATGACGATGCCCAAGCTGGACCAAGTGGAAAAATATACATGTATCTTAAAAGCTCTCGGCTACGAAACAGGCGAGCCTGAAGCGGTACATGATGGGTGGATCGTCAAGTGGAGACACAATTACGATAGCGCATCATAAGTCTGAAATTTCAGACCAAATGACAGTCAATTTGAGGTTTTGGTTGTCATAAGATTTTTTATGTTCACTCAGAATTGGTAATAAGCGAAAAAATCTGAAAAAAACGGGCGCCATTCGCTTTTTTGGGTGGTGCTTTTTTCTTATTCTTGCTAAGGTAGTAAAGGAAGCAGTAAAAGAGTGTAGGAATGGGGGAGAAGGGTGAACAAAAGAGCGATTGTCTGGACCGGAGTCCTCGTCGCGTTGTTGGGAACGAGCGGCGCTTGGTATCTCACGCAGCGATACGACGAGAAAAAAGGCGAAGCGACCGCCGTCACTTCTCCTGCGGCGAATTCGGCAGACCAGTTGAAACAGCAGCAGGAGAAACAGCAAGCCTCTGCGTCTTTCGCCATCCGTGGGGTCATCGAAGGAGGAACTTACGGGGCATCTTGGACGCACGAACAGCGTCTGTCCATGTTTGAGTTCATGTCAAGCAACCGCTACAATACATACGTATACGCGCCAGCAAATGATCCGTTTCAACGTGTTGACTGGGCTCTGCCTTATCCGGAGGAGCAGGCGTCCAAGCTAAAGGAACTGATTCAGAAAGCCAAGGAGAGCGGTTTGAGATTTGTCTATTCGATCTCGCCAGGGCTCTCGCTTTCCAGCCAGAGCAGTTCCAATTCGGCGGAGATGAAGAGCAAGGCGATCAATTATTCATCGGAAGAAGATCAACAGAAGTTGTTCGCCAAGACGGAGCAGTTGCGAAAGCTTGGCGTGGACACGATCCTGCTGTCATTCGACCAGGCGCAGGGGGGGTTGTCAGACAAAGATCGCGGGACCTATGGCACCAATTATGCGCAAGCTCATGTGACGCTTGCGAACTCGCTTCTTGAGGAGGTTCGGAAAAAAGATTCGAACTTTCAGCTGTGGTTTATGCCGACCCAATATTATGGCGTCAAGGAGAACAGCTATTGGGTGACTTTGAGGGAGCAGTTGGAAGGATCGATCGAAGTGATCTGGACAGGCCCGGAGATCCTCTCCAAAAAAATTGAAGCTGCCGACGCGGATAAAGCGGCACAGCTGCTCGGCCGCAAGCCTCTGGTCTGGGATCACTATCCGATCAACGATTATACGTACGAAGTTGAGCAAGCGCCGAAGCTGTTTTTCGGACCGCTTGAGCATCGCTCCAACGATCTGCAAACACATGTGACCGGTCTGCTGGCCAACACGATGGTGCAGTTGGAATCATCCAAGCCTGCCCTGTATTCGATCGGACAATATTTAGATCATCCAGCCTCCTATGATCCGCAAAAAGCGTATGTGGAGAGCCTATCATCTCTATCCGGTATCGAGCGTACAGAACTATTCAATAAATTTACAGATTATTCTCGTCGGTCGATCATTGCCGATGATAAATGGAATCCGAAGTTTAAGGCGTTGGTCGATGCGGGTGACAAAGAGCGATTGCGAAAAGAGTTTGAGGAGCTTCGCGATCTGCGAAAGAACCTGAGCAAAGCGATCACCAATCGACAGCTGGTAACGGAGATCGACCCGTGGTTGATGAAACTGAGCCGTGAGGGGGAGTTAGGTCTGTTGGCGCTCCAGATGTTGGCGAAGGAGCAAGGGTCTGCTGAGCGCGCCGAGCTGATCGAGAAAACGCGTGTGGAGTTGGAGCAGCTGAAACTGGAGCCGTATAAGATCGGAGAAGAGATTTTAGCATATGTTGAGCAGCTGCTTTGGAAGGAGTAGAGCTAGAGCATAAACGGAGCTGCCACGCGAAACGCTCAGATCTCGCGCACCGATCATGCTGCATCGATTTTGTGCGAATCGATGCGTAGCAACCGATTGTAGTTTCCATAATATTTATTATGTTATCATTTAACTGAAACGATCTCGTTTCAACATTGCGGAAGCTTGCAGAGGTGGAAGAGCGTTTCGAGAAGCGCTCTACAGAAGGTAGACGAAATCACAAAATCGTGGAGTATGTTGCAGATGATCCAAATCGGTTTAGCACCGCGAGTTTTTGCCAACGATGTTGTTCGATTTTTTGCAACGCACGTTCGTGCAGAAGAACATCCGGGGATCTCACCCGAATTTCTTTGCCCGGATGGTGTGCGAGCTGCTGTCCAGCGCAGGCAACTCTTACTGGCCATTGAAGATGATCAAATCATCGGCGCACTGCGTTTCTTTCCGAAGAAAAATGGGAGAGTCTCAGTTTATCAGTTCGCGGTGGCAGAGCGATACAGAGGTAATGATCTCCTGCAGAAAATGTTGACAGAGATTGCCTGTCAAGGCTTTGATGCGCTTTGCCCCGCAAGTTCAGCGCTGAATGGATATTTTGATCATAAAGGTTGGCAGTTGACCGAAGCGGGCAAGCGGGGGAATCGCTGGACGCTCGATCGGAGCGCAAACGCTCTGTGAATCGATCTTTGTAAAGTGACAGTAGGTCTTGAACGACTAAAAAGCCAGCTTCCTCGCGATCGATCGGGGAAGCTGGCTTTTTTGATTGTGATTGGATGGTTTGAAAAGAATCAACTCAACTTCACATAATATAATTATGGGAAAATAGATTGTATGCAAGTGAATCATCTATTTGTTCAGATACGACTTTCAATTTCAGAGCCGAATGTAAAGTTGTAGCCGCTCGTTGAAGAAGTCCCGGGCAGATCGTTTTCGTTTCGCTGGGACGCAGGTGTGTTTCGATTGATCCGAAAGCTGGTGGTTCGAGCGTTTTACTGGTAGAGAGCGGATTCGGAGCGGTTCACCGCTGGAACCCTGCGATTGCAAATCTGAGCGAGCGATTGGATGAAGCGCTCGAATTCGATCAATCCCACGTGGGCGCTCGTTAACGTCGACTCGCTTACAATGTCACCTGGTTGATATAAGCACCGGCACTTTCGGACAGCTCGCGGATGTCATGGAGATATCGCTCGGTGGTGCGCAAGCTTTCGTGCCCCATCTGACGCTGCACCTGCAGGAGCGGGGCTTCCGCTTCCAATGAAAAAGTAGCGCACGTATGGCGCAAAATATGCGGGGAGATCCGCCGAGAGAGGCCGGCCGCATCTGATAGACGGTACATCATGTCTCGAACTCCGTTCTGCCGATAGCGGGTGAAGCGTCTGGTGAAGAGCAGCGGTGTTTTGTCGCGATGATCGAGATCGGGGCTCAGCCCGTTGCTTATGCGAAACTCTTGCAACAGCGCCCAAACGTCTGGGCGGATCAAGACAGGTCGATCCTTGTCGCCTTTCCCGCGCACCATCCACCCGATATTGCCCCGCATATCCTCATAGAGATCCCCCCAGTTGCCCTGGCACAACTCTTCAACACGCACGCCGGTGGTGATCAACAAGACGACCATCAGATAAGCGCGATCGAGCCGCTTGGCAGTCTCTAATAGGCGCTGCGCTTCTTGGACGGTCAGCGACCGTTTATGCGTCGCTCTGATCGGCACGCGAGGAGCGGCGATCAGGACGGCCGGGTTGCGCTGAATATAGCCGAGTCGATGGGCAAACAGAAAGAGCGATCGCATCAGGTTGATCATCCGCTGTTGTGTAGCAGGCGAATAGTGCTGCAGGGTGTAACAATATTCGACCAGTTGCACATAGGTGACCTGGGCAAGGGGAGTCCCTTCAATAAACTTGGTAAAAGATTCAAGATCGCGGTGGTATGCTTTACGGGTCATCTTCGACCACTGTTTTGGACGTGGACGGTTGAGGAAGAGAGTGAACAGATGTTCATCGTGCAAGACACCCATCTCTTGTGCTACACTAGGAACGTACGTTCCTGTCTGTATGGTGAGATCACGATTGGAATCTGTCATAACTACCATTCCTTTCATCTGGAACTCTTTATGTTTCTATTATAGCGATAACAGGTTATTATCGCCATATTTATTGCTCGATTTCTTTTTCTCAAACATCTCGCCTCGAAAGCGGTAGTTGCTTGCACTGAATTTACATAATCTGGACATTAGTTCAGAAAACACCCCTTCTATTTGCTTCTCTATAGCGTTATTTTCAATTGGCAATGGAATTGCCCATCTTCACATCAAAATCGAATCTGCGGGCATTTAGAGGGGAATACAAAAAAGCCGCCTAAATTGGCAGCTTTTCTTCTCCCGAATCATTCAGATTTCGACTCGATCAACAGAGAGATCGAATCTTCGCCGATTCCACGCACATTTCCAGCGCCCATCGTCAGCACGATGCCTTGCTTATCTTTTGCATATTGACGCAAAAATTGGCTGCCTTGTTCCAGATCCTCAACGAACGTCACCATCTTGCCGCGCTCGCGAATCGCTTCGGCCAATTGTTCGGACAGCTGATCACCCGGATCTGTTTCACGAGCGGAGGAGAACAGTTTGACGAGCAGGACTTCATCTGAAAGGGTCAGGGAATCGGCAAACTCCTGCAGAAATTTTTTCGTGCGCGAATAGGTGTGGGGCTGAAATACGGTGATCAGGCGCTCCTCTGGAAAGGAGTTTTTGACCGCTCGGAGCGTTGTCTGAATCTCGCTTGGGTGATGTGCGTAGTCGTCATAAAACTCCATCTGGCCAAGGCGTCCCAAATAGTCGAACCGCCTGTATACGCCTTGAAATTCGTGCAAGGATTCTTTTACCATTTCGAATGATAGATTCATGTGGCGGGCGAGAGCGATCGTGGCCAGCGCGTTCAAAACATTGTGCTGCCCGAGCGACCTGAATTGTACCGTTCCGAGCGGTGTGCTGCCTTCCCACACATCGAAGCGCAACATGCCGCGCACCTCTTCGATGTTGCTCGCGTAGATGTCATTGGTCGACTGCAGGCCGAAGAGGAGCACTTTGCTCTTGCTCTTTAACATTCGACATCGACTGTCATCCCCGCAAGCGATGAGCAGACCGTCAGCTGGCAACTTGTCGACAAGCTCTTGGAAGGCCAGGTGAACATCATCATGATCTTTAAAATAGTCTGGATGATCCCAGTCGATGTTGTTGACGATCAACATCTGCGGATTGTAATTTAAAAAGTTCCGTTTGTACTCGCACGCTTCTGCCACCAGCATCCCTTCTCCGAACCGCGCATTGCTGCCGATGTTATAGTTTTTACTTCCGATGACCACCATCGGATCCAGCTCATGGTGCGTGAGCAACGCTCCGATCATCGAGGTGGTCGTCGTTTTGCCATGCGTGCCGGAGATCAGAATCGCGGGACGCTCTCTGGTCAGTTGGCCGAGCAATTCTGGATAGGTATAGACCGGAATTCCGAGCTCAAGCGCTCGTTTGATCTCAATATGATCATGGCTGTAAGCAGAAGAGTGAACAACTAGATCCACATTTTCGACGCGTTCTGGCGACGGTAAGCCGATATATGTGATCCCCGCATTCGAGAGCAATTCATCTGTAAAAAACACCTCTTGACTGTCCGATCCGGACACCTCATAACCCATTCGTGCGTACAACTGCGCCAATGCGCTCATTCCAGTCCCTTTGATACCAACAAAATGATACTTTTTCATCGCTTTGCACCCTTTCTTTTAAAGGAGCGAGCTCCTGCGAATGGTGAGATGGGGGAGTGGTCTTCTATCATACGCAAACCGCCCACCCGATGTGTCTAAGGCGTAGGGGGCTCAACGAGGTGTGGACGGATCGGAAGCTACACCTCTCTCATGCGGATTGACGCTCCGGATCGTGGAGCGGTTTCAACTCATAAAAACACCCTCCTTTTCTTGGTACTATACCCAAGAACGAGGAGGGCAAACCGTGGAGCCTAGATGTTTTTAAAAAATGGCGATGTAGAACCAAACGATCTGCACGCCGACGAGCAACACCTTAAAGAAGGTGCCCGCCAGAAAGCTGAGTGCAGAACCAAGACCAACTTTAATCACTTCATCCCGCTTGCGGCGCATGTACAGCTCGCCGACCATCGCACCGATGACCGCGCCGAGCAGCGGCCCGAAGATCAGAGCGAGGGGACCGAGCGGAGAGATCACCAGCGGGAGAACGAACATCCCGATCGTGCCCCCGATCATACCGGCCTTCGATCCACCCATCTTTTTAATACCGAACACCTGCGCCACATTGTCTGAAAGCATGTTGACGATGATCAAAACCGCCTGTCCAATCCAGAAGGCAACCGAAAACGGCGAAAAGTCAACGATCCATCCATAGATCAGCGCCCCAGGAATGACGAGGAGCGCACCACCTGGGAGTACAGGTACAAGTGTGGTGAACAACGCGCCCAGCATGAAGAGCGAGGCGATGATGACACCTAGAATCATCAGCAAGAGATCCAACCAAGATCCACTCCTTTTCTGAATACATCTACTAGTACGAAGGACAACACAAAAAGTTGCGAGCGATCTCGAATAGGCTTCTGTCCGACCCGAAATGCGCTCTCTTCCCATACCCTAATAGAAAATTGACAGAATCGCAACCACATTTCGCATTGCAGAAATCGGGTTGCAATTCCGATGAGGTGAGCGGGATGAGAATTATGGTCTTGACCAATGAATTTCATCCACAGATTATCGGGGGTTTAGGCATTGTCGCCACCGAGCTGTCCGCTGCGTTGGCCGAGGAAGGAACACTCCGTTTGACTGTGATCACCAAAGGACAGGGTGACACCGTACAGGTCCAGTCGATCGATAACCTCAAGATCATCCGCTTTCCAAGTTTGCCCTACACATCGCCCAAGATCTTTTTTCCTAAAGCGATCGAAAGCTGGCTCGATCAGACGAGAGAAGATCGACCCGCACTGCTCCACGTGCACAGCGTTCAATGCTGTGAGCTCGCACTCGCCTGCAAAGCGAAGTGGCAAGTTCCGCTCGTCTATACGTGTCACTCGCTCGTCTTCCAAGAGCACGCCTCCGCTGGGCGGGAGGAGATGGTGCTGCGCCAAGCGCTCCTTTTTGAACATAGCGATTCGATCATCGTGCCCAGCGGCTGGTTGCTGGAGGAAATCGTGCGCAAACATCCTGCCTATGCGCAGAAGATCTTCGTGATTCCCAATGGAGTGACATCCCCCGAAGTGTCCTTTCGCCCGAATCGGTACCACCTGCTGTTCGTCGGACGTTTGGTGCGCTCAAAAGGAATCGAAGAGCTGCTCTATGCGGTTTCCTTGCTCCGGGAGCAACAACCTCTTGTCAAGCTGATCGTGATCGGCACAGGCTCCGAGCGGTATCTGGAGCATCTGTATCAGCTATCGGAACAGCTCGATCTAAACGACTCGATCAGTTGGTTAGGCTTCCAGATGCACAATCAGGTCCAGCAGATGTATGCGGACGTGGGAGCGGTCATCGTGCCCAGCCGCAACGAATCGTTCTGTTTGGTCGCTCTCGAAGCGTTAGCAGCAGGCGTTCCGCTCGTGTCCACTCAATGCGGAGGTCTCGTACATCTCGTCGATGAGAGTGTCGCTTCCATCATTCCAGAAGTTGAACCGGTCAGCATCTGCGAAGCGGTTTTCAAAATGTGGGATGATCAGGCGTGCACCGATCGGCGGGTTCGGCAAGGAAAAGAATTGGCTGCCAAGTTCGGCTGGTCGCAGGTCGCACACCGTTATCGAGAGCTCTTTCAGTCGTTGCTTGCGGGGGAGGGGGAGTAAGCTTGTTCACAGAGCGGTGGTTCCTCGAACAGGTCTGGAAAGAAAAACGGCAAGGCCATGTCTGGCGCGTGCGCAGCGCCGGGAACAAACGTGGGTATTTTAAATTTGCCACCAAAGATCAATGGTATTTTTCCGGCCCGATGATCGCCAACGAGTTGATCGCTGCCTCCCTTGCCAAACGGCTCGGCTTTCCGGTCAGCGAGTTGGAGCTCGCCACTGTCAGAGGCCCGAATGGCATTCCGCAGGAAGGGCTGATCTCTCGGGAGATCGATGCGGCAGAAGTGATCACCTGGCGCGATGCGGATGAAACGGTCAAGTCGGCTCCCGAGCAGCACGTCGATCGACATGAACTTCTCGCCCAGATGGTCGTGTTTGACGCCTGGATCACCAACATCGACCGCGCCAAGGGGAGAAACTTGATCCTCTATCGCAATTCTTCCGATGAGCGCTACGGATGGTATTTGATCGACCACGGCCATACGTTGTACGGTTCACCGCGCAAATGGAAGCGCGGCGCTTGGAACACGCCGATCTGGGATCAGCTGTGGCGATTTTACAATGTCCCACAAGGTCTGCTCGCCTGTCAATCGAACAGCGACACTTTGGAGCCGATGATCCGCAAGATCGAAGAGATGCGCCTGGCAGACATCGATGCAGCCATTCGCTGTGTCCCTCGTGGCTATATGCAGAGCAGAGAACGCCAGTTTATCAAGCGGTTGCTGCTCTTCAGACAGCAGCGTTTGCGCATGGTGATCGATCGCTGGTTGCAATATGCGGGGGAGAAAGAGTGCAACACGTGAAAAAGCCGCTCTCCTGAGAGCGGTTTTTTCACATAGGGACAGGTTATTGTTTCCGCTTGTCTTGCTGATAGGCGGAGACGCGGTTGCGACCCGCTCGCTTCGCGCCGTAGTACATGGCGCGGTCCGCATAGCGCAGCAGTTGCTGATCGTCGACAGCATCATCTGGGTAGGTGGCGACGCCGATGGAGACGGTCAAGCGAATCGTTTTCTGCTCCCCTTCGAGCGTCGAGACCGCAAAAGGCTGAGCCGAAATGTTTTGTCGAATGGTCTCCGCGATTCGACAGGCGGCTCTGCTGTCCGCACCTGGAAGCAGAATGAGGAATTCCTCGCCGCCGTAGCGGGCCACAAAGTCGCTTTTGCGCACCGAATCTTCAAAGAGCCGAGCGGTGCGCTCCAAGACGGTGTTACCGGCCAGATGACCATAGCGATCGTTGATCTGCTTGAAGTGATCGAGGTCGATCAACAGGAGCGAGAGCGGAGCATCGGTCATCCTCATCATCTCTTCAGAAAGGCGGCGCTCCAAAAAGCGATGGTTGGGCAACTGGGTCATCTCGTCATAGAGACTTTGTTTTTCCATGCTGGCATAGCGCATGGCATTGCGGTAGGAGACGGTCAGCTGATTCGCTAGAATGGCGGTCGCATCGAGCGTTGTCGAATCAAATTCGCTTTTGTTCGTGCCGATCAAACAGCAGTAGCCGACATGATGATCCGTTCCGGTGAACGGCGAGACCAGCAACGTATTGTACCCGAGATCGTTCAAGTCGCCGCTCAGCAACCCTTTTTTCATCATCTGCTCTTTCGGGTTGGGAGGATTCGCCTTCAAGTAGCTTTCCAGCGCTTGGATGCTCTGTGAGGACAAGCCTTCTGAGGCGGAGCGAACGACCAGCTGCTCGCCTTCGTGAACCAGGATGATGCACTCCACATGGTCGAACCACTTCGGAAGTTCGCAGGTCACTCGACTGAACATCACATCGGTTGCCAATTCGCCCGAAAAGTAGCTGGTCAGGCTGGTCAGGTTGCGAAACAGCGCGGAGGAGCGGTAGAGATCGTTAAACAGTTTGAAAACATAGACGCAGAGCACGAGTGGCAATCCGAACGCCCACAAGCCTTGCAAACCGTCCTCCTCATAGAGCAGGATGACGATAAAGCCGAGCGAGGTTGCAAACAGTGTGGAGAACAGGTCGAACTTCATATGCAACATGTACGATCGAATCTGCGTGCTCTTCAGGGAGCGGAAGAAGAGGTAGAGGACGAGATGGTTGATGAGATAGTGCACACAGATATAGGCCAAAAGCGGCAGAAAGTTGTCGCTCAACTGCGCGTGATGAGAGCCCCCCGTCAGATAGAAAGCAAGAGCTGCGAAGACGGAGGCGGATAAGAAGATAGCACCGTTGGCGAACGTTTTCCCCAAGTCGAGCTTTTTCTCTTGATACCATCGCGCAAAAATGATGATCAACTGGCTCATCAGCACGACGGGCAGCAGGCCAAACTTTAAAAAGACGAGCAAGTCGACGCTCAGCGACAGGGAGATGATCACCTGCTTGCGCTTGAGTTGGAAAAACTCGGTCACCGCGTAGAGCAAGAACAGTGTGAACAGAATCGAAGCATCCGACCAAGCGATGGTGGGCTGCGTGAAGCGGACGAGCGCGGTGACAAAAAGACCAAGGCCGATCGCAGTGCTCAGAACGGCCACACGATAGAATGTCACAGCTAAAATCTCCTTTCAACAGCAGTTATTAAGCTAGCTAATCATTCTACACCAAATTCTCAACACCTTTCTAAACAATCTAAAAATATAAGTAAATCGTATTGTTTATCATAATACAGGCGTATGAAGTATTTTCTGATAAAGACTGACTGGAAAAAAGTGCAGAATCATGGTACGATTCCCAACAATACGCAAATGGAAGGGGTGAGCCCATTGTTCAAAGCGCTGAGCTAGAGACCACTATCACAGCAGAGGAGGATTTTTGTTGTTAAATATTGATCGGTTCGAAAGTTTGATTCAGGAAGAGATGCAGACTGCCCGCGTGCCAGGTGTAGCTGTCGCAGTCGTTTTGAATAAAGAGATCATCTATGCAAAAGGCTTTGGTGTGACCGCCGTGGGAGAAAGCGGTGTGCCGGTGACTGCCGAAACATTGTTCCCCATCGCATCGTGTACCAAGCCGCTGACCGGAACGCTCTTGATGCGGCTGGTGCAGGCAGGTCAAGTAGAACTGGATGTGCCGATTCGTCAGTTCTTGCCCGATTTCCGACTGCGAGACGAGTCGGCTGCCGAGCGGATCACGCTGCGGATGTTGCTCTCCCATCAGGCGGGCTTCCGCGATGGCGGCACATTTATCGGTCGCGCCGACAGCGCGGGGTTAGCCGATTTTGCCAGCGAACAACTGTCCCAGGAAGAGCTGTTCGCACCGCCAGGCAAGCTCTATTGCTACAGCAATCGCAACTCTTCGCTCGCAGGCTATCTGGCGGAGCGAGTGACGGGGAAAGCGTTTGCGCGGCTGATGGAGGAGGAGCTGTTCATACCGCTTGGCATGAACAGCAGCACGCTCGATCCTGCGCGTGCAGAATGCTCGTCGGTGGCGCGCGCTCATGATCTGCGGGCAGACGGTGCGATCGTCCCTGTTGAACACGTTTTGCAGAGCGCAGAAGATGCGCCAGCGCTCGGCGTGCTGTCAAACGTGCTGGACATGGCTCGCTTTGCGATCATGCACATCAACGAAGGGCAGATCGACGGGCAAGCGTATCTGCACCCGCGGTGGGTCGCGGAGATGCACAAGCCGCATGCCGATTTATTCTCAGGAATTCCTTCGGCGTACGGATTGCATTTTATCTTATCCTACTACAAAGACATCCTGCAGGTGCGCCATTTTGGTGGCCTTCACTCCTTCTGCAGCGCACTTGTCACCGCACCGCAAGAGCAGGTCGCGGTCGTGGTGCTGCACAACCGCGACCTCGATGTGATGAAGATCGTCAACCGCGCGTTTGATGATCTCCTGCCAGCAGCGAAGGAGCTGTCGGTCAACCTTTTGCCGAAGCCGCTGGAGATCGACCGCCCTCCGGGCTTTTATTTGGGCGAGAAGATCGGATTGCTTGAGATTGCCTCTGAGGCGGGATCTCTGCGCTTGGTCGTGCAAGGGGAGTCGTTCACCATGCGCCATGTTCGGGACGAGCTCTACCTCGCTGTTGATGGGGAAGGAAACGAAGTGGCATCTGTCGGGTTTATCCCGGAGGCGGAGGGGCCGACCCGCTATCTGATGCTGAACAAAACACCGCTCAAGCGCATCGACTATGACCCAGCGTTTGTGCTCGGGCGCGAGCAACTCACCCGCTATGCGGGCACCTATTCGCATTGTGGCGTCTTGACGCTCCATGTCACCGTCGAAGGGGATTCTCTGCTCCGCTTTCAAGATCATGAAGGGAGTGCTGGCCTGTTGATGGCGGTGGATCATGAACGGTTTGTCGGTGATGACTTCCCTTATGCGGAATTCTATTTTGATGAAGAGGGCGCTGTGAGCGGACTTGGCTTCCAAGGCGGTTGGCGTTTTGAGAAGGTGGGTGCGACATGTTAGACATTCAAGAGCTCGAACGCCTCGCCGAACAGGAGATGATCGCAAACAGAGTGCCAGCTCTGTCGCTTGCGGTCGCAAGCGGAGCAGAAGTGCTGTATGCGAATGGATTTGGCGTGACCGATGCGGAGACGGGTGGATCGGCAGTCACTGCTGAAACGCTGTTTCGCGTAGGTTCCGTCTCCAAACTGGTCACCGCAACGCTGATCATGCGGCTCGTCGAGCAAGGGAAGCTTGACCTTGACACACCGATCAAAGAATATATCCCGTGGTTTCATCTGAGTGATCCGAAGGCTGCAGATCGAGTGACGATGCGCATGCTGTTGACGCATCGGGTCGGCTTTGTCAACAACGGGAACTACTTAGGAAGCCGTGACCCGGAGGGCTTGCGCAACTATGTTCGCGATGTGATCTCCCAAGAAAAGCTGTATTCACCACCAGGTGAGCTCTTCAACTATAACTGTCATAGCTTCGACATCGCCGGCGCAGTGGCAGAAGCGGTCACCGGGACATATTTTGCCGACCTGGTGCAACAGCAGCTGTTTCAACCGCTCGGGATGAGATCATCGACCTACGATCCGACGGTCGCGCTGACCTATCCGCTCGCCTTGCCGCACAACCTCACCGCCGATGGCAGCTATCAGGTGTTGCACAAAATGCCCGAAAATGTGGCGCACTATCCGTCCTTCTATCTGATGACGTCTGCTCGCGACCTGATCAGGTTTGCGCAGATGCATCTGCAAGGAGGAATGTTGGACGGCACTCAGGTGCTGACTGCAGAATCGGCGCGCGAGCTGCATCGCACCCAGGTGAGCCTGCAATCGACGAGCGGTTATGGCCTCGGTCTGTCCTTCTTCAAAGTGTTGCGCAAAGGCGTGTGGGTGTTGACTCACTTTGGGGATATCGCCACCTATAGCGCCAACATCTACATCGCCCCTGACGAGGGGGTGGCAGCGGTGATCATGAACAACCGTCCGTTCCCACATCACAAGCTGATCTCGCCAGTTCTCGACCGCCTGCTGCCAGATCGATCCGCGCAGGTCGTCGTCCCGGAGACGATCTGCGCGGATCGCTCCAAGTGGAAGCACTATCTGGGCGCTTACATCGGAGGAGCGGCCGGCTTGGTCATCATTGAGGAGCAGGGCGATCGCTTGCTGCTCACACTGAACGGACAGGCGCACTCGCTGCTTCCGTATCAGGATCAGTACGCGACGTTTGCTGAAAACGGGCAAGTGAGCAATCTGGTGCAATTTATCTCCAACGGAGAGCACGCTTGCTACCACCTGATGCTCAACAATGTTCGATGCAATCGCTTTGCTTACGATCCGACCTTTCAGCCTGATCCGAGCTGGCTGAACGCGTATGAAGGCCACTATGCCCACTTCGAGTTTCTCGGCCCGTATCGCATTTGGCTGGAGGATGGAGACCTGATGATCGAAGAGTTAGAAGTCGGCTCGACGATGAAAGAAAAGCTGATGCCGGTCGCTCCCCATCTCTTTGTCGGAGCGATGGCGAAGGTGGTCGAGTTTCAGATCGCCGAAGATGGTACGGTGCCATCGTACAAGGCGATGTTCGGGTGGAAGATGAATCGGGTATAGGACGAACCCCCTTGCTGCTGCAAGGGGGTTCCTTGCGAGTTGGAGCGACTTCTCGTGTATGATGGTAATCAAGGAGGGAGCGACAATGGCCAAGCGAGCAAACATGATGGAGTTTGGATATGAAGAGCGGGCGGAGAAAGGGACGCTGATCGCACTCGATTCCTTTGAGCGGTGGACAGCAGACGATCTAGCAAGAGTCGTAGCGGAGGCGCATCTGCGAAAATTTACGAAGATCGTTCTGTTCCCACACCATGAAAAGACGTTAAAGTCGATGGGAGAGTCTGGTGTGTCCCCCTATCATGCTCGGGTAAAAAAGCTGCGCCATCTGGTCGATGAGCAGCGCTCGACAATTCCGATCGCGATCGACAATTGGGAGGAGAAGCGCAAAAAGTACACACCGATCGAGCTGATCTTGCGCTATTTTGAGGAAAGCTATCGCCCACCTTATTTTCTGTACCTCTCCGACCGCTATGCCAATCAGTTTTCAGCGTTCGCCTCGTTTGAGGCGTGCATCAAAAAGGTTCGTCTGCTGATCTGGCAGCAAGACCGAACCGATTTGACAGCTCGGCTGATGCAGTACAGCCATCGGTTTGACATTGTGGTGAGCGAGTAGGATCTGTCTCGCATCGGGGCTCGGTTTCCAATCGAATCGAGTCGAGTCGGTGGGCAGACATCGCACTTCTACAACATCTGGAAATGTTACAGGAATGTGTACGAAGGAGGGGAATCAGACCCCCTCTTTGTTCTTTTCTGATTGACACTTGGAGCGAAGAGAGTGAGAATAAGGTGATGCTTTTTGGGTCTTTTGGGTATCTTGGTGATTTGGATGCAAAAAAGGTCTCGCGCATCGAAACATTCATAATGAAATGAGGAATCGAACCCAAATGATCTTGCTCCCCAACCTCGACGTACGACTGGAACGAAAAATTATTGATCTCTATGAACAGCACAAAATCAGAGCAGCCAACATCGACTGGAGCTATCATGAATTCGTACCGTGGGAGCTAGGGCGTAGCTTTAAGGAAATACCTTGGAGTATCGAACAGAGATCGCTTCCGCCAGCCGTCTGCATCGCGATCGAGACCGCGCTGTTGACCGAAGTGAACCTACCGTGGTTTACCACCTATCTGAGCTCAACCTTCACCGGCTCGCTGAACGTGTTACAAGAGTTTATTCATACATGGGTGGCAGAAGAAGATCAGCACAGCAACCTGTTGGAAACCTACCTTCTGCTCACCAGAAATGCTGACCCAAAGCAACTGCATCAGCTCCGCAAGACGGTGGTTGAGAGCGGTTTTGAATCGAAGTTTACAACGCCGCTCGAAGCGATCACCTACGCTTCCTTTCAAGAGCTGGCAACGCTTGTCTTTTACACCAACGTTGCGAAAGTTGCTGCCCCTTACGATGAGACGCTCGCTGTTTTGCTGCGACGTCTGGCCAAAGACGAATCGCTACATTACTCGTTTTATCGAGATGTGGTGCAAGCTCACTTGGAGCTGGAACCGAACTACCTGATGTTTGTCGCACCTGTGTTGCTCGGCTTCTTCATGCCAGGCAACAACATTCCTGACTATGAGGAACGGATGAAAGTGATCGCCAAGGATGTAGGGTACGGACCTTCGCACTACTACAAGCAGGTGGTGATGAAGCTGGTCGAATTCTGGGGGATTCGCGAGCTGCGCCCGACGACGGTGGAAGCAGAAAAAGCACGCCTCGACATCCTGAAATATTGTGATCGTCTTGAGCGGGTGACGAGACGGTTGGGTTAGCTTCGATGAGATTGACGAAACGGAGAATCGAATTTTTACATCATCTGGTAGAGTTGTACAAGGCGAGCGAAGAGCCTGTACACTACGCGAAGGTGGCAGAGTCGGTCGGGGTGAGCAAGTGGACCGCCTACGATGTGCTAAAAGAGTTGGAGAGCGCAGGATTTCTCGATCGTTCTTACGCGATGAAGGATCGAGAGACAGGACGTTCGGTCGTGCTGTATGCGCCAACCCAAGCGGCGATCGAGATGTTCCGGCCGATCCGGCAAAGCTTGTCTGTGCTCGCCGATATGAACCTCGTTCGCGAACAGGTGTCACACGTGATGGAAGCGTTGGAACGGCGCTCTGTCCAAGAAGCGCAGACGCGCATCATTCAGGTCGCTCCTCCGCTGGAACACAAGCTGGAATTCTGCACCTGGATGCTCGGCGGGCTGATCCATTACATGCAGCGCATGGATCGGAGCGTCCAGCGGACTGTGATCGAGGTCATGAAAGGCATCCAGAAGCCCGAACTTCTGCTCACGATGTTTGTCGGCACAGTGTCGGGCGTGGTGATTCGCTCCTTGGCCGAACAGCTAGATCCGCAGTTGAGCCGGTTGGTTCAACAGTATCATGAGTGCATCCCCACCCTGAGCCAAGAAGAAGTGTGGATGCTGGCAGAGTTTGTACGTCAAAAGTTGGAAGCCGCTTTTCAATAGAAGAAACTGATCCAAAGCACTCAATCGACAGATTGGGTGCTTTCTTTTGTTTTCGGTCGATTCGCATCGAAGTGCATTCACATCTTTAATATTATATCGTTGTTGTTATTATGATTTTTATATAAAATTATTAATAGAATCGATTGAACATCTGCTCTTGAGGAGTGTCGGTGATGAAAAAACAAATGTTAACCCCTTATATTGACTTGCCGGTCGATCGGCCGATGGCTGAACGACAAAAGTCTGGCACATCGGTCGTGAGCGAAACCCTCGCCAAGACTGTCCGAGAGGATCTACAGTTTGTAAGCAAGCGTGAGCGCATACCAACCTCCGTTCTGTTCGCAGCCGTCTATCAGATGTTGATCTATCGATATACGGGGCGTCGTGACTTGACAGTTGGGGTGAATCTGGACGGAAAGCACCGCAAGTTGCTGTGCCATCTATCTGGCGAAACAACCGTTGCAGAGCTGTTTGAGCGGGTGGCCCATGCTGTTCAGGATGCGGCCGAGCAAGGAGAAGAACGCCTACCTATCATGTTTGCTTGGCAGCAGTCGACAGCCCGCGATCAGAAAGCAAGCTCTCCTTCGCCTGAGCTGATGCAGTTGACAACAGATCAACAGCCGGAGCTCGCACTTCTCGTCAACGAGCGGGAGGCGGAGATCGAACTGATCTGGGTGTATCGATCGGAGCTGTTCGATCGGCAGACGATCGAACGGATGAGCGGCCATTTTCAGCAACTGCTCGCAAACTCCTGCCGACAGGGCGCACGCCGGATGGGCGATCTGCCGATGCTGCGAGCGGAGGAGCGGAAGCAGCTGCTGGAAGTTTGGAGCGGCATGTCCCAGCCCTATGAAGCAGACCTTGCGCAGGTTGATCATCAGGCTGCACACCAGCTGTTTGAAGCGGCCGTTGCCCAGCGGCCAGAGCAGGTGGCAGTCGAATTTGCCGGGGAGAGTCTGACCTATGCGGAGCTGAACGATCGAGCCAACCAGACGGCTCGCTTTTTGCAGCGCTTCGGCGTCGGCCCAGACGTTTTGGTCGGCATCTG
This sequence comes from Tumebacillus lipolyticus, assembly GCF_042682745.1. NCBI lineage: Bacteria > Bacillati > Bacillota > Bacilli > Caryophanales > Alicyclobacillaceae > Tumebacillus > Tumebacillus lipolyticus. The sequence continues at coordinate 323,596 of NZ_JBHUIO010000002.1, read as the reverse complement.
CATCGAGCGGTCACTTGAGATGATCGTCGCGATGATCGGCGTCTGGAAGGCGGGCGGCGCCTATGTCCCGCTCGACCCTGCCTATCCGATCGAGCGGCTGCGCTACATGTTGGACGATTCGAAGGCGCAGGTGCTGTTGACCCAAGAGCATCTGCTGGAACGGCTGCCGAATCATGCGAACACGATCTGTTGGGAGCGGCGATGGGTAGACATCGAGCGGGAGAGCGAAGCGAACTTACCCGTGCAGACGACCGGGGACAGCTTGGCCTACGTGATCTATACGTCAGGTTCGACAGGTCGCCCCAAAGGTGTGATGCTCACCCATCGCGGTCTTTGCAATACGATTCGAACGACGGTGAAATCGTTTCAGATCGGTGCGGACAGTCGGGTGCTACAGTTTGCCTCGTTCAGCTTTGATGCGGCGACCAACGAGATCAGCAACGCGCTGGCAGCCGGAGGGACGCTCGTGCTCGCCCGGCGGGAGTCGCTTTTACCAGGCCCTGAGTTGATCGCGCTCTTGCGCGACCAGCAGATCACCAACGTCACCTTGCCACCGTCTGTCCTCTCGCTGTTGCCAGATGAGTTTCCCCATCTGCACACCGTCGTATCGGCGGGGGAGAGCTGTTCGATCGAACTGGCAGCGCGTTGGTCGCGCGGGCGAACGTTTGTCAATGGGTACGGCCCGACAGAGGCGACCATCTGCGCCTCGACCGCCACCTATCGGGAAGGGTGCGCGCGAGTGACGATCGGTCGTCCGCTCGACAACGTGCAGCTGTACGTGCTGGATGAGCGGATGCATCCGGTGCCGATCGGCCTGCCGGGCGAATTGTACATCGGCGGCGCCGGGGTGGCGCGTGGATATCTGCATCGCGAACAGCTGACAGAAGAACGGTTTGTGCCCGATCCGTTTGCAAAACAGGCGGGAAGACGGTTGTACCGCACGGGAGATCTGGTGCGCTGGCGCTCTGATGGAAATGTTGAGTTCCTCGGACGGATCGATCATCAGGTCAAGCTCAGGGGATTCCGCATCGAGCTCGGGGAAATCGAACAGGTTCTGCTGCTGCAGGAGTCGGTGCGGGAGGCGGTGCTGATCGCCGACGAAGATGAGGCGGGAGTGCAGAAGTTGATCGCCTATGTGGGGGTGCATGAAGGCGCAGAATGTTTGAAAGCGAGCGATCTGCGCCAATTCTTGTGCGAGCATCTGCCCGAGTTTATGGTGCCTTCCGCATTCGTCCTGCTCGACCGGCTGCCGCTGACTGCGAATGGAAAAGTGGATCGCCAAGCGCTCCCCGCACCGAGCGACCTTCATCTCCTGCGGGGAGCTGATCATGTAGCGCCACGAACACCGCTTGAAGAATCGCTCGTCTCGATCTGGCAGAACGTGATGAAAGTCTCGGCGGTGGGGATCGACGACTCGTTCTTCGATCTGGGCGGGCATTCGCTGATGGCCATGCAGATTCTTGCGCGCGTGCAGGAACAGATCGGAGTGGACATCTCGATCCAACAGCTGTTCGCCTTTCCGACCGTCGCACAGCTTGCAGGCGAGCTGGAGCGGCTTCAAAGCGACGGCAAGCTGAGGAGCGCAGAGTCGATCGGAAAAGCGCCGCGAGCGGAAGCGCTCCCCGTCTCCTTTGCTCAAGAGCGGGTCTGGTTCGTTCACAAGATAAATCCGGACAACCTCGCCTATGCAGCGCAGGCGGTGATACGGTTTCGCGGCACTCTCGATCATGCCGCTCTGGAGCATGCGTTGACTGCGATGGTGGAACGTCACGAGATGTTTCGCACCAGCTTTCAGGAGATCGACGGTCATCCTGTGCAGCAGATTCACCAGCCGTTTGCCGTGCAAGTGCCGCTCGTCAGCCTGCTCACAGCAGCAGAGCCCGAGCGAGAAGGGCACCTAGAGCGACTGATGGGTGCGGAGATGCGGCGCCCGTTCACGATCACCCAACTTCCTCTGGTGCGCTGGGTGCTCTATCAGGTTCGTTCGGACGAGCACATCCTGTTGCAGATCGAACATCATTTTGTGCATGACGGTTGGTCTTTTAATGTCTTTCTGCGGGAATTTGCCGAACTGTACACCGCTTATGTGCAGGGGCAACCTTCACGTCTCGCCGAGATGACCATCCAGTTTGCCGACTTCGCCAGCTGGCAGCGCAAATGGCTGGAGAGCGAGCAGGCAGCGGAGCAATTGAGCTATTGGAAACAAAAATTGAGCGGATGTCAGCCGGTGCTTGAGCTGCCCAGCGATCGCCCGCGACCGGTCACGCCGAGCTATCGAGGAGATGCGGTGCGCGTCGAGCTGGAAGCGGAGCTCTGCACGCAGATCACCGAAATTGGGAAACGGGAAGGAGCCACGCTCTATCTCACCCTGCTGGCCGCCTTCTACCTGTTGCTCTACCGCTATACGGGGCAGACAGACATGCTGGTCGGCTCCGCGGTGGCCAACAGAAGGCTGAGGGACACAGAAGGTCTGATCGGCATGATCGTCAACAACGTGGTGCTCCGCGCGGAGCTGACAGGCGAGATGACGTTTCACCGCCTGCTCAAGCTTGTTCGCACGACGGCGGTTGAAGCGTTTTCCCATGAAGACCTGCCGTTTGACAAAGTGGTGGAAGCGATCAATCCGGTGCGGGAGATGAGCCGCAATCCGTTGCTTCAGGTCATGTTCTCGTTTCACGACTCTGCGATGCCCGCCTTAGATCTTCCCGATCTGGACGTCCAAGTCAAAGAAGCGCTCAACAACGGATCGGCAAAATTTGACCTAAACGTGGTCGGCGTGCCCCATCAGCAGGGACGGATCGGCGATGGGGAAGGGAACGGCCTCACCCTGATCTGGGAATACAGCTCCGATCTGTTTGATGAGGAGACAATTCGGAGGATGGTCGGGCATTATCGAACGCTGTTGGCGAGCATCATCGAACGTCCCGATCAGCTGCTCGACCGAGTAAACATGCTGCCTGCTGCTGAGGAAGAGCGGTTGCTGACCGTCTGGCACGATGGGGGCAGGGTGGAAGCGGCGGATGCTTGCCTGCATCGGCTGTTCGAGGAGCAAGCGGATCGCTCGCCCAACGCGATCGCTGTGGTCTGTAGAGAGGAGGAAGTGACCTATCGCGAGCTAAACAGACGTGCGAACCGCTTGGCACATCGGCTGCGCGCGCTCGGCGTCAAGCGAGAAGAGCGAGTGGGCATCTGCGTCGACCGCTCCCTTTCGATGATCGTCGGACTGCTCGGCATTCTAAAAGCGGGAGGTGCCTATCTGCCGCTCGATCCAGACTATCCGCAGGAGCGCCTGTCGTTTATGACAACAGATGCGCAAGTCTCCATCCTGTTGACAGCGGGGAACGGTTCCCATCTGTTCCCGAGCTGGCCGGGGCGGATCGTCCAACTGGACGGAGAAGATCATACCACCGCAGAAGCGAGCGAGGAAAATCTTGGCATTGCGATGTCTTCCGGTCAGCTTGCCTATCTGATCTACACATCCGGATCGACCGGACGGCCGAAAGGGGTGGAGATCGAGCACCGCAATCTGGTGAACGCCTTGGCGAGCATGCAGCGGGAGCCGGGACTCTCGGCGCGAGATGCTCTGCTTGCGGTGACCAGCCTGTCGTTCGACATCGCCGCTCTGGAGCTGTTTTTGCCGCTTGTGAACGGAGCGAAAGTTGTGCTGGCCGACCGGGATGCTGTGACGAGCGGAGCGCGGCTGGTCGAATTGATCGAACGCACGAATGTCACGATCATGCAGGCGACCCCGGTGACATGGCGGTTGCTGCTGGACGCAGGCTGGCAGAATCAGCGGCGGGTGAAAATGCTCTGCGGTGGTGAAGCTCTGCCGTATGACTTGGCCGAGCGGCTGACCGCAACAGGTGCTGAACTCTGGAATCTGTACGGTCCGACTGAGACGACGATCTGGTCGACCTGTTGCCGTGTCGAAGCACAGTGTGCGGGAAGCCCAACGATTGGTCGCCCGATTCGAGGAACGCAAGCGTTTGTGCTCGATGAGCAGATGCGTCCGATGCCGATCGGAGTTCCTGGGGAGCTCTACATCGGCGGCAGCGGCGTAGCGCGCGGCTATCACGAGCGAACAGAGCTGACGGCCGAACGGTTTGTCCCCCATCCTTTTCAAGCGGATGGTGGGCGGCTGTATAGGACGGGAGATCGCGCACGCTTCTTAGCAGATGGGAACTTGCAGTATTTGGGGCGGCTCGATCAGCAGATCAAGTTGCGCGGGCTTCGCATCGAGCTGGAGGAGATCGAGGCACAGCTTCATCAAAATGAGCGAGTTCTGCGGGCAGCAGTCGCAGTAAAAGGCGAGTCGGAGCAGAGCGCACGCTTGATCGGCTATGTGGTGCCGCGTGCGGGTGCAATGATGAGTCCGTCCGAGTTGCGAGACGACCTGTTGGCAAAATTGCCCGATTATATGGTGCCGGCCACCTTTTGCTTTTTGGATGAACTGCCGCTGACACCCAATGGCAAGCTCGATCGCCGCGCCTTGCCAGAGCCGGATGATCGCACGTCAGCGCAGGTGAAGGATCAAGCGCCGCGCGACAATCTCGAACTGCAGATCGCAAGCATTGTCGCCGAACAGTTGGGTAGGGAACAGATCGGGGTATTCGACAACTTTTTTGAACTGGGCGGGCACTCTTTGCTCGCCATCCGAGTGGCGTCTCGACTTCAGGCAGCCTTCGGTGTTGAGGTTCCGTTTCGGGCGCTGTTTGCAGAGCAGACGGTGGCAAGGTTGTCAGGGCTCGTCCGCAAGCTCGGACAGGCGCAGGGCATGCGATCATTACCGCCGATCGCAGCTGTACCCCGAGATGCAGAATTGCCCCTCTCCGTTGCACAGGAGCGCTTGTGGATCTTGGAACAGCTGCTTGCAGGGAGCGCGGCATACAACTTCCCAGTCGCTTGGCAGATCAAAGGAACGCTGAACCGGGATGCGCTTGCGCAAAGCTTGGCGGAGTTGGTGCGTCGACATGAGGCGTTGCGCACCGTGTTTGTCGAACGGGAGGATCGTGTGCAGCAGGTGATTCTCGACCCTCAGCCCGACCTGCTCGACTTCAGGTCTGCCGGTGCGGAGGAGCTGATCGAAGCGGTCCAAACGGAAGCACAGCGTCCCTTCCAGCTTTCGAAAGGTCCGCTGTTCCGCTTTACGCTCTGGCAAGTGGAAAACGATGAGCATGTTCTGCTGTTGAACTTGCATCATATCATCACCGACGGATGGTCATACGGAGTGTTGGCAAGAGAGCTGGCGGCGCTCTACGCATCGTTTGCTCAACAAAAACTCCCCCAGCTCCCCGCGCTGCCCGTCCAGTATGCCGACTTTGCGATCGCCCAGCGGGGATGGTTGCAAGGGGAGATAATCGAGCAGCAAATCAGCTATTGGAGAGATCAGCTAGCGGGCGAGTTGCCGTTGCTGCGACTGCCGCTCGACCATGCTCGCCCGGCCGTCCAGACGTACAGAGGATCATTTTGCATGCGGTCGCTCCCGAGCACGCTGACCGCCAATCTGCGCAAGGTCGGACAACAAAATGGGGCGACGCTCTACATGACGCTGCTGGCAGCCTATCTGACGCTCCTCTATCGTTACACCGGGCAGGAAGATCTCCTGGTCGGATCGCCGATCGCCGGACGCAACCGTCCAGAAGTGGAGGGCATGATCGGATTTTTGGTCAACACGCTGGTCATGCGCACCGACCTAGCGGGCGATCCGACCTTCGCACAGCTTTTGCACCGCGTTCGCGAAACTGCGCTCTCCGCCTTCGAGCATCAGGATGTGCCGTTTGAACGGTTGGTCGAGGAGTTGCAGCCGGAACGTTCGAGCAGCCATTCGCCTTTGTTTCAGACCACCTTCCAACTGCTCTCCACTTGGGAGTTGGAGCTGGCAGACCTGGTCGTCTCCCGATTGGCTGTGCAGACGGAGACGGCAAAATACGACCTGTCTGTGGCGATGATCGAAGCGGACGGAGAGCTGATCGGGCGCTTCGATTTTAACACCGACCTGTTTGAAGCAGAGACGATCGAGCGCATGATCGATCATTTTCTGATTCTGCTTCAAGGGATCGCCGAACAGCCAGCACGACACCTGTCAGAACTGCCGGTGATCAGTGCAGCAGAAATGCGGCGGGTGCTGGTCGAGTGGAATCGCACCGAGACCGCCTATCCTCGCCACCTGTGCGTTCACCAGCTGTTCGAGGAGCAGGCAGCTTTTGCCCCAGATGCGGTGGCATTGATCAGTGAAGGGCGGTCGATCACCTATGGGGAGCTGGACCGCCGGGCGAATCGACTGGCGCATCACCTGAAGCGACGCGGGGTTGTTCCTGACCGCCTGGTTGGCATCTGTGTGGAGCGCTCGTTTGAGATGATCGTCTGCCTCTTGGGCATCTTGAAGGCGGGAGGCGCTTATCTGCCGCTCGATCCTGACTATCCGCAAGAGCGGCTCTCGTTGATGGTGGCGGACGCTTCGATCTCCCTCCTGTTGACTCAGCACCACCTGGCAGATCGCTTGTCCGAACTTCAAGTCGAGCTGTTCTGTCTCGATTCGGAGTGGGCGCAGCTTGAGCAGGAGAGCACGACGCCGCCACCGACTGTGACGACACCCGATCACCTCGCCTATGTCATCTACACATCAGGCTCGACCGGACGTCCCAAAGGGGTCGCTGTGCCGCACCGCGCGGTGGTGAGGTTGGTCAAAGGGACCGATTATGTCAACTTTTCTGCTGACGAAGTATTTTTGCAAAACGCGTCGATCTCGTTTGATGCGGCCACCTTTGAGATCTGGGGCAGCCTGCTGAACGGAGCTCGCTTGGTGCTGAGTCCGCCTGGTCGAATCAGCCTTCAGGAGCTCGGTCACCTGTTGATCGAACAAGAGGTGACCACCCTGTGGCTGACAGCTGGGCTGTTCCATCAGATGGTGGAGATGCAGCTTCCCCAGCTGCGACAGGTGCGCCAACTGCTGGCGGGCGGCGATGTGCTCTCCCTGTCACATGTGCAGACCGTCTTAAAGCGACTGCCGAGCCTCAAGCTGATCAACGGATACGGCCCGACAGAAAACACGACCTTCACCTGCTGTGAAACGATCTCCGAACGATCGCTCCTCGGTGCGACCGTGTCGATCGGCAGACCGATCGCCAACAGTCAGGTCTACGTGTTGGATCGCAACTTGCAACCTGTGCCGATCGGTGTGTCTGGTGAGCTGTATATCGGCGGAGCAGGCTTGGCGCGCGGATACCTGAATCGGCCGGAGCTGACAGCAGAAAAATTTATCGAGCACCCATTCTCCGACCGACCAGATGCGAAGCTGTACAAAACGGGCGATCTGGTGCGCTATCTCCCCGATGGGCGCATCGAATTTCTCGGCAGGTCAGATCAACAGGTCAAAATTCGCGGCTTTCGAGTTGAAATCGGCGAGGTGGAAGCAAAGTTGCGCGCCTGCCGGTCGGTGTCTGAAGCGGTGGTCACCGTGCGCGAGTTTGAGGAAGGCGAGAAACGGTTGGTCGCCTATGTGGTTCCTCTGGCGCAGGAGCGATTGGAAGAACGGAAGGTGCGCAAGGAGCTGAAAAAAGCGCTGCCCGACTACATGATGCCGTACGCCATCATTCCACTCGCCACACTGCCCCTGACGCAGAACGGCAAGGTGGATCTGCGCGCGCTTCCCGAGCTGGAACCTCGCAGCTCCCAGCTGTCGATCGCTCCGCGCAATCGAGAAGAAGAGTGGGTCGTCAAGCTGTACGCGGAGCTGCTGCACAGATCGGAAGTGGGGATCTACGACAATTTCTTCGAGCTTGGCGGTCATTCGCTGTTGGCGACGCGAGCGATTTCCAGAATTCGAGCAGCGTTTGGGGTCGATCTGTCATTGCAGGAGTTTTTTGCAGAGTCGACCGCTGCCGAAGTGGTGCGACAGATCGCAGATCGGCGCAGCGAACGGGCTGGGACGGACGAGTTGCAACTGCTCTCCGTTTTAAGAGCTGGCAGTTTGCCGCTCTCGTTTGCTCAGCGGCGGCTGTGGTTTTTGGATCAGTATGAACCGGGGGAAGCGGTGTACAACATACCGATTGCGCTTGCGATCGCGGGAAAACTGGATCGATTGGCGCTTGAGCGGAGTTTGCAAGAGATCGTTCGGCGCCATGAGGCGCTCCGCACCATCTTTGTTCAGGAGTTGGGAGAGCCGGCTCAGGTGATCTTGCCCGCTGAGGAACTGGTGTTGACAGTTACCCCTCGATCGCTAGAGCACCTTGCAACGGAAGAGAGAGCGGATGTGCTGATGCGAACGCTTCAGGAAGAGTCATGTCGGGCGTTCCAACTGCAGCAGGGGCCGTTGGTGCGAGCGCTGCTCATCCGCCTTGCCGAGCAAGAGCATGTCCTACAGCTGAACATGCACCATATCGTCTCCGATGGTTGGTCGATCGGCGTGATCGCGTCCGAACTGTCTGCGCTGTATCGGGCCTATTCGCTCGGACATTCCTCTCCGCTCGCTGAGCCGGCGATTCAATATGCCGACTATGCAGTCTGGCAGCAGAACTGGTTGCAGGGCGATCGCTTAGCAAAACAGCTCAGCTATTGGCAAGGGCGATTGGGCGGCAAACTGCCGATCTTGCAAGTGCCTGCAGATCGCCCCCGTCCGAGTCGAAGAACGTACCGCGGGGCTGTCCACCGCAGAGAGTTGAGTGTTGAGCTCTCCCGAAAGATCAGAACGTTTTGCAGCGAGGAGGGGAGCACCCTGTTCATGACGTTGCTCACCGCCTACAAAGCGTTGCTCTCTCGCTACACCGGCTTAGAAGACATTCTGGTCGGATCGCCGATCGCCGGGCGCAATCGCGCGGAGATCGAAGGGTTGGTCGGCTTTTTTGTCAACACGCTGGTGCTACGGACCGATCTCGCTGGCCAACCGTCTTTTCGCGAGCTGCTTGAGAGAGTGCGGGAGAGCGCATTGAGTGCGTTTGATCATGCGGATCTGCCTTTCGAACGCCTGGTCGACGAGCTGCAGCCGGAGCGACATGTCAGCCTCTCTCCCTTGTTCCAAGTGATGTTCGCCATGCAAAATGCTGCCGATGAGCGGTGGGAGCTGCAGGATCTGACCGTCCAGCCCATGCGCGTCGATCAACGCACGTCCAAATTTGATCTGACGCTTACGGTTGCCGAAGAAGGAGAGCTTCTGCGCATCCATCTGGAGTACAACACCGACCTGTTTGATCGGGAGACGATCGAGCGACTCTGTGAGCACTATGTCAATTTAGTAGCAGCGGGGGTCGCTGAACCGATGCGGCCGATCGGTCAACTGCCGCTGTTGAACGAACAGGAACGCCATCAGTTGCTCTTTGCGTGGAACCTGACGGACGTCCCGATCCCAGATCGCTGTCTGCACCAGCTGTTCGAAGAGCAGGTCGATCGTACGCCGCATGGCGTGGCCGCCATCTTTGGCGATCAGGAGATGAGCTATGCGGAACTTGAGCGCAGGGCTAACCAGTTGGCCCATCATCTGCGCAGCCTCGGAGTCGGGCCAGACGTGCCGGTCGGCATCTGCATGGAGCGCTCGCTCGAACTGGTCGTCGGGTTGGTGGCGATCCTGAAAGCGGGCGGTGCGTTTCTGCCACTCGACACAGAAGCTCCGCCGGCGAGGGTCGCCCAGGTGCTGAATGACGCCGCTGTGAACGTCTGCCTCACTCAGCGCGCCTTGCGAGCGAAACTGCCAGCAGAAGTCGTGACATCGATCGAGCTGGATGGGGGGAGGGGCGCTTTCGATCTGTACCCCACTTCTCGCCCAGAGATGGTCATTCGTCCGGAGCACCTGATCTCGATCTACTACACATCAGGCTCGACAGGCAGGCCAAAAGGTGTCTGCTCGACGCAGCGCGGATGGGTGAACCGCATGGTCTGGATGCAAAAGCAGTATCGATTGCAGCCAGGGGAGACCGTCTTGCAGAAAACCACGTTAACATTTGATGATGCGGCGTGCGAGATCTTCTGGCCCCTGATCGTCGGCGGTCGCATCGCCCTGCTGGAACCGGAACTGCACAAAGACCCGCGAGCGATCATCGACGCTGCGATCTGCTATCAGGCTGTTTTTCTCACCTTCGTCCCGAGCATGCTCACGCTTTTTGTCGACTGCGTGACTGAGGAAGATCGCGCAGGACTGAGCCAGCTGCGCCATGTGGGTTCCTCGGGGGAGGCGCTTCGCTCCGATCTGGTGCGCAGCTTTCGCGAAAAGGTAGGGTGTCGCTTGCACAACACGTGGGGGGCGACAGAAGCATCGATCGATTCGACGATTCACACATGCACAGCAGATGATGAGCAGGCGGCAGAGGTCGTCTCGATCGGCCAGCCAATTGACAATAACAGATGTTATGTTCTCGATTCGCACATGCAACCGGTTCCGATCGGCGTGGCGGGGGATTTGTATCTCGGCGGGCTGGGGCTTGCGACCGGCTATCTGGGCGATCCGGAGCGGACAGCAGAATCTTTTCTGCCCAACCCGTTTGTGCCAGGCGAGCGGCTGTACAAGACGGGGGATCGAGGCGCTTTTCGTCGCGATGGCAGACTGCTATTTTTCGGTCGCCGTGACGATCAGGTAAAAGTGAGAGGGCAGCGCGTGGAATTAGGTGAGGTTGAGGCGGTTCTCGCCGGGCATCCCGCCTTGCAACAGGCGGTGGTCACGTCGTTCAAACGGGCGGATGGTGACCAACTTGTGGCTTACTATCTGTTGCGACCAGATGCGGAACAGGTGTCAAATGAGCAGTTGCGCGCCTATCTGAGCGAGCGCCTGCCCAGCTACATGGTGCCGTGGCGCTTTGTGCAGCTGGAGCTCCTGCCGCTGACGGCCAGCGGCAAAGTCGATCGCAAACAGCTCCCCGATCCTGGCGAAGAGCGTCCCGATCTGGAAGCGGCGTTCCTCGCGCCTTCTGGACGCTCAGAGCTTGCGATCGCCGCAATCTGGCAGGAGATTCTCGGTGTGGAGCAGGTGGGTGCGCGCGACAACTTCTTCGACTTGGGCGGTCATTCACTGTCTGCCACGCGGATCGTTTCGCGCATCAATCGCGAGCTCGGACTCTCCCTGCCGCTGCGCAATCTGTTCGAATCGCCAACGATCGCTGAACTGGCTGCCAGCATCGAAACGTTCGATTCGACAGCATCGCAGACAACCAAGCAATCTGCCATTTCGCGCGATCCAGATCGCCGTGTGTTTCCACTTTCTCACGCTCAACAGCGCTATTGGTTTCAGTATCAATTCGATCAGGCCAACAGCTCGCTCGGCGTGATCAATCTGCACTTGCTGGATGGGGCGCTCGACGAAACGATCTTCATGTCCGCCTACCGCGAGCTCACCGTTCGCCACAGCATCATGCGAACGACGCTTGCGGAACGAGCAGGCGGCGATGTTGTGCAGATCGTTTATCCATCCCCGAAGGAGACGATTCGGCTGGTCGACCTTGCGCCGCTCGCTGTGCATGAGCGAGCCGATCTGCTTTTAAAAGATCTGCAACAGGAGCAGGGCAGAGCGTTCGACCTGCTGACCGATACTTTTTTCCGCGCTCGTCTGTACAAGTTGGCGGATGACCGACATGTGTTCCTCTGCAACATCCATCCGATCGCCTATGATGGCTGGTCGATCACCATCTTTTTAAGCGATCTGGCCGCTTTGTATCGCGCGTTGCGAGCGGGGGAGGACAGCTCTGCTCTCCCGCCTGCTGTGCAGTATGGCGAATATGCAGTTTGGCAGCACGAACGGCTGGCAACAGGCGATTGGGAGGATCAGAAACTCTACTGGCAACAGAATTTGCAACGAGAGATCAGCGCACCGGCACTTCCTTACGACTTCATCGAACCTGCACCACGCCCGGAACGCATGATCGTCCGCCAGACAGACTTGTCGCCAAACTTGCTTGGGCAGTTGCGAGCTTTGGCGGCTGAGCAGGGGACGACGCTCTATCTCTCACTGCTGGCAGGGTTGAAAATCTGGTTGTCGCTGCTGGCTGGACAAAATGTGATCACGATCTGCTCGCCGAATGCGGGACGCAATCATCCCGACTTGGAAAGCGTCCTCGGCCTGATGGTCAACCCGCTGGTCATGCGCACCGATCTCTCTGACAATCCGACTGGGCGTCAGGTGGTAGAACGAGTGAAGGAAACCGCGTATGGCGCCTATGCCAACCAAGACTATCCGTTCGACCTGATTTTGAAAGAGTTGCGGGCAGAGCGCGATGGGAGCGAAGCGGAAGATCTATACAATGTGGTCTTCGTCGGGCAAAATGCGCATCTGGAGGCGACAGAGCTTGTGCCAGGGATGACGATTCGCTTCATCACCCGCGAGCAACTGCTTAAGGAGCTCAAGCTCGATCATGAGAGGAGGACAGCCGAATCGGATCTGCTCACTGCAGGGTTTGCTGACGATCCGTCCGTCGCATTTGATCTGCACATCGAAGCGTTTGAACAGGGGGATCGTTTGTGCCTCGTCACCTCGTACAACACGAAGCGATTTACCGCTGAAACGGTCGATCACCTGCTCGCCGAGTATGAACAGGTGTTGCTGCAATTTTCAGCGAACGCCGACCTTCGCCTTTCTCAAATCAACCTGACCGAACTGGACGACCTTTTCTAAAACGTGAGCTGAGGCGCTCTCGCAAAGAAACGGTGAAAAGTGGCGACACCAACTTGTCAGCAGATCCTGCACGTCGATGTTCGCATCGATCAGCGCGCATGGATCGAATGATCAAGTCTGTGTCGCCTTTTAATTTATTTCTTTCTATAAAAATTACTTCCCGATGATGTTATGATAGAAGTGAAAAGGAGGATGGGAAGGGTGAAATTGGAGAACAAGCAGAACGATTGGTCTCGACAGAAATTGCCCGGATCGGCAACTGCACAACGAAAAAAGCTTTCGCATTCCTCGACGCTGACTGCCGCACAAAAGGTTATGCAACTGCAACAATCGGTCGGCAATCGATCGGTGCTAAAGCTGATGGCAGGACAGATGCAGCGAAGTCGGGCTCGCACCTCCTCCGCTGCTCCGATCCAGTGCGCGAAGCCAGGAGATGCGCCGCCGACGATCGAATCGCAGCTGGAAAAACGACTCAATCAAATGTCGAAAGAAGCGGGAATCGGCGAGCCGTTGATCGTACAATATATGACCGGACTGATCGATAACGAAATGGTGATGTCGACGCTCATCGACCCACAGCAAAATTATCCGATCGATGTCATTGTTAAAAACGCGATCAAAGAGCAGTTGAAAGAGGACAATTCGGACTATGATTGCAACACATTTAAGGCGATGGTCGCCAATATGGCGCTCCCCGATGCGGCGCGCCTTAACCTGATCGATCAGCTGGTGCCAGAAATCGACAGCATCATCGATCCGTTTTGGCATCGCGCGCAACGGGCGATATATACAGATCCCAATTTCAACTCCAATCCGGAGCTGCTGAACATGGTCCAGCAAACCACGCCAGGCGGTGACCAGTTGAACAAAGCGGCGACCGATTATCTGACGAACAACCCTCGTCCCGCTCTGATGGAGCTTCCAGCAGAACAGCGAGCGGAGATGATCGTCGCGTTAAAAGAGATGCCGATCGTCAAAAGCATGTTGGATGGAACCTTGTCGCAAGGTGGTGATGCCCAAGGCGTTCATCTGCTCAACGGATTCGATCAGCTTCCAGGGGCTTCGATCACATTCGAGTTGATCAATCGGGTGCAACAGGCGCTGTCACGGTTGGCCAGCATGGTCGATCGGGACAAACTGCCTCCGACGGGGAGGGTGCCAAACATTCAGGTCAACCCAGATGAGGTGGTCGATCTGCCGCAAACCTTCATGGAGAAATTGCGCGGAATCAGAAGACAGCAGATCACTCCGTTTCGCGCGAACGCCAACCGAGACGATAATCGAGTTCGCCTGTCTGCGCTCGACGATATTGCGACGATCGTCCATGAGTTTGGACATCAGATCGAGTTCTTTCTGCCTGTCGAGGAGTGGTTGGACATTCAAGAACTCCTGCGGATGCGCCATCAAGGCAACCAGCTCATTTCGATCTATCCGCACAATCCGAAGTTGCAGGATGAAGCCGCTTTTAACGCTCAAATGCCAGCGACCGGACTCTATTCGGCAAAAGTATACGATGATGGCAGCACCGAGGTGATGTCGCGAACGCTCGAATTTTTCGCTGAGCCAGAAACGGCTTTGCGGATGATTGAACGCGATCCTTTGCAAGCGGCGATCATCTTGCGAATGATCAAGCCGAATGAGTTTCGGCAGACTGTGCCAGATCCCTTGCGCGCGCTTCTGCCGCGTGGTGATGTTTAGAGATCGTGCGCGAAGAAGGTCGCTCGATCCGATCGGATCGAGCGATTTTTATATTTCCGGGTGATTTTCAACCTGTACAACGATCCGTTCGAATAAAAAAACTCCCCGTTGGGGGGAGCTTGTGCAATCGCTTTGTCACACGCGTTTCATGACGGAAGAATACGTCTCGGTGAGACCCTGTAACAGGTCGTACTGTGGACTCCACAGCAGTTGCCTTCGATTCTGCGAATAATCGAGGCAGCTGTGTTTGATATCGCCAGGACGCTCCGGCTCATAGGTCACTTTGATCTCCGAGCAGTGGATGTATCGCAACATCGCCACCAATTGATTGATCGATGTTGCAGTGGCTGTGCCGACTTGTATCACCCGATTTTGATTGCGGTACATGGCGGCGATGTTCGCGCGAACCGCATCTTTTACATAGACAAAGTCCCGAGTCTGCTCACCATCCCCGTGAATCAGGAGCGGCAGCCCACGCCTGATTCGATCTAAGAAGATCGCCACAACACCACCTTCGCTGTGCGGTGTTTGCCTCGGCCCGTAGACGTTTGCATACCGCAGGATCGTGTAGGGAAGACCGTACATCTGGTGAAAGACCCGGATGTACAACTCGGGAGCTAGTTTTGAAGCTCCATAGAAAGAGATTGGGTTGACAGGGTCCTCTTCGGTGATCACCCCTGCGTGCAAGTCTCCATAGACCGCACAGGAGGAAGCATAGACAAACGCTTGAACGGACGCTTCGCAACAAGCTTCGAGCATGTTGATCGTGCCCAAGATGTTGACGCTTGCGTCATGCTTAGGATCGCGGATCGAGCATTGTACCACAACTTGCGCTGCTTGGTGAAAAACGACGGCCGGCCGCTCTTTTTTGATCACATTCTTAGCCTCTTGGCTTCGGATATCGAGCTGGTGCAGCGTAGCTTTCGGATGCACGTTAGCAAGGTCACCGGTCGATAGGTTGTCGATCACATGAACGTCAAATCCTAGCGCGATCAATTGGTCGACCAGATGAGAACCGATCAGCCCTGCACCGCCGGTGACAACAGCTTTCATAGGATCACCTCGATCGTTATTCGCCACCGCGATACCAATCAATCGTCCTCTGCAAGCCGTCGTCCAAAGAAACGCTTGGAGCGTAGCCGAGGATCGATTGAGCATTCATCAGATCGGGAGTTCTTGCCATCATGTCTTCATAGCCTCGCCCATAGACCTGCTCATAGGGAACTTTCACAATCTGCGAGGAAGAGCCGGTCAGACGCACGACCATCTTCGCTAGGTCTTCAATTGAGATCGGAACAGAGGAGCCGATATTGAACGCCTTTCCGTTCGCCTGCTTAGAAAGGGCGGCGATCGTTCCTGCCACAGTATCATCCACATAAGTAAAGCATCTGTACTGCGTTCCATCGCCGTACACTTCGATCTGCTGATCGGAGAGCGCGGCGACGATAAAGCGCGGAACTACCTGCCCGTACTGTGAGGCGGTCTGCCGTGGCCCATACGTGTTAAAATACCGCACGACCGTGACGGGCAACCCTTTGTCTGCGTAGGCGAAACAGATGTGTTCGTCCAACGCTTTTGCGGTCGAGTAACACCAGCGGTTGACCGAGGTGGCGCCTAACACGCGATCCGAATCTTCGCGGAACGGCAGTTTCTCATTTTTGCCGTACACTTCAGATGTGGAAGCGAAGATTACTTTGACGTTATTTTGATAGGCGAGTTCCAGCACGTTTCGTGTTCCATCGATGTTCCCCTCGATAATTTTCAGCGGATTTTCGACCGTATTCTTTACGCCCAATGTGGCAGCCAGATGAAAAACAGCATCGCAGCGTTGCAGTAGTTTTTTGAGCACAGCGCGGTTCATGACCGAATCGACGACCAGGTGGTGATGCTTGTTCAGTTTCACATGCTCTAAAAAATCGGGACGTCCGTTTGAAAGGTCGTCGAGCGTCCATACTTGATGCCCGGTGGCGAGAAGTCGCTCGACCAGGTGTGAACCGATGAAGCCCGCCCCTCCGGTAACAAGAACTTTCATGCGAGTACCGCCTCCTTATAGCAGAATGACGTTTCCATTGTTCTTGCAGTATTGGGTCGCATTTCGCGTATCGATGACCAGAGCGGCAGCAGACACGATCGATTGGTAGGGGAGCCCCGTATGGTCGGTGAGGATCAGCGTGCAATCATGTTGCTGCACATTTCGTTTGGTCAATGAAATTCGCTTCAGCTGCTGGCTGTTGATCATGACCTGCTCGATATGCGGATCATAGAAATTGACGGTGGCACCGCGCTCGGTCAACTCTTCGATCACAGTCAGCGCTCGTGACTCGCGTATGTCGTTCACATCCTTTTTGTAGGTCACGCCGATCGCAAGAATTTTACAGTCCTTCAGCGGTTTGGGCAGCGCGTTCTCCACTTTTTGGACAACAAAAGCGGGCATCTGTTCATTGATCTGATGAGACAGTTCGATAAATTTGAGATCTGACTGAAGAGCGCGCGCCTTCCAGAGCAGATAGAGCGGGTCGACCGGAATGCAATGCCCCCCCACGCCAGGGCCGGGATAATAGGGCATGAAACCGTACGGCTTCGTGCTGGCAGCCGCGATGACCTCCCAGATGTCGATGTTCATCTGGTCGCAGAGCATCGCCAACTCGTTAATAAAGGAGATGTTCACAAGCCGCTGGCAGTTTTCTACAATCTTTGTCATCTCGGCCACTTTCGGTGAAGAGACCAGAACGACTTGGTCGAAGATCGATTCGTACACCCGCCTCCCATATTGCGCGCAGTGAGGCGTCATGCCACCCAAGACTTTGGGGATTTTCGACAGATCGGTCGCAGGCTGACCGGGGTCGATTCGCTCAGGGGAGTAGACGAGAGAGATGTCTTTTCCCACTTTGAGCTTCGATGTTTCGAGCAGTGGAAGCAGCTCTTCCTCTGTCGTTCCCGGATACGTGGAGCTCTCCAAGACCACCAGTTGTCCGATTCTCAAGTAAGGCAGGAAGCTATGAACCGCGCTTTTCACATAGGAAAGGTCCGGCTCTGCCTGTTCGTCAAGCGGAGTAGGGACGCAGATGATCACCACGTCCGAGTTCGCGATCCGCTCAAACGAACTGCTCACCGAAAAATTCCCCTTCGAAAACATCCCTCTGATCTCCGCATTTGAAAACTCTGATAGATAGCTTTTGTGGCTTTCCAAAGCAGAGATTTTCTTCGCATCGATATCGATTCCATACACGAAAAATCCTTTCTCAACAAACAGGCGTGCCAATGGCAAACCTACATAACCGAGCCCGATGATCCCGATCGTCAACTTGCCTTCCATTCTTTCAACAGCTCCTCGTTTCTACAATCTGTCGCGAACTATAAGTATTTTATGGAAGTCAATCAGCGATGGCGCTAGATCATACACTACTCTTGGCAAAAATGGGGGGACCACCTATCGTTCGGATGGTGACGCTTTCAAAAGATCGGCGTAGCAGCCTGTCTCCGACATCCGCGCTCATCCACCACAGGTGTCCCGTTCGCTCGACCTGTACAAAGGTTTGGGCCAGCAAAAAGCATGCGGTCTGCCTGTTCAGAACATAGGCTGCTGTCCTTCAGCAGTTCTCAAAGGCGCTTCGAGAGGTCGATTGACCTGTGAACGTTCAGTTTTTGGGGCAAGTGTCTCTTGGGTCGCGGGTGTATACGAGCAAACGGCCGCTTCGTTGGCCGTGTGACCCACCGTCACGATGACAGGAAGTGGACTGAAATGGGCGATCGACATTCGCAAAAAAATTTGAACAGGCATATGATGAATCGAAGTTTGCGAAGAGAGGATGGGAGCAATGAGGATACTGATTGCGACCTTCTGGCATCTGCCGCATGCTGGAGGAGTTTCGACCCACGTGTACAACCTAAGGAGGGAATTGGATCGTTTAGGACACGAAGTTGATCTCTTCGCCCATCATCCAGATATGGAAAAATACTATATAGCAAACACAGGTCGTTCACTGGAGAAGGCTAAAGTAAAAGGTCTGATCTATGAAAAAGTGAGCGAGTATTTCGAAAAAGAGCTTCCCCATGTGGATCGGTGGATCATGATGCGGGAGATCGAAAGGTATTCCTATGAAGTTGCGGCAAGCACGTTCGATTTGGGGAAATACGACTTGATCCATACGCAAGACATTATCTCGACAAGGGCGATGTGGCGGATCAAGCCGAAACACGTTCCTTTAATCGCCACGATCCATGGCTGCCTTGCGACCGAGTACCTCATCTCTGGAGAGGTAAAAGGGAGGGATACGCTGCCTTTTAAATATGCGACCACCGAGGAAATTCTCGGTGCGACATCGAGCGATCATACGATCGTGACGACTCGTTGGTTGAAAGATCTGTATGTGAACGACTTTTCGATTCCAAGCGAGCGCCTACAGTTCATTCCGAACGGCATGGATATCGACCACTTCTTGTCCACGGTGGGGGATCAACCGAACATGGAGCGTAGGGAAGGAAAGTTGGTGATCGCCTGCCCAGCTCGACTCGATCCGGTCAAAGGACACAAATGCTTGTTCGAAGCGCTGAAGATGCTCAAGCATGAGCGTGACGATTGGGTATGCTGGCTGATCGGGGATGGCGATCTTCGCGAAGAGCTCGAACAGCTGTGCGATCGATTGGACTTGACAGATCAGATCAAGTTTTTAGGCAGCCGAACAGATGTTTCGACACTGTTAGCCCAAGCAGATCTTGTTGTTTTGCCGAGTCTGCAGGACAACCAGCCCTTTTCGATCATGGAAGCGCAGGTCTCAGGCAAGCCGATCATCGCGTCCGATGCAGGCGGGATTCCTGAGATGGTCGAAGATCGGAAAACGGGTCTGATCTTCCAGGCTGGACAAAGTCGAGAGTTGTTTCAACTTCTGGAGCTGGTGCTGCGTGATGGTGCGTTACGAGAAGAGTTGGGGAGAGTGAGCAAAGAGTGGTCGATGGTGCAATGGTCCATGAAAAAGATGATGGAGCAAACACTGTCAGCTTATCAAAAAGTAGTGAACAATCGGGGGGTTGGCAATGAGATTCAACAAAAATGAGGACGGTGGAAACACATTCTCGGCCGCGAAAGCACAAGGCAAGAAAAAGCGAGTGACGGTGGTCAAACCGGCTGTGAAACAGGAAAAAAAGGGACGGGAGATCGCAAATCAAGGAACGGTTAAGGCGAACAGCGTGAAGTCGGCGCGTGGTTCACTCGTCAATGCGCAAAGCGATGCTCGGAAGGCGCAGAACGCTTCTTCCGCAGAACTGGTAAGCGCGCACCAACAAAATGAGGAGCTGCAGAACAAGCTGAAGAAAGTTCATTCGAGAAATCAAACGCTTGAGTACAATCTGTCTCAATTAGAATCGAAAATCCATCAGCTCAAAGTAGAAAATGATGAACTGCGCCGACTGTACAAAAAAATGAAAGAGACAGAAAAGTTTGGGATGATCGGTCATAATCTGCCGCGACAATCTGAAGAATTGCTATCGAAGATGAAGGAGTTGCAATCAGAAAACCGAGCGTTGCGCGAGGAGATTCGGATGCAACGATCGATTCTCGAAAACCAGAAGCATGAGGGTCACGAAAAGTTTCTTGCGCAAATCGAGTCCTTTCAAAAGACGAATGAGGCGCTTGTCGCACAGATACAGGCTCTGCAAGTCGCAACTGTAAAAACACCCGATCGGATGCTCGTAGCAGAAATTGAAGAGCTGCGAAAAGCGATCGAGGAACTCAATTCCCAGATGGAAGATCTCGAAGAAACGAACGAGAAGTTGGAAGACGCTGTCGATAACGAAGAGCTGGTGTCCGAGATCGAATCTCTCCGCAAATCGATTAAAAAGTTGCATAAAAAAATGGAGAAACAGGAAGCGCTCATTCAGCCCTCCCCAGATTCACTTTTCATCGAGACGATCCTGACGGAGATTGAATCATTGCGCGGACTCAACGAGGAACTGAACGTACAGATTGAACAATTACAATCCCTTCGTTCGCAGGCTTCCGCTCCTGAGCCAGTTCTGAACGAAGAAATGGTGGAAGTTGAAAGGGCAGACGAGGACAGTGAAGAGATGCTCGCCCCCATCGAGCCCTTGGAGGCAGAATATGAAGTCGCCGAAACTGTCGCACCTGAACCCATTTTCAGCGAAGAGGCGAAAGTAGTAGTTGCTGAATCGGAAGAGGAAAGCAGCGACGAGATGCATGGGCAGGTAGAGTTGGTCGAAGAGGAAAGCGGTGTTGCGCCTGAGCTTGCTTTGGACGAAGAGGCGGTAGCAGTTGCTGAATCGGAAGAGGAAAGCAGCGAAGAGATGCGTGGGCAGGTCGAGTTGGTCGAAGAGGAAAGCGGTGTTGCTCCTGAGCTTGCTTTGGACGAAGAGGCGGTAGCAGTTGCTGAATCGGAAGAAGCTAGCAGCGACGAGATGCATGAGCAGGTCGAGCTGGTCGAAGAGGAGAGCGATGTTGCACCTGAGCTTGCTTTGGACGAAGAGGCGATAACAGTTGCTGAATCGGAAGAAGCTAGCAGCGACGAGATGCATGAGCAGGTCGAGCTGGTGGAAGAGGAGAGCGATGTTGCACCTGAGCTTGAGCCAAACGATGGGCTGGTCGCCGAAATGGAGACACTGCGCAGGGATTATGCGATCTTGCAGTCGCAGATCGGAAGTCGACCAAGCGACGATGAGCGCCAACCTATGTTTACCGACACTGACAAGACTCTCCAAGATCGAATTGATGCTATGCAAAATGAGATGAAATACTTGACTGCAGAAAATCAAGGTCTGCAAAATAACCTGGACAGATTGCAAAGGATGGTCAAAGAACAAACAAGTCTTCAAAAGCACTATCAAAATCTGCTCGCGAGCCAAGATGAGCTTTCCAAAAAGAATGATGGGTTGAACAAGAAGATGGAGATCCTCATCACCAAAAATGAGACGCTTCGCAAAGAGGTCGAAGTAGCAAAATATGAAACGATGAAAGCCAATTTAGAATTATGGTTGCTCAAAAAAGAGCAGGCAAAAATGCAGAAAGAAGATCAAAATCCTTCCCTTCAGGCTGATCGAGAGACTATGATGGCGGAAGGCGATGTTGACCAAGCGGTGCTTCCACAGCCTGAGTCGGAGAATCACGTTCAGAATGAAGTGACAGAGGACACTTCTTTCGCTCCGCTCAACGAGGAGAGCACCAGCTCAGAAGAGGCTGAGTACGATTCGATCTTCTCCTTGAAAGGGGAAGCTCCAGAGGTGGAGCCAGATCCGATCGTCTGGAATGCTATCCAAGATGCGGTCCCCTCCGAGTATGCGATTCCTGATCAGAGCTTTGTCCAGGAGCTTCGCCAAGAGGAAGCTGCTGAATCTGATGAGCAAACGCCGCCGCTCGATCAGCCGGTCGAGGATCAATCTTCTGATGACCCATCCCCGAAGAAGCCCTAGACAGTAGATGAGGCAAGAAGCGACCTGTCGATCCAATCGGCGAATCTCAAATTACTGAAGGCATTCCGATCTGTGCGGGATGCCTTTTTGCGTGTTGGTGACAGCTTCGGATAGGGAGAATCGCCGCATGTCGGTGAGCGAGGGGTTCGCGGCCCAATCGAGATCGATTTTATCCTTGTCCGGTAATATGTTTTATGTAAACGTCATTATGTCGATTTTGTTTTTAGTTAACATAATATATATTATCGGACTTTGATTCGAGATCTTGATTGCTGTCTCTTGGTGGTGTTCTTCTGCTGTTGGCTGTCCCGACGATCACACTCTACTGCTTCAAAACCACAGAAACTGCACCACAATATCTGATCAAGATGCGTCGATCGTCATAAACAAGAATCCAGAAAGGACTTTCCATCAGATTGTCCTCTCTGGTAATCAACTTATTTTGTAGATGTGCTCCTCAATCACAAACGACGGTTAATCAAGCGACGTGAAGCCAGCCAAAAAACTATTAAGAAGATCCGTTGCAAGTTCATGGTCATTTACTACTACCTCTGCGTTCCAAAAAAATGGCTGTTTCTCCTCACCGTGACTCTCCACTGCGACACCATGAACCTCCTTGCCTTTAGTATTCTGAAACGAGTAAGCAACCTTATGTTCGCCGACCGGAACAATATTCCAGTCTGGATGGGTCGTGACCTGCCCAGACACGCTGTTCTTTAACGCCCAATCATACAGGTTTGGAAAGTATTGCCCTATATAATCGACTGTGCAGCCGAAACAAGCTCCAGCATGGAAATAGGTAATGCTCTGATCAGACGAGATCAGTTCAAATAGAGTAGAACCATTCGCTCCAATGGCTGCAGATTTGACCGACCATCCTGTGGGTGCTATGTAACTGTAACCACGAACATCATCGCCACCATTGACCCAGTACACTGCCAGTTGTGAAGCCCGATCTGCTGGAAGATTTACCTGAAGATCGGGCAAAGGCTGCTTTGGAAGCAAACTTGGTTTGTGTCCATTGTCAATCCCATAGGTGGCCTCTACACCGATCAATGGCAATTCAAAGTTTCCCTCGCTGCCGACAACATTGATCGTTGAGGCGGCTGTGGTTGGTGTCTCAAGTGAATCCTGAGGTGGTCTCGCTCCCCCGTTTTTCGAGGAAGTTTCTGTGGTCTTGTCCGGAACAACGGTCGTTCGCACAGACGATTCTTCTTCTTGCAGGGACAACGGAATGAAATTGTGGAAGAGACCAATCACCTTTACTTTTTCATTTTTGGATATTTCAGTAGAAAATACTGTGAAGAAAACAAAATTACTAGTTTGAGTAGAGCTTTCAAATGTACTGTCTACAAAAAGAGTTGTCAACACTTTCTCCAATAAGCCTTCGCTCTTTGCCATTGCCTTCTCTTTTGCCCAAGATGTGTACTCCACCTTGCTCGGATTCGTCATCGCCATTAGACCTAGTAAGAACAAAACAATTAATAGCACAATCTTTTTTCTCTGCATACTTTCCCTCTTCTCCTATCGCTCAAAAAATACCACTTGTATTTCCGCATTCCCTCTGATATAGTCTTTCGAAATACCTACAGCTCAGACTGTGTAGCAAAAGATGAGAAAGGGGCGAATCAAATGGGAATCCATAATTATTTCAAAAGCTTGTCCGACCTTGAGGGCATCAACCGCTGTCCAGGCAAATTCAAATACCAAGAGCACTCTGTCGCGAGCCACTCGTTTAAAGTAACAAAAATCGCCCAGTTTCTCGGCACCGTCGAAGAACACCACGGCACACAGATCGACTGGCGCAAACTGTATGAAAAAGCGATCAACCACGACTATCCGGAACTGTTCACCGGCGATATCAAAACGCCTGTCAAATACGCCACCCCAGAGCTGAAGTCGCTCCTCTCCCAAGTAGAAGAGGCGATGACGAAGAAGTTCATCGAGGAAGAGATTCCCCCTGAGTTTCAATCGATCTACGAGCTGCGGTTCAGCGAAGGCAAAGATGAGTCGATCGAAGGCAAAATCCTCGCGGTAGCAGACAAGATCGACCTGCTCTACGAATCGTTCGGTGAGATTCAAAAAGGCAACCCGGAGCCGCTGTTCCCCGAAATCTATGAGGAAGCGCTGGCGACGATCGTCCACTACCAGGAGTTGCACTGCGTGCAGTATTTCTTAGAGAGCATCCTCCCCGAAATGTTGGAAGAAGGCGTCATTCCGTACTCGCAAATCAACAAAGTTTCGAAACAAATCCTCGGAAAAAAAGTAACAATCGTCTAAGAGTGGCCAACGTCTAAACGATACGGATGCAGCTCAGACAAATTTTAGTCCTGCTATCCGCGCGAGTTGCGACTGCTCACAGCAGAGTTTGGCTGCAAGGCGACAGATGCGACGAGACTCTTTTCACCCCGTTCCTCCTCTCGATCAAGGACGACCGCATCTACAAGCTCAGGGTGCCTGTTGAGCGCCGCTTCAATCTCTCCATCGCCACAAATTACACCAAAACCTCCGATATACAGCTCACGTCCCTTCCTCCCCTCCTTTACTTCGTCATAGATGCGTAGATCGGCTTGGCTTAGCAGCCCTTCCGTTCAACTTCACATCGGTTAAGTGGTTCCTTTTTAAGGGCGGCTGATTGGTTCGCATAAGCGATCGTTACATTTACATGCAAGTAACATTGATCGCTAGACAATCGATATGATAATCACATCTCTTAAATTAATAATTTTATTTTTCACAATGATAGTAACACATGCTATTTGCCCGTACAACAAGCAGCCGTCAGTATGTAATCAAAATAGCAAACGCCCTCGTTCTTGAGCAACGAGGGCGTTTGTCTTCCATCTGATTTATCTTCCATTTGACAGGACACAGACGACCGTGCCCTTCGGTGAGAATTGCGAATCAAGAAACTAGTGAGTCTGTTTAACGTTTACGAAGCTGTGATGAAAGTCCTGCAACCTTGCGGATAGGTGTCTCCCCACCTCATGCACGAACGGTTGTTCCATCAGTTGGCTGTGTTCACCAGGGACTTCTTCAGACGTGACAATCGCAACTCGCCCAGCCCATCCGAGCGTCAGGTCAAACTGATACCCTGCACCCTGTTGCTCGATGTACGCTGCTGCGCTTTCGATGGCGACCAGCAGGGTCAAATGCCCTTCGTACGGTTGAGGCTCGTAATTTTGCTGAGCGGTGATGTTATGTTTGAAGACGTTGTAGCTGCGATAGATCGTCGATAGATCGACCCCTTTAGGGATCAGATTCTGCTCAGTCCCCCGTTCAAACAGAACGCGGATGACCTCCGCTTCGGGAAGGTGTCCAGACTCGATCAATTCGGTGATGTCTTCACCGAGCGTTCCTGCCCAATGGTTGGCAAACATCAGGAGGAAATCTTGCTCATCTCGCTTTTCCCGCTCGCTTTGCCAAGTCGGCATCGGGGTGTCGATCAGAATCAGGTCGGCGACCAGCTCCCCTTGTTCATGCAGCTGTCGGGCCATCTCGTAGGCGACAACGCCACCTAGCGACCAGCCGCCAAGCAGATACGGCCCAACGGGCTGCACCGCTTTTAAGCTTTGAATGTAGAGGGTCGCCATCTCTTCGATGCTCTCTAGCGGCTCCAAGTCGTCGGCTACTCCTTGTGACTGCAGGCCGTAGACGGTCTGCTCTGACCCTAGCTCGCGAGCCAGTTCCATGTAGGCGTGTACCATGCCGCCGCCAGGATGGATCAGGAACAGCGGACTGCGCTGGTTGTCACTGCCCTTTTGCAGTTCGACGAGGCATGCGGGCAGGACGGCCTGCTGTCCTTGACGCAACGATTCGGCCAGCTGCTCGATCGTGCCGCTCTGGTAGAGGCTCTGCAAAGTCAACTTTTGACCGAAGCGCTTTTGGATCTCCGACATCAGGCGCACCGCCAGCAGCGAGTGCCCGCCGAGCGAGAAGAAGTTGTCATGAATCCCGACTTCGGAGAGGTCGAGCAACTGTTTCCAGATCTCCACAAGCTCTGCTTCGACCGCGTCTCGCGCTGCCACCCATTCCACTTCGCGCACGACAGCGCTGTCGTCCGGTTTGGGCAAGGCACGGCGGTTGACCTTTCCGTTGGCGGTCAGTGGAATCGATTCGAGCACGACAATGGCGGACGGCACCATGTGCTTTGTCAATTTGCTTTGCGCATAGGCTCGCACTTCTGCCATGTCGATCGCAGCTTCTGCGGCGGCGGTCAAGTAGGCGACAAGACGCTTGTCACCCGGCACGTCTTCGCGGGCGATGACGATCGCTTCTTCCACGCTCGGATGATTGGACAGCACCACTTCGATCTCCCCGATCTCGATGCGAAAACCGCGGATTTTGACTTGGTTGTCGATCCTGCCTAAAAATTCGAGCAGACCCTCCGAACGGAAGCGGACGAGGTCACCCGTCTTGTAAAGCCTCGCTCCGTCCTGTTGAGAAAACGGGTCCTGCAAGAACGTTTCTGCCGTTTTCTCCTGGCTGTTCAGATAGCCCGGGCCGACGCCGATCCCGCCGATGTACAGCTCGCCTGGCACGCCGAGCGGCACATGCTGCATCGCTTTGTCCAACACGTACAGCTTCATGTTGGGAATGACGCGTCCGATCGGGATGTTGGTCACCGCTTCATCTGGTAGTTCGGTGATGAAATGGTGGGTGACATCGTCGGAGCATTCGGTCGGACCATACGCGTTGATCAGCCACGCTTTCGGATAGTAGGTCAGCCATTTGCGGCAGAGCTCTGGCGGCAGCACTTCACCGTTTGGAATCATCCAGCGCAGGGCGCTCAAATCAGGTTGTTGGGCAGCGCGCAGAGCAACTTCGTCGATCATCGCCCGCAACAGAGACGGCACCGTTTCGACGATGGTCAGCTGAGATCGCTCCATCTCTTCGAGCTGTTGGGCTGGATCGAAAGCAATTTCGTCAGGCAAAATGTGCGTGGCGGCGCCGACCATCCAGGCGGTCAACAGCTGCCAGACCGAAATGTCCACACATTGCGAGGAGTTCTGGGCAATGCGATCGTCTGCGGTCACGGTCAGATCATCCACTTTGGCGAGCAGATGGTTGACCATCCCTTTGTGCTCAACCATCGCGCCTTTCGGTCGCCCTGTCGATCCGGAAGTGAAGATCACATAGGCGCGATCGTCAGGCGTGACCTCATAAGCTGGCGTCTGTGCGCTCTGCTCAAGGATCGCGGCGTGCGCTTCGTCGAGGCAGAGGACAGATGCTTCAGTTGAAGGCAACCGATCGACCAGTGAACGATAGGTCAGCATCACCTGCGGCGAAGTATCCTCGATCATGAAGGACAAGCGGTCGTGCGGATATTTTGGATCGAGCGGGACATAGATGCCCCCCGCCTTGAAGATCGCAAGCACAGCCACCGCCCATTCTATGGTGCGTTCTCCGAAATAGCCGACGAACAACCCTGGTTTGACACCGAGTCCTTGCAGGTGCCGCGCCAGTCGGTTGGCAGACTCTTGCAGCTCCAGATAGCTCATGCTCTCCCCAGCAAAGACCAGCGCGGTGCGCTCAGGCGTCCGCTCTGCTTGACGATCGAACAGCTCGTGCGCACAGAGGTGGTGCGGGTACGGGCGGTGATTGTCGTTCCACCGGTCGAGCAACTCTGCCTCTTCAGCTGAGAGGATGCGGAGGCTGTTCAGCGGTCGATCGGCAGCAGCCACCATCTGGGCGAGCAGGTCGTGCAGATGGGTGATCATCCGTTCGACCGTGTCGTCATCATATCGCAGACAGTCATAGGCGATCTTGACGATCAACTGCTGGCTGGGAACGATGGTGACCGTAAGCGGATAGTTGGTGATCTCGTCTGCGCTGACTTCGATGATCATCAGCTCATCATCTTGGCTGACCGACTTTGCGGTCTCCTGATCCACCGGATAGTTTTCAAAGACAAAAATCGTGTCAAACAAAGGCTGACCGCGCGGCACATCGCTCCACTCTTGCACGTTGACCAGCGGCGCATATTCGTATTGTCGCATCTCCGCTTGCTGAGTTTGCAGCGCCTGCAAACAATCGGCAAGCGAAGTGTCTCCTGGCAGGTTCAGCCGGACGGGCAACGTGTTGATAAACAGCCCGACCATCGTGTCAACGCCTGGCAGATCGGCAGGACGGCCAGAGACGGTTGCTCCGAACACCACGTCCTCTTCCCCGCTGTAGCGGCTCAGCAAGAGCGCCCAAGCTCCCTGTGCCAGCGTGTTCAACGTCAATTGCTGCTGTTTGGCAAACGATTGCAGCGCGACTGTCAGATCGGCTGGCAGCGCCGTCTTTTGCTCAACATGCCGCACTTCCCCTGCGGTCAATGCTTTTCGGCCATTCTCGACGCGCAGGTCTGTCGGAGCGAGGAAGCCTGCCAGCTGTTTGCGCCAGTAGGTTTCCGCAGCCGATTCGTCCTGTTCCTGCAACCAAGCGATAAAGCTGCGGAAAGGGCGTTCCGCATCGGCGGGCATCGCCTGTCCAGAGCGTATCGCCCTGTAGGCGCTGAAAACTTCTTTAAATACCACCGACGTTGACCAGCCATCCAGAAGCAGATGGTGTGAAGTCCAGATCAAGCGCATGCGTCTGTCGCTTTGGCGAATCACGGTCAGACGCATCAGCGGCGCTTCGGTCATCTCAAACCCGCGTGCCGCATCTTCGCGCAGGAACTGTTCCAGCGAGGACGCTTGCGTCTGCTCAGACTGCTCGCGCCAATCGAGCACGGTCATCGGGACGCTGCACGTGCGGTACACCGCTTGCAGCGGCTTGCTCGATTCGTTCCAGAAAAAAGCGGTGCGCAGAATCGAGTGACGTGTTAGCACAGCGTTCCACGACTGTTGCAAGGCGGCGATGTCGAGCAACCCCTCAACCGCGATTTTCAGCTGGGTTACATAGACGCCATCGGTCGGCGTGAGCAAACTGTGGAACAGCATGCCTTGCTGCATCGGGGAGAGCTCGTACACTTGCTCAAGATCGGACGCGTTCCTTTTCGCTTCAGAAAGGAAGCGGTCGAGCTCCGCCTGCGTCAAACGCGCCTGCGGGAAGTCGGACGGCGTGTATCCACCCGCCTCTGGTGACACGCAGTGTGCGATCACAGCCCGCAGTTTGCGCAGGAACTCATCTGCCAGACCCTCGATCGTCTCGACGTGGTGAACGTTGGTCGAGTAGATCAGGTTCACCTGCAGTTTTCCGCCAGCGACGAGACTGGTGATGTCGAGCAGATGGCTGCGCTTTGCGCCCGGACTCTGCGCAAGGCCGCTCGGGGTTCCGGCAGCCACTTGGAAGAACGATTCCTCCTGCTGATCACTTGTTGTGTCAAACTGTCCGAGGTAATTGAAGGAAACCTCAGGCTGCGGCAGATCGGCCAACTGTTGACGCAGGTCAGCGTCATCGCTCAGCCAGCGCAGAATCCCGTACCCGATGCCTCTGTTTGGCACGGCGCGCAACTGTTCTTTGACCGCTTGGATCGCAGCTCCCAGCTGACCGTTTTCTGGCACCTGCAAGCAAACCGGGTAGACGGTGGTAAACCAACCGACGGTTCGCGACAGGTCGACGTTGTCAAGAATCTCCTCCCGCCCGTGACCTTCAAAGTGCAGCGGAAGCGAGCGAGAGCCTGTCCAGTTGGCGAACGCCTGCACCAGCGCGGTGAGCAGCAGGTCGTTGATCTGGGTGTTGTACGCTTGTGAAGCTTGTTGCAAGAGGATCTTCGTCTCCTCTGCTGCCAGCGAGACAGAGACTGTAGCGGTGGAGCCGGTCAGATTCAAGCCATCAAGCTTATCTATCGGTAGCGCGCTTTCTTCCTCGGTGTTCGAACGCAGCCAGTAGTCGAGCTCTTGGCGAAGCTCTTCAGTCGCGGCCGCTTGTGGCAACCGTTGTGCCCACTCATGATACGAGGTCGTCTTCCGCGAAAGTCGCATCGATTCACCGCGCATCTGTTGTCGGTAGAGAGTTTCCAGATCTTCGAGCAGGATGCGCCAAGACACGCCATCCACGATCAGATGATGCACGATCAGCAACAGTCGGTCTGGGCGGCTTCCACCAAAGCGGACGTGTACAGCATGGAACAGCTGACCGTTCAGATCGAGCAGACCCTGCCTTCTGTTCGCCTCGGCGAAAAATGCGCTCTCTTGCTCTTCCTCTGCAACAGCGGTCAAATCTAAGCTCGTCAGCGGGACATTTTCCATCAAGTCGGCGTTTTCCTGTTGCCAGCTCCCCGCTTGCTGAGCAAAGCGCATGCGGAGCGCATCGTGGTGAGTCAGCAAATACCTGATCGCATCGCGCAGAGCTTCAAGGTTGGCTGGCTCGCGCAGGGTGAGCAAGATCGGCATGTTGAAATGGTGTAACTCTTGATGCTGTTCCGCAAAGAACTGATGTTGAATCGGTGTCAGCGGCATCTCCCCTGTCACGATGCCTTGCTCAGCAGAGCAGGTTTCCTCGACTGATTCGACCGCAAGGGCGAGCTCAGCGATCGTCTGATGCTCAAACAGGTCCTTCGGTTTGAGGCGAATGCCCTGTTGCGCGGCGCGATGTACGATCTGAATGCTCAAGATCGAATCCCCGCCGAGGGCAAAAAAGTTGTCGTGGATGCCGACCTGCTCGATGCGCAAAACGGCAGCCCAACTCTCCGCCAGCTTCTGTTCGATTTCATTGCGCGGTTTGGTGTACGTCTCATTCGCTTCCCCTGAGAAATCGGGATCTGGCAACTGCTTGCGATCCACTTTTCCATTCGGGTTGAGCGGCATCGCTTCCAGTGAGACGAAGGCGGCTGGAACCATGTAGTCGGGCAACCTCGTGCGCAGATAGCTGCGCAACTCTTCCGCCTGTAACTCCTCCCCATCCACCGCGACGAAATAGGCGACCAGTCGCTTATCACCCGGCACCAGCTCGTAGACGGTGACCAGCGTCTCTTGCACCGCTTCGTGCTGTGCCAAGACCGCTTCGATCTCGCCTAGCTCGATCCGGAATCCGCGGATTTTCACTTGGTGGTCGATCCGGCCGAGGAACTCTAGCGTCCCGTCCGCCTGCCAGCGCACCAAGTCGCCCGTCTTGTACCAGCGCATCCCGTCCTGCAGGATGTACTTGTCGTCCGTCAGTTCCGCTTGGCGGAAGTAGCCACGGGTGACCCCGCGACCGCCGATCTGCAACTCGCCTGGCACGCCGATCGGCACCAGTCGCTGGTTCTGATCGCAGACGCGCAGCGTGGCATGCGGCAGCGGCTTGCCGATCGACAGGCGTTGCATCTGGTCGGTGCGCGAGACGGCGTGATGCGAACAGATGATCGTTCCTTCGGTCGGACCGTACAAGACGTGAATCTGCGCCTTGCGGAACACGTCGTGCATGCTCTTCAGCAGATCGGGTGCGACCGCGTCCCCGCCGATAAAGATCAGGCGCAGGCGGTCGAACGCGGGGTACGCCCCTGCTTCGATCGTCTGTACGATCTGCCGCATCAGGCTCGGCACTGTGTGGATCGCCGTGTAGGTTTGCATGTCCTCCAACAGCCTGTCGATCTCCAGCACCCGCTCTTTGGTGAGCACGACCGACGTACCGCCTGCGAGCAGCGGGTTCATTAGCTCGAACAAAGCGATGTCAAACGCGACCGAGGCGATCCAGGGCATGATGTCCCCTTCGCTGAAGCGGAACGCCTGCTGGCTGCTCGAAAGCACGCTGACCAGTTGGCGATGTTCAACCATCACCGCTTTCGGACGTCCAGTAGAACCGGAGGTATAGATCATATACGCGAGGTGTTCAGGCGTGACCTCGCTGTGCGGAGCGGTCAGCGGAAAGCGTGCGATCGCTTCTCGATCCGCGTCGAGACAGACCATGCGAGCCTGATGGGCGGGCAAGGTTTCCTGAAATTGAGGTGCGGTCACCAGCAAGTGAGCTTGTGTGTCCTCCAGAATCAGCGCCACGCGCTCGCTCGGATAAGACGGATCGATCGGCACGTAGGCGGCACCCGCTTTTAGAATCCCAAGCAGTCCGACGACCAGATCGGCTGAGCGTTCGAGGCAAAGACCGACCAGCGTGTCGGGGCCGGCGCCGAGCGCTTGCAGGTGGTGCGCCAATTGGTTGGCACGCTGATCCAGATCACGGTACGACAGCGATTCCTCCTCGAAGATCAGGGCGGTGCGCTCCGGCGTCTTCGCAGCCTGTTCCGCAAACAGCTGATGCGTGCAGAGCACAGATCGATCATACTCCGCATCAGCAGATGCAGATTCGGCTGCCCCCTCTCCCATTTTTAACAGCAGGTCGCTCTCCGCCTCGGGCAACCAGAGCAGATCGGTGACAGGGCGGGTTGGATCGAGCTCGATCGCTTGCAACAAGGTGAGGAACTGAGCGCTCATCCGCGCGATCGTGCTTTGATCAAACAGGTCGGTATTGTAGTTGAAGCGACCGCTGATCATCTCCTCCCGCTCTTCCATCGACAGCTCCAAGTCGAATTTGACAGTGTGATGCGCGATCTCAAACGGCTGTAAATCCAGTCCGATCAGTTCGAAAGAAGCGCCCGCCCCGTACTGCTGCACGTTGAACAGCGTTTGGAAGAGCGGTGTGCGCGAGGTGTCGCGGGTCGGTTGGATCTCCTCGACCAATCGTTCAAACGGCAAGTCTTGGTGCGCATAAGCTCCGAGCGCCGTTTCCCGCACGCGGGCGAGCAGTTCTTCGAAGCTGGGATTGCCAGACAGATCGGTGCGCAACACCAGCGTGTTGACGAAAAAGCCGATCAAGTTTTCTGTCTCATGACGATTCCGCCCTGCGATCGGCGTGCCGACCACGATGTCTTCCTGACCGCTCAGACGTGCCAAAAGCGTTTGGTAGGCGCTGAGAAGCGTCATGAACAGCGTTGCGCCGAGGCGACGGGACAGCTTTTTCAGACCGAGTGCAGTCTCGCGATCGACTCGGAAGGAGAAATGAGCGCCCCGATGCGTCTGCACGCGCGGGTGTGGACGGTCGGTCGGGAGCTGCAGGGTGGGCAACTCTCCCGTAAGCTGTGTTTTCCAATAGGAGAGTTGTGCGTCATAGACATCGCCTTGCAACCACTCGCGTTGCCAAGCGGCAAAGTCTGCATACTGAATCTGCATCGCCGGCAGCGGTGAGGGCTGTTCGCTGCTGAACGCTCGATACAGTGCGCTCAACTCTTGCATAAAGACGCCCATCGACCAGCCGTCTGCCACGATGTGATGCAAGACGACGATCAAGATGTGCTCCGCATCGTCCAATTGGAGCAGACGAGCGCGGATCAGCTGACCTTGGCTGAGATCGAACGGGGTGTTCGCCGCCGTTTCGATCTCCTGTTGCGCGATCCTTTCCCGCTCAGGCGGTGCTTTTGCGGTCAGGTCGATCAGCGTCAGGCTGAGCGGCTTGGGCGGATGGATGATCTGCACCGCCCGACCAGCCTCGTCAGCAAATGAGGTGCGCAGCGTTTCATGACGGCTGATGATCTCATCGAGCGTCCGCTTGAGCGCAGCGCTGTTCAGCTGCCCTTGCAGGCGCACAGCAAACGGCATGTTGTAGATCGACGTACCGGGTGTCAGATGTTCGACGATCCAGAGTCGCTGCTGAGCAAAGGAGAGCGGCAAATGACCGTCGCGGTTGATCTGCTTGATCGGAGGAGCTGACAGACTCTGTCTGTCATTTTGCAAACGCTCCGCCGCCGCTGCCAGTTCGACGACTGTCGGTGCTTCGAACAGCGTTCGCAGCTGCATCTCGATGCCGAACAGCTCGTTGATCCGCGAGATCACCTGGGTCACCAGCAGCGAATGTCCACCCGCTTCAAAAAAGTTCTCCTGCGGGCCGATCTCCGATCGACCGAGCAGTTCTGCCCAGATGCCGATGATCATCTCTTGAGCAGGGGTGCAAAGCGCCACCTCTTGCCCCGCTTGGGCGACCGCTTCCGGAACCGGCAGTGCTCGGCGATCCACTTTGCCGTTCGGATTGAGCGGCAAACGGTCGAGCGAGAGGAACGCGGACGGAATCATATAGTCGGGCAGTCTTGCTTGCAAGGCGTTGCGAAGCTGTGCCGAAGTGATCGTCTCCCCTGCTTCCGGCACGATGTAAGCGACGAGACGCTTTTCACCAGACGGCGCTGTGAGCGCGACGACGACCGCCTCTTTGACCCCCTCCACAGCGTGGAGCGCCGTTTCGACCTCGCCCAACTCGATGCGAAAACCGCGGATCTTCACTTGATTGTCGAGGCGGCCGAGGAATTCGATCGTGCCATCGATCACGCACCGAGCCAAGTCGCCGGTGCGGTACCAGCGCTCCCCATCTCGCGCCACATATTTTTCCATCGTCAATTCGGGTTGCTGATAGTAGCCGCGGGTGACGCCGTGGCCGCCGATGTACAGCTCTCCCGACATGCCGATCGGCACGGTGCGTCCTTGCGGATCGCAGATGCGCAGATGCACGTGCGGGAGGCGCTGTCCAATATAGAATTTTTCCAACGAAGCGCCCCGTGTCACCTGATGGTGTGAGCAGATGATCGTCCCTTCTGTCGGTCCGTACAGCACGTGGATGTCCGCTTGGCGGAACACAGTCTGCATCTTCTCCAGCAGATCGGGCGGTACCGCATCGCCGCCGATGAAGAGCGTTCGCATGTTGGCAAATCGCGCCGGATCAACCCCCTGCTCCTCGACCGTTTCCACGATGCGGCGCATCAAGCTCGGCACGGTGTGCAGCATCGTAAACTCAGACAGGCTCGCGGTCAGCTTCGGCAGATCGAGCACCTGCTCGCGGGACAGCACGACGGAGGTGCCGCCGGTGAGCAGCGGATTGATCAGTTCAAAGAGGGCGATGTCGAAGGCGGCGGAGGCGATCCAAGGCATCACATCCGTCTCGGCAAATCCAAAGCGCTCTTGGCTCGCCTGCAACACGCTCGCCAAGCTGTGATGTTCGACCATGACCGCTTTCGGGCGGCCGGTGGAGCCGGAGGTGTAGATCATGTAGGCAAGATCGTGCGGGCTTGTGCTGTCGACCGGGTCTGTGCTCGGTCGGTTGGCGATCGCCTCCCGCTCTGTATCGAGGCAGACGACCTGCGCCTGCGAAGCAGGAAGTTTGGCCAACAGATGTGACTGCGTGATCAGCAATGTCGGCTTCGCATCTGCCAGGATCATCGTCAGCCGTTCGCTCGGATGCTCGGTGTCGAGCGGCAGATAGCCAGCACCCGCTTTCCAGATGGCAAGCAGGCTGACCACAAGATCGAGCGAGCGCTCCACATAGAGCGCAACTGGCTGGTCGACGCCTGCCCTGAGCGATCTCAAGTGGTGAGCCAAACGGTTGGAGCGTGCGTTCAGCTCGCGGTAGGTCAAACTCTCCGTCGAGGAGAGTATCGCGATCCGCTCCGGCGTTTGCGCAGCTTGGACAGCAAATCGCTGGTGTGCGCTCCAAGCGGGTGGCGACAGGAGCTCCGCGTCGCTCCATGCGCTCAACAGTTCCTGCTCGGCTGCAGTCATCATCCGCACATCTTGAACGCGCTGTCCCGGCGTTGCCAGCAGGTCGGTCAGGATGGCGAGCAGATGCCCGTGGAGCAGATCGATCGTGCTGTCGTCGTAGCGGGTGCGGTCGTAGGCGATCTTCAATGCGAGCTGTCTGCCCGGCGACGCGCCGACTGTGAGCGGGTAGTGGCTCAGTTCGGCAGTGCTCATGTCGGTGATCTGCAGCTCGCCTGTCAGCTCGGCCGAAGCGGCCACCTCTTGATCCATCGGATAGTTTTCAAAGACGAGAATGCTGTGGAACAGCGGAAGGTCGCGCGGCAACCCGCTCCACGCCTGAATCTGCTGCAAGGGAGTATATTCGTACTCGCTTGCTCGCGATTGTTCTTCCTGCAGCTGTCTCAGGAAGGTCAAGACATCTGTCTGCGCGGACAGCTGTTGGCGGACTGGAAGCGTGTTGATAAACAGACCGATCATCCTGTCCACACCTTCTAAGTCGGCAGGACGACCCGCGACGGTCGCGCCAAACACCACATCTTCTGCTCCGCTGTACCGATGGAGCAAGATCGTCCATGCTCCTTGCACCAGCGTGTTCAGCGTCAATTGGTGCTCGCGCGCCAGCTGTTGGAGGGCTTCGGTCGCTGTTTCTGACAGCGCTCCTCGCAGCTCTGCATACTGCATCTGTCCGTCTGACAACAGGGTTGAAGGACGTTCGACGCCGAGCAGCGTCGGCTCGGCAAAACTTTCGATGCGCGCTTGCCAAAACTGTTCGGCCTGTTCGATGTTTTGTGCGCTCAACCAAGCGATGTAGTCACCGTAGGGGCGGGCCGATTGCAACCGGAGCTCTTGGCCGCTCACCTCTGCACGATAGAGAGCGAACACCTCTTGGAAGACGATCGGCATCGACCAGCCGTCGAGCAGCAGGTGGTGCGAGGTCCAGACCAGCCGCGCTTGGTGATGTCCCGTCTGGATTAAGGTCAAACGCATCAACGGTGCACAGGCTGGATCGAAACCTCGCTCCTGATCGTGACGCAAGAAAGCATGCATCGCTTGTTCCTGCATCGCTTGTTCCTGCATCGCTTCGCTCTCGTTTTGCCAGTCGAGCAGCTCAAGCGGCATCTCCACCTTGCGCAGCACCGCTTGCATCGGAACGCGCCCAGCTGGCTGATGAAATCCTGTGCGCAGGATCGGATGTCGCTCGATCACCGCGTTCCATGCACGCTGTAGCGCGTTCATATCCAACACGCCGCGGAGCGAGGCGCTGACCTGCGTGACATAAACTCCCGACTCCGGCATCAGCAAGCTGTGGTACAGCATGCCTTGTTGCATCGGCGACAGCGGGTAGAGCGTTTCGAGGTTGTGCGGGTCAATCCCCTGATCGTGCAGATGAGCGAGGAATGCATCGAGATCTCGCTGCTCCAACCGTGCCGCTGGGAGGTCGGACGGAGTGAAGCTGACCGTGTCAGCGCGCGCACAATGAGCGATCAGTTCTTGCATCGCTTCGACATACGATTGAGCCAGCCGTTCGATCGTTGCGCGGTGATGGATTCCTTTGGAGTAGGTGACGCTCATCCGCAGCTGACCGGAAGCGATCATACCGTTGATCTCCAGCAGATGTTCGCGCCTGATGCGTTCACTTTTTCCCGAACCTGCTGAAGCTTGGGACAAGGTGAAGCGTGATTTCTCGGCCGATAAGCGGTCTTGGTTTACCTGTCCGAGATAGTTGAACGATACTTCCGGCTGGGGCAGCTCTCGCATCGCCCGCATCAGCTCTGCCCGTCCGGACAGGCTGCGCAGGAGGCCATACCCGATGCCCCTGTTCGGCACCGCCCGCAGCTGTTCTTTCACCGCTTTGATCGCCGATCCTACCTCGTGGATGCCGCTCAAGTCGAGCGCAATCGGATAGGTGGCGGTGAACCAGCCGATCGTCCGCGACAGATCTACGCCGTCGATCACCTCTTCCCGACCGTGGCCTTCTAGCGTGAGTAAGAGGGATGGCTGGCCTGACCACTTGGCAAACGCTTGTGTCCAAGCGGTCAGCAGCAGGTCGTTGATCTGTGTCAGGTAAGCTTGCGGCGCGACTTCAAGCAGCTGTTTCGTCTCTTCGGCGCTGAGCGCGACAGTCACCGTTTCTGTCGATCCGCTCAAATTGTCGCCATCGTGCAGATCGATCGGCAGCGGTGCGTGGCCAGCTTGCTGCAAGCTTGTCCAATGCGCCGCTTCCTGCAACACAGCATCTGTCTGCGCGTAGTCTGCCAACCGCTCAGCCCAGCGTTGAAACGAAGTGGTCTTCGGCGGGAGTTGGATCGAAGCGCCGCTGATACGTTGCTCATAGGCAGTTTCCAAATCTTCTAGCAAAATTCGCCACGACACTCCGTCGACGAGCAGATGGTGAACGACGACCAACAGACGCTCGGGCAGTTCGCTGCCCAGATCGGCGTGAATCACTCGGAACAGTGGGCCCTCGCCAAGATCGAGGCTCGCTTGCCACTGTGCAGCTCGATCGCGAAAAGCGGACTCTCGCTCGGCGAGCGGCAGGTCGGACAAGTCGACGCTCAAAAACGGAATCTCGTCGATGCGATCTGGCAGATACTGCGACCAGCTGTCAGCGTCGCGCAGGAAACGTGCGCGCAGCAGATCGTGATGTTGCATCAGATGTGCGGTCACCTCGCGCATGGCAGCTTGATCGAGGGATTTTTCCGCATCGAATAGCAGCGACATGTTGAAGTGATGCATGTCCTCCCACTCTTGCTCGAAGAACCATTGCTGAACAGGGGTTAACAAAACGGTGCCGTGGACAACTCCTTGCTCTGCCAGTAACGCTTCCCCATCCGTTTGAACCGCCACCTCTGCCAAGCGAGCGATCGTCTGATGTTGAAACAGGTCTCTCGGTTTGAGGCGAATGCCCGCTTGCGCGGCGCGATGGACGATCTGAATGCTCAAGATCGAATCCCCGCCGAGGGCAAAAAAGTTGTCGTGGATGCCGACCGTTTCGCGGCGCAGCACCGACGACCAGATCGCAACTAGCTGTCGTTCCGTCTCGGTGCGCGGTGCGATCTTCTCACTTGTCGTTTCCCCCGCTGTTAACTCAGGATCTGGCAACTGCTTGCGATCCACTTTCCCATTCGGGTTGAGCGGCATCGCTTCCAGCGAGACGAGGGCGGCTGGAACCATGTAGTCGGGCAACCTCGTGCGCAGGTAGCTACGCAACTCGGCCGCCTGAAGTTCCCCCCCATCCTCCGCGACGAAGTAGGCGGCCAGTCGCTTGTCTCCCGACACCGGCTCGTAGACGGTGACCAGCGTCTCTCGCACCGCTTCGTGCTGTGCCAAAACCGCTTCGATCTCGCCTAGCTCGATCCGGAATCCGCGGATTTTCACTTGGTGGTCGATCCGGCCGAGGAACTCCAGCGTCCCATCCGCCTGCCAGCGCACCAAGTCGCCCGTCTTGTACCAGCGCATCCCATCCTGCACGATGTACTTGTCGGCCGTCAGTTCCGCTTGGCGGAAATAGCCGCGGGTGACCCCGCGACCGCCGATCTGCAACTCGCCTGGCACGCCGATCGGCACCAGTCGCTGGTTCTGATCGCAGACGCGCAGCGTGGCGTGCGGAAGCGGCTTGCCGATCGACAAGCGTTGCATCGGGTCGGTGCGCGAGACGGCGTGGTGCGAACAGATGATCGTGCCTTCGGTCGGGCCGTACAAGACATGAATCTGCGCTTGGCGGAACACGTCCTGCATGCTCTTCAGCAGATCGGGTGCGACCGCGTCCCCGCCGATGAAGATCAGGCGCAGGCGGTCGAACGCAGGGTACGCCCCTGCTTCGATCGTCTGCACGATCTGCCGCATCAGGCTCGGCACTGTGTGGATCGCCGTGTAGGTTTGCATGTCCTCCAACAGCCTGTCGATCTCCAGCACCCGCTCTTTGGTGAGCACGACCGACGTACCGCCTGCGAGCAGCGGGTTCAGCAGCTCGAACAATGCGATGTCGAAGGCGACCGAGGCGATCCAGGGCATGATATCCCCTTTGGAGAAGCCGAACGCCTGCTGGCTGCTCGAAAGCACGCTGACCAGCTGGCGATGTTCGACCATCACCGCTTTCGGACGCCCGGTGGAGCCGGAGGTGTAGATCATATAGGCGAGGTGTTCAGGTGTAACCTCACTGTGCGGAGCGGTCAGCGGAAAGCGTGAGATCGCTTCTCGATCCGCATCGAGACAGACCACGTGAGCCTGATGGGCAGGCAAGGAAGCGAGAAGCTGTGACTCGGTCACGAGCAAGGGAGCTTGCGTGTCCTCCAGAATTAGCGCCACCCGTTCACTCGGGTAGGACGGATCGATCGGCACATAGGCAGCACCCGCTTTTAGTATCCCAAGCAATCCGACGACCAGATCGGCTGAGCGTTCGAGGCAGAGGCCGACCAGCGTGTCGGGGCCGGCTCCGAGCGTTTGCAGGTGGTGCGCCAGTCGGTTGGCGCGCTGATCCAGATCACGATACGATAGCGATTCCTCCTCGAAGATCAGGGCGGTGTGCTCTGGCGTCTTCAAGGCCTGTTCTGCGAACAGCTGATGGGTGCACAGACCGGAATATTCCTGTTGATCTTTGGCACCCGCTCCCATGCTCGCAAGCATTGAACGCTCCGCTTCGGGGAGCAAGACCATGTCATGGATGCGCTCGGTCGGATCTTCGACGATCGACCGCAGGATCGTTCGATAATGTGCAGCCATGCGTTCGATCGTGGCAGCATCAAACAGGTCAGTGTTGTATTTAAAAGTTGCTGAAATCCCTTCTGGCAGTTCGGTCAAAAGTAGTTCCAAGTCAAACTTGGCAGTGATGATCTCCAGATTTAAGAGCTCAAGGTTCAGTCCGTCCAACCGCTCGGCACTCACTGGGGCGTTTTGCAAGGAGAACATCACTTGAAAGAGCGGAGAGCGACTCATGTCGCGCTCCGGTTGCAGCTCATGAACCAACTGATCGAACGGCACGTCTTGGTGGTCGTACGCTCGCAGTGCTGTTCGTTTGATCCGTTCCAAGAGCGTTTCAAAAGTTGGTTGGCCAGACAGGTCGCCACGCATGACCAACGTGCCGACGAAAAAGCCGATCAGCCCCTCCGTCTCCTGGCGGTTTCGTCCGGCGATCGGCGTGCCGACCGCGATGTCCTCCTGCCCTGTCCAGCGCGACAGCAACGCTTGATAGGCGCTGAGCAGCGTCATAAAGAGCGAGGCGCCAAGTCGCTTGGACAGCTTGTGCAGTCTGTCGCTCAGCTCGGGGTCGAGCGCGATCGTGTGGAGCGCCCCGCTGTGTGTCTGGACAGGCGGCCGTGGACGATCGGTGGGAAGCTGCAACGGCGCGAGATCGGACAGCTGCTCTTTCCAATAGGACAGCTGTTTGTCATAGGTTGCGCCTTGAAGTGTTGCGCGTTGCCAGGCAGCAAAATCGGCAAATTGAATCGGCAGCGCTGCGAGCGATGAAGGCTTCCCGTCAGCAAACGCCGCGTAAAGCGCAGCAAATTCGCGGACAAAAACGTTACCGATCGACCACGCGTCGGAGATGATGTGGTGCATGCTGAGCAGCAAGACATGTTCCTGCTCTTGCCGTTTGATCAAACGAA
Organism: Tumebacillus lipolyticus; assembly: GCF_042682745.1. NCBI lineage: Bacteria > Bacillati > Bacillota > Bacilli > Caryophanales > Alicyclobacillaceae > Tumebacillus > Tumebacillus lipolyticus. The sequence continues at coordinate 282,866 of NZ_JBHUIO010000002.1, read as the reverse complement.
AGCGGATCAGCGGGCCGGTGGCGAGCGAAAACGGTTTCTGCGCTTCCTCGCGCAGCAAGCGCCTGATTTTAGCATCCTGCACCGCTTGATCAAAAGTTTGCACATCAAGCACGGCGAGCGGCAGCGTGAGCGAAGGTGCGATCACCTGCACGGGATGACCGTCATCCCCTTTCGAAAATGTGGTGCGAAGCGATTCATGTCGATCAAGGATCGCTTGAAGCGTCTTTTCTAATGCTTGCAGATGAATTCTCCCGGTCAACCGCACCGCAAATGTCATGTTGTACGCGGTGGTGTCCGGGTCGAGCTGATCAAGCACCCACAGCCGCTGCTGGGCGTAGGAAAGCGGGATCGGTTCTGCTCCCTGACGCCGTGGAATCTGATCGTCAGCAGGCGCTGGCTGTTTGGTCATCGCCAGCCGCTTTTCCATCATGGCTCGTTGTTCGGGAGTGAGTTTTGACATTCGTTCCCAAAAGTCAGCTTTTGTATCCATTTGGCGGGCCCCCTCTCACTGTTGAATGAATAAAATCACTGTGCTGCAGAATCTGTTTGAAGCGGCAGATGGTGTTTCTTGCCCAAGATGCGGCGCAAAAAGAGCAGCGTCAGCATGGCGAGCAAGAACATCAGCACACCAGCACCGATGAAGACGGGACCAACCGAATAGAACTCGGCCAAAGTGGCTCCGATCGCCGGGGCGAGCAGCGTGACCGCATTTTGCATCGATGCCGATACGCTGGACACACGGCCGATCAGATGCTCCGGCGTTTCAGTTTGCAAAAGATAGCCGAACGGCACGGTGGCGACCGCACCGCACAGACCGAACAGCAGGAACAGGATGCTCCACAGGGGGAGCGCAAGCGTGAAGATCTGCAGACCGCCGAGCCCGATCACGATGTTGAGCAGGCCGGCGAGCAGACCGACCAGCGCCATCAGGCGCAGCGGCGATTTTCGCCAGGATTGCACCGACCCGGCGAGCAAGGCACCCCCTACGCTCCCCAAGCCGATCACGCTCATCATCAATCCATAGCCCGATTCGCCAAACCCGATCCCTTTTGCCCAGATGACCAGCAGACCGTCATAGAGGAAGACGAGAAACATCCCGATCGAGATCAGCAGGATCGCCACTGTCAATTGCCGACTGCCGGCGATGTGCGCAAAGCCCGCCTTGAGCTCGGTCAGGAACTTGCCCTTTTGCGGTGCGGACTGCGTGCGGCCGTCCCCTGTCGGCAGCGGAGCTTTCGGGCGCTCCATCTTCGGCAACCCGGTCAGCACGAGCAAAGCGAGGAAGACGAGGCCGGCTTCGATGGCAAAAATCGTTTTGGTGCCGATAAACGGGATCAGCGCTCCGCCGATAGCCGGAGCTGCGATCATCGTCAGGTTGAGCGACAGTTGGCCGACCGAGATGGCGCTTGCCAACTGCTCTTTGGGCACCAAGCTGCGCACCATCGCCTGACGAGCTGGGAAGAACAGGGTGGCGAGCGTTGCCCGCAAGAAGACGATCACCAGCAGCGCGTAAAAGTTCGGCACGAAGATCAGTCCAAGAATCAGCAGGACGCGCAGCCCGACGATGGTGAGCACAAAGCCTTTCAGCGGCAGACGGTCGACCCAAACGGAGAGAATCGGGCCCAAGACGACCATCGGAATGCCCAGTGTGACCATCAGAGTAGCGGTTGAACTCGGCCCGAGGCCCCATTGATAGACCAACAGCACCATCAAGGCTGTGATATCCAACCAGTTGCCGAAACCGGAGAGGATATCTCCGATGACCAGCCTGCGGTAAGAACGAAGTTTGAGTGGAGCCAGCAAGGAGGAAGACATGGCGAAACCACCTTTTGGTTGATTTGGTAGATCGGTTGCATCGATGAAAATGCTTTCTTGGCGTTACGGTTGCCTTACTCTGTTTCCTCTGCGCCCATCTTCAAAATTTCGTCAAACAAGAGATCGTCGATCACGCTCGCAAGCGTCTCGACTGTGTGCGCTTCAAACAGACGTTGCAGCGAGATCTGGAGCTGGAAGGCCGCATTGAGCCGCGAGACGATCTGTGTGGCGAGCAGCGAGTGACCGCCAAGTTCGAAAAAGTCGTCGCGGGCGCCCACTTTTTCCACGCCGAGCACCTCTTCCCAAACGCTTGCGACCACCTCTTCCACAGGGGTGCGCGGTGCCACATATTCGCGCTTGGCGATCCCCTCCTGCGGCGTGGGCAGCGCTCGGCGGTCAAGCTTGCCATTTGCCGAAAGCGGGAAACGCTCCATCCGCACGAACACAGAAGGCAACATGTACTCGGGTAAACTCTCGTGGAGGAACTGACGCAGCTGACCGCTTTCCACTTCCCCGCTTCCCTGCTCCGTGATAAAGTAGGCGACCAACCTTTCGATGCCTGCATCGGTGCGGACGATCACCACAGCATCCTGCACCAGAGGATGGCGAGTCAGCGCTGCCTGCACCTCTCCCAGCTCGATGCGCAATCCGCGCAGTTTGACCTGATTGTCCAGGCGGCCGAGAAATTCCAGCGTGCCGTCAGCGAGCAATCGCGCTCTGTCACCCGTCTTGTAGAGGCGCTCCTCCGGGCGGAATGGATTCGCCAGAAAGGAGTCTGCCGTCAGTTCCGGGCGGTTGAGATAGCCGCGGGTCACCCCCGCACCGCCGAGGTAGACTTCCCCAGCCACGCCGATCGGAACGGGATGCTTTGCTTCGTCCAGCACGTACAACCGATTGTTCGGAATCGGACGGCCAGCCAGCATCTCAGTACGGACGAGGTCGGTCGGTTCGAGCTGACGGTAGGTCGATGTCATCGTACATTCGGTCGGACCGTACTGGTTGACGATCACAACGTCCCGATGAAAGGCGGCGCGCGCTTGCTCCACCACCGAGCGGTACAGCACTTCGCCGCTGGTCAGCACCAGGCGAACACTCTCCGCGCGAACGGCTGCGCTCTCGGTCGCTTGGGTCAGCGCCTGCAGCAAGGTGGGCACGATGCTCAAGAGCGCCGTCACACGATGTTCTTGCAACGCTGTGAGCAAAGCTGGTGGATGCTTGATCACCTCGTCTGGCACCAAGATGACATGCGCGCCGGTGATCAGCGGCCCCAGCATGTCGCGGACAGAAGCATCGAAAGAGTACGAGGCGATCTGCAACACCCGATCCTCAGCGTCGAGGCGATACGTGTTGGCGATGTACTGCAAGTAGTTCACCGCGCCGCGATGCACGCTCATCACACCTTTGGGCGTGCCGGTCGAGCCAGATGTATAGGTCACATAGGCTAATTGATCTTCGCTCGTTCGCAGTTCTGGATTGTCATCGTTTTGGCTGAACGGACTGTTCTGCGCATCGAGCGGAACGATTGTTCCGTCGAAGTCTGGCAGTCGGTCCGCCAGCGTCTGCTGGGCGAGCAACAGAAGCGGCTTGGCATCTGCGATCATGAAGCTCAGACGATCGCGCGGATAGGTTGGATCGAGCGGCAGATAGGCACCGCCCGCCTTGAGCACGCCCAAGGTGGCGGTCAGCATCGCCAGTGAGCGTTCGGTGCAGATGCCGACCAATACCTCGGGGCCGACGCCCGCCTCACGCAGCGTGTGAGCGATGCGGTTTGCCTCGCGGTTCAATTCTGCGTAGGTGAGTGTCTGGTCGCCAAACGTTGCAGCAGGTGCGTCGGGGGTCTGTGCCGCTTGTCGCTCGAACAGCTCGTGCAGAGAGGCGGGCGACCGATATTCCACGTCGGTGTCGTTCCACTCGATCAGCAGTTGGTGCTGCTCAGCTGCCGAAAGGAGCTGCAAGGAGGTGAAAGGCTGATCTGGCTGATCGACCATCGCCTGCAGCAGGCGCTCAAAGTGTGCGATCATCCGCTTCACCGTTTGTCGATCGAACAGGTCGGTATTGTAGGTCCAGGTGCCGCTGATCCCTTCTGCCGTCTCGGTCAGGCCGAGCGACATGTCAAACTTGGATACGGGGCGCTCAAACTCGATGTCTGTCACCGTCAACCCCTGGAGCGAGATCGATTGGCGCGGGGTGTTCTGCAACAGAAACATCACTTGAAACAAGGGCGAGCGGCTCCGATCTCGTTCCGGCTGCAACTCCTGAACCAGTTTTTCAAAGGGGACGTGCTGATGCTCGTAAGCGCCGAGCGCAACCTTTTTGACGCGCTGAAGCAATTCGCGGAAGCTAGGCTGTCCTGACAGGTCGGTGCGCATGACCAGCGTGTTGACGAAAAAGCCGATTAAGCCTTCCGTCTCCTCTCGTCCACGACCGGCGACCGGCGTGCCGACCGCGATGTCCAGTTGGCCGCTGTAACGAGCGAGCAGCGATTGAAAGGCGGTCAACAGCGTCATGAACAGCGTAGCGCCCTGCTCGCGGGAAAAAAATTGCAATCGCTCAGACAGCTCCGGCGACAAGCTGAAGCGTTCATTGGCACCGACATGTGTTTGCACCGCCTTTCGCGGGCGATCGGTCGGCAATTCCAACGGCGAGAGTTCTCCTCCGAGCTGTGTTTTCCAATAGGAGAGCTGTCGGTCTAAGACGGAGCCTTGCATCCACTGGCGTTGCCAGCAGGCGAAGTCCGCATACTGGATCGGGAGTTCCGGCAGCGGTGACCGTTCCCCTTGGGCAAAAGCTTGATAAAGCTCGCACAGCTCGCGTGTAAACACGCCCATCGACCAGCCGTCCGAAATGATGTGGTGCATGTTCAGCAGGAGCACATGTTCATCTGTATCCACCTTCAGCAAAGCGAAGCGGACGAGCGGCCCTGCCTGCAGATCGAAGGGGCGCTCGCTGTGCGAAAGAATCAACCGCATCTGTTCGGCTGTTCGCTCCTCATCCCCCCAAGCGGTCAAGTCGGTCAGCTCGATGTCGAGGCTGGCAGGCTCGCCGATGATCGTGTACGGTTCGCCGTACTCCTCCGCAAAGGTGGTGCGCAACGCTTCGTGGCGCCTGACGATCTCACCGATGCTCTGCGCCAGGATGCTTTTGTCAAGTTGTCCGCGCAGCCGCACCGCGTACGGAATGTTGTAGGCGGACGAACCTGGCGCTATCTGGTCGAGGACCCACAGGCGATGCTGAGCAAAGGAAAGCGGTAGTGAGTCGCCGCGATCGAAGGCGAGCAGCGGCGGCAGAACTTCTGTTTCGACCTGGCTGTTCGCCCGGTCGATCCAGATGGCCAGCTCAGATGCTGTCGACGCTTCAAACAAGCAGCGCAGGGGCAACTGCCTGTCAAAGGCGGTGCTCAAGCGGGACACTGCCAATGTGGCCAGCAGTGAATGACCGCCGAGCGCAAAGAAGTCGTCATGGATGCCGACTTGCTCTTTGCGCAGCACATGGGCAAAAACTGCGACGACGATCTCCTCCTCCGGCGTGCGCGGCGCCGTGTAGCTTGGCGTCATGTCGGCCAGATCAGGCTCTGGGAGCAACTTGCGATCCACCTTGCCGTTCGCGGTGAGCGGAAGCGTTTCCAGCGTGAGAAAAGCGGACGGAATCATATAGTCGGGAAGCCGTTCTCGCAGATTGTGGCGGATCTCGCCGAGATCCACTTCGCGATCCGCTTCCGGCACGAGATAGGCGACGAGACACTTGTCGCCCGACGCATCATCGCGCGCGATGACCATCGCCGTCTGCAGCCCCGCCTGTTCCATCAGCACCGCTTCAATCTCCTCTAGCTCGATGCGGAAGCCGCGCAGTTTGATCTGGTGGTCGAGGCGGCCTTTGAACTCAAGCGTTCCATCTGGCAACCAGCGCACGAGGTCGCCGGTGCGATACAGGCGCTCCTTTTTGCCGCTATTCAGTTCGATCTCGACAAATTGCGCAGCGGTCAACTCGATGCGGTTATGGTAGCCGAGGGCGAGACCGTCACCGCCGATGTACAGCTCCCCCGGCACGAGAGTTGGTGATGGCTGCTGCCGAGCATCGAGCACATAGGCGCGCGTGTTGGCGATCGGGCGACCGATCGGAACGGTAGCAGCGAGCTGTGCTGCGGAGGTCACCGTGTGGGTGCAGGCAAAGGTGGTACATTCTGTCGGCCCATATCCGTTGATCAACGCTGTGTTCGGAAGCGCATTCAAAAGCTTTTTGACATGCGCGGTTGATAAAGCATCTCCCCCAGCGAGCAATTGTCGCACGCCGGCAAGGTCTGCGAGCTGTTCGTCGACCATCTGGTGGAACAGCCCGGCTGTCAACCATAAGGTGGTGACACCAGCCGTGCGCACCGTTTGGCCAAGTTCTTGCAGCGATGGCCGATGCGGCGGAAAGATCACGAGGCGTGCACCGTTCAACAGGCTTCCCCATAGCTCGAAGGTCGCGGCATCAAACGAGATGGATGCCACCTGCAGAAAGACTTCATCAGGCCCAAAGCGCACATAGTCGCTCGCTCGCACCAGGTTGACGATCGACCGATGAGAGACGACCACCCCTTTTGGCTGACCGGTCGAGCCCGATGTGTAGATCGCATACGCTCGTTGGTGTGGATCGATCTCGATCTGCAGGTCTTCCCCGCTCTCCTCTGCTGCCGCCGCCTCTTCCGTTTCGATGCAGAGCGGTCGAGCCTGGGTGCCCTGCAGACGATCGAGCAGGTGGGTTTGTGTGAGCAACAGGCTGACCTGTGCGTCGTCGAGCAGATAGGAGACGCGCTCCGCAGGGTAGTCCGGATCGATCGGAACATAAGCAGCTCCAGCTTTTAAGATGGCGAGCAACGCCACCACCATCTCGGGGGATCGCTGCATGCACAGCCCGACAAACTGTTCTGGCACCACGCCATGCTTTTGCAACGAACGGGCCAAGCGGTTCGCTCTTCGGTTCAATTCGCCGTAGGTCAGTTCGACCTCTTCAAAGGAGATCGCCACTCGCTGCGGCGCGCTCTCCACCTGTCGTTCGAACAATTCGGATACTGAGCAAGACGGATAAGAAATAGCCGTATCATTCCATGTATGAAGCAGCTGATCGAGCTCCCAGTCGGACATCAGGGCGAGCTCTGCAACCGGACGGTGTGGGTCTTCTACCACCCCTTGTAACAGCGTTTGCGTATACCTGATGATCTGTTGGATCGTCCGGCGGTCAAACAGGTCTGTGTTATAGGAAAAATGGCCGCAGATGTGGTCGCCGAGGTCCTGAAAGGTGACAGATAGGTCAAATTTGACAAGGCTGTGCTCGAACTCGACCGGGCTTGCGGTCAAGCCGGGCAGGTCGATCGACCGATTAGATTCGCTCTGCAGAGCAAACATCACCTGAAACAGCGGGGAACTGCTGCGGTCGCGCTCCACCTGCAGCTCTTTAACCAACTGCTCGAACGGAATGTCTTGATGCGCATACGCATCGTTCGTCCGCTCCGCCACGCGGGCGAGCAACCGCTCAAAACTCGGTTGATCTGACAGGTCGGTACGAATGACCAGCGTGTTGACAAAAAAGCCGATCAACGACTCTGTCTCTTCGCCGCTCCTGCCAGCGATCGGGGTGCCGACCGCAATGTCGTCCTGACCGCAAATGCGGGAGAGCAGCGCTTGAAACGCAGCCAGCATCGTCATAAACAGGGTGGCCGACTGCTGGTGACCGTACGTTTTTAAAGCCTGAGTGAGCTCCACAGAGAGCTGAAAGCTCTCTGTGGTTCCCCGGTTGCTCTGAACGGGCGGTCGCGGGCGATCAAACGGCAATTGCAACATCGGCGGCGAGCTGCCCAGCTGTTCGGTCCAGTAGGACAGCTGCTCGTCCCACACCTCCCCTGCCAAATATTCACGCTGCCAACAGGCATAATCGCCATATTGAATCGGCAGTTCTGGCAGCGGTGACGGCAGATTTTTGGAAAATGCATCATACAGGGCGGTCAGTTCGCGCATCAGCACACCGAACGACCAGCCGTCCGAGATGATGTGGTGCATGGTGAAGAGCAAGACATGTTCTTCTTCAGCAAGGCGCAACAGCTTAGCGCGCAGCAGCGGGCCTTTTTCCAGATCGAACGGAGCCGCAGCTTCGGCGCTGGCCAGCTCCTGCACTTGCCCTTCCGACACGGTGAGGATCGGCAACGTGAAGTCTGTGTCGGTTGCCACGACTTGAATCAGTTCTTCCTCCTCCAGCTCGAAGGTGGTGCGCAACACTTCGTGCCTTGCTACGATCTCGCGAATGGCCGCTTCCAGCGCGGTCGAATGAAGTCGGCCCTGAAAGCGCACAGCAAACGGGATGTTGTACAGCGCGTTTGTTTCTAACAGCCTGTCTAAAAACCACAACCGTTGCTGGGCGAAGGAGGCTGGGAAAACGAACACCTCCTCGCCTGCCCCCTCTTCTGTCATGTCGACGTCAGCAGCGGCCGCTTCGCTTGTAAATTCTGACATGTGAACACCTCCTCTTTCTCTTTCGCTGACGATCTCTAGCGATCATCGCTTGCGGCGATGGGCATCACGAGATCTTCCTTTGATCTGCGGACGCTGGGCGATCTGCCCGGCTTGCTGCTTCTGCTCGATCACCGCTGCCAGTTGGCTGATCACCGGCGCTTGCAGCAAGGAGAGCAAAGGCAACTCCACGCTGAACTCTTGACGGATGCGCGAAATGATCTGCGTGGCGAGCAACGAGTGACCGCCGAGCTCAAAGAAGTTGTCTTCCGCCCCGACCTGTTCAAGATCGAGCACATCCGTCCAGATCGCAGCCAGCTTTTCTTCCACCGGGGTGCGCGGTGCCAAATACGCTTGGCTCTCCGCTGCGGAAGGTGTCCAGGCCGGCAGCTGGCGGCGATCCACTTTGCCATTCGCGTTGAGCGGCAAGCGATCGAGCAGCATAAAGCCAGATGGCACCATGTAGGCGGGCAGCTTGCTCTTCAGATGCTCGCGGAGCGAACCGACATCGACCGACTGCCCTTCTGCGAGCACCGCATAGGCGATCAATCGTCTGTCCGCACCGTCCTCGTCGACGATGACGACCGCTTGTTGTACCTGGTCATGTTCGATCAACGCCGTTTCGATCTCCCCAAGCTCGATGCGGAAGCCGCGAATCTTCACTTGGTTGTCGATGCGGCCGAGGAATTCCAGCGTGCCGTCAGCCAGTCGGCGCACGAGGTCGCCGGTGCGATACCAGCGGCTGCCGTCGCGCTGGACAAATTTCTCCTCGGTCAGAGCAGGTTGGTTGAAATAGCCGCGCGTGACCCCAGGGCCGCCGATGTACAGCTCGCCAGGCACACCGTTTGGCACCAGCTGTCCATATCGGTCACAGACCTGCAAGCGCGCATGGTTCATCCGCCTGCCGATCAGGAATCTGCCGGACAGCTCCGCGTTTGCCACCGGGTGTTGCGCACAGATGATCGTCCCTTCGGTCGGACCGTAGAGCACATGGATCTCGCTGTGCGGGAACACCTCTTGCAGCATGGAGAGCAGATCGGGCGGCACCGCATCGCCCCCGGTGAAAATTTTGCGCAATTTGCTGTAGAGAGCCGCATCGCCCGCTTGTTCCCGCACCGTCTCGGCAAGTTGCCGCATCAGGCTCGGAACGGCATGGATCGCCGTGTACCCGCTCAAGTCGCGGGCGAGCCGCGGCAGGTCGAGCGTGTGCTCTCGGGTCAGGATGACCGAGGTGCCGCCGTGCAGCAACGGGTTCATCAGCTCGAACAGCGCGATGTCAAACGCGGCCGACGCGATCCACGGCATGATCTCACCTTCGCGGAAGGCAAATTGCTCACCGCTTGCGCTCAGCGTGGCGATCAGGTTGCCATGTTCGACCATCACCGCTTTCGGACGGCCGGTCGAGCCCGAGGTGTAGATCATATATGCCAGATGATCTGCCGTGTTTTGCAGCGAGAGGTTGTCTGCCGGCTGGGCGTCGATTTCTGTCTGCTCCGAGTCGAGGCAGACGACAGCAGCATTCATCTGTGGCAGTCGGTCTCGCAAGTGCGACTGCGTGACGATCACCGGAGCTTCCGCATCCTCAAGGATCAGTTGAATGCGGTCATCCGGATGTGCGGTGTCGAGCGGCACATACGCTCCTCCCGCCTTGAGAATCGCCAGCAGACCGATCACCAGTTCGAGAGACCGTTCGACGTACAGGATGACGCGAACTTCTGGCCCCACCCCGCTCGCCCGCAGGTGGTGGGCAAGCCGATTGGCCCGCTCGTTCAGCTCGCGGTAGGTCAGTTGCTGCTCGGCAAAGCTGGCTGCCGTGTGCGCAGGCGTGCGGAGGACCTGCTGTTCAAACAGCTGGTGCACCAGTCCTGCCGGTGCCGGAAGCGCCAAGTTTTCCCCCTGCAGCGTCTGCAGTTCTCGCTCGGTGAGGATCGGCAGCGTGGCGATCGTCGCCTGTGCATCGCCAACGATTCCGCACAGCAACGTGTGGTAATGTTCGGCCATTCTGGCGATGGTCGCCGCTTCAAACAGGTCGATGTTGTATTTCAAGTTGCCTTGCAGTCCGTCTGCCGTCTCTTGGAGGTTGAGTTCAAGGTCAAACTTGCTGAAGCGGTTGGGCGTCTCGATGCTGACAAAGGACAGCTCGGGCAGTTCAATCGAGTGGAACGGCGCATTTTGCAGCGCGAACAGCACTTGGAACAACGGCGTGCGGGACACATCGCGCTTCGGCTCCAACTCCTCGACCAATTTTTCAAACGGCACATCTTGATGCGCGTAGGCGCCGAGCGCTGTCTCGCGCACCCGACCGAGCAGTTCGGTGAACGGCGGGTTGCCCGACAGGTCGGCGCGCAACACCAACGTGTTGACGAAGAACCCGATCAGTCCCTCCGTCTCGCGGCGAGAGCGTCCGGCGATCGGCGTGCCGATCGGCAGGTCGTCTTGTCCCGTATAGCGTGCGAGCAGAGTGACGAAGGCGCTGAACAAGGTCATGAACAGCGTAACCCCGTTCTCTGTTGACAGCGACTGCAACGCTTGCAAAAGCGGAGCAGGCAGTTCGAATTGGACGATCGCGCCGCTGTGCGTCTGCACGGGCGGGCGCAGCTTGTCGGTGGGCAGTTGCAACACAGGCAGTTCACCGCCGAGTTGCTTCGTCCAATAGGACATCTGCTCTGCAAGCGCCGTTCCTTGCAGGGTACGGCGCTGCCAGACGGCCACGTCCGCATATTGCAGCGGCAAGTCGGCAAGCTGCGCCGGGCGGTCGGCCGATATCGCCGAATAGAGCTCGGTCAGCTCGCGGACGAACACATCGATCGACCAGCCGTCGGAGATGATGTGATGCATCGTCAGCAAGAGCACATGTTCGTCAGGCGCTGTCTGCAGCAAGGCGGTGCGCAAGAGCGGACCTTGCGCCAGATCGAACGGCGTTTGCGCCTCTCGCTCGATCTGTTGCAGCACTGTCCGCTCCAGCTCTTCCGCTGCCAGTCCGGTCAGATCGGTAAGCGGCATGTCGAGCGTGAGGTGGTCGCAGATCACTTGCACAGGCTGACCGTCGATCTCCGCAAACGTGGTGCGCAGTGCCTCATGTCGTCTGACCAGCGCTTGCACGCTCTGCGCAAACGAGCGGGTGTCAAAGCGACCTTGAATGCGCAGTGCAACCGGAATGTTGTACACGGCGCTGCCCGGCATCAGCCGGTCGAGCAGCCAAAGCCGCTGTTGCGCGAAGGAGAGCGGCAACCTGTCCTCGCGCGACGCTCGTTCGATCGGCTGCGCCGCGAGCCTTCCTTCAGCTTGGGCACCAAGCAGCGCAGCGAGGGCGGCTGCAGTCGGCGCTTCGAACAGGATGCGCAGCATAACCCCCTCCCCGAACTGTTCGCGCATTCGGGAGACAGCCTGCGTCGCCAAGAGCGAATGACCACCCATTTCGAAGAAGTTGTCGTAAATTCCGACCTGCTCGACACCGAGCACCTCGGCAAAGATGCGGGTGACCACAGCTTCCTCTGGAGTGCGCGGTGCGATGTAGCCCGCTTCGCTCACCGCGTAGGCTTGCGGTGCAGGCAGGGCGCGCAGGTCCGTTTTGCCGTTTGCAGTCAGCGGAATCGCTTCCAGCGAGACAAACGCGGCAGGGATCATATAGTCGGGCAGCATCTCCTGCAGATGCGCCCGCAGTGTTGCGCCGTCGATCTCCTCGCCTTCCCTGCTGACCAGATAGGCGACAAGTCGCTTGTCCCCTGGCAGATCTTCGCGAGCGGTCACGACGGATGCGAGCACCGCCGGATGTTTTTGCAAGGCGCTTTCGATCTCACCCAGCTCGATGCGGAAGCCGCGGATTTTGACCTGCTGGTCAATCCGGCCATAATACTCCAGCTCACCGCTCGGGAGCAGGCGCGCGAGGTCGCCCGTCTTGTACAGTCGTCCTCGCTCGGCAAACGGATGGTCGATAAACCGTTCCTCGGTCAGTTCAGCACGGTTGAGATAGCCGAGCGCCACCCCTGCCCCGCCGACGTACATCTCGCCGACCACGCCGGGTGGCACCGGGCTGAGATGGCGGTCGAGCACATAGACCTCCAGGTCGGGGATCGGCACGCCGATCACACTGCCGGCCGCTCGTGTGACATCTTCGATTCGGATCGGTCGGTAGGTGACATGCACGGTGGTCTCCGTGATGCCGTACATGTTGATCAGCGACGGTTGACGATCGCCGTGCTGGTCAAACCAGGGTTGGAGCGCCTGCAGTTCTAACGCTTCGCCGCCGAAGATCACATAGCGCAGGGGGAATGGTTCAGATCCATCGCGCTCGATCTGGGCGTGCATCAGCTGGCGGAAGGCGGACGGCGTCTGGTTCAACACGGTCACCCGCTCCTTGAGCAACAGCTCGCAAAACTGTTCCGGCTGTCTGCTGATCCAGTACGGTACGACGACCAGACGGCCGCCGTAGAGCAGCGCGCCCCAGATTTCCCAGACTGAGAAATCGAACGCGTACGAGTGAAACAGCGTCCACACATCGGATGCATCAAATTGGAACCAGTGCTCCGTCGCTGCAAACAGACGACCGACATGACGGTGCGAGATCAAAACGCCTTTCGGTCGGCCGGTCGAACCGGACGTGTAGATCACATAGGCCAGACTGGACGGCGTGGCCCCGCTCAACAGGTTGGCGGTGCTCTCCGCCGTAAGCAACTCCTCCGCGTCGAGGACGACAGCGATGGCTGCATGCGAGGGCAGGGTGTCCAGATGCTTCGCTTCGGTGACCAGCACCTGCACGCCCGAATCCTCGATCATAAAGGCGAGGCGATCTTGCGGATAGGTCGGGTCGAGTGGCAGGTAGGCACCGCCCGCTTTTAAGATGCCGAGCAGTCCGATGATCGTCTGCAGCGAGCGCTCCACGCACAGGCCGACCAGCATGTCTGGCACCACGCCGACCGCTTGCAGGCGATGGGCCAATCGGTTGGCCCGCTCGTTTAGTTCCCGGTAGGTCAGACGCTCCGCTTCGTAGACCACCGCCACCGCGTCGGGGGTGCGGGCCGCCTGCTGCTCAAACTGCTCGTGCAATGTGAGCGTCTGCTGCTGCGCTTCGAGCGCAGGTTTTGACCATTGAGCCAGCAGGCGTTGTTGCTCTTCGCTCGTCATCAGCGCAAGGCGGGAAACCGCCCGATCTGGCGTGTGGACAGCCGCTTCCAGCAGATTGCCAAACTGTCTGGCCAGACGGACGATCGTCTCGCGATCAAACAGGTCGGTGTTGTAGGAGAACGAGCCGCAAAGGGTGTCGTCCCGCACATCCATCGTCAAGGTCAGATCAAATTTTGCGACCGTGCTGTTCTGTTCGACCGCGTGGATGGTAAGTCCAGGCAGGCTGATCGTGCTCGTCGGCGTGTTTTGCAACACGAACATCGCCTGGAACAGCGGAGTGCGGCTCAAGTCGCGTTTTGGCTGCAGCTCTTCGACCAATTTTTCGAACGGGAGATCTTGGTTCGCATATGCGGCCAACGCGGTCTCCTTCACCTGCTCGATCAGTTCGCGGAAGGTCGGGTCTTCCGAGAGGTCGGCGCGCATGACCAGCGTGTTGACGAAGAAGCCGATCATCGCTTCCGTCTCTGCGCGGGTGCGCCCGGCGATCGGCGTGCCGACCACGATCTCCTCCTGCCCGCTCAAGCGCGACAAGAGCGATTGGAACCCGCTGAGCAAGATCATGTACAAAGTCGCTTCGCAATCGGCAGACAGTTCCTGCAAAGACGCGGTCAATTTTTGATCGAGAGCAAAGCGATGCACGTCGCCTGCGTGCGTCTGCACGCTCGGGCGCGGGCGGTCGGTCGGCAACTGCAACACGGGCAGGTTGTGCAACTGTTGTTTCCAGTAGGACAGCTGTGTATCCAGCACCTCGCCTTTCAGATAGCTGTGCTGCCAAGCTGCAAAGTCTGCATATTGCACGGGCAGGTCGGTCAGCGGAGAAGGTTCCTCTCGGCTGAACGAGGTGTACAGCGCTGCAAACTCTTGGACGAACAGATCGACCGACCAAGCATCGGAGACGATGTGATGCATCGTCAGCAACAGCATGTGATCTTCTGCATCCAGCTTGAGCAGCCGGAAGCGCACCAGCGGACCACGGGATAGGTCGAAACCGAGCTCCGCCTCCTCGCGAACCAAGCGCATCGCTTCCGCTTCGGAGGTGAGTTCCAATACTGGCAAAGTCGTCTGCGGCACAGCATGAATCTGTTGCACCGCACGTCCTGACGTTTCGGCAAAGGTGGTGCGCAGCGACTCATGGCGCTCGATGATCTCAAGCAGTGCAGATTCGAGCGCCGCTGTGTGCAACCGCCCTTGCAGGCGGAACGCAAACGGCATGTTGTAAACCGGGCTGCCTGGCAGCAGTTGATCGATCACCCACAGGCGTTGCTGCGAGAAGGACAACGGCAGGTCGCCTGTGCGCGGAACTGGCAGAATCGACGGCTGCAAAGTCGAAGCGGCTGCACCGAGTCGCTCGACCAATGTTGCGATCGTCGGCGCCTCGAACAGCGTGCGCAGCGGCAAGTCGATCTGGAACGTCTCGCGCAGACGGGTCAACACCTGCATCGCCAACAGCGAGTGTCCACCGATCGCAAAGAAATTGTCGTAGATGCCCACCCGCTCCGTTTGCAAGACCGCTTGGAAAATGCTAGCTAACAGCTCTTCCTGTCGATTGCGCGGCGCAGCATAGGATTCACCGCTGGGGACAGTTTCCGGCTTGGGCAGCGCTTTGCGGTTAACCTTGCCGTTTGGCAGCAGCGGCAGAGTGTCGAGCAACATGAAGGCGGATGGCACCATCGCTTGCGGCAGCCGCGCGCCGAGGTGCTGTTGCAATTCGTGTGCGCTGACCTGCCGCTGCGCTTTGGCGACCACGTAGGCGGCCAGATAGGTTTGCCCCTGCTCATCCTTCCAGTCCAGCACGACACAGCGGTCAACCGCTTGATGATGCAAGAGCGTGGCCGAGACTTCGTTGAGCTGGATGCGAACGCCCCGCACTTTGACTTGATCGTCGACGCGGCCGATGATCTCCAACTGACCGTCAGGATGCAGACGACCGGAGTCACCCGTGTAGTAGAGCAGGTCATCTGGCTGTTCGGTGTGCGGATTTTTGACAAAGCGCTTCGCTTGCTCATCTGGCGCATTGAGATACCCGCGCGTTCGGAACGGCGTGCGCAACACCACTTCTCCCGGCTCCCCGATCCCGCAAAGGTCGCCCTGCGGTGTGAAGATCAGCGCCTGTGAGTTGGGCAGCGGAAATCCTGCCACCTGCAGACCCGCTTTTGGCGTGTCCGGCACGATGTGGAAACAGCGGATCATCGTCGTCTCCGTCGGGCCGTACAGGTTGACGATGTTGCCCATCCGCGGGAAAGCGGCTCTGTATCGCGAAACGAGCACATCGGTCAACGGCTCCCCGGCGAGGAACAGATAGCGAAGCGCTTGCAGCGTAACACCTTGCGGAGCGTTGGCCACCCACGATTGCGCGATCGACGGAACGGTGTGCACGATGTTGATGCGCTCTCGTTCCAGCCATGTCAGCACGGTGTCTCCGCTCAGATCGTCGAGCGAATCGGGCAGGCAGATCGTGCCGCCCGAGGTCAGTGGCAAGAACACGTCGCGGAGCACAGCGTCAAAAGAAAGGTGGATCAACTGTGCCACGCGATCCCCCGCGCCGACCGAAAACTCTTGGCGTTGCCAGCTCAAGAAATGGCTGAGGCCTTTATGTGTGCCCAGCACCCCTTTCGGAACGCCAGTCGTACCCGAGGTGAAGAAAATGTAGGCAGCATCGTCCCCGCTCACTTCTGGGAATGCGATCTCCGAGCTCTGCGCTGAAGAGAACTGCTGCTGGAGCCTGCCGGTCTGCGGGTCGAGGTCGGTGCCGACGCGCAGGAAGTGGCGGACGGCAGCCTGTTCGATCATCACCGCTTGGCGCTGCTCCGGCAGGTGGTCATCCACAGCGAGCAGGATGCCGCCGGAGCGGAAGACCCCGATCATCGCCGCGATAAATCCAAAGCTGCGCGAGCCGATGACGGCGACCGTCTCCCCTTTTGCTACCCCTTTGGCCACAAGGTTGAGCGCGATAGCATCGCTTCGTTCCAACAGCGTTCGATAGCTCCATGCCTGTTCGCCCTGCGTGACCGCGATCAGTTCGGGAGCTTGAGATGCCCAGGCGGTGAAGAGGTCTTGCACAGGCGGTTGCACAGGCTCGTCGATCGGCTGTGCCGGGTCGGACAGCAGCGCTTTCGCTTCTTTTGTCACCAGCGAGTAAGTGCCGATCGGCCGATCCGCATCGAAGACGACCTGTTCAAGCAAGTGGTCGAACTGATACATCATGTGCTGGACACGGCCTTTGGCGAAGGCGTCCGCACGATAGACCAGCATCATCTTCACCTTGCCACCCTCTTCGCGGATGTAGAGGTTGAGCAAAAACTTCGCATCGTTGTCAACGCTTGCCAGCGGCTCGATGGTCAGGCCAGGCAGCTCGATCACATCGAGCGGCGTGTTTTGGAAGTTGATCATGATGTCAAAGATCGGGCTGCGGTGCAGGCTGCGCTCCGGCTGGAGCTCTTCGACCACTTTTTCGAACGGCAAGTTCTGATGAGCGTATGCTCCGAGGGCCACATCGCGCACGCGAGCGATCAGTTCGCGGAAGGTCGGAGCGCCGGAGAGGTCTGTGCGCAACGCTAAAGTGTTCAAGAACAGCCCGACTAGCGGCTCTGTCTCCACCTGGGTGCGCCCGGCGATCGGTGTGCCGATGACGATGTTCTCTTGATCAGCCCAGCGGGACAAGAGCAGTTTGAACGCGGCGAGCAATGTCATGAACAGCGTAGCGCCAGTCTCGTGGCTCAGCGTTTGTAACCGCTCGGTCAGGCTCGTGCTCAAGGAGAGCTCCTCTTTGCCGCTTCTGTTCGATGCTCGCACCCCGGACGGCAAATCGGTCGGCAGTTCAAGCTGAGGCAAGGTGCCGCCGAGCTGCTCGCGCCAGTAGGCCATCTCCTGCTCCAACAGTTCGCCTTGCAACCACTCGCGCTGCCAGATCGCATAGTCGGCCAACTGCACCGGCAGCTCCGGCAACCGCGCTGCAGCGCCGTGCAGCTGCGCCTCGTAGTGGGCGGCCAACTCGCGGAGGAGCACGCCGATCGACCAGCCGTCGGCGATGATATGGTGCAGGTTGATCAACAGCAGGTGCTGCTGATCTGCCGTTTTCAGCAGGGTCACCCGGAGCAGCGGACCTGCGGTGAGGTTGAATGGCAGCTGCGCATCCGCTTTGGTGAGGCGATCGACTTCCGCTTCCAGATCGTCAGAGGCGGTCAAGTCGATCAACCGGATCTGCAAATCAAGACTGTCCGCGACGATTTGCACCGGGCGATCTCCATCGAGCGCGAATCTGGTGCGCAGCGCTTCGTGTCGAGCGATGATCTGCTGAAAGCTGTCTTGCAAGGCCGCAACGCGCAGGTCGCCACTCAGTCGAATCGTGATCGGAATGTTCTGGGCACTGCTTTCCTGCTCAAGTTGTTCGAGGAACCACATCCGCTCTTGGGCAAAGGAAAGCGGTGCTCTGTTTCGCTCAACGTTCGCTTTGACGAGCGGTGGAGCCGGCAATGCTGTTCGAGCGCCGCTCGCCCGTTCCACCTCGACAGCCAACCTCGTGACAGTCGATGCTTCAAACAGCGCGCGCAGCGGCAGATCGACCGCAAATGCTGAATGAATCCGCGCGATCACCTGTGTTGCCAGCAGCGAGTGACCGCCAAGATCGAAGAAATCATCGGTGGCGGAGATGCTGTCGACGCGGAGCACTTCAGCAAAGATCGCGGCGATCGCGCGTTCCGTCTCGGTGCGCGGTGCCACATATTCTCGCTCCGATGCGGCGAATTCAGGAAGCGGCAGCGCTTTGCGATCCACCTTGCCGTTCGGCGTGAGCGGAAGTGCCTCCAGCACGACAAAAGCGGCGGGAACCATGTACTCAGGCACGTGCGCTTTGACCAACTGCCGGAGTTCCTGCCCGGTCAGCTCTTGCTCGCTCGCCACATAGGCGGTGATTCGCTTGTCGCCCGGCGCGTCCTCGCGCACGAGGACGACCGTGTTTTGAACGGCCGGATGCGTACGCAGAACCGCTTCGATCTCCCCGAGCTCGATGCGGAACCCGCGGACTTTCACTTGGTGGTCGAGCCGGCCCATGTATTCCAGCTCTCCGTTTGGCAGCCAGCGGGCCAGATCGCCGGTGGCGTACATCCGCGACTGCAGGTCTGCTGCGAACGGGTTGGGCACAAACTTTTCGCGCGTCAGGTCGTCACGGCCAAAGTATCCGCGCGCCAAGCCGCCTCCCGCCACGAACAGTTCGCCCGGCACGCCGATCGGCACCGGCTGCAAGTGCGCATCGAGCAGGTATACCTGCGTGTTGGCAATCGGTTTGCCGATCGTCACAGCGGTCGCTGTCGGATCGATCAGGGCGCAGGTCGAGTAGGTCGTGTCTTCAGACGGCCCGTACAGGTTGTAAACTTTCCCCACGCTGCCCAACCCATAGAGCTTGTGCACCAGATCGAGCGGCAGCGCCTCCCCTGCCAAGTTGACCGTGCTTACAGAAGCGGGGATCGCATTCAGGCGCAACAGCTCGGCGATCGCCGAGGGGACGGTGTTGATCAGGGTCACTTCGCCTCGCGCTACCAGCTGCGGCAACGCCAGCGCGTTCTCCGCCAGAATCACCTTTCCGCCTGAGGCGAGCGTGACGAACAGCTCGAACACAGACAGGTCGAAACAGATCGAGGTCGAGAACAGAACGCCCGCCAGATCGTCTGGGCTGTATGCTCGCTTCGCCCAGTGGATCAAGGTCGCCGCGCTGTGATGTTCGATGGCGACACCTTTTGGTCGCCCGGTCGAGCCGGACGTGTAGATCACATAGGCGAGGTTGTGAACGGTGACAGCCGTCTGCAGATTGCTCGTCTCTCCTGTCTCGCCCAGCGGGAGGCACAAAGTGGTCGTCTGGTGCGCAGGCAGCGAGTCAAGCAGGTGCGATTCGGTCAGAAGCACCGTCAGGCTGGCATCTTCCATCGTGTACAAAACGCGCTCCTGCGGATAGGCAGGGTCGAGCGGCACATAGGCACCGCCCGCTTTTAACACGCCGAGCATGGCGACGACCATCTCGGCCGAGCGCTCCATGTAGATGCCGACTCGCGACTCTGTGCCAACACCCAGCGCATGCAAGCGATGCGCCACGGCGTTCGCGCGCTCGTTCAGCTCGCGATAGGTCAAGCGCGTCTCCCCCACCACCAACGCGGTGGCAGCTGGCGATATTTCCACTTGCGATTCGAACAGCTGATGGATCGGTTGACTTTGCAGATCATCTACCCACTCGTTGTTGTGGATCGTCAGCAGCTGTTCCCTCTCCTGCGCATCTAACAGCGGCAGTTTGACGATCGACATCGTCGGATCGTCTGCCAGCGCGGTCAAGAGCGTGGTGAAATGTTGAGCCATGCGGCGAATCGTCGCCGCATCGAACAGGTCGGTGCTGTACTCGAATACTCCGTGCAGCCTCGTCTGCTCCTCGGTGAAAGTCACGGTCAGATCGAACTTCGATCTGCCGTTCGACAGTTCGATCGGGTGCACAGACAAGCCAGGCAGTTCGAGCGGCTGCATCGGCGCATTTTGCAAAATGAACAAGGTCTGAAACAGCGGTGAACGGCTCAGGTCGCGCTCTGGTTGCAACACTTCGACCAACTTTTCAAACGGAGCGTCCTGATGGGCGAACGCTTCCAGCACGGTAGCTTTCACCTGATGGAGCAATTCGCTGAAGCGCGGAGCTCCCGAAAGATCGCCGCGCACGACCACCGTGTTGATAAAACAGCCGATCAGGTCTTCCGTCTCGCGCCGCGTGCGACCTGCGACCGGAGTGCCGACCAAGATGTCCTCCTGTCCGCTATACCGATAGAGCAGCGTTTGGAAGGCGGCGAGCAGGGTCATGAACAAGGTGGCGCCGTGGCGATTGCTCAGCTGCTGCAGTTTCCTGCTCAACTCTGACGAAAGCACAAACGCTTCGGTGGAGCCGCGCGATGTCTGCACAGCAGGGCGCGGTCGATCGGTCGGCAATTGGAGCACTGGGAGTTCCCCGCCTAGCTTCTGCTGCCAGTAGGACAGCAGGTGAGCGAGCGCGTCCCCTTGCAACATGCGATTTTGCCAGTCCGCAAAGTCTGCATACTGCAGATGCAGCAGAGGAAGCTTGGCTGGGCGGTTGAGCACCCGCTCTGCGTACAGTGCGGCAAACTCTTTCGTAAACAGGCCGAGCGACCAACCGTCTGCGATGATATGGTGCATCGTGACGAGCAGCACATGCTCCGACTCGTCCATCCGCACCAGCGCGAGGCGAAGCAGCGGGCCTCGGCTCAGGTCGAACGGGCGCTGCGCATCGCTTTGCATCAGCTGCTCCAAGCGAGTCTCCCTCGGTTCACGAGCCAGGTCGGACAGATCGATCGGCACGAGTTCAAACGGAGCAGGATCGGAGATCGTCTGCACAGGCTGCCCCTCATGGCGGGTGAAGCAGGTTCGCAGCACCTCGTGGCGAGCGATAATCGCAGCGAGGCTTCGTTCGACAGCATCGGTGTCCAAAGTCCCGCACAGGCGCAGCGCGAACGGCATGTGATAGGCGGTGGCGTCGGGCAGCAGTTGATCCAACAGCCACAGCCGTTGCTGGGCGTGGGACAACGGCAGCAGACCGTCGCGGGAGATCGATCGAATCTCGCTGGTGGAGCGATCGATCTCCTGTGGCAACCGCTCCAATTTTGCAGCAAAATCGGCCACGGTCGGCGATTCGAACAGCGTATGCAAAGACACCTGCAAGTTCCAGAGCGCACGAATCCGGGACAACACTTGGGTGGCGAGCAGCGAATGCCCGCCTAGCTCGAAGAAATTGTCATAGATGCTGATCGCATCGATCGACAGCACTTCCGACCACAGAGCAGCCACCCGAATTTCAAACTCGGTGCGCGGCTCCACAAAGGCCACGCGTTCGAGCGTCGACAGATCGGGCAGGGGCAGAGCGCGGCGATCCACTTTGCCGCTCGGGGTAAGCGGCAACCGCTCCAAGGTGACGAAGGCGGAAGGCACCATATACTCGGGCAGCTTTGCTTTCAAGAAGCTGCGCAGATCGGATGTATCGACCGCTTTCTGCGCTGCTGGTACGACGTAGGCGATCAGACGCTTGTTGCCGCTTCCCGCCTCGTGTGTGATCAAGGCTGCTTCACCGATTTGCGGATGCTGATTGAGCACCGCCTCCACCTCGCCAAGCTCGATGCGGTAGCCGCGAATTTTGACTTGGAAATCGGTGCGGCCGAGGTACTCGACCTGCCCATTCGCAAGGAAGCGTGCGACATCTCCCGTGCGATACAGCCGCGCTCCCGCTTTCAGCGGATGGGCGACAAATCGTTCTGCCGTCAACTCATCTCGATGGAGATACCCGCGTGCCAGCACGTCTCCGCCGATGTACAGTTCCCCCCGCACGCCGACCGGCACCGACTGCATCTGCGCATCGAGCAGATAGAGCTCACTGTTGGTGATCGGGCGGCCGATCGGTGGCAGCAGGGGCCAATCGCTCGGATCGCCCTGCAGCTTGTAACTGCTGACAACATGGCTTTCGGTCGGGCCGTATTGGTTGTCGAGCAGAGCGTCCGGCAAGCGTTCAAACAGCTGGCGGATCGCAGGCGTAATTTGCAGTTGCTCCCCTGCGGTGATCACTTCGGACAGCGCCGCCGGATAGCGCTGCTCTTTCGCGACCTCAGCAAAATGCTGAAGCGCGATAAACGGCAAGAACAGGCGCTCGATGCGGTACGTTTCCAGCACATCTGGCAGCAAGGCCAAGTCTTGACGCACCTGTTCGCCGATCAGCACGAGCGTGCCGCCTGCCGCAAGCGTAGTGAAGATCTCTTGAAAGGACACGTCAAAGTTCAGCGAGGTAAACTGCAACGTGCGCGCGTCCGCCCGCTTTCCTTCGCGCATCTGCCAAGCCAACAGGTTGACCCCGGCACGGTGTGGCATCGCCACGCCTTTGGGGCGCCCGGTCGACCCGGAGGTGTACAGCACATAGAGCAGGTCATCCGGCGTGGAAACTGCGCTCGGCTCTTCCGCGCTCACGGCGCTCTTCAGATCTGCCGCATTCTCAAGCTCGATCACCGTGACACCAGACGGTCGTTTTGCCGACCAGAGCCCCGCTTGGGTGAGCAGGATCGACAGCTGCGCTTCCTCGATGATCTGAGCAAGCCGCTCATCAGGATAGGAAGGGTCGAGCGGAACATAGGCGCCACCAGCCTTCAAGATGCCTAGCAGCGCGACGATCAGCTCAGGCGATCGCTCCATCGAGAGACCGACGAGCACATTCGGCCCAACTCCCTGCGCGCGCAGGAAATGCGCCAACCGATTCGCGCGCAGATTCATCTCGCGGTAGGACAGCTCCTGTTCGCCGAACAGCAGCGCGATCGCATCTGGCGTGCGCTGTGCTTGCTCAGCCACCATCTGATGCACCGCTTTGTGTGACAGCTCTGCTCGATCCCCTGCGCCAAGCGCTGTGAGCAGTTCGTTTCGCTCGCGTTCGAGCAGCATCGGCAGTTCGGTGATCTTCAACTGCGGTTGATCGGTGATGCTTGCCAGCAGCGTTGTGAAATGTTGAATCATCCGGATGATCGTGCTCGCCTCAAACAGATCGGTGCTGTATTCGAGCGCACCAGTCAGGCCTGTCTCACTTTCGAACATCAACAGGTTGAGGTCAAACTTGGCAGTCGCCGTGTCAAGCTCCAACTGAAGCAGCTGCACATCAGGCAGGGTTACCGCTTGCACGGGCATGTTCTGCAGCCCGAACATCGCTTGGAACAACGGGGTTCGGCTCAGGTCGCGCTCCGGCTGCAACGCTTCGACCAACCGCTCAAACGGGACATCCTGATGGGCGAACGCTTCTAAGCTCCTCTGTTTGACCTGCTGCAGAAGGTCGCGGAAAGCGGGCGCTTCTGATAGGTCGATGCGCAAGACCAACGTGTTGACAAAGAAGCCGATCAGCCCTTCCAACTCTTGACGCGTCCGCCCGGCGATCGGTGTCCCGACGAGCAGATCTTCCTGTCCGGTGTAGCGGTAGAGCAGCGTGTTGAACGTGGCGAGCAGCGTCATGAACAAGGTCGCCCCTTCACGGCGGCTCAAAGCGTGAAGCCGTTCGGTCAACTCTGCGGGCAGCGTGAAAGTCTCCGTCCTGCCACGATACGATCGCACCGCTGGACGCGGCCGGTCGGTCAACAATTGCAAGGCGGGCAGTTCACCGCCAAGCTGTTGTTTCCAGTAGGACAGCTGCTCCTCCATCGCCGCTCCGGTCAGCCATTGCTGTTGCCAGACAGCATAATCGGCATACTGGATGGCAAGCGCTGGCAAATCGGCCGCTCTGCCCAGCACATGCGCTTCGTAAAGCGTGGAGAACTCGCGCGTCAACACGCCGAGCGACCAACCGTCGGAGATGATGTGGTGCAGGTTGACGAGCAACAGCGATTCTGTGTGCGACAACCGCATCAAGTTCGCCCGAATCAGCGGCCCTTCGCTCAAGTCAAACGGGCGGGATGCCTCCTCGGTGATCAGCCGACGCCAAGCGAGATCGCGCGTTTCCTCCGCAAGGTCGCGCAGGTCGGTGATGGTCACCGCAAACGAATTCGTCGCTGCGATCTGTTGCACCGGAACGTCTCGCGCTTCAGAAAACGTCGTTCGCAGCGTCTCATGACGGGCTACGATCGCGCGCAGGCTGCTTTCCACCGCTTCCAGATTGAGGTTGCCGCTCAGCTGCACCAGAAGCGGCATGTTGTAGACCGCTTGGTTCGTCAGCAGTTTGTCGAGCACCCAGAGTCGCTGTTGTGCAAACGACAAGGGCAGCGACGCAGGGCGATCGACTTGCCGAATCGGGATGAACTCCGATGGCGCCGCCGAGGCGAGCATCTGCTGAATCTGTTCGGCGAGGCTGGCTGCGGTCGGCGCTTCGAAGAGCAGGCGCAGAGGCAGCGTCAGCCCCGTTTGCGCATCGATTCGCGTGATCGCTTGCGTCGCCAGCAGCGAGTGGCCGCCGAGAGCGAAGAAATCATCGAGCACCCCGACTTGCTGGATGTGAAGCACATCTGCGAAGACCGCGGTGATCGTGCGCTCCAGTTCGGTGCGCGGTGCCACATATTCTCGCTCCGATGCGGTGAATTCAGGTTGCGGCAGCGCTTTGCGATCCACCTTGCCGTTCGGCGTGAGCGGCAGTGCCTCCAGCACGACAAAAGCGGCGGGAACCATGTACTCGGGCACGTGCGCTTTGACCAACTGCCGGAGTTCCTGCCCGGTCAGCTCTTGCTCGCTCGCCACATAGGCGGTGATTCGCTTGTCGCCCGGCATGTCCTCGCGCACGAGGACGACCGTGTTCTGAACGGCCGGATGCTTACGCAGCACCGCTTCGATCTCCCCGAGCTCGATGCGGAACCCGCGGACTTTCACTTGGTGGTCGAGCCGGCCCATGTATTCCAGCTCTCCGTTTGGCAGCCAGCGGGCCAGATCGCCGGTGGCATACATCCGCGACTGCGGATCTGCTGCGAACGGGTTGGGCACAAACTTTTCGCGCGTCAGGTCGTCACGGCCAAAGTATCCGCGCGCCAAGCCGCCTCCCGCCACGTACAGTTCGCCCGGCACGCCGATCGGCACCGGCTGCAAGTGCGCATCGAGCAGGTATACCTGCGTGTTGGCAATCGGTTTGCCGATCGTCACAGCGTTCGCTGTCCGGTCGATCAGGGCGCAGGTCGAGTAGGTCGTGTCTTCAGACGGTCCGTACAGGTTGTAGACTTTCGCCACGTTGCCCAGCGCATAGAGCTTGTGCACCAGATCGAGCGGCAGCGCCTCCCCCGCCAAGTTGACGGTGCGCACAGTGGCGGGGATCGCGCTCAGACGCAACAGCTCGGCGATCGCCGAGGGGACTGTGTTGATCAGAGTCACTTCGCCTCGCGCTGCCAGCTGTGGCAGCGCCAGCGCGTTCTCCGCCAGAATGACCTTCCCACCTGAGGCGAGCGTGACGAACAGCTCGAACACAGACAGGTCGAAACAGATCGAGGTCGAGAACAGGACGCCCGCCAGATCATCTGAGCTGTATTCTCGCTTCGCCCAATGGATCAGGGTCGCCGCGCTGTGATGCTCGATGGCGACACCTTTTGGCCGCCCGGTCGAGCCGGACGTGTAGATCACATAGGCGAGGTTGTCAGCGGTGACAGCCGTCTGCAGGTTGCTCATCTCCCCTGTCTCGTGCAGCGGGAGGCACAACGCGGTCGCTTTGTGCGCAGGCAGCGAGTCGAGCAGGTGCGATTCGGTCAGAAGCACCGTCAGGCTGGCATCTTCCATCGTGTACAAAACGCGCTCCTGCGGATAGGCAGGGTCGAGCGGCACATAGGCACCGCCCGCTTTTAACACGCCGAGCATGGCGACGACCATCTCGGCCGAGCGCTCCATGTAGATGCCGACTCGCGACTCTTTGCCAACACCCAGCG
The DNA here is from genome assembly GCF_042682745.1 of Tumebacillus lipolyticus. Taxonomy (NCBI): domain Bacteria; kingdom Bacillati; phylum Bacillota; class Bacilli; order Caryophanales; family Alicyclobacillaceae; genus Tumebacillus; species Tumebacillus lipolyticus. The sequence goes on along the minus strand of NZ_JBHUIO010000002.1, from coordinate 257,053 downwards.
CATGCAAGCGATGCGCGACTGCATTCGCGCGCTCGTTCAGCTCGCGATAGGTCAGGCGCGTCTCCCCCACCACCAGCGCGACAGCAGCGGGCGATCGTTCCACTTGCGATTCGAACAGGTGGTGCATGCAATGCTCCTGCGGAAAGGCAACAGCTGTGTCGTTCAACGACCTGAGCAGGTGTTCCCGCTCTGCTTCGCTCACGAGCGGAACTGCGGACACAGGTTGTGTTGGATTTTGCACCACGGCGGACAGCAATGCTGTAAAATGTCCGGCCATGCGCTCGATGGTCGCACGGTCAAACAGCTGTGAGTTGTACTCCCACGCTCCGCTCAGCCCTTCGACATCCTCGGTGATCGTCAGCGTCAGGTCGAATTTGGCCGTCTTGCTGTGCAACGGAAGCGGCGTGACCTTTACGCCCGGCAGATCGAGCGCTGACGAAGGTGCATTTTGCAGAATGAACAGAGTCTGGAACAGCGGCGAGCGGCTCAGGTCGCGCTCCGGTGCCAGTTCCTCGACCAGCCTTTCGAAAGGCAGATCCTGGTGCGCGTAGGCGCGGAGCGCAGTCTCTTTCACCCGTTCGAGCAGTTCGGCAAAGTTCGGCTCAGCGGAAAGATCGGCACGCATCACCAGCGTGTTGACAAAAAAGCCGATCAGCCCCTCCAGCGCTTCCTGTGTACGCCCAGCGATCGGGGTGCCGATCAAAATGTCCTCCTGCCCGCTGTAGCGGAACAAAAGTACCTGATAGGCGGCCAACAGGGTCATAAACAGAGTGGTGCCCTGATCGCGAGCGAGGCGGTGCAGCTCTGTTCGCAGAGCTTCCGGCAGCGCCACCCGCAACTCTGCGCCCGCATAGGTTTGCATCGCCGGGCGCGGACGGTCGCTCGGCAGCTGCAGCAGTGGCAATTCGCCGCCGAGCTGCTCTCGCCAATACGCCAAATGAGGTTCGAGCACTTCATCGGTCAGCCAGTCCTGCTGCCAAGCAGCAAAGTCTGCATATTGCACCGCAAGCGGTGGCAAGTCGGACTGCTCTTCGCGCACGAACATTTCATACAGTGCGGCAAACTCACGAATGAACACGCCGATCGACCATCCGTCCGCGATGATGTGATGCATGTTCACCATCAACACCTGCTCCGAGCTCCCTAGCGATACCAGGAGGAAGCGTACCAACGGTGCGGTGCTCAGATCGAACGGACGCACCGCTTCCGCTTCCAGCAGTTCGAGCAACTCCGCTTCGCTCGCCGCGGTCGTCCGTGCCAAGCGGACAGTTTGGGCGGGGGCGATGACCTGCACAGGCAGATCGTCCACTTTGACAAACGTGGTGCGCAACGCTTCATGGCGGGAGAGAACCTCCTGCAGCGCTCTTTCCAGCGCTGTCACATCCAGTGCGCCATCAAAGCGAAGCGCATGCGGAATGTTGTACACGGCTGAGCCGGACAAAAGCTGTTCGAGCAACCACAGGCGCTGTTGGGAAAAGGACAGGCGCAGCGGTTCGGTGCGCTCCGCTTTGGCGATCGCAGGCGGTTGCATCGTTTGCTGTTCGCAAGCGATCTTCGCGGCAATCCCTTCCACCGTGCCGGCTTCAAACAGACTTCGCAGGGGCAAGGAGATGTGAAACGCCGCGTTGAGGCGGGCGATCACCTGGGTCGCCAGCAGCGAATGTCCGCCCAGCTCGAAGAAATTGTCAACTACGCTGATCGTCTCCAGTCCCAACACTTCGGAAAAAATAGCAGCGATGCGCGATTCTTGTTCGTTTCGCGGTGCTACATGCTCCTCGACCTTGCTGTAGACAGGCATTGGCAGCAGGCGGCGGTTCACTTTGCCGTTTGAGGTGAGCGGCAGAGCGTCGAGCGTGACAAACGCTGCCGGCACCATATAGCCTGGCAGGAGCGCCTTCGCGTGCTGAACCACAGGAGTTTGATCAAATTCGACCTTGTCGACCGGCACGACATACGCGACCAAGCGCTTATCGCCGGGCAGATCTTCACGGGCGATGACGATCGCTTCCTGAATGGCAGGATGGGCGCCGAGAACCGCTTCGATCTCGCCGAGTTCAATGCGGAAGCCACGCAGCTTGACTTGGTTGTCGAGGCGACCGAGGAACTCAAGCGTTCCATCCGGCAGTCGGCGAACCAAGTCGCCAGTCCGATACAGGCGATCCTCTGCTCGATTTGCAAAAGGATGTGGAACAAAGCGATCTGCCGTAAGCTCCGGTTGGCCCAAGTACCCGTGTGCAAGGCCGTCGCCCCCGATGTACAGTTCGCCCGGCACGCCGATCGGCAATTGCTGTCTGTTGGCATCCAGCACATAGACGGTGGTGTTGGCAATCGGCCGCCCGATCGGCACGTGATGTCCGATCAAAGAAGCGTCTGTCATCGCATGCGTGGTGGCAAACGTTGTGGATTCGGTCGGCCCATACCCGTTGATCAAAAGCGTGTTTGAAAGACCGAGGATCGCCTTGCGCACATGTTCTGGCTGCAGAGCGTCGCCTCCGGCGAGCAGATGGCGCACGCCGATCAGATCCTGCAGTCGCTCATCGACCATCTGGTGGAACAGTCCGGCTGTTAACCACAAGGTTGTGACCCCGCGTTCCCGCACCAGCTGGCCGAGCTCTTCTAACGACGGCAGATGCGCGGGGAAAATGACCAGCTTCGCACCATGCAACAGCGCCCCCCAGATTTCGAACGTCGCCGCATCGAACGAGATCGAAGCAAATTGCAAGAACACTTCCTCCGGCCCGAACGACACATAATCTGTACCGCAAACAAGCCGCACGACCGCTCGATGCGGCACCAAGACCCCCTTCGGCTTGCCCGTCGAGCCGGACGTGTAGTTCACGTAGGCTACCTGATCCGGTCGTGTCCCAACTTCCAGATCGAAGGTGGGCTCCCGCAAGATCTCCTCCTGTACAGCATCCACACAGATCGTGGTTCGGTCTCCTGCCGGCAAGATCGGCAAAAGATCAGCCTGGGTCAGCAACACCTGAACTTGCGCGTCTGCAAACAGCTGTGCGAGGCGCTCCTGCGGATAGGCAGCATCAAACGGCACATATGCTGCACCCGCTTTTAAGATCGCCAGCAGGGAGATAACAAGCGCTGCGGAACGATCCATGCACAGGCCGACCATTTCCTCGCTCCTCACACCACGCTTTTGCAAATAATGGGCGAGTGCGTTAGCTCGCTCGTTCAACTCGCGGTAGGTGTAAGTCGTTCCCGCCTCTTCCAAGGCGATGCGCTCAGGCGTCTGCCGAGCCTGCTCAGCAAACAGTTTTTCGATCGTCTGCTCTTGCGGGTAATCGGTTTTCGTCTCATTCCAATTGCTCAGCAGATCAAGCTCATCCTCGGTCAACAGCGGCAACGTGTGAACGTCTGTCTCCTGTCCCGCGCAGAGCGCGACCAGTAGCGTTTCCAGATGGCCGACCATCCGCTCGATCGTCGGGCGTTCAAACAGATCGGCATTGTACTCGAACGCTCCGCGCAACCGATCCTCCTCCTCGATCATCGACAGCATCAGGTCAAATTTGGCAGTGCCCGTCTCAACGGGGATCGGTTCGAGCAGCAGTCCGGTCATTTCCAACTTAGCAAGCGGATTTTTCTGTAGGTCGAATAACACTTGGAACAGCGGTGTGCGGCTTTCATCCCGCTCGCCGACCAGCTCTTCGACCAGCCTTTCAAACGGCAGATCCTGATGCTGATACGCTTCCAAAGCTGTTTTTTTCACGCGGGAGAGCAAGGTGGAGAAACTCGGCGCCCCAGACAGGTCGGTGCGCATGACCAACGTGTTGACAAAAAAGCCGATCATCCGCTCCGTCTCACTGTGTCCGCGCCCGGCGATCGGGGTGCCGACACAGATGTCCTCCTGACCGCTGTACCTCGCCAAAAGAGCTTGGAACGCCGCGAGCAGCGTCATGAATAAGGTCGCGCCATGCGCATGTGCGACAGACAACAGGCGCTCTTTCAACTCCGGTCTCAGATCGAAGCGCAGCGTATCGCCGCGATAGGTTTGCACCGCCGGACGCGGGTGGTCGGTCGGCAATTGCAGGACGGGCAGTTCGCCACCCAGCTGTTTTTTCCAGTAGTCGAGTTGCCCGCTCAACCGCTCCCCTCGCAGCCAATCGCGCTGCCAGATGGCAAAGTCAGCATATTGCACGGGCAATGCGGAGAGCGGCGAGGCCAGACCTGAGCATGCCCGCTCGTAGGCCTGCGCAAACTCGGCAGTCAAAATTTCGAGCGACCAGCCGTCCGCGATGATGTGGTGCAGATTGACCAGCAGCACATGCTCGTCCGGTCGAAGTTTCAGCAAGGTAAACCGAATCAGCGGGCCAATGGACAGCACAAACGCACTGATTGCCTCCGCACGGATCAGGCGTGCCGCTTCTTCCTGTCGTTCGCTCTCCCCTACATCGCTGAGGTCGAGCAGCGGCACCTCGACCGCCTTTGCCGCGGCGATCACCTGCGCCGGCTGTCCATCGACCACAGCAAACGAAGTGCGCAGCGTCTCATGTCGTTCCACGATCCATGTGAATGCCTGTTCAAGCGCTTGGCGGTTCAGTTCCCCTGTGAGGCGCACCGCATAGGGCATGTTGTACACCGCTTTTTCTGTCAACAGCTGCTCCACGACCCACAGTCGCTGTTGGGCAAACGACAACGGCAGCGTTTCTGTGCGCTGCACATGGCGAATCGATACGGAACCGGCGTCCTCGCCAGCTCCCCTCGCTTCGACAATTCGCTCCGTCAGTTCAGCGGGGGTCGGCGCTTCGAACAACACCTGCAGCTGTAGTTGCACGCCGCACGCTTCCCCGATCCGCGTCACAACTCTTGTCGCCAAGAGCGAGTGTCCGCCGAGCGCAAAGAAGTTGTCGTGAACACCGACCTGCTCGACCTTCAACACGTCAGCCCAGATCGTGGTCACCTGCTCTTCGAGCGGCGTTCGCGGGGCCACAAACTCCCCTTTTGCGGTCGCAAGCGCAGGTGCAGGCAACCGTTTGCGATCCACTTTGCCGTTCGGTGTGAGCGGCAAAGCATCGAGCAGAACAAACGCGGATGGCAGCATATACTCGGGCAGCTTTCGCTTCAGCGAGCGACGAAGTTCCTCTTCGTCGAGGGCGTTGAGGTCTCCAGCCGCGTACGCGACGATTCGCTTGTCACCCGGCACATCTTCGCGCAGCATGACCAGTGCCGCTTGCACGGCAGGATGCTCAGTCAGGCTGTTCTCGATCTCGCCCAGTTCAATCCGGAAGCCGCGCAGCTTGACCTGATGGTCGAGGCGACCCATATATTCCAATCTCCCATCCCACAACCAGCGCACCAAGTCGCCAGTCGCGTACATGCGCGCACCCGGCTGGTCAGAAAAGGGATTCACCACAAATTTCTCTCCGGTCAGCTCCGGTCGGCCTAAATACTCGCGTGCAAGCCCGGCTCCCGCGAGATAGAGCTCGCCTGGCACTCCGATTGGAACCGGTTGCAGCTGTTTGTCGAGCAGGTAAGCGCTCGTATTCGGCAACGGCCGTCCGATGGTCGGCGCTTCGGTCAGCTGACGGTCGAGCTTGGCAAACGTCGAATAGGTCGTGTCCTCCGAAGGGCCGTACAAGTTGTAGACCTTTTCGATCGTCCCCGTCTGATACAAGTTCTGCACCAGCAGGAGCGGCAACGCTTCACCCGCCAAGTTGACGGTGCGCACCGAAGGCGGGAGCGCTCGCATGCGGAGCAGTTCTGACATCGCGGACGGGACGGTGTTGATCAGCGTGATTTCCTCTTTTGCCGGTAGGGTCGGCAGAGCCAGCGCATTGTCGGCCACGATCACCTTGCCACCGCATGCAAGCGTCACAAACAGCTCAAACACCGATAAGTCAAAGCAGATCGAGGTGGAGAACAAAACCCCTGCCAGCTCTTCCGGCGCGTATTCCTCGCTTGCCCAGTGAATCAGCGCCGCTGCCGAGCGGTGTTCGATCGCCACGCCTTTTGGGCGGCCGGTGGAACCGGAGGTGTAGATCACGTAGCTGAGGTGATGTGCGGTCGTCGCGCAAGGTGGAGCTGTCGTGAGTTCCCTGTTGATCTCTGCTGCCTCCGCGTCCAGACAGATCGCGATCGAATCGTGTTCAGGCAGCGAGTCGATCAGCTTCGATTCGGTGAGCAGGGCGGTCAACTTGGCGTCTTCCATCGTGAACGCCACGCGCTCCACCGGATAGGTGGGGTCGAGCGGCACATAGGCGGCGCCCGCTTTCAGCACCCCGAGCAGGCTCGAAATCATCAGCGCAGACCGCTCCAGGAAGATGCCGACCAGCGACTCTGTTCCGACTCCGCGCCGACGCAAATGATGGGCGATCCGATTGGCCTGCTCGTCCAGCTCGGCATAGGTCAGCCGCACCGCTCCGTCCACGATCGCGACCGCAGCAGGTGTTTTAGCAGCCTGTTCAGCAAACAGCTGATGGATGCACAGCGGCTGAGACAGGGAGACTTCTCTGCCATTTTGTTGCACGAGCAGAATCGCCCGCTCACGATCGGAGAGCAGCGGAAGAGTTGCGATCGGCCGATCGACCAGGTCGGCGAGCCCTTCGAGCAGCACGGCAAAGCGCTCCGCCAAGTGATCGATCGTGATCGCGTCAAACAGATCGCGATTGTACTCCCACTTCCCGCTCAGCCCACTTCCCGTTTCGGCCATCGTCAGCACCAGATCGAATTGCACATCTTGCTGGGGCAGCGGCACGCAGCGCAAGGTCAGCGCTTCCGAATGAAGCTCTGCGCCCTCCAGGCCAAGGGCGATCCCACCTAGGCTGTTCATGCCGTTCAAATGCGATTGTTGGAAGGTGAAGAGAGTTTGGAACAGCGGCGGGTAGCTGAGATCCCGCTCCGGTTGCAACAGCTCGACCAGCAAAGGAAATGGATAGTCGCCGTGCTCCAACCCGCGCAGCACCGTCTCCCGCACCTGTTGCAGCAGCGCGGCAAACGTCAATCCATCGCGAAACTCCGCTTTTTGCAACACTGGGTTGACAAAATAGCCGATCACGCCCGCATCGCGGGACGAAAAACGCCCGGTCGACGGCGAGCCGACCAGCACTTCTTCTTGACCTGTGTGGCGGTGTAGCAGAACTTGATACGCTGCGAGCAAGAGCGTGTACAGCGTCACGTCCTGCTCGTTCGCCAACCGCTTTAAGCGGTCGGACAGCCGATCTGAAAGGTGGAACACCTGAGCTGCCCCGCTGTATGTCTGCACAGGGGGACGCGGATGGTCGAGCGGCAGATTCAAAACGGGAATCTCGCCGTCGAGCTGACCGTTCCAATAAGATTCCAACTCTTGGCGGCGCGGCCCGGACAGCCGTCGCTCTTCGTCGCGCACCGCATCAGCAAAGGAGCGGTTGATCGACGGGAGCATCGCTTGAGTTCCGCGCAGAGTCGCTTCATATAACTCCTGCAATTCGGCGAGGAGCACGCCGAGCGACCAAAAATCGGAGACGATATGGTGCAGAGCTAACAGGAGCAGGTGCTCCCCCTCCCGCACGAGAAACAGATGTGCACGCAGCGGCGGCTCTGCTGTCAGATCGAACGGAGCGTTTGCCGCGGAGCTCACCTGTTCGATCAGCTCGTCCGCTGAGAGTTCTGCCGCCTCGGTCAAGCGCAAGCGCGGGCCGATCGCCTCCACCTTCTGCAACGGCTCACCCTCGACTTCCACAAAGCGCGAGCGCAGCAGGTCATGACGGGCGACCAAAGCGGAAAAAGCGCTTTCCAGCGCCGCTGCCTGGAGTGGCGAGGTGATCTTCACCGCGCGTGAAATGTTGTACGCCGTCGAATCGGGCGCCAAACGCTGCAAAAACCACAAGGCGCGCTGCCCCTGTGACAGGGGAAACTGATCGACCGACATCGCAGTGCTCTCCTCTGGCAACTGGGGACCGCTCGCATCGAACTGCTGACAGACCGCTTTTGCCAATTCTGTCACGCTCGTACCTGACAAAAGCTCGCGAAGTGGCAGCTCGACCGCCAACTGCTCTTCCAGCAGATATTGCAACTCGACCGCCATGATCGAATCCAGTCCCATCCCTGTCAACGATCGCTCCAAGTGCAACTGCTCTTTGGAGATCGCAAGCACCCGTGCCGCCCGTTGATGCAAGTAAGAGGTCAGCACGGATTGCCGCTCTTCTGCTGACATGCTGAGCAGCGCTTGCCGATCGATTGCGACCAGCTCTTCAGTGGTGCTGGCAACCTGCGCTGCCGCTTCGGATGATTCGCCGAGCAGTTCAGCGTAGAGCACCTCAAGCTCGTCGTGCAAGAAAGCGTTTTTGCAAGCATGGCGCTGGACTTTTCCCGATGATGTTTTCGGAATGCTGACCGGCTTGATCAACACCACGCCGTACGCCTGCAGCTGATGATCCTCGGCGATCTGTTGCCGAATGGCTGTCACCACTTCCCCCAGGTCGGATTTGCGGTGTTTGCGCTCGATCTCCTGCACGATGATCAGCCGTTCTTCCCCGTCCACCTCGACGGAGAACGCCGCACCGTTGCCGTTTTTCACGGCGACATGGCTTTCCTGCGCCGAAAATTCAAGATCCTGCGGATAGTAGTTACGCCCGCGGATGATGATCAGGTCCTTCATTCGCCCTGTGATATACAGCTCTCCGCTTTGGACAAACCCGAGATCGCCTGTGCGCAAAAATGGCCCTTCGCCCGAGTCGGTCAGCTGAGCGTGGAACGTTTCCTTCGTCTGCTCAGGACGGTTCCAATACCCCTGTGCGACACTCGGTCCTTTCACCCAGATCTCGCCGACCTGACCGGCTGTTACCTCTCGCGCCGTCTCGGGATCTGCGATGATGACACGCTGGGGAACATGAGCAAGACGACCGGAGGATACGAGCATCACCGTATCCTCTGCTCGCTCAGCTTCGATCGCACAGTTTTCCTGCAGAGCTTGATGGTCGAACATCCGGACGACAGGAGCTTCCTCTTTCCGCCCGCCCGACACAAAAAGTGTGCCTTCTGCCAATCCGTAGCAAGGGTAGAATGATTCGCGTTTAAATCCGCAAGGGCCAAAGTATTCGGCAAATCGTTCCAATGTCTCTTGCCGAATCGGCTCCGCGCCGGTGAACGCGATCTCCCAGTGGCTCAGATCAAGCTGATCTCGTTGCTCGGGCGTGATTTTTTCCACGCACAGATCGTAGGCGAAGTTCGGGCCTCCGCTGACGGTGGCACCGAGTCGCGAGATCGTTTCCAGCCAGAGCAGCGGCCGCTGGATAAACTGGACAGGAGCCATCAACGTCACCGGATAGCCGGTGAACAAAGGCTGTAAAATCCCGCCGATCAAGCCCATGTCATGGTAGGGTGGCAGCCAGATCACACATTTCGAATCGGCATGCGTACCGAAGCTGTTTTGAATCAATTCAAGATTGTGCAGCAGGTTGCCGTGTGTGAGGATGACGCCTTTTGGCAGCGAGGTCGAGCCCGAAGTGTACTGCAAGAAAGCGAGTGAATCGCGGCTCAGATCGGGCATCTCCCACCGTTCTGCGCTGTCGGTCGAATCGGTATCTGGCACGAGCCAGGTCAGAGCTTGCAAACCATCCGAATCGGCAAAGCGATTTTGCACGCTCTCGAAGATCGGTGCGGTGGTCAGCGCGAGCGTCGCCTCCGCATCGGAGACGATCGCCTGCAAGCGTCCCAAATGTCCATTGGCACGCGGTGGATAGGCTGGCACTGCGATCAGACCTGCGTAGAGACAGCCAAAAAAGGAGATGATGTACTCGATGCCTGGCGGATACAAGAGCAAGGCACGCTCGCCAGCGGCGTGCTGTTCGCGCAAGGTCACAGCGGTGGCGCGCGCCTTGCGATCTAACTCCGCATAAGTAAGTGAAAGTTCGGTGCCATCTTCCAGCAGGTACGTGTAGGCGATCCGCAAAGGCTCAGTTGACGCACGAAAGCGCAGCAGTTGCACGATGCTGTCCCAGGAAGTTGTTTTTCGCATAGATAGACCTCCACAACGATAAGGTGTAAAAATCATAAGTTCTTCAGCAAAAAGTAATCGCGATTTAATGGCAGAGTAGTTGCTAGGAATATTGTACATATAGGTAATATACATTTCGCTTAATGTAATTTAGTGTTATAGAAATATAATTACGGTAAATAGCTGTTACAAAATCAATAATCATTTATCTAGTAATTTCTTTCTTGTATAACCGAATTCCTCCGCTCAATATACAGTGATCCGAAAGAAATCACTCAATAATAAATATTCTAAATATTGTTTAAAATAATAACCATATATTTACTATGACTCTCACCTATATAAATAGCCACTCTTCGTCCTCTTAATTTGAAACCGCACTTCCATAAAGCTATACACCAACTCGTAGCTGACTTTAATGATCCGAGCTGTTCGCGAGAATCGTTCGACCGCATTTTCAAGTGATCGGTTTTCACGACCTATTATTTTCTACCCAGTACCTTGCGTTGCACAATAGGTGGTGATAACATAGTAGTGAAAGGAGCGTGCTTATGGCGATTTACGAATGGACGTCTCAGGTGCGCCGAGGCATTTTGGAGTACTGTATCCTCCTGCTGATCAGCAAGCAACCTCGCTATGGATATGAGCTCGTCACTTTGTTAGACAAGTGGGAGCCGCTCGCGATTACAGAGGGTACGCTCTATCCCCTCTTGCGCCGACTGTTGAAAGAAAACTATATCGAATCCTACTGGCAAGAATCTGAATCGGGTCCCCCGCGGAAATATTACAGTTTGACAGTTGCAGGTCAACTCTTTTTGGAGACGATCTCAGTCGAATGGAAAAACCTTGCCCAAGCAGTTGACGACATCCAAACTTACAGAGAAGAGGAACGCACATGAGCTCAAAACGGCAAGACTATTTGAACACTTTATCCGATCACCTGCGAAAATTGCCGGAGGAAGAACGGCTCGATGCGGTGCGTGAAATCGAGAGCCATATTGAGGAGGGGATACGCAACGGTCAGTCGGAGGCGGTGCTGCTGGAGAAGTTAGGAGATCCGCGCCAACTGGCAAGAGCTTTCCGTAGCGAGCATCTGTCGCATCGCTCCAATCGTTCCGCTTTCGATCTGTTGGCGATGGTCGGATTTTATTGCACGACAGGGTTGGCGAGCGTTATCGTCGTTCCGATCTTGGCGACGATCGCCTATGGGTTTGGCTTTACTGCGATTCTTATATTCCTCGCTGGCATCCTGCGCACGTTCGGCGTCAGTTGGATTCAGATGAATCTCGGACCCGGCTACTCGGTCCCCACAGAGTGGAGCATGGTGTTCGCATTGCTAGTTGGTGGCATGATCGGCGCGATCGCTTATTACAGTCGAAAATACCTGCGGATCTATTTGAAATTCCTCTCCGATCGCTATCGCAGCGCGCTGCCTGCGAATCGATAATAGGCAGGCGATCGAGAAACTGCAATCATCGATCGCACTTGTAAAACAAAGAGGGTGCTGTCATCAGCTGATGACAGCACCCTCTTCTTGATTATCTGCTCGCTTAGGCGCGCAACAGGTAGAGGTACGTGTTCGGCACACCGAAATCGATGCACTTCTCGATCGTCAGCCCTGAGGCTGTGAACAGTCGCTCGTAATCATCCTGGCTCGGGATCTGCACTTCCATAAAGTCGTGCACCAACTCGTATCCGACGTTGAAGATCGGGAGTTGTTCCAGAGAATCTTTCGGCGGCATTTTCAAAGTGTCGGCGATCAGGAAGTACTTGATGTTCGGGAATGCATTTCGCAATCGATCGAAGATCGTATCGCGAATGCTCTCGATGTTGTACAAGTCGTGGAACATCATGAAGCAAGTGAGAACTTCGACCGTTTCCATCACATCCTTGTACTGATCGCTCTGGAAAGTGTCGAGCGCGTTGGCGCAGATCATGCTGAGCCGATCTTCCAGCCCGTTTTGTGCAACGTTTTGGTTGGCCAGTTCGATCGCTGCTGGCGCGATGTCGACGCCTACCCCTTTGATGTACGGATAGCGCTGGCAAAATTGCACCAAGCGCCCTCCGTTTCCGCAACCGAGGTCTGCAATATGGGTGAAATCCAGTTCGTCCAACACCCCGTAGAGCAGTTCGGACATCAGGCTGCGGTTGCACATGTCAGCACCGAGCGCGACCAACCCGTTATCGCGCAGGTGGCTCCAAGCTTTTGAAGCGGTAGACAACTGACCCATGTCCTGGAACATCTTGCCGTATCCTCCGACGCTCCAGACGAAATATCCAAGGTCGCGGCGCAGCTCTTCGCCCATCTCGGTGACGCTTACCGTGTCGCCTTCGTGCAGTTCAAAAAACCCGAGCAAGCTGCCAGTGCGGAGCAATGCCTTTAAACGCGGCAGGTCGCATTTCGCTTTTTCGGCGAGCTCCCGCACTCCCAGTCTCTGCTTCGGCTCCAGGATGGGAAACAATCCGATCTGATGCAGCGCATATGCCATGTGCGCTCCCACATATCCGTTGAACATCTGCACCGGTTGCATCGACTCGACCTGTTGTTTCGTGATCATACTCATCTCTCAATTCCCCCACACTTAAATTTTGATCTGTTCTTCAACCTGCTGCGCTAGCTGATCGACAAGCGCTAGAACTTGAGGTTGCTTCATCATCGAGAAGTGGTTCCCTGGCACTGTGGCGACCGCGATCTGTTCAACTTCAAGATCGGTCCAGCCGAGCAGCTCGCCTCTGTCAAGCAGTGGATCTTGCTCCTGCGCTTTCAAGAGCATCCAGTGTCCGCTGTACGGCCGAGCTGGAATATATCGTGCGTAGGCGAGCAGGTTGGCGCGGAAGACGCGATACATGCGGGCGAACACTTCCGATCCTTGATCGAACGGCAACGCTTGTGCTGCCATCACCGCTTGGTACAGCTGATCGAGAGCTGACGAGAGCTCCCAGTTGTCGTCCTCCACAGCATCAGGCATCTCGATTCCGAATTGACTGGTCAAATCGAGTGCAAACGAGTAGAAGATCGTCTCCTCGTCAAGATCTTCCTCATTTGTCCAACCTGGCGCATGGCTGTCCAGCAGGGTGAGCATCGCTACTTCTTCGCCTTGTTCGCGCAGCTGTTTCGCCATCTCATGGGCGACGATCCCGCCGAACGACCAGCCGCCGAGGTGATACGGACCTTGTGCTTGGACCATCCGCATCTCCTCGATGTAGCGCTCAGCCATCGCCTCCACATGTTCGAGCGGCTCTTGGTCGTCCTCAAGCCCTTTTGCTTGGAAGGCGTAGAACGGCTGCTCGGGGTCGAGCGCGCGCACCAGATCGAGGTAACCGAAAACTGCACCTCCACCTGGGTGAACGAAGAAGTACGGCAGTTTGGAGCCGGACGGCTTCATCGGCACCAGCGAATGGCCTGTGCCCTTTTCATCGCTGAGATGAGTGGTCATCTGCTCGACCGTCCCTTCTTGGAACAGCAGGGACAGCGGCAAGTCTGCATGCAGATGTTTGCGAATCTCCGCCATCAGGCGGACGGCCAGCAAAGAATGCCCGCCGAGTGCGAAGAAGTTGTCCTTCACGCCGACTCGCTCGACGCCCAACACGTCTGCCCAGATGTCTGCCATCTGCTGTTCCTTGTAGCTGCGTGGCGCCACATATTCGGTTTCGCTGGCAGCTCCGGCAGCTTCTGGAGCTGGCAGTGCTCGCTTGTCGACTTTGCCGTTCGCGGTGAGCGGCAAGGTGTCCAGCGGAACAAAAGCGGAAGGCACCATATAGTCGGGCAGTTGATCCTGCAGATAGCGGCGCAAATCACCGCTCGTCAGCACTTCCTGTTCGGCCTGCTGGACGAAGTAGGCGACGAGACGCTTGTTGCTCGGCGTATCTTCACGCGCGATGACCACGCTTGTCTTGACCGCCGGATGCCCGCTCAATACCGCTTCGATCTCGCCGAGCTCGATGCGGAAGCCGCGGATTTTCACCTGATGGTCGATTCTGCCTTGATATTCAAGCTCACCATTCGATAGCAAGCGGGCAAGGTCTCCCGTTCGATACAGCTTCTCTCCATTCGCGCGGAACGGGTTGTCGATGAAGCGCTCCGCCGTCAATTCGGGTCGCTGCAGATAGCCGCGCGCCACCCCGGCCCCACCGACGTACATCTCCCCTGTCACGCCAAATGGAACTGGCTGGAGATTCGAGTCGAGCACGTACAGTTGGAGGTCAGGGATCGGCAGGCCGATCACGCTGCCAGCCCCTTTTTCCAGATCGACAAGTCGGATCGGGCGATAGGTGACATGGACAGTCGTTTCGGTGATGCCATACATGTTGACCAGCTGTGGCTGTTGGTCGCCGTGACGGGCAAACCATGATTTCAGACTTTGCAGTTCGAGCGCTTCCCCGCCGAAGACCACATAGCGCAGCGACAGTCGATCGGTCGAGCTGGCCAGTTCATCCGCTTGCATCAGCTGGTAGAAAGCGGACGGCGTCTGGTTGAGCACGGTGACGCCCTCCTCGCACAGCAGGCGGTGGAACGCCTCTGGCGAACGGCTGACCAGATAGGGTACGACCACCAGTCGCCCGCCATACAGCAAGGCTCCCCAGATCTCCCAGACGGAGAAGTCGAACGCGTAAGAGTGGAACAGCGTCCAGACGTCCGCCTCGCCAAACTGATACCACGCATCTGTGGATGCGAACAGCCGGGTGACGTTCGCATGCTCGATCAGAACGCCCTTCGGTTTGCCTGTCGATCCTGACGTGTAGATCACATAGGCAAGACTTTCTGCGGTCGCTCCGCTCGTCAGGTTCTCGCTCGATTGACGCTCGATCTCCTCCTGATCGCGATCGAAGCAGATCACATGCGCATCGTGTGGAGGCAGGTCTGCAGCATATCGCTCCTCTGTCAACAGCGCCGATACTTGCGAGTCTTCCAACATGAACGCCAAGCGCTCCGCAGGATACGTTGGGTCAAACGGCACGTAGGCGCCGCCTGCCTTCAAGATCGCGAGGATGCCGATGACCACTTCGGCAGATCGCTCGACCATCAGCCCGACCAGCGTCTCGTTTTTGACACCGAGCTGTTGGAGTCGATGGGCGATGCGGTTTGCCTGCTCGTTCACTTCGCGGTAGGTAAAGTGTCGATCTTGATCGGTCAGCGCGATTCGGTCTGGCGTCCGCTTCACCTGTTCTTCGAAGCGCTGGTGGATCGTGCTCTCGATCGACGCATCGATCGAATGCTCCTGCCACATCGAGAGCAGTCGGCTGCGCTCTTCCGCTTGCAGCAGTGGCAAAGCGGACAGCGTCCGATCCGCATCTTCGGCGATCGCCGCGAGCAAGTTTTGGAAATGTTGCATCATCCGCTCGATCGTCTCGCGCTGGAACAGGTCTGTGTTGTACTCCATCGAGGCGCTCAGGCCGTCCGCGTCGCTGGCCATCGCCAGCGTCAGATCAAATTTTGCCGACTGATGCTCAGGCTCGATGTAGCTGACCGCAAGCCCCGGCAGACGCATTTCATAATCCTCCGCATTTTGGAACGTGAACATCACTTGGAACAGCGGCGTATAGCTCATGTCACGATCCGGTGCGAGCACCTCGACCAATTTTTCAAACGGTACATCCTGATAGGCGTACGCCCCGAGCGCGACTTCGCGCACCTGTGCCAACAGCTGGCGGAATGTCAGATCGTCAGACAGCGCGGAACGCAAGACGAGCGTGTTGACAAAGAAGCCGATCAGCCCTTCGATCTCCTCCCGATTGCGTCCAGCTACCGGCGTACCGACCAGCACATCCTCCTGTCCGGTGTAGCGATAGAGCAGCACTTTGAAGGCGGCGAGCAGCGTCATGTACAGAGTGGTCGCCTCCTCTTGGCCGATCTGCGCCAAGCGCTCCGACAGCGCTTTGGGGAGCGTGAGGCTGACAGAAGACCCGTGGAACGTCTGCTTGGCCGGACGCGGTGCGTCGGTTGGCAACTGCAGGACTGGCAGGTGACCGGACAACCGCTCTTGCCAATAGCTGAGCTGTGCATCGAGCAGATCACCTTGCAACAGCTCCTGTTGCCAGCTGGCAAAGTCCGCATATTGAATCGGCAATTCGGGCAGTTGGACGAGATCGCCGTTGCAGAACGCTTCATAGCAGGCGGCCAACTCTTGACCGAACACGCCCATCGACCAGCCGTCGGAGATGATGTGATGCATGTTGAGCAAGAGCAGATGCTCTTCCGCCTCCACGCGCACGATGCGGGCGCGGAACAGCGGTCCGGCGCTCAGGTCGAACTGCCATCGATCGTCTTCTTGCAGCAATCTTCTCGTCTGCGCTTGGCGCTCAGACGGCGCAAGATCGCTCAGATCGATCATTTCCACTGCAAACTTGGCGGTCGGTGCGATCACTTGCACCGGATGACCGTCGATCTCTTCAAAGGTGGTTCTCAATGATTCATGACGATCGACGATCAGCTGCAGGCTATCTTCGAGCGCAGCGAGGTCGATTTTTCCTTGCATGCGCAGCGCAGATGGCGAGTTGTACGCGGTGCTGCCCGGCTCCAACTTGTCGAGGAACCAGAGCCGCTGCTGCGCATAGGACAGCGGGAGTTTTCGATCGCGCTCGACCGGCAGCATCGGATGGTCGAGCAGGCTCGGCGCACCGCCGCGCAGTCGATCGAGCGCATCTGCCAGCTGAGCGACAGTTGGCCCTTCGAAGAGCAAGCGCAGCGGCACATCCGCTTGGAACGATTTGCGCAGGCGAGAGATCACCTGGGTGGCGAGCAACGAGTGTCCGCCAAGCTCGAAGAAGTTATCATAGATGCCGACCTGTTCGACGCCGAGCAGTTGTGACCAGATGTCGGCGACGTTCGCTTCCGTCTCTCCGCGCGGTGCGACATACGCTTGCTCCAAGCCGAGGCGCTCCGCCGGGATCGGCAGGGCCGCTTTGTCCACTTTGCCGTTCGGCGTCATCGGGAAGCGATCGAGCAGCACGATCGCCGACGGAACCATGTAGTCTGGGAAGCGGCTCTTCAGCGCTGTGCGAAGCTGCGCGACGATCTCCTGCTCATCCCCTACGACCTTCGGCACCACATAGGCGGCGAGGCGCTTGAAGCCAGGCGTGTCTTCCCGGACGAGGACGACAGACTCGCGCACGATCACATGCTGGCCGAGGGCGGTTTCGATCTCCCCGAGCTCGACGCGGAATCCGCGGATCTTCACTTGGTTGTCGATGCGCCCGACAAATTCCATCTTGCCATCCGCCGTGTGGACGAGCAGGTCTCCCGTCTTGTACAGGCGAGCGCCAGGCTGTTCGGAGAACGGGTCGGACAGGAACTTTTCGGCGTTCAGCTCCGGACGGTTCAGGTAGCCCCGCGCCAACGCTTCCCCACCGATGTAGCACTCCCCCGGTACCCCGACAGGCACCGGCTGCATGTTCGCATCCAGCAGGTAGAGCGTCGTGTTGGCGATCGGCACTCCGATATCCAAGGCGTGGCTCGCATCTGTGTAGGCCGCATAGGTGGAGTACACAGTCGCTTCTGTCGCCCCATACACGTTGACGAAACGGCGACCTTTCGACCAGCGGGTGACAACTTCGGCAGACGCCGCCTCCCCGCCGGTTACCACCGTCCGCAATGCGGGGAACTCTTCATCGAAGAGCACGCCGAGCACGGAGGCGGTCAGCATGATCACGGTGATCTCCATATCGCGCATCAGCTGCGCGAGCTCCGGCCCTGGCAACAGCTTCTCGCGCGGAGCCAGCACTAGCATGGCGCCGCTGAACAGCGCTGCGAAGATCTCGGAGACAGACACGTCAAAGTTGAACGATGCAAACTGCAAGACGCGGCTCGTCTCCTCGATTGCAAAGTTGGCGATCTGCTCCCCGGCGAGGTTACAGAGACCACGGTGTTCCAACAGAACGCCTTTCGGTCGTCCGGTCGAGCCGGACGTATAGATCACGTAGGCGAGGTGTTCAGGACCTGTCGAGCTCCTCACATTGTCAGCCGACTCCGCTTCGATCGAACGCGCGTTCTGATCGAGGCAGATCAACGTCACTGTGTGATCATGTTGCGGCAACCGGTCTGCCAATTCGCTCTGCGTGATAATCAGAGGAACTTGCGTATCCTCCAACATGTAGGACAAGCGATCTGCCGGGTAGGCAGGATCGAGTGGCACATAACCGCCGCCCGCTTTCAGCACGGCGAGAACGCTTACGATCATCTCCGGCGAGCGGTCGAGGAAGATGCCGACCAGCGTGTCTGGCTGTACGCCCTGCTGCTGCAAGTGACGGGCCAAGCGGTTGGCGCGAGCGTTCAGCTCCGCGTAGCTGATCCGCTCTTCTTCAAACGCGAGGGCGATGCGGTCTGGCGTTTTTTCAACCTGCGCTTCAAACAGGTGGTGCGCACACGCTTCGCGCGGATAGTCTGTTTCCGTTTGGTTCAGGTCGATCAGCAGGCGTTGCCGTTCCGCTTGGGTGAGCATCGGCGCCAGCGTGATCGCCTGATCTGGATCGGCGACCATCGCTTCCAGCAGCGTGTGAAGATGTCCGGCCATCCGCTGGATCGAGTCCGCTTCGTACAGATCGGTGCTATAGACGATGGAGATGTCGAGACCATCCGCTTTTTCGGTGACGGTCAGCAACAGATCAAACTGAGCGGACAGCTCTTCCTGATCGAGCGTCTTGACGTCGAGCCCTGGCAATTCCCATGTGCCCGCCCCTGCGTTCTGCAGGATAAACATCGCTTCGAACAGCGGCGAATGGCTGACATCACGACCAGGTTGCAACTCTTCGACCAGCCGTTCAAACGGCAGGTCTTGGTGCGCATATGCGCCGAGCGTCACTTCGCGCACACGCGAGAGCAGGTCGCGGAACGTTGGCGCTGCTGACAGATCGGTGCGCAAGACCAGCGTGTTGACGAAGAAGCCGATCAGCCCTTCGATCTCCTCGCGGTTGCGACCTGCGATCGGAGTGCCAACGCGTTGGTCCGATTCGCCTGTATAGCGGTAGAGCAGTGTTTTAAAGGCGGTGAGCAGCGTCATGAACAGCGTCGCTCCCATCTCGTTGCCGAGGGCGTGGAGCTGCTCGGCGAGATCGCCCGGAATCTCGACGACCAGCACTTCACCACGGTGGGTAGGCTGTTCGGGTCGCGGATGATCGGTCGGCAGCTGCAAAGGCGGCAGCTCGCCCCCGAGTTGGTGCTTCCAATAGCTCAGCTGGCGGTCTAAGACATCGCCTGTCAGCCAGCTGTGTTGCCACACGGCAAAATCTGCATACTGAATCTTCAGCTCGGACAGCGGTGATGGCAATCCTGCATCGTACGCCTCATAGAGAGCGGATAACTCTTGCGTGAACACACCGATCGACCAACCGTCGGAGACGATATGGTGCATCGAGACGAGCAGGACGTGCTCCTCGTCTGCCAATCGAATGATCTCAGCGTCGAACAGCGGACCTGTCGTCAGGTCATATTGCATTTCCGCCGCTTGCTTCATTCGATTTTGCAACTCCGCTTCGCTCAAGCTGTAGACCGGCACCGCAAACGGAGGGTTCGAATGGATGATCTGTCGCGGTTGACCGTCCACCTCTGCAAATGTGGTGCGCAACGACTCATGTCGTCTGACGATCTCTCGCAAGCTTTGCTCCATCGCATCTGTGTTCAGCTGCCCGCGCAAATGCAAGGTGAACGTCATGTTGTATGCGGTGCTGTCCGGCTCCAGCTGGTCGAGGAACCAGAGGCGCTGCTGCGCAAAGGAGAGCGGCAGGTCTTGGTCGCGATTCACCTGTTCAATCGGTGTGCGATCATTCGCCAGAAGCGAGGAGGTCTCCACCCGCTTCGCAAGCTCGGCGATCGTCGGCGCCTCGAACAGTTGGCGCAGGCTGATCTCCGACTGGAGCTCGCTGCGCAGTCGGGACATCACCTGTGTCGCCAGCAGCGAGTGCCCGCCCAGCGCGAAGAAGTTGTCCTCGACGCTGACTCGCTCCAAGCCGAGGACGCTTGCCCAAACGCTCGCAATGATCTCCTCGACCGCAGTTCGCGGTGCCACATAGACACCCGCCTCCATCGCCGAAGCATCTGGTGCTGGCAAGGCGCGGCGGTCGATTTTCCCGTTGGGGTTTAACGGCAGTTGTTCCAGCAGCACCAAGAACGAAGGCACCATATACTCAGGCAGCTTCTCTTTCAAATAAGTTCGCAGCTCGGCGCTGTCCACACTTTCCCCTTCTGTCGGCACCACATAGGCGGCGAGGCGTTTGTCGCCGTTCTCGCCCTCCTGCACGATCACGACGCTTTCATGGACGTGCGGATGCTGGGTCAGCACCGTCTCGATCTCTCCGATCTCAATCCGGAAGCCGCGAATTTTGACTTGGTTGTCGATTCGGCCGAGGAACTCTAACGTTCCGTCTGCCAGATAGCGAGTCAAGTCGCCCGTCCTGTACCAGCGCTGTCCCTCGATCGTGACAAATTTCTCCTCGGTCAGTTCTTCACGCTGATAATACCCACGGCTGACCCCTGCTCCGCCGATGTAAAGCTCACCGGGAATGCCCGCTGGGAGCAGATTTTGATGCGCATCGTAGACCCGCAAGTTTGAGTTCGGAAGCCTCGTCCCGATCAGCAAGCGGTGCAGGTGGACATCGCGCGGAACGAAGTAGGAGGAGCAGATGATCGTGCCTTCTGTCGGCCCGTACAAAACGTGAATCTCCGCGTTCTGGAACACTTTATACATCGCTTCCAGCAGATCCGGCGGAACCGCGTCACCGCCGATGAAGATCAGGCGGATCTTGTCAAACGCCTGATGCTGCTCGTCCTGTTCATTGATCGTCTGCACGATCTGACGCATCAAGCTCGGCACTGTGTGAATCGACGTGTACCCTTTCAGCTCTTCGACCAACTGAGGCAGATCGAGCACATGCTCGCGAGCGAGCACGACAGACGTGCCGCCGGTGAGCAGCGGGTTCATCAATTCGAACAGCGCGATGTCAAACGCCACCGAGGCGATCCACGGCAGGACATCTTCTGCACAGAAGCGGAAGCGCTCTTGGCTGGCCAGCAACGTGCTGACCAGGTTGCCATGTTCGACCATGACCGCTTTCGGTCGTCCGGTTGAGCCGGACGTGTAGATCATATATGCCAAATGCTGCGGCCTGACATCCGATTGCGGGATGGTGGCAGGCTGCGTTGCGATCTCCGCCCAATCTGTGTCGAGGCAGACGATCAGCTCTGAAGACCCTGAAAGCTTTGGCAGCAGGTGCGACTGGGTCACCAGCACGCGAGCTTGCGTGTCTTCTAAGATCAATTGCATGCGCTCTTCCGGATAGGCGGTATCCAGCGGAACATACGCGCCTCCCGCCTTGAGAATTCCGAGCACGCCGATCACCAGCTCAAGCGATCGTTCGAGGCAAAGCGTCACCAGCACATCCGGTCCGACGCCAAGCGCCTGCAGATGGTGCGCCAATCGATTGGCACGCTCGTTTAGCTCCCGATAGGTCAAACGCTCTTGCTCAAATACGATCGCGATCGACTCGGGGGTGCGTTCAACCTGCTGTTCGATCAGCTGATGGATGCACAAATCGTGCGCAGGCGCGGCGTTTGTATCGTTCCACGTGTGCAACAACAGGTGTTGCTCCTGCTCGGTGAGCAATGACAGCTCGGAGAGCTGACGGTCGGTCGCTTCGACAAGTTGACGCAGGAGGACGTGAAAATGCTCGGTCATGCGCACGATCGTCGCCTCGTCAAACAGGTCGGTGTTGTAGTTAAAAGTTGCGCTCAACCCGTCTTCCTCTTGGCTCATCGCCAGCGACAGATCGAACTTCGACGTATCGTTGTCCACCTGAATGGCGCGCATCGGCAGGATGGACTGCGAACCTTGCTGGTCGGCAGCATCCAGCGAGAACATCACCTGGATCAACGGCGTCCGGCTGGTGTCACGATCTGGGTTGATCTCCTCGATCAGCTTTTCAAACGGCAGATCTTGGTGCGCGTACGCTTCCAGCGTCGTATTCCGAACCTGTTGCAACAGGTCGTGGAACGTCATCTGCTCTTGCATCTGCGTGCGCAGCACCAGCGTGTTGACGAAGAAGCCGATCAGCCCTTCCACCTCGCTGTGATTGCGCCCGGCGATCGGGGTGCCGACCAGCATGTCATCCTGTCCGCTGTAGCGGTGCAGCAGCACGTTAAAGGCGGCAAACAAGGTCATGAACAAGGTCGTGCCTTCGTTTCGGCTGATCTGTTGCAGGCGGTGCGACAGATCGGCAGGCAGATGCAGCGTGTGATCGGCGCCGTGCTCTGTCAGCAGAGCGGGACGCGGGCGATCGGTCGGCAACTGCAAGAACGGTTGGTGTCCGGCGAGCTGTTGTTGCCAGTAGTCCAGCTGATTTTGCATCTCTCCATCCAACCACGCTCGTTGCCAAACCGCATAGTCGGCATACTGCACCGGCAGTTCGGCGAGCGGGGACGGCAGGTCTTGTGTGAACGCTGCATAGAGCGCCGACAGCTCGTTCATCAGCACGCCGAGCGACCAGCCGTCCGCCACGATGTGGTGCATGTTCCAGACGAGAATCGACTCGTCTGAAGACATCAGGATCAGCAGGGTGCGGCACAGCGGCCCTGTCTGCAAATCGAACGGCTGGCGCGCTTCCGCCTGGATCAACCGCTCCGCCTGTGGCTGGCGCTGCTCGACGGGCATCGCTTGCAGATCGACGATCGGAAGCTCGAAATCTTCCAGCGGTCGAATCTGTTGCACAGGTTCACCCGCGCGGACGACAAACGTGGTGCGCAGCGCTTCATGACGGTTGAGGATCTCCTCGACGCATCGCTGCAAGACCGAAATGTCCACCGCTCGTCCAATCTGCAAGGCGATCGGAACGTTGTAGGTGGTCTGACCCGGCTCCAGCTGGTCGAGAATCCACAGGCGCTGTTGGGCAAAGGACAGCGGCAGGTCTTGCTCGCGGGCGACGCGTTGAATCGGCGCGCGGTCGTTGATCAGGCGCGAGCTCGCCTCCACCCGCTTGGCGAACTCGGCGATGGTCGGCGCTTCGAACAGCTGGCGCAAGGTCATCTCCGTCTGGAGGGCGCTGCGCAGGCGGGACATCACCTGTGTCGCCAACAGCGAGTGGCCACCCAGCTCAAAGAAATTGTCGTGAATGCCGACCTGCTCCACCTGAAGCACCTGCGACCAGATGCCGGCGATCAGCTCTTCCGTCCAGTTGCGCGGCGCGGAGTACGCCTGATCTGCGAAGCTTTCTGCCAGGTTCGGGGCGGGAAGCGCGCGCTTGTCCACTTTCCCGTTCGGGTTGAGCGGAAGTTCTGGCAGCGAGATGATCACAGCCGGAACCATATACTCGGGCATTCTCTCCTTGAGGTAGCTGCGCAAAGCCGCACGGTCAAACTCTCCCGCTTCGCTTGGGACAATGTAGGCGATCAGTCGCTTTTGACCGCGATCGTCAGCGTGCGCGATCACCACGTTCTCGCGCACCGACAGATGTTCTCCGATCACCGCCTCGATCTCACCAAGCTCGATGCGGAAGCCGCGAATCTTCACCTGACCGTCGATGCGGCCGAGGAACTCGATATTGCCGTCTGCGAGCCAGCGCACGAGGTCGCCCGTCTTATAGAGCCGCTCCTCCGGCTTCCCAAACAGATTGGCGATAAATTTCTCTTCGTCCAGCTCCGGTCGGTTCAAGTAGCCGCGCGCCAGACCGTCGCCGCCGATGTGCAGTTCGCCCGGAACCCCGATCGGCGCAAGATTGAGCTGTGCGTCGAGCACATAGACCTGCGTGTTGGCGATCGGACGGCCGATCGGTACGGGGCTCTTGGCATACTCAGCGGTCGGCATCGGATAAAAGCTGGTGAATGTCGTGCTTTCGGTCGGCCCGTACACATTGGACAGTCTGCAGTTCGGCAACCGTTCCAGTGCGAGCTTGACATGCGGGACGGACATCACTTCCCCGCCCGTCAGCAGCTGCCGCACCGATTGGAGGTCATCGAGCTGATGCTCCACCATCTGATTGAACAGCGCGGTCGTCAAGAAGATCGAGGTGACCTGATAGTCGGTCAAGGTGCGACCTAACTCTGCTAGCGTTGGCAAGTTCGGTGGGAAGATGACCAGCTTGGCACCGTTGAGCAAGCTGCCCCAGATCTCAAACGTTGCTGCGTCAAACGAGATCGGCGCGAACTGCAAGAACACATCTTCGCGGTCGAACTGAATATAGTTGGTGTTTTTGACCAGTCGCACCACTCCGCGATGCGGCACGCAGACACCTTTTGGCTGTCCGGTTGAGCCTGACGTGTAGTTGACATAAGCGAGATCTTCCAGCTCGTTTCGGCACGGCAGGTTGTCACAGCTCTCCCCTGCGATCTTCGCGCTCCACTCGCTATCGAGGCAGATCACCTCCGCCCCATGCGCGGGCAGGGTTTGACGCAGATGCTCTTGGGTGAGCAGCAGAGAAACTTGCGCGTCCTCCAACATGAAGGCGAGGCGCTCTGCCGGGTAGTTCGGATCGAGCGGCACATAAGCGCCTCCCGCTTTCAAGATCCCGAGCAACCCGATCACCATCTCGAAGGAGCGCTCCATGCAAAGGCCGACCAGCACATCTGGCCCCACGCCTTGTCTGCGCAGCACATGCGCCAGTTGGTTGGCACGCTCATTCAAGTCGCGGTAGGTCATCTCCCCCTGTTGATCTTGCAAGGCTACCGACTCTGGCGTTTGCATCGCCTGCGCTTCGAACAGCTGTGGAATGCTCAGCTGCGGGTACTCGGTCACGGTGTCATTCCAGCCGCTCAGCACTTGCTCGCGCTCTTCGGCCAGCAAGAAAGACAGCTCGGACAGCTTGTCGCCCGGACGTGCGACGATCTCGCGCAGCAGCGATTGGAAGTGCTCCGTCATCCGCACGATCGTCGCCTCGTCGAACAGGTCGACGTTGTAGTTGAAGGAGGCGGTCAACCCTTCCGCTTCCTCGCTCATCACGAGCGTCAGATCGAACTTCGACGTGTCGTTGTCCACCTGAATGGCGCGCATCGGCAGGATGGACTGCGAACCTTGCTGGCTGGCAGTCTCCAGCGAGAACAGCACTTGGAACAGCGGCGTGCGGCTTTGGTCGCGATCTGGGTTGATCTCCTCGACCAGCTTTTCAAACGGCAGATCTTGGTGCGCGTACGCTTCCAGCGTCGTATTCCGAACCTGTTGCAACAGGTCGCGGAACGTCATCTGCTCTTGCATCTGCGTGCGCAGCACCAGCGTGTTGACGAAGAAGCCGATCAGCCCTTCCACCTCGCTGTGATTGCGCCCGGCGATCGGGGTGCCGACCAGCATGTCATCCTGTCCGCTGTAGCGGTGCAGCAGCACGTTAAAGGCGGCAAACAAGGTCATGAACAAGGTCGTGCCTTCGTTTCGGCTGATCTGTTGCAAACGGTGCGACAGATCGGCAGGCAGATGCAGCGTGTGATCGGCGCCGTGCTCTGTCAGCAGAGCGGGACGCGGGCGATCGGTCGGCAGCTGCAAGAACGGTTGGTGTCCGGCGAGCTGTTGTTGCCAGTAGTCCAGCTGATTTTGCATCTCTCCATCCAACCACGCTCGTTGCCAAACCGCATAGTCGGCATACTGCACCGGCAGTTCGGCGAGCGGGGACGGAAGGTCTTGTGTGAACGCTGCATAGAGCGCCGACAGCTCGTTCATCAGCACGCCGAGCGACCAGCCGTCCGCCACAATGTGGTGCATGTTCCAGACGAGAATCGACTCGTCTGCAGACATCAGGATCAGCAGGGTGCGGCACAGCGGCCCTGTCTGCAAATCGAACGGTTGGCGCGCTTCCGCCTGGATCAACCGCTCCGCCTGTGGCTGGCGCTGCTCGATGGGCACCGCTTGCAGATCGACGATCGGAAGCTCGAAATCTTCCAGTGGTCGAATCTGCTGCACAGGTTCACCCGCGCGGACGGCAAACGTGGTGCGCAGCGCTTCATGACGGTTGAGGATCTCCTCGACGCATCGCTGCAAGACCGAAATGTCCACCGCTCGCTCAATCTGCAAGGCGATCGGAACGTTGTAGGTGGTCTGACCCGGCTCCAGCTGGTCGATGATCCACAGGCGCTGTTGGGCAAAGGACAGCGGCAGGTCTTGCTCGCGGGCGACGCGTTGAATCGGTGCGCGGTCGTTGATCAGGCGCGAGCTCGCCTCCACCCGCTTGGCGAACTCGGCGATGGTCGGCGCTTCAAACAGCTGTCGCAAGGTCATCTCCGTCTGGAGGGCGCTGCGCAGGCGGGACATCACCTGTGTCGCCAACAGCGAGTGGCCACCCAGCTCAAAGAAATTGTCGTGAATGCCGACCTGCTCCACCTGAAGCACCTGCGACCAGATGCCGGCGATCAGCTCTTCCGTCCAGTTGCGCGGCGCGGAGTACGCCTGATCTGCGAAGCTTTCTGCCAGGTTCGGGGCGGGAAGCGCGCGCTTGTCCACTTTCCCGTTCGGGTTGAGCGGAAGTTCTGGCAGCGAGATGATCGCAGCCGGAACCATATACTCGGGCATTCTCTCCTTGAGGTAGCTGCGCAAAGCCGCACGGTCAAACTCTCCCGCTTCGCTTGGGACAATGTAGGCGATCAGTCGCTTTTGACCGTGATCGTCAGCGTGCGCGATCACCACGTTTTCGCGCACCGACAGATGCTCTCCGATCACCGCTTCGATCTCACCAAGCTCGATGCGGAAGCCGCGAATCTTCACCTGGCCGTCGATGCGGCCGAGGAACTCGATATTGCCGTCTGCGAGCCAGCGCACGAGGTCGCCCGTCTTATAGAGCCGCTCCTCTGGCTTCCCAAACGGATTGGCGATAAATTTCTCTTCGTCCAGCTCCGGTCGGTTCAAGTAGCCGCGCGCCAGACCGTCGCCCGCGATGTGCAGTTCGCCCGGAACCCCGATCGGAACTGGGCTTAGCTGCGCGTCGAGCACATAGACTTGCGTGTTGGCGATCGGACGGCCGATGGAAACGCTAGCGCCGACCTGTTCCGGATCGGTCATCTGATAGCAGCAGGTAAACGTGGTGTTCTCCGTCGGGCCGTATCCGTTGATCAGCGTGCTGTTCGGCAAAGCTTGCAGCGCTTTTTTGACATGTGGAACGGAGAGCACATCTCCCCCTGCCAACAGGTAGCGCACAGAGCTCAGGTCGTCCAAATGCTCCTCCACCATCTGATGGAACAGACCGGCTGTCAGCCAGAGCGTGGTCACGCGATGTTCGCGAATCGTGCGCCCCAGTGCGGGGAGCGACAGGCTTGGCTCGCTGTACAGCACCAACTTCGCGCCGTTGAGCAAGCTGCCCCAGATTTCGAGGGTTGCCGCATCGAACGAGATCGGCGCGAACTGCAAGAACACATCTTCTCGGTCGAACTGAATGTAGTTGGTGTTTTTGACCAGGCGCACCACTCCGCGATGCGGCACGCAGACGCCTTTTGGCTGTCCGGTTGAGCCTGACGTGTAGTTGACATAGGCGAGATCTTCCAGCTCGTTTCGGCACGGCAGGTTGTCACAGCTCTCCCCTGCGATCTTCGCGCTCCACTCGCTATCGAGGCAGATCACCTCCGCCCCATGCGCGGGCAGGGTTTGACGCAGATGCTCTTGGGTGAGCAGCAGAGAAACTTGCGCGTCCTCCAACATGAAGGCGAGGCGCTCTGCCGGGTAGTTCGGATCGAGCGGCACATATGCCCCTCCCGCTTTCAAGATCCCGAGCAACCCGATCACCATCTCGAAGGAGCGCTCCATGCAAAGGCCGACCAGCACATCTGGCCCCACGCCTTGTCTGCGCAGCACATGTGCCAGTTGGTTGGCACGCTCATTCAAGTCGCGGTAAGTCATCTCCCCCTGTCGATCTTGCAAGGCCACCGACGTTGGCGTTTGCATCGCCTGCGCTTCAAACAGCTGTGGAATGCTCAGCTGCGGGTACTCGGTCGCCGTGTCGTTCCAGCCGCTCAGCACTTGCTCACGCTCTTTGGCTGGCAAGAGGGACAGTTCGGACAGCTTGTCGCCTGGACGCGCGGCGATCTCTTGCAGCAGCGATTGGAAGTGCTCGATCATCCGCACGATCGTCGCTTGCTCAAACAGATCGCGATTGTATTCTACGGCGAGGAACAGTCGATCCGCTTCTTCTCGCATTGTGAAAGACAGTTCGAACTTGGCAGTGTCATTCTCAAGTTCGAGCGCTTGCCAGCTCTGCCCGTCCAGCTCGACCGTTTGGATGTCGGACGGCTCAACAGAGAACATGACTTGGAACAGCGCTGAATGGCTAAGGTCGCGCTCCGTCTCCAACTGTTCGACCAGCTTCTCAAACGGCAGATCCTGATGGGCTTGCGCATCGAGCGTGTTTTGCTTGGTCTGGCGCAACAGGTCGCCGAACGACAGTTCTCCCGACAGGTCGGCGCGAATCACCAGCGTGTTGACGAAGAAGCCGATCAGCCCTTCGATCTCTTGGTGATTGCGGCCGGAGACGGGCGTGCCGATCCAGATGTCCTCCTGTCCCGTGTAGCGGTAGAGCAAAGTTTGGAACGCAGTCAACAGCGTCATGTAGAGCGTCGCGCCTGCGCTCTGCCCAACTTGGCGGATCTTCGCACTGATCTCTGGCGACAGCAAGGCGGTCTCAACGCTGCCAGCAAAAGTCTGCTGGGGCTGGCGCGGGCGATCGGTCGGCAACTGCAACAGCGGACGCTCACCGCTGAGCTGTTCGCGCCAATAGGATAGCTGATGTTCGAGCCTGTCACCTTGCAGAGTTTGAGCTTGCCAGATCGCGTAGTCCGCATATTGGACGGGCAATTCTTCCAGAGCTTCGGGCTGCCCCGCTGCAAAGGAGCGATACAGCGTTGCCAGCTCGCGTGTGAACACGCCGAGCGACCAACCATCTGAGATGATGTGATGTTGGTTGACGATGAACAAATGATCATCGTCCGCCAGGCTGATCAATGTCGTCCGCCACAAGGGGCCGTCTGTCAAGCTGAACGGCTGACAGGCGTCCGCTTTGGCGATCCGCATCGCTTCCTGCTCAGCTTCTGTAGCCGGATGGGCACGCAGGTCGATGCGGACGAGCTGCCAGTTGGACGTTTCATCGATGATCAGCACAGGCTGACCGTCCTCTTCAGCAAACGTGGTGCGCAGCGTTTCATGACGCTTGACGATCTCATCCAAAGCTCGTTCGAGCAGATCCGCATCGAGCGCACCTTTGATGCGCCAAGCGAACGGGATGTTGTACAGCGCGCTGTTCGGTTCCCACTGCGCCAAAAACCACAGGCGCTGTTGGGCGAAAGATGCTTGCGGTCGACCGCCCCGCTCGGTGCGCGCGATGCTCGCTGTCAGGACAGCGCTCCCCTGCTCTTCTTGCAACCGCTCGACAAACGTTGCGACGGTCGTCGCTTCGAACAGCAGTCTCAGCGGAAGGTCTTTGCCGAGGATGTCGCGCAGGCGGGACATCACCTGCATCGCCAGCAGCGAGTGCCCCCCGAGCGCAAAGAAATTGTCGTGAATCCCCACGCGCTCTGCCGACAGCACTTCTGCCCACGTCGCCGCGATCTGCGCTTCGAGCGGCATGCGCGGTGCGACATATGTGTTCTGTTCGAACAACGCATCGTTGTCCGGCTCTGGGAGTGCGCGTTTGTCAACTTTGCCGTTCTGCGTGATCGGCATCGAGTCGAGCGTCAAGAATGCGGCGGGCATCATATAATCGGGCAGCAGGTCGGCCAAGTGTTTGCGCCACTCGCCGTTGCTTAGGACAGCAGCTCCCGGCTTATACACCACATAGGCATAGAGGCGCTTGTCCCCAGACGGCAGCTCGCGTGCGATCACCACATTGGATTCTACCGACTCATGTGCGCCGATCACGCTCTCGATCTCGCCGAGCTCGATGCGGAATCCGCGAATTTTGATCTGTCCGTCGATGCGGCCGAGGAACTCGATGTTGCCATCTGGCAACCAGCGCACGAGGTCGCCCGTCTTGTATAACTTTTCATCAGACTCGCCGTATGGGTGTGCGATAAATTTCTCAGCGGTCAGATCCGGACGCTTCAGATAGCTCGTCGCCAGCCCGTCACCGCCGATGTGCAACTCGCCAGGCACGCCGAGCGGCACTGGGTTCAGATCGGTGTCGAGCACGTAGACCTGCGTGTTGGAGATCGGACGACCGATCGAGACGGTAGCACCGATTTGCTCCACGTCGGTCATCGGATTGCAACAGGTGAACGTGGTGTTCTCCGTCGGTCCGTACCCGTTGATCAGCGTGCAGTTTGGCAGAGCGAGCAGCGCTTTCCTGACGTGTGGAACGGAGAGCACATCCCCTCCTGCCAGCAGGTAGCGCACCGAGGTCATGTCTTCCAGATGCTCTTCGACCATCTGAAGGAACAGTCCGGCCGTCAGCCAGAGCGTGGACACGCGATGTTCGCGAATCATGCGCCCCAGCGCGTGAAACGACAGGTCTGGCTCGCTGTACAGCACCAACTTTGCACCGTTGAGCAAGCTTCCCCAGATTTCAAAAGTGGCCGCGTCAAAAGAGATCGGCGCGAACTGGATGAACACATCTTCGCGGTCGAACTGAATGTAGTTCGTATTTTTGACCAGGCGCACCACACCTCGCTGTGGCACGCAGACGCCCTTCGGACGGCCGGTCGAGCCAGAGGTGAAGATGACGTAGGCGAGCGAATCGGGCGTGGTGGCACAGGCTGGGTTCTGTTCGCTCTCACCGCAGATCGATTCGCGCTCCAGATCGAGGCACAGCACTTGGCCGAACTCTGCTGGCAAGCGCGAGAGCCACTTCTGCTTGGTGATCAGCAGTTTGACTTCCGCATCTTCCAACATATTGCTGAGACGCTCTTGCGGATAGGTGGGGTCGAGCGGCACATAGACGGCTCCCGCTTTCAGAATGGCCAGCATGGTGACGACCGCTTCAACAGAGCGCTCAAGCAACAGTCCGACCAGATCTTGCGGGGCGACGCCTGCGCGAATCATCCGGTTGGCAAGCCGGTTCGCTTCCACGTTCAGCTGGTGATAAGTCAGGCACAGATCTTCTTCGACCAGGGCGATCGCGTCAGGGTTGGTGCGCACCTGCTCCGCAAACAGCTCCGCGATGCTCGACCGTTTCGGATATGGAGTGACCGTGTCGTTCCAAGCGTGCAGCAACAGTTCCTGTTCCTCCGCCCCGAGCATTTGCAGTTGGGCGATCGGCTGTGTGGCATCCTGCGCAATGCTCTGCAACAAGTTGAGGAAATGTTCCAGCATTCGCTCGATCATCGCATCGCTGAACAGATCGGTCTTGTACTCGAACGAAACGTGTAACCCGTCCGCCTCTTCGACAAACTCCATCGTCAAGTCAAACTTGGCTGTGCCGTTGTGGATGTCGAACGGTTGCCAGGTCAGGTTGGCCACATCCCTCTGAACGAGCGATGTGTTTTCAAACACGAACATCGTCTGGAACAGCGGCGTTTGGCTGCCATCGCGCACCGGGGCGATCTCCTCGACCACTTTTTCAAACGGAATGTCCTGATGCGCGAACGCGCCGAGCGAAACGGAGCGAACATCGTGCAACAGGTCGCGGAAGGTCATCATCCCCTGCAGATCGGTGCGCATCACCAGCGTGTTGACGAAAAAGCCGATCAGATCTTCCACTTCGCGGCGTGTACGCCCCGCGATCGGGGTGCCGACCGAGATGTTTTCCTGCCCCGTATAGCGATAGAGCAACGCTTTGAATGCGGACAGCATCGTCATGTAGAGCGTAGCCCCTTCGCGCAGGCTCAGCTGTTCAAGCGTCCGCAACAGATCGGCAGGCACCCGCCTTTTTTGCAGGTTTCCTCGATCTGTCGGGCGAGCTGGTCGCGGCTTGTCGGCAGGAAGCTGCAGGACTGGCAGATCGGAGCCGATCTGTTTCTTCCAATAGAGAAGCTGTTGCTCGACCTGCTCCGCTTGGAGATTGCGCTGCTGCCAACGGGCATAGTCGCCATACTGCACAGGAAGTTCGGCGAGTGGCGACAGATCGCCGGCTATCAGCGCTGCATACAGCGCGCTCAGTTCGGAGGTCAACAGGCCAAGCGACCAACCGTCCGATACGATGTGATGAATGTTGAGCAAGAGCAGATGCTCGGTCTCGCTCAAGCGAATCAGCTGCGTGCGCAGCAGCGGCCCGACCGTGAGATCGAACGGTTGCTCAGCATCGCGGTTCATCTGTTCAAACGCTTTCGATTCGCGCTCCTCTTCTGGCAATTCGGTCAGGTCGACAACCTGCCAATCGGCTCGCAGGCTGTCGTGGACGATCTGGATCGGCTGTCCTTCCGCTTCGGCGAACGTTGTGCGGAGCGCTTCATGACGGATCACGATCTCCTGCAGCGCTCGCTCCAGAACGGACGCATCCAGTTCCCCCGTCAGCTTGATAGCGGTCGGGATGTTGTATACTGCGCTGCCAGGCTCCATCTGATCGAGGAACCACAGCCGCTGCTGCGCGGAGGACATCGGAGCTTGACGCAATCCGACCGCCCGCTCCAAACTGATCGTGCGATCTGAAAGCGCTGCGTTCGTCCGCAGTGCGTCTGCCAATTCGGCGATCGTAGGTGCCGCAAAGAAATCTGCGAGCGTCAACTCTTTTTCGAACGCGTCGCGCACTCGGGAGATCACTTGTGTCGCTAACAGCGAATGTCCGCCCCATTCAAAAAAGTTGTCCTCTACGCCGATCCCTGCCGTCTGAAGCACCTGTTCATAGATCGCGACGAGCAGCGTTTCATCGTGGGTGCGCGGTGCAACATAATCGACGGTGCGCTCCCGGCTGAAGACGGGAACGGGCAGCGCTTTCTTGTCCACCTTTCCATTTGGGGTCAGCGGGAACGACGCAATCGAAACGAAAGCGGCTGGAACCATGTGAGCAGGCAATTTTTCTGCTAGATATTCACGCCAGCTCGCTTCTTGAGCTTGGCTGGCCTGCACGGGGACCACATAGGCGACAAGCCGTTTCTCTGTCGCATGGAGCTCATGGGCGAGCACGACCGTCTCCTTGACGTTTGGATGCTGGATCAAAACGCTTTCGATCTCGCCCAACTCGATGCGGAAGCCGCGGATTTTGACCTGATGAT
This sequence comes from Tumebacillus lipolyticus, assembly GCF_042682745.1. Classification (NCBI taxonomy): domain Bacteria; kingdom Bacillati; phylum Bacillota; class Bacilli; order Caryophanales; family Alicyclobacillaceae; genus Tumebacillus; species Tumebacillus lipolyticus. The sequence continues at coordinate 224,102 of NZ_JBHUIO010000002.1, read as the reverse complement.
CGGAACGGCCGCAATATTCGATATTGCCATCGGGGAGCGTGCGCACCAAATCGCCCGTCTTGTACATGCGGGCATCAGGCAGATTGGACTGATGGTCAGGAACGAACGATTCGGCAGTCAGCTCCGGCAGGTTGAGATAGCCCCGAGAAGGGCCGATGCCTCCGATGTACAACTCCCCGATCACACCGCTTGGGACAGGTTGTAGATGATGATCGAGCACATACATGCGGACACCTGCCATCGGGCGCCCGATCGGGATTCGTGTTCGATTGCGATCTGCTGGAGTCGGCGTGAACAGCGAAGCGGTGACAGTCGTCTCCGTAGGACCGTAGGTGTTGATCGTCTCGACCTGATCGCCGCCGATCTGCCACCACATCTGGAACCGCTCCATCGCGGGCTCTTCCGCGTTCAACAGCACCATGCGCAGATGTGGCGGAACGCGCGTTCCCGACTGGTGCAGCTCGAACGCCCATTCGTGCCAGTAGGCGGTTGGCAGACTCAAGACGGTCAACGCTTGTGCTTCCACATAGCGAGAAAATTCGCGATTGGGTGCGAACAGTCGATTGGGGCGCAGCACGACAGTCGCTCCGACTATCCAGGCCGGGTACAGCTCTTCCACCGTCGCGTCAAATGTGATCGGGGCGAACTGCAACACCCGATCGTCCGCGCGGAGGTTCAACCCATCGAGGATGGAGTAGACGTATGGGACGAACGTCTTGTGCTCGACGAGGACGCCCTTCGGATTGCCAGTCGAGCCTGACGTGTAAATCACATAAGCTAAGTTGTTCTCTGTGACCGCCGTCTGCGGGGCTGCCGACGGTTCGGTCGCCAGCGCCTCTCCTTCGCTGTCGAGGCAGATCACTTCCGCGGAGTGAGCGGGCAGATCGGCGAGCAGATGCTGCTCCGTGAGCAGGATCGGCACATTTGTGTCCTGCAACATGTAGGCGAGGCGCTCTTTCGGGTACGCTGGGTCGAGCGGCACATAGGCACCGCCCGCCTTCATGACGCCGATCATGCTGACAGCCATCTCGATCGATCGCTCGGCGAGGATGCCGACCAACGTTTCTGGCATCACGCCCATCTTGATCAGGCGGTGTGCCAGCTGATTGGCGCGCCGATCCAGCTCTTGATAGGTCAGCGATTCATCGCCGCAGACGACCGCTGTGTGCGTCGGTGTACGGGCAGCTTGTGCGGCGAGCAGTTCATGCAGGCAGACGCCGCGCGGATAGTCGAGCGCTTTGCCGCTCCAGCTCTCCTGCAGTTGCTGTTGCTCATCGGCAGTGAGGATCTGAATCGCGCGGATCGGCCGATCCGGTTCGCTCATCACACCTTCGAGCAGTTGGACAAAATGTCGCGCCATCTGGGCGATCGTCGCTTCATCGAAGAGGCTGGCATCATACAAAAAAGTACCCTGAAAATGGTCAGCTTGCGGAGTGATCAACAGCGCAAGTTCGTTTTGGGAATTCTGTTCGGCGAGCGCAATCAGCATCTCTTCTTCGGCAAAAGCGAACATCGTTTGCGAACGCATCGCCGTTTCAATCGTTGCTGCCGAGGACGCTTCGACCATATCGTGGACGGTAGAGGTCAGATTGAGATAGCTCATTTGATCATTCAACGAAAATGTAGATATAAATGGATGTGCTGTACCTGATTTCATTGTAAGCAGATTAATAATCAGCTCATTTTGTCCTGAGTAGCGCTGCAACAACAAGTTGAAAACGCTGAGCAGGCAGACAAACGAGCGAGAATGTGTCTCATCGTGTGTTCCCCACAGTTCTGACAACCGAGACTCTGTAAACGCAAACAAAAAACGACCGCGTTCATAGACTTGTCGGGCAGAGCGTCGACCGTTTGTTGGAAGTTGTAACAAGCCTGTCGCCTCATTCAAACGTGTCATCTGCTGGACATTGTTAGCACTCACGTAATTCCCTCCTAGACTGAATAACAAACTGCCAATTCCGTTAATTTCAGATAAATAAAACGAGCTTATTGAAAGAGTATCCAATAGACTATAAGTCATTCTTGAGATTAGCTCATAACCCTATTATAGTACACTCCTTTCTTCATATCTATATTTTTAATTGAGTTCACAAAAAACATAAAATCTAATATTGCAGTCGGATTTACTGAAGTTTGACTATTATTACGTAACAGTCTATTATAGTAAATGGCGTATCAGGAAGTTGAACATTTGGAACATACTGACAGTGAGAAAGGTGACCACACATGAACCAAGAAGCTCTTGCTCCGCGAGCAGGAATATGGCAGCCGAAGTTTAATTTATTTCTTACTTCTCGAGTGTTTAAGGTGTTGGCCGACAATTTTGCATCGATCTCTTTTGTCTGGTTGTTGCTCGAATCTGGTGGTGGCGCGGTCGCTACGTCGATCCTTTTTTTCGTCACGCTGATTCCGGAGATGCTGTTGGGCCTATTTGTCAGCCCACTGCTCGCACGAGGGCGCCTGAACGTTTGGATGTTTGGCTCCGATGCAGTCCGGGCTCTGATCATGTTGGTGATTCCCCTCTGTTACTATTATGATTTTCTGCCGATCTGGCTGTTTTTCGTCGCCGGATTCATTCAATCTGCTTGTGGTTCTGTTTACAATCCAGCCTCTGTTGCGCTGCTGCCCCGCTTGGTCGAGCGGTCGCATGTACAGAAGGCGAACGCATTTATGGCGAGCGCCAACCAAGTGGTATTCCTCGTCGGGCTCGCCGGTGCCGGGGTATTGGTCAACTGGCTGTCCAGCGTCACGACGATGGTCGTGACCAGTGGCGTATTCCTCATCTCCGGGCTTTTGCTGCTGTTCCTCCGCCCGAACAAAGTGGAAGCGCCTACTCCTACTGAATCGGTCGAGCAGATCGAGCAGGAAGAAGAGGAGAAGCTCACCTTCTCAGAGAAGATCAAGAGCTATTGGAAAGAAGTGCTCTCTGGGTTTACGATCTTGCGCAAACACAAGACGATCTTTGCGATCAACGTGTATGCGACCTTTCTCAATTTTGGCATGGCACCGTTCCTCGCCTTGCTCGCCGTCTATGTGACAGAAGAGCTGCAAGGCGATGCAGGCACGCTGTCGCTTTTGCGCGGTAGCCTGATGGTCGGCGCCCTGCTGATGGGAATCGTGCTCAGCAAGCTGAAGATCAAGCGCTACTTTGCACTGTTCATCTTTGCCGGGCTCTGTCAGGGCCTCGCCTTGACCGTGTTTGAGTTTTCCTCCTTGATCTGGGTGATCGTCCTGTGCTGTGCAATCATCGGGATGGTGGAAACGGCGGTCAACGTGCCGGAGATGGTCCTGATCCAAACTACCGTTCCGCCAAACGAGCAGCCAGCGATCTATGCAGCGGGGACAGCGCTTGCTACCTCTTGCTTGCCGATCGCCGCGCTGATCGTCGGTCCACTCGCCGAAGCGTACGGAGTGGGAACGATCATCGCATGTGGTGGGGTGCTGATCATCGGGACAGGTATTTTAGTTCGTCTGTTCTTGCCGGTTGACAAAACGACCGCTGCAGACGCGAACGGTCAATCCACCTCTTCCTGAGCGGATCAAAGCGATCGCTGCCCCGCTTTCGACAAGCAAAATTAAAAAACTGACGCCGGCAGTACGCCGGCGTCAGTTTTTTTTTGTTTTTCCAGAGTCGTTTTTTCTCGTCGCGTCAGACATGAGTTTGGCAATTTCTGCACACCCTAGAAAAAACAACAGTGGGTGAAAGAACTATGACACAGGCACAAGATCGAATTTCTACCATCCAAGCGATCATGATCCTGATTTCGTATGTCGGAATCAACGATCATGTCACCGTGATTCCCGTCCTGTTGCGCACCGCTGGCCGCGATGCTTGGATCTCCGTATTGCTCGCTGGAATTCTGATCGTGATCTGTGTTCCCGTTCTACACACGATCATGCGCAGAAGTGGTCAAGTACACATTCTCGCCTGGGTGCGACAAACGGCAGGGCCTTTTCTCGCCGGTCTTTTGGCGCTAGTGTTCATCTGCCAGATGTTTGTCACCGCCTATGTTACGATACAGGACTCGACCACTTGGCTGTACATGATGTATCTCTATCTGACTCCGAAAACGATCTTGACCATCATCTTCTGTCTGATCTGCCTTTATCAGGTGCGTTCGGGCATCCGTTCGATCGCGATCGTCAACGGTCTTTTGTTGCCTTTCGTCATCGTGTTCGGCTTCTTTGTGATGAGCGCGAACATCCCGAACAAAAACTACGCCTTGCTTCTGCCGATCTTAGAAAATGGAATCAACCCGGTCCTCCACGGCTTCGTCCCTGCCGGTGCGGGCATGTTCGACATCATCTTGCTCCTGCTCTTTCAACAGCGATTGAAGCGTCAGGTGAAAAAAGGTTGGCTCTTTTTTCTCACCCTGTTTACCGTCATGCTGATGCTCGGCCCGCTGACAGGCGCGATCGCAGAGTTTGGTCCCTATGAAGGGGGCGAACTGCGCTACACCGCTTCTGAGGAATGGAGAATCGTCTCTTTTTCGCATAATTTTGAGCATGTTGACTTTCTGTCGATCTATCAATGGATGGTCGGAAGTTTCATTCGGGCTTCGATCACGATCTATCTCATTCCGGAAATTCTGCAGATCAAAACAAAAAAGAAGCGCAATCTCACCCTCTATCTGGTGATGAGCTTGCTTTTGTTGCTCCTGTTGATTCCGGTCGAGGATGAAAAGTTCCTTTCCTACGTATCTGACTACTTCCTGCCTTACACTTTTTGGGCAGCTTTCGCGGTCCTGATGATCTTGTTCGCGATCAGTTTTGTCAAAAAGAAAAAGGGCGGTGAATCGCGTGAACCAGTCCAACCCGAAGCTCGAATCGGGTGATCATTCCACCCCAGTATCGGACAGTTTTCAGGCAAATGAGCGGTGGATTCGGCAAACGTTTCACAACTGCCAAGAGGTGTTTGTGCAGCATCTCAAGTTGCCGAGTCGCACTTCCCCACGCTCCCTATTGTTCGCCTACTGCGAGGGGCTTGCCGATGAAGAGCGCCTCAACCAACAGGTGATCCCGAGCATTAAGCAGTTGTTTCAGACGTTGAGCGTCGAGTCGGTAGATCCTGATTTGCTCGTGAAAGCGTGGCAATATTTTTCGGTGATCAAGACGGATCGGATGGAGACGACCATCTCTCCGATCTTCGAGGGGAAGCTCGTCGTGCTGATCGAGGGTGTCCAAGCGGTCTACCTGCTCGACATCGCAAAACCGCCGAAGCGAGACCCTTCTGAGCCACGGACCGAAATCTCGATCAAAGGACCGCGAGATGGCTTCACCGAAGAGCTGACCGACAATCTCGCCCTGATTCGCAAGCGCTTGAAAACAAACTCTTTGCAGACCGAGTTCTTTTTTCTCGGCAAGCGATCCCACACGAGAGTTGCCCTCCTCTACATCGAGGATATTGCCAACGAGAAGACCATCGAGGATGTGCGAACGAAAATCGATCAGATCGATGTGGACGCCGTCTACAGCTCCACGCAGGTCGAGGAGCAGATCGTCAACTCCAAGCTGTCGATGTTTCCTCAGATGGACTATTCGGGCCGTCCCGACTATGTGGTCGATGCGCTGCTAAAAGGCAGATTCGCGATCATGGTGGACACCAGCCCAATCGCTTTGATCGCACCCTGCAATATTTTTCTGATGTTAAAAGCTTCCGAGGACTTACACAACAGTTACGTGTTCGCCACATTTGAGCGCATTCTGCGGGTGATCGGGTTGGTCGTCGCCGTCTTGTTGCCCGGGTTTTACGTGGCGATCACAAGCTATCATCAGGATCAGATACCGCTCAGCTTGCTTGCGACGCTCTTGATCGCGCGCAAAGGAATTCCACTGCCAATTCCGCTGGAAGCATTTATCATGCTGTTGCTGTTCGAACTGTTTCAAGAGGCAGGCGCTCGCTTGCCGAGCAAAGTTGGACAGACTTTGGCGGTCGTCGGCGGTCTGATCATCGGCGATGCGGCGATCCGCGCTGGAATCGCCAGCCCTTCCCTGCTCGTCGTTGCCGGTATCACCGCAGTGACCACCTTTACGCTGATCAATCAATCGCTCGCTGGAGCTGTCAGCATCATGCGCATGCTGATCATGATGGTCGCCGCTTTTTTTGGGCTGTTCGGCTTTTTTGTCGCCATGGTTACCCTGTTGATCTACTTGGCGAACATGCGCTCTTTCGGCATCCCCTATTTAAGCCCGATCTCTCCGCCCGACTTGAAGAGCATCTTACAGTCGGTCATTCTTTTACCAGCGTCGAAAAGGAAGCGGAGACCTCGCTTTTTGAACTTAAAAGATAACTCCAGTCAGGGGGAACAGGAATGAGACGTTCCTATCTTCTGATCCTCGCGCTGTTGTTGGCTGCGCTGCCCCTTTCTGGCTGTTGGAGTTTTAAGACGCTGGAGCATATGGCGTACATTCATGCGCTCGGAGTGGACTACCGAGACGGGCAATACACGATCTATGCGCAGATCGCCAATTTTACCAACATCGCCAAAACTGACGTCGGCGGCCAACAGAATGAGAACGTTCCGGTCTGGGTCGGCAAAGCGAGCGGCAAATCGTTTAATGTTGCCATCTTTAACTTGTATGATACCCTTCAGCGTCGGTTGTACTGGAGCCATTTGAGCACGCTGGTGTTCACCGAGTCGGCCGCGAAGAAAGGGATTGAGGAAATCAGGGATCTCTTTCAGCGGTTTGGGGAGTTTCGACCGACGTTTTGGGTGTTTACGACGAACATTCGCCTAGAAAAACTTTTCACGGCGGCAGCTGCGGTCGACCCCTCCCCTGTCTACTCCAAGCTTGGCGATCCGATCGATATGAACAAGCAGAGTTCCTTTCCCGCCCTTCCCAAGCGCATGCATGAGTTTGTCGCCCTGTTTCGGGAAGAGTCGCATACGCTGGTCATTCCGAGTCTTAAGGTAGACAAGAAAAGTTGGTTCGATCAGAAAAAATATTTCGAAGAGATCGTGTTTGACGGTTATTCGGTCATGCACCGCGGGAAGTGGATGGGGATGCTGTCAAGCGAGGAGGCGAGAGGCTTGTTGTGGCTCAATCGCAATCTGGTGCGGAGCCCCCTCTCCATTCGGCTGAGCGAAAACAGCGTGAGCAGCGTCGTCGTGAAAAAACCGACCATTAAAATTATCCCGATCTTTGAGCAGGATCAGGTTCGATTTTCGCTTCATCTCAAGCTCAACGGTCATTTCACCCAATTGAAAGGGATCTCAGAAGAGGATGAGATTCGAAAAAAAGTGAGAGAGACGATTCAAGCTCAGGTGCTCAGAACTTATCGCGCTGGTCTGAAAATCGATGCGGATGTGCTCAATCTATCCGATACGGTCTATCGAAAACATTCGAAGGACTGGAAGAGGTTATCAAAAAATGGAAAGTTGCCCCTTGATGAAAATTCGCTTGCAGAAATCAAAGTGGAAATCAAGTTTATTCATTACGGGAAAAAAGTCCATATGGATGCTAAGCAATAAGTTCGTCAAGTTGTTGATGTCTCTGTAGTCGCTTCCCCCATCGATCAGCTATACTGAAAGCAAACTTGGGAGGGGGAATTTGATTGTTCAAGAAGTTTCTATCGAAGATCGGAATCGGTTCGGCAAGCGTCAACCTGATCCTGGAGGATGCGAGCGGTCGGATCGGAGAAAAGGTCGTGGGGCGTATTTTGGTCGAAGGCGGTGCGGTCGATCAAAAGATTGATGCGATCGATGTCGATTTTATTTTAGAAGCTCGTCTTGGGGATAAGACGGCCCGCACGACGATCGAGACGATCGCCGTTGCTCGCGATCTGCACGTCCCGAGCGGAAAACAGGTTGAATATCCTTTCGCTCACCAGCTCCCAGAGCTGCCGATCTCAAGCCAATATGTGCGTTATACATATCACACACGCCTCGATATCCCAGAGGCGATCGACAAGCACGACTTTGACCAGTTTTACGTACAACCGAGCCTTCCGGTCGCCACTGCGATCGGCGCTTTTCACGCGCTCGGCTTTTATGACAAACACGACTCGGGCGTTTTCAACGGCCGCTATCAGGAGTTTGAGTACGCGCCGCTATCCGGTTCAGAATCAGGTCCGTTTGCCGGGCGCATCGACGAACTGACGGTCGTCTATCTCGCCGAAGAAGACGGTGTGCGCTTACATATCGAGCTCGACAAGACAACAAAAGGGTTGTTCGGCGCCTTGGCCGACAAGCTCGATCTGGATGAATCGCACTTTACGCTCTTTCTCTCCTACCAAAGCTTGCAAGACTCAGATGCCACCTTGCAGACGATCAGGCGCTCGTTAGAAGCTGAGCTGAACAATCCGAATCCGAGCCGATATCCCACGCTGCCCAAAGCTCATCCGCATGGACAGCACAAGCATCGCGGCGGCGGTGCTGGCAGCGGGCTCCTCGGCGGCATTGCGGGAGGAATCGCCGGGTACGCAATCGGTGAAGCGCTGTTTGGCGACGACGATTCTGAGCAGACGGCAGATGGCGGAATCATCGATGATCTTGGCGACTTTTTTGGCGAGGATGATTGATCAAGATAGGAAAAGACCGCTCCTGCGAGCGGTCTTTTCCTATCTTGCCAACTGTCCGCTTTGCAGAGCGGTTTATCGCCGCTTGGAGGCAAGCACAACTTCGAACGTTGCCACGACAAGAAAGATCGCAAAGGCAAACTCCAGTCCCACCACGACCGTCCAGATGACCGGATCATTGAGGCTCATCCCCTTCCCTCCTCTACTGTTTCGATTAGTAGAGGGTATGCGCAATCGTTTCAAAAAAGAAATGGCGCTGATCGTTCGATCCTTTCACGGCGTCTGCTAGATCACAACAAAAAACAAAGAGGGCTGTGCAGTTCGCACAGCCCTCTTCCTCTTGAATCTAAGACGTTCTGCTCCAAACCGATTCGAACAGCAGCTCAATCCCGATGCTATTTCTCAGCTGGAACAGGCGTTTCCTGCTGGCCATCACTCAACTTGAGATCGAGCTTAAACAGCGGAAGCGCAAGCAACATGCCGAGGAAGAACAGCGCAGCGGCGATTTCATAGGCGGTCGTGAGCGAAAACGAAGCTTTCAACCAGCCCGCAAGGCTCATCGTGACGACCATCATTCCCATGAACAGCGGGTTTAGGATGCCGTTGGCACGACCGAGAAACGCTTCGTCTGTCGTCTTGAGCATGATCGTGTTGATCCCGATCTGAATACAAGGCAGGAACAGACCTGCAAAAAACTCGGCGACGAGCGTCAAGGTGAAATCGGTCGACCAACCGATCACCGCTGTCGAGATCGTCACCGCAGCCATCCCGATGACGAGCAGCGCGTTGGGAGGTACCTTTTTGGAGAGGCCCATCACCAAACCGCCGCCGAGCAACATGGCAGCGCCGTACGTCATCATCAGCCATTGCACATTCTCCTTCGGCAGCCCGAGATTCTCGGTGACGAGGAAGATGGTCAGCGGCTGGATGATCCCAAGCGCGAGCCCTGCCGCAGCGAAGTTGCCGCCGAGGATTTTCAGAACTGGCTTGGCGAGCACATAGCGGAAGCCCTCTTTCATCTCGGTGAAGATGGTCGTCTCGCTTTTCTCCACCTTTTCCTTCTTATCGGCAGGGATCAGTGTTAGCACTGCTGCCGAGATCAGGAAGGCGATCCCCATGATGGCGATCGACACGTTGATCCCAAAGTTTTGAAACACGACCGTTCCAAGGAATGGACCGATGATCATGAAGATCGACATCATCGTTTGGAACATCGCCATCCCCATCTGCATCTGATGTTCTGGCACATGCTGTTTAAACAGCTTCAACATCGACGGCTGTGAGAACTGCGACAGGATTGCCGACACCAGCGTAGCAAAAAAGATCGCTTGCCAATGCCCGGTCATCAGCGTGCCGAGCACAGCAAAGACGGACAGAGCGCTGAGAAAGTCTGACCAGATCATCGTCCGCTTCGGACGCCAGCGGTCGGCAAAAGCGCCACCGATAAACGAGAACAGGAAAATCGGTGCAAATTCGGCGACCGAGATCATCGAGACAGCAAACGGGTCTTCATTCGTCTGCTCCATCACATACAGAAGCACGGAAAAGTTTCGCACCCAGATGCCGACTTGCAAAAACAGCCCAGACAACACGATTACCTGTACGAATCGGTTGCGGAAGAAACTAGCCGTTTCGGACACGTTCTTCCAACTCCCTTCACTTCAACTTCGATTCCATTTCTTAGCATAATCGTTGTTGAACAATCTGTCCAGTTCAATTAACGTTTTGAAACGCCAGCGAGGAATGCCAGCATGAACTGCACCGCCAGTCGAGAGGTGACGTTTCGCACATCGACAGTCGGGTCGATGCAGACGAAGTCAAGCCCTTGCACCTGTGGCAGCGTCCCCAGATGATAAAGAGCATCGAGAGCGTCCCACGGATTCATCCCGCCGGTGCCGATCGCCGGACAACCTGGAGCGAACGCTTGGTCGATCACGTCCACATCGAAGCTCACGTAGAGCACGTCGGTGCCGTCGCCTGCGATCGTCAGCGCCTGTGACAAGATCTGCTCGATGCCTTGGCGATGTACGTCGCGAGCTGTGAAGACGGTCACCCCGTGTCCGGTCACGTAGTCGTGATACGGTTTGGAGTTCATAAAGCCACGGATGCCGATCTGGACGATGTTCTTGCCGTCCACAATGCCCGATTCGAGAATCCCGCGAAACGGAGTGCCGTTTGAAACGCCGCCATCCTCAAAGTTGCGAACATCGTGATGCGCATCAAAATGGATGATGCCGACCTTCTTGCCCGGATGGCGATCGACAAACGCTTTCATCGACGGGCAGGTGATCGAATGATCGCCGCCAAAGATGATCGGGATCAGATCGGGCTGCTTTTGGTACAGCGACCGCAAGCTCGCCTCGATGCGGCGGTGCGACTCGGCGTTGTCGGTGACATGCATCTCGATATCGCCAAGATCGCGCACCAGCATCTCCTGCAGATCAACTCCGTATTCGAGCGAATAGGTGGTGAACGATTTGAAGGCGGTGCGGATCGCAGCAGGCGTGGTCGATGCGCCAGAGACGGAGATCGACGGCTTGGAGAGCGGAATGCCGATCACGCCGGCCGTCAGCTGCTCCTCCCCATCCCATGCGGTGATCCAACGCGCGACCTTCGTTTCCAGATGATCGCGGAATGCCGCCTGCTCGGGCGATTTCAAATGCGGGATCTGCTCGCTCATCTAGGCGCCCTCCCCTGCTTGGACGATCTGGCGCTCCCAGACCACCACGCGGCCGTTCTTGATCACACCGAACGTGTGGTTGATGCCAAAATGGTACGGCAGGTATTGGATGTTGGGCGCATCGAAGATCGTCAAGTCGGCGCGCTTGCCCTTTTTCACCGATCCGATGTCTGTCGTGCGGCCGAGCGCGTTCGCCGCGTTGATCGTGCAGGCGGTTAAAATCTCCTCCGGCGTCATCTTCAGATTGAGCGAGGCGAGCGCGATGATCAGTTGGATCGATTCGGTCGGGCACGAGCCAGGATTGTAGTCGGTGGAGAGCGCCACCGGCAGGTTGTACCTGTCGATCATGTCGCGAGCGCGAGCATGGTTTTGCAAGCCGAGGTTAAACGACGTACCTGGCAAAAGTACAGGCGTTACACCGTTGTCAGCGAGCTCTTGCAATCCTTCGTCTGTCGCAGCCAGCAGATGCTCCGCTGAGATCGCGCCGATCTCTCCGGCCAACTGCGCGCCGCCGAGCGATTCGATCTCGTCTGCGTGAATCTTCGGCATCATCCCGTTGCGCTTGCCTTCCATCAAGATGCGGCGCGACTGCTCGACGGTGAAGACGCCATGCTCGCAGAACACATCGCAAAACTCGGCGAGAAACTCCTCGGCGACCTGTGGCAGCATCTCGTTTACGATCAGATCGACATACTCGTCGGTGCGCCCTTTGTATTCGGGCGGAACGGCGTGCGCACCCATGAAGGTGGAGACGATGTCGACCGGATGGGTGTCCTGCAACCGCTTCGCCACGCGCAACTGCTTCAGCTCATCTTCAAGGGTCAGGCCGTAGCCGCTTTTCGCTTCGACGGTGGTCACCCCGTTCAGGAGCATCTCATCGAGGCTTTTGCGCGCTTTTTGGTAGAGCTCTTCTTCTGTTGCCGCACGGGTCGCTTTGACGGTCGAGAGAATGCCGCCGCCTTGTGCGAGGATCTCCAGATACGGCACGCCGGAGCGCTTCATCGCCAGCTCATGCTCCCGCGAACCGCCATGCACGAGGTGCGTGTGCGGATCGACCAGCCCCGGTGTGACAAGTCGACCTGCTGCGTCGATCGTCTCGGCGATCTCGACGCCAGCAAGCGCCGCCAACACCTCTTCCTCTGGGCCGACGAGGACAAAGCGGTCTTCATGAATCGCCACAGCCGCGTTTTCGATCTCGATCACTTCGTTCATCTCACTGCCGAATCGAGGGGCATCGCCGGGCGGCGTCACCAGCCGCCCGATGCCTTTGACAAGCAAATCTATGCGTTCCATTCTCATCCTCCTCGCTGTTGTTATGACTACTCCTGTTCGCGCATCGGGATGCGGATGCCATGCTCCTCCGCCGTTTCGATCGCTTCCTCGTAGCCCGCATCGACATGACGGATCACGCCCATGCCCGGATCGGAGGTGAGCACCGCTTGCAGGCGCTCTGCCGCTTCATCTGTGCCGTCTGCGACGACCACCATGCCCGCATGCAGCGAGTATCCCATGCCAACGCCACCGCCGTGGTGGACAGAAACCCAAGAAGCGCCTGCCGACGTGTTGATCAAGGCGTTCAAGATCGCCCAGTCGCCAACCGCATCGGAGCCGTCTTTCATCGCTTCCGTCTCTCGGTTCGGCGATGCGACCGAGCCGCAGTCGAGGTGGTCGCGCCCGATGACGATCGGAGCTTTCAACTCGCCGTTTTTAACCATCTCGTTGATCGCCAGACCCACTTTGGCACGCTCGCCGTAGCCGAGCCAGCAGATGCGAGACGGCAGGCCTTGGAAAGCGACCTTTTCGCCAGCCATCGTGATCCAGCGGCGCAGATGTTCGTTTTCCGGGAACAGTTTCAAAATCAGTTCGTCCGTCTTTTTGATATCTTCCGGATCGCCAGACAGAGCAGCCCAGCGGAAAGGACCTTTGCCTTCGCAGAATAGCGGACGGATATAGGCAGGTACGAAGCCTGGGAAGTTGAACGCATCTTTAACGCCTTCATCCAGCGCGACCTGGCGGATGTTGTTGCCGTAGTCGAACACGGTCGAACCCAACTTCTGCAGGTCGAGCATCGCTTGGACGTGCACCGCCATGCTCTTTTTCGCAAGCGAAATGTACGTATCCGGATCGCTGCTGCGCAGCGCAGCCGCCTCTTCCAGCGAGTAGCCGATCGGAACATATCCGTTCAGCGGATCGTGCGCGGACGTCTGATCGGTGACAAAGTCTGGCTTGATGCCGCGGCGCACAAATTCCGGATAGATCTCAGCCGCGTTGCCGAGCAGCCCGATCGCAAGCGCTCTGCCTTCCGCTTTCGCTTGGTTCGCCAGCTCCAGCGCCTCGTCGAGCGTTTCGGCCAACACATCGCAGTAGCGAGTTTGGATGCGGCGCTCGATGCGCGTTTTGTCCACTTCGACCGCGATGACAACCCCTTCGTTCATCGTGACGGCCAGCGGTTGCGCACCGCCCATCCCGCCGAGACCGGCGGTCAGCGTCAGCGTCCCTTTCAGCGTGCCGCCCGTCAGTTGGCGACCCGCTTCCGCAAACGTCTCATACGTCCCTTGCAAGATCCCTTGAGTGCCGATGTAGATCCAGGAGCCGGCTGTCATCTGACCGTACATCATCAGACCTTTTTGTTCCAGCTCGCGGAAGTGCTCCCAGTTCGCCCAAGCGGGAACGAGAACGGAGTTGGAGAGCAGGACGCGCGGAGCGCGCTCATGCGTTTTGAACACGCCGACCGGCTTCCCCGATTGCACCAGCAGCGTCTCATCGCTTTCCAGGCGCTTCAATTCGCGGACGATCGCATCAAAAGCGGGCCAGTTGCGCGCCGCTTTACCGATGCCGCCATAGACGACCAGATCTTCTGGACGCTCGGCAACTTCCGGATCGAGGTTGTTCATCAGCATGCGCAGTGCAGCCTCTTGCACCCAGCCTTTTGCATTCAGTTCGGTGCCGCGCGGAGCGCGGATCTCACGTTTAGGTTGTGTGGTCATTCGTAGTATCCTCCCTTAATTGGTGGCTTACATCAGCTCGCCAGAAATTTTTTCAACCTCTTGAACCCACTTGCCTTGCAACAGCGCGGCCGCCACCTTTTCGATGTCCGCCGATGTCGAGCGGTCGGTGAGCACAGGCGGCACGACGCCGCGCAACAGATCGTACAGCTTGCGCGTCGCGGGCGCGAGGCCTTCTGCCCCGACAAACTCTGCCGCTTCTGCCGCGCAGATCAGCTCGATCGCCAACACTTTCGAGACGTTGTCGATCACCTGTGCCGCATGGCGGGCAGCAGTCGTTCCCATCGAGACATGATCCTCCTGATTAGCAGAAGATGGGATCGAATCGACAGAGGCCGGATGGGCGAGCACTTTGTTTTCCGACACCAGAGATGCGGACACGTATTGCAGGATCATCATGCCCGACTCGACGCCCGGCTGATGGCTGAGGAAGGCCGGAAGCTCAGACAGCGCAGGGTTGACCAAGCGCTCCGTGCGGCGCTCGGAGATGTTGGCCAGCTCGCTCATGCCGATCTTCAAAAAGTCCATCGCAAACGCCATCGGCTGGCCGTGGAAGTTGCCGCCGGAGATCACCTTGCCCTCTTCGAGGAACAAGAGCGGGTTGTCTGTCGCCGAATTGACTTCGATCGACAGCTTATCTTCAACATAGGTCAGCACTTGGCGAGATGCCCCGTGCACTTGCGGCAGACAGCGCAGCGAGTACGCATCTTGGACGCGAATCTCGCCTTGTTCGGTCGTCAGCTTGCTTCCGGTCAGCAGTCGGCGCAAGTTGCTGGCCACGCCGAGCTGTTCCGGGTAGGGGCGCACGCGATGCACCTCTTCGGCAAACGCTTCCGGAATGCCGCGCAGACATTCGACGGTGAGGGCGGCGATCATATCGGCCGCCTTGGCGAGCGCTTTCGCTTTCACATAGGTCAGCGTGCCGATCGATGTCATGATCTGAGTGCCGTTGATCAGCGCCAGACCTTCTTTTGCTTGCAGTTGAATCGGGGAAAGCCCGGCCTTTTTCAGCGCTTCACCGCCTGGAAGGCGCTCCCCCTGATAAAATGCTTCCCCTTCGCCCATCAGAACGAGAGCTAAATGAGACAGCGGCGCGAGGTCGCCCGATGCGCCGAGCGATCCTTGCTCCGGGACGACCGGATGCACGCCATGATTGAGGCAGTCGATCAACAGTTGCAGTGTTTCCGGGCGGATGCCCGAGTAGCCTTTTGACAGAGCGTTTGCGCGAAGCATCATCAGCGCGCGAACGGCCGGAATCGACATCGGTTGCCCGACCGCACAGGCGTGCGAACGGATCAGGTTGACTTGCAATTGCGCCGCATCCTCCGGCGAAATGTGCACATCGCTAAACTTGCCAAATCCGGTGGTGACCCCATAGACCACCTTCCCCGTGCTCACCAGTTCCTCGACCATCTTTCGGCAGTCTTTCACGCGCTGCCAAGCAGCATCGGAGATCGCTACCGCCACATTTTCATGCGCGACAGTCGCCACATCCTCAACGGTCACATGCTCACCGTCGAGCAAGACAGCTTTCACATCTTCCATGTCTCATTTCTCCTTTCAACGCTTTAGCAAAAGAAAGGGACCAGACGGAAGTCATTCACTTCCACCCGGTCCCTTTTTTACAAAAGAGGCAGATATGCGATTGTCTGTGGAAAAACGGACGTAGTTTCCTCATCTCAATCACGCGCCTTTGCGATTGCTAATTTGATTGCTTAGTACCATTGTCACATTGTAGACATTGGCTGTCAAGCGAAAGACGGGATTTGGCTCACCTATTTTGAAGACAAGGCAAAAAATTAGGAATATTGGAGCGTCATCAACTGGCACCAAGTTCACCGTCCAGCACGACCTGATCAACTTTCCATTCCCCATCGACAGGAACGATCTTCAATCCCACTTTTTGAACGTATCGATAGACATCAGGGTAATAAAGGATTCGGGTGTTGATGATGTAGCCCTCTTCGCCATCTTTCCCGATCGGGATCGCCTTGGCGATCTTGACATCCTTCACCTCCGGCATTCGATCCTGCCCTCCTGCCGCCTGAAGGATTTCCTCAGGAGTCTTGAGCTCTTGCAAGAGCGCGGTTCTGGCACGGTCGGTTGCATCTTCCAGCCCTCTTACATCGTCGTTGCTCGTTCGATGCTGATAATCGAGCATCGCCATGTTGAACTGGATCGCTTTTTTAACTGCCGCCGCATGGCGCTGCTCGATCGTTTCTTCACAGCCTGTCAGCAACAGTGCAAAGAGTATGAGCTGAGCGAGCGTTCTTTTTTTCATAGCAACACTCCCGTCTTTTTCTATATCCTACCTCAGTTCTATTACTTTCTCAATTTTCAGTTTTGTTACAACCACACCTTTGTTCAACTCCCTCTTCCACCAAAAAAGGTCGACCAACAGAAGTTGGTCGACCTAAATCCTTTTTTCGAACAGACGTGAAATTATTCGGTCATCATTCTGTCGCGTACCACTCGCTTGCAAGCAAGATGATCACCGAATGCACGACCAAACGTCTGACACTTCACGATCCTGCTCATCAGATCATCGCTTACAAAGCGACGTTCGAATCGTTTTCCCGCTTCGCCAGCTGAGAGATCTCGGTGATCTGCTCATACTCTGTCTGCGAGAGAAGGCTCGCATCTGTGCGCATCAGCCACCAGTAGGCAAACATCGACACGAACAGACCGACCGTCCAGGCGTTTTCCCAGAGGATCGACAGGCCCGGAACGATGAGCCCGAGCAGCGATGCTGCGATGCCAAGCGCGAGCGCATAGATCGATTTCATGTTAAAACCGCTCGCATAGGAGTATTTGCCGTTCGATCGATAGAGCTCGACCAGATCGAGGCGGCGCTTGCGAACCATCCAATAGTCGGCGACAGCGATGCCGTCGATCGGGCCGAGCAGCGCACCGTACGTGCCGAGCCAGCCGAAGATGTAGTTGCCGAAGTTCTCCAAGATAAACCACGGTTGCATCGCGATCCCGATCAGCCCGGTGATGACCGCGCCGATGCCAAAGGTGATGCGCCGCGGCCAGAGATTTTCGATCGCCCGCGCCGGGGCGACCAGGTTGGCCGAGACGTTGACGGTGATCGAGGCGAGCACGATGCCAACCGCGCCGATCAGGATGACATAGGGCGGGAATTTGGCCAGCAGCTGCACCGGATCCCAGATCGCTTCTCCATAGATGACCACCGTAGCAGATGTGACAGCAACCCCGATGAAGGAAAAGATCGCCATCGTGATCGGCATGGTGAGCACTTGGGCGGTCGCTTGTGACTTTTGCGAGACCGCATAGCGGCAGAAGTCTGGAATGTTGAGCGCCAATGTCGCCCAGAAGGCGATCACGCCTGTCAGTGCGGGCCAGAATACGTTCAAGAACTCGCCGGTCGTTTCAAACTTCGAAGGGGTGGCGAGCATCGGGCCGAAGCCGTCCGCTTTGACGACCGCCCAGATAAACAGCCCGATCGCGAGGATCGCCAGGGTCGGTGCGGAAAACGCTCCGAGCTTTTTCACCGCTTGCGGCCCTCGGTAGGCGATGATCATCGTCAGCAACCAGAAGAGTAAGAAGATGATGCCGGTGTGCATCGACACATTCGCCCAAGCCGGGTAGAACGTGACGAGCAGCGTATCGAGCGCCGCACCGCCGATCCACGCATTGATCCCAAACCAGCCGGCTCCGACAAACGCGCGAGCCATCGCCGGGAAGTGAGCTCCCTTTGAGCCGAACCAGAGGCGGGCAAAAACCGGATAGGGAATGCCAAATTTCGTACCTGCGTGCGCATTTAATAAGATCGGTACCATGATGATCAAATTGCCGAGGAAAATTGTAAAAATCGATTGCCAAACGCTCATGCCGAGCCCGATCAGTCCGGCTGCCAGCGTATAGGTCGGAATGCAGATGCACATCCCGACCCAGAGCGTTGCGAAGCTCAATCCCGACCAGTTGTGCTCTGCGCGCGTGGTCGGTCGAAGATCATCATTCCAGAGCGGGGAATCTTGCACCTGCTTGACTCCCTGCTCGGTTAAGGTGACAATGCCGCTTTCTTCTCTTTGCGTGGCCATGTTGAAAGGCCTCCCCCTTGATGGTGTTTACAGCAGTTCGGTCATCTCTCCGTACGTCTCTGGACGACGATCGCGATAGAATTGCCATTTTTGACGAACTTCGTAGATCAATTGCTTGTCCATCTCCGCCACGAGCACTTCATCCTGATCGCGCGAAGCGACAGCGACCATCGAACCGCGCGGGTCGGCCAAGTAAGACTGACCGTAAAACTCCCCCATGTTCCACGGCGCTTCCAGCCCGACGCGGTTGATCGCAGCGATGTAGTAGCCGTTCGCTACCGCATGTGCAGGCTGTTCGAGCTTCCAGAGATACTCGGAGGTGCCCGCCACCGTCGCCGACGGGTTGAAGACGATCTCCGCTCCCTTTAAGCCGAGAATGCGCGCTCCTTCTGGGAAGTGACGATCGTAGCAGATATAGACGCCCACCTTTGCATATTTCGTATCGAACACCGGATAGCCGAGATTGCCCGGTTTGAAGTAAAATTTCTCCCAAAACCCGTGCGGTCTCTCCCCCGCTTCGACATGGGGGATGTGATGCTTGCGATACTTGCCGAGGTAGCTGCCATCTGCGTCGATCACAGCTGCGGTGTTGTAGAGGGTGCCGACCGGCTCTTTCTCATAGATCGGCAGAATGATCACCACTTCCAGCTCTTTGGCGAGTTGCATGAACAGCTGCGTGGTCGGACCGTTTGGAACCTCTTCGGCCGCCTCATACCATTTTGGGGTCTGCTCGGCACAAAAGTAGGGGCCATAAAAGATCTCTTGCAAACAGATGATCTTCGCACCTTGAGCGGCCGCATCCCGCACCATGTCGAGATGCTTGGCGATCGCTACCTCTTTGTGCACCGCAACCGGTTCATCACCGTGAATGTTATGTTTGGCTTGAATGAGACCGATTTTTACTTTCTGCATGCTCCCTGAAACCTCCTAAGGACGTTGAAATTTACTGCGGCGGATAAAGCGTCCGCTCCCCGCTGCACCGACATAGTTCCGATCGCGGATGACAAAGTTGCCGCGCGAGAGCACCGAGACGACCTCCCCGTTCACTTCCATGCCTTCAAACGGGTTGTAATCGACGTTCATATGGTGCGTCTGTGCGGAAATCGTGCGGGTCACCTGCGGATCAAAGATGACGATGTCTGCGTCCGACCCGACGGCGATCGTTCCTTTTTTCGGGAACATGCCAAACAGCTTGGCCGACTTGGTCGAGGTGATGTCCACAAATTGATTTAACGAGATGCGCCCTTTGTGCGCTCCTTCCGAATACAGGATGCCAAAGCGATCTTCGATCAGCGGGCCTCCGTTTGGAATCTTGGTGAAATCTCCCTTGCCAAGATCTTTTTGCCCGTCGAAGTTAAAGGAGCATTGGTCGGAGCCGACCGTCTGCAATATCCCGTTCTTCAGCGCGCTCCACAACACCTCTTGGTTCCACTTCTCACGAAGCGGTGGCGACCAGACGTATTTAGCGCCTTCAAAATCAGGCTTTTCCAGGTAGGAGATGTCGAGCGTCAAATATTGCGGGCAGGTCTCCCCGTAGACGTTCAGGCCGCGCTCGCGAGCTTCGGCGATGCGCTTGACCGCCTCCTCGCAGGAGACGTGAACGACATACAGTTGCGAGTCGGCCAAAGCGGTCAAGGCGATCGCCCTTCCGGTCGCCTCGCCCTCTGCGACCGGCGGACGGGTGTGCGCATGATAGATCGGGTCTGTATTCCCCAATTCCAGCGCCTCTTTGATCAGGTAGTCGATCACATCGCCATTCTCGGCGTGCACTTGGACGAGTGCGCCCAGCTCTTTGGCGCGAATCAGGGTTTTAAACAGCGTCTCATCATCCGCTTGGAACACATTCTTGTACGCCATGAACACCTTTAAGGACGTGATGCCTTCCTCTTCCACAACATGCTGCAACTGCTGAAGCACGCTGTCGTTCGCTTCGGCGATCATCAGGTGAAACCCGTAGTCGATCACCGCCTTGCCCTCCGCTTTGCCGTGCCAATGCTCAATCGCTTCGCGCAAGCTCTGCCCTTTTCCGGTCAGACAGAAGTCGATGACCGTCGTCGTACCGCCAAATGCGGCAGCTCGCGTCCCCGTCTCAAAATCGTCAGCAGTCACCGTGCCGCCAAACGGCATGTCCAGATGCGTGTGCGGGTCGATGCCGCCTGGAAACAGGTAGCAGCCTGACGCATCGATCACTTCAGCTCCGGCGATGTCCAGATCGTTCCCGATGGCGACCACTCGCTCCCCGTCGATCAGCACATCCGCCTGATACGTGTCAGCAGCGGTGACCACAGTGCCACCTTGAATCAGCTTCTTCATGATTCGCTTCCCCTCTCCTTCTCGTTTATCGCTGCGCCTGCAAGTCGCCCCACGTCATGTGCGGCTTGCCTGCGCTCACTTCGATCATCTCGATCGCGCCATCGACCGGGCAGACGAGCGAGCAGAGATTGCAGCCGACACAATCGTCTTCGCGCACCTGCAAGATCTGCTTCCCGGAAGCATCCACCACGCGGTCGATGCACTGATGGGAGGCGTCCTCGCAGGAGATGTAGCATTTGTTGCAGTTGATGCACGTCTCCGTGTCGATCCTTGCTGCCACTTTGTAGTTCAGGTTGAGCGAACCCCAGTCGCTCAGGGTGTGCACCGAGCGCCCGACGAGCTCGCCGACCGACTGGATTCCCCGCTCATCCAAGTACAGGTTCAATCCGTCGATCATGTCCTCGACGATGCGGAAGCCGTGGTGCATGACCGCCGTACAGACTTGAACGCCGGTGGCCCCCAGCAGCATGTATTCGACCGCGTCTTGCCAAGTGGCGATGCCGCCGATCCCGGAGATCGGCAGGCCGATCGACCGATCGTGCGCACATTCGGCGACCATGTGCAAGGCGATCGGCTTGACCGCAGGACCGCAGTAACCGCCATGCGCGGCCTTTCCATCGACATGCGGCGTCGGCAGCCACGTGTCGATGTCCACGCCGATCAGCGAGTTGATCGTGTTGATCATCGAGATCGCGTCCGCACCGCCCTCGCGAGCAGCCCGGGCCGTGTAGCGAATGTCGGTGATGTTCGGCGTCAGCTTGACGATGACCGGAGTGGTCGCAACCTCTTTGATCCACTCCGTCTGCTGTCTGACCAGCTCAGGATGCTGACCGACAGCCGCCCCCATGCCGCGCTCCGCCATTCCGTGCGGACAGCCGAAGTTGATCTCCAGACCGTCGACGCCGACCGCCTCCACCTGCTTGACGATCTCATGCCACACTTCGCGGACAGGATCGACCATCAGCGAGGCGACCAGCGCGCGATCGGGAAACTTTTTCTTCACTTCGGCCATCTCTTTTAAGTTGATCTCAAGCGACCGGTCGGTGATCAGCTCGATGTTGTTCAGCCCCATCAGGCGCTGGTTGCCAACCCGATAGCCGCCGAAGCGGGAGGAGACGTTGACGATCGGATCGCCGAGCGTCTTCCAGACCGCCCCGCCCCAGCCCGCCTCAAACGCGCGCAGGACTTGATAGCCGGTGTTGGTCGGCGGCGCAGAGGCCAGCCAGAACGGGTTGGGCGACTTGATTCCCGCCAGTTCAATTCGTAGATCTGCCATGTTCGCGCCTCCTATTTTACGGACATCGGCGATGCTTGTACGAGCGCTTCGCACATCGCACGAGCTGCCAATTTGCCTTGCTGGGCGGCCGAGACGACCATCGCGTCAGTTCCGCCCTCTCCTCCAAAGATGAAGTCCCCCGCCGCATAGACGCGCTCACGAGAGGTGGCGAACGTCGCCGGAGCAAGCGTCGGCACTCCGTTCTGGTGCTCCAGCCCGAACGATTCGATCAAGGGGAGCAATCGCGTTTGACCGATCGCCTTGATGACATAATCTGCCTCGATGACAACTTCGCTGCCTGCGATCGGCAGTGGTCGACGCCTTCCCTTTTCGTCCGGCTCGCCCAGCTCCATCGCGATCATCTCCACCCCGGTCACCCTGTTGTCGACACTGAGGATGCGAGTCGGCGCGGTCAGCCAACGGAATTCGACACCGTCCTGCTTGGCAAACTCATACTCAAACTCGTAGGCGGTCATCTCGCGCTCCGTTCGCCGGTAGTAGATCTGAACAACTTCTGCGCCAAGCCGTTTCGAGCAGGTCGCCGCATCGATCGCCGTGTTGCCAGCGCCGATGACGACCACCTTTTTGCCGATCATCTCATCGGTGAGCGGCTTGGTCTTCGTATCCTCGACGAAGGCGATCGCATCGAGCACGCCCGGCAGCTCTTCGCCTTCGATGTTCAGCTTCGGCACTTCCCCCATGCCCGGGGCGAGCAGGACCGCATCGTATACTGCCAGTAGCTCGTCCGCCTGCATGTCAACGCCCACTCGAACACCGTAGCGGAAGTGGACGCCGAGCGCTTCCACCTGCTCGACCTCCCACTGCGGAATCTCCTGCGGCAGACGGAAAGAGACGATTCCATACGTGTTCAGCCCACCCGCTCGCTCTTTCGCTTCGAGCACAGTCACTTCAAAGCCGGAGCGAGCAAGCTCGCGCGCAGCAGACAGGCCGGCGGGGCCTGCGCCCACGATCGCGACCTTCTGACCGTTCTTCTCCCCCGCCTGAAACAGGGGGCGCTTCGCTTCGATCGCCCAATCTGTGACATGGCGTTGCAACAGCCCGATCTGAATCGCGCGATCAGACTCGCTGTTTAGCACGCAAGCTCCCTCGCAAAGCTCAGAGGTGGGACACACTCGCGCGCAGGAGGCGCCAACAGGGTTCGCCTCCATGATCGTCCGCGCCGAGCCGAGCAGGTTGCCCGTCGTGATCTTTTTGATGAAAGAAGGGATATCGATTCCGGTCGGACAGGCCTTGATGCAAGGCGCGTCATAACAATATAAACAACGGTTCGCTTCGTCCTGCACCTCTTTTGGACGAAGCGGCGGCATGACCTCATAAAAATTGACATGAACGGACGTCACAGACTGTTTCATTCTTTCCCTCCCTTATTTGCCTCCCTTTAATTGCCTGCGGTCGACGCGTTTGATCACCATCTCCCCTTGCGTCGAACTGCCTTGCTTCGATTCGATCTTGGCTGCGATCCCTTCGACGGTCGCCGCTTCGAACAGGTCGGCTAGGCCGAAGTCGACTTGGAAGCTCTCTTTGATGCGCGAGACTGCCATCGTCGCCAACAGGGAATGACCGCCGAGTTCAAAGAAGTTGTCCTCTGCGCCGACCTTCTCGATTCCGAGCAGCTCAGCAAAAATGTTGGCCACCTGCTCCTCCAGCGGAGTGCGCGGTGCGACATATGCTCGCTTGCCCGCCGCCAGGAGAATATCTGGCGCCTGCAGCGCTTTGCGATCCACCTTGCCGTTTTGATTGAGCGGCAGCGCCGGCAGTGTGATAAAGGCGGCTGGGATCATGTATTCGGGCAACTTTTGCTTCAGCGCATCGCGCAGAGCGGCGACTGCCGAGTCTGCTGCCACTTCCGGCTCCCAGACGACATAGGCGGCGAGGTTTTTCTCCCCTTGGTGTTCAAAGGTGGTGACGACCGCATCTTTCACTCCCGCCTGCTGAAGCATCGAAGCTTCGATCTCGCCAAGCTCGATGCGGAAACCGCGAATCTTCACCTGCCCATCGATCCGCCCCAAAAATTCGAGCGTACCGTCCGGCTGGAAGCGAACCAGGTCGCCAGTCTTGTAGCGCCGTTGGTTCCCCACGGTGACAAACTTTTCTGCTGTCAGCTCCTCACGCCCGAAATAGCCGCGCGCCACCCCATGTCCACCAATGTGCAGTTCGCCTGGCACCCCGAGTGCAACCTGCTGACCGAAGCGGTCGCACACGTAGAGCTGAGCGTTGGAGAAACGCTTGCCGATCCAATTTTTATCGCCCTCCGCCCCAGGGACCGCATAATGCGTTGTCGCGACGATCGACGCTTCGGTCGGACCGTACAGCACGTGCACATCGGCGCTCGGGAAGGTGCGGTTCAGATCTTGCAGCAACTGCCCCGGCACCGCATCACCACCGCTGAACAGCAGGCGGATGTTGTCGAAGCTCGCCCCGTTCGCTTTGGCCGACTGCGCCTCGTCTGCGATGCGGCGCATCAAGCTTGGCACGCAGTGGACGGCAGTCACGCGGCTCAGCTCGGCGATCAAGCTCTCCAGATCTAAGATCTGGTCTTTTGTCATCACGATCACCCGTCCACCGCGCAGCAAGAGGCTGAACAGCTCGAAGAGCGAGATGTCGAACGCGACAGAGGCAGCCCACATCATCACATCTGTCTCGGCAAAGCTGTACTTTTCTTGCGTCGCCTGCAAGGTGGAGATGACGTTGCGATGCTCGACCGCCACCGCTTTCGGTGTCCCCGTCGATCCGGACGTGTAGATCAGGTAGGCGAGATGCTCCGGCGACACTTCGCTGACCAGATTCTCTGTTGCATAGGCGGACAGTTCCTCTCCCGCTTGGTCAAGGCAGACGGTGACCGCCTGATGAGCGGGCAGATCTTTTGCCAGATGCGACTGCGTGACCATCACTTGCGCATTCGTGTCTGCAAGAATGAACGAGGTGCGCTCCGGCGGGTTGGTCGGGTCGATCGGCACATACGCGCCGCCCGCTTTCAAAATTCCCAGCTGGGCGACCACCAGATCGAGCGAGCGTTCGACGCACAGCGTGACGAGCGTCTCAGGCCCTACGCCGAGCGTTTGCAGATGGCGCGCCAGACGGTTGGCACGAGCGTTCAGCTCCTGATAGCTGAGCGTCTCGCCCCCATACTCGATCGCTGGCAGATCGGGCGTGCGCGCGACCTGCTCTTCAAAGAGGTGGTGCATGCACTCGCTCGGCGCCGGCGACAGTTCGCCATTCCATTCGGAGAACAGCTTCTGTTCGGCATTCGTCAGCATCGGGTACGAAAAGATGGGGAGATCCGGATTGTCCATGATGTTGGTGACCAGATTTTCAAACTGTTCGGCCATGCGGGCGATCGTGCTCTCTTCGAACAGGTCGATGCAATATTCGAACGCGCAGAGCAGCCCTTGCGGTTTTTCCGAGCAGTTGAGCGAAATATCAAATTTGGAATTGCCGCTCTCAATGCTGACCGCAGCCAACGTCAACTCTTTCAGATGGACCGCTTCACGCGGTGTGTTTTGCATGGCGAACATCACTTGGAACAGGGGCGAATGGCTGCGGTTGCGCTCCGGCTGCAGCTCTTCGACCAACTTTTCGAACGGAAGGTCCTGATGGGAAAACGCGTCGAGCGAGTTTTTCTGCACGGTGCGCAACAGCTCGCGGAACGTCGGATTGCCTGAGAGATCGGAGCGCATGACCATCGTGTTGACAAAAAAGCCGATCAGCTTCTCAATCCCTTTTACATTTCGTCCGGCGATCGGAGTGCCGACCCAGATGTCTTCCTGTCCGCTCCAGCGGGCGAGCAATACCTGATAGGCGGCGAGCATCGTCATAAACATCGTCGCGCGCTCCTGCTGATTGAACGCCTGCAATTTTTGCACCAGCGGCAACGAGAGGAATCTGTGGTACCCTTTGCCGCGGTAGCTTTGCACAGTCGGTCGCGGCTTGTCGGTCGGCAATTGCAAGATCGGGATCGACCCGCTGAGCGCGTTCTTCCAATAGTTCAACTGCTCCTCCAGCACCGGGCCGCTCAGATAGTCATGCTGCCATTCGGCAAAATCGGCATACTGGATCGAAAGCTCGGGGAGCGGAGATGGATTGCCTTTGGAAAGCGCTTCGTAGATCACCGACAGCTCGGTGAAGAAGATGCCCATCGACCAACCGTCGGAGATGATATGATGCAGCGTGATCAGCAGCATGTGATCATCTTCTGCCAAGCGCAGCAGTCGAGTGCGGATCAGCGGCCCTGTGCTCAGATCGAACGGGCTGGCAAACTCCGCTCTTGCCAACTTCATCGCTTCGTCGAAGCGCTCCCCTTCTGGAACGTGCTGCAAGTCGGTCAGCGGGATGTCTGCAGCCATCTGCGCGCGCACCATCTGCTTTAAGCCGTCTTCCTGCATGGCAAAGGTGGTGCGCAGCGTCTCGTGGCGGTCGATCACTTCGTTGATCGTACCGAGCAACACGTTGTGATCGAGAGCACCGCTCAAGCGCACCGCGTTCGGCATGTTGTAGTTGGCATTGCCAGGCGAGAGCTGATCAAGAATCCACAGCCGTTGCTGGGCAAAAGATGCCCGGAGCACATACACTTCTTCTTCATGAGTCGCGTTTGCATCCAGAGTTGTCACTTAGCATCGTCCTCTCTCATATCTGTTAGGTTCTGTCACAACTTCATTCGTCTGCTGCGAGACTTTCGATCGAGCGCGGTGATCCCCGCATTGTCAGATGCTGCGTCAGTTTCAGTCGACATCTGTTCAATCAAAGCGGACAGCTCGGCGATCGTCACCGCTTCAAACAGCTGTTTGAGTGGAAGATCGACGTGAAACTCTTCCTGTATCGCATGATGCATTCTCGTCGCCAACAGCGAATGGCCGCCGAGAGCAAAGAAACTATCATACACGCCGATCTTGCTTGCGCTCAGCAGGTCTTGCCAGATGAGGACGAGCTGCTCCTCCGTCCGATTGCGCGGCGGGGTGTACTCGGCTCGCACAGCTTCCACTCGCTCTGGCGTCGGCAACGCTTTGCGATCCACCTTGCCGTTTGGCGAGAGCGGAAACGCGTCGAGCACGACGAACTGGCTCGGCATCATGTAGTCGGGCAACCGCTCTTTCAGCAAAGAGCGAACGCTTTCTTCGGAGATTTCATCCGCAGCGCTTTCCTCCGATATGACCAGATACGCCACAAGTCGCTTGTCACCCAGCTCATCCTCGCGGAGCATGACGAGCGCTTCGGCGATCGCCGGATGGCGGCGCATGTTCTCCTCGATCTCCCCCGTCTCGATCCGGAAGCCGCGCAGCTTGATCTGCTGATCGAGGCGTCCCATGTAGCTCAAGCTTCCGTCTGGGAGCCAGCGCGCCAAGTCGCCGGTCGCGTACATGCGCGCCCCATCTGTCGAGAACGGATCGGGAACAAATTTTTCCCGCGTGAGTTCATCTCGGTTCAAATATCCACGGGCCAAGCCATCCCCTGCGAGATACAGCTGCCCAGGCACTCCGATCGGTACAGGTTGCATGTTTGCATCGAGCAGATAAGCTTGCGTATTCGGCAATGGACGACCGATCGACGGGGTGGTGATCGCCGATCGCTCAAGCAGCGCATAGGTCGAATAGGTCGTGTCCTCCGAGGGACCGTACAGGTTGTACACCTTTCGCACCGTCGGAAGCTCGTACAGCTCTTGAACCAGGTGAAGCGGCAGCGCTTCCCCAGCAAGATTGATCGTTCGCACCGATTGCGGAATGCCTCCGATGCGAAGCAGCTCGGCGATCGCCGAAGGGACGGTGTTGATCAGCGTCACTTCGTCTTTTGCGGGAAGCTGCACGAGATGCAGTGCATTTTCTGCCAGGATGACCGTTCCGCCCGCGGAGAGCGTCGCGAACAGCTCGAAGACAGAAAGGTCGAAACAGATCGAGGTTGCAAACAGCACGCCGGCCAGCTCCTCTGCCGCATACTCCCGATGCGCCCAATGAATCAGCGAAGTCGCACTGCGATGCTCGATCGCCACCCCTTTCGGCCGACCTGTCGAACCTGAGGTGTAGATCACATAGGCCAGATGACCCGGCTCGACGGCGCTTTGCAGATTGTCGATCTGCTGCTCGGCGAGCGGCAGACAGAGGATGCGCGCTTCTTGCTCGGGCAGTTCGGAGCGCAGATGTTCCTCGGTGAGCAACGCGGTCAGATTGGCATCTTCCATCGTGAACAGCACGCGCTCCTGCGGATAGAGCGGATCGAGCGGAACGTACGCACCTCCCGCTTTCAGCACGCCGATCATCGCGATGACCAGCTCTTCCGATCGCTCCATGTAGATGCCGACCAGGGACTCCACTCCCACCCCTATCTGTTGCAGGCGGCAGGCAACACCATTCGCTCGCTCGTTCAGCTCGCGGTAGGTGAGTCGCTTCGTCCCTGCCACCATTGCAATTGCATCTGGCGTCTTGGACACCTGCGCTTCGAACAGCTGATGGATGCAGACGTCCTGTGGGAACGAGAGCGCCGGCCCGTGAAAGCGGGTCAGCACATGCTGGCGTTCTGCTGCCGTCAAAAATTGCAGGTCGGAGATCTTCTGCTCCGGGTTGTCGACCACCGCTTGCAGCAGGGCGAGAAAATGGCCGATCATCCGCTCGATCGTCGCTTTGTCGAACAGATCGACATTGTATTCGAATACACCGCGCAGGCCGTTATCGTTCTCCACCATGTTGACGACAAAATCGTAGTCGATCGATTCTTTGTCGACGCCGAGGCGCGTGAGCATCATGTTGGACAATCGAACTTGCAGCCCCGCCACCTGCAGGGCGGAACCTGGCGTATTCAACAAGGCGAACATGCCTTGCACGAGCGTCGCGTGCGAGTTGCTTCGCTCCGGGTTGACCGCTTCGACAAGCCGCTCGAACGGCACATCCTGATTCGCATACGCATCGAGCGTCATCCGTTTGACGCGAGCGAGCAGTTCAGCAAACGTTGGCGCGCCAGACAGGTCGGTCCGCATGACGATCGTGTTGACGAAGAAGCCGATCAAGCTCTCCACCTCTTCGCGCGTGCGGTTGGCGACCGGCGAGCCGAGCAGGATGTCCTCTTGCCCCGAATAGCGGGAGAGGAGCGTGTTAAACGCTGCCAGCAACAGCATGTACGAGGTGACCCCTGCTTGCTGACACAGCTGTTGCAGCTGCGCGGAAAGCCCTTTGGGAACCACGAACGGCAGTGCGTCGCCGCGAAACGTCTGCTCTGCTGGGCGCGGGCGATCGGTTGGCAGTTGCAACACAGGCAGCGAACCGCGCAGCTGCTCTCGCCAGTAGGCGAGCTGCTCTTCCATCTCCGCGCTCTCCAGCCGCTCTCGTTGCCAGTGCGCATAATCCGCATATTGCACCTGCAGTTCAGGCAAGTCTGAATCTTTCCCCTGCGAGAACATTTCATAGAGCGCGAGCGTCTCCTGATAGATGCGGCTCATCGACCAGCCATCGGTGATGATATGGTGCATGATCAAGACGAGGATGTGATCATCCGGTGCGAGTCGGAGCACCGTCAGCGAGAGCGGCGCACCTGCGTCCAAGAAAAACGGCCGTTTGTACAGTTCGGTCGCCAGTTCCCGGGCGCGGGCAAACCTCGCATCCGCCGCGATGTCTTGCAGATCGATCACCGGAAGTTCCCGCGGGGCGTACGGTTCAATTTTTTGCACCGGCTCACCGTCGACCATCAGAAACGAGGTCCGCAAGTTTTCATGGCGCGCGATCAGCTCGTTCAAGGCGGACTGCAAGGCGAGAAAATCGATCTCCCCTTCGATTCGCACCACTTCCGGGATGTTGTAGGTCGGAGTGCCCGGCTGAAACTGTTCAAAAAACCACAGTCGCTCCTGAGAAGATGACATCCGCATCTGCCCATCCCGCGGCACCGGCACCACCGATTGCCCCTGCTGGCGATCCGCATCTGCGAGCGCCGTCTCGATCTTGCCTGCCACCCCTTCGAGCGTCGGGGCTTCGAAAAACTGCTTTAAAGAGAGCTGAACTTCAAATTCACGCCGCACGCGCGACAAAATTTGCGTCGCCAGCAGCGAGTGGCCGCCCAGCTCAAAAAAGTTTGCCTGTGCGCTCACCCGCTCCAAATGCAGCACCGTCTGCCAGATCTCCGCCAGCTTCTCCTCCGTCTCGGTCCGCGGCGCGATGTAGAGCTGTTCGCCCAGTTCATCCGCCTGGCCAGGTGCTGGGAGCGCCAAGCGGTTCACTTTGCCGCTCGGCGTCAGCGGCAGCGCATCCAACATCACAAACGAAGCGGGCACCATATACTCGGGCAACTTCGCTTGCAGGTAGTGGCGCAGATCGAAAGCGGTCACTTCCGACTCCGCCTGCAACACCGCGTAGGCGACGAGTCGCTTGTCGCCCGGGATGTCTTCGCGCACCATCACGACGGTGGAATGAACCTGCACATGTGCGATCAGCGCCGCTTCGATCTCGCCCAGCTCGATGCGATAGCCGCGAATTTTGACCTGATTGTCCACGCGGCCCAAATATTCGATGTCTCCGCTCGGCAACCAGCGCACGATGTCGCCCGTCTTGAACATTCGTCCGCCGTCAAACGGGTTGCGAACAAAGCGCTCCTCGGTCAGATCGGGTCGATTATAATACCCGTTGGCGAGCACCGCCCCACCTGCGCAGAGCTCGCCGGAAACGCCGATCGGCACCTGCTGCAGGTTGCGATCGAGGACGTACAGCTTCGCGTTGTGAATCGGCCGCCCGATCGGAATGCTCGACAAGCCGGAAAGCGAAGAACTTGTTTCATAGTAGGTCACGTCTGCTGCCACTTCGGTCGAGCCGTACAGATTGAGCAAGAGTGCATCTGGCATCGCCCGGTGAAAGCGCTCGGTCAGCTCCACAGTCAGCGCTTCTCCACTGCACACCCAAAAGGATAGATCTGGAAGCTCCCGCTGCAGATGCTCATAGGTGTCGAGCATCGCCCGCAGCAGAGAAGGAACGAGCACGATGCGCGTCACGCAGTGCGCTCTAAGCGCCGAAACGAATTGCTCAATATCTTTGACCGTCAGATCATCAAAGATCACCAGCGGCACGCCTTTCAACAGCGGACCCCAGATCTCCCAGATCGAGTCGCCAAAGTTGAGCGACGTCTTTTGCGAGCAGACTTCTGCTTCCCCGAACGGATAGGTGCTCCACATCCAGTGGAAGCGGTTGAGCGTCGCGTTGTGCGTGCCCTCGACACCCTTCGGATTGCCTGTCGATCCCGATGTGTACAAGACGTACATCAAGCTTTGCTCATCTCTGATCGGTTGCATGTGCTCCCCGCTCGCCGCCTCGATCTGCTCCCACGCTGTGTCCAGGCAGATCGTCTGTGCGGTGTGGGCGGGCAACCGATCCAAAACGTGAGATTGCGTCAGCAGCAGATTGACAGCCGAGTCGTTCAGCATGTACGCTTTCCGCTCTTCCGGGTAGCCCGGATCGACCGGGACGTAGGCGGCGCCCGACTTGAGGATGCCGAGCAACGAGACGATCATCTCCGGCGAACGCTCCATCGAGATGCCGATCAGCTCACCTGGCTGCACCCCTTGCGCCTGCAGATAGCGCGCCAACCGATTGCTGCGCTCCTCCAGCTCGCTGTAGGTCAGCGAGCTGGTGCGATCGGAGACTGCGATCCGATCTGGCGTTCGCACCGCCTGCGCCGAAAACAGCTCGTGCACCGTCTGATCAGCTGCGAGTTCAACTTTCGATCCGTTCCATTCGCCGGCGAACAGGCTTTGCTCTCGCTCCGTAAGCATCGGCAGAGCGGCGATCGGTCGATCCACATCCTGAAGCATCGAGTCGAGCAGGCGGTGAAAGTGCTGCCCCATGCGCTCGACTGTCGCTAGGTCGAACAGATCGGTGTTGTACTCGAACTTCGCGTGCAAGCCCGCCTCCTTTTGCGTCAGGTAGAGCGACAGATCGAACTTGGACGTGCCGCTGTCGATCTCTTGCGCTTTCAGCAGGAGACCAGGCAAGCGCAGCTCTGGCACCGGCGCGTTCTGCAACACAAACATCACTTGAAACAGCGGTGAATAGCTCATGTTGCGCTCCGGCTGCACTTCTTCGACCAGCTTTTCAAATGGCAGATCCTGATGTGCATAAGCGCCGACCGCCACCTCTTTGACGCGCGACAGCACTTCTCGAAAGGACATCGTGCCTTCCACGCTTGTGCGCATGACCAGCGTGTTTACAAAGAAGCCGATCAACCCTTCGATCTCCCCTT
Source organism: Tumebacillus lipolyticus (assembly GCF_042682745.1). Classification (NCBI taxonomy): domain Bacteria; kingdom Bacillati; phylum Bacillota; class Bacilli; order Caryophanales; family Alicyclobacillaceae; genus Tumebacillus; species Tumebacillus lipolyticus. Next base: position 192,025 of record NZ_JBHUIO010000002.1, on the reverse strand, counting down.
TGTTGCGCCCCGCGATCGGCGAACCGACCGCGATGTCCTCCTGCATCGTGTAGCGGTAGAGCAGGACGTTAAAGGCAGCGAGCAAGGTCATGTAGAGCGTCGCACCTTCTGATGCGCTCAGAGCTTCCAACATTTGCTCAAGCTCTTTTGGCAGCCAAAATTCGTACCAAGCGCCCCGAAAGGTCTGCATCGCAGGCCGCGGTCGATCTGTCGGCAGCTGCAGAGTGGTCAGGTCGCTCCCCAACCGCCCTTTCCAGTAATCCAGCTGCTGCTGTAGATTGTCCCCCTGCATCCACTGGCGCTGCCAGTGCGCGAAGTCGGCATACTGAACGGAGAGCGCTGGCAGAGGTGAACGTCGCTCGTGCAAAAACGATTCGTAGAGCGCCGCGATCTCGCGGATCAAGACGCCGAACGACCAACCGTCGCCAACAGCGTGATGGATGACGAGCGTCAGCGTGTACGCATCATCTCCGATCTGGTGCACCTTCGCCCGCAACAGCGGACCGAGCGTCAGATCGAACGGGCGCTGCGCCTCTTCCAGCGTCAGGCGCGCCACCTCCTTTGTCCGCTCCTCCGCTGAGAGGTGGCGCAGGTCGAGCAGGGGCACAGCGATCGAAAGCTCGGGGAGAATCGTCTGCTCAACCTCCCCATCCACCGCTGTGAAGACGGTCCGCAGCGCTTCGTGTCGATCGATGATCTCCTGCAGAGATCGCTTTAAAACGTCGAGGCGCAGATCGCCAGTCATCGCGACAGCATACGGAATGTTGTAGGTCGCGGTGCCCGGCTCCAGCTGATCGAGCAGCCAGACGCGCTGCTGTGCGAAGCTCAGCGGCACCGCACCATCAGGTCGCTGCGGGATGGTGCTGATCGCAGTGACTGGCGCTTTGGTCGTGCCCGCCATGCGGCGTTTGAGCAGCTCCCGTTGTGCGGGGGTGAGCGATGAACGCTTCTGCATCAGGTCCGTTTTGTTGTTGTCCATCCTTCCACCTCCAACTAATAGCTCAACGCTTCATCGTCGCTCAGCTTGGATATCTCTTCGATGATCAGGTCTTCGATTACCACCGCGAGCTCTGCCACCGTAGCAGCTTCAAACAGAATGCGCAGCGGCAGATCGACTTGGAAGGCGCCGCGCAGACGGGTGATCAGCTGCGTGCCGAGCAGCGAGTTCCCCCCCAGCTGGAAGAAAGAATCGTGGATGCCCACCTGTTCGATGCCGAGCAGCTCTTGGAAAATCTCTGCGATCGACTCTTCCCCTTCATCGCGCGGTGCTACATAGGCGGTGTGCAGGTTGGGACGCGCATGTTTTTGTCCGGAAAGCTTTTCATGCAGGCTGTCCCCTTCACCCGCCTGCGCTTCGAACTGAATCCACTTTTTCAGCGCAGACGGCAAATCTTTCGGCGACACCACCAAAGAGGTGAGCGGATCTTGAGCGAAGATCCGCCCGATCGCATCCAACATCTGCTCCCGCTCCCCCGGTTCCCAGTTGAGGTGCAGCCAGGGGAAGTCGCTCTCTTTGCTCTGTGCTGCCGCAAATGCGTCGAGGAACAGATGACCGGCTGTCGGTGCGACCAGACCGATTCCACCGAGCACCGAGGAGAGCGACGAGTGCAGCAGACAAAAGTCAGGCTCATAATCTTCGAGGATCTTTTGCAGCACATAGGCGCCCTCGACCCGCGCCTTGAAATGTTGCTCGCATTCGGCCGGCCCCGTCTCGGCGATCGTCGTGAGCGAGTCGCGCTCCACGATTCCTGCCGCATGAATGATCCCATCGAGCGAGCCGAACGTGTTTTCCGTCCATTCGAACACCGCTTCCATCTGCTCTGCATCCGAAACATCGGCGGTGACGACGCGCACTTCCGCTCCCAAAGAGTTCAGGCGCCGCACGGAGTAGATCATGTTGCTCACCTTGTCGCCACCGTGTTCGGCCGCCAAGATGTCCGCCCAGTTTTCACGATGCGGAAGCTGGGTGCGACAGACCAACACCAGCTTGGCCTGCACCGTCTTGGCGAGGTACTCCGCATACAGGCTGCCAAACGTGCCAAAGCCGCCCGTGATCAGGTAGACGCCATTTTGCCGCAACCGCTGCGGAAGCGCGGAGCGCTTCGGTGCTGCCGGCAACGGATGCGGTTCGAAGGACTGCACGAAGCGCTGCTGCCCGCGATAGCCGATCAGCCGATCTGGACTGCGCTTCGCAAACTCGCTCATCAGCTGACCGAGCAGCTTTTCGCCTTGGCGGCCAGCAAGCTTGGGCAGTCGAATGTCGAGGTAGCGGCAGGTGATGTTTCGATATTCCTGCGGAATCACTTTGCACAGCGCAAGCAGCGTCGCTTTTTCTGCCAGCGGCTCATCGGTGCTCTCGATCTCGGCGATTCGATCGCCGACCACCCAGAGGTCGATCAGGTCGGTGAGATGATGTTTGCCCAGCGCTTGGGCAAGCGAGAGCAAGGAATAGAAACCGAGCGGCTGCGCTTCGTCAAAACGGCCGCTCAGATCGCGGTCGCCTGTGACCGAAAACAGGTGCAAAATGTTGGCTGGAGTCTTTTCGTTTGCGATCAGGTCACCGATCAACCGCTCATAATCGGACGAAGCGGCCGGGTTGATCGTATACGCCATCTCATTCACTTTGCGGAAAGAGTCTGCTGCTGACACGCGGATCAGCTCGTGGCCCGATTCGACCAGCCGCTGCGCGAGGATGTCGCCCAGATCGAGCGTGTCGGCAAAGACGAGCCAGCGGGACGGCTCCACCGCCGCTGCGGTCGGCAGGTCTGGCGTGCGCTGCCACGTCTGCCTGGAGAACCAGTCGGCGACGTTCGCCTTGTCGCCCGTCTCGGTCAGCGACATGCGCGCATCCTCAGCTACGCTCGTCGCCGGATCGATCCAAAAGCGCGTTCGCTCAAACGGATAGGTCGGCAGCGGCACGCGCAGTCGGCGCTCCGCAGAAGAGAACGCTCGCCAATCGACCTCCACTCCTTCCAGCCAGAGCTGGCCGATCGTGCCGAGCAGGAAAGCGACATCGGAACGCTGGTCAAAAGAGGGGCGAATCGTCGGCAGCACGGTGCGCTCCGCCCGAGTTTGCACGGCAAAGCTCGACAGCGTCTGCCCAGGCCCAACCTCAAGCAACAGCAGATCCGCATCTTCGCAGATCGTCTGCACACCCTCTGCAAAGCGAACCGTCTGACAGAGATGGCGCGCCCAATAGGACGGATCGGTCGCATCGTCGGCAGTCAACCACGTTCCCGTCACATTGGAGATCAGCCGAATCTCCGGCTCCTGCGGCTGGACGCGGCGCACCAGCTCGGTCAATTTGGCGGCGATCGGCTCCATCAGCGGCGAGTGGAACGGATGCGAGGACGCCACGCGCGAGCAGGCGATCCCTTTCGCTTGCAACACAGCTTCCAGCTCGGCGATCTGCTCGGCCGTTCCCGAGAGGACGCAGTGCTTCGGCGCATTGACAGTCGCAAGATACAGACCCTCACCGAGCAGCACCTCCACCTCTTGTGCGCTGAGCGGCACAGCGAGCATCTCCCCACCTGGCAGCTCTTGGATCAACTGCGCTCGCTTGGCGACGATCATCAGCGCATCTTCGAGCGAAAAGACCCCCGCATGGCAGGCTGCCACATATTCGCCGAGCGAGTGGCCGATCATCGCTTGCGGGCGCACGCCCCACTCGATCAGCAAGCGCCCGAGCGCATATTCGATCACAAACAGCGCAGGCTGGGCGTATCTCGTCTCGTTCAACTTTTGCGCCTGTGGGTCGACCGCCTCTTCTCGGCGCAACATCTTGCGCAGATCGAACGATTGCTCCTGTCCGTCCGTCTCCTTCGCGATCGCATCCTGATTGAACATCAGCTCGCGCAGGTCGGTGCCAAGATACAGTTTTAAGATCTCGCAGCACCGATCGACCGCCTCTTGGAACAGAGGTTCTGTCCGGTACAGCTCATAGCCCATGTTCACATACTGATCGCCCACGCCGGTGAACATCAAGGCGATCGGTCGCTGACGCATCGGCACCCGGCGGCTCATCAGGCGCTTCGGATCGCGCCAGGTCAGCGCCCCTGCCGCATCGTCTGCGCTCTTGCAGACGAGCGCGCGGCGCGACTCGAACGCATGCCGCCCAACCTGCAGCGTGTAGGCGATATCGGCCAGCTTTTGCTCCCCGTTCGACTCCAGATGTTCGGCCAAGTTGTCGGTGACCGCCTCCAGCGCCTCCTCCGTCTTGGCAGACATGAGCAACAGCTGCCACGGTCTGCTCTCCTCATCGCTGTCGTGTGAAGGCGCCTCTTCCAGCACCGCATGCACGTTCGTTCCGCCCAGTCCAAACGAGGACACGCCAGCGCGGCGCGGCCCATCCGACTCCCATCTGCTCAGCTCCGTGTTGACGACAAACGGGGAATTTTCAAAGTCGATCTTCGCATTCGGCTTCTCAAAATTCAGGCTGGGTGGAATCTCACCGTGCTTCAAGCTCAACACCGTCTTGATCAGCCCTGTCACCCCTGCGGCCGCATCGAGGTGGCCGACGTTCGTCTTGGCAGAACCGATCTTGCAAAAACCGGTTCGATCGGTGCTCAGTCCAAACACTTGCGACAGCGCAGAGATCTCGATCGGGTCGCCGAGCTCTGTGCCCGTACCGTGCGCTTCTATGTAGGAGATGCTGTCAGGCTCTACATCGGAGATCGCCAGCGCCTCTGCGATCGCCTGCGACTGTCCTTCCACCCCAGGAGCGGTGAAGCCGACCTTCTGCGCTCCATCGTTTGCGATCGCCGTACCTTTGATCACCGCATAGATCGTGTCGCCATCCTCCATCGCATCTTCGAGCCGTTTGAGCACGACCACGCCAAGCCCACTGCCTGGCACCGTTCCCTTCGCCTCATCGTCAAACGCTCTGCAATGGCCGTCCGGAGACAGGATCGAGCCGTTGACATAGTCATATCCCGCCTTCTGAGGAAGCGCGATCGAAACGCCCCCCGCCAGCGCGATATCCGATTCGCCGATCAACAGGCTCTGACAGGCGAGGTGCACCGCCGTCATCGAGGTGGAGCAGGCGGTGGAGAGCGAGACGCTCGCGCCTTTCAGATTGAGCTTGTAGGAGGTGCGAGTTGCCAGATAATCTTTGTCGTTCGTGATCATCAACTGAATCTGCCCGACCGATTCGACTAGCTCGCGGTTCGGTAGCAGATTGAACAAGAGATAGCGAGAGATGCCAGTTCCTGCAAACACGGAGATCGTGCCATCATAAGACTCTGGATCGTATCCCGCATGTTCGAGCGCCGTCCACGATGCCTCTAAAAAAAGGCGGTGCTGCGGGTCCATGATCTCCGCCTCTCGCGGATTAAATCCAAAAAAGTTGGCATCAAACTCCTCGATGCCGTCCAACACAGCCCCAGCTTTTACAAAGTTGGGATCGGTAAGCTTCTGCGGGCTCACCCCAGCTGCCAGCAACTCCTCATCGGTGAAAAACCGCACCGATTCCACGCCACCGCGCAGATTTCGCCAAAATTCCTCAATATTATTCGCTCCTGGAAAGCGGCCGGACAGACCGACAACCGCAATGCCTTCCCATGTCATATCCTCTTGGCTCATCCTTACACTTCCTCCAATCGGTTGTTCACAGACTCATAAACGGCAGATGCCAAATTTTCAAGCGGATCATTTCTTCTCCCTTTCATATTCTTTGTTGTAAAATAAGAAACCTCCCTAAAACGGTTAATTTATTTCTAAGTTGTCGAAAAAGGTCGTAGAGTAAGCTGGAGAACATTTATCCATTGTTAATATGTCAACCTAAGGAATTATTCGTTCGCGGAAAAAACGGAAGCGATCACCCCGCGCGCAAGTTGCTTCAAGCATCAGAAGAAAGTTGGCTCACACAGTGATGCTCTGTTAAACCAGCCAAAACCAGGAAGTTTCGACCTCGTTAATAATATTACTACCTCATCATTCAACGCCTTACATCGCATCTGCACAATCGCATGTATCGATAATCAATCAAAAAATGATCGTCAAGCTTGGGAAGAACCGACTTCCCATGCTCATTCGATCTTGCCAACTACCTGCTCGGCAGATTTTCTGCTAGGAGAAAAAGTATAGTTTCAGTACAATAGAGCAAACGAAAATTCTTTGACTTTACAGCATCGGAGGAAGCGCATGATGGACGTTGATGTATCTTTGTGGGAGCCTACTATCGAATTAGAGGATGAATATTTATTGTTCTATCAAGAGTGGAAAGACAGCAACGAGCCAATGGTTCCGTGGGTCATCCAAAAAGACCCTTCCGATTTCCAGGCGATGGTTCAATCGCTGCTCGCTCAGGAAAAGGGAGAGAACCTGCCAGAAGGTTGGGTGCCAGATTCTACTTACTGGCTGGTGACGGCCGACAAGCGAGTGGTGGGAGCTGTCAACATTCGGCACCGCTTAAACGAAAGATTGTTCAACTGCGGAGGTCATATCGGCTATGGCATTCGTCCCTCCGAGAGACAGAAAGGCTATGCGACAAAACTGTTGGCGCTCTCATTAGAAAAAGCGAAAGCGCTCAGAATCGAAAAAGTGCTGGTCGCATGTGACGCCTGGAATATCGGGTCCGAAAAAACGATCATAAATAATGGCGGCGTTCCAGATACAAGCTTTATTGAGGAAGACGGAAATGTGGTCAAGCGATATTGGATCGCGCTCTAGTTAAATTTTCATCACGCTTTTCCAACTCAGCAAACAATCGCATACAGATAGTTTGAACAAAGGAGCAACCGTGAGGTTGCTCCTTTGTTCGTCCTGCACATTTTCAACTCGACACAGCTCGCTCCGCTCACACCTTGAGCTGGATCGAATGTCTCAAGCCCAGCACGCGATTGAGCGAGTCGGCAAGCGTCTGAACGTTCGGCGCTTTGAACAGGTTGTGATGATCTCCAGGCACTTCGATCACCTCGACGTTGCCTCGCGTATAGGGACGCCAGCGCTCAGGATCGACCAGCGGATGGAACAGGTTTTCTTGCGACGGAACTTCCGAACAGCGGAACAGCGTCAGGTCTGTCTGCACCTTGTCTGTCGGTACATACGAAAAGCCGGCGATGCCATTTCGCATCATGATCTGCATCTTTTTGCGGATCGCAGCTGGTGTCGTCCCTTCTGGAAGTCGACCCAGCTCATGGGCACGGCTCAGCACAAGGTCGAGCCCTTCCTCAAGCGAAAGCCCGCGAATGCTGTCCAGATCGAGCTCCAACTGTGCTGCCTGATGCAGCAGCGCCACCTCTTCCGACTGCTGGTCAGCATGTTCCATACCGCTTTCCGGATCGATCGGCAGCACATCGAACAGCCCGAGAAACACAACCTCATCCCCCAGACGTTCCAACCTCAGCGCGAGATCGTAGGCGACCACACCCCCGAACGACCATCCGGCAAGCCGATACGGACCTTCAGGCTGCAGCGCTTTGATCTCTTCGAGGAAGCGCGTCGATATTTCCTCCATCGAAGCGAGCGGTGCCTCCTCCGTCTCATAGCCGACCGATTGCACCCCGTAGATCGTCTCCGTCTCCTCAAGCTCTTGCACGAGCGGCAAGTATCCCATCACACCGCCTCCTTGCGGCGGCAGGAGAAAGAGCGGCGGACGCGTGCCATCTCCCTTTTTCAGCAACACCATCAGGCTGCGCTCCTCATCTCTCCCCTCTCCGCGCAGCTCGCGACAGAGCTTTTCGACGGTCGGGGCTCTGAACAAGGAGGACAAGGGCATCTCGACCTCAAAGCGCTGACAGATTCCTTCCATCAATGCGACCGCTTTGAGCGAGTGGCCGCCCAGTTCGAAGAAGTTGTCATAAAGGCCGATCGGTCGCACCGCCAACACGTCTTCCCACAGCTGTGTCATCTCAAGCTCCACTCTGTCTCGCGGTGCAACATGACCTTTTTTGTCTGTTGATCCAGACGGCAAAGGCAGCTGCTTGCGGTCGATCTTGCCGGTGGCGGTCATCGGCATCTGTTCGAGCAGGATGAAGAATGACGGCATCATATGCTCGGGTAGCTGCGCTTGCAGATCGCTTCGCAAATCGCTCGCCGACAGCTCGACTTGCTCTTTCAGCGTGACATATGCGACAAGCTGCTTGTCACCCTGCGTGCCTTGTTCCAGCTCGCGGGCGAGGACGATCACCTCAGAGACTGCCGGATGTTTGCCGAGGACAGACTCGATCTCCCCCAGCTCGATGCGGAAGCCGCGTATCTTCACCTGATTGTCGATGCGCCCGAGGAAGTCGATCATCCCGTCCGCCGTGAAGCGAGCCAGATCGCCCGACCTGTACCAGCGTTCGCCGTCGATCTCCACAAACTGTTCTGCCGTCAGCTCAGGACGCCCCAAATATCCTCGCGTGACGCCCGCACCGCCGATATACAGTTCACCAGGCACTCCGATCGGAACGAGCTGCCGCGAACGATCATAGAGGCGAATCCGCGCATGGCTCATCGCCGAGCCGATCACAAATCGATTGCTCAAACGCTTGCGAGGCACAGGATAGTGCGAGCAGATGATCGATGCTTCGGTCGGCCCGTAGAGTATGTGCACATCAGCCTGTGCGAAGGTGCTCTGCATCTCCCGCACCAGTTCGGGCGGCACCGCATCACCGCCGATGAAGATCGTTCGCAAGCGTTCGAAGCGGGACGCGTCCCAGCCGCGACTTCTGATCAGATCGACGATTTGGCGCATCAGACTCGGCACGGTGTGAATCATCGTGTAGCTTGGCAACTGATCGACAAATGCGGGCAGGTCGAGAAGGTGCTCTTTTTCCAACACGACCGACTTGGCACCGACGAGCAATGGGTTGAACAGTTCAAAATAGGCGATGTCGAAGGCGAAGGACGCGATCCACGGGAACACATCGCCCTCTGCAAACTCAAAGTGCTGTTGGCTCGCCAGCAGGGTAGCCCGCAGGTGGCGATGCTCGACCATCACCGCTTTCGGGCGTCCGGTGGAGCCGGACGTATAGATCAGGTAGACCAGATGTTCGTCACGCGTCGATGTTTGCAGGTTGCTAGCATCAAGATGGCGATATCGCTCAATGTCCGCATCGAGCATCAACGTCTCTGCGCTGTGCGACGCCAAGATCGAGCGCAGGGACTGGCTGGTGATCAGCAGCGGCAACTTGGCATCTGCCAAGATAAAGGCCAAGCGCTCCTCTGGATAGGCAGGGTCGAGCGGCACAAAGGCGCTGCCCGCTTTCAGAACGGCGAGCAAGGAGATGACCAGCTCCAAGTTTCGCGGCAGACAGATGCCGACCATCGTCTCCGGACCAGCGCCGACGCTTTGCAGATAGCGTGCCAGTCGGTTGGCGCGCTCGTTCAGCTCGCGATAGGTCAGCGAGTCCGCCTCAAACTGGATGGCGATCCGGTCTGGCGTTCGCTCAACCTGCGCTTCAAACAGCTGATGAACCAACAGGTTCGAAGTCGGCGCTTCTACGATCCCGCGCTCTGTGCCGAGCAGTGCTCGCAGATCCGCTTCTGCCAGCAATGGCAGCTCGGAGAGGGTGATCGCTGAAGAGGAGACGATCGCGTGCAACATGATCTCAAAATGACCCATCCAGCGCTCGATCGTCGCCCGCTCGAACAGATCGGTACGGTAATCGAACGAGAGCTCAAGCCCTTCTTCCCGCTCGACGAAGGTCACAGCGAGATCGAACGCGGTGGAAGACTTTTCGATCGGCACAGCCGCAACTTTCAGCCCGCCCGTATCGACTCCCTCCGGCTTTCTCACCACTTGGAACATCACCGAAAACAGTGGGGAACGGCTCAACTCCCGCTCCTGTTTGGCCAGATCGACCATCAGATCGAACGGGTACTCATGGTGGGCATACGCATCTAAAGCTGTCTTCTTGGCCCGCTGCAACAGCTCACCGACGGTCGGGTCACCGCCGAGGTCGAGCCGCAGCGGCATCGTGTTGATAAAAAATCCGATCAGCTGTTCGAGCTCGATCACATTCCGACCCGCTTCCGGCGTGCCGATCACGATGTCCTGCTGCCCGCTCATCCGCGCGAGGAACGCCCCCAGCGCGCCGAAGAGCACCATGAACAGAGTGGCTTCCTCCCGATTGCCGACTGCGACCAATCGGTCGTTCAATTCCCGATCGAGCATGTGGCGGACGCTGTCCCCTTCAAACTTTTGAAGGGCTGGCCGCGGATGATCGGTCGGCAGGTCGAGCGTGGGCAGATCGCCAGACAGCTGCTGTCGCCAATACGCTTCCGACTCGGCGAGCAGACCTTGCTGCAAGCGGTTGTTTTGCCAGCTCGCATAATCGCGATATTGAATCGAGAGCGGAGACAATTGAACGTCCCGATCGTTTGCATACCCCTCATACAAAGCGTAAAACTCCTCGTACAGCACGCCCCACGACCAGAAGTCTGACACGATATGATGCATGGTGATCAACATCAGGTGGCGCTCCGCTTCCAACTTCAACAGGCGGATGCGGATCACAGGGCCGCGCTCAAGATCAAATGGAGTCTCCAGCTCGCGGTCGATCTGCTGTTGCACTTCCGCTTCCCGCTCTGCCACCGCAAGTCCCGAAAGATCTTCCTGCGGAATTTCCAGGCGGTACCCTTCGGCAATCTGCTGGACCGGCTCCCCGTCGCGCATCGTGAATGTGGTGCGCAGCACGCCATGTCGATCGATGATCGTCTGAAAAGCTCTGACAAATGCGTCTGTGTTCAGCGTCCCCTGCAACGTGTAGGCGACCGGCATATTGTAAGCGGTGTTGTCGGGGGTCAGCTGTTGAATAAAATAAAGGCGGCGCTGCGCGTGTGACATCGGATAGACATCCGCCTTGGGCATGACCGGAATCGTCTGGGAGACGCCGCTTTCTTCGGTCAAAGCGCTAACCTGCTCCGCCAGTTGGCGGATCGTCAGGTTGGCGAAAAGCGTTTTCAGCGGAATGTCGATGCCGAGCACCTTTTTGATGCGCGAGCGGATCTGAATCATCTTCAGCGAGTGCCCCCCGACGTGAAAGAAGCTGTCCTCCATCCCGAAGTTCTGTCGTTCCAAAATTTCGCCCCAAATGACTGCCAAGCTGCGCTCCATCTCCGTTTGCGGCTCGCTTTTCGCTCCGTTAGCACCGCTCGCTGCTTCCGGCTCTGGCAGCGCTTTGCGATCTACCTTTCCGTTCCGATTAAGCGGGAAAGCATCGAGCGACAGAATGTGTGCAGGGATCATATAGTCGGGCAAGCGATCTTGAAGAAACTCCCACCATTCCCCCTCCTCGACTGGCGCGGAGAGGATCACATAGGCGAGGATTCTGTTGAGCCCTTCTGCATCGGGGCGCACGATCGCGACCGCCTGCTGCACCGCTTCATGGCTGAGGATCGCCGCTTCCACCTCTCCGAGCTCGATCCGATGGCCGCGAACTTTGACCTGGTAATCGATGCGCGAGACAAATTCGAGCCGACCGTCTGGCAACAGCCTGCCTAAGTCGCCCGTCTTGTACATTCGCTCGCCCAGACCGTCAGCAAACGGATTGGCGACGAACGCTTTCGCCGTGCGCTCCGGATCGTTCAAATAGCCGCGGCCAACGCCGATGCCCGTCATGCAGATCTCCCCCGTACAGCCGACCGGCACGGGCCGCTGCCATCTGTCGAGGACGTATGTGTTGATGTTTGGAATCGAAGTGCCGAGCGTAACAAAGTCGCGATCGAGATCGCAGCCTGCCATCTGATCCGCACCGATCACCTTGTGCGACGTATCGTCTGAACACTCGGTCGCCCCGTACGTGTTGACCACCTGCACATGCGGATACGCCTCCAGCCAGCGCAAGCACTGACGGCTGCGCAGGCCCTCGCCGGTCGAGATCATGTAGCGCAGCTTTGGCAGTGCGGACAGGTCTGGCTGATCGGCAGCCGCCTGCAAAAACATTTCGATCACAGCGGGCACCATCTCAAGGATCGTCACACCTGTGCGCTGGACGGAGGCGAGCAACGCCTGCGGATCGATCGCAATCTCATTTTGGAAGATCGCCACCGTCCCCCCCACCATCAGCGGAGCGAGGAACTGCCAGACTGAGATGTCAAAACAGTGCGATGCGTTTTGCGCGACGACAGACGTTTCGTTCAGTTCAAGCAGATCGATTTTGGCGTACAGGTGGTTGAGCATCCCGATGTGCTCGACCATCGCTCCTTTTGGCAGCCCCGTCGATCCAGATGTGAAAAACACGTTGGCAAGATCGCCCGGAAGATTGATGCAGTCAGGGTTCGTAACAGGTTGATCGGCGAGTGCCTCCCAGTCGTCCAGCAGACAGACCGGCGCGCTCCCCGCCAGCTGACAGCTGCGATCGAACAATTGCGCCTCGGTCAGGATCACTTTGATACCTGCCGATTCGACCATCGCAGCCAGGCGCACATCCGGATGAGCGGGATCGAGCGGCACATAGGCGCCGCCCGCCTTCAGCACGGCGAGAATCGCGATCAGCATGTCGATCCCTCGCTCGGCGAACAGCGCGACGAGGTCGTCCCTCCCCACGTTCTGCTCGCGAAGGAAATGCGCCATGCGGTTCGCCTTTTCATTGAGCGTTCGATAGGTGATCCGCTCCGCCTCGCAGATCGCCGCGATCTGCTCAGGTCGAGTGAGCGCACAGCTTTCGATCACCTGATGGGCAAGCTGTTCACCCAGATCTCGCCGCTCTCCGCGCATGCTGGCGAGCAGGGTGCGATCAGCCTCCGGGAGGAACTGCAGATCGCGAATGCGCGCATCCGGCTGATCGACCATGCTGTGCAAAAGAGCTTCGAGGTGAGCGAGCTGCGCAGCTACCGTCTGCTCGTCGAGGCGCTCCCCCGCAAAAGCGGCGAGGAACTGCCACCTTTCGCCAAGCTCAGCATGCAGGGCGAAGTCGGTCGTCTCGCCCTGCTGTCGGTCGACCACTTTCACACCAGACTCAGCCGTGCCGTGCAGCTGCAGATCGAGATGCAGCGAGTGGGTAAACAGTTCTTGATCGCTGGCCAGACCTGCGTAGTCGCGCACTTCGGCAAGAGGAATCATCGCAAAGCGGCTCATCTGCTCCGTCTGCTCCCACAGCCGCTTCAGAAAAGCGGCGACCTGCTCTTCTCCGTCGATCAGCACGTGCAGAGGCAAGAGGTTGGCGAATCGCCCGACCATCTGCTCTGCACCTGCGAGCGATGCGGGACGCCCATCATATCGATTGCCAAACGTCACCCGCTCCTCACGAGAATACAGGTTGAGCAGCAGCGCCCACGCGGCCTGCACCAGCGTTGCGCCCGTCACCCCCTGCGTCTGCGCCATCCGCTTCAAGCGCTCCGACAGGGTGGTGGAAAGCGTTCGAACACAACTGCCCGCCGAACGATCTGCGCTTGGAGCGAGGCTGAAAAGCGGCGTCGCCGTTTCAAACGAAGCGAGCTGATCCGCCCAAAAGGAGCGCGCCGCAGAGCGATCCTGTGCGTTTACCCAGTTCAGGTAGTCTTTGTAGGCCGGGCGGGCAACCGCGTCGAGCGACTGACCGCTCACCGCCGTCTGGTACGCGGTGAGCAACTCGCTCTGCACCAGCCGCCTGCTCCGCTCATCGAAGATCGCGCTGTGATGCGTCCAGATCACCGCTGCGCTGATCTCGTCAGTCTGGGCGGCTGTCACGCGCACCAGCGGGCCTTCGCCGAGGTGAAACGGTTGGCGATCCGCAAGTGCGGCCGCATCGAGGGCAGACGCGCGCTCGTCCTCCTCCATCCCGCGCAGGTCGAGAACTTGCACGTGGATCGGGCGAGTCTTCAGCACAGCCTGCACCACCCTCCCGCGAACGGGACGGAAGACGGTTCGCAAGGGCGGATGCTGTGCGATGATGTGCAAAACGGCCGTTTCAAACGCGTCAGGATCGAGCGAACCATCCAGCTGCAAGCGAACCTGTTCGATCTGCGTCGAGGCGCTCTCCCAGCTCTCCTGGTTGTAAATCTGTGTCTGTAGCAAAGACAATTCAAGAACTTCTTGCACGTTTTCTTTAGACAGATAGTTCACAGACAACCCTCCCTTTTTTCTTAAAACAGCTCCTCCAGCTCCGCTTCATCCACCGCTCCATCTTCAGCAGAAACGATCGGCAGAGCGGAGATGCGCCTATCTGGCGCTTCTGCGATCCCCGCAAGCAATGCTTGCCAGTGCTGTTGAAGGCGAGCGATCGTGCGATCGGCAAACAGGTCGCTGTTGTACTCAAACTCGGCCAACAGTCCATCCGCTTTCTCTTCCATATAGAGAGTTAGCTCAAACTTGGCCACATCGTTGTCCAACGTCTGCGCTTCGACCGTCAAATCGGCCAGCTTGCCAGCAGGTGTCCGATTGTTTTGCAGGACGAACATCGTCTGAAACAGCGGGGAGAAGCGCGGATCGCGATCAGGATGCAGTTCGACCAGTTTGTCGAACGGAACATCCTGATGTGCATAAGCTGCCAAAGCGGTATCCCGCACCTTTTTTACAACTTCGGAAAACTGCGGATTGTCTGCCAGATTGACGCGCAAGACGATCGTGTTGACAAAAAATCCGATCAGCTCTTCCGTCTCCGCTCGGTTGCGATTGGCGATCGGCGAGCCGACCAGCTGATCGCTTTGCCCGGTCAGCCGGAACAGCAGCGTCATATAAGCCGCGAGCAACAGCATGTACAGCGTCACACCTTGACGCTTTGCAAGCTCGTTTAACTGTTGATGCAAGCTCTGGGACAACAGGTTCCCGCGAGTGTAGCCGCGGTAGGTCTGCATCTCCCCCCGCGGATGATCGGTCGGGAGGTGCAGCACCGGCAACGGGCCTTTCAATTGGTCGCGCCAAAATTCCAACCGTTTGGCGAGCAGGTCACCCCGCATCCAATCCCGCTTCCACCGGGCAAAGTCTGCGTACTGGATCTCCAAGTTTGGCAGGTCGATCGGCTCCGCGTCGAGAAACGACTCGTACAGAGCGGCTAGCTCCTTCCACAGCACCCCGATCGACCAGCCGTCAGACACGATATGATGCAAATTGAGCAGCAGAAGCGTTTCCTGAGCAGCTGTTCGATACACGTGCGCTCTGATCAGCCGCCCTGTCGCCAGGTCGAACGGGATCGCGGCAGCATGCTTGGCCCGCAGTCGCGCCTCCGCCGTGGCACCCGCACCCAGATGGGTCAGATCGGTCTCAAGCAGCGGCACCTCAAAGGGTGGAGAGATCACTTGGATCGGCTCACCCGCTTTTTCTTGAAACGAGGTGCGCAGCGCTTCATGACGCTCGACGATGCGGTTCAGACTCCATCGCAGCGCTTCCAGCTGCAGGGAACCGTTGATCTTCCAGAGCGTCGGGACGTTATAGAGCGCCCTTTCTTCTGACAGCTGATCGAAAAACCAAAGTCGCTGTTGGGCGAACGACAGCGGGATATCGCCCTGGCGAGCCAGCTTGGTGAGCGGCGGAAGTTGCTCCCCCTCCCCCCGAGTGATCGATTCGATCTGCTGCGCCAACTGTGCGACAGTCGGCGATTGGAAGAGCGCACGAACTGGCAGATCGATCTGCCAAGCCTGCTTCAGTCGCGTAACTACTCGGGTCGCCAACAGCGAGTGTCCACCCAGCTCAAAAAAGTTGTCCTCGATGCTGATCTGTTCGCAGCCGAGCACTTCTGCCCACGCACCTGCGATGATCGCTTCGACCGGAGTGCGCGGCGCTTTTACCAAGTCGACCTTAGCGCGAGCCTGCTCTGGCATCGGAAGCGCTTTGCGTTCAAGCTTTCCGTTATGCGTCAAGGGAAGCTTGTCCATCACGACAAAAGCGGAAGGCACCATATGTTTGGGCAGCGTCTTCAGGATGTGCTCCGACAGGTTGGCGATCGTCGGTGCCCTGTCTGGCAGCAGGGGGACGACATAGGCGACGAGCCGTTTGTTGCCCGGCTGGTCTTCGCGGGCGATGACCGCGACCTCTTTCAGCTCTGGATGTTTGCTGAGCACCGCGGTGATCTCGCCTAGCTCGACGCGAAAGCCGCGAATCTTCACCTGATCATCAGTTCGTCCGAGAAACTCCAGACTGCCATCTGGCAGCCATCGCGCGAGGTCTCCCGTCTTATACAGCTTGGCGCCTGGACGCTTCGCGAACGGATCGGCCAGAAAGACGCGTTCGGTCAACTCCGGACGATTGAAGTAGCCGCGGGCGAGACAGTCCCCGCCGACGTATACCTCTCCACTGACCCCGATCGGCACAGGGTGCATGTACGGATCGAGCACGTAGATCTGCACGTTGGCGATCGGCTTGCCGACCGCCGGCAAAACGGGCCACTCGCGAGGAGCGCCGGTCAGCGTGTTGCAGGTGACCACGTGCGCTTCAGAAGGGCCGTACTGATTGTGCAAGGGACAGCCGAGCTTCTCCAACCAAGAGACGATGCTCGCAGTCATCTGCAGCTGCTCGCCCGCGGTGATGATCTCTCGCAGATCGTGTGGCAGCGGGCCTCCGCTCTCTCCGACTTCAGCCAATTGGGTCAAGAGGATAAAGGGAAGGAAGATTCGCTCAATTCTTTGCTCGACGATCAGTTCGAGCAGCTTGTGCGAGTCGCGGCGTGTCTCCTCATCGGGGATGATCACCGTGCCGCCCTGGTAGAAAGTGGTGAACAGCTCCTGATAGGAGACATCAAAATTGAGCGAAGCAAACTGGAGCACGCGCGCTTTGCCGCGATGCGCAAACGAGTTCACCTGCCACCACGTCATGTTGGTCAAAGGCTGATGGCGCATCGCGATTGCCTTCGGTCTCCCCGTTGAACCGGACGTGTAGATCAAGTAGATCAGGTTGTCCGGCCCGACCCCGCTCTGCAGATCTTCGGGGCTCTGGCTGTCGATCGCTTCCCGATCCCGATCGAGCAGGATCAGCCGGCCAGAATGTGCTGGCAGTACATCCTGAACAGAGGATTGAGTGAGGACAAAGGGGATCGACGTGTCTTCCATCACGAAGGCGAGCCGATCTTTCGGATAGGCTGGGTCGAGTGCGACAAACGCCCCGCCCGCCTTTAAAATCCCGAGCAAGCCAATCACCATGTCGAGCGATCGCTCTAGGCAGATGCCGACGATCACCTCAGGCCCAACCCCGACGTTCTGCAGATAGTGAGCCAATCGGTTGGCTCGCTCGTTCAATTCTCGATAGGTCATCCGCTCATCGCGATAGACCAGCGCAATCTCGTCTGGCGTTTGCGCAGCGAAGAACTCGAACAGCTGATGCATGCACTTGTCCTCTGGATAGTCCGCACGCGTATCGTTCCAGTCGAAGAGCAGCTGCCTCGTCTCCGCCTCAGTCAGCATCGACAGCTTGCCGATCTCCATCTCCGGCCGTTCCACGATCGATTGGAACAAGTTTTGCAGATGAACGATCATCCGCAAAATGGTCGCCCGATCAAACAGATCGGTGCTGTATTCGAGCGATGCGACCAGCCCCTGCTCCGCTTCGTGCATCTGCAGAGTCAGATCAAATTTGGCAGTGCTGGTGTCGACAAAAAACTCTTCCGATTGGATGTCGGGGAACTGCACCGTCTCATAGAAAGCATTTTGGAGGACGAACAGCACTTGAAACAGCGGTGAACTGCTCAGGTCGCGCTCCAGTACCAGCTCTTCGACAAGACGGTCGAACGGCAGATCTTGGTTGGCAAACGCGCGCAGCGACACGTCGCGCACCTGTTGCAGCAGATCGACAAATGACATTTCGCCAGACAGCTGTGTGCGCATCACCAGCGTGTTGACAAAAAAGCCGATCAGATTTTCCGTCTCTCCGCGATGACGACCTGCCACAGGCGAGCCAACCGAGAGATCCGCTTGGCCAGAGTAGCGGTAGAGCAACGTCTTAAAGCCAGCGAGCAAGCACATATAAAGCGATGCGCCTTCCCGTCTGCACAGCTCGTTCAGCTTGTCGAGCACCTGACGAGGCACGAGAAAAAGCTCGGTGGAACCGCGGACTGATCGTGTTGCCGGACGGGGGCGATCGGTCGGCAACTGCAAGATCGGCGGTGCCCCATCAAGCTGCTCGCGCCAGAAGGAGATCTGCGACTGCAACACCTCGCCTTGCAACCACTCCTGCTGCCAGGCCGCATAGTCTGCATATTGAAAGGGGAGTTCCGGAAGTTGAACCGCCGCTCCCGCCGCATAGTGGCGATACAGCATGGCGAGCTCTTCTGTAAACACGCCCAGCGACCAACCATCTGCCACGCTGTGGTGGAGATTGATGATCAGCACATGCTCCACAGCAGACAGGCGAAACAGCGCGGCGTGCAGCAAGGGACCCTTTTGCAGATCAAACGGTCGCTCTGCCACCTCTGTTGTCAGCTGGTGAACTTCTGCGTCCGGATCGCCGGGATAATCGCTCAAATCGATCACGGTAAACATGTTGTCCGCAGGAGCTGCGGCGATCACCTGAACGGGCTGCTCCCCCTGCAGGGAAAACGTGGTGCGGAGCGCTTCGTGGCGCTCGACCACCGCATAGAAGCTCTTGCTCAGCGCCTCCAGATTGAGCGATCCGCTCAGCCGTATCCCCGTTGGGATGTTGTACAAGGCGCTGTTTTGCTCAAACTGGTCGAGAAACCACATGCGCTGTTGAGCATGCGAAAGCGGCAAGGGAGCCTCGCGAGAACGGTTGGTGATCGGGGGGAGATGAAACGAGGCTCCAGCAGCGATCGCCGATTCGACCTGTTCGGAGAGCTCTGCCACAGTCGGCGATTCGAACAAGGTGCGGACCGACAGTTCGACACCGAACGTGTCGTGCAGTCGGGACACCGCTTGAGCGGCGAGCAACGAGTTGCCACCCAGGTCAAAAAAGTCGGCTCGCACCCCCACTCTCGTCCGCCCGAGCAGCCTGGCGAACAGCTCTGCTACCTTCCGCTCTGTCCGATCACGAGGCGCTTCATACTCCGCTGCTTCTTCACAGTCGATCAAGTCTGGAGTCGGCAGCGCTCTTTGATCCAGTTTTCCATTGACGGTCAACGGGAAGCTGTCCAGAAAGACGAACGAGACCGGAACCATATACGAGGGCAAATACTGGCGGACGAACGCCTGCAGTTCTCGGCTGGAGAGACTGATGGTGCTGCTGATCACATACGCGACGAGTCGCGAAAAAGCTGGCTCGTCTTCGCGAACAAGCACCACCGCATCTGCGACAGACGGGTGCTCAGCGATCACCTTCGCGATCTCCGACAGCTCGATGCGAAAACCGTTCAGTTTGACCTGATCATCAAGTCGACCTAAAAACTCGACCGTGCCGTCCGCCCGGTAACAAGCCAGATCGCCCGTCCGGTAGAGACGGGTGCCGTTCTCCGTCGCAAACGGATGCGGGATAAATTTTTCAGCGGTCAGCGCAGGACGATGTAAGTAACCGCGCGCCAAGCCTCGACCACCGATCAGCAGTTCACCGGGGACACCGACCGGCACCGGCTGCAGATGCTCGTCGACGATGTAGACCTCCACATTGGGGATCGGACGACCGAGCGCAGGCCCTTGCTGATCAGCTTTGATCTGACAATAGAGCGCATCGATCGTGTTTTCCGTCGGACCGTAGACGTTGTAACAGGCCGTCTCGCTTGCGGCTGCCAACTCGCGCCACAGCTGCTGATCGATCGCTTCTCCACCGATCAGCATCACAGATGGCAGATGTTGACCGCGCGCCAAAAGACCTGCACGCAACAGGAGACGAACTTGTGAAGGCGTTCCGTCCAAAACATCGATCTTCCGCTCGCGAACATACTCGACCAGCTTTTGCGGGTCGAGGCGCACCTCCTCAACGAGCAAGTGGAGCGTGTGCCCCTGCAGCATCAGTTCGATCTGGGCGAGCGAAGCGTCGAACGCCAGCGAGGAGTTGAGCGCTACCTGAAGCGGTCGCTCCTGTTGCTGGTAGATCGCATGACGCAGCGCATGCAGATGGTTGAACAAAGAGGCGTGCTCGATCAGCACTCCTTTCGGCTTGCCGGTTGAACCGGACGTATAGATGATGTATGCGAGCTGCTGCGGGTGTCCCGCACAGCTCGGATCGGTATCCGCTTCACTGGCGAGATCCGGTTCGATCTGATCGAGCGTCAACTGGATCGCCTGATGCGCTGGCAATGCGCCGACCAATCTGCTCTCAGTGAGCAGTACGGAAAGCTCCGCATCCTCGATCACATACAGCTTGCGCTCTTTCGGATAGGCGGGGTCGATCGGCACATAAGCTCCCCCCGCCTTCCAGACGGCGAGAAGCGCGATCATCAGCTCGATTCCGACCGACAGGCAAAGGCCGACCGTCCGCTCAGGCCCGATTCCCAGCCGCTGTAGATGATGCGCCAGCCGGTTTGCCCTTCGATTGAGATCGGCAAACGTCAAAAAGTCTGCTCCACAAACCACCGCCACCCGATCGGGCGTCTCTGCCGCCTGTCGAGCGAACAGCTCGTGCAGACTGCACAGAGGCGGGAGAGCAAGACTTGCATCATTCCACTCCACAAGCTGCCGAGTGCGTTCCGCTTCGGAGAGCAACGGCAGATCTTTTAACCGCTTGCCCGGATCGGCGATCACAGCGTCGAGCAACCTGACATAATGATCCCCGAGCTGGGAGAGCAGAGCTTTTGACAGACGATCCGTTCGGCAAATGAACAACCCTTCTCCCCTGTGAGAAACAAAAAGTGCAATCTCAGCAGACGATCGCTCCAAGACAGCCTGAGCCTGTGCTGAAAAATCCGCTTCCGCTTCCAGCGACGAGTACAACACGTCGAGCGACTCTTGATCGCCATGCTTAACCTGTTCTGCAGTTTGTACAAACTGCGCAAATGGCATCTCAGCTGCCGGTTGCCACATCAGCAAAGCGTCCACCATTTGTATGTAAATCAGTTCCTCGCCTGTATAACGATACAGGAGAGCAGCAAGCGCAGACGCTCCGACCTGCAGGTCGACAGCTTCTGGCAACTGAACGGGGAGAGAAATCACTTCTGTTTTGACAGCGTGCAAAGCAGGCTCCGTTCGCTCGCGAACGGCTGGCATATGGATCATCTGACATCCTCCTTTACGAAGTATCCGATCATTTTTTTCCAAGTCATGATCTAAGTCTATGTATAGAACTATATTAATTCTTATTAGTAACTACACTGATAGTTCTTCAGGCATTAATGAAATACCTTCCGAATCTAACAGACAAACTGTTGTTAATACAACTTCCCTTACATATCACGCTCTCGATTCATAAAAAACAATGTGGATCGGTCTCTCTCTCGCTGCAAAGTCCTGCGAGCTGCGAAACGCACTTCGCACTTCTCGCCATCAGAAAAGCGATCCCCCACCGATCGTGCCCCGCACCAAAACGACAAAAATCCCCCGTGCGCAAGTTGCACAGGGGACTTTCACCGTTCCTCATGTCCATTTCGCTGCCGAAGCAACGCTTAGAATTTGCTGTTGAGCGCTTTCGTCGCGTTGATCAACCCGAAACCAGAGTATTGGTCAAACCCTTTGTTCAGAATGTCTGTCGTGTTGCCCATGATCTTATTCTTCACTTGAGCGGGGGACAGCTTGTCCTTCCCATGTTTTGCGATGATCACGCCTGCCAGAGCAGCAGCTTTCGGCGATGCCATCGAAGTGCCGATCGACCATGCGTAGCCGCCACCCGGATAGGTGGACAGGCAGCGCGCGTTTCCGTCCATCAGCGACGGATCTCCACCCGGTTGCCACAGCGGACCGTAGTCACCGCCTGGTGCCGAAACATGGATGTGCGCCGCTCCATAGTTGGAGTAGTACGCACGGTTCAACCCGATGCCGTTCGCAGCAACGCGCAGCATCAGCGGACTGCTCGGGCTGCGGAAGGTAGGTCCTTTCGCATCCGGGCCGTACAGATCTTTCGTCAGCTGAATCGGGTTGGACAGGTTGACGCCGTTGTTTCCGGAAGAGCCGACAACCGTCACGCCTTTTTTCGTTGCGTAGGAAATCGCTCGTTCAAAGAGCAGTTGGTCAGCGATGATTTCGCCTGGGGTACTCTCCGGGTCATGCAACCAGTTGTATCCGCCAAGAGACATGTTGACCACATCGACATTGTCATCGCCAGCAGCTTGCAAAGCGGCTGCGATATCAGAAGTTGCCGCACCGCCAGTCGGGCCGAACACGCGGTACGAAGCGATCTTCAGCTGCGGGCCGACACCGACGACACGCCCGTTTGCAGCGATAGCACCTGCCACGTGCGTACCATGGCCTTTGTCATCGATCGGGTCGCTGTACCCCGGTACAAACGACTTGCCGTAGACGTAGTTATCCTTCAGATCAGGGTGGTTATAATCAATCCCAGTATCGATTACACCGACGACAATGTCTTTGCCATCGCTCGATTTCCCAGTACCACCTTTAAGATTCCAAGATTCGCCGTTGTTCGTAACCTGCTTAATATCCCATCCATATTTATCATACAGATCGTGCGTGCCGGTCGCCGTTTCTTCCGTGTCGAGGGTTTCCATTGGAACCCCTTGCAAAACATCGGGGAAGATCGTGCCCTCTACGCTGACGGTGCTTACGTACGGAGAGGATTTCAGCACAGTGTTGAACTGCGGATTGTTGCTCTCCACCTGAACCGCCCCGAGGTTGTCCAGCTTCTTGGTGACCGTTCCCCCTGCGTTTTTCAACAGGCTGTCCACGTTGCTCGGCAAGTTCGATTCATTTTTGAACACTACAAGATACTTTTTTGTCACACTTGCTGCTTTCACTGGTTCCGCGCTTGGAGTCAGCCCCGCAACAGTGGTCAATCCTAGCGCCAGTGCTGTCAGCAAGATCGTCTTTTTCTTCATCTCTTCGCTCCCTTTCTCACAACTGTAATAAACGCCATTTTCAGAATAATATATTTCATCAGAATATACAAGACTATTTTTTATTTCAGTTCAATATCCTTATATATATTTACATGCCGGTGAAGTATTGTCCAAACGATATGTAAATTACGCCTATATCTATTGTACAGAACATTCGAGCATTTTTACTCAAAAACGATCTGTGATACAGTCAGACTGGAACAAACTGAGGAGGGAATCTGATGCGACTCCAAGGAAAAAAAGTGATTCAACTGGTCGAACATGAATTTGAAGACCTCGAACTGTGGTACCCTGTGCTTCGCCTGCGTGAAGAAGGCGCAGAAGTTCACCTCGTTGGCCCGAAGGCGAATGAAACGTATCTCGGAAAATATGGCGTTCCCGCCCTTGCTGATCATGCTTTTGGCGATGTACAGGCATCCGACTATGATGCGATCCTCGTCCCTGGCGGATGGTCACCAGACAAACTGCGGCGCTACCCTGACGTGTTGCAGCTGGTCAAAGAGATGGATGCAGCCAAAAAGCCGATCGGGCAAATCTGCCACGCCGGCTGGGTATTGATCTCCGCCAAGATTCTGCAAGGTGTCAAAGTCACATCCACCCCGGGCATCCGCGATGATATGGAAAACGCGGGGGCGATCTGGATCGACGAGCCGGTCGTCATCGACGGGCATATCATCTCCTCCCGCCGTCCGCCTGACTTGCCGCCTTACGCCAAAGCTTTCGCCGATTGTCTCGCCAACAGATAAAAAGGAGGTCTCCGCGGAGACCTCCTTATCTGTTCGAGAAAATATGTAACAAAACTTCCTTGCATCGCGTCATACTAAGCGAATGAGAACGATCGATCCAATCAGTTCAGACGGAGGTGTTCCTCGTGAAAAAGACGTTCCCCGCCTTGATCTGTTGCGCCTTGCTGTTCAGCCTCACCGGTTGCGGAGATGGGAGCAGCAGAGAAGAGAAACCGGCCGCCCTCGAACCGGAAGAGATTCCCGGCCTCTTCCACAGCGTTCAATCGAACGGCCTTGAGATCGTGCTCAAAGCGAGTCAAGTCAAATATAAACCTGGCGACGAAGTGCTCGCGCTGGCTGTCATTCGCAACACCACCGACCAATCGCTGTACTACCAGACGGTGAACAGTTGCGACTCGGGCGTTCAGATTGAAATTCCGATCGATTCCGGTCGCCATTTTGTTGAGGTTGAGCAAGGGGAGCCGAAAGCGTGTGCAGAAATCATGGGTGCGAAAGAGTTGAAACCGAACGAAACGATCACCGAACAAGTGACCTTTCAAGCAAAAGATCATCAACAAAAGCAAAATGTCCAACCGGGCACCTACCAGATCATCGTCCGCTCCACCCTCCTCACCCACAACGAGGACCAGTCGATCAACTTCGAATCGCCGACCCGAGTGGAAACGTCAGCCGCATTCACCGTGGAAAAATAAAGGGAGATCGCCTCGACCTGAGCGAGCTCCCTTTTTCATCTCTCCATGTGAAACTCGCTTGCTCACGACTCCACTCGCACTGCTTCGCTTATACCTCGATCAAGATCATCTCGCTGTCCGCATCTGCCGCTACGACCAGCCGCTCCTCATCGACCATCTTCACCTGATCACCCGCTGTGAGCGTTTGCTCCCCGCATTTTACAGAGCCTGCGATCACAAACAGATAAGCAGCTCGCCCGTTCAACTCCTGTGTCAGCGATTGCCCCGCATCCAACGAGGTCACATAAAACGTCACATCTTGGTGAATGTGCAGCGCCTCTCCTCTTTGCGAGCCGGAGACGACGGGCAACCAGTTGTTTTTGCGCTGCTCTTGGGTAAAAGGCTTCTGCTCCCATGAAGGAGTCAGACCCGCTTGATCGGGGAATACCCACATCTGCAACAGATGGACGGTCGTATCGGAGGAGTGGTTGTACTCGGAGTGGAATACGCCAGTCCCCGCCGTCATGCGCTGTACTTCACCCGCTTTGATCACACCTTTGTTGCCCATCGAATCTTCGTGTGTCAACTCGCCAGACACCACAAACGTCACGATCTCCATGTCGCGATGAGGATGCATGCCAAAGCCGGTGCTCGGTTTGATCCAGTCCTCATTGAAGACGCGCAAGTTACCAAAATTCCGGTTGTTCGGGTCATAATAATGGTCAAATGAAAAATGCCAATAGCTTTTTAGCCAGTCGATCTCAGAATGATACCGATCTGCTGCTAGAATCACTTGCCTCGCCATGCGCAACTTCCTCCCATTCGTCACTAACTTTACTTTTGAAACTTATAGTACCACAACATATTTTCCCCGAATGTGAGGAAACTAACAAAAAGTCGGGGATCGTTGCTCCCCGACTTGATTTTCGATCACTTTTCTTCTTTCTGTTTCTCTTTTTCATTATCTGTGGAAGCTGTCTCCAGCTTGGTCGCTCGCAGCTGCAGCTTTCCAGACTGCATCCAATCCCCGATCGAATGGAAGCGCTCGACAAACTTATCGAAGAACTTCGATTTGACGATCAGATCGGCCAGCTTTACACAGCCGTAGGCGAACAGCATCCCAGCGATCATGTCGATCACCCAGTGAATCTTCAGATACAGCGTGGAGAAGATGATAGACCAGCAATAGATCCCGATCACCCACTTGTACCAGCGGCTCTTCTCGCGCCACGACAGCAGAATGGCCGCAAACGCGATCGAGGTATGCATCGACGGGAAACAGTTCCAAGCGGTGGAGTATTGCTGCTCAGGAGTCAGATCACGTGCGAGCAGATCTGGCGTGCCCTGTACAAACCACACCTCTTGCAACAGAATCGTGTTGTAAAAAGGCAAGATCAGCGGCACCTGCAAGAGATAGCCCGCCAGCGAATAGAGCGCGAGTCGCTTGACGTCTTTAGTGAAAAAGGCGCGAATCACACAGATCCAGTAAGACAGCGTAAAGCCGTTCATGTAAACCCAGGCAAAATACTTGGTCAACCATTCAGGTTGCCAGATGCGCGCCCAAGCTGCATCATTGAATGGAATCGAGTTAAACCATTCGTTCCATTGGAAGTAGTGGCGGATGTTTTCCGTCTGGAAGGTGATCACCTTCTCCCACATCGAACCGCCGTAGTTGTAGATCAAATAAAAGGCGACCAGGGTCATAAAGCCTGCGGGCATAAACGTTTGCCACGAAATTTTTTCGGCATCTTTTCTTGTTCCGATCAAAGCGAGGAGCAACACCACAAGGCTGAGCCAACCCCAATTTTGGACGCGGAAGATCGCAAAAAACAAAACAGCTGTCGCCACAATCAAAAGCGGCATGTAGCTCTTTTTCAAAAGCAAGCAGCATTCCCCTTTCGTTACGATAGCAAATGCCCTAAAAGTATAGCACTTTTTTACGTGCAGTGCCTTGACTTTTTTACCGATTCCCCAAGTTGCGCCCGCCAATCTGTTTGCTCGCTTACAGAAATACGGAGCAAACCTGCATATGATAAAGAAAACAAAGGATGGAGCTGATCCAGATGGCCAACAAGAAAGTAATCATCTACACCCAACCGACCTGTCCGCCTTGCTTCGAAGCGAAGACATGGATGACCAATCAAAAGATCCCTTTTGAAGATCGCGACATTCGCAAAGATGACAAATACCTGCAAGAGCTGATTCGGCTCGGCGCAAGCGCCACACCTGTTTTTCAGATCGGTGACGAGGTGATCATGGGCTTCGCACAGGATAAGATCAAAAGCGCATGGAACGATCATCAGGCGAAATAGAGAATCGGATGACCGCTCCAAACGTCCTACCTGTAGGATGTT
>NZ_JBHUIO010000002.1:0-165499 GCF_042682745.1 Tumebacillus lipolyticus | reverse complement strand
GATCTGAGCACGCAGGAGCTGCGCGGTGCCCAGCTTTACGATCGAACCTACCCTACCTGTGCCGTACACGCTCACAGATCGCAGTCAGCTCGCTGACCACGCTCTCCGAGCGAAACGCATCAATATCTGTGTTGCGCGCTCGCTCCTGCAGCTGCGCGAGCTGACTGAGATAGGTCTCCAGCGCGTTTGCTATCCCTTGTACATCGTCCGGATGGTGCACCTGCCACCCATAGCTTTGCAGCAGACGACCTGCTGTGCCCTTGGTCGACGTGATGCCGAGAATCGGGCGATACGCCCCGAGATAATCGATCAGCTTGGACGATAAAAACAGGTTGACATCGCTTGGCGCATCGACGAGCAACAGCAGATCGCTCTCCGCCATCAGCTCCAAACTTTTCCGAAACGGCACTTGCCCGACCCGCGTCACCTGTACACCGAGCGTTTTTTCTGCCGCTTCGAGCAGCGGATGGAACGTTCGTTCCACATTGCCGACCACCTGCAATTCCAATCGCTCCACCAGATCGGGACGCTTTTCCTTCAAAAAGGTCAGACCTTTAATCAGCGGGGCGGGACTGCGCAGCCCATAGAAGTCCCCGATGTAGGACATCACAATTTTCCTATCCCGCTTTTTCGCCGCACCGCCCTGATACAAAGCGGCATCAAAATGATGAGGAAGCACAGTTGAACGATTCTCCACATCTGCCCCTCGATACACAGATGCGTAGAGATCGCGCATCTCAAGCGTCGGAAAGATCAGATGATCGGCCCGCTCAATCACCTGTTGCTCCAGCCGTTCGACCGCTCGCTTTGCCTTCCCCTGCAGCTGATGATATGGATTGTGCCCCCACGGATCGCTAAATTGCGCGACCCAAGGCGTTCCGTACCGCTCCTTGACGCGCAAGGCAACCACATGGCTAGCTCCCGGTTGCGAGCGGCTGTAGAGCACATCATAATCGCCCCCGAGATCGATCGCTGCCCGCTCTGCTCGGCGTTGCCAGATCGGGTTGTCCAGCGCTGACAGTCGAGCGACCGCCTCCCGATAGATTTTGCGCATCAGGCGAGAAGACGGCTTCGGATTGGCCGCTCGGATCACGTTGACCTCCCCGCCCATCTCTTCGAGCAAAAACGGGTCTTGCTTAAAATCGGTCTCCTCCCCGACGGTCAGCAGATCGATCTGATATTCTTTCGATAAGAACTTTAACGTCTTCGCAACCAAGATCGATTCTGCGTTCAGAATCGGTGGTGCGTAATAGGAGATCATCAGCATTTTCGACATGCATCATCCACCATTCTCGATGTATCGTCCATCCATCTCTCGATGTATCGTCCATCCATCAGAAACCCTTTCATCTTACCCGATCGAGCGAGCGGGGACAATTCGCAGAAAAACAGTCTGTCCCGATCTACGAGCGCATATGTCTGGTACAAGGAGGTGATCCCCCCTGATGAAACGATTCGCCAAACAGCGCTCTCACCTGTTCATGTACATGCTCGCTCTGCTGGTCGCTGCTCTCTTCCTGCCCGCATCCGCCATGACGCACAAGCCGATCTTAGTGGAGCGCAGCATCAACGGATATGAACAGGCGTATGAAATCCCCGATCCGCTCACCTCATACGCGATCTACGGCGAGTTAAAAACGCCCCGTCAAGTGGATCTCTACAAAGTGACCGTGACCGAAGAGTCCCCCTTTTACGCCCGAATCTCCGTGCCGAAAAAACAGGCGTATCAATCGTGGGGGCCCGCTTTCCTTATCTTCGGACCGGGCCTGCCGACGACAAATGAGCCGCCTTCCTATCCGCTCGACCTCCCAGCGAACATGGGTCGCGCGACCCTGCTCTGGAACGGAGAAGCGGACGAATCATACGAGCCCTTCACCCAGACGAGCTACATCGATCACCAGCTGTACTCCAGATCGCTCGCACCTGGCACCTATTACATCGCAGTGTATGACCCATCCGGTGGGACAGGTCGCTATGTGCTGGCGACTGGGAGTCAGAGTCGGTTTGGCATGCTCGACTGGCTTCGCTTCCCCGCAACCTGGTATCAGATCCGCATGTGGTATGATCCGACTCAGACGACCCTGCTCCTCGTCGGTGCGTTCGCACTGCTCGCAGGCGCGATCTATTTCTTCAGCCGACAGCTTAAAGGTCGGAAATGATCGATCATCCAGATCAGCACATCCAGATCAGCACAGCCTGATCAGCGCGTGAAAGAACGAGCTGCTGCTCACCCCTTAACGCGAGTTTCCTTCCAGACAAAGCGGTTGAGGATGAGTGACCAAACGTAGCCGCCAAAAACTTTGGCCAAAAATTGACCCGCAACCACCCACGGAATAAACGTGCCAAAGGCGATGGTGGGAAAGGTGATCGAATCGACCGCCGAGGAGACGATGTTCGATCCGTTGACCTTCTTCCACTTCGGATAGCGGCGCATCAGATGATAGATGATCGTGTCAGCGACGCCAGAGAGCGCGAACGCAACAAATGAGGCGAGAGCTACCTGCCCTGCCTCACGATTCAGCAGGTAGGAGATGACCGAGCCGGTGAGCACGAGCAACGCCATGTTGATCCACAAGCGCTTGCCTTGCCAGCGCTCATGCAAGGCATCGCGAGTTGTGATGTCCAGACCGATGAACAAGAACGCATTCAAGATGGTAGACGCGGGACCAAAAAAAGCGACAGACAGATTGGCCGCCACGATCGCTGCCAAATACAAAACTACAAGAAACATAGGAGTTTATCACCTCCACCGACAAACCATTCCTTACTCGTATGCCTCTTTACATCCTTCTATTATATACATGATTTTTGATTTCCGTGGAAATGAGATGATTCGCGGGAATTAGACAAAGAATGCAGCTTTTCACCACCAGACTCCGTTTTGCGCAACGATCAGATCCTCGAACGATATGTTTCTCGGCTTTGTTTATATGGACAATCATCTTCTGCTCGACTCAGAACTGATCACAGGGAGGACGAACAGACCTCGAACAGAGATTAACAGGGTATTTGGCAACCCTCTAGATCATAAGCAGTTCTCCAACTCTCGCATCCAGATCTGCAATCAACGATGTTCGGGTGACCTCTCCTCTTCATCAAAAAGAAAGAGAGGTAGACCGCTCGTCCCCTCCCTTTCTATCGACTACTTCTCCAACTCCGTCCACTTCAACTGTTGAACGGGTGCTGTGTAGCTGTTCATCCGCTCCAACAGCACTTGCGGATCTTCTTCTACAATATATAGCTCTAAACTGCTCGCACGCATAAACCCTTCCTTTGCGGAATGCTCCATCATCTTCATCAAAGGGTCGAAGAACCCTTCCACGTTTAGCAACCCGATCGGTTTCTGATGAAGACCGATTTGCGCCCAGCAAATGGCTTCAAACAGCTCTTCGAATGTTCCGACCCCGCCTGGAAGCGCAATAAACCCGTCAGCCAAATCGGCCATCAAAGCTTTGCGTTCGTGCATCGTTTCGACTTCGTGCAACTCCGTCAGGTTCTGATGCACTAGCTCGCCACGAAACAGTCCGCGCGGCATCACGCCGATCGCTTTCCCATCGTGCTCCATCACCGCATTCGCCACACGACCCATCAGACCAAGACTGCCTCCGCCATACACCAGCTCGCTGCCGTTTGCGACCATCGCTTTGCCCAAGTTGATAGCAGCTTCTACGTAGGACGCTTTGCTTCCGGGATTAGAGCCGGAATAAACACAAATCCGCTTCATTGTTTCCACCTCGTATCGTACCGATTTACGCCTTTCATCATAGAGCATTCAGATCCAATTTAACACCCCTAGTGAAGCGATTCCGAATCATGCAATCTTCGACTCAGGATCATTCAGTACATCCGATCGATCTCGTCGAGTACGTCCGCTCTGGAAATCGCTTGATCATCAGCTGTTCGAGAAAAACGGAGGAGGGATCGTTTTGAAAAAAATATGGATCGCTTCGCTTGCGGCAGTCGCATTGGTAGCCGTTGGACTGGGCGGCACTGAGCGGGGCTTTTCTGCGTATTCGATGCGGGAGCGTTCCACTCGCCAGGAGCCTTTCAGTTAACTTGTTGGATTCGAAGGTAACCTCCATGACGATTAGCTGCTACCTTTTGTGGAGATCATTCGGTAAAGTTGATCTGGCAGCATTCTGATGCATGGGATGGGAGCAACTCCTCCTCTTTCGCGCGCTTTCGTCGCTCACTTCTTTACTTGATGTTACTCATCATGAATTCGATCATCTTGTAGGAAGTTACCGGCCGATCGCGATAGATCGAGCTGATCGCATCAGCGTAAGTGCTCACAATCCCGCCTTGTAGCAGAACCGATTGAAACCCTCTTTCCATCGCACCATTCAAAGTAAAAGTGACACATTGCTCGGCAGCAAAGCCCGCAACGATCACCAATCCGACCTCTTGATCACGAAGCACTTGTTCGAGATCCGTTTTCCAAAACGCATTTGAATACTGCTTCTCAATTCGGATGTCATTCGCTCCCACTGTGATTTCTGGGATCGTATTTCTTGCTTCCACATCTGTATCCTCATCCGACCCTTCCATGTCATGAACATGGACGACAACCTGATCTTTTTCACGCAACAATCCTGCCACGTGATTGATGTACTCACAAGCTGCTTCCACATTCAGCCGCTCCATCCGATCTTGTAAGAAAATGTTTTGCATATCAACGATCAGAAATCCAATTTTCATGTTTGCCCCCCGTTGTTTTTTCATGGATAAATCTAACAAAAAATAGATCCACTTTCTTTGTTCGCGTAGAGGGGTAAGATATCCTTTCTTGAATCAGTGTTCGTGGTTCAACCCACTCACCATCCCCCTCCCAAAATGAATGCAGGACATATGATAACAAACAGACCTCGCTCAAATGAACGAGGTCTTTGATCTGAATGACAGCCTAGGGTGGAAACTCCAGATTACTTAATAATTTTTGATTTTGCCAGATCGTCGATGCTGAAGTAGTAGTAATCCTCATGTTTCACAATTCGAACCCCTTTTACAGTCTTCTCTCCGTTTTCCCAAGCCTCAGCTACTGGAAACTTTGCAATCACCTCGGGGTTGTACATTGGGCGAGGAGCTACGAACAGGATTTGATCATCTTCGATTTTCACGTTAAAACCATATCCTGCTCGGAGCACTCCGACCGAGATCCATCCGTCGCTCAATCGAGGAGGTAGTTCACTTTTTCCTTGCAGCCTCGCCAAAATATACTGAATATCATCCTCATCGGTAAATCCTTTGTTTGTATTGTCGAAAGCATTGTAAGCATTGAAGAAATTCATCCCAAAGGCACCATCATAAAAGTAAGAAGTGCCGTCCGCGGTCACAACGGGATTGTTTTCAGTAAACCTCTTGATCCATTCTCGCTCAGCGAGTTCGGCATCCACATCTCTGATGTTTCCATCAACTGGTGTGACGATCTTAACATCAGTAGATGTGTTGATCTCCACTCGTTTTGCACTATCATTCCACATGTAATTCAATCCGGTGATGTCGCCAAGCTTGGCAAGTGGAACATACGTGCTCCCTTCATAGTTTAGGATCGGTCTCGTTGTATCTTTGTACTCTTTTCCATTAACGAAAACAGGGTATGTTACCTCTGTCATTACATAGTTCTTAACTGCTGCGGCTCCTGCTGTCACACCTGTTGTCAAGATAACTCCGATCGTAATACCAAGAACCACATCGCGCATTCGTTTCAAAATTATTACCTCCTAGTAAATTTTATCCTACTATAACAAATATTTATTTGTTTGTCTATTTTTTCCTTGTAGTATGCACAAAGAAATTTTTGACCACGATATTAATTTAATTCCTGCTATATGTTAATAAAATGTGATCACTTAGTTGCTCTCCACATTGAAAATTTGTACCTCAGTTCACGAAAGAATCGGTACTAGCGATCGACTTGCTTTCACCGAGCATAAAAGAGCCCTCCGACCTGCTACATAAGTCGAAGGGTGCTTTGGTGTTTAGTAGGCGGAATCTGAATGCCGATCAGCGCCATCGCACCAGATGTGCGCGGCGTCACCGCACGTTGTTGCAAAAAAAGGAAAGATCGAATATCATTTACTAACCGACCGGTAAGTAAACGTGTGGCGAAAGGTGGATGACATGAGTACGACTTCGACATATGAAGTGATTTTAGAAACGGGCTACCGTTTGTTTGCAGAGCATGGTTTTGAGAAGACAAGCATGGCGATGATCGCAAAAGAGGTGGGAATCTCCAAGCCCGCCTTGTATTACCACTTTGTGTCAAAAGAGTCGCTGATCGATGCTCTTTTGGACGAGATCTGCAAAAGCATTGGGTTTTCAACATTCTTTTCGGTCCAAAATTATACGAATGATAATTTTGTGGCATTGCTGATCTCCGATGGTCTGAGCATGGTGGAAAAGCAAAAAGAGGACCCCTATTATTCTCGAATCATGAATCAGTATCAAGCGCTTGGTTACAGAAACACAAAATACTCCCAGAGATTGCTAGATATACTAGATGGATATCGAGCGGGTTTTACTGAACTGTTGCAACACGGTGCATCGCTTGGCTCGATCGATGGAAGAGATTTGTCAATCAAAGCGCAGATGCTGACCATGATCATGGACAGCATCGATAATTTCACAAGCTTTGGGTTTGAGTACGAGTATGCTGCCATTTGGAAGAGCGCAGTCTTACGCCTTGTCAGAGGAGTTGATGAGCAATGAGCCATTTGTCGCAGCGAATTACAGGTCTTGATTATGCGAGAGCCTTGGCGATCTTTGGTATGATTCTCGTGAACTATAAGATCGCCATGCAAGCTGAAGAAGGCGGGGCACCCTGGTTGAGAGCGTTCGCAGGACTGTTTGAGGGACGAGCATCCGCATTGTTTGTCGTGCTGGCGGGCATCGGCGTGTCCTTCATGACAGCAAAGATTAGAACGTCGAGGAACAAGGAACTGATTCGTCAAACTCGAAACAGTTTGTACCGAAGGGCGACATTCCTTTTCCTCGCCGGGATGTTTTTGCTTGCGATTGGTTGGAGTGCGGATATTTTGCACTATTACGCCGTGTTTCTGCTCGTCGCGTCCGTCTTGATCACCCTCTCCGACAACAAGATACTCGGCCTATTTGTCAGCTTTCTTTTCGCGTCTCAACTGTTTTTGCTCCTGTTCGACTACAGCAAAGGGTGGAGTATGAACTTTCACGAATACACCGATTTTTGGACATTCACAGGATTTTTTCGCAATCTATTGTTCAATGGTTTTCATCCGATCTTTCCATGGTTATGCTTTTTTCTGATCGGCTTGTGGATCGGTAGAAAGGGCTGGCTATCGCAGGGAAAAAGGTTGAAAGTTCTACTCTTTGCATCAGTTGGAACGATCATTTTCGAGCTGATTTCCCTCCTCCTGATCAAATGGATCTCTCCTGTTCTGGACCATGAGGCGGCAACCTATCTGTTTACGACGAAACCGATGCCACCGACTATGCTTTATGTCCTCTCCGGAACTTGTTCCGCGTTGGCCGTACTTGTGATCAGCTTATATTTGGCCGACAAGTTTGCGAATTCTTTTCTAACGAAAGCGATGATCGCTACCGGTCAACTCTCCTTATCTCATTATATCGGGCACGTCATCATCGGATTGGGTTTTCTTGAAGCGTTAGGCTATATGGAAAATGGAAGTCTTTCTTTTGCGATCGTATATGGCTGTGGTTACTTCGTGCTTGCCTTCCTCTTTTCGTTCTTCTGGAGAAGATGGATGACCAGAGGCCCTGTTGAACTGATCATGAGAAAGTTCTGCTGAAATGTGTGCGTTGGAGGGAAGTTCGTCAGACCCCCTCCGTCTCTCCTGCATCCAATCAATCGTCGCTCATCCTATCTCTCCGATTCGTACTGCTCCCTTGCGATCCAGCGCTCGATCAGAAGGCAAAAAGGACCCTCACGAAGACCCCTCCTTGTCCAGATTTCGTAAACCTTTTTTAGCGCAATGTTCTCCACTTCCAGCTTGCGAATATAGCGCTCCCGATCCACGTACTTCTCCCGTCTCCCACGTTGATCTACAAGTTCGAATTCACCCCCAGTCTTATACTTTCGCATCCAAACCTTGAGGCGATTAAAATCGTTAATTCCCAACTCATCTGCCACCTGCTTCTTCGTCATGCCATTCAGTCCCAATTCAATTGCTTTCTTCTTCAGTTCAAAAGAATACGTAGTATGTTTCTGTCCTTTTCTTGTCATATGAAAAACCCCTAAAGTAGATTTTCGACGGGAGAGGGTTTTTCCCATTGTCTACTTTAAGGGGTTCGGTTCAGTCACAGAAGGGGTCTTTTGTTCCAGCTTGTATGGAAAGGAGTAATTTCAGACTGGGTGCTTTTCATCGACTTTTCGCACCATACATGAGGTCATCAATGCTGTATGGTGCCAACCGACTTGTCGCATGTCGGGCACACCCCTTTGCGCAAGCTCTGCTCTCGCAGTTCGAGGCGGGAGAGCAGCCGCCCTTCCTCTTTGCCCGCTCGAAATCCGACGCGGCGACCGGTTGCATAACCGATCAAGATGGCGATCAGCAAGCAAACGGCACTGATCAGGTAAGGCGTCATCCTTCCTCCCTCCTTCCCCGTATGCCGAGACCTCCGAACAGCGCCAGCAGCATGTGTACAAACGGTGCCGCAAGCAAAACTTCGACCGTTTTTAGCGACGACAGCAAGATAGATGCCAACAAGCAGATAAACATCAACAGCGTCACTTCCACAAAACCAAAGCGGTTCGCCAGATTGTTCTGCCCGGATCGGCGGTCATTTTGCAGATCCATCAGATCGTCGAGCAACTGGATCGTCGTCATCACGAACAGCGCCCAGACGGTGAGCCGGATGTCTGTCGCCCACACCGAAAAGCTGACGGCTGCCAATGATTCCACCCAGCCGGGAAGCTTGGTGGGCATCTTCTCGCGCAGATCATGTCCCATGCCGATCGCGTAGCTGGCCAAAAACAGCGTCAACGCGACATCGGGTGCGAGCGCCAGGGCCAGACCAAAGCCGAGCAAACTGTACGGCAAGCAGGCACGACCAAGCCGAATTGCTAACGTGTGCCGACCGATGCACTGGTCAAATTCCACATCGAGCCAATCGTCCATCAGTTTGATCACAAGGCCAGCCAGCACAATGCCGAACCATTCGACAAAGAGGCTAGACCAAGCGATAAACATGTTCTTTCACCTCCCGAAATCCTTGGCGGTAAAGCGCGGAGATCGGCAGAAGTTTCAGTCCCTTCAATTCCTTTTGCAGCAAGCGAAACCCGCTTTTTCCTTCCGGCAGATCGCACTTGTTCGCAAGGCACAGATAGCCGGTTTTGCGCTGTCCGAGTTCGGCAATCTGCAAGTCCAAATCGCCGAGCGCATCAAGACTGCCCGCTTTTTGCACCTCCCGTGCGTCCACGAGATGCAAAATGCAATCGGCGTGGCGCAGCTCTTGCAGCGTCTGCGCCATCGCCTCGCGCATCTCAAGATCGGGATGAATCCCATCGGCAAGACCTGTCGAGTCGGTCAACTTGAACTGGCGCGTACCTTTTCCCCGCGGCAGGTCGAGCGAGATCGACTGCAGGCTGCGCGTCTTGTGCATGCCGACGCCAGACAGTTCATGCCGAGCGCTGACCACGTCCAACTTTCGTTGCCGCGTGGTGCCGTCGGGAAGCTGAAAGTACACTTCCATCCGCTGCAGGCCGAGGAATTCAGCAAAATTGATGCAAAAGATCGTCTTACCGACGTTGGTCCTCCCAATCACGAGACAGTTCCTCATTTTTGAGTTCCTCCCCCAAAACCAAATCATCCGGTTCGATGCGCATTAAATCCTCCCGCGAGTTTCGGCTCGCATCGAGCAGCCGCACCGCTTGAAGTCGGATCGCGCGTTCGATCACGTTGCGCACCATCCGAGCATTGCTAAAATTCCGCCGACCACTCTGCACAGATGTGCGCAAGTGCGTGCGCAGTTTATTGGACGCGTCGGGCGACAGTTTATACTCGCGCTTGCGCAGCATCGTATCGGCGATCTGCATTAGTTCATGCTCCGAGTAATCTTCAAAATTGACAACGATCGGAAAACGGGATGGTAGCCCTGGGTTGGTGCGTAAAAACAGATCCATTTCATACCCGTAGCCAGCCAAGATGAGGACGAAATCGTTTTTATGATCCTCCATCGCTTTGACCATTGCATGAATTATTGTACCGGTTTCAGCCGTAGCCGGACGGCCTCCTCTGTTCGATAGATTGAGAGATGGGGTGCCACCTCGTGATGATTTCGATCGTGTTTTCACCAAGTATTACTTTGGAAACGAAGCGCTCCACAAGCATTTTCTTCGCCTTGAAGTTAAAATCGTTATGATAAATGATTTTTCGGAACTCTTCGATGCTTTGCTTTACAATCTCTAGCTCATCGATTGTCATCGAGGCATTTCGTAGTGCCTCCTTCACCATCGTAAGTTCATGCTCCAGATGGTCGATGCGCTGATCGACCGATGCGAGCAGCTCATCAAGCTCTTCTTCCGATCGAATTCGCCCCTTTGCGAAAAGCTGCAAAAAGTTCTTTCGCTCGTCGTTGTTCTCTTTGAGCCGTTTCTCATGCGTTGATTGCTTCTGATGGAGCTCCTCGATTTGTTTGACATCCTGTTGCTGTTTCACCACTTCCGCGATAATCCGATCCGGATCTTGTAAACGATCGAGAAGATAGTTCCAAACTTGTTCATCCACCACATCCTGTCGCCAGTTCCTTCCTCGGCAAACCTGATTCGGCTCACCGGTACCAACCTTGAACCCCTTTTTCGTTTTCCTGGTACAGCCATAATAGTAGTAGGTGACACTTTGGGAGCGTTTCAACGGTGCCGCACCGACTGCTGCACCACATCTCCCACAGCGTACCAATCCCTTCAGCAAGTAATGATCGGTTTTAGCCCCACGGCCTTTTTTTACATTGTCATTGAGCTTTCGCTGAACATCCTCATACGCTTCTTCATCGATATAGCGTGGTACTGAAATGGAGTACCATTTGTTTTTCGGCTGTGCGACTTGACGCTTTTGACCGCGTTTCTTTTCGATTTTTGTTTTTCCGTAAAAATAAGTGCCCAGGTAGACCGGATTGCGTAGAATACGACTCACCGTACTCTGGTACCAAATGCCTCCGTCCGGCCCTGGAACACCAAGTAAGGATAACTCCTCTGCAACCCTTGTGCAGCTCATCTCTTGCCCTTCTTTCCCGAATCGAATCCAGCTTACCATCCGTAGATAAACGTCTTTTTCTTCGGGATTTTCGACCAAGGTGTCGAGCTCCTTGTGAAAGGAATAGCCGTAGATCCGTCTTATACCCGGTATTTTATTTTTGTTCAACATCGTCTTGCGGCCACGATCTGTGTCCGCAAGAATTTTCGCTTTGTTGTACTGCGCGATCGACCCTTGGATGTTATACATGAGCATGCTTTCCGGATTATCCGGATCCACATCAAACTCTACAAAGACAAGGTCGCATCCTCTTTCCCATACCCGTCTCGACACCATCGTTTGCAGGTATAGGTCGCGACTCATACGATTTGGGTGCAACATAAAGACTTTCCGTCCCACACCGTTTTCGATCATATCGAGGACGTGATTCAGTGCAGGTCGATTCGGATCATCTCCCGATTCACCAGGCTCAATGACCACTAGGATTTCGTTCTCTTGATATCCCATTTCTCGTTTTGCCTTATCGACACATAGCTTAATCTGCGATTCGATCGAATAGTTCTTGACTTGATCCCCTGTTGAGACACGGGCGTATACGATTGCCTTGATTCTCTCGATCAAGTTCAGGAGCTCTTGTGGTGTGTATTCCTTTTTCCCTTCGTATTGAATCATGCAACTCACTCCATGTCCTGTAGCTCTTGTTCTGATGGTAGCAATTTGCCTTTAATCCCACCATGCCTCCTCAACTCTCCGGTAACTAGGAGTCCATAGAACCAGTCGTGTAGAGTGTCCATGATTTCTTCAATTGTTGGGCCTTCCTCTGGGTGGGTCTCGATAATGGTAAACACTTCGTCTCTTCCGCGCTCCGCCATGTCGCATACCCCCTTTGGAAAAGGGTATGAACGGTCTGCTTGGACTGTTGCTCCTATCCGAATTTGCAGTGCCTTGATTACGTTCGTACGATTTTGAGCCTAACAGAATTTATAAGCGAATGTTACGAAGAAATGATGCTCTCATCTTGAGCGATAATTTTTGGAAGTAGTACATCGTTCCTCGAACTAAGGAAATAAAAACCCCGCTCAATAAAACGGAGTTTTTGCTATGCTGCTTTCTTATCAGGAAGAGACAAATCTCCACCTAGCTGAATCTGATACGCATTCGATGAAACGCTCCGATAGCTCGTCGGACCTACGCACGAGAATGATGTCTCCAGGTTTCAGCTCCATGTGATCGCGTCCACATGCTGCCAGGTGTCCGCTGACTTTACTTGCGCTTTGAGTTGTTGATATCGACGGATTTTTGTGCGCTTGTGTTGCTCCGCTTCTGCACAAACAGCTAGAAACTGTTTCATGGAATGGTCGACCTCTCCCGCATCCTCCGTCTGCCACGTCACATCACCAACAGTCGTACCCGCAAGAAGTAAGAGCATCTGCTGTGTGAAGTTCGTCTGATCATACACTCCAAAGGCATAAAAATGACCAGTCGTCACGGAGGTGAAGCCTCGCAGGATCTCGGACTCGCACGCCTCGTTCAACTGGTCGATTTTTGCTTGTTTGACCTGATCAATCGACGTGGTCGTCAAGTTTAACTCGCGGTAGCGCTGATCTGCCGTTTTGGCTTTGTTGAGCTCAGCCTTCAGCTGCTCTTGTAAGATCTCGACTTGCTCCTCAGTGGTCAAGGGTCGATCGACGTACTCGAACCACCATTCGGAAGTTTGAGAATTGACGTAGAGATCCGCCCTCTTGTATTTCTTGTACACGGGCTCAGGAAATACGTCGACTTCGATGAAAGGCGTGGCTCCCTCAGATGGATCATCAGGAAGATTGTAAATTGATATAACCTCACATCTATCGGGCGCTGGCTTGTTTGGCATATAGTAAAGCTTTGCCATTTCTATCATCTCCCTATTTGGTAATTTTGAGTGTTTCACAAATTTTGATGAAATAGTATTCCTCTTGTGCATAAACTGATCCTTCGAAAACTGCAAAGTTTTTCGGTGATAGATTCAAGGGATTACTCAGGACATTATCAAACGGCCTGACTAAGTCGTATATTGTCGATCCGTCTGAACTGAACTTTTTAATCTGACCACCGGAGCGCGCCCCGAATATTACACTCCTATCAGGAAGAGCGAATGCAGCAGTCACTCCATCACCAAAAGATACTGACCACAAAGGAGTGCCGCTTGTCGATCCGTAGCGTTTTCCTCCACAGTAGACGTATTCGTCCTCCAAGGCGGCAATTTGGTAATTACCACCCGGATATCCAGTCCAAATGGATGCAAAACCTGCTCCATTCAGTTTCATCTTACTCAAGATAACGGTGTTGCTCCCGTCGGTGGTGATGATATAAAAGTACATCTCACCTTCATCAACAGCTAAGTTTAGTAGGTTGTAACTTGACGCGAATCTACGCCATTCTTCAGCTCCTGTTAATCGGTTGAATTTCCTAATGTAACTCTGATCGACTAAGTACACGCCAGACTCTCGGACAACAAATCCCGAAGGATAGTAGGGCGAGGCGGAGACTGATACCCAAGACCCTGCCCCATCTAAACTGAGTTTAGCTACTCGGTATGACCCGTCCATAAATACCGCGTAGATTTCATCGTTGTACATTTGGAAAACCTCAATTGTTTTAGTGGTATGGGGGGCTGGCAATTGCAGGAGGGTATAATTCCAAGTAACCGGATCATACTTCCTAATCGATTTCGCCCCTAATACCAGAACATAAACAAAGCCGAATGAGTCGCATGCAGTTATAGCAAGGCGCTCTGACCCGAAACCCGCAATAGGGTAATGCGGTGGATTTTTTAGTCCTAGAGACTTGTACTCGATCTTTTCCCCCACCGAGTAGTCCCCTACATGGATACTTCCCACCCCCATCGCCAGCTCTGCGAAGCTGTGCGGCGCGCTCCCCGGCACGGCTCCCCCTTTGGCGCTGATAGCGGCGGTTATCTGCGCTTTGCCATCAACGCCATGCGTAAAAACTTCTGCCAGTGCGCCCTCCACGTCTCTCGTGGCGAAGTGACCTGCTGTATCTTCGATCGGGATCTGTCCGGCAGTGACTCCATGAGGGTTGTCTCTCCTGTTTGCGTGCGAGTCCACTCTTGCCTGAGCCCCTGCGGGAGTTTCTGCCTCGATCTGCTCCGGTGTAACGCCATGAGGGTTATCTGTCCGACTCACATGCTCGTCTACCATCTCCTGCGCCTCTAAGATCCCGCCCTCTATACGGTTCAAGTCTTGTTCGGTTACCACATCTTCGTGCTGCCAGTTTGTTTTGCTTTGATAAGGCATGAATTTTACACCTCCTTGATTTTTTTCGTTGGTCCATGCGAACTACCGCTATCGAATCACGATTGTTTCTCCCCTCCTTTCGCTTTGCTCGGAAAACCGATGGCAAACAAAAAGCCCATCACATGAGTGAAGAGCTTCTATCAAATGTCTGCCATTCAGTTGTGCTTCAGCCATCCCTTGAAGATCACTGGCTGAACTTCCTTGATATCATATTACCTTGTCAAGGGAGGTCAAAACTCCAAAGAAACTCCTGTTTTTCTCTAAAAAAACTCAAACGGCTCCTCTATTGATCGTCTGTCTTTTTGCCAAAGCTTAACGAAAATAACTCTTGAGCGGATGGTCTGAGCTTCGGTTACATGATCGTCACGCGCCGCTGTTGGCCGACTTCGCGGAACGTCACGACCACCCCATTCCTCTTCGCTTCTTTGTCTTCGATCTGCAAGTCTGTCTCGTTGATCTCGTTCAGCAGCTTTACCCTTTCGGCCTCTACCTGCTCCTCAAGAATCTGTAGGAGTAGCATCTTATGTAGGAGTTCAGTTGATCGCATATCCATCAACTCGAACACACGTTCTTATTCAGGTTAGTATACTCCTTAGATCGGCGATTTTGCAAACAGTCTTTTTAGCTAGAACAATTGTACATTTCGATTCGTTTAGTCCCAGTAAAGGACACCATTTGCGTACTCAAGAATAACAGAGGGGTTGTAGATGTAGACATCGTAGGTTCCAACCGGAAGGTAATACTCAGAACTAGGGTTGTTATTTGACAAATTAATTGCACTGTACTTGCCTTCTGGGACACCAATACTATAAATGACACTAGACCCTTTCTTGTAAAGGATTCCAAACATAGAGCTGAAACCACCACCTGAGTTGGCCGAACCCATTGAAGTAACACCATTAGTAGTAATTGTTCCGATGAATCTTTCTGCTTTGGATGGGATTGCGAGGGTGCCAAATGCTTTACTGCTTACTTCTGGGTAAATGATGGCATTTGAATTAGCCAAATGCTTTACCACAGAACCCGATGGAAACCACGAAGATTCTGCAGCGAAACTAGCTGTAGGAAGAGCAACAACTGTTCCTGCGGCAACTAGTGCCAAGAGGGCTTTTTTCATTAAAATCATCCTTTCGATTTGTGATGTAGTTACTTTGATATTTTACAATTATATTATAAAGTGAATCAATAGTTGTTTTTTAAAATAATCAAACCAGAAAATAATTCATAAACTCTGGCGATCTGTCTTAATCCATCTAATCCTATTTCTCTTCTTAGTTTAATATAAGGACAAAATCAAAAACTCAATGGTCGCTAGGTAGCATCACATAAGATAGAGAGAATATTCATAAATGAATATTCTTACATGAAAAAGGTACGATCTTTACGATTCCGCAACCTCATAGTATACAGAGTGTCGCAATCACAAATACGAAATATTCCGAGTTTTTATATAATGAACTATGGTTGAAGTTCTTATAGGGAGGTATTTCTATGAAAAAGCTTTTTCTCGTAGCCTCGTCGCTCGCAATGATTACATTTTTGACGCCGAATGCCAGCGCCTCTACAGGCAATGAAGCGATCCATTCAGTAGTAGCTCCGGAGATCCTTAGTAGTTACGGACCTGCTGAATTTTCAATGTCAGGGAACATCGTGGTTCAGAAAACAATGGTTGTCGACTACAATGGTTCTGTCAACGTAACGATAACGCCAAGCCCAGGAACCAATCCAGCATGGAGTGTGGCTGTTACACTCTATAAGGAGCAGCCTGGTGGAGGCTATAACGAAGTGGCATGGGGGGGCACCAATGCCTCTGTCAGTTCTGCCTATTTTCCAGGTCTTGAAGCTGGCAAGTATAGAGTGGAGCTCATGAAAAGCAACTTCACAATGCTTCGTATTAGTGGCACTGTGCAAATGAACTGGGTTGGCTGGTAGATGAAACAAAAGAGACTCCTCTATGTTGGAGTCTCTTTTTTACGGAATTTGGCTTACATTTCAAGGAGCAGAATAAAAGCCCCGCCATTCATCGCGGCCATGCGTCGTTACGACTCTTCGATTACCGTGCGGGTTTGGGGCGTAGAGCCCACTCCAATTGAGAAAATTGTAGCTCGTTGTGGGGTATGCAAAGGGGATTTATGACAGCATTATTCTTTTCGTGGTTAATTTATTAATTTTATAAGTAATTATTTGACATTATATCATTTATATAATATTATAAAACAAACATCATAATCAGGAGGTAAAACAATGAAATCCAAACTTTTGCTTTCTTTGTTCACTGTTGCAACTCTTCTCACCGTAGCACCCTCTGCAACACTCGCTCATCAAGCGAACGCTGTCATTACAGCGGATGCAGATGTAAAAACTGTGGAAGTAGTCAAAAAGTATTTGTACGGCACC
This sequence comes from Tumebacillus lipolyticus, assembly GCF_042682745.1. Lineage (NCBI taxonomy): Bacteria > Bacillati > Bacillota > Bacilli > Caryophanales > Alicyclobacillaceae > Tumebacillus > Tumebacillus lipolyticus. The sequence continues at coordinate 148,620 of NZ_JBHUIO010000002.1, read as the reverse complement.
ACCTATCCAACCCGAATCTATTATGATCAGAACGGCTACCAAGGCTGGATCCGAGCCTACTGGTCAGATCATTATGGTAGCGATACGAAATACTACTATGTGACTTACATTGGCGAGGTCTACTACGTCGGCTACTAACAGCTGAGTCTCGCTTCGCAGCAACCACCGTCATCCTGCACGGTGGTTTTTTTGCTACAATGAAACTGGAAGTGCGATTCAATGACGAAGAAAATCCTGCTCGCCGTTAGTTAAAGCCAAAATTGTACGCGCGCGACCATTATTACACTTTTTTGCCCCTACTTTCAGTTTATACGCAACATCGTTCTTTGGATTGTATTTCTTAACAAGATAGACAATCGCCATAGATGAGCGTCTGCACCTATAGGGGATCGACTATACGCTCTGTTTGGCCGCATCCCGCTGTGCGCCTTGCGTTCCTCTCTAAGCCGAGCCCTATCCTCTTCCTTGCGCCGCTGTTCCGCCTCTTGGCGCGCTCTCTCCGCTTCCTTCTGCTGTTCGTACTACACTGCATCAAGCTCAGCGTACCTTATCCCACCTACGTTTATCCACGAAAAAAGGCAAGAACTGATGCGCAACTCATTTTCACTCTATAAGAAAAAACAGGGCGACGATTTGTATCATCAGGGGGATCAACATTTTAAAGAGTATATCCAATTATTCACCACCATTGAATTTGTTGATTTATTCTTATAAACACGTTTTATTAATTTATATAAATCTATGTATGTAATTAAATTAAAAAGTGTAATGTTAATAACAGCGCTTGCCTTGTTGATAGCGCCAACCGTTGTATCCGCATCATCGAATGAAGGATCCCTTACTATGGAAAGTAAATGGAATGCGAGCTGTTGTACCGGATGCCTCTAACTCGGGGTATTTTACACTTGCAGGTTACAAGCACATGAAAGCCAATATGTATTATCTGAACGTGACGTATCCAGGGTCTGTTGAAGAAATTTCGTTCTCAAGCATGAGTAACTCGAATTGGAGTCTGGATGTATGGCTATATAACAAAACAACCGGAAATACAACTCCGATAAGTACTATAAATCAGAACAAAAAGTCTACCCAATTCACTAACCTTATTTCAGGAAATTATGTAATTTACATTATGAACAACAGCTCCAATCAAATACCTAGAGATATAAGTTATACAAGGACTGGAACCAAAGGCTCATTAATTAATAGCTGCGATCTTCCGTATTAATTTGTAGGTACCAGTTCTATGAACAGCTCCCAACAGAAATGAAGTAGACTATAGACCTGCAAAGAAATCTCTACGCAGGTCTATTGGTTGTCCACAGCATTTGCATCGCGCAATAAATCCTTCGATGCCATCTGCTTCCACCAATGAATTCGCCGTGAACGATATCCTTCTCAGACAGTACATCATTGTATTTCCAGTCTGTCTTCGGAACATAAGGCATTAAGCACCTCCTTCTTGGTCTTGCTATAGAGCCGCTAAAGATCCAAAAAGATGAGGTGGAAATAAAAAAGCCCCACCAATTAGGCGAGGCTGCGTACTCTATTTCACTGTCCGTAGAACTTCGGCGGCATGATGGAAGCAGTCCCGCAGCTCCACCGTCCGCGCGCCCTCCCACATCACTCCTGATGCGCGGAAGATGATCTCAGCTCCCTTTGGGTCGACTTGCCCAGATCGGTTGAGATCTCCAAGCCCACCGCCCGCCTGAGCGCATTGGCCGCGTAATTACAGGCAACGGTGATCTCGTCGCTCGATGTCTGGGTGATCGAGCCGTAGGGGCGATGACGAGCTGCGCTGACGCTTTATCGAGCTTGGAAGTTGGCGTGGTAGGAGTTTAGTCAGCCGACTTGTATACCTCTCCCACTGTCTCGCAGATCCCGCGAGCAGATGCCTCGCTCATCTCTACGAGGAACATCTGATTTTTGAGCAGCAGTGCGTCCATAGGATGGTTAACGGACAGTAGCGCTTACAGCGCCGCGTCACTTCCAGACGGCCACGTCCCCTATAACGGCTACTTGATAGGACGAATTACACCAAAGATACTCTCCCACAAACGGGATTTTTGGTGTTTTCCAGGTAAAAACCTCAGAAGATATCATCTATATTAAAAATAAAACAACAGCACCCCGTTATTTAAAATAAAAAATATGGCATATTTTAATTTAACACAATAAATATTATATTGTTATGGAGGTATTGCTTTGAAAAAAGTACTTGCACTTACAGTTGCATTAGCGGTTGTTCTTCTGCCGATGACCACATCCGCACATCCAGGTCGAACAGACAAAAAACGGAGGGCATACCTGCTACACGAACTGTGAAAAATGGGGCCTGAAATACAGCCAATACCATTATCACAATGGTGGCTCCTCATCTTCTGGTGGTGGTTCCAACTCAGGGGGAGGCGGTTCTTCTTACACCCCACCCACACCGGCTCCAAAAGCGGCGTACAACTTCTTTCAATACTTCACGCACCTCAACTCCTTCGGATCACTTGACGCGGCCATTTCGTACGCGAAAAATTACAGCTCCACAAGCGTAGTAAATATTGATTCTGGCGCTCTGGCCATGGGACAATTACCGATCCCAAGTTTTCCAGTACAATAAATACCTTGGAGACTTCGGTAGTCTTGTATGTCAAGAGCTGTGATGTTGTCCGGTCGGAAGGTTTCACCATTCGTTTCTTCGTACCATCTCGCAAACAATGTGAGATTAGTATATACATTTATAGTATCTAGTGAGCGACCTTCTTCATCGAGATAACATTGAAGCTTTCAAAATGTCTTTCATTAGAAGTTATCACCAATCCTCAAATGGTTTGTAATATGTGAATTATTTTTCTGTATTCAGAATAATGTAATATGATAAATATGTAAACATATTTTTTTCTTTCAATTTCGTATATTGCATCTTCTACGAAGTCGGTGAAGGTTGCAGATTCTTCCATAGATTCAGGTAAAATATCAAAAAAACCAAAAATATATTTACAAAATAAAATGTTCATTATATAATATAAATATAAAAATAATTAGGAGGTAGTAAAATGAAGAAGAAAAAGTTTGCCACACTCTTTGCTGTCGGTTTAGCAGCAACAGCGTTATCATCTGTTGCCCTCGCTGATTCACTGTCCTATGATTTCAACCACACTGGTTATGGTGCAGCACAAGAAAAAGACTTCACTTTGGACTCTGCCGCAACTGTAACCGTAAGCGGTTCTCAAAATGGTACTTGGGGTAATGGCCCAGACTGTTATTACATGGTTTACAAATCGGTACCCCTTTGGTTTGATACCCTCATTAAAGAAGAGCACACAAGGGATGCCAACGTGAATTTCAGCACATCTGAACTGAAAAAGGGCGACTATTATCTAAAAGTCGCTTGCAACAGTGCATCCAGAACAACAGGAACAATTTCTTGGTAAACCAGCAGTATCTAGGGAATTAGCCGTCGTTATATACCAGAACTTTAACCCGAAAGAAGGGCTCTTTAGAAAGGGCCGCTTATCTTTCGGGTTTTTCAGTCCACCTTACTTCCCCGGAGTCGAACCAAACTGATCCAACAATTCCTCCGGCAAGACTTCAATTTGAATCTCCCCGATCCGGCCAAGCGGATCACGTAGATACCCTCGTCCGTTTGCGAAGGATTGAATCTTAGTTGTATAGTCAACATCATCCGGCAAGCCGAGCAAGCGGATTGCATGCTCAACTTGCGTCTTGGAGATCAGACGGCCAACGAAGGTCCATCCGAGGTTTCGGTCAAGTCGTCGTTCTCCTCACAAGGCTTCGGTAACATCACATCTGGATTCTGAATTGTCGTCATCGGCACTAGGTTCAACTATCGGCCTTGAGGGATTATGAGCGATATATTATTTGAAATTTCAAAATATATCGCCTTTCACTATGTTAATAGGTATTATTAAAGACAAACGTATATAGGGAGGTGATAGCCGTGAAGAAGAAGCTTCTCATTTTCACCATTATGGGTGCTCTATTAGTAACTTCAAGCTTGGTATTTTCAACCTCGTCTGAACAAGCTGTTTTCGCGCATCGAGAAGGAACCCCTGGTTGCTGTGCTGGTGGCGTTAACCCTTACAAATAGGTGAATAAATACCAAGAAAGGATGGTAGCCATGAGGAAAAAGCTTCTCATTTTCACCATTCTTTGAACTCTTTTGGTGACGTCAACAATTGTGACGTCGTAAAACCAACATACTAACGTCATTGTGGTTACATGCCCCGACGAGTTTTCGTCAGGGCATGTTCTTTTACATGTATTTCCTACTTTACGCTCCCTATCTCCCCTGAGTCGAACCAAACTGACCCAGCAAAAACAATATCAAAAAGAAGAGACCGGCGAGTGGTTAACAATAATCCTACGACTACCCATATCGCCGTCTCCATGTTACTCAAAAACTCTCCTATCACGGTTTACCTCCTACTTCCCCGGAGTAGAACCAAACTGCTCCAGAAGCGCTTCGGGCAAAACCTCTATCTGAATCTCTGCGATCCGACCTTGGGGGTCTCGCAAAAAGCCACGGCCATTTTCGAATGACTGGAACTTCGTTACATAGTCCTCATCGTCCGGCAAGCCAAGCAAACGGATCGCATGTTCAATCTGAGTCTTCGAGATCAATCGACCTACGAAAATCCATCCGAGGTTTGCGGTGAGGTCGTCATTCGCCTCATTTGGCATCGGCAGTAAGACATCTGGATTCTGAACTCCCAATTGAAGAACTAGGTTCATTGATCGACCTTGTAAAATCATCTGATTGATCAACGCCCGCCCTTCTGGGATTGCTCGGATACGCCACGCTTCATCGAGATCGTAGAACTTCATCACATGTGACGGCGCATCCAAGATCCGGCGGAACCCGATCTGAGCCACCAGATAAAGTATAGCTACCCCAAATCTTTGTGATTCACTCCAGGCGTCAGGTGAAGTATTTGCGTCAGGGAAGTCAAGACCGGTAGTTGATACGACAAGTAGCCGAGCGTTCGTATTTAGTTCATTCCCCTCCCCGTCACGTCCGAAGATCGTGCGACCCACAGCATCATCCTCGTAGTGAGCGAGCAATTCGTAGAAGAGATCCGCTAACTCTTGTTCTTCCTTCGTGCGGCCCTTATTGGCTCGTTCTTGCTTTAGTGCTTCTAGGTAATGTTCCATGTCCCATTCTTCACCTTGGTACAAAAGCTCAAGAGCCCTTCGGATGACAAGAGAAGCACGTTGGTCAACACGCCGCGAGGTAATATTGAGTAGCACGCTAAGCCACCCTTCTGCGATCGCCTTACATTCGGCTCGATTATCTGCAAGGCGAAACGGTGTAAAACTTAACTGGCTTTCTGCTCCAAACTGCCACCAAACCGATTCAGAGCGCCATCTCTCGATCAGTGAATAATACTCCCTCTTTTTAGGATCGATCACAACTCCGATCGCACCCCATTGAAGCATGCAGTCGCTTGAATATTTCATCCCGATCGACTTCCCACTTCCAAGTGTCCCGACGTAGGCGACAGCACCGGTTCGATTCAATTCTGTCATCGCTCGGAACCAATCAACGAAGACCGGCGACTGGTTATGTACCTCATATCCAAACCATTGCCCCTTTGGATCGCCTACTTCCATCGTCCCGAGCAAACCGGAACATGCAAGCATCTGTGGATCTGCCGGTATCGACCAGCTGCGTTCCACCCCATCCACCTTTCCAGGAAAGAATGCTTGCCAAAGTCGAAGTGCCTCACCTGGTGGGTGGACGAGCTGCATCACGCTATCCATCCGCTCTTTCAACTTGGCTTCTCGTCGATGCATTTCCGCCTCTGAGTCCGCTCCGATCGCAAAGAACGTCTGATACTGCACCAAGGACATCCCCGCCTTCAGTTTCGCCTCAAGGCTCATCGCGTCGTCAAGCCCGTCCAACACGTCGAGCGGGACATCTCCAACTTTGTCGTACTCCTGTTCCTGCGACTCTACAATCCTTTTGCGGCGGTGGACGGTATCCCTCGCCTTCTTTGGCGGCGGTGGACGGTATCCCTCGCCTTCTTTGGCGGCGTGACTTCGAAGTGTATGGAAACATCGATCGGGAAGTCCAGATGTTCGAGCGGCTGGTACAACCACTCGTCACCAACCTGCTCGGCATACTCCGGCATAGTTGCTGCTGCCATCACCGACTGGTACGATACAGATCCATCCTCGTGCTTCAAACGGAGCCGAAAAGTGTCCTCTTGGACAACAGCAGATGTAAGAGATAGCTTCAGCGGACGCGGGCGAAGCGTCACCCCTTCCGTTGTCATCAATACCGTGCTTGGAAGTGGAGACGGGAGAATTGTCGGAATCTCATGCAACCCTCGATGATAGGGCGCGCGATGTAGCAACTCTAGCTCTTGTGGAGTGGCTGGACGAACTTGCGGTATCAGCGCCTCAAGAGAATTCAACATCCGCGTGCCTGCCTTCTTCGCCACTTCAAGCTCCGCTTCCGTCAGGACCGGAATCCCCTTCCCGTTCGTCGCTTTCCTTTTCAGATAACCCCAAAAACGTTTCAATTGATCGCCCATCCGCTCGCGAAAGAGATCCGGTCGGTCTAAAACAGCATCCCACGAGACGCTATGCGCTGAAGCTAAGGGGAGGATCAAGAAGGAGATCCTCTCATATGTCCCAGTCTGATCGATCATCTCTTCTGCCGAATCGACGTGTTGGTGCCAATACTCATGATTGCTATAGGATTCCATCTGTTCAATCGTTCGTTCTTTGGAGATCGGCTTCGCGATCGATAGGATCTGTCCTTTTCCGTGGTAGGTCATGAAAAGGACTTCGAGCTGGCGGAACAGGGATAGCTTGATAGATTTCTCCTGGTGTTCATATGGGAATCGCGGTAGACGATATACGCCAAACACAGTTCCGTTGTTCACAAACAGCCGGTGATCTCCCTAAAACAATGTGTGCATCGCTTACTTCCACCTTTCGAAGTTTCTCAATTCATAGAGGTTCAAAGATATATAGAGTCATCCGTAAACAAGGACATCTGTACCGAGTTGGCTGCGTTCAATTTCTTCCGTCCTCGCTCAAGGTAGCTCTGAACGCTTGAACGGCTAACACCCAACGCGTCGCCAATCTCTTGAAGAGACATGCCTCGCTCAAACGAGAGGATACAGATCGCTTCGCGCTCTGAAAGCAAAGAGAGCAGGTCTGCGTGTGTTTCCCACACCAGATCCTGCTCTCTTTTTTCATCATCTTCTTGTTCATCTTCATTGATCATATATCGAGCCCAGCTCTCCTTTACTGCCACCCGATCGATCTCTGCTGTTCCACCGACTAGGACAACATCTTTCCTCTGTAACGAGCCGTTTTTCATCAACTGGATCGAGTCATTCAAGCTTCTGCACATGCTCGATATGATTCTCCTCTCTGGCTCTTCAGCCTCCTTCAGACGCCGACACATCGATGCGTATTCGGCTTCGTATTGCTCTAACAAATCCTGAGTGAAGCTATTCATTGTAGGACCTCCCTCTTTTTCATCCCAGTAAATTTACCATATTACTTGACAATTCATATTATTTATATAAAATAAATAATAAATACGATAGAATGGTGGTGGTATTGTTAATGAAAAAACTTGCAATTGGTGTAGTTGTAACATGTGCCGCATTGCTTTCTTCAACACCATCCTTTTCCGCAAATGTACCAGACACAACTCAACAAGCTATTATTCAACCTGAGCTTAAAAAATTGGTGACCGGTTGGAAAGACTACTACACAGAAGGTTATTACGAAGACAAGTATTGGTACGAAGAGGATGGATATTGTGGCTACATCCCGTACGTATCTTCCGAACAAAGGGAGGCGTACTTTGGTATCTATTGGGTCGCTTTTTACAAAGGATACGTCAACCCTTGTGATTATTAGAAACCAGCATTTCTATTAAGCGTCCACCTTCAAATGTGGTGGACGCTTATTTTTCATTGTTCACTTCGCTATACAGGAACGATCAACTGGAATGATTGACCCTAAAACCGCCCATTCACCGGGTTGTTTTTCTACGCCTTCTGCTCCCCCGACCACCCATCCAGATGTACACACCAGACTGTCTAGCGGATCTCCTGCTCAATGCACGCTAGCCGCGTTACAGCCAGCTCCTGATCGTGGTCGCCTTGATGCAAGTGATGCGCTCGACTTCCACCGCCGTCGATTCCCGGGCGATGCGGATCGCCTCTGCCTTCTCTGCTTCGGTGTATCTTGCCTTTGCCATTAGGTCATCTCACCACCTCCATGGTTCGTTGCAATAGAAAAAGCACCCCTGATGGAGTGCTTTAGTCGCAATTAGTTCCAGCCTTGCCCCCATACACCTGTCCATGTGATAGTGGCTTTACAATCGACTTTTTTACCGCTTTTATTCGTTGCGTAAACCTTATAGTCCCCATTAAGCAAGTTTTTGAACTGTGCACCTTGCCAATCGCTTACTGTTTTTACTGATGTCGAATTCCCAGTATCATTGTTGTACAGGTAAACATCAAAAGACCAAGAGGAGAGACTGTTCCCGAATGAATCTTTTACATCGCTAAATTCTACTTTTACTGTTCCGCCACTTGACCCATCTCCCACAACTCCTAAGTGAGTCGGATGATTGATGATCCATTGTCCATTATTACTCCAGTCCGTTTGACTTCTTGTAGCTGTCGAAACGTCAACAGCATCGATCACAACTGCTTTAGCTTTTGAAGACAGCGCTTCGTTATAATATTCAGCGCTTACTGTACCTGACAAAGATACAGCGGAAACCAATAGCCCTAAAGCAACAACCAAACTTTTATTTTTCATCTTAACCATCTCCTTTTTGTTTTATATATATCAATCATAAACAACAACCCAAAACTATGTATTTTAATTCCAAGGCGATTTTGCAACGTTACTGTTGATTCCCTCTCTTTTACAGCATTTTGGTATGAATGATATTCATTTTAGAATAATCTCATCTACTTAACTGTACTTTGTCAATATGCAGACTATGCCCTCAGCTCCGCCGACCACCCGTCTTGATCCATGCACCGCACAGCCACAGAGTGCTTTACCGCCGCGCAAGAATCAGCCACTCGCACCTCTTACCTAGCTGACAGCGTGGTGTAGAGGCAATCTGGCGGACTTCCGGCTCGATGCGGTCGAGTTGTCTGCGGTTTATTGGTTGTTTCATCAGACGGTCCCCTTTCTGCATCAAAAAAGTCCACCTCATTTGAGATGGACTTCATGAGAGCAAATGCAACTTCTAGTGAGATAGAGAATGGGTTTGACCATTAAACATCCACGCCCCGATTTCTACCTCGCCAGGATGGTTAACACACTCAGCGTAATCACGAACATATTGATTATAGATAGTACATTGTTTCACTTGTCCATTTACGTACGGGAAGTGCAACTCGGCAGCCTCACTTTTGTACTGCATCGTGGACATCCAATTGTGGCCCGTTGCTGCTTCCGCTCTTTGATTGGTTGTGGCAAACGTAACACCTGACAGCGCTAAAGCAAAGGTTAGAGCTAAGACAACTTTTTTCAATACAGTCACCCCTTTTATGTTTGTAATTATCTTAACAGAGACGATCATCTTTTGAATTTGGGGTTGTCACTGATACAGATGATATAGCTATCGATTTTTAGTCGACCGTCTAGTAATCTCTGATCAATATTCATTTATGCATATTCTGGTGGGCCAGCAAGATTCGAGCCTGCGATCAGCCGGTTATGAGCCAGCTGCTCCACCAACTGAGCTATAGGCCCATGCTGGGATAACTCTTTACAATTAGACAACACTAGAGCTGATCACTTTTCAAAGGAGTTGTTCCAAATGCCCGAAACCAACCCGTCACCATCTGCCGGTCCATCACCGACTACCACAGGATCTCCAGCCACTCCTCCTGTTCGTACTCAGCCCAACCCCAATGGCAAAGGCGAAACATCGTACGACGGCCAAGGTGATGAGGTCGTGAAAGACAAAGACGGAAAATGGGTCAAGAAACCGAATCAATGATTACAAAAAGAGACCGCTTGGTATTTAGGTACCTAAGTGGTCTCTTTATCCATCGTCTGGTGCGTTCCTGCGCCTTAACTTCTTCACACTATCATCATACATAGGATGTTGGATGAATTGGCGCACTGTTTGCGCACAAAATTTCCCCTCACTCCTCTCCCCCTGCTGATCCGAAGGAGGAGCGCCAGATCAGCGATCGTCTTGTTGTACCAATCGTGACAGCCAGCTCCTGATCGTCATCGCCTTGATAACAGTGATGCGTTCAGCTTCCACCGCCGTCGATTCCTGGGCGATGCGGATCGCTTCTGCCTTCTGTTCGTCGCTGTATCTTGCCTTTGCCATTAGGTCATCTCACCACCTCAATGACTGCTATTGCCATTGCCACAAAAAAGACACCCAACCGGGTGTCCTACGAACTTCTGATCTTTTGCTTAAGTTTCTCTTTGTCTGACACATGCACCCACGGAAATTTCAAATTAGATCGGTCTACACCTGGTGTCAGGACCCGCTCCGCAATTAGATCCCATATTACCACATTGATGTTGAGCGCAACTTCATTTGTCAGGTCAACAAATTGAGTTGTTCTCATGAATTGGTTGCCTGTTGTGACTGTCCCGTACTTCTCTTGTTTAGCTAAGATGTTCTTAATATTACTGTGGATGCTATCAATACTCGTTTCAGGATTTTCCTGTAGAAAGAGTAGTGTTTCACGAAGAATCTCGTCCTTAGTCATCTCATCCACCCCCTTCCAACTTACAACTACTCCTACAAGAGGTAATTTCCTTCATCGTGTAGAAAAGTAAAATAAAAGGAGATGAGGAGTGGTTTTATGCTTTCTGAACATCCAACAACAGAAGACTACGAACGCATATATCAACAAATTCCGCTTCGTACCCTTACATATTCGTCTCATCAATTCCAGTATCAGCTTCGAGAGAATCCTTACCGAATCTGGATGATTAACGAGCAAATTGCCCACTGGGCGGAAATCCTCTGGGATCGAATTACCGATGTGGAAATGAGCTATGTGTTCGCTACTTTTTACTACGAGAAAGGTATCCCCGACGATCCACACTTCATTTCACCTGGTAAGGCGGGTAACTCGTATGATCTGTTTCCACATTTCACTGAGCCCGCCCATACAACTCGAAAGATCATGTTCGATTACTACGCTGATGTTTACTACTACAAGTTGTTTTCAACTTTCGATACTGTTGGACATATTGTCTTCCAGTGTTACGGCTTGACATTGGACGAAAACAAGAACGAAAACGTCTCATTCAAAACAGCAATAAACAAGCTCAAAACTGTTAACCCTGCACTTCGCCGAGCCCTTTTGGAAATTAAACGCTCAAGCATATTTAAAAAAGCGGATCGTACACGAAACGACACTACACATAACCACCCAGCCACAATGGTCACGTCAGGAATTAGCGTAATTAAGCAAAAAATTAGCTTAGGCATCGGCGAGTATCGCAACTCCAAAACAACTCACGAGCAGATGTACGACTCCTTTCAACTGATCGTGGATGTTGTTGGTGCCTTGAAACAGCATATCCCTCGAAAAGATTAAAAAACCACTCGGCGTGGGTTGGTTTTTCTATGCCCTCTCTACACTCCACCCATCCTGATCAACGCACCGCACAGTCCCGCAGAGCGCCTTCCCCGCTCCTGCAGGCACCAACCACTCGCATGGCTTACCGAGCTGACAGCGTGGTGTCGCGGCGGTCTGGCGGATCTCCTCTGCCATTTTGTTGAGCTTGCGAGCTTCCGCTGCAGTCATCACCTTCTCCCCTTTTTCGATTATTGAGCCCATACAAAAAGCCCACCACATCAGTGATGAGCTTCGAGGGGAATGACCGTAACCCTAAATGTGACTAAGTGAGTGACTCTCACCGTATAGGTACCATTGACTGATATTCACCTCGCCAGGGTGAGTGAGACACTCTGCATAATCACGAATGTACACTAAACTGATGGTGCATCTTTTCAGGACACCATTCACATAAACATCTTCAGATTTCCAATAATCTGATTTAAACTGATTTGAGACCGTCCATTGATGATCGTTGCCTGCAGCTTTTACCGTATTTCCAGTAGTTGAGAATGCAACTCCAGACAATGCCGCAGCGAGAGTAATAGCCAAGATCACTTTCTTCATTCAGATCAACCTCCAATTTTTATAATTTTATCACAAAGTAATAAAATGAAATTATCTGACCGCAGACGAATTACCTGAATAATTCGTCCTGTTTCTAGCTGATAATCCAAATAGCTTCGACACATATTCATTTATGCATATTTTGGTGGGCCCAGCAGGATTTGAACCTGCGACCAAGCGGTTATGAGCCGCCCGCTCTACCGCTGGGCTATAGGCCCGCGAAATGACCACTAGATGGTAGTCGCTTTTTCATGAGTTGTTTAATCAGTTCCTTATATAAATAACTGTCAAACAAGACACTTATTTGTGATATACTGATGATAACTTTAATACAGGGGAGATACATTCATGACAGAGACGAATGAGTACTATGAAGTTTTGGGCTGGAAAATTTACAAGAGCACATATTGTCAAATCAAATTTTTTGACAATGATACAAATGCGGTTTGGTATGATTTAAAAGATGGATATATATGGTCCAATATCAAGCTCTCGGAGGATGTTGTTAGAATTAACCATTCCGAGTGTTATTTAGATATAAATGCAAAAACCAAATCGATCAAACTTAACCAGTCATAGAGCAATCGAATAACGAAAAGACCATCTGATACGCGGTTTCGCGGCAGGTGGTCTTTTCTTATGGTGCCGTCTACAGGACTCGAACCCGTAACCGTAGGCTTACAAAGCGGCTGCTCTAACAATCTGTGCTATAGGCCCGCTACGTTTCTTATGTTGCAGAATATAATATTACATTGCGATACATTACACGTTGCAACATTAATATTTCATACGTTACAATATATAATATAACACTATGTAACATTACCCAAAGTAATGTTACTCTACGAAACGATAAGGAGGATCACGATGACCGTTACCGAAGTACTCGCGATCTTGGCTCAACATGGAATCACAGACTCCGAGCAGACCGTACGCCGCTGGCTCCGATCCGGCGAGTTGAAAGGGACCATCACCAAACGTAAGTCTGGCTACGAGATCACCGATGCCGATCTCACGGCGTTTATCCACTCAAAGCGGCCCGATCTGGCATTGCTCGCCGAAATTGAGCGTCTGAATGCCTTGGTCGCCCAACTGGAGGCGGAAAACTGCGAGCTGAGAAGCAAACTGTCCCCCGTTGCGAACGCAGAGCAGCACTCTCCCGATATCGTCGAGATGGTGATGGATTTGCAGCTGCCTCCTGCTGTCGGTCGGATCGACTTGCCATGCGATTGGCCGAAGGTGACACCCGACTTACAACCAGACATGCGAGATATTGTGCTACTTGGCTCTAAACATGCGCGACGACCTCACCTTGCATCAAACATAACCAATGAGCTTATGAAAAAAGGAGATCATACAAGGATCACTGACACTGATAGAGCGTTTCTCCATCATTTTGGCTTCGCTTGGCCGCACGCGTCTGGACGAGGAATGAAGTACAAAGACTACATTGCTGCCGTCTTTGATTGCACTGAGTAATGTTATGTGCGGTAATGTTACATACTAAAAAGATAGACCGCCTGCCTTGATCGTCATGATCTGCAAGCGGTCTATCCATCGTCAGGAGCTCGTCGGCGTCTTCCCTCGCTGTCTGCCTGAGCTTCCTTGATACCATAATACAACAGGTTGACACGATTTTTTTCCCTGACTTTCTCCCTGAAAACTCCGCAAAAAGTCCGCGTTTTTTCCCTGATCACGCCGCGTCGTCCCCTTTTGACTCGTAGACTTCGATCCGCAGCGCAAAAGCAATTCGTAGCACGGCTTTTTCCTTGCATTCGTAGTAGTCATTTTTACACAGCCCGAGCTCCGGCCAGATAACGGTATCCTTGCGACGTTTACGCTTATCCACCATAAGCGTTGATCTCATGACCTTTTGCTCATACTCCGGCAGGTTTACTACAGCTTGCTCTACTGCATTGACATAGTCCATCATGGCGATTGTGCACGCTTGGTGCTGTTGCAGGCGTTCCGCTACCTCTACCATGTCGGCGTAGGCGGTGCGTTGGTGCGACGATCGGATCAGGTCGGCATCCGTGTCCGGTCGAGCTACTGTCGTGTTTGCACTCGGTCCCTTGATCCCTTTTACGAGGTGCAGAGGTGCTGCTGAGCAATCAAGTGTCTTCCGGTAGTCATGGTACTGCTCGATTGCCTTCTTTACGGCAGCTCGGGTAGCTCTCTCGTCAACTCTCGGCAGGTCAAATGTCAGTTGCATATTTATCTCTCCCTCTCATGTGGTCTATTTGAAACGCCGAAAGAGAGTCGCATACTGCGCTCTCATGGCGGTGGTGCTGTTATGCGCAAACCGGGCAGTTCTTCTGGCGATTGCAGGTACATTGGTTGTTTGCCCACTTCGTTTGGATCTTCTTGATCTCGTTTCGGTTGGCAATGTCTACACCGAGAATTCCGTGGTACCACATGCCTTTTAATCCGCGGCTTTCGATTTCCCCTATGAAACCATCGATGATTTCACGACCTCTCTCCAATGTGACTATGTCTCGGGTGTTGAACTCGGCGCTGATCGTCTCGCCAATCAGTACACCCGTCCAGCGTTTCTTTTGCTCGCTCATGGTATCCCACCCCTCAGACTACTTTCCTGATCGACAGAGCAACATACCCCTCGGGCAGCCACGGTTGCCCTTTCAAGATGTGTGTCACACGCCGAATTGTCTCTTCCCCCGTGAAGTTTTCAGTCACAGGGTCCCACTCGTGCAGGTGCAAAATATCCCCGACAGAGAACTTCCGATCATCATATCTGATCTCTACCGTCTTGCGGCGCTCTGGGTCAGGATGTGTAACTGCTTCAAAGTGTTCCGGCCACGTTTTCAGGTGATGGAATACAATCGAGCCGAGTTGTCTCTCCTCGCTCATCGTCTACTCCTCCTATCCTGTTTGCGACCGCCGCGCGATCGAACAGAGAAAGCCCCAATCAGGTGGTGCAGTCTCACGCATCGGTGCCTGTTTCACAACTCGCGCCCGCTGATTACCGTCTACGTAGATCAGGCCGCATTCTTCCGGGACTTCCTCTGGCTTCACCAGTCCCTTCGGTACCACGAAGAAGTATTGATTGGACAGAGCGAGCGCCTGCTGTCTCTTTTCTTGATGTTTGATCTCGTGCAGGAAGTCCGACCGGCTAACCTTCACCTCGTAGGCGACACGCAAGAAGTTTTTCGACGGATAGCAGTTGATCACCCAGGCATCGATCCGTTGCGCCTTGGATTTATCCAAGCGGTAATCGCGGTGCCGTGTACTCAATGGATTGAGACCAGTCGTCACGCGCAACTCCTCAAAGAACGCCCACTCCTTCACACCTGCGTTCTCTTGGCTGTGGCGTTGCCGCAGTGCCTCGATGATCTGTTTGGCGTTCATGGTATCCCCCCCTCACATTGCCTCTGCTGGCACCATGTATCGCTTCAGATTCGGAGGTGCAATGCCGATCATCAGTTGCGCGGTATTCTGTTCCAGATCACTAGCGACGCGGCTTTCGTATTCCCCGCATTCACTGATCTCCCATACATCTTATTTCACTTGGTATCCCGCCCCTCTATGCTTCTGTGCTGGCGAAATGGTACGGTACCTCGTGCACGTCATGCTTCGTCAACCAATCTTCCAGCCATTCGCGTACCTTTTTCGTATCTTTAACCTGCGAATCGTCGTCGTTCAATGTGGTCAGCGTGAAGTCTTGGTCCTCCTCGTAACAGGTCACGTCAGCCGCGCAAACATCTTCTGGAGCTACTCCGTAGGTGTCGATATGACCTCGGATTGTTTCGTCCACCGATCTTGCAATGTACCAGTCCGAGAACTCGTCGTTAACACGGTACAGTCGTAGATCTTGCGCCATAAGACTCTTTTGCTCGCTCATCTCTTATCGCTCCCCTTCGATTTTCTATGCCTCCTCCGCCAAATACTTGCTGCAACTCGTACAGGACTCCGATTTGTCGTCCTCATCAAACAGTCCAATGTCTACACCGTTGGCGCCGAGATACATCTGCCGGTCGTGGTTCCAGCAGATCTTGCACATCCGCTCCCCATTCTTGCCATAATCAAACATGTGTGGCGGCCTCAACATTGATGCAACATTCCCGCACCAACCGCACTCCCCACCGTTTTGGTACTCGGATTGGATCTTTTCCAGCTGTGCATCTGTCAGCTCCACCGTTCCGACCACCAGCGCGGGTCCGATGTCCAATGTGTTGTACTTGTTCGGCAGTCCATCATATCCCCTCGTTACCATGACGTCATTTTCCTCTGTCCCGAGGTTCATAACGAGTTTCCCGTCCAACAACTGCAGGTCGTCTATAAATTCTACCCATCCGTATATTTACAATCAAGAGATGTTTGAAATAGACAAACAACAAAACTCTATCAAAACCACAAACAATTAAAGATGTTGTTTCGTTGTTCATCTGACATACTTTTTCCGTATTTAATACAAAAAACCACCTCAGTCTGCAGAGCGAGGTGGCTTTCTGTTTATGATTTTTTATTATCAATAATGTCTCCAAAGTGTTCTCGAACCAAAGCTTCCATAAAGTCGCTCACTTCTTCTCCTGATTCTGTTGCTGCTCTCAAATCATCCCAAAATGAGTTCAATTCTTCGCTAGCAGTGATCTCACTAAAGTCGATTTGGTTCAAAGAATTCATTTCTTCTACGGATAATGTAGGAGCATATTTCGTAATTAATTCACTGATGATAAAATGCATAATCTGGAGTAATTGTTCACCATTCATGGTCGCTTTTACATCGGGGTAGACATCTACCAACAACAGTAGAATAAAGAAGGACATAAAAACTTGCAACATCCTTGAGATTTCGTCGTATTCCTTCGTTTCAAGAATTAACCCTAATGTATCCGCATGTGCGAAACCACTGTATAGATGATAAAGTGGTTGCAATTCAGGGTCTACTTTTTCCAGGGTCTTTTTTTAGTTCCAAACCGAAGACTAATATCTTGAATGCATTCGGCCTTTCCTGAAAAATATTCGGGTTCTGATCAACATACGCGAGTCGAACCGAATGTTCAAACGCTACACAGTGTAACGCTGGGGCCTCAACAAAAAATCCTTCCCCGATCAATAGTCTTGCTGCATCCATTGACGAGGTGATGCGATTCAGCAATCTCAGCTTATAGTCATCGCTTTCTTTTTCTTTCATCATTTCGATCTTCTCAGCAAAAAAGTGATCGTATTTTTCAAATTCGAATTTCATACGACACCCCTTTCCATCATTTTGAAATCTTCTTTCAAATTATGGCTTTTCGTTTCAGTGCTTCCACATCTTCCGGCAAATCTAAAATGTGCATCTTCTTATGACAGTTCGGACACAATGCAATCGTATTCTCTACGGTATCTTCGCCTTCACGAGCTAGCCCCTAATTTTATGTGTTTTTTGAAAAGGACAAACGTACTCATCTGTCCTTCTGATAAAGTAGCTGCTTCAGTTCCTCCGTACCAAGCTACGGTCTTCTTCGATGCAACATCCTGTGACAGTTCGAACAAACCAAGGACAGATCCTCTACCTTTGTCTTTTGATCTTCCTCGTACTCAGAGATGGGAAGGGTATGATGACACTCGATGTATCCCTCTCCAAGTTCTCCGTACACCTTCACGAAATCAAATCCGCATACTTCGCAGTGAAGGCGACCGTTTTCAAGGGCTTCCTGCTTAGCCTGTTGTACAACCTTGCTGCTTCGCTCGCGGTATTTGTGCATCCGAAACAGGATTTTTCCTTCTGGAAACTCGATCTCCTCATCATTATTGATTGCACTATCAAACTGATCCGAGTCTAATCCTTTGATTATTCGACGAGCAACCAGTTGAAGATTTGCGGGGTCGTTTGCATACTCGTTCCAGACGATCTCACTCAATTTAGATGGGTGGGAAAAGCCTTTTCCTGTCCCGTTTGGATCATATATATCAAACGTCCAGACAGTTTTAAAGACGCCAGCTGGATTCCGGAACTTCTCCCCGCGCTCTTTATGGATCGGCAATTCGTTCAAAAGTCGACTTAACCCGATGATCTCCCTGTGATCTTTATGCAATGTAGATGGATGGTGCCTGAAGTACAAATCAAGTGCAAGAATCAGCTCGTCTCTTTGCCACGGAGATGCGCTATTTGATTTCACATCTGGCAGATCTCCAGTCAACTGATCTGATTTTCCGCGAGCACTTACTTTCAGATGGAAGTGTCCCACCAAAGTGGACCAGCTCCACGTGATAACGGAACGGACCGGTAGTTTCATGGAACTCCAGGTACTCCGCGATTGGATCAGGTACCACAACAGATGGCTTCCGCCCCATCGCAAGCAGCCTCTCACGCTCTGGTTTGATATAGGCATAACTTCGTTGGAACTGTTCAAGAAAGACCTGGCGTAACTCTTTGTTCGAGTCATACCGAATTTGCGTGAGATCAGACCCTTGGCGCTTCTTGTTGTGCAATTCTGCTTTATACTCTTTCTCATCCACTACCAGCGTGATGTAAAACACTTCCCCGCGCTCGGGCATCCTCCCATCATTCGCTCGAGAAAAGAACTGTACAACATTTTGAGGAATCGTCGTCCCCTCTTCAAAGATGGACCAGTCCACTTTCTTCCGACCGATAAGACCAGGTTCACCTTTACCTCTAGACCAACTATTCCCTCTACTTTTTCGTCTTTCCGATGTAGGCAAGCGAATCCCCTTCCCCAAATGGTTTTGCTCCTTACATTCCATCTGAGGGACAAGATTCCTTCTCTTGGCCTTCTCGTAAAACTTGTCTTATATAAGCAGGCGAATACCCATGCTCACGATAAATTGCTTGGAGGCTCTGCCCATCAACCAGATGGAGCTGATACAATTTAGGGTAATCTATCTCCCTTTTATATCTAGCTCTCTCTTAAATCGTCATTCTCGGAACATCATATTGTTTGAACAATTCCTTGATGGTCCACCAGTGCGTACCTGCATTCTCCGCCATTTCCTCGAAAGTCATGAGATCGTACCAGTACATCATGACCAGCTTGTCCAAGTCGGAAGAAAGCCCGCGCCACTTGGGTTCGAAGCTCTCCCCTCCCCACTTTGGCTCCTTTAGATCCTCCGCAGAAGCGGTATAATATTTCATTCCATCGCTTTAACCATCGTGTCGATCGCTTCTTTTCCGAAATCCTTTTCACCGCCGCGCGCTAAAGAGTACGCTTCGTCGATAAACATAATACCGCCGAGCGCCTTTTTGATGTGGTCGCGTGTTTTTTGCGCGGTGTGTCCGATGTATTCCCCCACCAAGTCTGCACGCTCGACTTCCACCAGATGGCCTTTTGAAAGCACCCCCATCTCGCGAAGCAATCTCGCCAAGATGCGCGCTACAGTCGTTTTACCTGTCCCTGGATTGCCTTTGAAGATCATATGCAACACGATCGGCTCTGTGGCGAGTTTCGCCTGCGCCCGCTTCTGCTGAATTTGGACAAAAGCGTAGATCTCTTTGACCAACGTCTTGACTTGCTTGAGGCCGATCATCGTATCGAGCTCGTTCAAAATTTGCTGGAAGCGCTGTGTCTCCGACTGTGTTGAGCGGTTCCCTTCTCTGCGCACATTCGAGCTGTTCGTTCCGTATAATCGCCGTAATGCTTCGTTCAGCGCCACTTCACCATTGCGATATTGGTCGATCACATCGACCGAATCACGCTGGTTCGGCAGCTTCTGACCGCTCCTGATCACGTTGTTTTCCACCTCGCTTTGAAAAGACTGTGCTATAGCCTATGTAGGCGGAATGGGATGGGTGAATGTCACGGGGCAAAAGAACGGCTCTAGTTCTCCTTTGTATAAGAGCCAAAAGAACAACCCTCGTTGCTATACTTGTAAAATTCAGCGGGAAGCGGATGGTCGGGTTACTTGAACAAAAAAAGCGAGCCGCCTAGATGAGGGCTCGCTTTTTCATCACTTTTGCAGTGCTATCTGGATCAGGCTAGGTTTCGCAGGTTGTAGCTGTTCTAGGCCATTTGCAGCAGCATAGAGCTCCATGCTGCAACAGGGCTGTCACGCGGCTTCGGAGCAGGATGAGGATATCGACCTCTTCGGCCTGAAAGCCCATCTGTTCCAGCGCCCGCCTAGACGCTTCAAGCGCCAGGCTATGGCTGTCATAACGAAGATCGTCGATTGCCGCACTGTTCGCCAAGTTGAGAAACACGGCTTCCTCTTCCTCACTGAGCAAGCTCAGTGAGGAAGGTCGGCCACCTTGGTGCGCTGCTCAGGTAGAATTGAAGCGATCGTTATCTTGAGATCCCCTCGTGCTTTCAGTCGTTGCCACCTATCAGCAGTTCTCCCGCCGACTGTGCCAAGTCGGCCGTCATGCGCTCGATCATCGCTTCGAGATCGCTGATCACGCGGGTGATTGCGGCGTCGGTCAGGTACTTGCGGTAATACGACATGTAAAGCTCGATCTGCTCCCCGATAAACACGTCAAAGCGCAGCGGATGCTCCATGCGAGCGATGAAATCGTTCTTCTGCGGCGGAGAGGACAAGCCGTAGATCTCTTTGTCGTTCATGAAGCCGTCCAGCGTGGAGGCGAAGGAGCCGAGGTTTTGGAAGACCATAAAGTTTTGGAACATGTGCCGTTCATGCGGCCAGTTGATCCACTCGCGAATCTTCCGCTGAGGCGTGATGTCGAACTGGGACAATTTAAGCTGGCGTTCCTGCACGAGCTGCAACAGCTCCTGCACCGACTGCTGTTCATCGATCACGATGCGCAGCGGTAGCATGTTCATCAGCTGACCCACGACCGTCTCGATGCCGGCAAAGGCAGGCTGGCGTCCAGATGAGACCACGCCGTACACGATGTCGCGGCTGCCGCTGTAATGGCTTTGCAACAGCGCCCATGCCGTTTGTATCAGCACGTTGACCGTCACTTTGTGTGAGCGCGCCAAGCGGTGCAGCTTTTCAGTCGTCGCAAGAGACAGGAACTGCTGTTGACGGCCGAACCCTTCCTCGCTGCCGATCCGGTTGCCCGGAATGCTTTCCAAAAACGGCACCGGCTCGGTGTAGCCGTTGAGATTTTCCACCCAGTGCGCTTGGGCCGGGGTCAGGTCGCGGTTCATGCGCCAAACGGCGTATTCGAGGTAGGTGCGCCCCTCCGCGACTACGATCGGCTTGCCTTCGCACAGCGCGCTGTAGTTGTTAAACGCCTCGTTGTTCAAGATCGTGTAGCTCCAGCCGTCCATGAACAAGTAGGAGTTGCTCCAGACTCCGCGGTACAGGTCTTCGCCGATTCGAACGAACAGCATCGACCACGGGGTTGGCCGCTTTAAGTAGTCCATGCACTGGTTCCACTTGTCTTCCAGGTGGCGCTGAATCCCGGCCTCCTGTTCCTCCTCGCTGAGATGGCTCCAATCCTGATATTCAAAGTCGACCTTGGCTTGCTTCGCCACCACTTGCACCGGCTGCACGAGCCCTTCCCAGGCGATCTGCAAGCGCAGGTGGGCATGATGATCCACCGTGATCTGCCAAGCTTGAGCCAGCAGGTCCGGCCGCAATTCCCCTTGCATCACGCCAAAGCGGTGTACAAAGAACAGGCCGGGCTCCGGATTGGCGTGGAGCTCTTCGAACATATGCTGCTGCATCGGCGACAGCGGATACACGTCCTCGATTTCCAGCTCCTCTCCGACCGCCTCGTGCAGGTCACATCGGTTGAGCTTGACCAGCGGATAGTCGTACGATGTATCCTCCGTCGCTTCCACCTCCTGCGCCTGTTCCAGCACGACAGCCTCCGTGGCCAGATCGGCGACCGTCTGGTTGCGGAAGAGCTGTTGCGGCGTCAGTTCCAGACCGGCACGGTAGGCTCGGGAGATGACGAGAATGCTTTTGATCGAGTCGCCGCCGATCTCAAAGAAGTTCTGACGAATGCCGATCTGCTCCGCCCCCAGCACTTCTTCCCAGATCTGCACCAGCGTCTGCTCGATCTCGTTGCGCGGCGCTTCGTAGGCAACCGCAGTATCGGACAGCGTCAGCACCGGCATCGGCAGCGCTTTGCGGTCGACTTTGCCATTGGAAGAAAGTGGGAGCACCTCCAGCAGCAAATAGTGGGTCGGCACCATGAAGTCGGGCAGCCTCCCTTTGGCATACGCTTTTAACTCCGGCAGCAGTTGGCGGGAGATCTTGGCGTGCAGCGGGTTGTTCGCATACTGTCGGAAATCGGTAGGAGCAGCAGGCTCCAGCGTGGCGGCCGCTTCGGAAACAAGCTGCGGCGCAGCGCTCCCCCGCTTCGTGAACCGCACATCGAAGGCCGTAGGCTGAAAGGCATTCGGCATGATCTCAAGCTCATAGCCGCACGCTTCGGCAAGTTGCCACAGCGTTTCCGGATCGACAGCGGAAGGAGCCGCCTGTTCCTTGATCACCCGACGCAGTTCACCGACCGTCTTGCTGCCGTCGAACCTCGGCAACAGCGTCAGCGCCCGGCGCTCCGTTTCCAGACGGGCATTCGGAACCCCGCGCAAAACCAATTGGTCCGGCGCCGATTCCTGCAGCGCCTGTTCGAGCAGGCTGACGTTCCAGCCGTCGGCCGCCCAATCCAGCCACAGCGTATCCTGCGCCTGTGTCCCTGCGCCGACGCGAAGAATCACGTCATAGCGGAACTGGTTCAGCTCGTTGTGGTGACGGCCGCGCTTGAGCAGCACTTCCACAGCGGACAGCTGCGGGTATACGCGAAGCAGCGCATCGAAAAACGCCGGGTCGATGTTCAGCTCCTCGTCTTCGGCCAGCATTTTTTGCACCAGCAACCGCAACTGCTCAACCGTCATCTCATCGGCCGCTTTATGCAGTTGAACCGAAGTATGGAACGCTTCGAGCAGCGGCAGGCTGCGGATGTCGCCGAGGAAGATACAGCCGCCTGGGGCGATCAGGCGCATAGCGCCGTCGAGGAAGCGAAGCAGATAGTCGACACCCGGGAAGTACTGCACGACCGAGTTGATGACCAGCGTGTCGAACGAACCTGCTTCCAGCTCTGTCAGCTGATCGGCGGAAAGCTGCTCCAAGGCGACAGGTAGCGTGCGCTCCATCCGCGCCAAACGCTGCCGAATGAAGTTCAAGCCGACAGCAGAGAAGTCGGTGCCGAGGTACTGCTCGACGTGCGGCGCGATCGGGAACAGCAACAACCCGGTGCCGCAGCCGACTTCGATCACCCGGCGCGGTCGTTGTTCCAATATCCGGTTGACGGTGCTGCCGACAAACTCTTTCATCTCGTCGCGGCTTAATGGTTCACCCGTGTAGGAGCTGTTCCAGCCGACCATGTTGAATTCCGATTCATCCTCGCCTGTCGTCTGGCGGTAGGTCTCGTCAAATACGAGCTGCCAGTTGGCAACCTGCTCTGCTTTGAGTGAGCTTTCCTGAACGGGCGCCTCTGCTGCCTGATAGTCGGAGTTTCGCGTGACATAGGCGATCAGACGCTGATCCGCTTTGTCATTTTCGCGCACCATCACCACCGCCTCGCGCACTGATTCGTGCTGCGCGATCACCGCCTCGATCTCACCGAGCTCGATGCGCAGGCCGCGCAACTTGACCTGATGGTCGATGCGGCCTATATATTCGATCGTGCCGTCCGGCAGGTAGCGGGCGAGGTCGCCCGTCTTGTAGAGGCGGGCGCCAGGGTCGCCAGAAAACGGATCGGCAATAAATTTCTCAGCGCTCAATTCCGGGCGGTTCAAGTAGCCGCGCGCCACTTGGACGCCGCCGATGTGCAGCTCGCCCGGCACCCCGATCGGCACCGGCTGCAAATGCTCGTCCAGCAAATAGAGCTGCGTGTTGGCGACAGGACGCCCGATCGGAACCGAGCGGCGTCTGCTGTCCGTGCAGCACTGCCAATAGGTGACGTCGATCGACGCTTCCGTCGGGCCGTACAGGTTGTGCAGCTCCGCCGACATCCGCAAGAAGAAACGCTCTTGCAGCTCATAAGACAGCGCCTCTCCGCTGCAGATGACTCGCTTGACACTCTTGCAGGCGGACAGGTCTTTTTCTTCGAGGAAAACTTGAAGCATCGAAGGTACAAAATGCAGCGTCGTGATCTGCTGCTCGCCGATCAAACGCACCAGATACGCGCTGTCCCGGTGGCCGTCCGGACGGGCGACGACCAGTTTCGCGCCCGTGATCAGCGGCCAGAAGAACTCCCAGACCGAAACGTCAAAGCTGAACGGCGTCTTTTGCAAGACGGCATCCTTTTGATCTAGGCGATACTCGGCCTGCATCCACTGCAGGCGGTTGATCACACCGCGATGCGACACCATCACCCCTTTCGGCTTGCCGGTTGAGCCTGACGTATAGATCAAATAGGCTAGATTGTCCGGAGCGACGATGTTTGGCAGGTTCTGCCCGCTTTGTCCGGCGGGCAAGGTGTCGAGTTGGTCGAGGTGGATGACGTGCGCGTCATGCTGCGGCAGTTCATCCGCCAGATGCTGTTGGGTGAGCATGATGCTCAGGTTGGCGTCTTCGATCATGAAGGCAAGCCGCTCTTTTGGATAGCCCGGATCGAGCGGCAGATACGCGCCACCCGCTTTCAAGACCGCCACCAGCCCGATCACCATTTCCAAGGAGCGCTCGGCACAGATCCCGACCACCGTGTCAGCCGTTACCTGCAGCGAGCGAAGATGATGGGCCAGTCGGTTCGCTTGGGCGTTCAGTTCGCGGTAGGTCAGCTCGCGGCCTTCGAACACACAGGCGATGGCGTCGGGCGTTCGCTCGACCTGCTCTTCGAGCAGCTGATGCAGACTGTCGATGCGCGGGTACTCCACGGCGGTACGGTTCCACTCGACGAGCAGTTGCTCGCGCTCCGCTTCGGTGAGCAGCTCAAGGTGGGCAATCGGCCGTTCCGGCTGTTGCAGGGCGGCTTCGGCCAGCACTTGGAAATGGCCTTTCAGACGCTCGATCGTCTCCGCCTCGAAGATGTCGGTGTTGTATTCGATCGTGATGAACACGCCGTCCGCATGTTCAGACATTGAGAACCACAGGTCGAATTTGGTCGTGTTGCTGTCGATCTCGGTCGGCGTCAGCACGACATCTTCCAGCACCAGATCCGGATTTTCATAGTTGTGGTACGCGAACATGACCTGGAACAGCGGATGATGGCTGAGGTCGCGGTCCGGCTGCAGCTCTTCCACCAGGCGGTCGAACGGCAGATCCTGATGTGAGTATGCGCCTTGCGCAACTTTGCGCACGTGGCGCAGCAGATCAGAAAAGCTGACCGCTTCGGCAGGGTTGATGCGCAGCGCCAGCGTGTTGGCGAAAAAGCCGATCACGTTTTCCAGCTCGATGCGGTTGCGACCGGCGACCGGCGTACCGATGACGATGTCCTGCTCTCCGCTGTAGCGCATCAACAGCGTGGAGAGGACGGAGAGCCAGGTCATGAACGGGGTTACCCCTTGCTGTCTGGACAGCTCATTCACCCGCACCGCCATTTCTGATGGCAGCACGAACGAAGTTCTCATCCCTTGGTAGGACTGCACCGCCGGGCGAGGACGATCGGTCGGCAGCGACATCAGTGTCGGCGCGCCTTGAAACTGCTCTTTCCAGTAGGAGAGCTGGTTCTGCAGCATTTTTCCTTGCAGCCACTTGCGCTGCCAGAGCGCATAATCGGCATATTGGATCGACAGCTCCGACAGTGTGGACGGCAGCCCGTGGGCAAAGCAGTGGTACAAAGCGGCCAGCTCTTTGGTCAGCAGACCGGCCGACCAGCCGTCAAAAGCGATGTGGT
The DNA here is from genome assembly GCF_042682745.1 of Tumebacillus lipolyticus. NCBI lineage: Bacteria > Bacillati > Bacillota > Bacilli > Caryophanales > Alicyclobacillaceae > Tumebacillus > Tumebacillus lipolyticus. Next base: position 122,742 of record NZ_JBHUIO010000002.1, on the reverse strand, counting down.
GCACACAGAGCGCCAACACATATTCATCATCGGCCGTTTGAATCAGTTTGGCGCGCAGAAGCGGGCTTTCTTCCAGCGAGAAAACTCCTTTGTTGACCGCCTGATACAAGCGGTCGATCTCCGCATCCCGCGCCGCGCCCTGCAGTTCGCGCACATCAACCACTTCGAGATGATAGGGACCGGCAGGTTCGATGATCTGCACCGGCACATCGTCCGCCGTCTCATAGCGGGTGCGCAGCACTTCATGGCGGCGGAGGATCTCCTCGAAACTTTTTTCCAATGCTTCTATTTTGACGTTGCCTTTCAGCCGGATGCCGCCTGGTATGTTGTAGGCGCTGCGGTTGGGCAACAGCTTGTCGAGGAACCACAGCCGCTGCTGGGCAAAGGAGAGCGGAGCCTGACCCTGCTCGTCGCGGGGACGGATGACGTCACTCTCCGAAGTCTCCTGGAAGCCGCCCTTTTTCAGCTTTTCAAGGAGCGCTCTTTTTTCCGGGGTCAGATTCGACAGGCGATCTTTTAATCGATTGGCAGACATTCAAGAACCTCCTCCTCTCTCTCCGTTGTTAAAGCCGCTCGAGTTCTTCGATGAGGGCCAGTTCCACAATTTCGGCAAATTCGCCGATCTTCGTCGCTTCAACTAGCTGCCGCATGTCGAGTTCGACTGGGTACAGTTTTTTAATCCGTGCGATCAACTGGATCGACAAGAGCGAGTCGCCGCCCAGTTCGTAGAAGTCGTCATCTAACGTCACTTGCTTGATGCCGAGTAGCTCCGACCAGATTTTCGCGATGTTCAGCTCGATCTCATTGTCCGTGTCCAAAAGCACTTCCTCATCCGTTCCTTTCGCGCTGACGCCTGCCGCGAACGGCTGCACGATTTGCCCAACCCAGAAGGACTGGCGTTCGAACGGGTAGGTTGGCAGTGGAATCCGGCGGCGCGCTTCCCCTCTGTGGTAACCCGCGCCGTCGACCACGCCGCCTTGCAGCCAGATCTCGCCCCAGATCACCTGCAGGTGCTCGGCGGCAGTCCATGGCGCATTCTCATCGCGGACAGACGTCCAGAGAGCACCTGCCTGCTCTGCCGGCAGCATGCTGCGGACCCGCTCTCCCAGGAAGCCCATCGTGCCGATTTCCAGGTAGAGATGTGCCGATTTTTTAGCCCAGTCCTGTAGCCCATCAGAGAACGACACGGGGGTTCGCAACTGCTCCGCCCAGAAGCGGGCATCGGTCGCCTGCTCCACGCTCAGCCAGTCACGCATCGTCGAGCACAGCACAGGCAACTGCGGCTCGTGCAGGCGCACCACCTGCAATTTTTCCCAAAAAGCGCCGACTGTCGCATCCGAAATGGCGGACGGAAGCGTAAAGCGTTCGGTGACCACCGTGCAGCGGACATTGAAGTCTGCCAGATCGCGCTGAAATTCCTCGATCGCCGCTCGCGGGCCGGCGATGATCGTGCGGTGCGGGCCCACCTCTTCGACCACCGACAACTCACTGCCGAGCACCGGCGCCAGTTCGGCTGCCGAAAGCGGCACTTCCAGCGCGACTGCCTGTGGCAGCGCTCCGAGCAGCCGCGCCCGTTCTGTCACCAAAACCAATGCGTCTTGCACGGTCAGCACTTGAGCCAGAGCCGCCGAGACAAAGCTGCCTACGCCGTGCCCGATCAGCGCTTCCGGCTGCAGCCCCCAGTCCAGCCAGAGCTTCGCCAGCGCGTATTCGAGAACGAACAAGACGGCGTCCTCCGTTTGCTGTTGCGGAGCGGACAGCGCGATATCAAGGTTCTGTCCGGTCACTGCAAGGAATACTTCCCGCAGCTTGTCGAGCTGTTGGCGAAACGCCGATTCGGACGCATACAGCTCCTGTGCCGTGCGCCGCAGCTCTTCAGCACCGCTGCCCGGGAACAGAAGCACCGCCGGACGGCGCGCCATGTCGGACGCACCGTTGATGACGCGGTCGGAAGGGCGTTCGCGGAGCATTCGCTTCGCCTCTTCGACATCGCGGCAGAGCACGAGACGTCGAAAAGGGTGAGAGGCGCGCCCCACCTGCAGCGTGTAGGCGGTATCGGCCAGCGAGACTTGCGGGTGCTGTTCGAAGTACCGGAGCAGGCGTTCGGTCACCGCTTCCAGCGCTGTGCTCGTCTTCGCCGACAGCATCAGGAGCTGCAGACCGCGCGAAGGGCCTGTGGGAACGCTTGCTGGCGCTTCTTCGAGGATCACATGCGCGTTGGTGCCACCCATGCCAAAGGAGCTGACACCAGCTCGTCGCGGCCCTTTTTCGCTCAGCCACGGACTCAGTTTGTTGTTCACGTAAAACGGGCTGTTGACAAAATCGATCTTCGGGTTCGGCAACTCAAAATGAAGGGACGGCGGCAGCAGTTGATGCTTGAGCGACAGCGCCGTCTTGATCAGCCCGGTCACGCCGGCCGCCGCATCGAGATGCCCGACATTCGTCTTGACCGAACCGATCGCGCAAAATTCTTTGGCTTCCGTCCGGGTGCGGAACGCTTTGGTCAGGCCGAGGATCTCAATCGGATCGCCGAGGTTGGTGGCGGTGCCGTGCGCTTCGACGTAGGAGATCGATTCGGCCGGCACTTTGGCCACCGCCATCGCTTCGCTGATCGCCGCAGCCTGGCCTTCTGCGCTCGGGGCGGTGTAGCCGATTTTATTGGCGCCGTCGTTGTTGATCGCCGAACCGCGAATCACAGCGTGGATCGTGTCGCCGTCGGCGAGCGCGTCTTCGAGCAGCTTCAGGACCACGACCCCGACGCCATTGCTGGACACTGTGCCCCCCGACCGGGCATCAAATGCCCGGCAATGCCCATCCGGGGACGCGATCGAGCCTTCTTGATACGGATAGCCGGAGATCTGCGGCACGCCGATGGAGACACCGCCCGCCAAGGCGATGTCACACTCGCCGCTGATGATCGCCTGACAAGCCGTATGTATCGCCACCAGCGATGTCGAACAGGCCGTCTGCACGCAGACGCTGGGGCCGGTCAGGTTGAGCTTATAGGAAACACGGGTGGCCAGGTGGTCTTTGTCATTGCCCATCACCACGCTGGTCAGACCTACCGAATTGATGATCTCTTGGTTAGGAAACAGGTTAAAGTACAGATAAGTGCTCAGGTTGGAGCCGCCGTAAACGCCGATGCGGCCTCTGTACTGTCCCGGGTCGTACCCGGCATGTTCCAGCGCCTCATGCGAGCATTCCAGAAACAGGCGCTGCTGCGGGTCGGTCACTTCCGCCTCCCGCTTGGAGAACCCGAAAAAGGCGGCGTCAAACATGTCCGCGCCGTCGAGCACCCCTTTGGCGGGCACGTAGTTCGGATCGTCGACCTGCTCCGCCGGGATGCCGGCAGCCAGCAATTCTTCTCTGCTAAAAAACCGGATCGATTCGATGCCGTTTTTTAAATTGTCCCAGAATTGTTCGATGTCTTTCGCTCCGGGAAAACGTCCGGTCATCCCGATGACGGCAATCTCATGGCCATGAAACTGATTCATACCGGTTCCTCCTTATTGTCTGGCATCGCGGCGTTGCTGCCGGGCTTCTATCCGCCGTTGCATCGCGTTGGTCCGCGCTTCCGCCGCCAGTTCCGCCTGTTGCATAGACAGGCTGTCACCGCTGTCGTGATTTTCCGGAGCGCTCAGCAGTTTGGCCAGCGCATAGACGGTCGGGTGCTGGAACATCTCGACCAGCGCGATGTCCCTGTTCATTTCCCGGCACAGCTTGGTGTGCACTTGGATCACCAGCAGTGAATGCCCGCCCAGATCGAAAAAGTTGTCATGCAGGCCAACCTTGTCCACCTTTAACACTTCCCGCCAGATCGCGGCGACCAAGACCTCCGATTCGCTTTGCGGCATTACAAATTCGATGTGCGTGTTGCGCTCGATCTTCGGTTCCGGCAGCAGATTGTGGTTGATTTTTCCGCTCGGCAACAGCGGCATCTCCTCAAGTGGGATAAAAGCGGAAGGAACCATAAAGGCCGGGAGCAGCTCTTTGAAACGCTGCTGTAGGGACAAAGCCAATTGGCGGGCCGGCGTCTCTATACCCGGCGCTTCTGCTTCGAACGGATTGGCAATGTTCTTGTCGAGCGTGAAATAGACGATCAGCCTCGCGTCGCCTTCCACTTCCCGCGCCAGAGCGACCGTGTTGCGCACGCCGTCCGCCTCATGGACCAGATTTTCAATCTCGCTCAATTCGATGCGGTGTCCGCGAATTTTCACCTGATGGTCTGCGCGGCCGATGATCTCCAGCGCCCCCTCCGCATTCCAGCGCGCCAAGTCGCCCGTCTTGTATAGCCGCTCCCCGCTTCCGGCGGCAGCAAATGGGCTTTGCAGGAAGCGCTCCGCCGTCATTTCCGGCCGCTTTAGATAGCCGAGACCTACCCCGATCCCACCGACGTAAATCTCGCCGACCGCGCCGATCGGCACAGGTTCCAGGCGCTCGTCCAACACGTAGAGCTGCATGCGCGGAATCGGTCGTCCGATCGGGATGGCGTGGCGCTCATCGCCGCGCTCGCAGTACCAATAGGTGCATTCGACCGATGCTTCAGTCGGCCCGTATATGTTGATCAGATCGGCTTTCGATGCGGCATGAAACCGCTCCAGCAGGCTGGTTGTCAACAACTCCGCCCCGCAGTAGACCTGACGCAGGTGCACGCACTCGGCAAATCGCGGCTCATCGAGCAGCAATTGCAGCTGAGTCGGCACCACCTGGATCACCGTCACCCGCTCATGAGCGATCAAGCCGGCCAGATAGCCGGGGTCGCGATGCGCGCCTTGACGGGCGATGACGATGCGCGCGCCAGAGGACAGCGGAACGAAAAACTCCGTCAAAGAAGCGTCGAAGCTAAACGGCGACTTCAGCACCTGTGCATCCTCCGTCGTCATCGGGAAATCATCATGGTACCAGCGGATCGTGTTGCAGATGCCCCGATGCGCAGTGAGGACACCTTTCGGACGGCCGGTGGAGCCCGACGTGTAGATGACGTACGCCGGATCGGAAGGCAGCGCCCCACCCTGAGGATTGTCGGCGTTCGAACGGGCAATCTCCGCCCAGTCGCGGTCCAGGCAGAGCAAATTCGCGCGGTTTGCAGGCATGTTCCCGGCCAGCGCTTCCATCGTCAGCACAAAGCGGGCTTCGGAGTCATCGAGCATGAACTGCAGACGCTCCGCCGGGTAATCGGGATCGAGGGGAAGATACGCCGCGCCCGATTTCAACACGCCGAGCACCGCCACCACCATCTCAAAAGAGCGTTCCATGAAGATGGCGGCCAGTTGACAGCGGCCCAGCCCCTGCGCTTTTAGGTGATGAGCCACTCGGTTCGCCCGTTCGTTCAGCTCACGATAGGACATCGTCCGGCCTTCGAACACGAGTGCCGGATGATCGGGGGTGCGCAGCACCTGCTCTTCAAACAGTTGATGCAGCAGCTCGTCGCGCGCCGATGTCGTATCCGTTTCGCCCAACTGCACCAGGTGCGCTCGCTCTTGTGCCGACATGATCGAAAGCTCCGAGATTCTGCTGTCCGGCGCATCGACGATGCTTTCTAAAAGCGCCAAATAATGACGGGACAACCGTTCGACCGTCCCCTCTTCAAACAGGTCGGTCTTGTATTCGAATCCGCCGGCCAGTCCCCCGTCCGCTTCCCATAGAAACAGAGAGAGGTCAAATTTGGCGGTGCCGGTGGTCTGCTCGAACACGTCCAGCACCAAGCCGGGCAGTTCCAGCGCTGTGGACGGCGCGTTTTGCAGCGTGAACGTGGTCTGGAACAGCGGAGACTGGTTCAGGTTGCGCTCGACGTCCAGCTCTTCGACCAGCCGCTCAAACGGAAGGTCTTGATGCGCAAACGCACCGAGCGCTGTCTTCTTCGTGCGCTGCAGCAGCTCGCAAAAGGTCGGGTCGCCGGACAGATCGAGGTGCAGCGGCAGCATGTTGACAAAAAAGCCGATCAGCCCTTCTTGCTCCTGTCGGGTGCGATTGGCAACCGGTGTGCCGATCACGATGCTCTGCTGACGATTGTAGCGGCAGAGAAGCGTGTAGTAGGCTGCGAGCAGCGTCATGAACAGCGTGGCTTCTTCCCTGCGGCTCAGCTCCTTCAGCCGCTGCAGGAGGCCGGCAGAACCCAGCATCCGCACCTGGCCGCCCGCAAAGCTCTCTTTGCTGGGGCGGGGACGGTCGAGCGGCAGGTCCAGTTGGGCCGGAGCACCGGCGAGATGATCCTTCCAGTACCCGAGCAGGCCGTTCAGGCGATCGTCTTTTAAATGATCACGCTGCCAGACCGCAAAGTCGACGTAGCCGACCTCAAGCTCCGGCAACTGCACCTTTACCCCCTGTGTCCTGGCCCGGTAAAAGTCGGTCAGTTCCTTCAACAGCACCCCGCGCGACCAGCCGTCAGTGGCGATGTGATGCATCGTCAGCATCAGCCGGTGCTCCTCGTCCTCCAGGCGAATGACCGCAGCGCGCAACAGCAGGTCGCGGCCGAGGTCGAAGGTGCGCGCCGCCTCTTCGGTCATCAGTCGCTCCGCTTCCGCCTCCCGCTCCCCCTCGGGCAGACCGCTCAAGTCGATCAGCGGCAGGGCAAACGGTTTGGGCGGATGAATCCGCTGGACGGGCCGACCCTCGACGGCAGCAAACGTGGTGCGGAACGCCGCCTGCCTGTTCACGATTTCCTGCAACGACCATTCCATCGCCTCCAGGTCGAGCAAGCCGCGCAGGCGGAGCACCAGCGGAACGTTGTTCATCGGGCTGCCTTGGTACAGCTGCTCGACAAACCACAAGCGCTGTTGAGCAAAAGAGACAGGGGCGGTTTTCACATCGCCGTTTTTCTTTTGCATCAACTGTGCCAGCATCGCTCGCTTTTCTTCCGGCGTCATTTGATCCAGTTGTTTGATGTTCGAACTCATTGTGCATCCTCCGCTTCCAGTAACGCTTTTTGGAGCAGCAGCTCCACCTCTTCATCCGTTAACTCCAGCTCCTCAAGCAGCCGAAGCGCGTCTTCCCCGTCCGTCTGCCGCTTCATCGGTTGTTCGGTTTGCCGGACCGACTCCGCGATGAGCCGTTCCACTTCGGCGGCGAGCAGCGCCGGAGTCGGTTTTTCAAACAGCAAGCCGATCGGGAGCGGCAGGCTGTAGATCTCCCGTAGCTTATAGAGGACCTGCATCGCCAGCAGAGAGTGACCACCGAGTTCAAAGAAGTGGTCGTTCCGGCCGACACAATCTCTACACAAGACTTGTTGCCAAATGCCGGCCAACAACTCCTCCGTTTCATTGCCTGGTGCCTCATACTCGTTTATCGCCGGGATGAGATCCGATACAGGCGCTGGGAAAGCACGGCGGTCGACCTTGCCATTTGGCGACAGCGGCATCGCTTCCAGCCAGATCAAGATCGACGGTACCATGTAGTCTGGCAATTGCGCTTTTAACTGTTGACGCAATTCCAGGTCTGTTACAGTTGCTTGCTCATCTGCTGTCAAATAGGCTACGAGGCGCTGATCACCCGGTACAACCTCCCAAACGGTGACAACTGCTTCCCGCACGCCGGAACAACTGCCCAGCACCGCTTCGATCTCACCCAATTCGATGCGCAAACCGCGAATCTTCACTTGGTTGTCGATACGACCCAAATACTGAATCGTTCCGTCTGGCAGCCATTTTGCCAAGTCACCTGTTTTATACATCGATGCCCCCGGCATCGCGGAGAAAGGATCTGCGATAAACCGCTCGGCAGTCAATTCTGGACGTTTGTAATAACCATTTGCTACCTGAATACCGCTGATATGCAGTTCACCCGCCACACCTGCTGGTACCGGTTGCAGGAACGGATCGAGAATGTACAAGTTGGTGTTGGCAACCGGTCGACCGATTGGCACGAATTTGCGGTCACCGTTTGGTTCACAAGCCCAGTAGGTGACATCGACAGAAGCCTCTGTCGGTCCATAGAGATTGTGAAGTTGCGCCTGACCGATTTCAAAGAAACGTTCTTGCAGTTCGAACGGCAGCGCTTCACCACTGCAGAATACGAGGCGCAGAGACGTGCAAGTCTGAACCTGCGATTCTTCCACGAAGATCTGTAGCATGGAAGGTACGAAATGCAAGGTTGTTATCCCCTGTTCTCGAATCAGTTCGACCAAATACGCGCTGTCTTGATGACCTTCCGGTTTCGCCACAATCAGACATGCTCCACTGAACAACGGCCAGAAGAATTCCCATACTGAAACGTCAAACGTAAATGGTGTTTTCTGCAACACCCGGTCAAGAGCGGTGAGCTTGTATTCCGCTTGCATCCATAACAGGCGGTTGATGATACCTCGATGTGGTACCATGACGCCTTTTGGCTTTCCTGTTGATCCCGATGTGTAAATCACATAAGCGGTATCCTGCGACGTCGTTGCAGTAACAAGATTCCCAACACTCTCATCGGCTAACTTCGCCCATGTGGCTTCCAGATCGAGGTGAATCACTTCTGCGCCGTATTCTGGCAGTTTGTCATGCAAATGCGATTGGCTCAACAAGACAGAGACTTGTGCCTCTTCTACTATGAAAGCGAATCGCTCTGCTGGCAGGAACGGGTCCAGCGGCAAATACGCGCCTCCCGATTTCAAGATTGCATAGAGGCTGATCACCATTTCCAATGATCGTTCCATGCAGACACCCACCAGTACATTCGGTCCGACACCCTGCTTTTGCAGACGGTGTGCCAGCCGATTGCTCTGCTCATTCAGTTGGCGATACGTCAGGCCTTCACAGCCCTCAAACGAAACGGCCAGATCATCAGGCGTTCTTTCCACCTGTTGTTCAAACAGATGGTGTAAGAGTTCAACTTTCGGATATTCAACCGAAGTTTCATTCCATTCCACCAGAATTTGATGCTGCTCATCCGCCGATATGACCGAGTGGATTTCGTAGCGACCCGATGGGTCCGAAGCAATTTGTTCCAATACATTCTGGTAGTATGATCCGAATCTCGCTGCCTGCTCAGGAGTCAATTCCGCTTCATTCCAACGCAGATACAGCTGCACTTCCGCATTTTGTGAATCCAATCCGAACTCAACGGCAAACACAAAACTCGAATCCGCAAGCGATCTCTCACCGAGGATTTCCACGTCCGGAATGCCCGACAGCGCTTCATAAACGTGGAAATGCGTATAGTTAAACGCAGTCTCGAACAACTGTTGCCCACCCAAATCCTGCTGAATCTGCGCCATTGGATAACGGCGGTGTGGCAACAGTTCGCGTTCGGTGGCAAATACTGTTTGCACCAGTTCCTGCCAGGTTCCTCCTGCTACCTCCAGTCGCAATGGCAACGTGTTCAAAAACAAGCCGAGCACTCGCTCGCCATCCACTTCCTCGATCCGACCGTTGGTGACCAAACCGGTCAACACATCCGATTGAGCCCCCAACACGTTCAACACGCGAATGTGTGCAGTCAAAAGAACACTTTTAAGCGGTACATTCGCCTGCTGAGCCATCTGTTTTAAGCCATGCGAGACCTCACGCGGCACTTCGACTCGATTCAAATGCATCTGGGATGGCTTCGTGCGATCTCTTCCTTCGATTCGCGGAAGTTGTGTAAACGTGAAGCCTTGTAGCTTTCGCTGCCAATACGCTTTTGTTTCTTCCGATCCTAGCGCAGTCTGCTCCAATTTGACGTACTTGTGAAACTGCGACTGCAGAGCTCCTGAATCAGGTGTTTCACCTTTTACAAAAGACATGTAGGTTACAAAAATTTCAGTGAGTAACGAGGCAACCGACCATCCATCCAAAATTGCGTGATGCTCGGTCAAACCAAATTGAAAAGTTTCCTCATCCATTCGATGCATGCTGACACGAAGCATCGGCGGACAATTCCAATCGAACGGACGCTTCAATTCTGCATCGAACCAACGATCCAGCGCTTGTTCGCGTTCACCTGCTGGCAGATCACGCAGATCGTATACTTCAAATGGAATCACCAGATGACGATGTACCAATTGCAATGGTTCGCGATAACCGGTCAATGCAAACGAAGTACGCAAGATTGGGTGACGAGACACCAGTACCGCTAACGCTTGCTCCATCGAATCTTGATCAAATGGTGCGCGCAGATGATGAAGTGACACATTGTGATAAATTGCTTGCTGAGCTTCTTTTTCACTGTGGAACAACATTCCCAATTGCAGTTGGGTCAGTGGGTATGCATCCTCCAGATTGGACGGCAACTGCTTACGCTCAGCTTCGGTGATCAGCGAAAATGGTGTCTGTTTCTCCATTTCACGATCCACTAAGATCAGGACACCCGATTCTGTCAATTCAAAAATCGACTGGTGACGGAACAAATCTTGCAAGGTGAACTGAATGCCTTGTTTTCGTGCCTCAGCTAGTACCTGAATGCTCAGAATTGAGTCGCCACCCAACTCAAAGTAGTTATCATGAATACCAATACGTTCCGCTTTCAAGACCTTTGTGAGAATGCCCGCCAATTTTTCCTCAACTTCATTGCGAGGTGCTGTATAAGTGTGCATCTGTTCGGGACGGTTCTCTTCAGGTGACGGCAATGCACGGTGGTCGACCTTGCCGTTTGCAGTCAGCGGCAAAGACTTGAGGATAACAAATGCGGCTGGGATCATAAACTCAGGTAAACTCTGCAACAGGTGCTCTCGAAGTTCACGCGGAGTTAGTTGCTGATCGAGATCAGTCACTGCATAGCCGATTAAACGCTTCTCGCCATCCGTGTATTCCCGTACCAGCACTACAGCTTCGTGAACGTGCGGATGCTCTACGAGGCTGGACTCGATTTCGCCAAGCTCAATCCGGAATCCGCGAACCTTAACCTGATGGTCGACGCGTCCCAAATACTCCAGATCCCCGTCCGCCAAGTAACGTGCCAAGTCCCCTGTTTTATAGAGACGTGCATCCGGGTCGGTCGAGAATGGATGTTGAATGAAACGTTCGTTGGTCAGTTCCGGACGATTCAGGTAACCACGGGCGACACCTGCACCGCCGACATACATCTCCCCACACACGCCGATTGGTACGGGTTGGAGATATTGATCGAGCACAAAGACCTGCAAGTCTGGGATCGGAGCACCGATCACGCTGCCCGTTCCACTTACTACGTCCCCCCAACCGATCGGACGATACGTGACGTGAACAGTCGTTTCCGTGATACCGTACATGTTGAACAATTTCGGCCGTTCATCCCCATGACGCTCGAACCACGGTTTCAAACTTTGCAGCTCCAGTGCTTCCCCACCGAAAATCACATAACGCAGTGCCAATGGCTGGGCTACGTCCCCTTTTCGTTCCTCCGCTTGGATCAATTGGCGGAATGCTGACGGTGTTTGGTTGAGCACTGTCACCTGTTCACCGACCAATAGGTCTAGGAAGTCCTCAGGAGAACGGCTGACCCAATACGGCACGACGACGACTTTACCACCGTACAACAGCGCCCCCCAGATTTCCCACACTGAGAAGTCAAACGCATAGGAGTGGAACAACGTCCAAACATCCTGTTCATCAAATCCATACCAATGCTCCGTTGCTTTTAATAAGCGGATTACGTTCCCATGTGGAATCAAAACGCCCTTTGGCTTACCTGTCGAACCGGACGTGTAGATGACGTAGGCTAGGCTGTCAGCGTTCGTTTCACACGGCAAGTTGTCCGACTCATGACGGCTGATGATATCAGCATCACGGTCAAGGCAAATCACTGGAACCTGATGCTCCGGCAATTTGTTTAACAAATGCTCTTCTGTCAGCAAGACGGCGACTTGCGAGTCCTCAAGCGCATACTTGACTCGGTCCGGTGGATAGTTGGGGTCGAGTGGCACATAGGCGCCTCCCGCCTTCAACGTCGCGAGAATCGCGATCACGATTTCAATCGATCGTTCTAAGCTGATTCCGACTTTCACTTCTGGACCAACGCCAAATGCAGATAAATAGTGCGCCAGTCTGTTTGCTTGCTCATTTAATTCACGGTACGTCAGGCGCTGTTCCTTCATCACCACCGCCTCAGCATCAGGAGTTTGAACGACCTGTGCTTCAAACCACTGATGTATGCATAAATCCCGCTCAAACTCTTGCCATTGACCCTTGCCTCGTGTCAAGATTTCCTGCATTTCTGCTTCTAGGAGCAGTGGCAAACGTGACAATTGAGCATCTGGATTGGCTGTCACGCCAGCGAGCAATGCTTCGAAATGTCGAGCCCATCGGAGAATGGTCTCACGGTCGAACAAATCGCTGTTGTATTCAAATTCAGCTGCCAATCCTCCCTCATGTTCACGCATCGACAACGTCAGGTCGAACTTGGCGATGTCCATTTCTACAGGCAATGGGCGAATTTTTACGTCACCGATTTGTTGCCGATCACCATGTGCGTTTTGTAACACAAACATCACTTGGAACAGTGGTGAATAACCTGTGTTTCGTTCAGGACTCAGCTCGTCAACCAATTGTTCGAACGGAACGTCTTGATACGTGTAAGCTTCTAAAACGGTCTCACGGATGCGCCCTAACAACTCGTTAAATGTAAGATCGCCTGACAAATCGGTGCGCAACACGAGCGTATTGATAAAGCAACCGATCAACTTTTCCAGCTCGGAGTATCTGCGGTTCGCAACCGGGCTACCGACCAAAATGTCCTCTTCTCCCGTATAACGGCAGAGCCACGTTTTGAATGCCGCCAACAGCGTCATGTACAACGTAGCGCCCTCACGTGTTCCGATCGCTTTCAAACCCTCGGTGATCTCTTTGGAAATCATGATCGTTTCACGAGACCCGCGGTAGGTTTGCTCGGCTGGTCGAGGATGATCTGTCGGAAGTTGCAAGATCGGCAGTCCTCCACCTAATCTCTGCTTCCAATAGGTCATCTGCTCATCCAGTATGTTTCCTTGCAGCCACTCACGTTGCCATACGGCAAAGTCTGCGTACTGAACTTCCAACTGTACGAATGGAGAAGGACGACCTTGGGAGAATGCTTCATACAAAACATTTAGCTCTTCCATCAGCACTCCGACAGACCAACCGTCAGATACGATATGGTGCATGTTCAGTAACAGCACATGTTCTTCTTCGCCTATTTTGACCAAGGAAACGGCGAACAACGGTGCGTTACTCAGGTCAAACTCATGATAAACTCCGGTGGCGAGCACGTGCTTCAATCGTTCTTGACGTTGCTCTGGACCCGTTATATCGCTCAAATCTGTACATGCCATGTTCAGGTCCAGTTCTGGCAAGATCACTTGTTTGGCGATGCCATCGACTTCGACAAAGACAGTGCGCAAAATCTCGTGACGGCGAACAATTTCATTCAGCGCACACTCTAACGCCGAAGGATCCAGCATGCCATTCAATTGATAGAGCACTGGCATGTTATAAACGAAACGATCGGACAAGAATTGATCGAGGAACCAGAGGCTTTGCTGAGCAAAGGATAACGGCAGTTTCTCCCTTGACTCTACCGCCTGTAGAACCGGTAACTTTGACAGCGCTACTTCATGGTGCTGCTGTTCACACTTGCTACAGAACGCAGCGAGCGTATCCGCTTCAAACAGAAGGCGAACTGGGATGTTCCAATTCAGAACTTCCAGCATGCGGGAAACGACTTGTGTTGCTAGCAACGAATGTCCACCTAAAGCAAAGAAATTGTGGTTGCGGCTTACATGCGCTACATTCAACACCTTTGCCCAAATTTCCGAAACCATAATTTCCACTTCCGTAACTGGTGGCGAATACTCTGCATGAGCAGCCGTCTCCACTTCCAGTGCTGGATCTGGCAATGCTTGGCGATCCACCTTCCCGTTCGCAGTCAAAGGCATAGCTTCCAACACGACAATCGACGACGGTATCATATACTCTGGCATCTGCTCTTTGAGCCAGTGGCGTACCTCATCAGCCATCACTTCACCTGCAACGTATGCGACCAGTCGCTTGTCTCCATCTTCACGCACGGTCACGACCGCATGACGTATCCCTGCACAAAGGCTCAAGGCGGCTTCAATCTCTTCCAATTCAATCCGGTGACCGCGGATCTTCACTTGGTTGTCCGTTCTGCCCAAGTATTCGATCACTCCGGCTTTGTTCCAGCGCACCAAGTCACCCGTCTTATACAAACGCGCCGCTCGTTCCTGCGAGAAGGGATGTGAGATGAAACGCTCTGCCGTCAGTTCCGGTCGATTCAGATACCCGCGTGCGAGCGCAACACCTCCTAGATACAACTCCCCTGGCACACCGACCGGAACCGGCTGCAGATTCTGATCGAGCACGTATACCTGCGTGTTCATGATCGGCTTGCCGATTGGTGGATGGCTCTCCTCTTGCGGGGTGCAGCAATACAATGTTGCGCACACTGTCGATTCGGTCGGACCATATGCGTTGAAGAAGTTTCGGCCCTCCCCCCAGCGTTTGATCAGGTCTTGTGTGCACGCCTCTCCCCCGACGATCAAATTGCGCAAGTCTGGCAACTCCTGTGGCGTCTGCATCGCCAAGAACGACGGAGGCAACAATGCAGCTGTGATCTTCTTCTCCCGTAACATGTCAACGAAATCGGCTCCCAGCAACGACTCGCGATCGGTCAGATACAAGGTGGCACCCGTTAACAGCGACATCACCAGTTCCCATACAAACGCATCAAAGCTGATCGAGCTAAACTGCAAGACACGGTCTCCCGCCTGCACCCCAAAACTGCGCTTGTGTTCGGTCATCAAGTTGCCGATCCCCGAATGGGTGACCACGACACCTTTTGGTCGACCGGTTGAACCTGATGTGTAGATGACATACGCCGCATGGTCGAGTTGTGTTTCATGCTGTAACGGTTCTGTGCTCTGCTCAGCGATCTGCTCCCAATCAGAGTCCAACAAGATCGTTTTTGCTGAATGAGTCGGTAATGAACGGAGCCACTTCGCTTCTGTGACCAACACAGAAACTTGCGAGTCTTCCATCATGTACGCCAGGCGATCAGATGGATAATTCGGATCAAGCGGTACATACGCACCACCTGCTTTCAGGATGCTGAGCACTCCAACGATCATCGAAGGCGAACGATCAAAGCTAAGACCGACCAATGTTTCCACTCCGACTCCCCGCTCGCGAAGATATCTGGCCAATTGATTCGATCGCACATCCAATTCGCGGTATGTCAGCTGACCATCTGTAAACTCGATCGCCACCGCATCAGGTCTCAGCTCCACTTGCGATGCAAACAGTTCCTGGAACGTCTTGGCCGGATAGTCGAGCGCCTCTAGGCTCCATTCCTGTAACAGTTGCTTCCGCTCGGCTGGTGACAACATTGGCAATTGAACAACTTGCTGATCAGGTTCGCTAACGGCCGATTCGAGCAGCTGTTGGAAATGTTCAAGCATGCGCTTGATTGTTGCACTTTCAAATAAATCTCGATTGTATTCCAGCGATACCTGCAGACGATCGTTCAATTCATGAACTTGCATTGTTAAATCAAACATCGCCATGCCCCGATCAAATTCATAGGCTTGCACTTGTAAGTCGTCCATTTGGAACTGACCAAGTCCATCACCCGAGGCATTTTGCATCACGAACATGATCTGAAACAGTGGGGAATAACCAAGACTGCGATCAGGACTTAATTCTTCGACCAATTTTTCAAACGGAACATCTTGATGTGCATACGCCTCTACTGTGACCTCACGCACACGATGCAACAGTTCTCGGAAGCTCAGCTGCTCCGACAGATCCGTACGCAAGACCAATGTGTTAACAAAAAATCCAATCAATTCTTCGAGCTCCCGACGATTTCGGTTGGCGATCGGACTGCCGACGAGCAGGTCGTGTTGCCCGGTGTAACGGTGTAGCAGTACCTTGAAGGCTGCCAACAACGTCATGAATAAGGTGACGCCTTCCCTTCTGCTCAGTTCTTGCAATGCCTGACCAAGTACAACGGTCAATTGAATTTTCTGTTGCCCACCACGATAGGTTTGAATGTTCGGACGTGGATGATCTGTCGGCAAAAGCAACATCGACAGTTCCCCGCTCAGTTGCTGCTTCCAGTAGTCCATCTGCTGTTGAAGTGCATCTCCTCGCATCCATTCCCGCTGCCAAGCAGCAAAATCGGAGTATTGGATCGCCAGTTCTGGCAAAGGAGACACTTGATGATGCGCAAACGCTTGGTAGAGCGATTTCAGTTCCTCAACCAACAGGCCCAGCGACCAACCATCAACAATGATGTGATGCATGATCAAGACCAAGAAATGTCCCGTTTCTGCATATTGAATCAGGGAACCACGTACTAACGGCCCTTGCTTCAAATCAAAAGCGCGTGCACATTCGCTCTGTGTGAATCGTTCAACTTCTGCCAATACATCTGTCGACGAACACTCTTGGAAGTCGACTTCGTTCAAGACCAAGTGCAGTTCTGGTGCCACAACTTGTATCGCCACACCGTCAACGGTCGCAAATGTGGTACGCAGCACATCATGGCGTCGAATGATCTCATTCAAACTTTTCTCAAGCGCCGCTCGATTCAATGCACCTTCGAGACGAAACGCAAACTGCACGTTGTAGATCGATGGATCTTCAAGATATTGATCGAGGAACCAGAGACGTTCTTGAGAGAACGACAACGGCGCACTTTCGCCATGTCTTGCGAACAGCGACTCCGCTTTTTCAGATTTAACTGCGACACGAACAAGGTCTGCGAGCTCCGGCACTGTCGGCGCATCAAACAGCATTTGGATCGGCATCTCGATCTGGAAGAGTTCTTTTACACGCGAAGCCACTCGCGTTAAAGACAGCGAATGTGCGCCCAGATCAAAGATGTTATCTTCCGCACTGACTTGCTGCACCTGCAAAATCTCACACCAAATCTTCGCAATCTCCTCTTCAAGGGAATCGCGGTATTTTCCCGTCTCCCACTCAACTTTCTGAGCGACGTTCGGTGTTGGGAGCAAACTTTTTTCGATCTTGCCGTTCGGATTCATCGGGAATGCATCCAGGCAAACAAATGCAGCCGGCATCATGTATGGCGGCAGTTTACCTCTCAACCAACGACGAATATTCATCACGTCGTCGACCTGTTCATCAACTGTAAAGTAAGCGACCAAACGCTGATCATCCAGTTGATCTTCACGTACGATCACAACCGCTTCCCTGACACCGGGGTAGTCTCCTAACACCGCTTCAACCTCGCCAAGTTCAATACGATGTCCACGAACCTTGACTTGATTGTCAATTCGACCGATGTATTCGATCTCACCGTCTTTTCGCCAACGAACCAAGTCGCCCGTTCTATAAACACGCTTACCAGTTTTCTCTGAGAAAGGATGTTCGATAAAGCGTTCCTGGGTCAGCTCAGGTCGATTTAAGTATCCGCGTGAGAGACAAACTCCCCCTATATACAGTTCACCTGGTACACCAATTGGCACTGGTTGCATGTATTTGTCCAAAACGTAACTCTCTACATTGCGTAATGGACGACCGATCGCTGGGTTGATTTCTTCTTCAACAGAGCATTGATACACGTTTGAAACCACCGTCGCCTCAGTTGGGCCATAAACATTAAAGAACTTTTGACCGCGTCCCCAACGTTGCACCAAATTTTTCGAACACGCCTCTCCGCCGACAATTAAATGACGAAGGTATTTCATTTCCTTTGGCTCATGCATCGACAAGAATGTAGGCGGCACCGTGACGGTCGTGATCTGTTTCTCGTCTAATAAATCGGCAAAGTTGGGTCCTAGCAAGGTCTCTCGGTCTGTAAGGCATAAAGTAGCACCTGTCAGCAAACTTAACGTCAATTCCCAGACAAATGCATCAAAACTAATCGAGTTAAACTGTAAGACACGGAATCCCGAACCTATTTCCAATTGCGCCACTTGTTCAGTCATCAAGTTGCCAATGCCTGCATGAGTGACTAAAACACCTTTGGGACGACCTGTGGAGCCCGAAGTGTAAATGACATATGCGACGTTGTCGATGGTCGATTGGTGTACCAAACGCTCACTGCTTTCTTTCGCAATCAGGTTCCAATCCCCATCAATTCTCACGACTTCAATATCCTGAGTAGGCACACGGCCGATCCACTGTTCCTGCATAATCAAGACAGGTGCTGCTGTATCTGCCAACATGAAGGAGAGGCGATCCACTGGGTAAGACGGGTCAAGCGGTACATAAGCACCTCCCGCTTTTAAAATGCCGAGCAAACCAACGATTAATTCGATCGAACGGTCAACGCACAGACCGACAAATGTTTCCGGCTTGACTCCTTTGCCACGCAAGTAATGAGCTAACCGATTTGAACGCTCGTCCAATTCGCGATAAGTAAGTCGTTGACCGTTAAACTCAACCGCGATTGCATCAGGAGTTCGTTCTGCCTGTTCCTCGAACAGTTGGTGAAAGCACTTGTCTGCTGGAAAGTCCTCACTTGTACGCAACCATTCATCAAACAACAATCGGCGCTCACCGGCGGTAAGAATCGAAATTTCTGACATTTTCGCTTGAGGATTGTTCACAAAATCCCACAAGAGATTGCAATACCGCTCCGCAAATCCTTTAATTGTACTCTCCTCATATAAAGAACCATTGTATTGCCAATCCAGTTTGAGCGTATTATCTTGCTCCACAACGTACAGTGCTAGATCAATTGTAAACTTCTCGTTGTTTACCCAATCGTTTGAATGGTATCGATACATGAACCGAAACAGCGGCTCACCTGCCTGAGCTCCCTCGCTCTGCAACATCTCCTTGATCTGTTCAATCGACACATCAGCGTGATCGCTTGCCTTTTCCCATGTGTCGCAAACTCTGGATAGTGCTTCACAAAAACTGAGGTTTCCGCCCAAGTCTGTACGCAACACCACATCATTCTCCCATCGCTCATCTGCACCATGTGACAGACGAATGCGGGTTCCAATCCAAACATCATCTTGATCAGTCAATCGATGCAGCAGGATAAAGAAGGTGGTCATGAACATTAAAGACCGGTCAACACATTCGTCCTTACAATACCTTGAAAGAGAATCGAGTAGATTTGGAGTCAATTCATGGCTCAACAAATTCCCGGTTTCCATGTTGTCGTTCGTGCGTGGATAGTCAGTCTGAAGTTGTTGGCGCACGACATCCCCTCCTAATTTTTGTTGCCAATAGATCAACTGTTCAGTCGCCTGAGCAGTTGTCTGTAGTTTATCCGACATATTGTTACTGCTCCCTTCATGGAAACGTACTTCCTCCGACTTAACAAACTGCTCTGCGATTAGATTTTACTTTAAGTTTAAATGAATAATCACAAAGATAATTCAGTTTATAAACAATATTATAAAATAGATATTATTGATATTTTATTGTCGATTTATTATAACCAAACTCGTAATTTTTCACAAGCATTTTTCTGAAAATTAATATATTTCTTTTTCAGGAAAACAACACAATCTCTTCATATATTTCGTAACTAAACTTTCGCAGCATGAATAGGTAGAGCCGTTCTCGATGCGGTTCAAGTCTTGCTCGGTTACCACATCATCGTACTTACAGTTCGTTTTACTTTGGTCTGGCATGCAATCTTACGCCTCCGTGGGTTTTAGACTTTCAAAATTGCTCGGAAAACTGATGGCAAACAAAAAAGCTCATCACATGAGTGACGAGCTTCAATCAAATGTCTACCATTCAGTCGTGCTTCAGCCATCCCTCAAGGTTCACTGGCTGAACTTCCTTACTGCCATATCACCTTGTCAAAGGGGGTCAAAACTCCGCAGCGACTCCAACTTTTCTCTAAAAAGACTCTAGCATTTCTTTAACTCTCCTCTATCTAAAGTGCCTCCCAATCTTCTTGCTTCAACGCAACAGCTTCCCGGCCTGTTTCAATCTGACCGCCCGCATGATGCCCGTCTCTCCAAACTTAAAGTGGATCTCATCCAAGTTGCGCGTCAGCCCGCTCTGCTTCGCCCGATCCTTTAAAAAAATCCAGCAGTATCGTCGACTTCGTCCTCATCACACCCCTCCATACTCGCGCAAGATTCGCAACAAAGTCGCATCTGGACGATCAGGATTGGCCCCCATCAACATACTGATCTGCTTCCGCGCCACTTTCGACTCTTTGGCAGGATCACCTTTATATTCGCCTCGGAGCACCTCTTCTTCCCGCAATTCAGAGCGGCGCCCATCGGCAGCCGTTCCCTTTCCGACCATCGCAAACTCCCCATCATCTTTGAGCGCGTTTTGGAAGGTGAGCGCACCTGCTCGAATTTTTTCTAGTGTCAACACACTGATGAGAGTCATAGATCTGTGACGAGCCGGTTCTGCCACCATCCAACAGGTCAGCAGTTCCCGAAGTGTGCCCAAATCCTCAGCTTTAATACCCTTGGGGTCTACTGTTGGCTCTTTGATCATTTCGAGCATTGCGGCTGCAATAATTCGATCCTTGTCCTTAGGATTTCCAGCAGTTTCTACCGTTTGAAGTCGAGTGATAAAAGCATCATAGCTAACTGCATGCTCCGGGTTCCCCTTGCTGTCCGATCGAAGCCCATAGAGGTCTTCATTTCGATCAAAGACGACCGGAGCAGTCGGGTTCAACACAATATACTCACCTTGCGGCTGTTTTTCACTAGGCGGTTTAAGCGCGATTGGGATACTGCCGCTCCCTAAGGACAGCAACAGCTTCGTGTTCACCGCACTTAAAGGTCCCATGCTAGATGTCGACTCTCGGAGCCCCATGGCTGCCGAAGCCCACCACTTTAACCCGTTACCCTTTGGCTTCAACCTGTCGATCAACACTTCTGTCGACCAGAGCGGGCCTTGATCTTCTTCTTGCGAAGAGTCAATCACAGGGACTGAAGCCACCCCCAATTCTGAAGTCCTGCCCGCCTCCACATCCGAATACAAGGCATGTGATGCGAGACCAAGCTCTTTTATCGCTCTGATGCCCGGAGGAATCTCGACGATCGGCTTCGTATTTTGCACACTATTTCGAAAACTGATCAGCTTTTCGATGTAGGAGTTCGCCTTCTCGATATCTTCATCTTGTTGGTTCAGTTGGATCCATTCCCCTACACTTTTTATCAGCTTGTTGCAGGCAACGCGTAGACTATCCAATTTTTTATTTCCCATCTTACCAATGTCTTGAGAGGTGAGGCTAGTAAATTCTTCGATGAGAGCATCTGGAATTTCGCTTGCGCGACAGCTACAGCCCTTTGTGCCGGCAGGTTCGCGTTCCTTGCAGCCTGTCTGTTTCGGAGCATTTGCGTCACGGCGCGGTTCCCGAACGTTTTCTGCAACTGCATGATCTTAGGTGCGATCGGCAGAGTCGTCGATTGAGCCTGTGGGTCTCGGCTGTCCGAATGATACGATTGCAAACTCGATCCTTGCTGGGAGTCCCGATTCTGGCTAACGTGTTTCATCTTCCAATCGCCTCCTAGGTAAAGAGCAATAAAAATTGAAAGTTGATTTATATTACTTTTTTAAGTATATAGCGTATTTGTTAGAATGCAATAAAAACACGCTTCCACTTCACCAATCTTCGTTTTAGAACGAGGATTGAATCTTGCACAAAAAATCGGCTCTGACTTCAACCGAGTCAGAGCCGATCACTTCCTATATACTTTCCTGTTTCAATGCGTCAATAAGGTTTTCCCTTTTTACTTTTGAGCTGGAATAGAGCATGACAGAACTGACGATGACGAATACAGCGGCAATGACCAATAGGATACTCATCCAAGGCAGCGCAAACTCATAGCTGAATTTGTTTGACAGCACCCGATAGATCAGATACATCACGAGGAGGCTGAGCGGAAGACCGAACAGCAGTGACTTGAACCCGTAAAAAACACTTTCATAGTTCATCATCTTCGCAAAACCGTTCGGCGTCATCCCCACCGATTTCAGCATGGCAAATTCCCGCTTCCGCAGGGCGATGCTCGTCGAGATCGTATTCATGATATTCGCAATCGAAATCGCTGAAATTAAGACGATAAAACCGTACGAAAAGACAGATAGCAACAAGATACTCTGTTCTTCCTGCTTTTTGGACTGATACAGGTTGTATACATGCAGATTGGGCGCCTTCAGTTCCTCGATTTCCTGTTGCGTTTGCAAAGGGTCGCTGCTATTCAGATAAAGATAAGTTTGAACGTAAGCGTTGTCCTTGCCGTCCATCAGTTGGCTCATGATTGGTTCAGAGACGACGATATCCACAACACTGAGATCACCTGCTACAAATTGGTTGATCCCCATCGGCGGTTGATCTGTCAACGCAGCAATTGTCATTTTGTTTACATCCGTCTCTTTTTCCGTCCCCAGAGTCAAATCAAAACTTTGGCCGACATTCGTATGAATGGACTTCGTTCGGACATATTTCCCTGAAGTAAAATCTTTATAGTGAACAGTATCCACCACAATTGCAGCAGGATGATTCGCATCCACCAGCTGTTGGTAATTTGCACCGACCGCTTTCGCATAGGCTTGCAGACTCGAATCGTTTAATGCATGCACCACAATTGTATAAGGATATTTCCCATCCTCAAGCATGCTTCGATCCTTCTTCAACGCCTCATGCAGTTGATCGGAGATCGATGCTTCTTCGATCCAAGCATTCATAAGCAGTTCGTGCATCAAGCTGTATTCTGTTACATTTTCCAAGGAAGTTATCGATTGAACCGTCTGATCGTCGATACGGTCGTCATTGCTGTACGAAACTTCAATATCATAATTAACGCCTTTCTGCGAAAGCATCAGGGACTGCTTCAGACTCCCGGTAAGAAATGACACCACTAAAAACAGCACGATGCTGATGATCAGCGAAAAGACGGTGGCGTTGTATCTTCGTCTGTTCCTTTTTAAGTTTTTCAATCCGATCTCCGCTTCGATCCCGAAAAGCTTGCGAATGAATTTCGACGTTTTTACAGTTTTGCGCGTGAGTTTCACATCGGCCGTTTGGCGAATCGAATCGATCGCGGAGATCTTGGAAGCTTTTACAGCTGGGAGATAGGTCGAGATGAAGATCGTGACCATCGATACGACACAGGCGATCAGGAGCGACAACGGCGTAATGATCACTGTCAGCTTTTCCGTAATCCCAAGTACCCCTTGAATCATCGAGTTAAGGAACCAAAACGTAACTCCGATCCCAACAATTCCACCGATCATCCCGATCGGAATGCTGATCACTCCGATGACAGCACCTTCAAAAAACACCGAATTTCGCTTCTGCCTTTTCGTGGCTCCCACGCTCGCAAGCATCCCCAGATGACGAGCACGCTCCGAGACAGAAATTGCAAAAGCATTATAGATCAGCGAAACCGAACCGATCATGATCACCGCGATAATGATGGCTGACAATGAGAACAGCGTGCTGTTCATGACTTCGCTTTTGACGACGCCGTAATAATAAAGTAGATCTTGATTGTACTTGACAGATTCGATGCGATTGTTCGTTGCCAAATCTTCCGCATGGAGGAACAGGGAACGATCAATTTTTTGCAAAATCACTGCCGCATCGACTCGATCACTTGTCGTCATCAAGCTTTCATCGACATAGCTGATGACAGTATAACCTGGAGCCCATGCCGGCTCCCATACGGGACGCTTGATGAAGCCGACCACTGTGTAATCCTTGGTTGTCATATTTTGAAGAGTTTCGGTTGTCTGACCATCGGTGATCTGCAGCCAGTCGGATTGGCCCAACGGATAGTCGGTATCTTTTGCAAATCGTTCACCGACATGAAGGGTGAGACGATCGCCGATTGCATATTTCACCTTTGCGTTCGTCGCAATGGCCTCCGAAATAACAACCTCTTTGTCGTTTTGCGGAAGACGCCCATTGCTCAACTCCACCGGAAATTGCGCGAAGCCCTGTTCATTGTACTCTTTAATGAACAAGTACGGCTTTTTGGTGTTTTGTCCCCCTGCTAACGGGGCATATCCCAGATCTCTGGTGATCGCAACCGCTTGGGTAGCCTCATCATTTTTTATCGCCGCAAGTTGCTCCTTGCTGACATCTTGATAGAGGACATGCCACTGCCCATTGTCTGCGATCGTCTGCCTTTTCATTAAGTCCAAATAGGAAAAAACGAGCGTTGCAACTGCTGTCACCATCGCAACCGAAATGATGACGCCGATCATCGTGACCAGCGTTCGTCGCTTGTTCTGCTTCAAATGCCTGATCGTGAGTCTGTTAACAATGTTCATGGACGAGTCACCTCGTCTTTGGCAATCTTTCCGTCTTCGATCGCGATGACCCTGTCTGCCTGCAGAGCGATGCGTTCGTCATGCGTGATGACGATCAGCGTCTGATGACGAGTTTTATTCAACATTTTCAATAGCTCGACGATCTCGCCGCTGTTCTTGCTATCCAGATTCCCAGTCGGCTCGTCTGCCAGTATAATCGCAGGATTGCTGATGATGGCTCTGCCGATCGAGACCCGCTGTTGCTGCCCGCCGGATAGTTGGTTCGGCAGATGGTTCAACCGCTGCTGCAAATTTAATGTCTTGACAAGACCATCTAACTGCTTCTGATCGATCTTTTGTTTATCCAGCAGGAGCGGCAGCGTAATATTTTCTTCGACTGTCAGCACCGGAATCAGATTATAGAACTGATAGATCAGACCGATTTGCCTGCGACGAAAGATCGCCAGCTGTGTTTCGTTAAGGTCATACATGTCTGTTCCCTCAATGAAGACCTTGCCCGAAGTTGGATGATCGACACCGCCCAGCAAATGCAAGAGCGTCGATTTTCCCGACCCGGACGGACCAATGATCGCGACGAATTCACCTTTGCGGATCGAAAATGAAACATCGTCCAGCGCCTTTACCTCCGATTCACCTTTTCCATATACTTTAGACAGACGTTCTACTCTTAAAATTTCCATGGTACAACCTCCATAGCTTTGCTGATGGATCTCATTCTATCTGTCTAAAATGACTTTCAGGTGACGATGAAGATGACAATTCGGTCACTTACGGTCAAATCACTTGTTTATAAAACTTTACCCGAAAATGTGTGCCCTGCTCGCCGTCGCTCGTCACATCGATCACCCCGTTCTGACTTGCGACAATGCTGTAGGCCATCGCTAGGCCAATGCCGATACTCCCCTCGCCCGCATTCTTCCCCTTATAAAAACGTCGAAAAATGTAAGGCAAATCTTCTTTTTCGATTCCTCTTCCATTGTCAGAAATTATTATTTCTGTGAAAAGCGCGTTTTCAGAAAAAGTGATCGCGATCGCTCCGCCTGGTTGTGTGTGCTCCACAGCGTTTTTCAAAATATTGATGATCGCTTCAGCAGTCCAATTGAAATCACCGACAAAAGTAACATTGTCATCGCCTTGGATGGAGACGTTTTGCTCTTTAATATCCATCGGTATCAAAACGGGAGCTAACGACTTTTGGATGAGCTTCTTCACTGCGATGCAATCCTGTTTGAATGAGATCGCCTTGGCGTCGATTTTCGATAGCTTTAATAATGAGGAAACCAGCCAATCGATTCGTTCGAGCTGTGTACGAATGTTGCGGGTGAACTCTGTTCTTCTGTCGGACGGCAGGTCGGGATTGCTTAACAGATCTGCCATGACGGTGATCGAGGTAAGCGGTGTTTTGAGCTGATGAGAGATATCGGAAATGGCATCCATCAGCTGAACTTTGTCACGTTGCAGAAGCGATCGCTGCTCTGACAGCATCAGTGTCACTTTATAGATGTCGTTCTTTAAAATGCTCAGCTCGCCTTCTTGATTATCGCGAACATCAAGGTGATAATTGCCACCGCTAATTTCTCGCAAATAGAGAGATAGCTTTTCCAGCTCACGGTATCTCCAGCTCGTGAACGCTAAACTGATTCCAATCAGCAAAATCGCCAGGATGAACACAAATACCGCGGCAGTAGTGGAGATAAAAGCGACGGCAAAAATCGTCGCCAAGCTGATTGAGCTCATGATTAACAGTAATATTTGAATCTCTCGATTGCGAAGCATCTAATCACTCACCAACCTTATAGCCGAAACCGCGCACCGTTTTAATCATTGTCGGATGCTGTGGATCATCCTCCAACTTCTCCCGAAGCCTTTTGATGTACACAGTTAAGGTATTGTCATTCACAAAATCGCCTGCCACATCCCAAATCTGCTCCAAGAGCTGATTTCTGGAGAGAACTTGTCCAAGATGGTTGCCGAAGATCAGCAGTAATCGATACTCTAATGCGGTCAATGGAATTTCAGCGCCGTTTTTATACACTTTTCCTTCCAATGTATTAATGCGGACATTGTGAATCTCGATCACCGAAAGAGTCTGAGCGGGCTTGTGGTATCTGCGCAGGACAGACTTAATCCGCGAGAGCAGCTCACGAACGCGAAATGGTTTTGTGATGTAATCATCTGCACCCATATCTAGCCCCATCACTACATTGACCTCATCGTCGATCACAGTTAAGAAGATGACCGGAATATCTCGTTCCGCTTTTACCAATTTGCACAGTTCATAGCCACTTCCATCGGGAAGCGATAGGTCAAACAAGCACAAAGCGAATTGATCGATGTCTTCAGCGAGCACCTTTTTTGCTGATGCGACATCATGGCAAAGAACGGTAGAAAAGCGATCTTGCTGCAGCGAATATTCCAGACCGGAGGCGATCGTTTTGTCATCTTCGACCAGTAAAATTTTCATCTGCAGATCATCTGTACGAACCACCATCAAAATGGGCCTCCTAAATTTAGATACTAGGTAAATAAGATCTGAGGTCGATTGGCTTTCTCATAGTCCATGCTTGATGACCACCTTGATGACCACTGATGTAATTCAAGATAAGAGTCCATCCCACGAGCAAAGGACGTTTTTTCCAGAGTGAAGATCTGGCTCCCCCAACAGTATCACGTTATCGGGAATCCATGCAAAAAGAGACGGAATTGAAACCAGCCATCAATAGCTGATGGCTGATCATGATGAAACGTATGTACTTAGTGATCACCCTGTGGATTGTGCTCACCTTCTACGAATTGTAGTAAGCGCGAGACCAGTTCGACTCCAAAGCACGGCCAGCGTTTCGCAACTTAGCCTATGTGGGAGGGACGAGACTGGCAGTCTTGTCGGACATTTCCCGCAGCTCTTCCCTGTATCGTGCCGGAGAGTTTGAAAAAGTGGATGTGTTTCGGAGTAACAAACAAAACAAGGCGCGTCCCACAATGGGTCGCGCCTCATCTGATTTCTTAATTATGTCCTGGCCAAGAAGATGGCGGATAGCCCCAGCCCGTGTAACGGGAAGAGAAGTAGGAAGAGGTTGCAATGTTGTCTGCAACGACAGTAGATTTTGCATTGATCATCGTGTTTTGACCGATATAAATCCCAACATGGCCATAGTAGCCGTTGTCAGCGGCAGGTGCGAAGAAAACGAGCGAGCCAATCGGTGCGGAAGACAGCGACCCACCGGTGTTCAAGCTGTTCGAAGCCGCAATCGCTGAAGCGTACTGCCCGGTGGTACCGTATGCGTTCTCAACGAACATCTGGCAATACCAATTGTAATCGGTGCGGCCTTGCGCATCGATCGCCCAAGCGACCGCACGGTCTTTCGGACGCAGTTTGGATACTGGCGGGAGACCGTTGATCACCGCTGATGCGATGTAGCGCTTCACTCCGTTTTCATAATAGTAGTACCAGCGCGGGTCAGGTTTGCCCAGAAAAACGTCCGGAACGATCGTGCCGTATTCGATGCCAGCAAATTGTACCGTCACGTTCCCCGGCTTTGTCGCAACGGTCGAGTAGTTCGTCCCCGGACCGGATCGAACGTTAACACCTGCGGCTGCGGTGATGCCGCTAAAACTGACCGCATGCGGATCTTGTGCCGACGCGGTTTGCGCGGTGAGCCCTTGGACGCCAACAACAGCAGATATCGCGACCACTGCAGCCAATGCATAGCTTGCTGCTTTTTTCATTAAACGAACACTCCCTTTCTTTAGTGTCCCATTATCTTACCACCATGAATCTTATATTTCAATTTTTATTTTATTTTTATGACTACATTATTGATAAACCACCTAAAACTCGCTGTGATCATGACGACAACACCAAACACCAAGTTCATTGACAAGCAGAAAAAAGTCCATGATACATAAATATCATCAGAACCAAAAGTCTGTCTACGCAACATACGGTGGATATGTCTACTACTATTCGAGTTCCTCTATGTAGCACTAGTCAAGACAAATGCGGGAGGATCTGCTCGATCCTCCCGCATTCATTCTCTTGCTTTATGGTCACCATTCATTCAGTGCATGCTGCTGTTGCTAGCTTCTCTTGAAAAGGACAGCAGTACAAATCCCCTTTTCAAAGAATCTGCTTCCTACTCGCTCCGCTTTCGCTGATTGATCGGATCGAGATAGAAATTCAACCGATCGACGAGGACTTGGACGTTTGGCGGTTCGAGCATGCTGTTGTGATTGCCCGGAATCTGGTGCAAGTCAGTCTCAGCTCCGAGCGAATCCAGCCAGTATTGCGTCGCGTCTGGCAGGTCTGGCGATACTTCCTCTGCCATGAACAATGCGATCGTGCCGCTGCCAGGTGTCGGGCGGTAACGGTCGAACGCTGCCTTGGTCTTCTTGAAGACTTGCAGCATGCGCGTAAACCTCGGAAGGGTCAGGTCGGGCGGCAAAATCTCCGCCCCTTGGCCAAGCTGAAGCAGAGCTCCCAAGCATTTTTCAATGCTGAGTTGCGCAAGCTCCCCCAGCATCTTTTCTGTCTGCTCATCGACGTGCGGCAACATCAACTTCGCAAACTCGATGCCAAACAGGTTGTCCGGCAGTTCCTGTCTGCCCGCCTCTTCATTCGGCACGCCCGAGTCCATGATCGCGACGAGCGCCACCTCTTCCCCTTGCTGCTGAAGAAGCTTGGCAATCTCAAAGGAGATCGCGCCGCCAACGCACCAGCCACCCAGCACATAAGGTCCTGCTGGCTGAATCTGCTTGATCTCCTGCAAATAATGTGTCGCCATCGCATCGATCGTCAAGAGCGGTTCGCTTTCATCTTCCAGCCCAGGCGCCTGAATGCCGTAGAACGGCTGATCGGTGCCGAACGTGCGCGCAAGCTCCATGTACTGCAGAATACCGCCCGTTCCAGCGTGGATGCAGAAGAACGGCAAGCGCGATCCATGCGGCTGCATGGCGACGATCGGTGACTTCTGCTCCGAAGATTCTTCGTTGAGCACCATCGCCAGCTGCTCGATCGTGTTGCCCTGGAAGAGCACAGAAACCGGAAGTTCGCGACCGAACTGCTTTTCGATCTCCGCGACCAGTTTGACCGCGAGCAGCGAGTGACCGCCCAAGTCGAAGAAGCTGTCCTTCACGCCGATCGGGCTGGTGTCGAGCAGCTCTTCCCACAGCTGAACCAGCGCCATCTCGGTCGTGTTGCGCGGCGGCAGGTACGGCGTCTCCCGCTCTGTCGCAAAGCTCTCCGGCGCAGGCAACGCCCGGCGATCCACCTTGCCGTTCGGCGTCAGCGGCATCTCTGCTAGCTGAACGAAGGCGGACGGCATCATATAGTCGGGCAGCTGTGCTTTGATCGCGCTGCGCAATTCGCCGATCGAAAGCGGGGAGTCGCCCGCTTCCGGCACGAGATAGGCGATCAGACGGTTATCACCTTTGCGGTCTACCTGCGCGATCACCAACGTTTCTTTGATGCCAGGATGCTTGGCGATCACCGATTCGATCTCGCCGAGCTCGATGCGGAACCCGCGCACCTTCACTTGGAAGTCGTTGCGGCCGAGGAATTCGATCTGCCCATCCTGCAGATAGCGCGCACGATCACCCGTCTTGTAGACGCGCTCGCCTGGCTGGAACGGATGAGGGCGGAAACTGTTCGTCGTCAAATCGTCACGGTTGCGATAACCGCGAGCCAAGCAGGCTCCACCGATGTAAATCTCGCCGGGCACGCCGATCGGCACCGGCTGCAGGTGCTTGTCCAAGATGTAGACTTCGGTGTTGATCACCGGTCTGCCGATCGACGGCAAGTTCGGAGCGTTCTCTGCAAAAGGCGGAATCGCGCCGGTCGTGGTGCCGACCGTCGCTTCTGTCGGACCATATAGGTTGTACAGGGTGAACGGCAGACCGGGCGATGGATAGTACCGCAAGCGATCACCGCCGGCGATCAGACACTCCAAGGCGGCCTCCTCCGGCCAGTCGACGAACAGCACCCCTTCAGCGAGCGGCGTCGGCAAGAAGCTGTGCGTAATCTTGCGTGTCAGCAGGAAATCGCGCAGTCGCTCTGGCAGCAGACGGCTGTCCTCATCTGGAATGTGCAAGCACCCGCCGATGGTCAAACAGGTCCAGATCTCAAAGATCGTCGCATCGAACGCCACGCCCGCCAGATAGGTAAACTGGGAGTCCGGCTGTACGCTGTACTGTTGATGGTACCAATTCAAGAGGTTGCGCAAGTTCCGATGCTCCGCCTGCACGCCCTTGGGAAGTCCGGTCGAGCCGGACGTATAGATGATGTACGCCAAGTTGGAGAGCTCGGCGGTGTTCACCAAGTCTTCGTCGCTTTCGTCTGCCAGCAGTTCCTCCACTCGGTCGAGCAAAAGCAACGGCAGATCATGTTCTGGCAAGATGCCCAAGGTGCGATCGTGTGCCAAGAGCACAAGCGCATCGGAGTTGTCAAGCATGTAGCGGATGCGGTCTCCCGGGTAGTTCGGATCGATCGGCACGTAGGCACCTCCCGCCTTGAACACGGCAAGCAGCGCGATCAGATTTTCGATCGAGCGCTCCATGCAGACCCCGACCGTCACCTCTGGACCTACGCCGAGCTTCTGCAGGCGATGCGCCAAGCGGTTGGCGAGGCGGTTTAGATCGCCGTAGGTGATCTGGCTTCCGTCCGCATCTTGAATGGCTCTCGCATCTGGTGTTTCGGCTGCGCGCAGCTCGATCAGCTGATGTGTGAGCGGCTCCATCGAGAAGTCGCGCTTTGTCACCGCCCACTCTGCGAGCAGCGTTGCTTTTTCTGCTGCTGGCAAGATCGACAGTCGTCCGATCTCAGTGTCAGGATCGGCGGCGATGCCTGCGAGCAGGATTTGAAAGTGCTCGATCATCCGAGCGATGGTCGCGCGGTCAAACAGGTCGGTGTTGTATTCAAGCTCGCCGACCAGCCCGTCCTCCGTCTCGGTCATCTGCAAGGTCAGGTCGAACTTGGCCGACTCGGTCTCCACACGAAGCGGTTCCAACTGCATCCCCGATGCTTTCAGCTCGGTGAGCTTGACGTTTTGCAGCACGAACAACACTTGGAACAGCGGGTTGCTTCGGCTCAAGTCGCGCTCAAGATCGAGCGCTTCGATCACCTGCTCCAGCGGCATGTCTTGGTGCGCATAAGCGCCTAAGGTCACACTGCGCACGCGGTTCAGCAGCTCGCGGAAGCTCGGGTTGCCCGACAGGTCGTTGCGCAAGGCAAGCGTGTTGACGAAGAAGCCGATCAGCCCTTCGATCTCCGCGCGCGTGCGACCTGCGATCGGTGAACCGACGATGATATCCTCCTGTTCGGCATATCGATGCAGCAGGGTGTTGAAAGCGGCCAACAGCGTCATAAACAGGGTGGCGCCTTCCTTGCGGCTCAGATCGAGCAGCTCGTGGCTCAACGCTTTTGGCACATGAAACTTCTGCGTCAGGCCACGATTGCTCTGCACGGTCGGACGCGGGCGATCGGTCGGCAATTGCAGGTTCGGGAGCTCTCCGCCGAGCTGATGCTTCCAGTAGGCGAGTTGCTTGTCCAGCACGTCACCTTGCAACCAGTTCCGCTGCCAGACGGCAAAGTCTGCATATTGGATCGGCAGTGGCGCCACCTCAGGCTCGATGCTTTCGCTGTAGGCTGCATACAGTGCGAGCATCTCGCGAATCAACACGTCCATCGACCAGCCGTCTGAGACGATGTGGTGAATGTTGAGCAACAGCAGGTGCTCCTCTTGCCCCAAGCGCAGCAGAGCAGTTCGGATCAGCGGGCCTGCAGAAAGATCGAACGGCTGCTTCGCTTCTGCTGTAGCCAAGCGATACGCTTCTGCCTCCCGCTCTCCCACTGGCAAGTGCTGCAGGTCGAGGATCGACAAGGGCACCTCAAGTTCCGCTCGAATCACTTGATACGGATGTCCGTCTTCATAGATGAAAGCGGTGCGCAACGCTTCATGGCGGCTGACGATCGTCTGGAAGCAACGCTTCAGCACAGCGGCGTCCAACCTGCCGCAGATTCGATGCGCGGAGAAAATGTTGTAGGCGTGGTTGTTCGCCTGGAGTTGGTCTAAGAACCACAGGCGCTGTTGCGCGAACGACACGGGCGCTTTTTCTTCGCATGCAAATTGAAGCCCCCTCGCCTCGAAGGTAGCATCGTGATCGCTGCAGTTGTCGTTCTCGATACGGATGCGGGCGACCGGAACCATCGGTGGCGCCTCTATCCCCATCGGCTGTGCCTGCAGTTCCACGATTCGCTCTGCCAACTTGTCGACGGTCGGCGTGTGGAACAGGACTTGCAGCGGTACTTCTACGCCAAATGCACCCCGCAGGCGGGAGACTAGCTGTGTCGCCAGCAGCGAGTGTCCGCCGAGCTCAAAGAAATTGTCTTGCACTCCGATCGGGCTGGTGTCGAGCAGTTCTTCCCACAGGCGGACCAGCGCGATCTCTGTGCTGTTGCGCGGCGGCAGATATGCCACCTCCCGCTCTCGGGCAAAGCTTTCCGGTGCAGGCAACGCTTTGCGATCGACCTTGCCGTTCGGTGTCAGCGGCATCCTGTCGAGCTGAACAAAGGCGGACGGCATCATATAGTCGGGCAGCTGCGCTTTGATCGCGTTGCGCAACTCGCCGATCAGCAGGGAGGATCCTCCCGCTTCTGGCACGAGATAGGCGATCAGGCGGTTGTCGCCGTTGCGATCCTGCTGTGCGACCACAACCGTTTCTTTGACGCCCTGTTGCTTGGCGATCACCGCTTCGATCTCGCCAAGCTCGATGCGGAAGCCGCGAATCTTCACCTGACCGTCGATGCGGCCGAGGAACTCGATATTGCCGTCTGCGAGCCAGCGCACGAGGTCGCCCGTCTTATAGAGCCGCTCCTCTGGCTTCCCAAACGGATTGGCGATAAATTTCTCTTCGTTCAGCTCCGGTCGGTTCAAGTAGCCGCGCGCCAGACCGTCGCCCCCGATGTGCAGCTCGCCGGGAACTCCGATCGGCGCAAGGTTGAGCTGCGCGTCGAGCACATAGACCTGCGTGTTGGCGATCGGACGGCCGATCGGTACGGGACTCTTGGCGTGCTCAGCGGTCGGCATCGGATAAAAGCTGGTGAATGTGGTGCTTTCGGTCGGTCCGTACACGTTGGACAGCCTGCAGTTCGGCAACCGTTCCAGTGCGAGCTTGACATGCGGGACCGACATCACTTCCCCGCCCGTCAGCAGCTGCCGCACCGATTGGAGGTCATCGAGCTGATGCTCCACCATCTGATTGAACAGCGCGGTCGTCAAGAAGATCGAGGTGACCTGATAATCGGTCAAGGTGCGACCTAACTCTGCCAGCGTTGGCAAGTGCGCGGGGAAGATGACCAGCTTGGCACCGTTGAGCAAGCTGCCCCAGATTTCGAACGTTGCCGCATCAAACGAGATCGGCGCGAACTGCAAGAACACATCTTCGCGGTCGAACTGAATGTAGTTGGTGCTTTTGACCAGTCGCACCACTCCGCGATGCGGCACGCAGACGCCTTTTGGCCGTCCGGTCGAACCGGACGTATAGCTGACATAGGCAAGGTCTTGCAATCGATTCAAGCAAGCCAAATTGTTTGTGCTCTCCCCTGCGATCTTCGCGCTCCACTCGCTGTCAAGGCAGATCACTTCCGCATGGTGTTCTGGCAAAGACGTGCACAGATGCTCTTGAGTGAGCAGAACAGCCACTTGTGTGTCCTCCAGCATGAAGGCGAGACGTTCTGCCGGATAGTTCGGATCAAGCGGCACGTAAGCCCCTCCCGCTTTCAAGATCCCCAGCAGTCCGATCACCATTTCCAAAGAACGCTCCATGCAAAGGCCGACCAGCACATCTGGCCCCACACCTTGTCTGCGCAGAACATGCGCCAACTGGTTGGCTCGCTCATTCAGCTCACGATAGGTTACCTGCTTCTCCTGATGCTGCACAGCCACCGCCTCCGGTGTTTGCAGCACCTGCGCTTCAAACAGCTGTTGAATGCTCAACTGTGGATACTCGATCGTCGTGTCATTCCAGCCGGTTAGCACTTGCTCGCGCTCTTTGGCCGACAACAGCGACAGTTCGGAAAGTTTGCACGCAGGGCTTGCCACGATCGCTTGCAAGAGCGCTTGGAAATGGTCGATCATGCGGATGATCGTCGCTTGGTCGAACAGGTCGGTGTTGTATTCGAGCGCACCGATCAGTCCGCCTTCCGCCTCGGTCAGCTGCATCGTCAGGTCAAACTTGGCTGTATCCGTTTCGCTGATCCCAAGCGGTGTCAAGCTGAGTCCGCTCGCTTCCATGCGCTCCATCGGTGCGTTTTGCAGAACGAACATCACTTGGAACAGCGGCGTGTGGCTTAGCGCGCGCTCCGGTTGCAGTTCTTCGACCACCTTCTCGAACGGCAAATCCTGGTGAGCGTACGCTTGCAGCGCCGTCTCCCGCGTTTGCTGAAGCAGTTCGCGCCAGCTCATCTCCGGGGACAGCTGTGCACGCAAGACCAGCGTGTTGACGAAGAAGCCGATCAAGCTTTCGATCTCCAAGCGGGTGCGGTTGGCGATCGGCGTGCCGACTAAGATGTCCTCTTGCCCCGTGTAGCGATAGAGCAAGGTTTGGAAAGCGCTGAGCAACGTCATAAACAAGGTTGCGCCTTCCCCTTGGCCGACCAAGTCGAGAGCATCGGTCAGCTCAGACGGCAGGAGAAAACTCTCGCTGGCACCGCGATAGGTCTGCACCGCCGGACGGGGACGGTCGGTCGGCAGTTGCAGGACAGGCGGGTTGTCGCCAAGTTGATGCTTCCAGTAGCTCAGCTGCTCGGCGAGCGATTCTCCCTGCATCCAGCCGCGCTGCCACAGCGCGTAGTCCGCATATTGCACCGCAAGCGCGGGCCATGCAGGTGCGGTCGCTTCGCCTTGCAGAAACGCTTCATAGCTGGTGATCAACTCGCCGATCAAGATCCCGATCGACCAGCCGTCGGAGATGATGTGGTGCATGGTCAGCAACAGCACATGCTCCGCTTCCGCAAGTTGGAGCAAGGTCAGGCGCAGCAGCGGCCCGTTGACAAGGTCGAACGGCGTTTGCGCTTCTTTCCTCGCCAGTCGCAACGTCTCCTGTTCCTGCTCGTCCGCTTGCAGGCCGCGCAGGTCGATCAGCGCAAGCGGCAGGCTCAGCTGCGGCGCGATCGCCTGCACCGGTTTGTCATCGACGACGCGGAAGGTGGTGCGCAGCGCTTCATGGCGGGCGACCACAGCGTTCAAGCTCCGTTCCAACGCTTCGATTTGCAGTCGCCCGCTCAGGCGCACGGCGTCGCCGATGTTGTAGGCGCTGCTCTCCGGCTGGAGCTGGTCGAAGAACCATAGCCGCTCTTGGGCGAAGGAGAGCGGAAGGGTTTGCGCCTGCTCCTCGGTGCGTGCAACGGGGAGCAGCGGCGGCAGTTGTACGCTCTTCTGCTTCTCGGCGACGATATGCTCGGCCAGTTCAGCAACGCTCGGCGCTTCGAAGAAAGTTCGAAGCGGCAGCTGTACTTGACAAACGGAAGAGATGCGCGAGACCGCTTGCGTCGCCAGCAGCGAATGACCGCCCAGTTCGAAAAAGTTGTCGTGCATGCCAACGCGCTCGATGTGGAGGACGTCCGCCATAATCGTCGACACTTGCTGTTCCAGCTCTGTGCGCGGCGCCACATAGGGGCGATCCAACTCACTGCGCTTCAGTTCAGGCTCTGGCAATGCTTGCCGGTCGATTTTGCCGTTTGCGGTGATCGGAAACGCGTCCAGCACCACAAATGCGGATGGCACCATGTAGGGCGGCAGTTTGCTTTTCACATGGGCGCGCAGCTGGGAGACCCATTTCGCCTCCTGCTTGCTCTGCAGCGGTTCGTTGGCGTAGGCGCTCCACGGTTGGCGCTCAGCTCTCGCAGTCGCGCTCGGTTGCATCGGATGCAGCGAGATGCGCTCAACTTCTCTTAAACGGGTTGAGCAAGCGGATGCGCTTTCTCCCATCTCGGCGCTCGCCTCTTTCGCACCAGCCTGATCGTGCCGGATGAACAGGACGTTGTAGCTACCATCCGCTGCGCCGCGCTGCCAGTCGATGCGAACCGCATACGGAAGTTCTTCCTCCAGCGCGAAAAACGCTTCTGGGTGCAGCGCCACCTGCCCGTCAACCGCTGTGACCGCGTGCGTCTCCACCAACTCCGCTTGCTGGGCGCGGAAGGCTCCTACCGTCTCCGGCCCCTCTGTCCGCTTCAGCCATTCGAGCGCCTGCACGTGCGCAGTCAAGCGTTCGTTCAGAATGCCTTGCAACAGCAGTGCTTGTGGCGCTTGCTCTACCAGATAGTCGCGGATGCCAGCGACCGAACGGTCAGCTCCCTGCCAGCTGATGCTGTGAACCACCTTTTCTTCCTGCGGTTGCGCGGCGACCGCGACAGGCGCTGTCGATCCTGTTGGCTGATCCGCTTCGATTGCCGATGCTGTCAGCGACACAGCGCTTTGTTCGGCGCGAATCGACTCGGCGGGGATCTGATCTGACTCGTTCCGACCCTCCCCCACCGTCAGCACCACATCGTAGCGATACCCGGTGAGCTCATTGTCTTCATACCCGCGCTTCAGCTGCACCTCAACACCGGTAATCTGCGGCCATTCGATCATCAGCGCTTCAAAAAACGCCGGGTCGAGCGTCAGTTCCTTCTCCTGTGCGAGGCCCGCCTCCCACTTCTGCACCAGCTCTTGTTTGCTCATACTGTCTGAAGCTTGATGCAGTTGCACCGCCGCGTGGAAAACTTCCAACAGCGCATATTGGCGCACGTCGCCGAGGAAGAGGTGTCCACCTCGCTTCAGCACGCGCAACGCTTCTTCGATCACCTGCAACAGGTAGTCGACGCTGGGGAAATATTGCAGCACCGAGTTGATCACCACCGTGTCAAACGCTGCTGTCTGCATCTGCGTCATGCTTTCGGCCGCCTTGCCGTGCACAAGCTCCACGGTGTTCGCAAGGCTGAGGCGCGGCAGGTGTGCTTCGATCATCGCCAGCGCTTTTTGCGAGAGGTCGATGCCCACATACTGTTCGCAGTCGGGCGCGATCCGGTAGAGCAGCATGCCGGTGCCACAGCCGACCTCCAGCACGTGCTGTGGCTTCAGATCTTGAATGCGCTCGACCGTCCGCTCCACCCAGACGCGCATCTCGTCCGCCGGAATCATCCCGCCATCGATCGTGCTGTTCCAGCCTGCGATGTGCAGGGTCGGATCGTCTGTCAACAGCGGCTGGCTGTACGTTTCATCAAACACCAGCTCCCACTGCTCCAGGCGCTCCTGCTTTTGCTCTTCCTCCTGCTCCACAGACACTTCTCGCGCTTCCTGTTGCACCACGTAGGCCACCAACTGCTTGTCGCAACGCGCATCGGGGCGCGCCAACACCACCGATTCCAAGACGGTCTGATGCTGGTCGAGCACCGCTTCGATCTCGCCGAGCTCGATGCGGAACCCGCGGACTTTGACCTGATTGTCCACGCGGCCGATAAACTCGATGTTGCCATCCGCCATGTAG
Organism: Tumebacillus lipolyticus; assembly: GCF_042682745.1. NCBI lineage: Bacteria > Bacillati > Bacillota > Bacilli > Caryophanales > Alicyclobacillaceae > Tumebacillus > Tumebacillus lipolyticus. The sequence goes on along the minus strand of NZ_JBHUIO010000002.1, from coordinate 85,108 downwards.
CGCCCTTGGTCACCGGTGCGGTAGAGGCGCAGTCCTGTGCGCGGGTGGGTGATGAAGCTGGCGTTCGTCTTCTCCTCATCGCGCCAGTAGCCGAGCGCCAAGCCGATGCCGCCGATGTACAGATCTCCCGCCACGCCGATCGGGCAGGGTTCGAGCACCTCGTTCAAGATGTAAAACTGCTGGTTTTTCATCGGTCGGCCATAAGGAATGCTCTTCCACGCCGGGTCGATCTCGCGGATCGGGTACAGGATCGACCAGATCGACGCTTCTGTCGCTCCGCCCAAACTGTACGTTTCGATGCTCGGCACCAGCTGCTTCAGGTGAACGGGCAGCGTCAGCGGAATCCAGTCGCCGCTCATCATCACCAGCCTGAGCGATTGCGACAGCGACTTGCCAGTCTCGCGCACATGTTCGACCAATATTTTGGCCAGCGCGGGCGCAGAGTTCCAGATCGTGATGCGCTCCTGTTCCACCAGCTCCGCCCAGTAGGCAGGATCGCCCTGCCTGCTCGCGTCGGGGATCACCACCGTGCCGCCGACCGCCAGCGTCCCGAACAGGTCGTACACAGACAGGTCGAAGCTGAGCGACGAAAGCGCCAGCACGCGATCTTCCTCCGTGACCCCGAAGCGCTCGTTGATGTCGAGACAGGTGTTCACCGCCCCTTGATGGTCGATGACGACGCCCTTTGGCAGCCCGGTGGAGCCGGACGTGAAGATCACGTAGGCGATGTCGCGCTTGCTCTGAACGGTCGTGAGCGGCGTGTCGGCATAGCTCGCCATCTGATCGCCATCCATCGCCAAGCGCTGCACATGATCGGGCCAGGCCAGACGCTCGTCCACCCAGGACTGGTTGAGCACCACTTCCACTTCCCCTTGCTTCAGCAGGTGCCAGATGCGATCTTGCGGCAGCGTCGGGTCGATCGGCAGATAGGCGGCGCCTGCACGCAGGATGCCGAGCACGGCGACCACCTGCTCCCACCCTTTCTCCATCGCGACCGCGACGAGGCGATTCGGCTGTGCGCCGAGGTCGCGCAACAGATGCGCCACTCGATTGGCGCGACGATCCAGCTCCGCATAGCTCATCGTCCCTGCCGCCGATACGATCGCGGTGCGCTCCGGCGTCTTCACCGCCTGCTTGTCGAACAGCGTGTGCAACAGCTCGTCCGACACCTCTCCATCCGTGTGGTTCCAGAGCGCCATCCGCTCTCGCTCCAACTGGGTCAGCATCGGCAATTCGGCGATCTTCTGCGCTGGATTGTCCACGATGCTCTCCAGCAAGGTCAGGTAATGCCCGCTCATCCGCTCGATCGTCGCCGCTTCAAACAGATCCGAATTGTATTCAAAACGCCCGACGAAGCCGCCCGCTTCCTCGACGATGTACAGCGTCAGGTCGAACTTGGAAGTGTTGGTCAGAGAGAGCGTGAAGTCGACGTTCGCATCGTTGTCCGCTTCCACCGCATGCAGTTCCAAGCCGGGCAGAGACAACCCGTCCATCGGCGCGTTCTGCAACACGAACACCACTTGGAACAGCGGGTTGTAGCTGAGGCTCCGATCCGGTTGGATCTCCTCCACCAAGCGCTCGAAAGGCAGGTCTTGATGCGCATACGCATCGAGCGTCACCTGGCTGACGCGATTCAGCAGTTCAGCAAATGTCGGATTGCCCGACAGATCGTTGCGATGCACCAGCGTGTTGACAAAAAATCCGATCAGATGCTCGATCTCGCTCCGATTGCGGTTGGCGATCGGCGAACCGACCAGAAGATTCTCTTGCCCTGTGTAGCGGTAGAGCAGCGTGTTAAACGCCGCCAGCAACGTCATGTAAAGCGTCACGCCCTGTCGCCTGCTGAAATCGGCGAGCGAATCGCTGACAGCTGACGGCAGTTTGAATTTCAGCGTGGCTCCCTCGAACGTCTGCACCGCTGGGCGCGGGCGATCGGTCGGCAGTTGCAGCATCGGCAGATCGCCGCCCAACTGCTGTTTCCAATACCCGAGCTGCTGGTCGAGCACCTCGCCTTGCAACCAGTCGCGCTGCCACTGGGCAAAATCGGCATACTGGATCGAAAGCGGCTGAAGTGGCGAAGGTTGCCCTTGGACAAAAGCGGTGTAGAGCGCAGAAAACTCCTGGATCAGCACGCCCATCGACCAGCCATCCGTCACGATATGATGGATCGTGATGAGCAAAATGTGCTCTTCCTCGGCCAGCTGCAACAGCTTGGCGCGCACCAGCGAAGCTTTTTCCAGATCGAATGGCGTGCCCGCCTCTTCGTGCACCAGACGCATCGCCTGCGCCTCGCGATCCGCTTCTGGAATGTCACGCAGATCTGCAAACGGCAACAGCAAGACAGATTCTGGCGCGATCACCTGTACCGGCTCTCCATCGACAAGGGAAAACGAGGTGCGCAACACCTCATGGCGGTTGACGATCTCCTGCAGTGCCTGCCGAAGCGCCGCCACCTGCAAAGTACCGCGCAGCCGCACGCCTGTAGGGACGTTGTACAAACTGCTGCCCGGCTCAAAGCGATCGATAAACCACAGCCGCTGCTGGGCGAAAGACAACGGCAGCTTGCCTGCTCTCGGCATCGGTCGAATCTGTGCGGTCTCGCCTTGCCCAGCAGACGCTTCCCTCGCCTGCCGTTCGATCTGCTGCGCCAACTTCTCCACCGTCGACGCTTCCGCAAACAGCAGACGCAACGGCAATTTCACACCAAACTCGCTGTGGATGCGCGACATCAACTGCGTCGCAAGCAACGAATGGCCACCCAGATCAAAGAAATTGTCGTGTACCCCCACCTGATCCAGATGCAAGACTTCCGCCCAAATTTTCGCGACCGACTCCTCCCAATCGTTTCGCGGGGCAATGTACTGCGTTTCCAGCGCCCACTCCGTTCGATCGGGCATCGGCAGCGCTTTTTTGTCAACCTTGCCATTTGCCGTCAAGGGCAGGCGCTCCAGCTTCAGGATGGCGGACGGAATCATGTACTCCGGCATCTTCGTTTTGAGGTAAGGAGCTAAATCTGCTGTGGTTTCGGCGCTTGTTTCCACATAGGCCACCAAACGCTTGTCCCCTGGGACATCTTCCCGGGCGATCACGACCGCTTTTTGCACATCTGGATGCTGTGCCAAGTTCGCCTCGATCTCGCCAAGCTCGATGCGGAATCCACGAATCTTAACTTGGTTGTCGATCCGGCCGATAAATTCGAGGCTTCCATCTGGCAGGTAACGCACCATGTCGCCCGTCCTGTACAGGCGCTCATTCGGCTTTTCCGAAAACGGATGCGGAACAAACCTTTCCTCCGTCAGCTCTTGATTGTTCAGATAGCCGCGGGCCAGCCCATCCCCGCCGATGTACAACTCACCCGCCACACCGACGGGCACCAAGTTCTGTTGCTCATCTAACACATAGGCTGTCGTATTCGCGATCGGCCGACCGATCGGAATCGAGTTGCCATTCAGATCTTCCGCTCGAATCGGATGGCAACAGGCGAACGTCGTGCTCTCAGTCGGGCCGTAGCCGTTGATCAACTGCGTCCCCTCAAGCGCGAACGCCTTGCGAATGTGCGCCATCGACAGCGCATCGCCGCCGACCAGCAGTTGTTTCACGCCTCGGAGCGCTTCCAGATGGCTGTCCACCATCAGATTGAACAGACCGACCGTCAGCCATAGCGTGGTGACGCCATACTCCCGCAGCGCTTGCCCGACCTCTTCCAGCGTCGGCAGGTGTGGCGGCATCAGCGCAAGCGTCGCTCCGTGTAACAAACTCCCCCAGATCTCGAAAGTCGCCGCGTCAAACGAAACGGTCGCCACTTGCAGGAAGACGTGATCTGGCGAGAAGTCTGCATACTGGGCGTTTTTCACCAGACGCACGATCGCGCGGTGGGGAACGCACACACCTTTTGGTTGCCCGGTGGAACCGGACGTGTACATCACATATGCCAGATCGTCCGCCTTGCTCTGACAGACGATGTTTTGTTCACTCGCAAGTGCGATCGTCTCCCCGTCTGCATCGACCATCACCACGGTTGCTCCATGCGGAGGCAGATTGTCGAGCAGGCGCTCTTGGGTCAACAACACCTGCAAGTTGGAATCTTCCAGCATGTAGGCCAAGCGATCTGCCGGATACGACGGGTCGAGCGGGACATACGCGCCACCCGCTTTCAAGATCGCGAGCAGGCTGACGATCTGCTCAAAGGAGCGCTCAATGCAAAGCCCGACGAGGCTTTCCGAATGGACGCCTTGCGCGCGCAGATGATGAGCCAATCGGTTGGCGCGGCGATTTACTTCACCGTAGGTAAGCGAAGCGTCTCCCATCCGCAGCGCCACCGCTTCTGGCGTTCGCGCCACTTGCGCTTCGAACAGCTGATGGACACACATGTGCGCCGGATATTCCGAAGTTGTCAGGTTCAGCGTTTCTAAGAACGCCGTATCCGCTTCGGTCAAAAGCGGCAGTTCAGACAGGCGCAATTCAGGTCGCTCCACCGCTCCCTGCACCAAGCGCTCAAAATGGCGAGCCATCCGCTCCACCGTCGTCCGATCCAAGAGGTCGGCGTTGTACTCAAAGAGACCCTTGAACTGCCCATCCTCCTCCAAGATCGAAAGCGTCAAGTCAAACTTTGCCGTACCTCGCTCGATCGTCAACCATTCCAACTTCAAACCTTCCAGGTGTAAGTCGGACAACCGTGCCGTCTCGAACACGAACATCGCTTGGAACAGGGGCGAGTAGCTCATGTTGCGTTCCGGCTGCAGCTCCTCCACCACCTTTTCAAACGGCACTTCCGAATGCTCGTACGCATCAAACGCCGTTTTGCGCATCTGGTGCAGCAGCTCACGGAAGCTCGGGTTGTCCGCACATTCGGCGCGCAGCACGACGTTGTTGACGAAGAAGCCGATCAGCCCTTCCACCTCTTCAATGCTGCGATTGGCCACGGGAGAACCGATCAAGATCTCCTGCTGACCGGTGTAGCGGTAAAGAAAAGCGTCAAACGCTGTCAGCAGTGTGACGAACGGTGTAACCCCTTCGTGTCTGCTCATCTCATGAATCATGCGTGTGACCTGCGCAGACAGCTCAACTGGCACCGTCGCCCCGCGATACGTCTGCTCACTGCTGCGCGAGCGGTCAAACGGCAGCTGCAGCACTGGAAGCTCGCCCGCCAACTGTCGCTTCCAATAGGCCAACTGCTCCTCCAATACGTCACCTTGCATCCAGTCGAGCTGATAGAGAGCGAAGTCGGCATATTGAATCGGCAATTCTGGCAGCGGTGATGGCCTCCCGTTGCAATGAGCCGCGTACAGCACTGCCAGTTCCTGAATCAACAGCATCACCGACCAACCGTCCGAGATGATGTGGTGCATATTCAGAACCAGCACATGATCCTCGGCGGCGAGCTTCAGCAGGTGGGCGCGAAAAAGAGGCCCCTGCGCCAGATCGAATCCGCGCTGCGCCTCCTGTTCGGCACGAGTTTTTGCTTCCTGTTCGCGGTTGGCTTCGGGCACTCCCTGCAGATCGATCACAGGTAAAGAAAACGGCTGCACACTGCGAATCATCTGTTGCAACCGATCCGCTTCCATAACGATGGTCGTGCGCAAGCTCTCATGCCGGTTGACGATCTCCACGAAGCTCTGCTCCAACGCCGCAACGTTCAACTCCCCGCGAAGGCGCAACGCAGCTGGCATGTTGTAGATCGCATTTTCTGGCGTCAGTTGGTCAAGGAACCACAACCTCTGTTGAGAGAATGACGCAGGAAATGCATAAACTTCAACATCAGTTCCGCTCATCTCTTGTTCAGCTGTGTTGTTTTGTTCAAAAGTGGGTTTCATCAGACAGCCTCCCTTAGAAGAAATCTAGTCTTGCACAATGGAAATGCATCTCCTGTGAATCCAAAACGTCCAGTCAGGTAATGAAATGTAAAAAAGAGCCGATCTTCCAACTATGTTTCGTATAGGGCAACAGTGCCCCCCGTTTAAGGGTCTCTATCTAATACCTTCCTCAACTGAAAAGCGTCTCGCTTCCTTAAAAATAGCGTTGAAGATTCCAATCGAAAAACAAGTTCGACAACTTTACCCCTTTACAACGCCCCCCTACTTCAAAAATCCCGTTTAACAAACGATGCAATTGCAGTATAGAATTTCACAGTATATTTCCAATATATCTTATATTAAGTCATACAAATATTTCAAGCTAGGTTAGTGAAAAATTAATAATCAGCCGCATGAAATATAGTGTAATCGCTGGAATATTTCAGAATCAACAGACTTCAAATGACCCTGATCATTTGCATTATGTTCAGATTCAGCAGGTGCTCGTCACCAGAGCGATCCTGTTCTCCGAATGAATCGGTTCTGTGCATCCCTTCAATACTGTCGCCGCTTAGAAAAAGAAAAAGCCCCCTGGTTGGGCGCTTTTCAGCAAAACGATTTGATCGAGCATATTTCGAAAAATTAAATTCCCGCAAGGTCATACGAATTATTGTGATCGGGCTACCTCCACTAAGGTGAAGGTTTCTTTCAAGTGGTAAGCACTTCAAGAAATCCCACCTCTCATCACACTCCACCACTAGGAGTGCTCCGAGTTGTCACCCTATCTCTTTTCTATCATCCGTGCTGACAAATTCATCTTCCTCCAAAGGTTCCACTCGCGAAAGAAGAGCAAAAGAAAAACTCCCTTCCCAAGCGGAAGAGAGTACAGCCAACCATTGCAAGCGATCAACTTCAACACATACGCGATCCTAAGGATTGGTTACGACGTCGTACACCTCTACCTGCTCTTCCTCCAACAACCCTTTCACATCCCGAATAAAACTTTTGAAATGATCTGTCTGATTATGATGCGCAATCGCTTGATGATCTTTCCATTTTTCCACGATCACAAATGCATCGGAGCGCTCCGCATCCTCATACAATCGATAGCTGATGTTCCCTTCTTCCGCTTGCGACCCGCTCGTAATATGTCTAGCCAATTGTAAAAACTGCTCCCGATGCTTCGGATTCACGACCAGATATGCGTGAATGATCACCATCTTACTCCCACCTTTCACCATAAGTAGTTTTTCTCATTTTCTCCAAGTTAGACGACAATTGCAAGAAAACGCCCGGTTCTCGAAGCAGGTGGATCGAATCGAGATTCCCTCGATTTCCTTCGAACCCCCTGATCAAGCGCGAGAGCAGTAACTTGATACGGCATGATCAATCAATAAAGTCGTCTGCCAATTTCACGTTAAAAGGGAGTCCCCAAGCGGGAAACCCACTCTTTCCTTCAACTGTCTGCCCACATTTACTCAAACGAGTCTCCTTCACGGTTGATCCCCTCACTCATTTCACCTCAGCAGTCCGAATCTTTCGCAAGTGCCGCCTGTTGAACAGCATATAACAGAAGATCAGTGCGCTCCCGACCGCAAACCACTGCAAGCTGGAATCAACTCCGTATCGATCGACCAGCAAACCGACAGGAAATGAGGCCAAGCTCGCGAGCGAAATCACAGCGCTTTGTACGCCCATGACTTTACCCAAATGTTCATCTGGCGTTCGAATCTGCAAGGCGTTGCTGATCAAGATGCCTACGATCGAAAGAAAGGCTCCGCGCATGGCGATCATCACACAAGCCATCCACACAGAGGTAGAAACGGACAGCAACCAGGAGGTGGTGCATAAGATCAGCCCTTGAAAGAGCAACACGCGAACCAAGTTCTGCTTAAAGTACGTTTCAAACGTGCCGATCACGAGCGAACCGACCACAAACCCGATCCCTAAGGATGAATTTAACCATCCGGCATCTTCGACACCGATCTTTAACTGGTGGGTCGCAATCGAAGGGAACAGATAATCGATTCGACCTAACGCGACGAACAGAAAGTTGAGGATCACCATGATCAGCAGCACATGGTGCGTCTGAAAAACGGTGCCAACACGGCGAAGCTCTGCAAAAACGGTCGGCTTGAAATCAACATGGCGGATCTTCTCTGGGATTTTCATCTGCCAGACTGCATACAGGATGGCGGTGAAAGTAGCCGCGTTTAAAAAGAAAACCGTCTTGTAACCAAAAAGTGCAACGAGGGTCGAGCCGATCACCGGGCCAGCAAACAAAGCGAGTTGAAACGTTGCATTGTAGATCGATAGCGCTTTGGACAGGTGCTCCATCGGCACGATGTTGGGAACGATCGAGCGACGAGCGGGGATGTCCAATCCGATGATCAGGCCATATAGAAAGTTGATCGAAAGGTACAGATAGAGGCTGATCATGTTCATGCTGATCAGCAGCGCGAGCAACAAGGTCAGAAACGCTTGCGCTCCTTGCGTAAAGAACAAAAGCTTCTTCCGATCAAAACGATCGGCCAAAATGCCTCCGATCACCATGAAGAGGATGTTTGGCACCGCTTGAACAAAGACGAGCAGGCTCACATCGAGCGCCGATCCGTTGATGCCGAAGATGAACCATTGCTCAGCATAAAGCTGCGCCCAAGTTCCGAAGTTGGAAATCATCAGCCCGAGCCACAGCAATCGAAAGTCACGGTATTTCAATACTTGAAACATATTTGAGGCGACGATTTGACAGCACTCCTTGCAACTCGACTGTGAGTAGCTGAGCGATTCTTTAACCGATGAGCAAACCTATCGATTGTTCTCGCAGAAGCATTCAATGGATAGGCAAAAAGAAGAATAGGCAAAAAACGAGATGAGCCAAAAACATCAAATGCTAGAACAAGAATCGATGCTACTTCCTACAGATCGATCATAACCATTCTGAAAAACTATGTAAATAAAAAGTACAAACGAAATGATAATAAATAACACAAAACAATAGACTCAAAACGCTCTATTTTCTCTCTCGCTGATCGCCCCCTCCATCTGGTTCGATGTCAAGAATTGATCGAGCCATACGAAATTGAATTCACCGCATATCGTTCTATTAAATAGGATTCAACTTCATACACTCATCATAATTTCAATATATTACATAAATTAAATAATACTAACAAACGACATATAAACCTATTATTTATTTTAAACTTTCGTTTGGACAAAATATCAAGAGGGCAGTTTCTGGTTGATGGCAGGGAAATGGTCGCAAACAGCAGTTCACGGTGGATACAGCTACCTGATCCCTGGCGATAATCGGGATTCGTTTTTCACCAGAGATCCGAATGGAAATTCTCAGTTCGTCTGGGCACAAAATGTGAACAGCGGCTACGACACATGGAAGATCAAGCTCGGCTACGTGAACAAATACTGGGACTCCTATGGTGAAGAGTATGACCTGATCACATCAGGTCGCAACTACAAACCTGCCATGGCGTACGATGCGCAAAAGAACATGTGGCTGTTCTGGGAATTATCAGAAGCGTCTGGCGTCAAACTGGTTTATCAAAAGCGCCAACAGAATTACTATGATTACGAAGCGATCTATTCGCCGATCGTGTTGGAGCCATCCGGTGCGGCCAATCCCGCTCTGATGAACACCGCAGATAAAGGACTCGTTCTCGCATACGAAAAAGGAACCGAAATCGTTGTCCGCACCATCGTGAACGGGCAAATCGGGCCGAAAGCTACCGTTGCGTACGGCAAATCTCCCATCCTTTCGCAAGACGCATCGGGAACTGTTTGGATGGCTTGGATCGCGACAAACGGAGCCACCGTTTTTGCACCTTTGAATCTGAACTAACAGAGTCGACCTGACCTACAGAGTCAACAGCTTATGAGCGATTTGACATGACGTTCGAGCCGCAAAGCTGCAAATGTTGGCGAATCGAGCGATGAGCATCCCTACCCGATTCGTTCAGGTCGGACAAGCGTTGCTCGACCGTTTCGTGATCGATTAACGAAAGTGCTCTCTCAAGTTTCAAACACCCGAACTGGTGAACGATCGCTTACCAGTTCGGGTTATTTTTTTCTGCAAAAAAAAGGCATTCCGATCGATTCGGAATGCCTGCAAAAACATAATCCTCTTGGCGGGAGACGAGCATGCGCTTCATACCTCACCACACATGCGGGTCTATCTGACCAGCTTGCCACTCCACCCGCCGACACCTGCGCGCAGATGACAGAGCGAGCGAATGCCTCGCTTGTGCAAGACTCTTGCCGCCTGCAGACTGCGCATGCCGCTCTGACAGGTCAACACGACCGTGCGAGAACGATCGATCTCGTCCATTCGAGAAGGCAATTGGCTGAGCGGAATATTTCTGAAGCCAGGGATGTGGCCGCGCTCATATTCGTGAACTTCGCGAACATCGAGAAATTCATACTCGTCAGGAGTCTGAAGCAATGTGTGCGCTTCCGCTTCCGATAGATTGCGCAACCCTTTGACCGGAAGCATCCGTGACACGACAAACCACAAGATCAACGCGAAGAGTAAAAAGACGATCCAGTTCATCCTCTCACATCCTTTCTCCCTATATACCCCTATGGGTATATGGGATGAACCTAATTATACGCTTGAACAACAAAAAGTCAAACTTCTCGACCTTAACGGTTAGGTGTGTCCTGTTCAGATCGAATCATCACACCCGTTGCGAGGAGGTGGAGCGATCGGCTGTAAGATGAACGGTGGAAACGGTCACGCTCTTTATGAAGCATTCCCAGCCTTTTCCGAGGATAAAAGTTTCACACGCCTCAACATGACTCTTCCTTTCGCGCTCCCTGTTTCCACAATAAAATCCAGAAATTTTAATCATAGAGCAGGTTGTTGAATTCAAGCTTCAAGACTGCTAAGATACTATCCAATATCCAAAAGAGAGGGTTCCGATTCGTAACGTCTTGCCTTGCTCTTTAGCACTAAAAAGCACATGTGCATTACATCATGAAAGCAAAGGACCGAGGAATCAGCACATGGAGAAATTATCAAAAAAGGACCTGATCTTTATGAGTTTTATGCTGTTTTCAATGTTTTTTGGAGCTGGAAACTTGATCTTCCCGCCCTATCTCGGAAGTATGGCTGGCGACCATGTCTGGCTTGCCCTGATCGGATTCATCCTGTCTGCCGTCGGATTGCCGCTCCTCGGGGTGGCTGCCATCGCCAGAACTGGCTCGTTCGATCGTTTAGCAGGACGGGTACATCCTTTATTTGCGCTCCTGTTTCCTCTGGCGATCTACCTGTGCATCGGGCCTGCGCTCGGCATCCCGCGGGCTGGCAGCTTAGCGTTCGAAATGGGCATCAAACCGCTGCTGCCGAGCGCACTCGCCGATGAACCTGTGTCGCTCTTTCTCTACTCCCTGTGCTTCTATAGCCTTGTGCTCTGGCTCAGCAGAACCCCCTCGAAGCTCGTGGAACGGTTTGGGAAACTGCTGACCCCCCTCTTATTGATCCTGATCCTGCTGATTTTTCTCAAGAGCCTCTTCTCCCCTTTGCCGCCAGTTGGCGCACCGCAAGGACAGTATTTCGCCCACCCGGTGTTCCAAGGCTTTTTGGATGGCTATCAAACGGGAGATGCGCTGGGGGCGCTTGCGTTCGGCATCGTCGTCGCCAATGCGATCAGATCGAAAGGGATTGAAAGCAACAAAAAGATATCCACTTATATGATGCGCTCCGGCCTGCTCGCTGGCGGGCTGCTGACCATCCTCTATCTGATCCTCGGCTCGCTCGGAGCTGCTAGCGCTTCTTTCGGCCGAGCAGAGAATGGCGCACAAACGTTGTCCAACGTGATGAACAGCCTGTTCGGGGCAGGCGGCACCCTTTTGCTCGGCGCAGTGTTCTTTCTCGCCTGTCTGTGCGTCTCGATCGGCCTGACGACCTCGTGCAGTCAATATTTTGCTACGCTTTCCTCTCGCGTCTCCTATCAGACTTGGGTCAACGCTGTCTGCGCTGTGAGCTTGATCATCGCCAACCTCGGGCTCACCAACATCTTGGCATTCTCTTTGCCTCTGCTCGGTCTGCTCTATCCGGTCGCGATCGTACTGATCCTCCTCGCGCTATCAGAACGCTCCGGTGGAGCAAACGTTGCCCTCTTTCGAATGACCGTCTGTACGGTTCTCCTGTACAGCGGGTTGGATCTGATCAACCAAACGCTGCTCTCGCAAGCTTGGAACTCGGTTTTCTCTCGCCTTCCCCTCTACTCGGTAGGTGCAGGATGGATCTTGCCCGCACTGGTCGCAGGATGTTTCAGCTTGATGTTTCGCAGACGAGCAGCGATCGGCACCAAATAGGCGATCACAAGCAAGCGAACACAACGACCAGCTCATTCCGATTTCCGAATACTTTCGTACTACGAAATACTCTTTGTTGAATTTTCGGAAATCTGCTAGGATAAAAGAAAGAAGTGACACCACTACTAGTTTAGCTGGAGGACATCATCGCATGAAACTTCAAGGAGATCGACTTTACATTCGCAAGACGCAAGTGTCAGACGCCGAAGAGTTGTTGGCACACCATCTGCGCAACAAGGAGCTTTTCGATCTATATCGACCGCTGAGATCTGAAGATGATTTCACGCTCGAAGCGATGCGTGGAAAGCTGGAACGACAACACCAGGAGTGGGAGCAGGACAAAAGCTATGCGTTTCATGTGTTTTTGAATGAGACGGACGCTTTCATCGGCAGCGTCGACCTGATGTTTGTCCAACGCGGACCGGGTCAAAGAGCTCTGCTCGGCTATGAGATGGATCAGGCACATCATGGCAAGGGCTTGATGTCAGAAGCGGTTCGCCTCTGTTTGAAATATGGGTTTGAACATGCCGAACTGCACCGAATCGAAGCGGGCGTGATGCCGCAAAACGAAGGTTCAAACCGGCTGTTGGAGAAACTCGGCTTTCACAAAGAAGGTCTGTTCCGCAAAAATGTGAAGATCAATGGACAATGGGAAGACCATTACATCTGGGCGATGCTCGATACAGACTGGTCGAACCGATCGAACTGATCGTGCTGCATCCGAGCGGGATCACATCATCAGTGCTCGAACTGATGAAAAAAGACCTGTGCCAAGCGCAAATTGGCACAGGTCTTTTCGCATGTTCCTGTCATTTGAGTGACCCCTTCCTGCTGAGATCTACGTCTGCTACTCTTCTACTCCGTTGCTTTTCGAAGGTCCCGCGCACCGGTGGAGAACGGCGCGATCAACCTCGATCTGCCGCTCTCTTTGTCCTCCCCTCACCCTGCTAGCTTTCCAAGCCAAACTCTTCGAACAACCGCTCCTTTCCCAAAGCTGTAACGCGCACCGCTCGACAGCTCGGATCTTTTTCAATCCATGCGAGTTCAAATAGACGGCGGGAGATCGCAGCTCCCAGCGCCCCGCCGAGATGATGCCTGCGCTCACTCCAGTCGAGACAGGGCTTGGCAAAATGGCGTCTGGCCTTGTAACACGCGTGCAGATCAACGCCGAAGCGTTCCAGTCGTGCCGCGCCTGCTTCGGTCACGATGTAGTCGCCTGTCCTTTCCTGCAGCCATCCCCGATCTACCAGCGCACGAGTCAGTGCGACACCTAGCTGACCTGCAAGGTGATCATAGCAAGTTCGAGCCTCTCTGAGGCGCTCCATCTCCACAGATTGCCGCAATGAGCGGATTTTGACAGGTGGTGCGAGCAGTGAGATCGCTTCCAAGGCGTTGGCCACTTCGGGGCCAGACAGCCGATAGTAGCGGTGGCGTCCCTGCGTTTCTACTTGTAAAAGATTCCCTTCGACCAACTTTGTCAAGTGTGCAGAGATCGTCTGCGGGGTTACACCTGACAGACGAGCCAAGTCACTTGCTGGAAGCGCTCGTCCGTCCAACAGCACGTCTAATATGATCGCTCTTGTTCGATCTGCCATCAACGATGCGATGCTTGCAACATCAGGATAAACATTCATACTTCGATGATAGCCGAAACATTCCTCGCTTACAATCGAGTGAGGAGGGATCGAACAGATGAACAAACATGCGATCGAGATTCAAAAATTGTACTATGGGTTCCCAGTCATTCTGGTCAGCTTCTACAATCGAGCGGGGATTCCCAACTTGGCGACCCTGTCCTCCTCCTTTTCACTCGGCAACATGATCTGCCTTGGATTCGGACGCGGAGGGCATGCGATCGGAGCCATCCGTGAAGTCGGTCAGTTTGTCGTCAACGTGCCTGACCGCAATTTGATGGAAGCGATCGAAATCTGCGGATATAGCAGCGGGGCTGAACACGATAAGTTTGCCTTGAGCGGACTGACACCTGTTGACGCCGTTCAAGTCAAAGCGCCGTTGGTCGCAGAGTGTCCGATCTCACTCGAATGCGAGGTGAGCCATCTTGATGAGGAGGGGGGCTATGTGATCGTCGTCGGCAGCATCGTACAGCGTCACATCGCTACCACTCTGCTTGACGATCAGCTGCACCTGAAAAACGAAGCGGTAGACCCGGTCTACTTTGTTGGTGATCATCATGACCGCGCGTACCGCTATCTCGCACAACAGCAGGCCGATCAGAAAGGAACTTTTTTGCCAGCGCGAAACGATGTGGTGTGGAGATAACCACCGGAAGCGAGCGGTCGACACGGACTGGACTTGCAACAGGCTGCAGGATGAAAAAGGGAAGGCGGCTCGATTGGCCACCTTCCCTGATCGCTCTCGTTTCAGACAGTTTGACTCATTTTCTTGGGTCGTGCGCGCAGTGGACGCATGGCCGTTTCGCTTCACAACTGAAAGTTGTCCGCTCAGCTTCTGCTCAGCCAAACAGCTCATCGAGCATCTCTTCTGCAAACTCATACGCTTCTGACTCGATCTGCAGCATGCTCACCTGCTGATCGGGGTCGGTGAGCGCCGTCTCGACAATCTGCAAAAACTGGCTGCTCAACCGTTCGATAAACGGTTCGTCGAACAGGTCGCAATCGTATTCGAGAATCCCTTCCATGTCCGCCCCGTGGTCGACGATCGAGATCGTCAAATCGAATTTGGCAGTGTCATTGTAGATCCATCTGCTCTCCACATCTAGCCCGTACAATTTCGCAGGCACGTTGTGCAGGACTTGGAACATCACTTGAAAGAGCCCCACTTCGCGCTCCACTTTCAACTCGTCGACCAGCAGATCATACGGCATGTCCTGATGGGCAAACGCTCCCAGTGCCGTCTCTTTCACACGAGCGAGCAATTCGCGGAATGTAGGATCACCCGAGAGGTCGGTGCGCAAGACGAGCGTGTTGACAAAAAAGCCGATCAGCCGTTCAATCTCGCTGTGGTTGCGGTTGGCGATCGGCATGCCGACCAACAGATCGCTCTGTCCAGAATGACGAAACAGCAACAGTTTGAACGCGGTGAGCAATGACATAAACAGCGTCAGCCCTTCCTGATCGGAGAACGACTTGATCCGCTGCGTAAGGTCGGCAGGCACTTGGAACGTGAACACCGCTCCACGACCTTTTCGCTCTGTTGGACGCCATTGGCCAGGCTGGAGGTTTAACACCGGAAGCTGACCGCCCAGCTGACCGCTCCAATAGTCGAGCAGCGTTTGCAGTTCCTCCCCTTGCAACCGCTCGCGATGCCAGACCGCAAAGTCAGCATACTGGAGCTCCATCTCAGGAAGCGGCGATCGTCTGCCCTCCACAAACGCTTCATAGAGGGTGGACAGCTCTTCCATAAATACGTTGTTCGACCACCCATCGGTGATGATGTGATGCATGTTGAACAGCAGAACATGCTCTTCTACCTCAATCCGTATCAGCAGCACGCGCAACAGCGGTCCTTCTCGCAGATCGAACGGCCGGCTCGCGTCTTCTTTGACCAAGCGTTCCGCCCACGCGTCCCGTTCCGTTTCTGCAACATCTGATAGATCGATCGAGCGCAGTTGGATCGAGTGCTCGGAAATATCGGCGACCCGCTGTACCCCGACTCCTTCGACCTCTGCAAACGTTGTGCGCAGCGATTCGTGGCGGTGCACGATCTCCTCCAGGCTTCGCTCCAGCGCTGACACATCGAGCTCTCCGCACAAGCGCAAGTTGATCGGAACATTATACGTGGCTGAGCCTGGCTCCAGCTGATCGAGAAACCACAACCGCTGCTGAGCATGTGAGAGCACAACTTGCTCTCTGTTGGCGAGAGGGACGATCTTCCGCTCATCCAGCTGATGAGCTCCGTCGACCGCCTTCTGCACACGCTCCGCAAATTCGGCGATCGTCGGTGCTCCAAACAGATCGCTCACCCGCAAACTCACCTGAAAAGCTGCTTGCACGCGCGAGATGACCTGGGTGACCAGCAAAGAATGGCCGCCCAGCCCAAAAAAGTTATCGTTCACCCCGATCTTTTCATAGCGCAAGATCTCGCTCCAGATTTTTTCCACTCGCTCTTCCAGCGAATTTCTCGGGGCGCAGTACGCCTCGATCGAATCGGAGGAACGCATCTCCGGGACCGGCAAGGACCTCGTATCCACTTTCCCGTTCGCATTGAGCGGCATCGACTGCAGCATCAGGAAAGCGGAGGGCACCATGTAGTCGGGCAGCTTTGCCTTGAGCTCTCTGTACAGATCGCCTGTGGACAACTGCGCATCTTGATCGGGCACGACATAGCCGACCAATCGCTTGTCATCCGAGCCGAACTGATGGGCGAGCACTACCGCTTCTCGCACATGCTTCAGCTTGTGTAACGCCGCTTCGATCTCGCCCAGTTCGATGCGAAACCCGCGAATTTTCACCTGGTTGTCGATGCGCCCGAGGAAGTCGATCGTGCCGTCCGTTTGAAAGCGCACCAGATCGCCCGATTTGTACCAGCGCTCACCATCCTGCTCCACAAACCGCTCCGCAGTCAGCTCCGCCCGTCCATAATACCCGCGCGCGACACAGCTACCGCCGATGTAAAGCTCACCCGCCACACCGATTGGAACCACAGCGCCCGACTTGTCGCAGATCCGAAGTTTCGCATGCCGCATCGACCGGCCGATCACAGATCGCTCCGGCGATCTCTCCCGCGACACCAAATGATGCGTACAGATGATCGCCGTTTCGGTCGGCCCGTAGAGAATCTGAACCTCCGCGCTGGGAAACGTTTGATGCATCTCGACGAGCAGTTCGGGCGGCACCGCTTCACCACCGATAAAGATCGTGCGGAGCTGCTCGAAGCGGGACGTGTCGATCGCCAGTCGCTTCCTCGTGTCGAGGATCTGCCGCATCAAACTCGGTACGGTAAACAGCATCGTGAACTGTTCCAAGTCGCCGACCAGAGCGGTCAGATCGAGCAATTTCTCTTTCATGAGCAGGACGGATGTCCCGCCGGAGATCAGCATATTGAACAGTTCGAAGTAGGAGATGTCAAAGGCGAACGATGCGATCCACGGAAACACATCTGCCGCTGAAAAGGCAAAATGATCTTGGCTGGCCAGCAGCGTTGACATCAGCTGTCGATGTTCGACCATGACCGCTTTGGGCCGACCGGTCGAGCCTGATGTGTAGATCAGATAGGCCAGGTTGTCGGGGCGCACAGAGGACTGAACGTTCTGTTTCGGCTGTCTGCCGATCAGTTCCTGCTCCGCATCGACGAGCACTTGCTGTACCGAAAGTGGAGGCAACACCGAAAGCAACGACTCGCTGGTCACCAACAGCGACAGGTTGTCATCTTCGAGAATCAGCGCGAGTCGCTCTGCCGGATGGGCAGGATCGAGCGGAACAAACGCGCCGCCCGCCTTGAGCACGCCGAGGATCGCAATCGGCAGCTCCACGGTGCGCTCCAAGCAGATGCCGACCAGCGACTCGGGGCCGACACCTAAGCGCTGCAAGTGATGAGCCAACTGGTTGGCGCGACCGTTCAACTCAGCGTAGGAGAGACGGATATCCCCCGCGATCAGCGCCACCGCATCTGGCGTTTTCGCCACTTGCTCGGCGAACAGCTGTGGAAAACAGCGCTGCGGATAGACTGTCTGCTGGCGGTTCCAATCGTTCTTCACTAGCTGTGTCTCCGCTGCTGACAACATCGGCAGTTCCCACAATCGGGCGTCCGGGGTCGCGACGATGCTTTCTAACAGCATTAGGTAATGGCCGGCAAAACGCTCGATCGTCAGGCTGTCGAACAGGTCTTCGTTGTATTCGAGGCGGCCGATCAGCCGATCGTCGATCTCTGTGAGCGCCAGCGAGAGGTCAAATTTGGCCGAACCGTTGTCGATCTCGATCGGTTGCACCGTCAGCCCAGACAGCATAAACTCCCAGGAAGGCGTGATTTGAAATGCCACTTGAAAGAGCGGCATGCTGCTCAGATTGCGCTCCGGTTGCAGTTCCTCCACCAGCTTTTCAAAGGGGACATCCTGGTGGATGCTCGCATCGATCACCGTCGAGCGCACGCGCTGGAGCAGTTCCCGAAACGGCAGCTCGCTGGACAGTTCGGTTCGCAGGACCAACATGTTGACGAAAAAGCCGATCATCCGCTCGATCTCTCGTTGTCCACGGTTGGCGACAGGAGATCCGACCAATAGATCCTCCTGCCCGGTCAAGCGATGGAGCCACACGTAATATGCTGACAGCATCGACATGAACAGGGTGGTGCCTTCCTGTTTGCTGAGCAGTCGAAGGCGCTTCGTCAGTGCGCTTGGCACCTGGAGCAGATGAACCGCTCCGCGATGGCGATTGACCTGCTGTCGCTGGCGGTCTGTCGGCAATTGCAACACCGGCAGTGGGCCGCTCAGCCGCTCTCGCCAATACTCGACCTGCTCATCGATCGCCCCGCTCTGCACCCGCTCTCGCTGCCAGTGTGCATAATCGGCATATTGGACCGACAGATCGGAAAGGGGTGACGGCGATCCGCTGGAAAAAGCGTCATAGAGCATCGACAGCTCCTCTGCCAGCACTCCCATCGACCAACCGTCCGCTGCGATATGGTGAATGATCAGCGAAAGGATGTGCTCTTGCTCTCCCAGCCTCAACAGCGAAAAGCGAATCGGCAGATCATGCGTCAGATCGAACGGTAGCTGCGCCGCCTGCTGCAACCAAAGCTGCGCCTCTGCAGCGCGAAGGTCTGCATCGATGGCGGTGAGATCGATCTGCTGCAGAGGTGCGATCCTGTGCTCCTCAACACACTGCATCGGCATTCCGTCCCGGTCAGCAAAGCGGGTGCGAAGCGCCTCATGGCGTCGCACGATCTCCTGGAGTGCCTTTTCCAGCGGCTCGACTTGAAGTTCTCCATACAGATGGAGGGCGAACGGCATGTTGTAGAGATAGTCCTCACCGTTGAGTCGATCGAGAAACCACAGCCGCTGTTGGGCGTACGAGGCGGGAAGAAGTGCCGCTCGTTCGATCGGTCTGATCGGAGCTGCAGATTCTGCTCGCTTCCCAAAGCGCTCACGTCCGATCAATTCTGCCAGCGCCGCCACATCGGGCGATTCGAACAGCGCTTTCAGCTTCAGCTCAACGCCGAACGATTCTCTGATTCTGGAAATCAACTGCATCGCCAGCAAAGAGTGACCGCCCAGTTCGAAAAAGCTGGCGAAGATGCTTACAGGTTCCACGCCGAGAATCTGCTGGTAGTGACCGACCAAGATCTCCTCGCTCGCGTTGCGCGGCGCTACCTGCTCGACTCCTTCCAGCGCCTGCGCAAAGTCAGGAGCGGGAAGCGCGCGAACGTCCAGCTTGCCGTTTGCGGTCAGCGGCAGTTCGGACAGACTGATCAGGGCAGAAGGAATCATGTGGTCGGGAAGTTTTGCCCGCAAATGATCGCGAATCTCTTGCACAAGCTCGTGATTGTAGATCGCCTGCTGCGGATCGTTCGCATACTGACGCCATGAGTGCGAGTGTGGCGGCGTTGCTTCCGCCTTCCTTTCCATCTCTTCGAGCGCCTCTTCCCCACCCATTCGGACAAACAGCACGTCAAAACAGCCCGTTTCATCCGCATCGACCCAGCTGACGTCCGACCGATAGGGCAGATCGGCAGAGGCTGCCAACAGCTCCTCCAGATCGATGCCGCAGCTAGGATCGACAAGGGCGCGCAACTCGCCGACCGTCTCGGGCAACACGCCGCTCTTCACCGCTGCCAGCATCTGCGTCACATCTGTCAGCCTCGCGTTGGGGACCCGCTTGATGCAGAGCTTGTCAGGTTGCTCTTCGGCGAGCAATCGGCGCACTTCGGCGATCGTCAGCTCGTCCGTTTGCCAATCGAGCGACGCCCCATCAGCCATGCTCGGTTCAGACTTGCCGATCGAAAGCGTCACATCGTAACGAAACATTGTCAGCTCATTGAGCGAATGACCGCGCTTAGGACGAATCTGCACATGACCGATCTGCGGAAGATGTTTCTGCAAGGCGAGAAAGAATGCCGGATCGATCACCAACTCCTTATCGATCAGCACCGCACGCCGTGCACGCCGCACCGCGTTTTCCAACAGTTCCTCATCAGGCTGATCGAACAGCTCGCAAGCGAGATGGAACGATTCCAGTAAAGGATAGCTCCTGACGTCCCCGACAAAGACGGTCCCATTTTCTCCGATCGCACGCACCACATGCTCAAGGACGTTCAGAAAATATTCGATGCTCGGAAAATACTGTACGACAGAGTTGAGAATCACCATGTCGAACTCGCCTGCCGCATAATCGGTGAGCTGGTCGGCTCGCCGATGGACGACCTGCACATGCGGCATGTTCAATTCTTGCGCACTGTTCCGAAGCTTTTGCACAACCGCCTGAGAAATGTCTGTGCCGGTATAGGATTGGCACTTTGGTGCCACGCGGTAGAGGATCATCCCCGATCCAGTCCCGATCTCAAGCACCCGCGTTGGATGGTGATGCAAAATCCGCTCGATCGTATGATCGAGCCATTCGCGCATCTCCTCAGCGGGGATCGGCCGTTTCCGCATGCTGCAATGCCAGCCGACCAGATGAAACGTCGGATCGTGCTCCGGCCCATCCTGCTGATAAAAATCATCAAACAGCGTCTCCCACTGCTCTGTCCGCTGCCCGCTCGCATCGGGCACGATGTAAGCGACCAACCGCTTGTCTCCCGATTCGTCCGCATGGGCGATGACCGAGCAATCTTTCACCGCCGGATGATCGCCGAGCACCGCCTCGACCTCCCCCAATTCGATGCGATAGCCTCGTATTTTGACCTGATTGTCGATCCGTCCTAAATACTCCAGATTGCCATCGGGCAGAAAGCGCACCAAGTCGCCCGTCCGATACATCAGCGCATTCGGCTCAGCATACGGATTAGGAACAAATCGCTCCGCCGTCAAGTCCGGACGGTTCAGATACTCGCGAGCCAATCCATCCCCACCGACATATAGTTCGCCGGGAACTCCGATCGGCACCGGTTGCAGATGGCGATCGAGCACGTAGACGGTCGTGTTGGCGATCGGTCTGCCGATCGGCACCGAGCTCTCGATCGACTCGATATCGTTCACCCGATAAGTGCTGGTAAAGGTGGTGCTCTCCGTCGGGCCGTAACCGTTGATCAGGCGACATTCCGGCCAGCGCTGCCGCACTTTTTTCACGTGGGACACAGAGAGCACATCACCGCCCGCCAACAGTTGCCGAACGGAGCTCAGCGATTCTAACTGCGACTCCACCATCTGCCTGAACAGCCCCGCAGTCAACCAGAGGGTTGTCACCTGAGCGGTTTGGATGACCTGTCCGATCTCTGCCACCGACAGCTTGCCAGCCGGGCAGATGACCAGGCGCGCTCCGTTCAGCAGCGCCCCCCAGATTTCGAACGTCGCCGCATCAAAGGAGATCGGAGCGCACTGCAGGAACACTTCGTCAGTCGCAAAGCTCGCATAATCGCTCGCTTTGACCAACCGCACCACCCCGCGCTGCGGCACACAAACCCCTTTCGGTCGGCCGGTCGAACCTGACGTGTAGATGATGTACGCCAAGTTGTCGATCGTCGTCTCACAAGGCAGGTCGCGATCATCCGCAATGCCTGACGTTTGCTCGCCATCATCCAGCAAGACGAGCTCCACACCCTGCGTGGGAATCCTCGGCAAAAGCGCTCGCTGCGTCAAAAGAACCGATACTTCAGAATCTTCCAACATAAAATGCAATCGATCGTCCGGATAGTTGGCATCGAGCGGCACATACGCCCCTCCCGCCTTGATGATCGCTAGCAGCCCGACCACCAAGTCGAGCGACCGTTCCACGCAGATGCCGACCCGCGCTTCCGGACCGACGCCAAGCAGTCGCAGACGGCGTGCAAGTCGGTTTGCTTGGCTGTTGAGCGCTCCATAGGTGAGGGAGCGATCCTCATAGATCACCGCTACCGCATCAGGGGTCCGATTCACCTGCTCTTCGAACAACTGCTGCATGCTCGCGCTCGGATAGGGAGTCTCCGTTCGGTTCCATTCGACCAGCAGCTGATTTCTTTCCACATCGGTCAGCAGAGACACCTCTGCTAAGGAACGACTGGGCTCTGTTGAGAGCGCGGCGAGCAGCGTGAGAAAATGACCGGACATCCGCTCGATCGTCTCCGGTCGCCAAAGGTTCGCATTGTAAGTAAAACGTCCAACAAGATCGGCTGTCCCATCCTCGATGCTCAGGTGCAAGTCGCACATCGTCTGCACCCCTCGATCCACGTTTGCCGAGCCGATCTCAAAGGCGATCGGCACGAGCGCCCCAGCTTCTATTCGGCCATCCGCCTGCATCTGCAGTGGAAGATCCTCGATCGGTAAACGCACCGTCTGCGCTTCCCGCTCCGCCTTTTGCACCAGATCGATCAATTCCTCAAACGAACGCGCATTGGACAGATCGACATGCAAGAGAAGCGGGGCACCCGCTTCATCCAGGCCAGAATCGATCGCGCTGACATTCAGCTCACCCGCTGCCGCATATCGAGCGAGCAACAGACAAAAAGCGGCCAGCAGAGCGGTCGAGCGCCGCACATCGGATCGCTGGCCGATCGATGACAGCCGGTCGGACAGCTCCTGTGAGATGAGAAACGAACAGGACTCACCCTGATAGCGAGCAACAGCACCGCGCGGGTGGTCTGTGGGCAATTGAAGCATCGGCAATCGTTTGGTTGGTGACAAGAATCGTTCGGTCATCTTGCAGTTTCCCTCCCTTGGAAAATCACAGCGCATCGGCGATTTTGGACAAACGACAGAAAGTGTCGATCTAAATTGCAAGTCGGTATAACTTCATTCGAATTGAATAAAGTGTACCGAAGTAATAACAAAATGTATTAGAATAAATCTTATATAATAACATAGTACATCTTTTCATAACTGAGGTCAAATTACACATTAAGTTATCTCTTTTGTTTTTCTCTTTCCTTTTACCATCCGCTGCGCTCTCGATTCGCAGCTGCTGTGGCGGCAGCGGTGCAACACAAAAAAGCCCTGGCAATTGCCAAGGCTTTCTGCTCGATACTCGAACTATAGCGCTTTGACCATATGGCGAAACTGATAGCCGCTGACCTCCAGCTCGCCATCAACGCGAAAGCCGGACCGCTCATACAAGCGAAAGGCGCGATCGTTTTCCTGCTCCACGAGCAGGGCCAGTCGCTGGTGACCTTGCGACTGTGCTCTTTGCACAAAAGCGCTCATCAGCTCTCGGCCGAATCCTCGCCCTTCAAACCCTTCGGCGACCGCCACCGTGTCAAGGTAGTATTCATCATCTCGCGCTTCTTTGGTGATCGTCAGGTGCGGATCGCCCGTCAGCTCGATCAGGCGTTCCAGAAACGGACGATCCAATTCGTCAGTGCGGCTGCCCGCGTAGGAGACGAGCACGCCGATCACCTGCCCATCGAGCTCTTTGACGAGCGTGTTCTGATAGCTGAGTCGATTGCCCTCCTGCTGGAAAAAAGCTTCGAGCACTCGTCTCGTTTCGTTCGGATCGTCCGTTCCGGCAAGGGTGTGTGCTATGTTGCCAATCGTGGAATAGATCAGTTCGATCGCTGGTTGGAAGTCTTCTTTTTTTGCCGGGCGTATCATCTTGGTTCCTCCTGTTCTGCAGTCGATCACCTAACCTCGATCTCCTGTTGCTCGTAGCTGTACATGAGTAGCGGATCATAGATCGGATCGTCAACAGACGAGAGCCGGATAACGTATTTATTGTTTCGATTTACGAAAGCCAGCCGCTTCCGCTTCTGCCGGCGAGCAGAATAGCTGCTCCGCTTTCGTTTGCTCATAGTACCGCCCACCGGGGACGTGGTAGATCTTCTCGCCCTTGGTGTTGATGTTCCCCTTGATGTTCGGATCGGCGCATCCGGTCGGTTGAACCGCTTCTTTTTCGGCCGGATCGCTCTTCGCTCCCTCCGGCACTTCCTTTTCGAAAACATCGTTGGTCGATTTCGCCGAATCTTTGTAGATGCCGAGCGCCCAAAGCCCCAGATTATCGGCGCGCGCCTTGCGCTGAAGCTTGAGAAAAAGCTCCTGATATTTTACATTCGGCTGAATCGTCATCAGCTGTGCGTAGCCCTCGCGCAAAAGTGTCGCATTGAACATCAGCGCTTCGATGTCCGCCTCCGTCTTCGGCGCTTCTGTGTAGATGTAGGCCAGTGTTCGGCCATAGCGATCTGTCGGTTGGACATCAGTCTCCACAAAAACTTTTTTCCCCTCAAGCGCCTTTTTGGTAAAATCGCTCGCCTCTTGGCCGTAGGGCTGTACTGCCGTGCCTGGCTTCTTCGTCTCCGGCGTGTTGACGCCGATCATGCGCACTTTCTCGCCATTTTCCAATTGAATCGTGTCACCATCTGCCACATGGGTCACGACCGCATACCGCCCTTCGATCGCCGAAGTTGCAGAGTTAGCAGACGATGGCGAAGACGAATTTTTATCTGAACCAGGTTCTGCGCAGCCAAGTAGCCCCAAACAACAAATGAACAACAGTGCTATTTTTTTCATATCTTCTCCTCCACGTTCTACGCTACAATAAAAAATGGAAGAATGCAAAAGGCCGGCAATCTGTGGCAAGGAAGCTCCTGCTTTGCCTGATCGTTTCCTCCGTCTCTCCTGCGCGTGCTTTCACTTGCTCTGCGAAACGGCCCTCCTGCCGCAAAGTTGAAACGGCGGTGCTTTCGCATTCACCTCTGTTCTCATTGTGAGAAAAGTGTTAAGATATGAAGAGAATCTATTCCAAAAGAAGGTATTTTGCATGAACAGTACAATTGACTTTTCACGTTTTCTCGGTCAAGTCGTGAAAGATGTGGAGATCGACAACTCAACGCCCTCGCTTAAATTCAATTTTGGCACCCTCCATGTGGAATGTTTTTGGAGAGTGCGGAACCGCGAATACATGAGGTATGGCAAGCTGGATCAGCAAGCGCTTGTGCGATTGCGGCAAGACTTGGTGGGGAGAATGATCACCCGCCTGATTCACACCGATTTTCCGTCCGATCTGCAGGTGGAATTTGACGGAGAGCTCTACCTGGATGCGATCTGTTCGAGCGCAGAGACGGAGAGCTGGTTGCTGACGCGACCGGACGGGTTTTTCTTGGTGGCCGGTTCGAGCGGCCGATACACGTTCTGGGAACCGGAATTTGAAGAGCCGTCCGCGTCGGCAGATTTGCAAGAGGAGGAGTAAGGAGGTATTGGCTTGAATTTGCCGCTGCAAGTCTATGATTTTATTGCAGTTCTCTTCCCCGGTGTTCTGTTGCTGGGAATCGTGAAGCGAGAAGCGCCTGGACTTCCGATCTGGAATGACGGCATGCAGTTCGGCACGCTCGCGCTTTTGCTTGTGATCGGCTATCTCGCAGGACAGCTGCTCGCCCAGATCGCACGGACGATCGAAAGCGAGCCGACGACGAGCTGGTTGTTGCAGATCGGGCGTCGCAAGCGGCGCAGAAGAGGCCGGTTAGAAGGCCGCCTGTCAAGTTTGCGCTTCACCACCCAACTGAATGAAGCGATCTTGTCTTCGCTGTCCGACTTCTACGGAAGGCCGGTACAGCCAAACGACCCCGACCTGTTCAACCTCGCCTTTTCCCCCGTTCAAGACAAGATGATCAAACGCGACCTCTTTCTCGCCCTCGCCAACATGATGCGTTCGCTCGCTGTCCTCGGTTTTTTTTATGGCGTTTACTTAGCGGTCGAAATTGTGCTCAGCTTGGTGCTCAAGTGGCAGTTTGACCTCTATGCGATCCCGCTCTTGGTGCTGAGTCTCCTCGGATATATCTTCTTTCGCCGCGGGTTTTTGGAATATGAATCGATCGCCAGCAAAATCCCGTTTCTCGCCTTTCTAGCCTGGTATCGACAGCAAAAGATGCTGAAAGGGTGATGGTTGAAGCGTTCTTACTTGCAGAAAGCCGCTTCGATCAATCAATCGAGTGCAAAGCGAAGACCCCCGATCACCTGAACATGGTGATCGGGGGTCTTTTGCTTCTGGCAGGTTGATCGAGTTAAACGTTACCCGATCTGGAAGTGAACGCTAAGGTTCGCCGCAAAGCGATCCTTTATTTCCGATCACAGCACGCGAATCTGGGAGATTCGCTGTGTCGGGTCCTCGGCAAAGGCGAGCAGGATCTCTTGATACTGTCCCATCAATCGCTCCGCCGTCGAGAGCAGGAACAGGTCGGTGCTAAACTCCAAGTACCCCTGCAGCCGTCCCTCCATCTCGATCATCGTGATCGTCATATCAAACTTGGACACATCCATATCAGGCTCGATCATCGAGCTGGTGACACCTGGCAACGAGATCTCCGAGATCGGCATGTTTTGCAGGATGAACAGCGCGTTGTACAGGGCGGTCTTGCGCTCCAGCGCGTTGCTGATCAAGTATTGAGGCACCATCTG
This sequence comes from Tumebacillus lipolyticus, assembly GCF_042682745.1. Lineage (NCBI taxonomy): Bacteria > Bacillati > Bacillota > Bacilli > Caryophanales > Alicyclobacillaceae > Tumebacillus > Tumebacillus lipolyticus. The sequence goes on along the minus strand of NZ_JBHUIO010000002.1, from coordinate 58,549 downwards.
ATGTTCATACGCTCCGAGCGTCGAGGTGCGCACCCGTTGGAACAGCTCGCTCACGGTCGGATCGCCCGAAAGATCGCCCCGCATCGGAACGTTGCCGATAAAGTACCCGATCATCTCCTCCGTCTCTTTTCGATAGCGGTTGGCAACTGGCGAACCGACCAGAATGTCGTCTTGTCCACTGAGGCGTGAGAGCAGCAAGTGATAGGCGCTGATCAGCGTCATGTAAAGCGTCACGCCCAGTTGGGCGCTCAGATCGTTCAATCGCTCGGTCAGCTCGACTGACAGGTCGAACTGGATCGTCTTGCCTCGCTTGCTCATCTGCTCCGGACGCGGGAAGTCGGTCCGAATCTGCGGTGCTTCGCTCTGTTTCAGTTGATCAACCCAATAGTCAAGTTTGCGCGCTAACACCTCACCTTGTAGCCAGTTGCGCTGCCAAGCTGAATAGTCGGCAAACTGAACGGGCAACTCGGGCAGCGGCGAGCTTTTCCCTGCGGTGAACGCTTCGTAAAGCGCCGACATCTCCTTCGAAAAGACCCCCATCGACCAACCGTCGGTGATGATGTGATGGATCGTCAACGACCAGATGTAATCCTCCTCGCCCAGCTGAATCAGGATGGTGGAGAACATCGGCCCGACAGTCAAGTCGAAGTTGGTCTCCACCTCCAGCGAGAGCAAGCGCTTGGCCTCCGCTTCGCGCTGCTCGGCAGGAAGTTCGCGCAGATCATGGCGCACAAAGGGCCACCAGCGCGAGGGGATCACCCGCTGAAACACACCCGTTTCCTCTTCGCCAAAGGCGGTGCGCAAGGACTCGTGTCTGTTTACAATCTCGTTGAAACTCCGCTCCAACGCGTCCACATCGAGCTTTCCGGTCAAGCGCATCGCCGACGGGATGTTGTAGGCGGGCGTGCCCGGGTCCATGCGATCGAGCATCCACACTCGCTCCTGATTGAACGAGCAGATCAGCTTGCCGCTGCGGTCGATCGGCACGATTGGCTGCACAGCGCCTTCTCCCTTCTCGTCGGCGATCGATTCGATCGCCTCAGCCAGCGCGGCGACCGACTGCGCTTCGAACAGAGCGCGCAGTGGAAGCTGCAGATGAAACGCTTCATTCACTCGCGAAATCGCCTGCGTGGCGAGCAGCGAATGTCCTCCGAGCTCAAAGAAGCTGTCAAACACGCTGACCTGCTCCAGATTTAACACATCTTGCCAGATTGCTGCCAACTTTCGCTCGGTAGCCGTTCGCGGTGCTGTGTACTCCTCCGTTCCGCCAAACGAGAAATTGTCAGGCTCTGGCAGCGCGCGGCGGTCGACCTTTCCGTTTTGTGTCAGCGGCAGAGCGTCGAGGAGCACGAAGGCGGACGGAATCATATAGCCTGGCAGCTTGCTCTTCAGCGCCGTGCGCAATTCCGCGCCGGTCAATGATGTACCGGGAACGGTCACCACATAGGCGACCAGCCGGCCCTCGCGAGCGATGACGATGCGCTCCAACACGCTGTCATGCTGGCCGATGACGCTTTCGATCTCGCTGAGCTCGATGCGGAAACCTCTGATCTTCACCTGATGATCGAGACGTCCGAGAAACTCGATGTTGCCATCTGGCAAGCGGCGCACCGCATCGCCTGTGCGATAGAGTCGCTCTGCTTGGCGCGCGCGATCGAAGTGTGGCAAGAAGCGCTCTGCAGTCAAATCTGGCTGGTTGAGATAGCCGAGCGCCACGCCGTCCCCGCCGATGTACAGTTCACCAGGCACGCCGACCGGAAGCAGCTGTTGATGCGCATCGAGCACATACGCTTCGGCGGAGGCGACCGCATTGCCGATCGGCACAGACTGCAACGGTCGTTTCGCCTCGTGCACCTGAAAGGCGGTCGCGTAGATCGAGCCTTCAGCCGGCCCGTACAGGTTGGTCAGTCGGCAGTCGGGCAATTGGGCGACCACTTTGTTCGCCTGCAGGGCGGACATCGCTTCACCACCGATGATGAACTGCTTCACATGATGCAGATCGTCGATCCGCTCGTCGATCAGTTGGTGGAACAGCGCCGTGGTCAGGAAGAGAAGCGTCACCTGCTCATCGCGGATCACGGTGCCGAGCTCAGCCAGCGATGGCAGATATGGTGGGAAGAGCACCAGGCGCATCCCGTTGAGCAGACTTCCCCAGATCTCCATCCCTGCCGCATCAAAGGAGATCGACGAGAACTGCATCGCCACCTCACCCTGCCGATAGCCGACCGTCGGGTTGTTGCGGAACAGACGCACCAGCCCGCGATGTGTGACCATGACCCCTTTTGGCTGTCCGGTCGAGCCGGACGTGTAGATCACATGCAGCAGGTCGTCTGCTGTCACCTGGCACTCGATCCGCTCCGAGCTCTCGTCTGCCAACAAGCGCTCCTCCGCAAGCATGATGATCTGCACATCGTGCTCAGGCAATCGATCGACCAGATGCGGCTGGGTCAAGAGCACCCGAATCCCCGAGTCTCGCATCAGGTAGGACAGTCGCTCTTCAGGATAGTTCGGGTCGAGCGCAACGAGCGCGCCTCCCGCCTTCAAGATCGCGAGCATGCCGATGATCATCTCAAAGGAGCGCTCGGCGGCCAGGCCGACCAACTCTCGCGGTGCCACACCTTGCTTTTGCAGGTGGCGGGCCAGCCGGTTCGCCTGCTGATCGAGCTGATGATAGGTCATGTGCTCACCCTCAAACGTGAGGGCGATCGCATCTGGCGTTTCCTCCGCTTGCTCTTCAAACAGCTGATGGATGCAGCGATCTCGCGGGTAGTCATTGCGCGAATCGTTCCAAGCGTTCACCAGCAGATGCTCCTCTGCTGGCGTGAGCAACGGCAATTGTGTGATCTGCATGCTCGGATCGGCTGCGATCGCCTGCAACATCGTCTCAAAATGGCCGATCAGGCGCTGCACCGTCGCTCGATCATAAAGGTCTGTCGCATATTCGAGCATTCCGGTCAATCGTCCGTCGCTCTCCTCCATCGACAGCGTCAGATCGAATTTCGCATTCTTTTCTTCGAGCTCAAGGGGCGTCAGCACCATCCCTGGCAGCTCGGCGCGAGCAAACGGCGCATTTTGCAGGGCAAACACTGTCTGCACGAGCGGTGGACGGCTGAGATCGCGCTCCGGCTGCAGCTCTTCGACCAGCCGTTCAAACGGCACATCCTGATGCGCATAGGCGGAGAGCGCCGTCTCTTTGACGCGCCCGAGCAGCTCGGCAAAGGTGGGCCTGCCGGAGAGATCGGTGCGCATCACCAGCGTGTTGACAAAGAAGCCGATCAAGTTTTCTGTCGCGAGCTGGTTGCGTCCGGCGATCGGAGAGCCGACCGCGATGTCCTCTTGCCCGCTATAGCGCATCAACAGCGTCTGAAAGGCTGCCAGCAAGGTCATGTAGAGCGTGACATCATGCTGTTGACCGATCGCGTGGAGCTGCTCGGTCAACTCTGCCGACAGTACAAACCGTTCGGATGCTCCCGCGTGCGACTGTACAGGTGGACGTTGGCGATCGGTCGGGAGTTGCAAGACGGTCAGCCCGTCCAGCGTCGCTTTCCAATAGGTGAGCTGCCCTTCCAGCACACCGCTGTCCAGCCAGTTTCGCTGCCAGACCGAATAATCGGCATATTGGATCGCAAGCGCGGGCAGCTCGACTGCGCTTCCCGTCACGATCCCTTCATACAGCGCGGCAAACTCGCGCACAAAAATGCCCATCGACCAGCCGTCGCTCACGATGTGGTGCATGTTCAACACCAGCAGATGATCGTCCGTTGCAGTTTCCACCAAGCGGAAGCGCACAAGCGGCCCGACCGTCAGATCGAAAGGCGTCTCCATCTCTTCGCGCAGCAGACGCAACACAGCTTCCTCTGTCGCCTGACGAGCATCGACGATGGTCAGTTTCACAGGTGATCGCTCTGCGATTCGCTGCACCACTTGGCCGTCGACCGTTTCAAAGGAAGTGCGGAGCGCCTCATGACGGTCGACGATCTTCTGCAAGCTGTGCCTGAGCGCCTCTCGGTTTAGCTCACCTTGCAGGCGCACCGTGCCTGGCATGTTGTAGAGCGCTGTGCCCGGAGCAAGCTGTTCGAGAACCCACAGTCGCTGCTGCGCATAGGAGAGCGGCAGCGACTCATCTCGTGACACCGTCAGAAGGGCAGGAGATGTCCTACCTGCTGACGCTTCTGCTTGGAGCCGTTTCGCCAGCTCTTCAACGGTCGGCGCTTGGAACAGGGTGCGCAGCGGGATGTCCATGTCGAACGCCGCTTGCAGCCTCGTGATCACCTGTGTCGCTAACAGCGAGTGACCCCCGCGCTCAAAAAAGTTGTCCTCGGCGCTCACACGCTGCAGGCTGAGCACCTCGCAGAAGACGGCAGCCACTTTCACTTCCGCATCCGATGCGGGCAGTCGACCGGTCGGCTCTTCCACTTCCCCCGTCAGCTTCGGCAAGGCGCGGCGATCCACCTTGCCGTTGCGATTGAGCGGAAGCGCATCCAGAAACACAAACGACGAGGGGATCATATGCTCAGGCAACGCTACTTGCGCATAGGCGCGCAACTCTGCCCCATCGACCGCACATCCTTCTTTACAGGAAAGATAGGCGACGAGAACTTTGTCACCGCGCTCATTTTCGGCGACTATCACCGCCGATTGGGCGATGCTCGGGTGCGCATGCAACACCGCTTCGATCTCCCCGAGCTCGATGCGGAATCCGCGCAGTTTTACCTGATCATCCGCACGGCCTAAAAACTCGATCCGACCATTCGGGAGCCAGCGCACCAGATCGCCCGTCTTATACAGGCGCTCTTGCTCCTGCGCTGCGAACGGATTGTTGATAAATTTTTCTGCTGTCAGATCGGGTCTGTTCAGATACCCTCTGGCGATGCCGACCCCGCCGATGTGCAGTTCGCCTTGCACGCCGATCGGCACAGGTTGCAAGTTGCGATCGAGGATGTAAGCTTTCTTGTTCTGCAGCGGTCGCCCGATGTCGGGGAGTAGCGAGTCGGTCACGCTTTCATAGCGCGACATCGTCGCGGTGACGGTCGCTTCTGTCGGCCCGTACTGGTTGAGCAGGATGCGGCCTTGCGACCAGCGAGTCAAGATCTCGCTCGTGCAGGCTTCTCCCCCGGTCGTCAGCACCCGAATCTTTGGCAGATCAGCTTCTGGCAGGGCGGTCAGCACCGAGGGCGGCAGATCGACATGCGTCACCTGCTGCTGCCGGAGAAACTCGATCATCTCCTGACCGGGCATCCGCACTTCATCATGTGCCATCACCAGGGTGGCACCGACGGAGAGCGAGGTGAAGATCTCGTGAACAGACGCATCAAAATTGCAAGAGAAGAACTGCAAGACTCGGCTGTCCGCATCGAACAACAGCTGCGGCTCGGTGATCAGATTGACCACGCCCCTGTGCTCGATCATCACGCCTTTCGGGCGGCCGGTCGAGCCTGACGTGTAGATGATGTAGGCCAGATGGTTCGGCTGTACATCAGCAACCGCATTTTGGTGATCCGCTTCGTCAAGCGCTTTTCCGCTTTCCTGATCATCCAAAAGCATGATCGAAGTTCCGTCGAGCGGCGACAAGGAGGCAAGGTGATGTCTGCGCGTCACGATCCGCGTCGGCGACGCATCGTCAATCATGTAGGCCAAGCGCTCTTTTGGATAGGCCGGATCGAGCGGCAGGTAAGCACCTCCCGCTTTCAGCACGGCGAGCATCGCGGTGAGCAGTTCGGGCGACCGATCGATCAACAGCCCGACGACGCTCTCAGGGCCAACCCCTGCCGCTTGCAGCTTGCGCGCGAGTCGATTCGCCCGCGCATTCAGCTCTCCATAGCTCAGCGCCTGCTCGCGATAGATCACCGCTGGGTGCTCAGGTCGCTTGGCCGCCTGCGCTTCAAAAAGCTGATGAATGCACAGTTCAGCAGGATAGTCGCGCTCCGTTCGGTTCCACTCGACGAGCAGTTGCTCCCGCTCCGCTTCGGTCAGCAGCTGCAAGGTGGAGATCGGAGTTCGCTCCTCGGCGAGCACCGCGTGCAACAGCGTCGTGTAGTGACCGACCATCCGCAAGATGGTCGCGCGATCGAACAGCCGCGTGTTAAATTCAAACTCCCCGCGGATGCCGTCCTCCCCTTCTTCAAGCGCTAAGGTCAGATCATATTTTGCGGTGTGCGTCTCGATGTGCATGCGCTCCACGCTGAGCCCTTCAAAGCGCAGCTCTGCGGTCGGTGCGTTTTGCAGGACGAACATCGCCTGGAACAGCGGGGACACGCTTCTGTTTCGCTCCGGTTGAAGCTCTTCCACCAGCGTTTCAAACGGCACCTCATCATGCTCGTACGCACCGAGCGCCGTCTCTTTGACGCGTTCGAGCAGCTCCGCAAACGTCGGATCGCCCGAGAGGTCGGTGCGCATCACCAGCGTGTTGACAAAGAAGCCGATCATCCCCTCCGTCTCCGGCGTGTGGCGGCCGGCGATCGGCGTGCCGACCAGAAGATCCTCCTGTCCGCTGTAGCGGGCGAGCAGCGCTTGGAAAGCGCCGAGCATGGTCATGAACAGGGTGACTCCGTGGCGCAGCGACAGGTCATGCAGCCGTTTTGCCAGCGGCGCTTCGAGCACGAAGCGCTCCGTCGCCCCCTCGTGTGTCTGCACCGGCGGACGCGCTCGATCGAGCGGCAGTTGCAGCACGGGAAGTTCCCCCGCCAGCCGTTCTTTCCAGTAGTCGAGCTGCTCGGTGACAGCAGGCTCCTGCAACCGTCGCTTTTGCCAAGCTGCATAATCTGCATACTGTAGCACACGCTGCGCCAACACCGGCTCTGCCCCCTGCACGACCGCCTCGTAGTGCGCGACCAGCTCTTCGATCAAGATGCTGACCGACCAGCCGTCAAAGGCGATATGGTGGACATTGAAGAGCAGGACGTGCTCCTCCTCCGCCAAGCGCAACAGCGAGCAGGCGATCAGCGGGCCGCGCGCGAGGTCGAAGTGCTTTTGGCCATGCTCCTCTGCCAGTCGCCCGATCTCCGCTTCCCGCGCGGAGCCAGCCAGCCCGCTGAGGTCGAGCGTCGGCAGCGCGACAACAAAGGAGTCCGACACTTCTCGGACAGCCTGTCCGTCCACTTCGCGGTAGGTCGTTCGCAACACTTCATGGCGATCGACGATCGACTGCAAACTGCTCAGCAGCGCTTGGCGATCGAGCGCTCCCCGCAGGCGCAGCGCGTGTGGAATGTTGTAAAACGCCGACTGCGGGTTCATCTGCTCCATCATCCAGAGGCGCTGTTGCGACGAGGAGAGCGGCAGATTTGCTGAGCGGTCGATCGGCACGATCGGCGCGCGCTGCTCACCTTGCGCATCGAGCAGACCTGCGAGCTTCTCGGCAAACTCCGCCACCGTCAGCGCTTCAAACAGCGTGCGCAAGGGCACTTGCACGCCGAGCGATCGGCTCGTCCGCGAGACCACCTGCGCGGCCAGCAGCGAGTGGCCACCGAGGAGGAGGAAGTGGTCGTGCACACCGATTCGCTCCACTCCCAACACGTCCGCCCAGATCGCGGCGACCTTTTGCTCCAACGGGGTGCGCGGCGCGGTGTACGACCCGACATCGAGCTGAGCATAATCTGGTTCGGGCAGCGCGCGTCTGTTGATCTTGCCATTCGCCGTAAGCGGCATCGCATCGAGCAGGACGAAGGCGGACGGCACCATGTGTTCCGGCAGTTTTTCCCGGACAAAATTTCGCAGTTCGCGCGGGGTTGGCCGCTCCTCCTGCTTGACCACCAGGTAGGCGGCCAACCGCTTATCTCCAGGCTTTACAACACGTGCGACGACCACCGTCTCCAGCACAGACGGATGCTTGGCGATCACCGTCTCGATCTCACCGATCTCGATGCGGAAGCCGCGGATTTTCACCTGATTGTCGATCCGGCCTAAAAACTCAAGCAGACCATCATGGCGCAAGCGAACCAGATCGCCCGTCTTGTACAGGCGAGCGCCCCGAATTCCGGAAATGTGATCGGGCAAGAACGATTGCGCGGTGCGCTCCTCGTTTTTGAGATAGCCTGGGCCGACTCCGATTCCGCCGATGTGCAGCTCGCCCGGCACTCCGATCGGCACCAACTGCATCTCCGCATCGAGGATATACAGCTTCATGTTGGGAATCACGCGACCGATCGGAACGTTGGTCACCTCTTCTCCCGGCGGCTCTTTGATAAAATGATGGGTCACATCGTCGGAGCACTCGGTCGGGCCGTAGGCGTTGATCAGCCAGGCCTGCGGATAGAAGGCCAACCATTTGCGACAGAGCTCTGGCGGCAGCACTTCCCCGTTCGGAATCATCCAGCGCAGCGCTGACAGATCGGGGACAGCCTCGCGCATCGCCACCTCTTCGATCATCGCCCGCAACAAGGACGGAACCGTCTCGACGATCGTGAGCTCGGTCGCCTCCATCTCATCGAGCTGCCTTGCCGGATCGAACGCTACCTCATCGGGCAGGATGTGCGTCTCCGCACCGATCATCCATCCGGTCAGCAGTTGCCAGACTGAGATGTCCACACATTGTGACGAGTTCTGGGCGATGCGATCTGCCGGGGTCATCTCCAGCTCATCCACCTTGGCCAGCAGATGGTTGAGCATCCCTTTGTGCTCCACCTGCGCCCCTTTCGGACGACCTGTCGAACCGGATGTGAAGATCACATAAGCGACGTCGTCAGGCGTCACCGCGCCTTGCACGCGCTCTTCGTCTACCAGTTCTCCCCCATCACGCTCCTCGTCCAGACAGAGGATGTGCGAATCATGCGGAGGCAACTTGTCCACCAGATCGCGATAGGTGAGCATCACCTGTGGTGTCGTGTCCTCGATCATAAAGGTCAATCGCTCGATCGGGTATTTCGGATCGAGCGGCACATAGATCCCGCCCGCCTTGAAGATCGCCAAGACAGCGACTGCCCAGTCGAGGTTGCGCTCGCCAAAATAGCCGACAAACAGGCCGGTCACAACGCCTTTCGCGCGCAGATGTGCGGCCAAGCGATCCGCTTGCCGTCCGAGCTCTCGATAGGACATGCGGTGCCCTTGAAAGACGACTGCCGCATCTTCAGGCGTTTTCAATACCTGCTGATCGAACAGTTCCATCGCGGTCAGGTGGTGCGGATAAGGAGCCGTCTTGTCGTTCCACTCGGTCAGCAGATGTTCTTTTTCCCGCTCGGTCAACAGCTCAAGCGTGGCGATCGGCCGATCGCCATCAGCTGCGATGCTGGTCAGCAACGTGGTCAGATGAGCGGTCATCCGCACCGCCGTCTCCTTTAAAAAGAGCCCTGCGTTGTATTCGATCCTCCCGATCAGCTCGTCTGCCGTATCGGCGATCGACAGGGCGAGGTCGACCTGCACGAACCGCTGTTCCAGCTCGATTGCTTCGAGCGTCAGATCGCCAAACGGAAGTTGTGCCCCGCCTTCGCCCAACGCGAAGGTGGAAAAATCAGCCCCAAGCTCTGCCAGATGCGATTTTTGATAGGTGAACATCACCTGCACCAGCGGCGGATCGCTCGGATCGCGATCCTTTCCCAACTCTTGAGCGAGCAATGGATAGGGGTATTCCTGATGCGCGAGCGCCCCCAGCACGGTGCGTCTGACCTGTTGCAAAAAGGCGGAGAAGCTCTGACGCTCCGCAAAGTCGGCACGCATGATGACCGGATTGACAAAATAGCCGATCAACCCCGCATTTTTGGCGCTGTTTCGGCCCGTCGTAGGCGTTCCGACCACCAGCTCCTCTTGACCCGTGTAGCGATGCAAGAGCACTTGAAAGGCGGCGAGCAGCACCATCTGCAAGGTGACTTTCTGCTCCTGCGCCAAGCGGCGCAAGCGCTCGGTCAGCTCGGCTGACAGGCGAAAGGGAACGGCCGATCCGTCAAACGTCTGCTCAGCAGGGCGAGAAAAGTCGGTCGGCAGGTTGAGCGCAGCTGTCCGTCCCTGCAGCTGCTCGATCCAATAGTTGCGCAAGTCTCTGCCTCTGGCGCCGCCGAGCATCGCCTTCTCCTCGCGAACATGCTCTGCAAAGCTGCGCTGCGGCGCAGGCAGTTCCTCGCCCGCGTAGAGCGTCTGCAGCTCTTTGACCATCACGCCAAACGACCAAAAATCGGAGACGATATGATGGGCGTTCAGCAACAGGATCGCTTGCTGTGCGGAGCGCAGAAACAGCAGCGCTCGCACCGGAAACTCCTGCTCAAGATCGAACGGACGATCCGCCTCCGCCTGCAAGCGCGTGTGCAGTTCACCCTCCGTCCACGCCGTCGCGTCGAGGATCAGAAAGGGCACCCGCTCGGACGGCTGCACCAAAAAGACAGGCTCTCCGTCCTGCTCTGCGATCTGCGAGCGAAGCAGCGGATGGCGTTCGACCAACTTTTCGAATGCATGGCGAAGCGCATCCGCATCATGACGACCTGACAGCCTGACCGCGCGGGCGATGTTGTAGGCGGCGCTCTCCGGTGCATAGCGCTGCAGATACCACAGCGCGCGCTGCCCTTCAGACAGCATCACCGCATCGGAGTTCGCCCGCTCATTCAGTTCAGCTTCGACCGAAGTACCATCGGTCAGCTTCGACAAGACGTTGGCCGCCAAAGCGGATACGGTCAGATCGTCGAGCAGGTCGGAAAGTGCGAGCGCGACGCCAAACTCCGCTTCCACCAGATGTTGCAACTCCACCGCTGCGATCGAGTCCATGCCGAGTGAGCTCAGCGGAAGCGATGGATCGATCGTCCCCCCGGCGAGCCGAAGCGCTTTCTCCGCTTGGGCTGTCAGATAGCCGATCAGAGCTGCCCGCGCTTCCTCCTTCGACAAGGCGAGCAATTCGTTCCGATCGAGCGAAGCGGGCTGGTCACTGCTCCTGGTCGCTGCCACATCCTGCTCTGCCGAATCCGCTTCGCCCAAGCGGCTCAGATAGACCGCATCGAGCGTCCCCTGCAAATACCGTTCGCGACAGAGATGGCGCTGCACCTTGCCCGAAGAGGTTTTCGGAATCGAGACCGGCTTGAGCAGCACGATCGCGTGCGTCTGCAGTTCATGTTCGGCTGCCACCTGCTGACGCACCGCGCGCACGACCGCTTCCAGATCTGCCTTGCGGTACGCTCGCTCGATCTCTTGGACGACGACGAGGCGCTCTTCGCCCCCCACTTCGACGGCAAAGGCAGCTCCATTGCTGTTTTTCACCGCCGGATGCGATGATTGCACCGCAAACTCAACATCCTGCGGATAATAGTTCCTGCCGCGGATGATCACCATGTCTTTTTGACGCCCTGTCACATAGAGTTCACCGTCGAGCACAAAGCCTAGATCGCCCGTTCGCAAATATGGACCTTCACCAGACTGCAAGCGGGCGGCAAACGTCTCTTCCGTCTGCTCCGGCCGCCGCCAGTACCCTTTGGCAACGCTCGATCCGGACACCCAGATCTCACCGACCTGCCCGTCCTGACAGCATGTCCGCTCCTGCGCATCGACGATCAGCACCTGCTGGCCGCCCGCTCGGAGCTGACCGCTGCTGACCAACCGCTGGTCGCCATCGCTCACCGCTCGGTTCTCCTTCAGCAGCTCCCGATCGAAACTGCGCACGACCGGAACTTCCGACTTTTGACCTCCAGAGACGAACAAAGTTCCTTCAGCAAGACCATAGCAGGGGTAAAACGCCTCCTTGCGAAACCCACAGGGCGTAAAATAGTCGGCAAACCGCTCGATCGTCTCCGCGCGAATCGGCTCTGCGCCGGTAAAGGCGACCTCCCAAGCGCTCAGGTCGAGCGCATCGCGCTGCTCCGGCGTAATTTTTTGCAAACACAGCTCGTAAGCAAAATTGGGGCCGCCGCTGACGCTCGCCTGCGTCCGCGAGATCGTCTCCAGCCATTTGAACGGCTTCTGGATAAAATCGACCGGCGCCATCAAGGTCACCGGATAGCCGGTGAACAAAGGCTGCAAGATCCCCCCGATCAGCCCCATGTCATGATACGGAGGCAGCCAGATCACACAGCGATCCTGCGGGCTGGTGCCAAAGCTATTTTCGATCAGTTCCAAATTGTGCAACAGATTGCGATGCGAGAGCATCACCCCTTTGGGCAAAGAGGTGGAGCCAGATGTATATTGTAAAAACGCGAGGTCGTCGCCTGCGATCTGCTGGTGGCGATACGCGTTCTCCATGCCGTCCAACTCAGCAGCCGGCACGAGCCAGTCGAGATTTTGCAGCTCCGGGTGCTCGCGAAATCTGCTTTTCACGCTCGCTAAGATCGCAGATGTTGTCAAGGCAAGCTTCGCATCCGCATCCTGCACCACCGCTTGCAGACGGCCAAGATTGCCGTTGGCACGAGGCGGATAGGCTGGCACCGCGATCACACCCGCATAGAGGCAGGCAAAAAATGCGGTGATGTATTCGATTCCAGGTGGGTACAGCAGCAGAGCGCGCTCGCCCACCGCATCCTGCGCTTGTAAAAAAGCGGCCACCTGCCGCGCCTTTTGATCGAGCTCTCGATACGAAACTTTCGTTTCCGTTCCATCTTCCCTGATAAAGAGATAGGCGATCTGGTCGCCCTGCTCCGCTGCTCGCTGCCGCAGAAGTTCTGCCACCGTCATGACTGAAAGCCCCCAATTCCCATAGTTGTAATGCTTTCAATTCTACATGTTATAAGACTCGACCTGCAATTAAGTTATTTATTTGTAGAAAAGAAAAACCAACACACAATGTGCTGGTTTACTCTCTGTATGCATACTTCAGAATTCGCCACTTTGTAGACGCTCGCTTAGCGAATGCGATGATTTTCGCGGGAGGCGCGCACCAACTTGCGCTGTTGCGGCTTCTGCTCCCCTTTCAATCGGTCGATCTGCTTGGCCAGTTCGGCCACGGTGGGCACTTCAAACACCTGCGTCACCGGGAGTGTCACTTCAAATTGGTTGCGCACGCGTGAGATCACCTGTGTCGCCAGCAAAGAATGACCACCGAGGTCGAAGAAGTTATCGTGAATGCCTACGCGATCCACCTGCAAGATCTCTTCCCACACCGCTACCAGTTTCTCTTCTGTCAGCGTGGTCGGCGCGACATAGGGGACGGCAGTGCGGTCGAGCGCCCCTTCCGGCACAGGCAGTGCTTTGCGATCCACCTTGCCGTTTGGCGTGAGCGGGAACTTCTCCAACACCACGAAGGCGGAAGGCACCATAAACTCTGGAAGCTTCTTTTTCACGTGGCTTCTCAGCTCCAGCTGATCGAGTCCCGCCTCACCGGTCACATAGGCGACCAACCGCTTGTTGCCAGCATCATCTTCCTGCGCCATGACCAGCGCTTCGGCGACCTGATCATGTTCGAGCAGCACCGCTTGAATTTCACCGACTTCGATCCGAATGCCACGAATCTTCACCTGATGGTCGATGCGACCCAGATAGTCGATGTTTCCATCTGGCAGGTAGCGCACCAGATCGCCCGTCTTGTACACCATCTGCTCGGGCAGATGTGGCGTCTGCACAAACTTTGCAGCCGTCAGATCCTCTGCCGCATAATAGCCTCTGGCAAGCCCGATGCCGCCGATGCAAAGCTCCCCGATCGCCCCTTGCGGCAACACGTTCAGCCCCTGGTCGAGCACGTAGAGCTTCGCGTTGTAAACCGGTTTGCCGATCGGCACCGACACCGCTTCCTCCACATCTTTTGGCTGGACGCGATAGAAGGAGACGATGTCGGTGCACTCGGTCGGCCCATAGGTGTTGATCAGCTCTGCCGAACAGCTCGCCGACTTCATCCAGCGCTTCATCTTGGCCAGATTGATCGTCTCACCGCCCAAGTGCACCTGTCGGAGCGAGCGAAGCTTCTCCAGATCGAGATCGAGCAGCGGGTAGAAGGCGCTCGGCGCACAGTTGACCAGCGTCACGCGCTCTCGCTCGATCGTGTCGGCCATCTTGTCATAATCGTACAGCCCTGGCGTGAACAGAACCAAACGCCCACCGCCGATCAGCGGTGCGAACAGGTTTTTCTGCGAGAGGTCGAACGAGGATGGTGCGATCAGCAACACGCGATCCTCGCGCCCGATCTCAAACTCCGTCTTATACCAGTGCACCAGATTGGCGAAGCTGCGCGACTTGATCATCACGCCTTTGGGCGTTCCGGTCGATCCTGACGTGTACAGAATGTACATCAGTCGATCCGGGTCGTAGGGCAGATCGAGATTCTGATCGGGCAGCGAAGGCGAGCTTGCCAAGAGCGCATCCACCGCGATTCCACCCTCTGTCCGCGACAACAGCTTTTCTTGGGTCAGCAACAGCTTTGTTTGCGAATGGCTGAGCAGATATTGAATCCGCTCTTCCGGGTAGTCGGGATCGATCGGCACGTACGCCCCGCCCGCTTTGAGCACAGCGTAGATGGAGATCACAAACGAGAACGACCGCTCTGCCATCACGCCGACCGGCACGTCGTCTGTCACCCCGCGCTCGCGGAGATGCCAAGCGAGCCGATTGGCGTTTGCGTTCAGCTCCCGATAGGTCATCGACTCCCCTTCAAACACCAGCGCCACCGCATCTGGCGTCTGTGCAGCCTGTCGTTCGAGCAGCTGATGCAAGCCCGTTTCCGCTGGGAAGGGAGTTGCGGTCGAGTTGCGACCGATCAGCAGTTCTGTGCGCTCTTCGGCTGTCATCATATTCATCTTGCCGATCTCGACTTTGCAGTTGAGCGCCACCTCGCGCAACAGCTCTTGGAAATGGCCGATCATCCGCTCCACCGTGGTCGCTTCGAACAGATCGCAGTTGAACTCGACCACCCCGCCGAGCTCCCCCTCTTGCTCTTCCATCAACAGCGACAGATCGAACTGGGCGAACTGACGGCTCAGTTGCACCGGTTCCATCTCGATGCCTGCGATCCCCTCTTCCATCGACTGCAACGTGAAGAAGACGTTGAAGAGCGGAGGCTGGCTGAGATCGCGGTCCGGTTGGATTCGCTCCACGAGCAACGGAAACGGGAAATCCCCGTGCTGCAAGGCACCGCGCGCTTTTTCACTCGTTCGCGCGAGGAAGTCGGCAAAGGACATCTCACCGGATACATGACCTCTCAGCACCACCGGATTGACAAAATAGCCGATCACGCCCGCATGTTTCACGCTGCTACGCCCGGTCGTAGGCGTTCCGACCAGAATGTCCTCCTGCCCGGAGTACCGGTATAAGAACGCTTGGAACGCCGCCATCAGCAAGGCATAGAGCGTCACTCCCTGCTGCCTGGCCACCGATTTGAGCACGGCGCTCAACTCCGCTCCGAGCAAGAAGCGGTGCTCCTCCCCGCGATAGGTCTGCACCGGCGGTCGAGGACGATCGGTCGGCAGCTGGAGCACCGCCCGCTCGCCGCTCAACTGCTCCTGCCAATAGGCCCACATCTTTTCTCCTTCCGCGCTGCCGAGCAACGCTTTTTGCCAGGCGACATACTCCGCGTAGCTCGACCGCGGGGCTGGTAGCTCCTCTCCTGTGAACAGCGTGCCAAGCTCCTTGAGCAACACGTCGAACGACCAAAGATCGACGATGATGTGATGCATCACCCAAAGCATGACAGGCGTTCCCTCTTCCACTTCGAACAGATAGAGGCGAAACAGCGGCCCTGCTTCCAGGTCGAACGGTCTGTTCGCCTCCCGATCCATCCGCGCCTTGAGCTCAGCTTCAGCGATGCTCTCGTGCACAAAATAGCCGTCTGCGACTGGAAGCACATTTTGCACAGGCTCACCGTCCCGTTCGGAAAACACGGTGCGCAGCTGGGAATGGCGTTCGACCAGTCGATCCACAGCGCCTTTCAATCGCTCCACATCAAGTCCGGTCACCCGGAAGGCGCGGGCGATGTTGTACGCCGCGCTTTCTGGTGCCAGACGCTGTAGAAACCAGAGTGCCCGCTGTCCGTGCGACAGCGCATGCTCGGAAAGATCGCCAGCTCGTACCTCCAGATCCGCTTCAACTCCAACCGCAAGCCTTTGGCACACCTCCTCTGCCACCTGCTCGACGCTCGGTCCGTCCAACAGGAAATCGAGCGGCAGTCTGATCTGGAAGCTCTCTTCGACCTGATGCTTCAGCTCAACAGCCATCATCGAATCCATCCCCAGCGCCTGCAGCGACAGATCGATCTCGACGTGCCCCGCCTTCAACACAGCGCTCACCGCACGCTGCAGATGTTTGACAACCAGCGCTTGGCGATCGCCCGCCTCCCGCAGGCGCAAATCTTGCAGGTCGATCGCCTCTGAATTTCCTGTCACCTGGAGATCGACATCCGCATCGGCAGGCCGCTCCGCATTGTGGACACCACCGCTTTCCACACTTTCCCCGAGCACTTCTTGGTACATCACCTCAAGCGACCCGTTCAAAAACCGCTCTTTGCACAGATGGCGCTGCACCTTGCCGGACGACGTTTTCGGAATGCTGACCGGCTTTAACAGCACCACCGCATAGACTTGCAGCTGATGCTCCTTCGACACCTCTTGTCTGATCGTCTGCACGACCTCAGCTAAGTTCCCTTTGCGGTGAGCGCGCTCCACCTCCTGCACGACCACCAAGCGCTCCTCGCCGTCCACGAGGACAGAGAAGGCAGCACCATTGCTGTTGTGCACGGCCGGATGGGAATTCTGCACGACAAACTCCAGATCTTGCGGGTAGTAGTTTTGACCGCGAATGATGATCAGGTCTTTCTGTCTGCCGGTGACAAACAGCTCCCCTTCATGCACAAAGCCGAGGTCTCCCGTCCGCAAGAACGGACCTTCGCCCGAAGCGAGCCTCGCTGCAAAAAACTCTTCCGTCTGCTCCGCGCGGTTCCAGTAGCCAGCCGCAACGCTCGGCCCGCTGACCCAGATCTCGCCGACTCGGCCATCAGCGGCGATCTGTCCGGTCAGCGTGTCGACGACGGCGACACGCTGCTCCACTTCGTTGACGCGACCGGAGCTGACCAGCAGTCGATCTCCGCCTGTGACCGCCCGGTCTTCCAACAGCGCTTCCCCCTCGAACGCCCGCACAACAGGGGCGTCCGACTTCTTGCCACCCGCGACAAACAGCGTCCCTTCTGCCAATCCATAGCAGGGGTAAAACACCTCCTTGCGAAAGCCGCAAGGTGCAAAAAACTCGGCAAATCGATCCAACGTCTCGGCGCGCACCGGCTCAGCCCCGGTAAAGGCGATCTGCCAAGAGCTGAGGTCGAGCTGATCTCGCTGCTCAGGTGTCACCTTTTGCAAGCAGAGCTCGTAGGCAAAATTAGGCCCGCCGCTCACCGTCGCTTTGTTTTTCGAGATCGTCTCCAGCCATTTGAGCGGTTTTTGGATAAAATCGACCGGAGCCATCAGCGTGACCGGATAGCCTGTAAACAGCGGTTGCATCACCCCTCCGATCAGACCCATGTCATGATAGGGAGGCAGCCAGATCACACAGCGATCTTCTGCCGATGTGCCAAAGCACCGCTCGATCAAGCCGAGATTGTGCACCAGATTCCCGTGCGTCAGCATCACCCCTTTTGGCAGCGAGGTCGATCCTGACGTGTATTGCAGAAACGCCAAGTCCCGCTCCGAAAGCTGAGGAAGGGACAGCTCCCCCATCTTGCGCTCCGCCGCCCCCGGCACCAACCAGCAAAGGTCTGACAGCTCTGGCGTCTCTGCAAATCGCCGCTCCACGCCGCGCAAGATCTCCGTCGAAGTCAGCGCAAACCGCGCCTTCGCATCCTCGACCATCGCCTGCAAGCGTCCCAGATTGCCGTTGCTGCGCGGCGGATAGGCTGGCACCGCGACGACGCCCGCATACAGGCAACCAAAAAAAGAGCAGATATAGGCAATCCCAGGTGCATACAGCAACAGCGCGCGGTCGCCAACTTCTGCCCCTTGGTGCATCAGCTCGACTGCGATCGCTTTTGCCTCTCGATCCAACTGTCCATATGTTAACGTGTGTTCCGTTCCATCCTCACCCATAAATGTATATGCGAGCTGATTCTGCTGCTCATGCGCTCGCCTCTGCAACAATTCGATGATCGTCATCACTCTACCCTCTCCCCCTGAGTTCTACTGCTGATTTAAAGAGTTCGACAATTCATAAAAGGAAACCTCCCTTTAACAGTTAATTTTAGAAACGCAAAAACGAGCCTTCCATCGTGACTGGAAAGCTCGTTTACATCCTGTTTTCAAGTTGATTCGCAGCAGGGATCGAACGCAGCTTTCTCCTCCGTTTTTGCCCGCTCGCCCTTTTGTCCAAGCTGTTCAGAAAACAGCTCTCGCTAGGCAGAATCGCCCCGCCATTTTCCTGCGATCAGATGCAAAGCACCATCACCTGCAGGTGGCACGACGACCGTATAACCGTTTTCGAGCAGCCTGCGCGATTCCACCACAGCAGGCAAAGCTTCGATCACATCCTCCCACAGCCGTTGCTTGCTCTCGATCACCAGGTGCGTCTCCCAGCTTGCCTGCGGGTGATCGCAGGCGATCACGCGGTCATCCTCTAGCAGGACAGATCCCAAGTCCTGCGGCGCGTTCGCCCACCCGTTTCCGGCGAACAGATGGAAGTGTACCTGCATCACCTCTTGGCGCGCCCCTCCATTCGAGCATAGCACATAGTCTGACATCCCCCGCTGGCTGGCCACTTCTCGCGCCGCTGCCAAAATTGCGAGAAAAAAGCGATGGTGATCTCGCTGTGCCAGCTCGTTCAAAGAACGAATCGCCCGCTTGGGGACGAGCAGCAGATGATTCGGATAGGAGGGCCGCGGGTGGAAAAAACTGACCACTTCAGATGATGTGAACACTTTTTTGACGGGGAGTAGCAAGCTTCCGTACTGAAACCAATAGCCGACAAACTTTCCCATCATGCGCGATCTTGCCAATCGGAACAGCCATTTTGCAACCATTTCGCTCCACTCTCCCCTTCTCGATTCTCTTATTCTACCAAATATAACATCAAAATCCAGTATCTGAGTCGCATCATTCCTCGAATGGAAAAATCCGATTAAATATTATTGCAATTATCAGTCTTTTGTTATTTCGAAGCTCCTTTTGCTCACCTTGTTGAGAAGCAAGCAGGCGATCCTAGTTGAAAACTGCTGATTGAGCGAGGCGCTTACCGGTCTCTCCTACATCTCTCCTACATCTCTCCTACATCTCTCCTACATCTCTCCTACATCTCTCCTACATCTCTCCTACATCTCTCCTACATCTCTCCTACATCTCTCCTACATCTCTCCTACATCTCTCCTACATCTCTCCTTGCATCTCTCCTGCATCTCTCCTGCATCTCTCCTGCATCTCTCCTGCATCTCTCCTGCATCTCTCCTGCATCTCTCCTGCATCTCTCCTGCATCTCTCCTGCATCCCTCCTGCATCCCTCCTGCATCTCTCCTGCATCTCTCCTGCATCTCTCCTGCATCCCTCCTGCATCACCCCCACATCACCCCCATCTGTCCTCTGTTCGACTCTCTCAGCAAAGAAGAGCCGTACCGACAACCAGATACGGTCGTCGATATGGCTCTTCATCTTTGCGCAACGGGTGAAGTCCAGCCTCACGATGCGCAGTGTTCGACTTTTCGATGCGACACGAGCTGCGCCTATAGGATTTCGCATCGATTGATCGGCAGTCGAATCTCGACGACCGTTCCCTTGCCGACGGCACTCTGCACCGAGATCGTGCCATGATGTTCCTCGATGATCTTGTACGAGACGAGCAGGCCAAGACCCGTACCTTTTTCTTTCGTCGTATAAAACGGCTCCCCAAGCTTCGAGAGTCTTGACTCTGAGATACCACAACCAGTGTCTGAAAAGCGGAGCAACACTCGATCCTCGTGCTCTTTGATCACTTCCACCAGCAGTTGACCGCCCTCTTGCATCGCCTCCATCGCATTTTTCATCACGTTGACAAACACTTGCTTCAGTCGATTTTCTTCACATTCGATCAGCGGAAGGTGTTGCTCCGATTCGATTCGAATCTGCACATTGTTTAAGATCGCCTGCGTGTCGAGCAATACCGCAATGCTTTGCAGCAGGCTTCGCACATCTGTCTGTTGATAACGGATCGCCTGTGGCTTGGCCAGCACGAGAAATTCATTGATGATAAATTCGATTCGGTCAAGCTCCGACCTCATGATGTCATAATAGTGCGCTCTGTTCGAATCACGCGCTTGCAAGAGCTGGACGAAGCCTTTGATCGAGGTGAGCGGATTGCGAATCTCATGCGCCACACCTGCCGCCAGTTCGCCTACCACCGACAGCTTGTCCGACTTGCGCAACAGCTCTTCCGTTTTTGCTCGCTCGGTGATGTCGCGCCCTACGATCACAACGCCTTCAACTCCGCCCTCTTCGTTCAGAACGGGCGCATTGTTCGCATCGATCAGCAGAAGGTGACCGTCTCGATGTCTGATGCGAAACTGGATCCTAAACGGTTGCTTCTCCACCACCACCGCCGCGAGCACCTGTTTCATCTTGGCGATATCGTCTGGGTGAAACAGGATGAACGGCGCTACGCCGACCAGCAGCTCCGGGCTGTATCCGGTCACCTCCTGAAACGATGGCGACGCATATTCGAGCACGCCCTCCAGATCGGAGACGCCGATCAGGTCTGACATGTTCTCGGTGATCAGCCTGTATTTCGCTTCGCTCTGTCGCAACGCTTCTTCCATCCTTTTTCGGATCGTCACATCGCGTGCCGTTCCGACCAGCCCGACCAGATATCCATTGCTGTCGTGAACGGGCGCCAAGGTCAGGTTGACATACAACAGTCGGCCATCCCGGTGCTTTCTGATCGTGTCGATGCAGTTGTACTCCCAATTGGAAGCCCACACTTCTTTGATTCGTTCCTGCTCATCCACAACCAGCTCATCGGGGATGATCCGCTCAATTTTCTCGCCGATGATCTCCGCTCCCCTCAAGCCGAACATTCGCTCAAAACCGCTGTTGATCTGATAGACGAGTCCATCGAGATCGCACATGTAGATCGCGTCTGGCGAATTGGAAACGAACGATTCTAACTGCTGCTTCGTTGCGCGCAGCTCTTCTTTCGCTCTCCGCTTCTCGGTGATGTCCTTTGCCAGCGCATAGACGCCCACCACCTTGCCTTTGATCATGATCGGAATCAGGTGAACGTGAATCAAGATGCGAAGCCCATCTTTTCGGATCAGGTTCAATTCAAACTTTTGCGGAATCGCCTGCACCGCTTTTTGAAAGTGTTCATACGTCCGCTCGAACGCTTCTGGAGACAGCAGCGTGCGGATCGACAACGTCGTCCATTCTGCGATCGAAAAGCCGGTCATCTTTTCACAAGCGCGATTGCCCTCGCGAAAACGCCCGTTGAGGTCAAATGTGAAGACAGCGCCTGGATTGTTTTCAAAAAGCGATCGGCTGAGCTGAAAGGACTGACACAGCGACCCGACTTTCAGTTGCACATAGCCAAAGATTACGATGGTTAAAAACAGCACGAACAGCCAGTCGAACCAATGATTCGCAGTTGCGTCCCCAAGCCGCTCTCTCCCCAACAGCCATGCGCCGCTGACGATCAAAATGGTCAAGGCAATCCCACCCGCGATTCGCTTGCTCCCCGCTCTCCGTGCTTCCAAATAGTCATTCATAGCAAAGCTCCTTACTCGGTTCAAGTTGCTTTGAGATCCGATCGGATTAAGCATCGATCAATCGTAAGTCAATTTCGACAAATAATTATTTTATCCTTCCTGATAGTTACTCATTTTGAAGTTTTCACAAATTATAAACCACACAAAAAAGCCATCGGCCGCATTCTGCCGATGGCTTTCCAATCGCTTATTTCTGTTCGTTGAGCGCCCGCTCCAACTCGGCCGCCGTTTTGAAAACCTGATCGATCGTCGCTCCCCCCAGACAAACATCCCCGTCGTAGAGGACGACAGACTGGCCTGGTGTGACCGCCTTTTGCGGCTCGTCAAACGAGACCAAGCAGGTGTTGTCCTCCCGCACATGCACGGTGACACCTTGGTCTGGCTGTCTGTAGCGAAACTTAGCTGTACAGGAAAAGGTGCGCGGGCGATTCGCCTCTGCGATCAGGTTGAGATCGGTCGCGAACAGTCCGCTTGAAAACAGCTCCTCATGCTCGCCCTGCTCCACATAGAGGACGTTGCGCTCCAAGTCTTTCCCGACGACAAACCACGGCTCCCCAGAGCCGCCGATGCCAAGGCCGTGACGCTGACCTAGCGTATAGTACATCAGCCCATCGTGATGACCTTTCACAACGCCAGCAAGCGTCTGCATCTCCCCAGGCTGTGCGGGCAGATAGTTGCTCAAAAACTCTTTGAAATTGCGTTCGCCGATGAAACAGATGCCGGTCGAGTCTTTCTTCTTCGCCGTCGCAAGCCCTGCCTCTTCCGCAATTTTGCGCACCTCTGGCTTCGGCAGATGCCCGATCGGAAACATCGCTTTCGACAGTTGGTATTGGTTCAACTGGTTCAGAAAATAGGTCTGATCCTTGTTCTGATCCACGCCGCGCAGGAGCTGATACTCGCCTTCCTGATTGACCACGCGCGCATAGTGCCCCGTCGCGATATAGTCTGCGCCCAGATCGAGCGCCGCATCGAGAAACTCTTTAAACTTGATCTCCCGATTGCAGAGGACATCAGGATTGGGCGTGCGCCCCTTTCTATATTCGTCGAGAAAGTAAGAGAACACTTTCGCGTAGTATTCCTTTTCAAAGTTCACCGTATAATAGGGAATCCCGATCTTGTCACACACCCGGCGCACATCGGCAAAATCATCTTCGGCGGTGCAATGGCCAAACTCATCCGTATCATCCCAGTTTTTCATAAAGACGCCGATCACATCATATCCTTGCTGTTTGAGCAACCAAGCGGTGACGGAGGAGTCGACACCGCCGGACATGCCCACAACCACACGAGTTTCTTCCGGTTTTTTGCTCATATACATCCCCAATTCTCAAAACTTGTATTCTGACTGTACATTATGCTATGTTGTCCATCTTGACAAGCTTTTATTTTGCGATCCCGTGCAGGATAAAGTCGCACAGCTCCTCGATCACTCGTTCGCGGTCGTGCGCACCTTCCTCTAACACCAACGCATAGTAGGCCATCTGGTCGATCAATGAGATGATCATCTGCGACACCAGCTCTGGAGAGCAGCTGCGCAGCTCTTGCACATTCTGTCCTTGCTGGATCAGATCGACGACGCGAGTGCCGAGAATCTCGCAAAAGACGCGGTATTTAAACATCTGAAACTCACGTCCACCGCCCGAGCGATAGACTTGCAAAAGCTCCTTCTTCTCGGCTAACGAGTGAAAGATCGACGTGATGATCGTCTTCAGCACTCCGTCTTCCACCAAGCTGTTCCCCCTGATCCGCTCGACCTCTTCCCAGAGCAGGTCGGTCGTCTTTCTGAACAGTTCGGTCAGCACCGATTCCAAAGAGTCAAAATAGAGATAAAACGTGCCGCGCGCCATCTCACAAGCTTTGACGATGTCGCTCACGGTGGTCTGCTCATACCCTTTTTCTACAAAAAGCCGAGCCGCTTCTGTCAGGATGCGCTCCTGACGCGCTTCTTTTTTTTGCGCTTGCAATGGTCACACCTCGAATCTTTAGAAAAAAGGGGCGTGGTTACGCCCCTTTGATTAGTATTGTACCGCTTGCTCTTTCTGAGCGGAAGTCTTTTTCGCCCGCTTGAGCGGCCACCAGTTGGCCTCCCCAAACAGAATCGCCATCGCCGGAACGATCAGGCCCATGACGATCGTCGTGTAGATGCCCAGCCCGAGCAGGACGGTCGCACCGATCTGCACCAGCGAGGAAACGCCAGAGAAGACCAACGCAGCAAACGTGCCGCCCATGATCACCGCAGCGGAGATGATCACACCGCCTGTGGTGGTCATCGCCCGCTTCATCGCGTTCGTCACATTTTCTGACTGTGCATACTCCTCGCGGAAGCGAGCCATCAGGAAGATCGAATAGTCGACGCCAAGCGCTACGAGCAGCATGAAGGCGAAGAACGAAACGGTCCACGACAGCCCTGGCTGCCCGAGCAGATCGACAAAGATCCACTCGATGATCCCCATCGTCACCAGATAGGAGAACCCGAGCGAGATCAGCAGATAGAGCGGCGCGAGCACCGAGCGCAGCAAGAGGGCTAATACGATGTAGATCCCGACGAGGATCAACGCCCCCGTGCGGAAAAAGTCCGCTTTCGAAATCCCTTCCAGCTCCTCATACTTCGCCGTCGTGCCGGTGAATTTGATTTCAGGTTTTTTCAGGGCGGTGCCCCACGTTCCCTGTTCGATCGCGCTGCGGATCTGATCGAGCATCCCCATCGCCTCATTCGAGTACGGGTTGATCGACAGCACCACTTCCACCTTGGCCACCTTGCCATCTGGAGACAGGTAGGTGTCGAACGCCTGCTTCAGCTCTGAGTCATTCACTTTGTCTGGCGGCAGGTACCAGCCGTTGATCTGCTTCGCCCCATTTTCCACCATGCCCGACTGAGCGTCCTTCACCTCGGTCAGACCTGTGGCGATCTGACCGAGCGCATCGGTTCCTGCGCCGAGCCCTTTGTTCAGCTCCGTCAGCCCAGACTTCAGGTCGCCGATCCCATTGCCCGCTTGTGCCGTGCCGTCGGCCAGCTGTTTCTGTCCGTCCGTCACTTGGTTGAGCGCCGACACCGATTGATTCAGCCCTTTTGCAAGCTGATTGAACTGATCAGGAAGCGCCGAGATGCCCGCTTGCATCTGCCCCTGACCTTCAGCCAGCTTGCCGAGACCGCCGGCGATCTGGCCGGTGCTGCCGACCAGCTGCGGCATCCCATGGTTGATCTGATGCAGCCCTTCCTGCGCAGAGGTCAGCCCTTGCGCCACACCTTGTTGCTTGAGCAGCAAAGCTTGGAAGGTGGGGTCGTTTGCCAGCTGCGGATAGGCTGCCAGCAATTTTTGCAGGTCGCTCGACATCGAGCCTGCCGTCTGCGTCAGATCGCCGAGCCCTTTTTCTGTCGCTTGCAGACCTTGCTCCGTCTGGGAAAGCCCACCTTGTACAAGGCTGAGCCCACTTTGCATCTGCGTTGTGTTTTCCTTCATCAGACCAAGCCCGTCGCCAAGCTCTTTAAACTTCGGCAAGCCAGCCTGCACGTCTGCCGCGCCTTTTTGCAGACCGTTTGCGATCTGCTCGGTGCCAGACGCCGCTTCCCGCTGTTTCGAAGCGAGCGTGTTCAGTCCGGTCTGCAGTTCGTCGATGCCGCCGGAGCCCTTCGTCAGCTCGCTTGCCGCTTCGGACAGGCCGTCCTTTAGCTCGGTGACCCCAGACTTCATATCGCCGAGCGCATCGTTCACTTGGCCGAGCTGATGGGTGAGCACAAGCTCTTCCAGCTGTTGACCGAGCGGTCGAGCAGCGCTGCGCACCTCTTTCACGTTCGGCACAAGGCTGACGTTTGCAGAGATCTTCTCCAGCGCTGCCAGACCTTCTGCGGTGCGCATCGATTCATCGCTGGTCACAGCCACCGTCACCGGGAACATCTCGCCAGAAGAAAACGCGTTTTCGATCGTGCGGAATCCTTTGACCGAGCCGATCTCCGGATCGATCTCGGCGATCTCGTCAAACGACCGCTGATTTTGAAACAACAGGCTAAACGGTGCAAGCACGATCACCGTGATCAACAGCACGAGCAACGGTTTTCTCGAAACGAGACCTGCCATGCCTTTCCACAGTTTGCTGTCACCATGCCCTTGACCTGGCTTGATCTGGAACGGCCAATACATCTTCGGCCCCAAGATCACCATCAAGGCTGGCGTCAACGTAAGCCCTGCGATCAGCGTTGCCGCCATGCCGATCGCCACGCCGACCGCCGACTGATAGAGGCCAAATTTAGCAAACCCGATCATGAAAAAGCCGATCAGGACGGTCGATGCGGAAAAGATGACCGTCTTGCCGACTGTCCGCATCGTTTTTACCAACGCGTCCACCCGGTCTAACCCGTTCGCCAGCTCCTCTCGGAAGCGATGGATGAGCAGAATGCAATAGTCGGTACCCGCGCCGAACAGCACGGCCACCAGAAACGTCTCTGTAAAGGATGAGACGGGCATTCCAAACTCGGTCGCCAGCGCGACGAGACCTCGGGATAGCACGAATGACAACCCGATGGTCAAAAGCGGTACGAACGGTGCGATCGGCGAACGGAAGACGAGCAGCAGAATGCCGAGCACCAGACCGATCGTCAGGTATTCTGTCTTGCGCAAACCGTTTTGCGAGGTCGTCATATAGTCTTTCATGATCGCCGCGCCGCCAGTCACGTACGCGGTTGCGCCTTCCGGTGGTGCCTCCAAACGTTCGCGAACCTTGTCAACGCTCTCCTGCGTCACTTCTGCCGCATCTTCGCGCGGGAAGCCGACCAAGAGCATCTGCGTCGATTTGTCTTTGCTTTCAAACTTGTCGGCCAACAGCGGTTCCTCAAAGGCTGTTTGGGTATTTTGGATGCCGAGACTGTCCTTGTCTCGCTTCAGCTCTTCCCATTTGTCTTTCAGCCATGAGCGGTCGCTGTCGGTCAGTCCGCCGTCGCGGTGCATGACGACGATCGCGGTCGATTGCGCCTGATCGTCTCCTGCAATCCTCTCCAGCAGTTGCTTCGCCTGCTCCGATTCTGCATCGGATGGCACAAAGGCAGTTTCGGTCTCCTGCACGATCTTACCTAGATCTGGCAGGACAAAGATCGAACCTGCGACCAGCGCCACCCACAAGATCAGCACAAACCAGCGAGCTTTGGCCAAGCTGCGAATCCATGCTTCGATCAAAGGTCTCTCCCCTCCTCTGATAAAACAATGACATGGTGTCATTTCCAATCACAACTGTACTATACCTCCCAAAATGACACCGTGTCAACAAAAAACCTGAGCGCGATGGCTCAGGTTGAAAGACTCATGAGTTTTCATTTGGAAAATCGTGATGCGTTGCTCCTTCGTGCATCCGCTCTTGCGGGCGCGGTGCGATCGAACCGTCTGGTCGAAGCGGTGCGTATTCCGATTTTGCCTTTGGGTTCTTGAAACGCTTCGGTCCGCCAAAATTGCCCGGGTGGTTGTCTTTGTTGCGCATGTATCGATTCCCCCTTTCCAGTCTATCGTTCCCGAGCGGAAAGGAGAACATGAGCTGTTCATGAAGGACTGCGCTCCGAACGCGGCACTTCTTCTACTTCCTCTGCAAACAAAAAAGACCCGATCTTTCAGATCGAGTCTTTTCTCGCCTAGCGGCGACCTACTCTCCCAGGACCCTGCGGTCCAAGTACCATACCTTCGCTTTCGCTTCGGTGGTTCTCCGCTCCGCTCCGAACGCGGCACTTCTTCTACTTGCTCTGCAAACAAAAAAGACCCGATCGATCAGATCGGGTCTTCTCTCGCCTAGCGACTACCTACTCTCCCAGGACCCTGCGGTCCAAGTACCATACCTTCGCTTTCGCTTCGGTGGTTCTCCGCTCCGCTCCGAACGCGGCACTTCTTCTACTTCCTCTGCAAACAAAAAAGACCCGACCTTTCAGATCGAGTCTTTTCTCGCCTAGCGGCGACCTACTCTCCCAGGACCCTGCGGTCCAAGTACCATCGGCTCTGCGGAGCTTAACTTCTGTGTTCGGGATGGGAACAGGTGTGACCTCCGCGACATTGCCACTAGACTATGGGGATGTGAAATGTAACAAATGGTGGGCCCAAGAAGATTCGAACTTCCGACCTCACGATTATCAGTCGTGCGCTCTAGCCAACTGAGCTATGGGCCCATAGATGGAGCGGATGATGGGAATCGAACCCACGCTGTCGGCTTGGGAAGCCGAAGTTCTACCATTGAACTACATCCGCAGATGGCGGAGAGCAAGGGATTCGAACCCTCGATACTGTTTCCAGTATACTCCCTTAGCAGGGGAGCGCCTTCGACCAACTCGGCCAACTCTCCGTATCATTCTTACTTGTAAATATGGCGGAGCTGACGGGATTCGAACCCGCGGTCTCCTGCGTGACAGGCAGGCATGTTAGGCCTCTACACCACAGCTCCAGCTTGGTTGCGGGGACAGGACTCGAACCTGCGACCTTCGGGTTATGAGCCCGACGAGCTGCCAACTGCTCCACCCCGCGACAATATTAGGTTAAAAATGGTGGAGGTTGACGGGATCGAACCGCCGACCCTCTGCTTGTAAGGCAGATGCTCTCCCAGCTGAGCTAAACCTCCGACGTACAGGACGTACTAGTGCCAACGTTGCGACAGGACGTCGCGTCCTTAGTTGGCCTTCCTTAAAAAACATGGTGACCCGTACGGGATTCGAACCCGTGAATGCCGCCTTGAAAGGGCGGTGAGTTAAGCCGCTTCTCCAACGGGCCATGATGGCTCCCCGAACAGGACTCGAACCTGTGACCATCCGATTAACAGTCGGGCGCTCTACCAACTGAGCTATCGAGGAATCTTGGTGGAGATAAGCGGATTCGAACCGCTGACCCCCTGCTTGCAAGGCAGGTGCTCTACCAACTGAGCTATACCCCCAAGTGTCGACACTCACGTGCCGACTTTTATGGCGTGCCCTAAGAGATTCGAACTCCTGACCTTTTGATTCGTAGTCAAACGCTCTATCCAGCTGAGCTAAGGGCACAAAATAGGTTGCTTGTGAAAACATGGTGCGGATGAAGGGACTCGAACCCCCACGGTCGCCCGCTGGAACCTAAATCCAGTGCGTCTGCCAATTCCGCCACATCCGCTCACAGCTTTTACGCTTCGACAGGAACACTTTTTCCATCAGCCACTCAGCACCGAGTGCCCAGTGTTGCCTGCGAAAACTAATATACATGATTTTCACGGAAGATGCAAGAGGTTGTGTGTAAAAATATTTTCCTCGATTGTGTTGCGCTTTCCTTTCCGTTATTCTGGCAGACTCCAATTGATGAACAGCCTTCTGATTATCGCCCTCTCTTCTCTGCAGAGATCCTCTTTTCGGATCGTCTCTGACGGTGGTTCACCGCAGCTCGCATCCCCAGCCTTCGACCTCAAAGCGAATGGCAAACGCCGGCTATTATATAGTGACTGTCACGACTCACCTGCTTCCGCTCGCCAATGCGCAATCGACATTGCACCCCCAGTCTGACGCAACCGATCTTCAACAGGTTCCCCAAACGCAAGAACATCCGGTTCGCGACGGAACCGGATGTTGTCGGCGCTTACTTATCGAGACGCGCACCTGTGCTGCTCAGCTTCGCTTGGACACTCGAAATGTCGGAGGAAGTGAAATACAGCGGGTTGACGCTGGTGTTGACCGCGTGTGCAGCCGCCACACCTGCCGCATCCCCGAAGACGGTCAGGTTGGGCAGGACGCGATGCTCCGACCAGCCGTAAGATGAGGTGCCGACCGCATAGCCCGGTAGGAGCAGGTTGGCGACATAGCTGGTGGTCAGCGCTTTGTAAGGCACGTACGCCGGGTTGTTGGCAGGCGTCGACGAAAGGTCGGGGCGCAGCGCGTTGGTGACCGGCCAAATATAACTGCCCGACGCATTTTTCATGTCGCTATACTTGTAGGCGTTAATATCCGAGTTGTAGAAGGACAGCCCGATCCGCGTGCTGTAGTTTCCGGTGTCCGTACCGGTTGTCGCACTGTTGCCCGCGCCGATGCTCTCGCTTGTCGTCAACTCATAGTTGGAGTTCTCCGTGCCGTTCGCGTTGCTTGTCGAGCTGTTCGAATTGTGAATCGACTCGCGCAGGTACATCACATCGCCGACGACCGGTTTGCCAGACAGATCGTAGACCAACTGCGCATTTTCGAGGCCTTTGAACTGTTTGAGCGCCGTCAAAAAGCTGGGAGTGGCGATAAAATCACGCGCTGCAACCCAAGCTTGATCGACCGTCTTATAATCGGAGCGCATGTTGCTCGGAAAGCGCGAGGTTCCTCTGTCCTTTTCGTAGGCACGTCCGTCAACGTTGAACACGAGCAGCGTGTTGACCCACCATTCGCCGTTGGAGATGGAGCTCGGACCGTTTTCCGCGATGTTCATCGGCTTGATCGCATACCCTTGCGGCCCCCAGGTGTCGTTGAATGATTTGACGGTCGCCGAGGTGTTGAGCGTATCTTTGCCGCCGTACAGCGCCCGTGCGCCTGTCGACGAATCGACGGTGAAGATCATGTCGCCATTCGTATAGGGGTAGCTTACCCCGGTTGGCCAGTTCACATTTTTCACTTTAAACATCAGCGTTGTCGCCTGCTGACGCGCTTTGCCATTGACGCCCGTCTCATCCGCATCGAGATAGTTTGACGGCCAGTCGAAACGTCCGGTCGTTCCCCCCCAGTTCGAGAGGCGTGCAAGACGCCCTTCGTCAGATGCATCGATAAACACATCTCCTGTCACCGTTCTCGTGGTGGTGCCAAACGTGACATAGCCTGTCGTCGAGTTGCGGACTACATTTTTCAGGTTGAGCCCGGTCACGCGATAGGGCGATGTGGCGGTGGTCATGCTCTCGATGTCAGAGTTCCAGATGATCGAAAGGTTCGAATACTTCGCAAGGTCGGACGCCATTCTGCTCGCCAGCGTGTCGGTGTTGTAAAACTGCCCGACTTGTGAATACCACCAAGCGAAAGTGCCTTTCTGCGGATGATCGGTCGTTCCCAGACTCGGGCTATACCATTTTTTTGTGTCGTAAAAGTTTTGACCGCCAACAGTCCCCAGCCCTCCAAGTTTGCTCGAAGTTCCTGGCGCGATCAGGATGACTTGATGCGTCGGTGCGTTCGATGCTGCTTTTGCGGCAGCGGCCACACCTGCCATCGTATCACCATAGATGACGATCGTCTTCGCCTCTGCTGCCGTCGCAAACAGCGGCACTGCCAGCACGGTAAGAATGGTGATGGAGGAAAGCGATTTTGCGATTTTTTTCAAGAAAACCAACCCTCCACAAAACAAATTTTGATTGTACCTCGATAGTATAACGTTTATATGTATTTGTAAATTATAATTTTCATAAAATATAAGCCAGGTAATCCAACTCCCTGTGCAACAACCGCGAACACCAATCGGTCTCCCTAACCTCGATGATCCGGCTGAGCATCAACCACTACCGATCCACCTCCTCTCCACCCTTTTATCACTTCACGCCATAGCTGATGATCTGCAAACACAAAAAAACCCTTCACTCGCATACTCGATGCGCCGCAAAGGGGTGCTTGTTCGGACGATTCGATTGGTTCCTGTCGCTTGAGTCACTCGATACGAGCAACATGGAAGTTGGCTGGGGAGGAAGGGATCGAACCTTCGCATGACGGAGTCAAAGTCCGTTGCCTTACCGCTTGGCGACTCCCCATCGAGCGAGATTGTAATAAAAGTTGGCAGGGGCAGCAGGACTCGAACCCACGACATTCGGTTTTGGAGACCGACGTTCTACCAACTGAACTATGCCCCTGTATCATTGCTGGGATTTAATCTAACACATCCCACTTACACCGTCAAGATGATTTTGTCCATCTGACGAAAACAAATGTATCATGGGACCTGACCTCTTTTCAAGCTCCTGAACCGAAAAAACGCTTCAAGAGCTTCATTTTTCAGCCGAGATTTTTCATTTTCTGCTTCAGAAGCGCTCCTTCACGGTCGCACCTTTCCTGCTCTTTCTAGCATAAACTGCACATGATGAAGGAAGGTGAGGTCGGAACAATGGTGAACAACAACGGAAGTCAGTTTGAACAGATGCGCAACGTTGGCAACATGAATGAATCTCTCCGCCGAATGTTCGGCCCGCAATTTTTACAAAACGTGATGAAGCAATTGCCGATGACCGAGCTGAACAAACTGCAGTCGATGCCCGACTGGCAAGGTTTGTTCGGTGGACAGGGTCTGCACGGCACCGATGTCACACAGGGGCTCATGCCCCCTCGAATCGATATCTATCAGACCCGGCAAGAGGTCGTCGCGGTCGTGGAAGTGCCCGGTCTCGAATCGGCGAACGATGTCAAAGTGGACGTCCAGCCTGATCAGCTCACCGTCTCCGGCAATCTCGCCGGACGGTTTGGGAATTTCAGCCAGGATCGATTCCACTTGAACGAGCGCTTTCGAGGTTCTTTTGAGCGAAGCGTCTCACTTCCACATCGGGTGCGCCCCCAGCAGACGCGCGCACAATACAAGAACGGCCTGCTTGAGATTCGGATGATCAAAGACATGCGCAGGGGGTCCAAACCTCGCGGCCACAGCGTGCCGATCACCTTTTGATGCACCGGAAAGGAAAGGACCGCATCGACTACATGCGGTCCTTTCGCGCTATGTCCAGATGTCTTCTCCTGCGAACAGATCGGCATCGGACGGCTCTTCGACATCGATCTCTCCGGTCTGAAACGCCTCGTGATACCAGTAGGCCAGTGAATCGACCGCATCGGAGACGGGGAGCTTCGCCGTCTGGACATCTTCCAGGATCGAGAAGATATGATCGACGCTCATCTCCGGCAGCTGCTGATCTTCCTGTTTCGGCACAGATGTTCACCTCACACACGCCTAGCTTTCCCCAAATCGAGCGAAAATAAAAAAAGAAGTGCTCCAAAGGAACACTTCCCAAGCGTTTTCTATCTCAACGCTTATTCAGCAGCGTGGAAACTAACGTTTTTCATTGGGGTAAACGTAGAGATCGCGTGCTTGTAGACCATTTGCTGCTTTCCTTCTGACTCGACGATGATCGTGAAGTTGTCAAACGCTTTGACAACCCCGCGAATTTGAAATCCGTTCACGAGGTAAATGATCACCGGAATGTTATCCTTGCGGATTTGATTCAGAAAGTGATCTTGGATATTAATCTGTTGTTTGTTCAATGTATTTACCCCCATCTCTTTTTTTATATGGTATTCGTACCCCTTCTATGAAATTCCTTCTAACAGGAGTTGGATTTTTTGGATACGATCCCTTTCTTTCGTTTTCTCGACATCAAACCAGCAGATTCGCTCTTCTCTGCGCCACCAAGAAAGTTGACGCTTCGCATAGCGCCGCGAACCCTGTTTGACCGATTCGATCGCTTCTGCAAGCGTCAAGCGCCCTGCCAAGCAGTCGGCGATCTCTTTGTAGCCGATCGCCTGCATGCTTTGCAGGTCGCGATGATATCCTTGGGCCAGCAGATCTTCCACTTCGTTTCGCAATCCTTGCTCGATCATGATCTCCACCCGCCTGTTGATCCGCTCGTACAGCTCCTGCCTGTCCTCAAGGTTCAGACCGACCAACACCGGCTCGTACATGCCTTCGTTCGCTTGGTTGCCGAACGATTGTGACATCGGCACACCTGTTGTGTGATGCACCTCCAAAGCGCGAATCACCCGCTTGATATCATTGGGGTGCAGGCGATCTGCTGTCACAGGGTCCATTTCCTGCAAGCGCTTATGTAAAAGTTCGCCACCCTGCTCTTCCGCTTGTTGCCAGAGCTGCTGACGAAACTCAGGATCTTCCTTCGCTTCGGTAAAATCCATCGGGTCGATCAGCGATTTTACATACAGCATCGTGCCGCCGACGATGATCGGCAGCTTGCCGCGTTGATGAATGTCGCGGATCACTCGATCTGCATAGCGTTGAAACTCCACCACCGTAAACGGCTGGTCAGGATCGACCAGGTCGAGCCCATGATGGGGGATGCCCTCCATCTCGTCTGGTCGAATCTTGGCTGTGCCGATATCCATCCCCCGATAGATCTGCATCGAGTCGGCCGACAAGATCTCGCCATCAAACGCTTTGGCACAGGCGAGGCTCAGCGCCGTCTTGCCAACTGCAGTCGGTCCGACGATGATCAACACTCTCAATTTTTCCTTCTTCATCTGCCCGCTCCCTCCAGATCAATCACGCCATAGTTGGTCGAACCGGAAGATTTGCGCAACAGTTTGAACCCTAGCCGCTCAAATTCTTTCGAGTACCAGCGCTCTTTCATCACGATGCGCCGCCTCGCCACGCGCTTCGCTTCCGCAATCGCTGCTGCGGTGATCGGGCGGTCATCGCCTAAGACGCGCATCGGCTCGATCGCATGCGATTTTTCGACGGTGCGGCGAAACATCGGATCGAAGTAGACGATATCGACAGAGCGATCTGGCAGCGTTCGCATGTAGTCGAGATGATCTGCACAGATCACCTCGACGCGTCGCATCGCCGCATTGACCGCCTTTACATCAACTGTGACCTCCTGCAGACCGCGCTTGACCAAATAGGCGATCACATTTGATGATTCGATGCCGATCACTCGCCCGCTCTCACCTGCAACATGCGCAAAGACGATCGAGTCGGAGCCAAGCCCGAGTGTGCAATCGAGAATCACATCCCCCGGACGAGCATCCGAATATTCGATTACGATATCATTGTCGCCAGATGTCAGCCGCTTAATTCTCGTATTTGCCATGCTTGGATGAAAAAAGAATTCCTCCTCGCCGATGTGCAGCTTGACGCGCTCCGACACGACGAGCAACGGATCGCCGTAAATCTCTTGCATCTTGCCCAAGCCACGCTTTCGGCGCTCCACATATACGCCACCGATCTCCGCCGCGTACTGCTTTGCTTGCGCCACATATTCATCGCGCGCTTTCAATCCGGTCGTGACCGTAATCGTTCGATTTTGCAACTACATCACCCTTTTAAATTGCTTCTCCAGATCATAGGTCGACATGTGGATGATGATCGGTCGACCGTGGGGGCAGGTGAACGGATTTTTTAATTCCCTCAGCTGGTCGCACAGGGCGATCATCTCCGGCATCGACAACCAGCGGTTCGCTTTGATCGCCGCTTTGCACGCTTTGCTGATCACCTTGTCCTCGATCAGTTGCAACGGATTTTTCGTGCTGCCCTCTTGCAGCAATTCGTCGATCAGCTCTTGCAACAGCCCTTGCGTGGGCAGCCCTTCCCAGATGTCTGGCACCGAGCGGATCAGGAACGTTCTGTCGCCGAAGCTCTCCACTTCGATCTGACATTCGGCGAGCGCTCCGATCTTCTCTTCCAGCCTCGCCGACTCTGCGGCTGTCAGTTCGAGCGTCAGCGGTACCAGCAGCGGAAGCGGACGAATTTGCCTTGTCGACAGCTTTTGTGAAAACTTTTCAAACAGCACTTTCTCATGCGCCGCATGTTGGTCGATCAGATACAAGCCGGTATCATCCTGCGCCACGATGTACATGCCGAGCACCTGCGCCACCGGCTGAAACTGTGGCAAGTTCGGTCGCTGTTCCCGCTCCCCTGCACGCTCCTCGCTCTCGATCGTGCCCTCGCGCATATCGTTGACGCTAACATCCTGTCGCTCATCGATCGCCGAGTTGCTCGAATCGATCTGCCCTGCCGATCGCTCCATGCGGTGCGAGCTGCTCTCCTGCGCTCGCAGCTCGGCACTCGCTTCCTGCCCGCGGGCGAACGCATCTGGCGCCGCCCCCTGCACCGCAGTTGGAGAGCTCACATCTGCGTTCTCACCAGCTTCCGGTCGACTATATGCTCCGAGCGCAGCTTCCACCTGCTGACGGGAGAGCGGCTGGTCTCGCTCCCGCTCTTTCGCACCGTAAAAAGTGGACGGTGTTTCGCGGACGAGCGCACCGCCTTGCGGAAGCGGTTCTCTGTACCGCGGCCCGTTTGCCCCTGCTGACGCGCTCGGGCGGACGTTGTCCGGCGGCTCCGACTCCTGCCTCGGCGGCGAGATCACCCGCAGGTCCATCTTCTCCTGCAACATCTTTTCCTTCGGTTCATTCTGGTACGACTTGGCGGTGGCCTTCGGAATAAAGGTCTGACCCTTTAACGCTTCTTCCACCGCCTGTTGCACGGCCGCCATCACATCTTTTTCCTGCGAAAAGCGAACTTCCAACTTGTTCGGATGGACGTTCACATCGACAAGTCCCGGATCGAGCGTCAGGGACAGCACGACCACCGGATAGCGATTGATCGGAAGCAAAGTGTGGTAGGCTGACTGCACCGCGTTGAGCAGCTGGTAGCTTTTCACAAACCGCCCATTGATGAAAAACGAACAATGATTGCGATTGGCGCGGTTTAGCTCAGGGAAGCCGGCGACGCCTTCGATCTTGTAGTCGTACGTCTCCCATTGCACCTGTACCATCTGCCGCGCGAGGTCGCTTCCATAGATCGCCGCCACCGCGTGGAGCAGCTTCCCATCGCCCGGCGTTTGAATCACCTGCCGCCCGTTGTGGTACAGGCGAAACGAGATGTGCGGATGGGCGAGCGCCATGCGGTTCACATAGTCGAGCACATGCCCGAGCTCCGTCTGGATCGACTTTAGATATTTCAATCGCGCTGGCGTGTTATAAAACAGATCGCGAACGGCGATCTCCGTCCCTTTTTTGGCCGCACACACCTCATGGGCGACCAGTTTGCCACCTTCGATCACGACCCGCATCCCCTCGTTCGCCTCTTGGGTTCGTGTCTTGACTTCCACCTTGGCGACAGAGGCGATCGAAGGCAGTGCCTCCCCTCGAAAGCCGAGCGTCCGAATGCGAAACAGATCTTTGTCTGTGCGAATCTTGCTCGTCGCGTGGCGCTCAAACGCTTTGAGCGCATCTTCTGTCCCCATGCCGATGCCATCATCGGAGACTTTGATCAGGTCAAGCCCGCCCTGCTCAATTTCCACCGCGATCGTCGAGCTCTGCGCATCGATCGCATTTTCCAGCAGCTCTTTGATCACCGAGGCGGGTCGCTCCACCACCTCACCGGCTGCGATCTTGTTGGCGAGCAGGTCGCTCAAGGTTTGAATCGTTCCCATCTATTCCGCACCACCCCTCGCTTTTTGGTGAAGCTGGTAGATCAGGTTGATCGCATCGAGCGGCGTCAATCTCATCACATCGACGCTGCGCAGCTTCTCGACGATCTCATGCTCCAGCGTCGCATCGCCAAACAGGGACAGCTGCAGGGTAGAAGAATCATCCTTCTCTTTCCCTGCCCGCTTCTTGCCCTTCTGCACCGCCTCTGGCGCAACTGACCGTCCCTCATCTTCTGTCTCCACCTGTGCGGCTGCCACAGGCTCTTCGCGCAAGATCATCGCACCGCCGAGCGGATCGGGCTGTGCATACCCTGTCGGTCGCACATCAGACTTCCCCTGTTCAAGCTCCGCAAGAATTTCGCGCGCTCGCGCCAAAACTTCCTGCGGCAGCCCGGCCAGCTTCGCCACTTGAATCCCGTAGGAGCGGTCTGCCGCTTGGGGGAGAATCTTCCGCAAAAAGACGATCCCCTCGCCTTTTTCCTGCACGTGCGTCGAATAGTGGCGCACGCCTGCAAACGATTCGGTAAACGTTGTCAGCTCATGGTAATGGGTGGCGAACAGCGTCTTGGCACCCACCTGCGGGTTTTCGTGCAGAAACTCCACCACCGCCTGTGCGATCGAGATCCCATCGAACGTCGAGGTTCCCCGCCCGATCTCGTCGAGGATGATCAAGCTTTTTGGCGTGGCATGATGCAAGATGTTGGCCAGTTCCACCATCTCGACCATAAAGGTCGACTGACCACCTGCGAGATCGTCAGACGCCCCGATGCGGGTGAAGACGCGATCGACGATCCCGATCTGCGCTCGATCTGCCGGCACAAAGCTCCCGATCTGAGCGAGCAGCACGATCAGCGCCACCTGGCGCATGTAGGTCGATTTCCCCGCCATGTTCGGGCCGGTGATCAGCGAGATCTGGTTGCTTCCGTTGTCGAGCACCGTGTCGTTGGCGACGAACGGCTCCCCTTTTAGCATCGCCTCGACCACCGGATGCCGCCCTTCGATGATCTCGATGCGGTCGTCCGTCATGATCTCAGGTCGCACGTAGCGGCGCTTGCTCGACACGGTCGCGAGCGACTGCAACACGTCGACCAAAGCGATCGACTCGGCAGCCAGCTGAATGTTGGCAAGCCAGGAGGCCACCTCATCGCGCACCTTGACGAACGTCTGGTATTCCAGGTCGATCAGCTTCTCTTCCGCTTCGAGGATCAACGATTCCTTCTCCTTGAGCTCAGGCGTCACATAGCGCTCCCCGTTGGTCAGCGTCTGCTTGCGCTCGTAGGTATCCGGCACATATTGCACATTGGCGCGCGACACCTCGATATAATAGCCAAACACTTTATTGAATCCGACTTTGAGCGACTTGATGCCCGTCTTCTCGCGCTCCGCAGCTTCCAAGTTGGCAATCCAGCGCTTTCCTTCACGGCTAGCCTGCTTCAGCGTATCCAAATAGGGGTCAAATCCGTCGCGAATCACGCCCCCATCTCGCACCGACACAGGTGGCTCGTCCACGACAGCGCGCTCGATCAGATCGACGAGCGGAGCGAAGTCGACGATCCCCTCCGCGATGCTGGTCAGCAGTGTAGCAGCCGTCCCCCCCAGCCGCTCCTTCAGGTCGGGCAAGATCGACAGCGACGAGCCGATCGCCTGCAGATCCCGCGCATTGGCAGACCCGTACGCGACCCGCGCCACCAAGCGCTCCAGATCGTAGACCAGATTGAGCAGTTGGCGCACATCCTCCCGCAGCAGCAGGTGGTCGTGCAGTTCTTCTACCGAGTCAAGGCGCTCCTCGATCCGCCGCTTGTTCGCCAGCGGCCGCTCCACAAAACGGCGCAGCAGCCGACCGCCCATCGCGGTCACCGTCTCATCGAGCAGCCCTAACAGCGCCCCGTGCTTGCTCTTGTCGCGAAGCGTCTCGATCAGCTCCAAGTTGCGACGCGAGAACGAATCAAGCGTCATATATTCGTCGCTGGTGATATAGGAAGGCATCTTCAAGTGACCTAGACTGCGCTTTTGCGTCGACAACAGATAGGTGAGCAGCATGCCGGCAGCCGATATGGCGAGCGGGTGCTGTGCCAAGCCGAACGAATCGACGGAGATCACGCCAAAATGTCCGAGCAGCGCTTCGCTCGCCCGGTCCTGGCGATGTGTCTTCTCGCCTGCTGCGGTCAAGACGGTGCGCAAAAGCTCCTTGATCGTCAGGGCATACTCGCTCTGTTCTTCACCAGCTGGAACGACCACTTCGGCCGGTTGGAAGCGCATCATCTCATCGAACATCGCTTGCTCATCCTCATGCTCGACGACAGACAGCTCCCCGGTCGACAGGTCGCAAAACGCCAAGCCATAAGCGCCGTCCTTCGCGGTGACCGCCGCCAGATAGAGGTTGGCCTTCTCTTGAAGCGCTTTGCTCTCCATCACCGTGCCCGGTGTCACCACGCGCACGATCTCGCGGCGCACGATCCCTTTCGCTGCGGACGCGTCTTCCACCTGGTCGCAGATCGCCACTTTGTACCCTTTTTCCACCAAGCGCAAAATATAGTTTTCTGCCGAATGATGGGGCACTCCACACATCGGGATCTTTTCATCCGATCCGCCAGCCCGTCCGGTCAGCGTGATTTCTAACTCGCGCGCAGCTGCCACCGCATCGTCAAAAAACAGCTCATAAAAGTCGCCGAGACGGAAAAACAGCAACGCATCAGGCACTTGCGCTTTTGTGTCCATAT
Organism: Tumebacillus lipolyticus; assembly: GCF_042682745.1. Taxonomy (NCBI): domain Bacteria; kingdom Bacillati; phylum Bacillota; class Bacilli; order Caryophanales; family Alicyclobacillaceae; genus Tumebacillus; species Tumebacillus lipolyticus. Next base: position 19,222 of record NZ_JBHUIO010000002.1, on the reverse strand, counting down.
ACTGTTGCATCATCGGTGTGTACTTAGCCATTCATATCCTCCCGCTCTCCTCACATTCCTGTCCATTATAACAAATGTCAGGAAGAGAAGTCCTCTTCTGCTGCAAGCAAAAAGTCTGATCCCTCTGCAGAGGGATCAGACTTTTCCGTTCGTACATGCATTACGCGTGACAGGAGGTCGAACCGCCTTCACAGCCGGCATTTCCAGATGTGCCATCACAGCCGGTCGATGGGCAGGAGCCGCAACCCCCTTGCTGTTCCAGCAAGATGTCGAGGCGGTCGGACAGCGTTGCGGTCAGAATCTTGGTCACATGGGCGACCACATCGGACAGCCCCTGTTGGGCCACCGTGAAGTGGCGCACCACATCGAGCCCTTCCAGACGGTCGAGCAGATGATCGACCTCGCTGCCTTGCGCTTGCTTTTGCTGAAGGTCTGCGATCAGATCTTGCGCTTCCTGATGCTTTTGCAGATCGCGCTCCGCCTGCTTGAAGATCGACATCTCAAGCGACTTCGTGACCATTTCGCCGATCTGTGCGGCGCGCTCGCTCAGCTCTTTGTGTGCGGTGAGAATGTCGCTCATACTTGCACCCCCTGCGGCAGCGCTTCTCCGCGCAGATACCATGTCTTCGCTTCGGTGATCTTCACATGAACCAGTTGGCCGACCAGTTCGTCAGCGCCGGTGAGATGAACCAGTTTGTTCGACTCGGAACGAGCTTGCAGCACTTCTGCGTTCGTTTTCGACTTCCCGTCGATCAGCACTTCCAACACTTGGCCGACCAGCTTTTGGTTCTGTTCGAAGGAGATTCGATCTTGCACTTCGTTTAGGCGATAAAGGCGCTGTTTCTTTTCCGCTTCCGTCACATCGTCTTGCAGGCGAGTTGCTGGCGTCCCGGCGCGCGGCGAGTAGACGAACGTGTACGCGCCTTCATAGCGCACCTCTTCCAGCAGCGATACGGTCTCTTGGAACTGCTCTTCCGTCTCGCCGGGGAAACCGACGATGATGTCGGTGGTCAACGCCACATCGGGGATGCGCGTGCGAATCCGGTTGACCAGATCGAGATATTCCTCGCGCGTATAGCCGCGCTTCATGCGGCGCAAAACTTGCGAAGAGCCCGACTGCACCGGCAGATGAATGTAGTTCGGAATCTTCTTGTGGCGGGCGATCGTATCGATCAGCTTGTCGGTAAAGTTCCACGGGTTGGAGGTGGTGAAGCGAATGCGCTCGATCCCTTCCACCTGTGCGACCAGTTCGAGCAGATCGGCAAAATCGACATTGCCGAGGTCGAGACCGTAATCGTTGACGTTTTGGCCGAGCAAGGTGATCTCCTTATAGCCTTCTTCTGCCAACTGCTTGATCTCCTCGACCACATCTTCTGGCAGGCGGGAGCGCTCTTCCCCGCGAGTGAACGGCACGATGCAGTAGGTGCAGAATTTGTTGCAGCCATATTGGATGTTCACCCAGGCGCGCACATCGTCCTTGCGAACTTTTGGCAGGTTTTCGATCGTGCCTTCGTGAGCAGCATCCCATACGTCGAAGATCGTCTCTTTGCTGTGGTGCGCCTGTTCGATCAAGCTCGGCAACACGTGGACGTTATGCGTTCCGAACACGATGTCCACATGCGGATGTGTGACGCGAATGCGCTCGCGCACAACGTCCTCCTGTGCCATACAGCCACAGAGGCCGATGATCAAGTTCGGATTTTTTGCTTTCAGCGGTTTCAAAGTCCCGAGGTTTCCCCAGACTTTGACCTCCGCGTTTTCCCGGACCGCACATGTGTTGTAGAGGATAAAATCGGCATCGAGCATGTCTTTAGCCGGACGGTAGCCCATCTCCTCCAACATGCCAGACATGATCTCCGTATCGTGTTCGTTCATCTGACAGCCATGCGTGCGGATGAAGTATGATTTCCCTTCGCCCAGACGTCCGACTTCCTTCGCGATCTCGCGATAGTCGACGCGCTGGCGCTCTGCGATCGTCGGTCGATGCGTATCGGCAGCATGCTGGTCAAGGTCGTCTATATGAATGAATCCCTCATTGTTTGCGCTCATACAAATCCCCTTTCTCTTTCTTCCATGACTAAATGCCATTATATCGAAATTCGAGAGGGAAATACAGTGGTAGGATTCTCGTTTCACCGCTCTGACACACCTGCCAATATCATCAGGTCCTGATGCGACGATCCGAGTGGACGAACGTTCACAACTGCCGCTCCGCTTGTGGTTCTGCCACTGGCAACCATACGTAAAACGTGATCACACCCGCGTTGCTCGTCGCCCAGACCTTCCCGCCGTGCAGATCGACGATGCTCTTGCTGATCGCAAGGCCGAGGCCCGATCCGCCACTGTCTGTCGAGCGAGACTGATCCAGCCGATAAAAGCGCTCGAAGAGGCGTTCCAACTGTTCTTGTGCGATGTCGTCTCCCCTGTTTCGCAACAGGAGCAAGGCACCTCCGTCTTGCTCTTGCAAACAAAGCTCCACCACGCTCGGCTTGTGGCTGTACTTGATCGCATTGATCAGCAGGTTTTCGAAGACGCGAACCATCTTCTCCGGATCGAGATCGACCGAGAGCTCCCGTTCGGACAGCTTGCTGACCAATTGCAGCTCGCTCTCCTCCAGCAGCGGCACATACTCTTCGCTGATCTGACCGACCAGCTCATTGAGCGAGACGATCTGCTTGGCCAACCGAACGTCATGATGGGACAGCTTGGTGTACTCGAACAGGTCTTCCACCAGTCGCTGCAACTGCTCCGACTTCCCAAAGGCGATGCGCAAATATTCCCGCTGTTCTTCCGACGTCTTCGCACGACCCTCGTGCAGCAAGCGCAGATAGCCGATGATCGAGGTGAGCGGCGTGCGCAGATCGTGGGACACGTTGGAGATCAGCTCGTTTTTCAACCGCTCCGCCTTCCGCTCTTCTTCGATCTTCGCCTCCAGATCCTCCGCCATCTGATTGATGCTGTGTGCGAGGATGCCAAGCTCATCTTCTCCCCTTTTGCGGACGCGATGGCCGAGCTTTCCTTGGGAGATCACCTTCAGCTCGCGCGACAGCTCTTCGATATAGTCTGTCTTGCGCTTGGTGATCTGATAGAACAAAAACAGAAAGATGACGACGAACAGCAACGCCCCTGCCTCGGTGAACTTCTCCCCCTGTTGCACTTCCTCTCTGGGAATGCCCGTGCAGATCAGATAGGCTTCCTTGTCCACAAATTCGACCGGATACAGGGTGACGAAGGCTGACGTTTGATCTAAAAATTGAGTTTGGTTGCGCTGCTCCATCACTCGGCGCAACAGATCGGATAAGTTTACGCTTTCCCGACTCGCGTTTTCCGATCTGATCATCACTTCGCCCTTCTCATCGACGATGCGAAAAGTTGCCGTATTCGCCAGAGTGTCGCGCTCTCCGTCGTTCAGCAGGTTTTGAATTTCGCTCTTTTGGCTCGCCGGATCGAGCGGATACAATTCTTGCACCCGGTTGATCACACCCGCTAAATGCTGGGTCTGATGCTCCATTTCCTTCATTCCGGTATACGTTTCGACGTAGCGACTGGCAAACTTGTCCTCAAGCAGCTGGATGATCACGATCTCGATGGCAGCCGCAAACGCCAAACAGAACACAAAGGTCAGGATCAGTTGAGTCCGCAGACTTCGCTGAACACGCTTGACGAGATTCTTGATCAGGCCGACCAGTCTACGTCTCAATTTTGTATCCCACTCCCCACACCGTTTTGATATACTTCGGCTTGCGACTGTTCTCTTCGATCTTTTCCCTGATTTTTCGAATGTGGACCATCACCGTGTTGTCGGAGCGATAAAACGGCTCTTTCCACACTTTTTCATAGATGTGCTTCGCGCTGAACACCATGCCGCGGTTGCGAGCGAGCAACTCCAAGATGTCAAACTCGGTCGGTGTGAGTCGCACGTCCCGCCCGCCGACGCGAACTTCGTGCGTCGCGGTGTTGATCAGCAGATCGTCCAGCTCGATCTCATTCTCCTGTCTGGGCTGAACGGGCGCTCTGTTGATCCGCACATAGCGGCGCAATTGGGATTTCACGCGAGCGATCAGTTCAAGCGGATTGAACGGCTTGGTCATATAGTCGTCCGCTCCGGTGCTGAGCCCGTGGATCTTGTCCAGATCTTGCGACTTGGCGGAGAGCATGATGATCGGCATGTCTTTTTGCTCGCGGACTTGTAAAGTAAAGGTCAGTCCATCTAGTGTAGGCATCATGATATCGAGGATGATCAGGTCGACATCCGTATTTTCGAGCAGGTCGATCGCCTGTTGACCATCCTCCGCTTGCAGCACCTGATACCCTTCGTTTTTAAGATAGATCTCGATCAGATTGCGAATCTCTCTTTCATCATCGACGATCAATATCGTCTCTTTTTCCAAAGGAACTCCCTCCTTGAAACCACAAACAGGATCGCACCTGCGCCAAGCAACGCATAGAGCGCATACATGCCGTAGGTGGTGACGGCAGACGCGATCGCTTCCGCATATCCGCCAAACAGATAGCCGAGGGCAAAATAGAGCGAGGTCCAGATCAGCCCGCTCGTGTAGGAATAGAGCGCATAGCGGGCAAAGCTCATCTTGCCTGCCCCGACCAGATAAGGCACGATGTGCCGCACCACCGGCAACAAGTAGGACACGCAGAGCGCAGCCGGGCCATAGCGGCGGAGCAGCCGTTGGGAGCTTGCTAGGTGCTTAGCCCATTTCGGCTTGCTGCCGATCTTGTCGAGTATCGGCGCCCCTGCCCGCCGACCGATCAGATAGCCGAGCGAAAGGCCCGAGACGACGCCGAGATAGGTCAGCAAAAAGGCGGGCACGCTGTGCAACAGCCCGGTTGACGCGACGAACCCGCCAGCCATCACCACACTCTCATCGGGGATCGGCAGCCCGATGATGCCGAGCCAAAGGGCGAAAAATAGCGCCAGATAGCCGTACTGCCCAATCCATCCAAGCAACAGCTCCAGACTCATTTTACCATCTCCCCCTCTATTTTCGGCAGACGTAGACGAACGCCGGCGGAACATTTAGCGGCACGAAGTCGACCTTGACGCTCGAAAAGCGCTGTCGCAACTGCTTTCGCATCTGCAACGAATATTGAAAGGCGATGAACAGCCCCCCTGGACGCAACGCGCTGACCACTTCGTCGAGCAGTTTATCGCGCAGCGACTGCTCAAAGTTGGCAAACGGCAGACCGGAGATCACACAGTCGAGCTCGCCCATCTTGCTGATCGAAAGCGCTTGGTTCAGCTCGGTCGCATCGCTCCAATAGTTCAGGCTGGGCCACCTTTCGATCAGCCGGTCGCGCATCGCATCATCATATTCGAAGATGATCGCTTTACCGCCCTGGCTCAGGCGATCGTAGATCGCGCGCGTAAACACGCCGGTGCCTGCTCCTAACTCGGCGATGCTGTCGACCTCATGCCAAGGAACATGGCTCATCATCTTGCGCGTCAGATGTTGTGAACTCGGTAGGATCGATCCCACCTGTTTGGGTGCGCTCAAAAATTTGGAAAGAAAGACCCATCTATCGAAAGTTGTAGAATCTGCTGTCGATTCGAACATTTTTTTCATTCCCCCTTTTCGTCTTGTTCACATCCTATCGAAAACTTCTTAGGACAAAAGAGGGGAATTTCTTAAGAAAAACTGAAGGGATCGCGTTCAGTCTGAAACAAAAAAAGAGTGAAGCGATCCGCCCGATGTCGTCAGATCGCTTCACTCATATTATCTTAGAAAGAAAAGAATCCCTTTTCAAGCGTCTTGATGTCTGCCAGAATCTCCTCGCGAGGCATCTCTTCCCCCATCGAGTAAATCTTGCGGATCTGGTTTTTCTCGTCGATCAAAAACAGGGAGCGCGAAGAGTGGATGAAGCTTCCATCCGGTTGCTTTTCCGCGTAGACCCAGTAATCTTCGACAACCTTCTTCGTGGTCGCCACATCACCGCGCAGAATCGACCATCCGTTTTGATCGATGCCCATCGCCTCCGCGTGCTTCTTCAAGACTTCAGGCGTATCTCGCTCCGGATCGAAGGTGATCGTGACAAACTCTACATCTTTGCCGAACAGACCGTCCTCTTTCAACTGCTTCTGAATCTGCACAAGTTGCGCAGTCGTGGTCGGACAGACGTCCGGGCAGTTGGTGAAGATAAACTCGACGATCTTCGTCTTGCCTTTTAGATCGCTGAAGGTCACATCTTTGCCCTCTAAGTTTTGCAACGTGAAGTCGGGCGCGTCGCTTACGATCTCCAGCTGATCGGCAGCCGATTGTTTCCAGAGCCAAAGCCCCGCTACCAGCGCGATCACCAGCAGAATGATCCCCGCCACCCATACTTGTTTCCTGATCCTCATCGTGCTTGTCTCCCTTCAGTCAGCAGGGTTCGTCGTGGACGACGAAGCAGATCGTTATGTCCTGAGCCGGTCGGCTCTTTTTGAACTCCGCCCCGCTAGCTTCTCTCCATCTCTCTCTCGTTCGTGTACACATGAACAAATGTTCATGGACAATGTATCTCGAATCGGATTGACCGTCAACCATGTTGCCACCGATATCAGTTACCAAATTTCGAACAAAGCACGATTTTGCTCTTTTTCATGCCGGGTGCGGCTCTATCGGTGCGAATGATCGCTTTGCGCTGGGCAATCGTGCAGGTCTGTTCGGCCGTTCTTCGTTTCGATCTGAATGGTGGTGTGCGTTAAGCCGAATCGCTCCTTCAACACCGCTTCCAGATTCCGCAACACCTGATCGCTCTTGCTCGCCTCATCGATCACCACATGACCGCTCATCGAGAGAAAGCTGGAGGTGATCGTCCACACATGCAGATCGTATACGTGCTGGACATGAGGTACGGATCGCATCGCTTCCTTGACCTCCCCCAGATCGATCTGCGCAGGGACGACTTCCAACAACACCAGCACAGTATCTTTCAACAGGCGGAAGGAGCTGATCAGCACCAACACCCCGATGATCACGCTGATGATCGGATCGGCATACTTCCAACCGGTGAACATGATGACCAGGGCCGCGCCGATCGCGCCGACCGAACCGAGTGCATCTCCGAGCACGTGCAGGAGCGCACCGCGCACATTGAGGTTGTGCTTGTGTTCGCCACCGCGGGCGAGGAACCATGCGCTGATCAGGTTGGCCAGCAATCCGATCACCGCCACGACGAGCATCAATCCGCTCTGCACCTCAGGTGGATCTTGAAAGCGCTCATACGCTTCCCAAAAGATGTAGATTGTGACGAGAATCAGCGTGAGCGCATTGAACAGCGCAGCTAAAATTTCAGCGCGGTGCAGCCCAAACGTACGGCGCAACGTGGCCGGCTTTCGAGCCAGCCAGATGGCGATCAAGCTGAGCAACAGCGCCGCCACGTCGCTAAACATATGGGCCGCATCGGAGAGCAGCGCCAAGCTGTTCGTCATGATCCCCCCGATCAACTCTGCTACAAACACGCCGCCTGTGATCACAAGCGCGATGGTCAGCGAACGCTTGCTGCCGTCTCCATGATGGTGATGATGATGTCCATGTTTATGATGGTGTCCCATGCCATTCCCTCCTGCACGATGATTTACGGGATTTTCTACGCGGTCTCTCTTTTGTGTTGCTTTTGTCGTTTCGTTTCCATTCTCTGCTGAAAGGTCTGCTTCTTTACTTCCCCGACGTCGCACGTTTTGCTCCGCAAAGTTCTCCCGACCTGTCGATAACAGCACCACTTTGTGAGAACAGTCAGGATGCGCGTACTTCCTTGCAGATTGTACTTGTACCACACTGGGAGCGTATCGATCCCTTTCCTTTTATCACCACTCCGTTTGAAAGTGGTGCAATGCTTTTTTCTCCATCGATTCGTTTTGTATCTCTTCGTCTTTTGTCAATAAAACAAATATATGAACAATTGATCATATATTATTTATAACACATCCTTCCATCTTGTCAAGGCTTACAGAATGGGATTGTTATGGAAGTAGCTGATCGGTGGCACTTCTCTAAGGTGTTTATCATCAGCATCCGTCTGGTAGTCGATGCGCTCATACTCATTAGTTTCGGGGTGCGATGGGGGCAATCATTGTTTTCTCAAGGTCGTCCATCCACTTTTCGCCAAATTCTACGCATCCCAGCCCTTTTCTCGTTTCTTTGATGCGCAGGTAATGTTCCAGCCGCATCTCATCGATGCTTTTGCTATTCGATTTTATTTTACTATTTGACTTCTTATTTAAAATATAATATTATGTGCTCAGGTAGTAAATAACAAATAGTCTGGAGGTTCTCAAATGAACAAAAAATTGATTGCATCTTTAGCCGCCGTTGGTATGATCACTGCTGTTGCAACGGTTGCGTACGCAGGATCGACTACGTACAGCTTCACCCACTCTGGTACCTGGGTTCCTCAAAAGAAAAACTTCACCCTTACTTCGGATGCTTACTTGAACGTTTCAGGGTCTCAAAGCGCTACAGTTTCCGGTGTTACTTCTGCATGCTACTACTCAGTCTACAAGAAGGGCATTATCTTTGATGATGAGATCATTCCGGAGTTCCTTCAAAGTGGAAACCGATCGATCGGTTTCTCGTCCAGCTCTAAACTGAAGTCTGGCGATTACTATCTCGAAGTCGTTTGCAACACCCCTTCGACGACCACTGGCACAATCTCTTGGTAACATGCTGTCATAAGATCAAGCCGTCCTTTCTCTTAACAAAGAATGGGCGGCTTTCTCTTGCTGTAGACGGATTATCTGCTCAGCCAAGCACCCATCCTGATCCACACACCTCTTGCCTTGCTGACTGCGTGGCGTTACCGCGGTCTGGCGGATCTCCTCTGCCATTTTGTTGAACATGCGAGCTTCTGTCGGGGACATCGTTCCGATTCCTTTTTTTTGTTGGCAACTGCAAGCAAAGAAGCCCATCAGACGGCGCTGTCTTCAGCGCGTGATGAGCTTTTATGCTTGCACTTCTCCTAATATTCATAAATGAATATATATTGGCGATAATGCATGATTTTGTGCCGCAAATAGTACCCCAGCTTCTCTAAAGCGCAATTTTTCAAGAAAACACGCTCGGTTTCCCGATGTTATACTAAATTTAAAATATAAGGAGTTGATAAACAGTGAAAAAACTAGCAATTGGTACTCTTGCTGTTTTCTCCGCCCTAGCAATCGCTTCATCCGCTAGTGCAGCCCCTGTTAGCCTTGGTACTTCCAGTCTAACCTCAGCAAGTGTAGAAAGTATCTTCCCCCATTCAAAAGTTGTTCACGTGTACGTAGACTACCCTCTCGGGACGACTGTCCCTTTCTATTATGATTACGCAGATAGTAATTTTTACGTTGGCAGACTTTCCCTGGACGATACTGAAATTATCGGTGACAAGATTCAAGCGCATTACTCAGGGCTTGTGCGCAAGGTGGATAGAATTCCCTAAGGAGGAGGCTCTCGCCTCCTTTTTTATTGATCCAAGCAAATGCTGTGGCCTCTAACCTGCAAGCAAAGAAGCCCACCTCGTGAGAGGTGAGCTTCGGTTGTGCAGATTGGTTTTCTTGATGTCCCTTCTATCGCCTACCCTAAAAAGCGTTCCAGACCAGTCAAGATGTACTTGCTGGTTGTATACGAATCGTTATAGCTATACACTCTGATGTAATGCTTTTTTCCTTGTAAGTTTCGCACAATCTTTTCGTCTTTGTTTCCGCTATTCTTAGAAGACGCGACCAAGTTGAAGTTTGCGTCATAGAGTTCTAAGTCGTAATCATAAGTTACAGTAGCACTGTTCTTGGGAACCTGCAAAGTGATTTCCAATTCATTCTGACTTGAACTTGTGACCTCGTAAAAATCTTCATCCCATCCACTTTTAGTTGATGTTGTAGGATCTCCCCAAAGGCTTGCCAAAATCGCAAATGGTTTTTGCCCAATCGGATACGCGTCTGCAAACTTATCGTTGTTCTCATAGCCGTCCTGATAATTTGCCGCATTTACTCCATGAGGAGCGACCGCGAGTGTGAGAACTAAAGCAGAGAGCATTCCAACAACCAATTTCTTCATCAATAACACCCCTTCTTTTTTGTAATTACATATTCATGTTACCGGATAATCATTTTATATGTTATCCTGAATTTGGCTGATTTCGTTTTCACAACATTACTATTTCGCGTGCATTCAGGTATGAACGGCTAGTAGATATTCATTTATGCATATTTGTTTGGTTATCCCAGAAGAGCTCGAACCTGCGACCGACAGATTAAGACTCGGCCGCTCTGCCAACTGAGCGATAGGCCCGGCTAATTGCTAGAGCAGCTCTCAAGCAGAGGCCAAGACATGCGGTCTCTGCTTTTTGTGCCCTGCTCCCCTCGATTCGATCTTTCCTCCCCGATTATCTGTAACACAGGCTCCTTATTTTTTGCCACACCTGTTTCCCCTTTTTCTGCTCCCATATCTCGATGATAGAATGACATGTGCGATCACGAATGTCCTCATCTACGCCCACAATGCATCCAGAAAGCATGATTACCGATGAAGGAACAGAGATGTTACAATAGTCGGTGAGTTATGGTTTGGAAGTGGAGGGTCTCCTCATGATCACAAGAGAACAACTGGAAAACAATCAAGTATGGGTCTATATTGCAACGCTTGCACTCGCTGCAGGAGTGGGATTGCTCTGGACAGATTTCGGTTCGAACCTCGTCAGCTGGATTTCGATCAGCCTCGGCATCCTGATGTACGGGATGTTTTCTCAGATCCCATTTTTTCGCATCAAAGAAGCGCTGAGCAATCGGCGATTTATCTATGCGCTGCTCACCGTCAACTATTTGTTCATCCCGATCCTCGTTTGGATCTTGACGCGGTTTCTTCCTGATCACCCGCCGCTGTTGCTCGGCGTTTTTCTCGTCCTGCTCACACCTTGCATCGATTATGTCATCGTCTTCACCCAGCTTGGGCGCGGCAATGAAAAATTGATCCTCATCGCCACTCCCCTGCTTTTTGTCACCCAGATGTTGCTGTTGCCCGTCTACCTATGGCTTTTTATGGGCGAGGAAGCGTCGAAGCTTGTGCACTTTGCACCGTTCTTCGAATCATTCTTCGAGCTGATCGCGCTCCCGTTAGCCATCGCTTTGCTCATCCAAGCGGTAGCGAAACGAGGTCGGCTGGGGGCAGGTCTTCTGGAAGCTTCAGCTTGGATTCCCGTACCTTTCATGGCGATCACACTATTCGTCATCGTCGCCTCCCAAATCGGCAAGCTGTCCGGGTCTTTCGAGATGATTCGATCTGTGATCCCCATCTACATCGCTTTTATGGCGATCACGCCTTTTATCTCCCGTTTTCTCGCCCGATGGTTCAAACTGGATATCGGGGCGGGGCGCGCGTTAATCTTCAGCGGTGCAACCCGCAACTCGCTGGTGGTTCTTCCCTTCGCGCTAGCTTTACCTGCAGACACCAGCAGCTTGGTCACCGCTGTCATCGTGACGCAGACACTGGTTGAAATCATCGGGGAATTGATCTATATCCGTCTTGTTCCAAAGTTGATCCTGAGAGGAGATGCGATGGTAAGCTCGGTTTAGCCAGCGTGCAACGGCGACCGGGTCGAGCTGAGCAGGGCGCTATGCTGGTGGTGGTAGGCTGATTCGGGCGCCGTTGCCGGCTGGCCGATATAATTCCAAAACAAAACCGCCTCTATCGAACATAGAGACGGTTTTGTTTTTAGTTCAATTTTCCCTTTTTCTTTTCTTTCCTATAATCCTTATAGGCTAAAAAAGCAACAACAATAAAACATATACTAACTATCCGGAAGATCAAAGCTAAACTAATCCATTTAGCGAAAATACCTAGTACAAATGCGCTAACTCCAACACCAACGTCAAAACTGGAAAAAAAAGTCGCATTGGCCGCTCCGCTTTTTTCTTTACTTACCTTCTGAACCGCCCATGTTTGCAAGGAAGGTGTTACTGTTCCATATCCTGCACCAAATAAAATCGCCGCGATAATAAGCTGAAGATCATTGGTTGCATAAGACAAGATGAGCAGCGACAAAAATCCTAATATGGCTGATCCGATGATGATCAACCACGGCCCTTTGTTATCATAACATTTGCCAGTAAACGGACGTAATGCAGTTGAGACGGCCGCATTGATAAGGAAGAACAGAAAAATACGATCCAATCCCTGTTCTTGACCGAAAAGAACGAGGAAAGTAACAACAGCTCCAAAAGGAAACGTTGTGATTACCATCAAGAGTGCGGGAAACCATGCGTCTTTTTCGAAAATCGTTTTCACAAATTGAAAGGTTGGTTTCTCACCCTGAACAGGAGCAGGTGACCGCATCGCTAGAAGCGTCATTACTGCCAAAAAACTGAGTGCTACGGATGACCATATCAAATGTTGGAAGGAGAAAGAGTCGTAGATAAAGATACCTACACTCGGTGCTATGATCGCACCAACCGTTGTGGAAACGGAAAAATACCCCATCCCCTCTCCTAATCGTTTCTTGGGAATTAAATCGACTGCGATCGTACTATTGGCGGTTGTTGATACTCCCCAGGCAATGCCATGGAAAAAACGGAAAAAGAGAAACAGCCATACATTGCTGAGGAAAGGATATACAAGCGTAATAAGCATCAACGCTGCACTTGCACCAATGGTTAATCGTTTCCGTTGGTTATCAATCAAGTAGTAGCCCACAAAAGGTCTGATTAGCACAGCGCCGATCGAAAATAACGCTGTGACCAAACCTACTTGAATAGAAGATGCATGGATAGACAACAAATAGGCTGGCAAAATTGGGAGCAACATTTCAAACCCAATAAAAACGAAAAAGTTGCTGAAAAATAACAAAAGAAATGACTTGTTTACGATTCTTTGATTACCCATATTTCTCCCTCGCTTCTAAATTATTGTGTTTAATTTAGAAGCGCTTGGAACACTGAAACGTTTTTGAATCGGCTAATATCTCTAGTCAATTCAACTCACCTCTCTGCTATAAATTAAAAATCCTCTATATTAGATCGCCTCATTCACCGCCACAAAAACACGAATCCCCATAAGACAAGGATATAAATCATTAAAAAGCGGATGTTTATTCCGCGCAAACTAATACATGGCCGCTAATTAAGATTAGCGGCCATAGAGTATTTTCAAAGCCTATACTTGCTGTTCGCCAATGTTTCGATAAAGATCAAAATAACATGTTCGCTAATGTAAGTCAAGATTCGGCGACTTGGCTAATGAGAGAGGCGACCCGAATTTCGGAACAGGGCGAAAGCTTCTTGCAGCACATACTCCATCTCGCTCCAAGCGTCTTCAGATACGATCGGCATCTGCCCCCTCCTTGCCACTGCCGCCCCACACCTCGCCCTTATCCCACCAGCGATCGAAAAGCCACATCCGGTGCGGTAAGCCGTGTCCATTTGATCACGGCCTGTTCATTCTAAGAGTGTCGCTTGCCCTTACATCCAACCCGCCAAGTATTCAGCATCTTCCCCTACGCCCATCAACAGCGCTGAACCTCTTCTATATTGCCACGACAGCCCGAGGAAAAAGATCCCCGGCACCGGTGTCTTACCGCGCTGATGAATCACGTTTCCATCCTCATCAAACAATCCTGATAACTTGATCCACCTGTAATCACTGCGATATCCGGTTGCCCAAATAATATTTTGAACTTCACAAGACGAACCGTCTTCAAATACGATCTCGTTGCCATTGGCAGACTTCGTTCTCGGGCGCAATTGAATCGCGCCCGATTTTAAAAACGCTTTGACTTCAAACCCGATAATCGGGTCGTTTTTGCGAATGAATCTGCCTAGCTTGCTATCTACAGTGGCCTTTGCAACTCCAGTTAGATCCATCCATTTGAAGATGCTGCGTCCCATCCACTCTTTTGGCAAAAATTTCATCTCTTTCCCGACCGACAGGATGACCTGATGCTTTTCGGTCAGCTCCTGTGCAATCTGAACACCAGAGTTTCCAGCTCCTACCACGAGGACAGCTCCGTCGCGCAACGGGGACGGATCGCGATAATCGGCCGCATGTATTTGAAACACGCTGTCTGCCACAGTTCCAGATAATGCCGGGGTAAACGGTTTTTGAAACGCTCCGATTGCAACCACCACTTTATGAGCGTGAATGTCTCCACGACTCGTGGAGATTCGAAAACCGTTCGGAACCGCTTGTAGCGCCTGCACAGAAGTGTTGAGCATGACTGGCATCTGGAAATGCTCCGCATACATTTCTAAATAGTCGGCTACTTCGTCTTTGGTGGGATATCCTTTTGGTTCTCCAATCATCTTGAGCCCTGGCAATGCTGAATACTCTCGCGGGGTGAACAGTTCCAACGATTGATACCTGTTTCGCCAAGAGTCGCCTACTCTTGGATGCTCTTCCAGAAGCGTATAGGATACGCCTTTTTGACCTAAGTGGTATCCCATGGACAGCCCCGCTTGTCCTGCGCCGATTACCACGACTTCAAAGTTGTATTCCATCAGACCATCACCCTTTCCAGAATTACGACCGATCGAAAGGCAAGCATCAATTTCGATGGCAGCCGTTTTTGTCTTCCGCTTTAACGACTAAGCATGAGTCGCATGGCATTGGCGACAACGATCAACGTAGCGCCACGATCAGCGATCACAGCTAAGTATGAAGAATGCCTGCTTCATCACGATCACATATTATATATGATCATATGTTCATATATTTGTGATAAAGATACACGGACAGGTGTATTTTGTCAATCTTCCAATGTCAACCGATACTATCAAACAACCTTCCTGCTCTAGCTCGGAAGGTTGTTTTTGAATTTCTATTTTTGATTTATTGCACCTTGATCATCGCTCTACCCCTTTAGACCATATCGAGGATATCCTCGATAGTCCTACAGCCTGAGAGGTGCTCATCCTACTCCTGTGTTATGGGTAAATAATCATTTGTACTGAGCATGCCAATCATGAACATCAAATTTTTTTGATTTGACCTTGCACATTCTTTCCAGATCGAATAAAATGTCTGCAGAGAGACAAATCAAAGATTTTTGATATGAGGTGTACAAAATGCAAGAGCTCCCAATGACCTCGGAAGTATCCGCCGATCTATTTAAGAAATACGAAGCGAAGTTCAAAGCGCTCTCGGACGCGAAGCGTCTGCACATCATGAACTTGCTGGTTCAACACGGCAAGGTATGCGTGTGTGATCTGGTCGAGATGATCGATATGCCGCAATCCAATCTCTCGTACCATTTGAAGATCTTGCTCGATCAGGAGCTGATTCAAGTGGAGATGCAGGGAAAGTGGAACTACTACCAAATCAATCAAAAAGAAGTCAACCACATCCTCTCCGACGAGCTTTGCTGTCTCTTCCGACTGAAAGGTCCTTCCGGCTGCTAATTTTTTTGATCCTCATATCAAACTTTTTTGATCTGAATGCACTCCAAAACCAAAACCAAAACCAGAGAGGAAGATCTCCAATGTCTCAGTTGCGTATGCATCTTGCCATCAATGTAAAGTCGCTTGAAGCGAACCTCCAGTTTTACAAAGCCTTTTTCGGAGCAGAACCGACCAAAGTGAAGGAAAACTATGCGAAGTTTGAGCTGAACAACCCACCGTTGCACTTCTCGATGAACGTTTGTCCCTATGAGAACAGTGGTGCACTTAATCATCTTGGATTCCAAGTGCAGGGTACAGAACAGGTGCTTGCACACAAAGCTCGTCTCCAAGCAGCCGGCCTTGTATCTCTTGATGAAATCAACACTACCTGCTGCTATGCTGTACAGGATAAGATCTGGGTCCATGATCCGGAAGGCAATGCGTGGGAGATCTTCTACACGAAAGCAGACTCCGAGTTCGAGTCAGCTCAAGCTCCAAAAGCAGAAGCGATTTGCTGTGCACCGTCGGCCCCCTCTGAACCGGCTTCCGTCGATTCCTGTTGCAAGTAATTAGGCAAAGTCCATCCCTACGATGGACTATGCTTTTGCTTCTAGAGAAATGTAAAAGCATCTCGATTGACATGTATATAAGCATATGATTATATACTGATGAGGTGATGAGATGGAGATCGAAGTTTTGGAGGAATGCTTCAAAGCCCTAGCAGATAAGACACGCTTGCGCATTCTCGCCTTGTTGAGAAGTGAAGAACTATGTGTTTGTGAGCTCGTCGAGATCTTGCAGATGACACAGCCTGCCATTTCTCAGCACTTAAGAAAACTCAAAAACGCAAAGCTGGTGCAAGAGCGTCGAGAAGGACAGTGGATCTTCTACTCTTTAGATGGCTCGCTTTATCCGTTCCTACAAGAAAACCTGAAAGTTCTTCCGGACATGGGCAGTCAGATTGAGGAACTCAAGCAGAAAGGCCTTAAAGGGGTACCGCCAACAAAACGCGGAAAACGTACGCTAAGCGAAAATGATGCAAAAGAAAACGAATATAGCGAGGTCACCAATGGATATCCAATTATATCCACATGTTTGGTCTTGGTGACAGCGACGCCCCTTTTTCATGTCCATTTATCTTAAGATTTCATGGACGTTCATTCTAGACTATATTGTAGATGTTTGTCTGTGAAAATAAAGTATTAGATTGCTGGATTCTTGGCAATGAGCTCAAGCTCGGTTGCAACTTGATCAAGTGGCGTGCGGGTATCAATTTCAATTGTAGCTCCAGCACGTAATAGAGGCTCGACAGTGTTGACATAGTGTACAATTTCTTCACGTTGTTCGGCAGTTTTTCCATATTCGTTCGTCTTTCGGGAAGCCACACGTTCAAGGATTACTTCAAGGGGGGCGCTTAACAGCACTATTGCATCAAACCTCGAGTAAAATTTACCCTGATTTGATACTGTACCTGAAATGAATAAAGCACCTTCGGTATGTCTAGTGAGCAGCGTATCGATGCGATCCTCTCGCCACAACCACCCGGAACCATCCACATTCTCACTCCACCCATCGTAATCAGTGTCGATAACTCTATGCCCTCTACGAGCAAGTTCGACCAGAACCGTTGATTTCCCTGTACCCGACATCCCTGTCACCAGAATTATCGCCTTCTTATTTGATGTTGAATCCGAAGAGTTCATCATATTTTTTACCCCTTTTTCATCGAAAATAGATTATGTCAATAATAACACTTAGTAGAGGGCTTCGGGTGATAACTGTATCGTAAAGTAAGTAACGACGATTTCGCTACCGGGAAACGTTAGTTGAACTTTGCTCAGCTGCGATTTACGAAAAGCGAGCCCCTTGAACAGGTATTGTGTTAACACTTCCAACGCTCTTCATTACGCTAGTCGGTTTATACTTCTGGTTGACAATTATTCAGTAGATGAAAGGATGAGAATCATGGCTGATTTCCGTATACACGTCGCAATTAATGTAACGAACCTTGAGGAGAATTTGGAGTTTTACCTCGCTTTTTTTTGGCACCGAACCAACTAAAGTCAAAGAGAACCACGCAAAGTTCGAACTGAACAATCCTCCCCTTCATTTCTCGATGAATGCACAGGAAATTCTTGCCGCAGCCAAATTGCAGAAGGGTTCGGGAAAAAGTATTTGGGTGACCGATTTGAGGTTCGAAGTGCAGGCATCGAAGCACATGGTCTGAACCCGAGTGCTGTCAAATCGATGGCTAAGAAAGGGATCGACATCTCGAAACAAACTTCGGACATCATCGATCCGGAAGTTATGCATCTTGCCATCAATGTAAAGGCTCTTGAACCGAACCTCCAGTTTTACAAAGCCTTTTTCGGAACAGAACCGACCAAGGTGAAGGAAAACTATGCGAAATTTGAGCTGAACAACCCACCGTTGCACTTCTCGATGAACGTTCGTCCCTATGAGAACCGTGGTGCACTTAATCATCTTGGATTCCAAGTGCAGGGCACAGAACAGGTGATTGCACACAAAGCTCGTCTCCAAGCAGCCGGCCTTGTATCTCTTGATGAAATCAACACTACCTGCTGCTATGCTGTACAGGATAAGATTTGGGTCCATGATCCGGAAGGAAATGCGTGGGAGATCTTCTACACGAAAGCGGACTCCGAGTTCGAGTCAGCTCAAGCTCCACAAGCAGGATCGATTTGCTGTGCACCGTCGGCCCCCTCTGAACTGGCTTCCGTCGATTCCTGTTGCAAGTAAATAGGCAAAGTCCATCCCTACGATGGACTATGCTTTTGCTTCTGGAGAAATGTAAAAGCATCTCGATTGACATGTATATAAGCATATGATTATATACTGATGAGGTGATGAGATGGAGATCGAAGTTTTGGAGGAATGCTTCAAAGCCCTAGCAGATAAGACACGCTTGCGCATTCTCGCCTTGTTGAGAAGTGAAGAACTATGTGTTTGTGAGCTCGTCGAGATCTTGCAGATGACACAGCCTGCCATTTCTCAGCACTTAAGAAAACTCAAAAACGCAAAGCTGGTGCAAGAGCGTCGAGAAGGACAGTGGATCTTCTACTCTTTAGATGGCTCGCTTTATCCGTTCCTACAAGAAAACCTGAAAGTTCTTCCGGACATGGGCAGTCAGATTGAGGAACTCAAAACAAAAGGCCGCAAAGTATGTTGTAGGTAAACATCTCTCGTTAAAAGGAGTGGTTGGAAATATGTCTTCAATGGCATGGATTGCGATTGCCATCTTTGCGATCACTCTGGTCTTTGTGATTTGGCAACCGAAAGGGCTTTCCATTGGCTGGTCGGCTTCCGGAGGGGCAATGCTCGCACTCCTTTGCGGAGTTGTGAGTTTCGCCGATGTTTGGACAGTCACCGGGATCGTTTGGAATGCTACGTTAGCTTTTGTTGCGATCATTCTCATCTCCTTGCTACTGGATGAGATCGGCTTTTTTGAGTGGTCAGCTCTTCACATGGCCCGTCTAGCGAAAGGCAACGGTCGCTTGATGTTCGTGTATGTCGTATTTTTAGGGGCTGCGGTCGCTGCCTTGTTTGCAAATGATGGTGCCGCTCTAATCCTCACTCCCATCGTACTCGCTCAGGTTCGAGCGCTGAAGTTACCTGACAAGATGATATTTCCGTTCATACTCGCGAGCGGCTTTATCGCGGATACGACATCGCTTCCTTTCGTCGTGAGCAACCTGGTGAACATCGTTTCGGCCGACTATTTCAACATTGGGTTCGTTGAATACGCCAGCAGAATGATCATTCCCAACTTCTTCTCGCTCGCGGCCAGTTTGTTGGTTTTGTACCTTTTCTTCCGGAATATCCAGCGCGTGACACCTGTTCAAGCAACGTGTTTTGCCTTATTGCCAC
>NZ_JBHUIO010000001.1:0-1911 GCF_042682745.1 Tumebacillus lipolyticus | reverse complement strand
GTTAAGCTCCGCAGAGCCGATGGTACTTGGACCGCAGGGTCCTGGGAGAGTAGGTCGCCGCTAGGCGTGTTTTTTCAAATTTCATACGCGGTCATGGCGGAATTGGCAGACGCGCAAGATTCAGGTTCTTGTGGGGGCAACCCTGTGGAGGTTCAAGTCCTCTTGACCGCACCAGCCGTCTAGTGATAATGTCGCGGAGGTCACACCTGTTCCCATCTCGAACACAGAAGTTAAGCTCCGCAGAGCCGATGGTACTTGGACCGCAGGGTCCTGGGAGAGTAGGACGTCGCTAGGCAAGTGAAGACCCGATCTGATGATCGGGTCTTTTTTCTTTGTATGCGAAAGGGCATCGTAACGTAACGATTAAAAAGCTCTCGAATTATCAATTTGGATAATTCGAGAGCTTTTTGTATGTTTGGAAGATGGAATATGTCACTCATTACTTGATCCATTGCCAAAACAACCGCGGAGTAGCAGCGAAAAATAGTCAGAGCAGCAACAACAAGGTTCCAAAGATAAGCAGGACGAGACCGACAAAAGCTTTGATAGACAATTTTTCTTTAAATACAAGATAAGCGAAGATGATCGTCACGATTATGCTCAACTTGTCGATCGGCACCACTACACTTGCCTGTCCTTCTTGCAATGCCTTGAAATAAAGCAGCCAGGACATGCCGGTAGCCAAACCGGACAATGTAAGAAAGAGCCAACTTTTTTTGTCGATTTCTTTGATGCCGCCCTGCTTTTTTGTGGCAAACACGATCGACCATGCCATGATCAGCACGACAATCGTTCGTATGGCGGTACCGACATTGGAATCAACATCCTCGATCCCAACCTTCCCCAAAATGGCTGTAATTGCCGCGAAAAACGCGGACAGTCCGGCGTACCAAATCCAAGTCCTGCTCCTGTCAGCAGATCGTTCAACGTCTTGTCTTTGAATCATCATATACGTTCCGATGCCGATCATCGCCATACTGATGAGCTTTAGTATCGTGACCGGCTCGCCGAGCAAGATGATCGCAAAGAGCATCGTAATCACCGTGCTCGATTTGTCAATTGGAACGACGACATTAACATTTCCCAATTGAAGCGCTCTGAAATAGAAAATCCAAGAAGCGCCGGTCGTCACCCCTGATAAAATGAGATAAAAGAGGGACTTCATGCTGATGTCGTAAAGCGTATGATGCATGTTTCCCGCAAATACGATGATCCAGGCAAAAATGACGACAATCACAGTTCTCAGAGCGGTAGCGAGGTTGGAATCTGTGTTTTGAATTCCGATTTTCGCAAAAATTGAGGTTATGCCAGCAAACAGCGCGGCACCAAAAGCATAGATCACCCACATGTATGTATCCTCCAAATGCATATATCCATATACCGTTATGTAACCAGATAAATGATTTATATCGGCATTTCGTCATCTCCAGTTCAGAGTTGATCCTCTCTGCAACTGATAATGATTATCATTATAGTTGAAGGAGAAGTGGTTGAGAAGAGGATGTTGCCCCAAAGAGCGCTGCGGCTGGCACTGCTGAAGCGGTTT
Source organism: Tumebacillus lipolyticus (assembly GCF_042682745.1). NCBI lineage: Bacteria > Bacillati > Bacillota > Bacilli > Caryophanales > Alicyclobacillaceae > Tumebacillus > Tumebacillus lipolyticus. Next base: position 365 of record NZ_JBHUIO010000001.1, on the reverse strand, counting down.
TTTGTGTGCTTTAAGAAGTGAGCCGATCTTGTGAGCGATTCTGTGCGAGCGGGAGAAAAGAGCGGGTGGGAACAGGGATGGATGCATTTTGTTTCGGTTTGTTTGGTCTGTGTGATTGAGTGAGATGTCGGGGCATGATAAGATAAGTCTTGTCGCCGCGAGCGATGAACGACTTGATCGGTGCGGTTTGATACGTGCCAAGCGATCTTTCATCAGGTTTTCACACAGGGAAAAATTACTGTTGACTTCGCTGAATGAGATGTGATACATTATCTCTTGTCGCCGCGAGAGAGCGGTTGACGCGAAAGAGCAAAACGATTGATCCTTGAAAACTAAACGAGTGTTACGAAGAGAGATGCGAGTCA